>JBEKTD010000022.1:0-3921 GCA_049516395.1 Sedimentisphaerales bacterium | reverse complement strand
TCGTTTGATACCATTATATCGGCTCCGAATGACTTGTAAAAACAGTATTTTTATCGGTCCATCGGCGGAATGGCTTGTGTGTCGTTCGCGGTGCGTATCTCGTTGTTTAGAATGATGTTACAGCATAATAGCGTCTAAAAAAATCCGTGTCTATCCGTCCGCCGAAGGCGAGACCTCGCCAAGGGCGGGAACGGAACTTGGCACCGATAAGACCAAAGACACCAGTCATTTCTGATTTATGATTGCTGATTTATGAATGGGTCCCCTGTTGCGGAACCAAGGTCGTCTGGCTCCCCGCCAACAGCATGCGGGGATCTTCGCTGCGCTGCGAAAAACTGGACATCAAATTGCAGTCTGGGGTCTTCGCTGCGCTACGATAGGTCCTAAAAACAGTGTGTTTGGGGGAAAATCAAACAGCAAACGATACGATCAGCCGGGGGGTGGTGCAATAAAACTGATAGGACGTTAGTTATGGGGCTGGTTTGGTTTAAAATCGGCGTCTAAAGCCGATGGCGGTAAAGGTCGATTTTAATACGTGGGAAGGGACACCAACTATCAACAACTTTATGATTTTGAAGCGAGGACGCGGTGAACGACGAAAGACGAAATAAACGGCTGCGCCTGTTGATTAGGAAATTTAACAAGCAGCGCAAAAAGCAGGCGATGCAAATTGATATTCTTTGCAATGATATTATGACGGCACATAAGGACTTTCTAAAGGCGCTTAAGGCCATCGGGTTCGCAGCGGACTTTTACAACGCGATAACGGGTATTACCGACCTCAACGAATTGTTGTGCACCGCGAGCAGTTACATCCAGAAGCATACGCCGGACGTTCACGTGGCGTTTTTCCTGCTTGCCCAGAGCGGAGTCGAGGGGATGCAGCCAGAGAATTTCGAGCTGCACGTGTTCGAGAGCGACCAGCCGATTGACCCCGATGACAGGCGGGTGGAAAACTTTTTTAACACCGAATTAGTCACCAATATCAGCAAATCCAACCAGATTTGCACCATCGAAGATATGCTGGGAATGGGACTTCAATGCTCTCCTGTTTTCTTAGAGAAAATCTCGACGGCTGCGATACCATTAGCGACGGGAGGCAGCTCAATGGGTTTTATGCTCGTTTATCGGTCATCGCATAATCCGCTGACAGCCGATGAGCTTAAGGCGCTGGCGCAGATTACACCAGGATTGGCGCGTTCAATCGCATCCTGCCGGACGTTAGTGAACAACATTTAATTATTCCCGCAACAAGCCCCATTCAAAACAGTTGCAAAAACCCCAATATCCTGCGCATAATAATGGCGTAAAATAATCTGACGCCGGAGAGCTTCAAATATGGCAGGCAAAAACGAAACAAGCGAAGAGGCCTTTGAGACGGTCGAGCCGGTAGGCAAACGGGTGCTTATCCGCAAAGACGAGGACAAAAAACAGACCAAGGGCGGGATTCAACTGCCGGACAATATCGAGATTCCCACCATAACGGGCAGAATCGTGGCGATATCGGCTGAGGTTGAAAATATGCCCGAGATACCGCTTGCAAAATACGACAAGGTGCTGTTCAATCCCAAGGGGGCCATACCTGTTGACTTCGAAGGGGACAACCGGCTGTTTGTCGTCGAGGTTGAGAACGTCGTGGCAGTATTCAGAAAGGCATAGCCGACTTACCGCGACGATAATTGAAACGAGGATAAAAAAATATGCCAGAAGGCGATTGAATCCTTCTGGCATTTCCGGGTTGCCTGACCGAAATCGGCAAACAGGGGGATAAGCTATTATTACGTTTTACATAACGGGTTCTTGCCATTTTTGCGGCGATTGGCCAGCATAAGGAATCCTGCAAAGAACAATGTTACCGTCGCGGGTTCAGGGGTCGGAACCGGTGGCTTTTCGGGGGACGTATTCGGGTACGAGTAGGTCTGCGGCGAACTATATTTAGGTTCGGCCTCTTCAAGAGACGAGTCAGATAACCCACCGCTTGGCACCATCCCGCCGCCGCCTTCGCCGCCACCACCCAAATAATCACTTTCCGCTCCGGGCGTTTCAAATTGGTTCCGCTCAAAAACAGCGATGACCATTTTGGGCGAATTAAGAAATACGGTGGTGGAGCTGGCCGTGGTGTTACTCACGCTGCCCAACCAGCAAACGAACTGATAGCCGGGCTTAGGCGTGGCTTTCAGCATAACATCCGAGTATATGTCATAATTATGAACACCTGTCGCGATGTTAAGAGAGCCACCTTCTGCGGGAGTCGCCTCCAACATCAAAGCTGTCCCGTTTTCCTGAACCGATGCCTGCGCGGAAAAACAAAAAAGCAGCGTTGCGCAGCAAATAATCACCGCACAACTCCACGATTTCGAATTATCCCTTTTCATCTTATCCCTCATAAATTTGCCGCTTAAACCAGGCGTGTCCGGTCTACACCGCCTGGCGTTTTCTACCCCGCTTCGCTGCGTATAAAGCCGATGCGATGCCAAATAATGCCATTGTGGCCGGTTCCGGAGTCGGAGCAGGCGGCGGAGTTGTGGAAGCGGTGTTGACTGCAAAATCGCCCCTGGTTGGCGCATAGTTGCTGCTAAATATCAAATACCATGAATATTTGTCGGCAACGATACCGTCCCATACCCACATTCCCTGAATTGCACTAACGGCCGGGTCGGGCGAGATACCGGCACCCGTACTATCTATCTGTGAGCAGGTCTGGTGCATCACCGAAGGCGCAACATCGCTTTTGTTGCTATTCAGCACTTTGAAACTTTCGATGTTTTCGCTGCTGCTGTTGGAATTGAACACCTGGTAAACGTAGATATACTTGTCAGTGCTGGGCATAGCTATCTGGCCTCCCCAGGTAAACTCGCCGGAACTCGCAGTATAAACATTAAACACGACTTCCACATTAAGCCCGGCACCATCCGAGTAAGTATCGTAGCCGCCCCACTTTCCTCCATCGAAAGAGCTGGAAGGCAAAGCCAACGCATTCTGCGCCAGCACGGCCATGACCATTATTATGGAGAGTACAGCAACTATGTTTTTCATCACCTTCATCAATGTCTCCTCAACCAATGTCCTTTATTAACCTCATCCGTTTCTTTCCAATTAAACGACACAACCCGTTTCCCGGGGTTTACCTCAAACCTTTTGTTTTTCGCCTGATTGCCATAAACGCGCCGCCGATTAACAGTCCAAACGTTGCCGGCTCGGGAACAGGCGATGGCAAAGCCATAATTGCACCGCCTGCAAAACCGGCAGAGACAACTCCCTCGGCCATTCCAGGGGCGATCTTGCTGGTGAATAACAGTGTGCAAGAATATTCATTTGCGCTGATACCGTCGGATTGAAACAGGTATAACGCCTGTTGCGGCATCAAAAGTGATAAGTTCGGTATGTTGCCACCCGTAACCGCATAGTCCGCAGCCGAATCAGACATGACATTAGACACCGATACACCGGACTTCAAACCTACCGAGAAATAATCAATCGATACCGTCGAGCTTTGGCTGAAGACCTGATACGCATAAACGTAGAGGTTATTGAAAGATACGGTACCGTCATACGTACCTGGAGCATATACAGCATAATCAACATAACCGCTCAGCACCCCGCCCGCGGAAAAAGGCGAACTGCCCTGATAAGCATGTATCGCTCCCGGGTCATTATTAAGTGACGCAAAACCGCTTTGCTCCATTACCAATATAACAGCCACCATAACGCCTATCTGCACATAACGTTTTGTTTTCATACGCCCCTACCTCATTGCTCATTCTCTTTTTTTGTACCTTTTTATATCAAAGCACAACGACAGCCCGTGTACATAAAGCCTCGACCTGCGCACCGTCCGCCAACTGCGCGCGGAATCGGCGCACAATTCTTCTCGATTCTCTTCTCGTGGAAATTCCCCTGCCCTACCCCAATAGCAAGACC
>JBEKTD010000021.1:0-8450 GCA_049516395.1 Sedimentisphaerales bacterium | reverse complement strand
CCCCGCCAATAAAAAATTCAAGGTAAAAGCCGACGAGGACGCCTCCTACCTTTGCCTTTATCGCTAACGCCGACCTGTGTCATCTGTGTAATCCGTGGCTAAACCGGTAAGTTTTGAACATATCTTTTGGCAATTTCTGTAATCGCTTTCCAGTCGCCCTTCTCGATAAATTCTTTTCTGGCGACCGATGCTCCTACGCCAATTGCCACGAAAAGCCAAAAAAGGGACAAAAAATCTTAGCCACACCCTTCCCGTAAGGTATGCCAAAAGGTAAAATTTAGTTGTCTGTTCAAGGCAAAGTCGAATGATTTACACTATTCGTCGGCTGAGATAAGAAATACATAATTTATCCCCTGCCGCTATTAACCGGGAACAAAACATAATCATAGAGTCAGAGCCGGCAAGAAAGGGTTTTTTGTGTTCGCAGAAAATAGCCAATCATCGCATCCGGGCAAATGGTTCTGGGCCGCAATAGCCATCGGTATTCTTATTCGGCTGTATCTGGTTTTGTTCACAGAGGGCACTTACGATGCAGTTGTATGGAAGTATCATGCTAACGGCGTGAGGCATCTAGGCCTGATTGAATATTACCGTTTCAACAAAGACATGAACCACCCGCCATTCATCAGCATTGCAATATCTTTGCTGCCGAAAATATCGGAAGTCACTCGTGTCCCCTTTGAAACCCTTCTGCGGATTCCATTTGCCTTACTGGATGGCGGAACGCTTCTTTTGCTGCTTAATCTGCTTGACAACAACCGCCATCGTTTCGCGTTAGCGGCCTTTTACTGGCTGAACCCTTTAGCAATAATTTTCTCCTCGTTCCACGGCAATACCGATTCGGCAATCCCATTTTTCGTTATGCTGGCCCTATGGCTGCTATCAAAAGAAAAATTTGTGCCAGCAGCAGCCACGATGGGAATAAGCTTGTGGGTGAAACTGCCTGCGATTTTAGCAATGCCGGCATTCTTTTTTTTCCTGCAGGGATGGCGCAAACGACTGCTGTTTCTCGCTGTTGTTGGCTTAGTCGGAATATCAATTTATATACCTGCGCTCATCACAGATGCTCACGTTGTTTATAAAAACATCTTTGGCTACCACGGCATAGTAATCAGAACAAACTCCGGCATCCCGATATGGGGATGTTATATATTTCTTGTGCCGCTGTTCAATAGTCTCCCGGCCGGATTTAGGCAGATATTTGAACGCCCGTTCGTTTTTGTGCTCGATAACAGCTGGTTCGTATCCCTATTGCTGATTATACTATTAAGCTGGCTGCGGCGGTCATACAGGACCATAAGCCATCTCGGAGCAACAATTGCGGCGTCTTATACTATTATTTATGGTTTTTCGAATAACTGTGCTTTTCAATATTTTGCCTGGTCGATTCCGTTCTGGCTGTTCACTCGGCCGGTATTTTTACTTCCGGCAACTTTGTTTGCAGGCGGTTATATCTATTCGCTCTACTGGCTGTTGTGCGGCAATACCTGGCTGCTTGGGACATGCGATTTTACACCTCATCCTAAGTGGCCTGCCATTGTTACAGGTTTCAGGAACCTGTCTATCCTGTTCTTCTTCACCAGTGCCTGCGTATTTTTAATTGGCCCCATTTACGAAAGAGCCCGCAGCAAGCTGACAAAGAACAATAACAAACAAGCAGCCCATCCACTAAAAACCAGATAAGCCAATATAAAAATAATTGCATCTCTTTGCCCTGCCGCATATTATTTTATCAAACGAAAATCAACCAACTGAATCAATAAACGGAGACATCGATGTTCAAGGTAAATGAGTACTTCAATGGCAACGTAAAATCAATCGGCTTTAAAAACACACAATGTCCCGCGACCATAGGCGTTATCGCCCCGGGCGAATACGAGTTCGGCACATCAACCGTCGAAATTATGACCGTTATCACGGGCAAACTCCCCGCCAATAAAAAATTCAAGGTAAAAGCCGACGAGGACGCCTCCTACCTTTGCCTTTATCGCTAACGCCGACCTGTGTCATCTGTGTAATCCGTGGCTAAACCGGTAAGTTTTGAACATACCTTTTGGCAATTTCTGTAATCGCTTTCCAGTCGCCCTTCTCGATAAATTCTTTTCTCACGATTGATGCGCCGATGCCGATAGCAATACATCCCACGGCGAAAAATTCCGCCATATTCTCAGGACGCACGCCATCGACCGCCACAAAATCCACGTCGTCAATCGGCCCCCGCAGCGCCTTTATGTAATTGACGCCAAGAGCCGATGCGGGAAAGATTTTGACCATTTTCGCCCCGTGCCTTTTTGCGGCAAGAATCTCAGTAGCCGTCGTGGCCCCGGGCAAAATCGCAATATCCTTTTTGACACAATAATCAATCACATCGGTATTGGTATCCGGCGCAATGATAAATTCTGCACCCGCACAAATCGCCTTTTCGGCTAATTGCGTCGTTATTACTGTCCCCGCGCCGATGCACATCCTGCCGTTCGGCCCAGAGGCTCTCGACGGGTCGCCCATTTTCTCGCGGAGCATCTTTATCATTTCAAAGACGCCCTCGGTATTGCAGGTAACTTCGAGCATCATGATACCGCCCGCGAGAATCGCCTCGGCGACGTTGACTACTTGGCCACCCCTTACGCCTCTCGCTATGGCGATTATCTTTTCTTCACGTATCAGTTTGTAAACCTGCTCTGCCTTCATACAAAAGATTATATCCGATTGTCTCCTTACACGTCAATTTATCGTAGCGAAGCGAAGACCTCGGCATAGTTCTTTAACGAAGCCGGGTGCCAACTGAAATGGGCCGCTCGTGACAGTCAAAAATCGTGGCATTTCAATTAGGACTTGGTATCATATCAGAAACAAGATTAAGCAGCGAAGATGAACCGATATAAATGGATAGTCCCGGTTAAATTTTAATTTTTCGGGTAATCTTATGCCCCAGTTTCTGGTCATATCAATTGTTGCAGTTATTGCCGTCGTGGCAATCATATACAACATCTACGCCACCGGCCAGCGTCGAAAAGAGCTTTCCGCATGGGCGCTCAGCAAGGGCCTCTTCTTCAGCCCCGAAAAGGATGATTCTTTCGATTCTCAATATATGAATTTTCACTGTCTGCAGGAGGGCCACGACCGCTACGCCCGCAACGTTATGCAGGGTACTCTCGCCGGCAGGCAGTTCATCGGCTGCGACTACCATTATACGACCGGCTCGGGCAAAAGCAGTACTAATCATCACATCTCGCTGGTCATTGTCAACAGCCCCATATTTCTCAAACCGCTTCTTATCCGGCCGGAAAACCTCCTGGACAAGATTGCCGCATGTGTCGGCCTTAACGATATCAACTTCGAATCCGCTGAATTCAGCAAAAAGTTTTATGTCAATTCTACGGACAAAAAATGGGCCTACGACATAATTCACCCGCAGATGATGGAGTTTCTTCTGGCCTCGCCCGTGTTTTCGATACAGTTCGATTCGCTTTCTGTAATCGTCTATCGTCACTGCACATTTTCACCCGCGGATTTCGATGCCGCCGTGAATCTTATAAACGGCATCTTCGAGCGCATACCGGACTATGTAATTCAGAGCAATAAGCTGGGACAAGCATAAGGAATATAATTATGCAGGAACACATTGGATTGATAATTATAATCGCTGTCATCGTTTTGCCGATTATCTGGCTCATTGTTACATACAACCGCCTTGTCAATCTTCGGCTTCTCTGTTCCAATGCGTGGTCTCAGATTGACACCGAGCTCAAACGCCGCTACGACCTCATTCCCAACCTCGTTGAAGTCGTCAGGGGCTACGCCAAATATGAACGAAACGTTTTTGAATCCGTCACCGAAGCCCGCGCAAAGGCCGTCGCCTCAACCGGCTCACCCGCCTCTCAGGCAAGTGACGAAAACAACCTTGTTCTTTCACTGCGTCAGCTTTTCGGCGTCGTGGAAAACTATCCTGACCTTAAGGCCTCCCAGCAGTTTTTGAAACTGCAGGCCGAACTTGTTAATACCGAGGACCGCATTCAGGCATCCCGACGTTTTTACAACGGCAATGTTCGCGACCTGAATACAATGATTCAATCGTTTCCGTCAAATTTTATAGCCGGCGCCTTTGGTTTTAAGCTGCAGGAGTTTTTCGAGATTGAAGATACCGGCCTGCGTATGGCTCCAGCGGTCTCTTTTGATAAATAGCCTATACTGACAAAACCTACACACCGGACCATTCTGTTCTTTATCTCAACATCAGGAACCTTCCTGTCGCGGGAATGACCCGTGCTTCGCTAAAGCTATGCAGGCCCTTGCCCTCCCTGTCGCAACTTGTGCTATGGAGGTATACAACCCTCAGGCAGGCCTGAGGGCTAAACATATGTCGAACATATCCAGCCCTTAACGTCTTATAAAACAGGGCAAAACATCAAAATAAGCGGGGCTTATCGACAACAATCCGCAGGGATATCGATATCGCCTATAAAACACTGCTAAATTACACTGAAAAAGGGGGTTGGAAATAATTTTTTTATGCTTGACAAACCCCCTATCCGACAGTTAAATTAGGGCAATGAGGTAGTTTAGATAGGCCAGTGAGACAAGGGTTGAGAAGCCAGGAGAATGTGATATGAAGGAGCTATTCACAACTGGAGAGGCAGCAGAAATCTGCCGGGTGAGTCAGCAGACGATAATACGGTGTTTTGATTCGGGCCGGCTGGAAGGGTTTCGCGTGCCCGGGTCGAAGTTCAGAAGGATTCCCCGCGAGAGTTTGGTTAAGTTTATGAAGGACAATGCCATACCGTCGGACGGTATGGAAACGGGGAAAAAGAAGGTATTGGTCGTCGATGATGACGCTGAAATCGTCGATTTGCTGGTCGATGTGCTGTCGCGAGACGGCCGATTCGAGGTCAAGACGGCCACAAGCGGATATGAGGCGGGAATACAGACGCAGCGGTTCAGGCCTGATTGTATACTGCTGGATTATATGCTGCCCGACGTCAATGGGAACGTGGTTTGCCATACCATCCGGAAAAACCCGGAGTTCGAGAATATAAGGATTATCATAGTAAGCGGGGTAATAAAGCAGGAAGAAATAGACCAGCTACTGAAGTCCGGGGCACAGGATTTTGTGAAGAAGCCGTTCGATATCAATGATTTGATAAATAGAATTTGCGCTACGCTTGAGATGCTGCAAAAAAGCGCGTAGTGCCGGCTGGTTCGCAAACCTGTAAAAAACTTGCTTGGGGAAGCACTGAAAACTGTCAAAAAAGCAGCGATAGCTGATAAGTGAGGATGGGTAATATGCCGGAACAAAATCCGGACAATTCCGCCGGCCGCAGGGTCGAGCTTGCGGTGGGTCAGTGTGAATCAATTTCAATTCTGCCCTCGGTGGCCGCACGGTTTCTTGCGCAACTCGGCAGAATGGAGCTTACCCCTGGGTCACTGGCGGAGCTTGTGGAATCCGACCCGGCGATTACGGCATTGGTATTGCGACTCTGCCACAACAAGGGAATCTTAATCAAACAATGCGATACGTGGCTGCTTCAGGTAATGGAAAACATATCACTGCGGGAGATTCGGGACGCGGTTTTGTCAACAGACGTTTTCGGGGGATTGTCGGACGACGGGGGGAGCGAATTCAGGAAAGAATTGACCCGTCACTCATTAGCGTCGGCCTGCTGCGCCAAACAATTAGCGAAACTTGTATCGCCAGCAATTGACGGTGATACAGCTTATTTGGCGGGCCTGCTGCACGACATAGGCAAATTCCTGCTCGATGAAACGATGCCGAAAAGTTTCGATACGCTGCTCGAACAGGCGAGAGCGAGCAAAACAAGTTTTTGCCAGGTTGAGCAGACCAATCTTGGTATTGACCATACGATACTTGCCAAGCGATTCGCGCAGAGTATTCGGCTGCCGAGCGATATTATACTGGGGCTTTGGCTGCATCACAGCCACGCGGGGGCGATACCGCGGATGCCGCAGGCGAGGATAGCCGGGGTCGTGGAGATTGCGGATATTATCGTTCGCCGGGCGGGTATCGGCGAATCGGGCAATTACGAGGAGCAACTCTCGGCTGAAGTAATCGCGGGGACACTGGGGCTGACCGCCGAACAGGTGAAACAGGTTGAGCAACAGCTGCCCGATTTGGTCGGCAACAAAAGCGAGGCGGTGGGGCTGAACATCCTGAAGCCGGGGTGGGCATATTGCGACGCATTGCGAACCACGGCGGGACAACTGGCTTCCGAAAGCTCGAAATTATTCGAAGAAAGCTCACGACTACAAAGCAGCGCGAACTATTTCGATTTTATTAAAGAGCTGATACCTAAAATCAATTCATCGATGCCCACGATTGAGTTGGCGAAAAATTACGCACTGGTCTGGCAGAATTTTTATCATACGGGGCCCGTATGTGTTTATCTTACTGACCAGCTCGAAGAGGGCATCGTCGAGGGAACAGTCGCTGAGAACCAAGCAAACGCAAAAACAATTTTGCTTGAAGTGCCTGGCGACGCGGAATTAATCCCGCAGCCGATGAGTGAAAAATTCGTAGTATTGGACGCCGGCGAAACAATCGACTGGCTGCTTGAGCAGGTTGACATTAATTTCGACCTTAGCCGGACCAAGATTGCCCCTCTTCAGGCAGATGAACGGACGGTTGGAATAATCATATTCGAGCTTCGTCACCCCGCCGGAGATGATATCGCTGAACGATTCGGGCCTGCCGCAAAATTTGGAGGCACAATCCTCGATATGCTGGGGACAATCGGCAGCCAGCAGTGGTATGCGGAACGGTTTGCGCAGGTTTTAGGAACCGGAGGACTGAGAACTGAGGACAGAGGACAGAAGAAAGAGGACGGAAGACCCGACTTCGCTATCGCTACACCGGGCAGGCAGGAAACAGAAGACGGAGGACAGAAGACAGAGGACGGAGGATGGAAGACGGAAGATAGTTCGGAGGCATTGGTGGAAATGGCGGCGGGAGCGGCACACGAATTGAATAATCCGCTATCGGTCATATCGGGACGGGCACAGTTATTAGCCAAAAGTGAAAACGACCCGGACAGGAAACGCATCTTAGAGCAGATTCAGCAAAACGCGGGCGAGCTATCGGCGATTATCGATGACCTGATGAGCTACGCGAACCCGGAACAGCCCAGGACAACCGAAACAGCCGTAGGACAAATAATCAATGACGCGATTGATTTGACAAAACAGAAAAAACAAATGGAGCAGCTCGATATCAAAATCGATATTTCGCCTGATACGCCGGAGGTTTTTGTTGACTCGGCACAGGTTGCATGCGCGATATCAAATATTCTCTGCAATGGTCTTGAGGCATACGCATCTCAAACAGGGCCGATTGCAATAGAGGTTACAGCCGACAAAACAAATAATACTGTGAGTATACAGGTGATTGATTCAGGCGGGGGTATGGATGAGCAGACGCTGGCCAGGGCGACGCATCCGTTCTTTTCGGCCAGGCCTGCGGGCAGGAAACGCGGAATGGGCCTTGCACACGCGCAACGGCTGATAGAGATAAACCACGGAAAACTCTCGTTGGCGAGCCAGCCGGATAAAGGGACGACGGTCACGGTGACGCTACCCAGTAAGTAGCGTACAGCGTATAGCGGACAGTAATAATTGCCGATTGGCGATTGCTGATTTTGGGATGCGGATTCCGCCGGAGGTGGATAAACCTCCGCCCTACAATTTTTATGGGAATTACCCCCTGGGGGGCTAAACGACAATGAACAACCCCAAGTACCCCAGCCAACAACATGTTGGGGCAGGCAGGCGTGTTTAGGTGTTAATATCCGCAAGAAGACGGTCAAGAACAGCATCCAATCGCTCGTCGAGGTCGTATTTACCCTGAGCAAGCTGTTCGCGAACTTCGAGAATTTTAACTATGCGAGCCGGCGGGAGAGAAGCAATCTGCTGCAACATTGGGGGAGTTATTCGGGGTCGCAATTCGCGGCCAGAGGCCTCGGAGATTGTGTTAGTCGCCCTATCCCTGTATTCAGTAAAAACCAGCATTGGGGGCTTTTTTGTGAGACAGGCCAGGTTACCCCCCAGCCCGGAATTGCTACTACAAGAAGTACTCATAAAACCACCTGCTCAACAATAAACTTCGCGACTTTCCCTGCCGCGTTCATTTTCCGCCAGGATTGACAACACCGCTCTGTTGTTCCTTTGCCAAATCCCGGCTTACACCCTCCTCAAAGCTGTTTCTGTCAAGTTGTCTGCTTGTTCCAAGGCGTTCATGCCTGCAACCGAAAACTCCTGTTCTCGGCGCCGCTAACGAATAGTCTGATAATAACATGAGACGCATTTCTGTAAATCAGGGACACACCTGTTTTTGCTGTGGGGTAAACGCCTGTTTTTTATGAGGGGGAAAACCCCTACACAACTATCCGGGAGGGGAGAAATCTGGAGGACTGGATAAGCAGTTAAAAGCGGCTGAGGCAATC
>JBEKTD010000020.1:0-12446 GCA_049516395.1 Sedimentisphaerales bacterium | reverse complement strand
ACGCCGCAAGAGTCGTATATGTTTGATGAAATCCAATTATCATCAACTCGCCAATAGTAGTTGGTATTAATTTTGAAGTTGTAGTTATTGCTGCTGATAAGCCAGCTGTTCGGTTCTACCTGGTTTCCATCTATTACATTGGCTTCATTTACTTCGGTCACAAATTGTGATGATGTCTTGGTTGCAGCAGTTACGCCGCTAGAATCTGTTCCGAAATACACGTCATGGTTTATGACGTTGGGTTCGTTGCCGCTGTTCCAACTGAGCGTAACGCCGACATTAGCATCGCCGACGTGGTAATGAACGTTCAGCGCACCGTTAGCCGGCGAAGGTCCCCAGGGAATGTTCATGTTGACGCTGCCGGGGACACAGCTTAATGTTGTCGTATTAGTGTTGACGTCATATACAGGTGTGCCGACGGTGCCGCGTGAGGAGTAAATCAGGCCTCCAGCGATAAGGGCCGGAACATTCGGGCTGCTAACATTGTAGTTGCCGAGAATTTTCAGTGTGCCGCCGCTGATGTCAATTTTGTTATCAGGGAAGGTCTGGTAAAAGACAAAATTGGAATCTCCTGTGCACTCCAGGGTTCCGCCATAGAGTAGTATCTCGCCGTTTCTGAGTTCGAGCCGGGGCGTGGTGAGATATCCGCCGTACATATACAGCTTGCCGAAGGTGGAGCCGTAACCGTCACCGCCGCCGCCGATCAATACTCCATCACCTAGTGATAAAAGCTGTCTTACTGTGCCACCGTGCACGGTGAATGTGGGTATGCCGCCGTCGGCTATGGAAAAATCTTGAAAGGCGCCGATTGCAATTCCGTAATTGCAATCGAGAGTCCCTGAGTTCATATCTACACCCCATTCTGTGTAGCTTCTCCCTTGCGACCACGGCTCAATGTTCAGATACATGCAGCAGGCGTCTCCGTCGATTATTGGTCCATCAGCATTCGAAGGGACAAGCGCCTGGATGTAGATGTTTGGCTCAGAGTTTGCATCGTACCAGTTACCTGGGTTAAGCCAGTTCCTGTCTATAGCCCCTTCCCAGGTATTGTTGGGATTCCAACCGAAGGCCATCGCAGAATTGCCTATGGCCAAAAAACATAAAAGTGTTACGATTGATACAATTTTCCTTGACATTGTGACTCCTCCTTATCAATTTTAAAACACTACTTTTTATACATTATTATTTATGGCCGGCGCACACCACCAGCATTAATAATTATTAAGCAAACTATGCTTTGAACGTGATACATTTCCACAATTCAGCATAACACATATTTTGAATACAGCGTATGCCAATCGTTGACCAATGCCTGTCTATTATTGACATTTTTGTTAAATTGTGTTGATAGTTGCTACTTGTATTGCACTGCAAACAACACCATTTTTACTTATAGTATCATCACTTTTACATTATACTCCATGCATATCATAAAAATAACGCCATATTTTATTTGTAATTCACCATTTTGTGCACACAAGCCCGCCTCACACAAAATTAGGATTATTCTGAAGCCAATCCGAAGCTATGGCAGGGTTGTGTTAAATATTCGATTGTTTTATTGATTTTTTTCAGTATATAATACAGGCATGAAAAAAATTCCGAGAGTTGCATTATTGATTGAAAGCTCCCGAACCTACGGCAGAGAACTTATTCGCGGCATCACAGATTATTCACGAGTTTACGGTCCGTGGTCATTTCCATGGGTATTTCATGAACAGAATTCTTTTTACATGTTGAGGGGAACAGAACTCGCTGTCATGGAAGATCTGAAAAAGTGGCGTCCGGATGGAATCATAACGCGCGACTCCAAAATCATTGAAAAGCTGAAGAAGATGAATATACCGATATTTATTTCTATCGCGATGAAAACGCCGGATTTTCGTTTTAACAATATAATACCTGATGACCTGGCCATAGGCAGAATGGCTGCAGAACATCTTCTCGAGCGTGGATTTCGTAATTTCGGTTTCTGCGGTTTCGACGATTTGTACTGGTCACAGCAGCGATGCGAAAGCTTTCGCAAGCGTATAGCAAAAGCCAGTTTCCAAACAAATATTTACAAGCGGCCGAAGTTGCGCGTAAGATATACATGGTACAGAGAAGAAATTAATCTTATGAAATGGCTGAAGGGGCTGCCGAAACCGGTGGGCATTATGGCCTGCAATGATGACCGTGCGCAGCATATTACTTCGGCCTGTATAAACGCTAAGATTGATGTGCCTTATGAAGTAGCTGTTATCGGTGTGGATAACGATGAACAGGTATGCGTCACCTCCAATCCGCCACTGTCGAGCGTTGTTCTTGATGTGGAAAAGGCGGGATTCCGCGCAAGCGAACTGCTTGGTAAAATGATGGCAGGCAAAAAGATGCCGCCCCAGCAAGTATTTGTTAGCCCTGTCAAAATAGTGACAAGGCAGTCAACTGATATCATTGCCATTGAAGACAAGCTGGTCATTCAGACACTGAATTTTATTAATCAGAACGCAGAAAGGCCTTTGCAAATTCATGACGTTGCGAAGGCATTGCGATTTTCGAGGAGCTACCTGCATCGGAAATTTATGAAGACGTTAAAGCGGTCCATTTATAACGAGATTAAACGTGCCCGAATAAACCTTATCAGTCGGATGCTTCTTGAAACAGATTTATCGGTATCGGATATTGCCGTCAAGCTTGGTTTTAACAGCGACAGCCATATTGCCAGATATTTCGAACAAAAGATGGGAATGACGCCGATGAAATACCGCAAACTTATCGGCCATCAATAACCCGCATCCCCACAGTAAAAATTGCTATTTTTTGCTCACTTGTTATATTCTGTTACATTTTGTTACTTTTCGGGGCAAATAATGGGAATATCTACCATTTTTTTAAATCTGCAAGTTCAAAATTCCTAAATTCAAAACTCAAAATTTAGTACTCAAACCTAACCTTTCCTGCGAGAATGAGACAGATTTAACTTTGAATTAGAAGATGACTTCAGCTTTTACTGATGCCAAACAATTAAAAGAGTCGAGTCGAAACATTCTATTTTTGAAACGTTGTCCTACAAATTGTCCTATTTTTGAAGTCATGTTGGCACTCTAATTACAAGTGGCACAGTTTTTGGAGGAAAGTCAGTTCTAGGTGCGTAATTCGCGGGAGTAATACGGGAGTATTTGAAAGCCAAATTCTGATAAAACGTGATAAAATCTGAGAATTTATAAGTGGTTGTAAAAAAATAGAGTTGTGTTGTATTTCATTGTCTTACAAGGACTTATAAAAATGGCCTGACGGGGGTTCGAATCCCCCCGCCTCCACTGGTGTGCCCGCTTAGGTTGAGGGATGAGAACCCCGCAGATGCGTTGCATCTGCATAAGGGGTTTGACACGCCGAAGGCGGGCCTCGTGTCTTTTCGAGAATCTCCCCGCCTCCACTCGATGCGGCCTTCAAAACCATTCGGTTTTGAAGGCCTTACTCGTGGCAGGCCATCTTCCGTAGCTTTTTTGCTATGTAAGGATACTTCGAAGAATACCAAGCAAAGGAGGGCTTTTTTTGTTTGTCTTCCAATGCAGTTTTTCAGGTTCAAGTCCTGTACCGCCCAGTTTCCCGCATTATGGACGGGTTTCAATGGCAAGTTTCTTAACAGAACTGAGCCGTTGTCTGGCTTTACTGCAGGATGTTTCTATTTCGACTTGTGATTTGCCCTTCTCTCCGACAGACAGCTTGACACTCAAGGCCGCTTTTTTAATCCCCATATCCGCAGTATCCAATTCAACAGCAGCGGCTGTGGTCATTGAAGTATTAGCATTTTTTCTCGCCCAGGCCAACCCGCTCGCGGTAAGATTCTGCTGGCACGCCTCAAGGTACGCCCGGTCGGCCTGAAAACCAAAGAAGTTCGCTTCCGAGGCCAAAACAATCATATATATCCCAATCAGTGCGAGGATAGCGATGACAATAAGCATAACAAAACCACTCTGGCTCGATTTTCTGGCGTTCATTTGGCAGCTTCCGATAATGCGCCGGCAAAAAATAAATTGTTGTTAGCCATCTTTTTCCGTATATGGCCGAAATTTTTATCCTCTATACAGGTGCTTATCTCGACCGCGCAACCCGTTTTGTTTTTGTTCCAGACCTTCCACTCAATTTTGCCGTGAGGAACCGACCACACCATATTCCCGCTTGCTGCACCCGTGGCACCTGCGATAAACTCGCGAAAAATGCGACCATTGCTGAACTTATAAGAAATCACACCATCCGACATTTCCATCAACAGCGTATTAGGTTCGTCAGGACCATTAACGGACTCCGACAAGGTTTTTGCTGAAACGACATCAGCCCGCATACGACTTACCACATTGTTAAAAGTGGTGTTTTCCTGAATGAGCCGGTAGTCCCTGGGCAAGTCATATGCAAATGTTCTAAAAAAACGCTCCAGCGTTGCCATGACCATTGTCATAATAAAAATGACAACTAACATCTCAACAATTAAATAACCCTTGCGCATCTTAACGCTCCTGCAAAACGGGTATATCGCCTGCTTTACTTATCGCGATACTTTTTGTCAAAAAATATCTCGATAAGCGGACTTCAACCTTTTTGTTCAGAGCTTTGGCCTCGGCTGTCACGCTAATCAAATCCATCCTTTTCCACTGGCCGGCCCCCTGCGATTTGTCGATTTTAATAACCACGCCCGGCCAGAGCCGTTTCAAGTCATTGTCATTAATTACAATGCCGGTCACGGCTATACTATCGAGCATCGCCTGCGCCGCCGACACACATCGCTGTTTTGTAAAATAATAATGGTTCAGCCGCCTGAAACCATCGAGCGATATCGCGAAGGCAACCATAAGCATTCCCATAACCGCCAGCGAGACAATCAGTTCGGTCATTATCAGACCGCGATATTTTACACGTTTAGTAATCATTGATTTCCATTTTTCATCCAAATCAGGGCGTCATCGAATTTGCCGCTGCGTACACAACCGCGGCCAGCAAAGCGAAAATAGCATAGAGTATAAACCCTACGATTACTCCCAAGCAAATCGTCTCGCAGGGGCCGATTATAAACCTGGCTAATGTGGCCGCCCTGCTGTAGCCCCAGCGATACGAGGTTTCAAGCGTTTCAAGAATATCGAGCGTATTCCGGTGGTTATGCACGTCGGCAAAGGCCCATGCCATTGCGCTTCCCATGCCGCACTGTTGGGCGGACTGGCCTATGTCCTGGCCGCTCTCTACCCTCGCCAGCCATTCTTTCAATCCTTTTTTGAAATTTTGATTTATATCCAGATGCAGCGTACCGGCTATGCCGTCGTTGACCGTGCATCCGGCATTAAGTGAAAGCCGTAACAATCCCGCAACTCGCTGCATTGCATGACACCATTCATACCACCGGATAAAGGGCAGATGCCATTTTAAAAAATCACCTATGCGCGAAATTAAATACGGCTTTTCAACCCGACGAGGTCTTGACCTGACGCGAACATACACTGCAGCCCATACCAAAACCAGCAGGGCCAATACAAGAAAAAGCCCCTTGCCGCCGCCTTGCGTAAAATAGTCCGAAATAGCCATTAACAATCTTGTTGCCATAGGTAATTGCATGCCGTTGCTCATTTCCGCCAGTACCGCCCTCACTTTAGGCAAGACAAACACCATCACCACGAACATCTGTACAAACATAATGAGCAGCACCAGTGGCGGATAAAATAATGGAATGTGCCTGACCTTTTTGCTTGTGTCGGCCTTTGCGATCAAATCCTGCTCAAGGGCGCCAATCGCCTGCGGCACCTGCCCGATTCGCTCGCCGGCAGCAACCATCGCCGCGACATAGGCGGGACACTTCGGATATCCGCGTTTGAGCGATTCACTCAAAGAGTATCCTTCAACAAGCCACTTCTTTATATTTCTAAGTATATCTGCTCGCTTATAATCCTGGCCGACCGCGGCCATTTCCATCGCCATAGGCAGGGGCAAATTTTGTTTCATACTCGCGCCAATCGTGGTTATCACATAAGAAGACCGAGCCAGTTCCGACGTC
This sequence comes from Sedimentisphaerales bacterium, assembly GCA_049516395.1. Taxonomy (GTDB): domain Bacteria; phylum Planctomycetota; class Phycisphaerae; order Sedimentisphaerales; family Anaerobacaceae; genus Fen-1362. The sequence continues at coordinate 6,427 of JBEKTD010000020.1, read as the reverse complement.
GCAAAAGCTCCGATTACAGCCCCTATAAACAACTCCACAAAAACAAGTCCAATTCCGCCCCAGGTACCAAAAAACGCAAAGACAATGGCCGTGAGGAAAATTCCGACACTGACCGCTAAAATCCTCCTTGCCCAGATTCTGGCCCATCGGGAGCCCTCCCTGCGGGGGCCGAAAGCGGTTATCATCAGCGTAGCAAAAAAAATGTAAAGTGCAGCGGCAAATATCTCCACTAATTCTAACGTGATGCCATACACTGCAATAAATACGCTGAGCACAATGCCAACGACAAACCCCATCCACGGCTTGTAAAAAGCAAGCACTCCAAAGGCGACCAACAATACTATTGCCAAAGCAATCAACATAATCCAATCATCCCACATTCAGAGTTGCAATTATTTTTACCATTGGCAGGAAAATCGCAAGGATGCACAACATCATGAAAAAGCCCACGAAGATAATCATAACAGGAAGCAGCAAACCCTGCAGGCGGACCTGGGCGCTGCGAACCTGCTGGGCGTACATATCGCCTAAGCTGTGAAGGTTGTCTTCCAGCTCATTTCGCTGCGAACCCAGTTGAATCGAATAAAGAAAAAACCGGGGCATAACCCGGCAGAATTGCCCGGCATCAAGAATACCAACCCCTTTCTCAATTTGCCCGGCAATCATGTCCCCTTCTTTTTTAAGTGTTTCACTGCCCGTTGCATCAGGCCCAAGCCGCAGGCACGTCGGCATATCACAGCCGGCCGCAACCATCATCGCTATTGCCTCGGCCATCTTGCTCAATATGGTGCTGTGATATAAAGGTCCGAATGCAGGTATGTGTAAAAATATCGCTTCCCTGATTCGCCGTCCTTCCGGAAAAGACCGGAGAATCGTATTAACTCCAAAAATAGCAACAACCAGACAGCCGACCGCCAGCCAGAAATATAAAATGTGCTCCGACATAGATAAAACGAACTGCGTCAATACAGGTAGTCCTTGCCCTTCCAACATTTCTTTTAAAATATCACTAAACTTTGGAACCAGAAACACAAGCACAAAAGTCATAATAATGGAACCCATAACAAAAACGACCGCCGGATATGCCATTGCTTCGAATACTATTCGCCTTGTCTGGTTGGTAATCTCGATGTGCCTGTTCAAGCTCGTCAGCATTTCGCTGAGCCGGCCCGTTTCGACACCGGCCTTGAGTATCCGGCCATAGAGAGGAGGGAAATGTTCTTTCCTTTTCTCAAAGGCCCGCTCAATGCTCATCCCCGCTTCGAGGTCCCTGGCAATCGAATCTATCAGCTTGCGCATCGGCTTCGAAGCCACATCCTTCGACAGTTCTCTCAATCCTTGCTCCAAAGGAATCCCGGCTTTGGTAAGCGAGGCAAGCTGCTGATTGAAAAGCAAAAACTCAGTCCTGGCAATAGGCGTTTTAGGCCTTTCGGATTTAGCTTTTTCGAGTGAATTGACTTTGAGCCGCATCTGCTCAAGCAATTCAGATGCTTCCTGCACTGACCCGGCTTCGATGATACCTTTCATCAGCCGGTCAGAAGTCGTCATCGCACTATATTCAAAAGTCGCCATCCTGAATCTCCCGTCTTAAATCAACCTATCAAATGTCCCCTGCCGAACCGCATACTTTATCAAGCTCATCCTGCGTGGTCAGACCCTCAGCAACCAATCGTCTGCCGTCTTCAACCATACCAGTGTGCCCCTTATTAGTCAGAACTTTCTCAATTTCATCAGTATCGGTCCCGGCGAGAATCGCTTTTCGCAACTGGCTGTCAAGCCGGACAAGTTCCGCTATCAACATCCTGCCTCTAAATCCCGTTCCAAAACAATAATCGCATCCCACCGGTTCGTAATTGCCGGCTGTGGTCCGCTTTTTGCATTTTTCGCATAGTCGGCGGACAAGCCGTTGATTCAGAACCGCCGATATACTTGATGTGACCTGGTATGGCTCGATACTCATCTCCAAAAGTCGCAGAATCGCCGCCGCGGCTGAGCCGCTGTGCATTGTGCTCATCAGAAGATGCCCCGTAAGGCCTGCTTCAATTGCTATCTTCGCTGTTTCAGCATCTCGGATTTCGCCTATCATCAAGACCTGCGGGTCCTGACGAAGAAGCGAACGCAGGGCCGTAGGAAAAGTCATCGGACCGAAAGGTGTGATTTGAACCTGGGTAACGCCATCGAGTCGAATCTCCACAGGGTCTTCCAGAGTGACGATGCTTTTACCCGGAAATTGTTTCTGGATATGCCGCAGAATCGCACCTAAGGTAGTGCTTTTGCCGCTGCCTGCCGGTCCGGTCACCAGCAAAACGCCCTGATTGGCACAAGCAATTTGTTTCAACACAGCATATATCTCTGGTGCGAATCCAAGTTGTCCAAGGTCTGTTAACTGCACGTTCTGGTAGAAAATTCTCACCACAGCCCTTTGGCCGTATATTGTCGGAAATACCGAGAGCCGACGGTCAACAACATCCTTGTGACTGTTGCTGATTTCCATCCGTCCCTCTTGGGGCACATCATTGCGATACGTCAGAAGCCCGCCCAGAACCTTCAGCCGTGAAATTACGTTGTCCGAAACAGCTTTAGGCAAAGATTCGACCGTGTTCAGCACCCCGTCAAGGCGAAATTTTATCACCAAATCCGAACCGGTCGGCTCAAAATGAATGTCGCTGGCGCCTATATCCACGGCCTTTGTGAGCAGTTCATCCACAAGTGCGACAACGTCACCCGCTTGTGTTTTTCGCTCGTAAGACTTGTCCCTATAAAGAGTTAAAGCCATTTCCCTGTACTCCTAACAAACGTATTACCGCTTTTCTCTCCTCTCTCCTGTAGATTGAGACGCGCCGGTAGGGCCAAATGTTATGCAAAAAAATGAGATTTTTAACCATTTAACATCGAATTGGTGTTAACATAATGTCAGGCAGCGCGTCTTAATAATCGGAGAAATTATGACTGGCAGGGCTGTCAGCATTGAACTGTTGTGGGATATTCCAATCCCGGAGGCGTTGGAAAAAACGCAGGGTTGGGTTCTCTGCGCTATGCAGCAACACGGCCAGGGACTTGTTAATATGCTATGGCGAATACTCGGCAACGAACAGGACGTTTGCGACGCATATCAGGATACGTTTCTGAAACTCGCGCATCACAAGTATGGATGCAAACCCGAAAATGTAAAGGCGTATGTCTTTCGTTCTGCAAGCAACGTAGCCATATCAATCCTGAGACATAAACTTGTCGAAAAGAAATATCTTTCGCCGGTAATAACCACACAGAACAATACTAACTCCCCCGCCAGTGAGCTTGATACACGGTATTTAACTGAGACATTAAGAGCGGGTATCGCGGAGCTGCCGGATCTTTTTCGTGATGTCGTAACTCTGCACGACCTCGGGGACTTGTCCTATGAGCAGGTCGCAAGGATTATGGGAATCACGACCGCGACCGCGAGGGTTTACAGATGCAAAGCAGTGCGGCTTCTGGCTGCGCGGATGAGAAAGGAAACAAGGTAATTATATGTGGGCCGCGAAGGGGAAAAATTACTGCAAACAACTTAGAGACCTAGCGCTTCGGCTGATGGCCAACAGTTTCAGTTTGGACCGACACTGGATACAAAATCATATTGCCGACTGCCCGCGTTGCCAGCGACGATTGGCGCGTCTCGGCAAGGTCGAACTCGCGATATCGTTGTTAAAATCACAGCCGCACAATCTCAATCTGCTGATGCGGGCCAATACACAGGCAATCGGCGTGCTCAAACATTGTCTGCGAACAACCGCCAAGGCCGAACATCTCCGAAATATCCGCCCCGACCTGAACATTATCGAAAGATGCGCCAAGTACAAAAATTCGTTCGCCAACGTAGCTGCATGTATCATCATCGCGGTTTTAATGAAAAACGGCGCATTTTCTTCAGCAAAAATGTTCGAAAGCAAAGGCCAGAAAGCAGTTGAGCACTACTACGCCAGCAACGCAGGCGAAGACATCGCTCGCGATATCTTCACAACAAACGCGTAACCATTTGCCCCGCACTATAAAAATATTCATCCGACGCTAAGTTTATGGGAAAGCTGACCTTAAAGCAGCTTATTTTGCTGAAATTGGTCTATAGGTTGCAGGTGTAGTACTCCCCCTCTATTGCGCCGTTTACCATCTCATTTTGACTGTGCGAAATATCTACTAAGTGATTCTGCCTATCCGATTAAGTAATTCCCCTATTTGCAAACCTATCACACTTAGCGGAAGATTATATCATTATAATCTTTATGTTTCTTGGCAGTGTTACCTATGGCGTGATCCACAAAGATACGACAATCCCAATTCTGGTGGTAAAGAGGTGATGCGTTTTCAATGTTGAGAGCGACTTGACAGTGCTTTATAGCTGCATACGCAAAATCGAAAGCAGGACAAGATAAATGGTAAATCCTTTGAAAAAACTGGGAACGCTTGGTCAGTCAATTTGGCTCGACTACATCCGACGTGATCTGATTACCGGTGGAGAGCTTCGACGTTTGATCGACCAGGACGGGTTGCGGGGGATGACCTCGAACCCATCCATCTTTGAGAAGGCAATAGCGGAAAGCCATATTTACGATGAGGACATTCGGGACATAGCCCTTAAGAAAAAAGACGTCAAAGCAATCTATGAAGCTCTCAGCCAGCGTGACGTACAGAGCGCCGCTGATGAATTCTGGTCTGTGTATGAAAATACTGGCGGCAAGGACGGATATGTCAGCTTGGAGGTCAATCCCCATCTGGCGCATGACACCAAAGGCACAATTGAGGAAGCCCGCCGGTTGTGGGTTGCGCTGGACCGGCCCAATGTCTTCATCAAAGTTCCGGCGACGGCCGATGGATTGCCTGCTATTCAGCAGCTCATCAGCGAAGGAATCAATGTCAACGTGACGTTGCTCTTTGGGTTGCCTCGTTATCGACAGGTGGCGGAAGCTTACATAGCCGGCATCGAAGCAAGGATGGCCCAAGGGAAGCCCGTGGAGTATGTGGCCTCTGTGGCCAGCTTCTTTGTGAGTCGTATCGATATATTAGTGGATTCGCTGCTGGAAAAACTCATCGCGCAAGGTAACCCGAAAACAGATATCGCAAAAAAGGTGCATGGACAAGTTGCCGTCGCCAGTGCGAAAATGGCCTATCAAATATACAAGGAAATCTTGTGTAATAATAGGTTTAAGAAACTGGCTGACAAGGGCGCTCGCGTGCAGCGGCTGCTCTGGGCCAGCACTGGTACCAAGAACCCGGACTACAGTGATGTGAAATATGTCGAATCGCTAATCGGTCCGGACACCGTAAACACGGTCCCGCTTGAAACCATCGACGCCTACCGTGATCACGGCGATCCGAAATCACGCCTCGAACAAGATGTCGAGAAAGCCAATTGGATAATGGCACGATTGCCGGAACTCGGGGTTAGCATCGACAAGGTGACTCAGCAGCTTGAAGACGAAGGCGTCAGGAAATTCGATGAGCCATTCGACAAGCTGATGGAGACCTTAACGAAAAAGTCATCAGAGTAATTAAAGAGATAACGATGGAAGTAAACCCTTATGCAGGAAAGCAGAATGTACGAGCAATCACATTTCGGCAATCCAATACACTCTTTTATGCCTGTGGTAGTTGAAGGGTTCGATATCAGCAACCCGATCTGCGACGGACTATACGGCCAGGGTAATACCGAAATACGATAGTGTTGCGGTTCCTCTGGAAGCCGCTCAAATACTGTGGCAGCCCCGGTAACTTAACTCGTAAATTTCTCAACAAGGTCAAGACGATACAGCATACAGCAAAGGGCATGAATGGAAATTTCAAAGAAGACAATGAACGTATCTCAGCACATAGGTAATCTCCCTGGCGGCAACGGGGCGCATTATTCCGTTCAACTCTTGGAAAAGGGGCGTGCTGATACCGATAAGACATGGTTTATTCGCAGGTTTGGGGAATGATGGCGTCGGCGAGGAGAACTTAATTCATTGAGCAGGAAATCACAATATAGTATTCTATGAAAGTGATAATATGACGAATACAGACGACAGCAGACAACATCGTTCTCTCTTACAAAAAATTGCACGTCGAGTAATGATAGAAAGAGGATTTTTTCCTGATTTTTCTCCTCAGGCAATCGCCGAGCTCGACGGAATCCATGGGCCGGCAACGCGAACTGAGAAATCGACGCGAGATATGGGGAACCTTCTCTGGTGTTCCATCGACAACGATGATTCGCGTGATCTGGACCAGCTTACCGTTGCCGAAGCCATGCCCAACGGGGCCGTAAAGGTCCTTGTCGCCATTGCCGATGTTGACGCTGTTGTCAAGAAGCAATCGGTACTTGATGACCATGCGCGGCAAAACACCACCTCGGTCTATACTGTTGCCGAGACGTTTCCGATGCTGCCCGAGAAGCTCTCCACGGACCTTACCT
>JBEKTD010000019.1:0-30415 GCA_049516395.1 Sedimentisphaerales bacterium | reverse complement strand
AAATAAAGCACTTACAATGCCTTCACTATGTGATTTCCCTCTTCCCCCGCTTCTCAAACGGTACTACTGTGACACATAATGAGAAATCACTCACTGTCAAAGAGCATATACAACTACCCTTACTACTAGTGAGTTTTCTCGTCAGCCCCCAAGCTGATAATTGTATTAAACCATATTGCCTAAATGAAGTCAAGTGTTTTTTTGGAATTTTTTAAAATTTTTTTTCGGCCCCAAAATACCGTCAAGGTACTAATAAATTATGAAGGTCCCAAAATAACAACAGATTACAGAGTCGGTTTGCCTATTATGCCAAAAAATGGCTGCGGCAATCAGCCCCAAATACGCCAACGCACGGCTTTAAAGCCAACCGCTATTAATTGATGACGAGCTATTTTGGCGGCAAAAGCTGATAGCTTACAAACGCGACGCGTTTGCTGTCCGGCGACCAGGACGGGACATTTATAGTTCCCTGTCCGCCGAATAAACTTGTCAGAATTTTCGGTTTTCCTCCGCTAAGCGGCAAATATCTCAGGACAACATCCTGGTTCGCGGGATGCCCCTTGACACTTTTGTCGTAGGACACGAACACAAGCCATTTGCCGTCGGGTGAAGGATGGGCAAACCAGTCGGCATAATCTTTATCGGAAGTAACCTGCTGCTGGTCGCTGCCGTCGGCGTTCATACGCCAGATTTTCATCAGCCCTGTTCGCTCAGAATTGAAAAAAATGTATTTGCCATCGGGCGAATAATCCGGCCCATCATCGAGTCCGGGGGTGGTAGTCAATCGCGTTTCTTCGCCGCCATTAACGGGGATTGTGCAAATGTCAAAATCATTGTTTCGTTCTGCGCAATACGCGAGTGTCTTTCCATCCGGAGACCAGCCATGCCAGTAGGAAGGCGCATTCGGGGTTACGAGGCGAGCTTGGCCGCCCGTGATTGGCAGGACGTAAATCCGGGATTTACTGTCAGTAGTATGCTGGCTGCTGACGGCGAGAAATTTGCCATCCGGCGAGATGCCGTGGTCGTTGTTGCATTTTTTGGCTTCGCCTGTATCGAGCAATTGAGGAATGCCTCCTTCGACGGGAATCGTATAGATAAGACCATTGCTGTTAAACACGAGCGTTTTGCCGTCCGGGGTCCAGTTTGGCGCTTCAAAATGCTGGCGTGCACTATAAACGGTTTTTCGTTCGCCGTTTTCGACTGAGATTGTTTCGAGTGTGCTTTCGAGGACGCGTTCTCTCATATTTACCACCCCTTGTTTTTCAAGTTTAACATTGGTGAATACGGCCGTTTCAGCAGTGTTGACATCGTGAGAGCAAACCACCAAACCCGCATAAACCGGGTCGGTCAGTTTCATTGTTACCGAGCCGACAATCTGGAATGTTTTGCCGTCTGGAGCGACGGAAAGCGTATAGTTATCGGCGTGGCGCTCAAGCTTTGTATAGTTATCGGCGTGGCGCTCAAGCTTTATTGTCGCAAACCCTTTTACGGTTCGGAGTATTTCAGTATCGTCAGTCATTTCGCCGCCTTTGACTGTTCGATACTGCAAAGCGATAAGGCCGTCGCCGTGAACAATGGCGCCGATAAAGGCAGAATCTTTATCAAGCGTCTGGCGGACAATCCAGCCGGCTTTGCGGTGTGCGACTTTGCCTTTTCCGACAAAGTTAATATCCGCAACCATAGTCAGGTCGCCTTCGAGCTTATTATAGAGGAAATAAAAGGCGTCCCTGTTAAACCACATATTGTAGCCGCTGGCGGTGATTCTGTATTCGTTTTTCGCCGCGTCAAACGACGCTGAGCCGGGTATGCCGATATCGCAGGCATCACCCACATCGCCCTGCCCCTCGAATTGGCCAATTGCTGCCGTCGAGATATTAGTAAGAATCGCCATAAAGCAAATCGCAGCGCAACACAACATAATTCGCACCATTTTTACACCTCACTTTTTTGTCATTTTTACTGCTTAGTTTTTCTTACCGGTTTTTCGCGGACAAACCGGCTGATATTTCGAACTGCCTGGCGCAATCGCTGTTCATTTTCAACAAGGGCAATACGCACATATCCTTCGCCATTTTCGCCGAAAGCCCCGCCGGCGGCAACAGCAACTTCTGCGTATTCCACAAGGTCCATAGAATAATCTATGGTGTTTTTACCTTTGAGATGCTCTTGGGGGATTTTTGCCCAGACGAACATACCAGCCCGCGGTTTAGGGGCTTCCCATCCGATGCGGGTAAGACCATCGCAAAGAACGTCCCGCCTGGACTGATATTTTTTGTTCTGCTCAATAATATCCTTTGCGCAGTGCCTCATCGCGATAATGCCGGCAATCTGCACCGCCTGGAAAATGCCGTAATCGTAATAGCCCTTTATGGTGGCTAAGTAGTCAATCATATCCTTGTTGCCCGCGGCAAAGCCGATTCTGAACCCTGCCATACTGTAGGGCTTGCTCAAAGTGGTAAATTCGACGCCCACATCTTTTGCGCCTTTTGCGGAAAGGAAACTCGGGGCTTTATAGCCATCGAAGCAGGTTTCGCCATAGGCAAAATCGTGAATGACGGCAATGCCGAATCGCTTGGCGATATCGATAATTGGCTCAAAAAAGCCCTCATCGACTGTCATCGCGGTGGGGTTATGCGGGTAATTCAAAATCAACAGCTTTGGCTTGGGATACAGGTGCTCACAGACCATAACTATATTATCTATGAACTTCTGGTCGCAGCCCAGCGGGAGAGATATGACGTTTGCACCGGCAAGAGCGACGGCGTAATTATGAATCGGGAATGCCGGGTCCGGCACAATGGCCGTATCACCAGGCCCGAGCATTGCTAGGCACATATGGCTGAACCCTTCCTTCGAGCCGATGCAGGCAAGCACCTCTTTTTCGGGGTCAAGCTCGACGTTCCAATTTTTGGCGTATTTTTTAGCCATTTCATTGCGCAATCCCTTGATGCCGCGGGATGCGCTATAACGGTGATTTCTGGGGTCTCTGGCGGCCTCACAAAGCTTATCAACGACAATCTGCGGGGCCCCATCAACAGGGTTACCCATACCGAGGTCGATAAGGTCGGCACCCGCCTGGCGTTTTGCGTGCTTAAGGGCGTTTAGGCGCGCAAACAAATATGGCGGTAATCTTGTTATCCTTTGCGACGGCTCAATTTTAAATTCGCTCATAATAATCTTCTCACAAATTAAAAAGGGGGTATTCAACTATAATCGACAAGCATACCGTAAAGGGGTTAATTTTCAAAGGATTTTGTTGCTCTGGAGAACACAGGGAATTTACTTGAGACCGAACTGTTCTGGGTATCGATATTTTACCAGATAAAGCGCAAGAACCGCCTGGATGGTAGCGTGCTGGTCGCTGGGTGTTTCGTCGATATCAAAAATAAACTTACTTCTGGTCGTGGTAAAGCACAACCACCTGTCGTTCCAGCCGCCGTCGGACTGCTGCTTAGCAATTATTCTCTCTATCCACCGCCTGCGGACCAACTGCGGGAACCCAGCCCGTAATACGAACGCCGCTCTTTGTATGTAAATATCAACGACAGGAATACAAAAAGTCATATCAGTTTTAGACCTTTCGCAAAGGACCTCAATCAACTTATCAATCCGTGGATTCGACCCCTGCCTGTCTCTAAGCAAAGTCACCGCGAAAAGCTGATGGGTCAAATATCTTCTGTGCCATCGACTGCCGTCAAATAGACCCGTTTTTTCGGGATATATTGGCGTTTTGTCCGGCGCAATGGCATATAACATCCATTTGTAGTCCAGGGCCACCTTGTCAACCGTTACTTTAATATCAAGTGCGCTAACCTCCCAATTCGGGTCAACCAATCGATTCCAGCATCGGGTATAATCCATCGGCTCGTTAAGAAAAGACGTTACAATATTCCCAAACACAGGATTTGGCCTGATGTCATTGCATTCCCGAATCATTGCCAAAAGCGCCGTATTACTTTCTTCTAGAATTATTGCCCTGTGTTTTTCAACCCACACATCGGCATTTTTTATAGCCGAATCCAGCCGCTGCGCAAAGGCGGCATCACTCCATAAAGCGATGTTGTTATACGCTATTGCCGCAACAAAAGACGCTGCTATAAAAACAAATAAACCAAAACCGGCTAACGCAATTTTACGCAATAAGGAGCGTTTCTTTGCGGCTTTGATTCCGCTTGTCGCCTGTTTTTTCACCTGTTCCATAGAACGGTCTCCGGTTCCTGTAAATGACTACCCTAATAATATCCGAATCGAACACTATGGTCAACCGGCTCTATCAGAGCAGTTCGCCAAATAAAGTAAGGGGGGTTGTTCGGGTGATTTTGACGTTTGCGAAGCGGCCCGCGAGGTTTTCAGTACTGTTGAAAATGGCAATCCAGTCGCCTGCAGTCCTGCCGATAAGCTGAGGCAGATTGCCGGCCTGATGCGCTTTTTTGCTTGGTCCTTCGACGAGGACTTTGACGGTTTGGCCTGTGAACTCGGCGGCAAGAGTTCTGCTGATTTCTTCCTGCACCTTGAGCAGGTCGTGGTTTCGCTTTTCCTTGATTTCCTGGGGGACGTTATCTTCCAGCCGTTTGTCGGCGATAGTACCGGGCCTAGGTGAGTATTTGAAAATGAAGGAGTTTTTGTATCGTGCCTTTTCGACAAGGTCGGCGGTTTGAGCAAAATCGCCATCGGTTTCGCCTGGGAAGCCGACGATAAAGTCGCCCGCGATGGCGATATCGGGTACGATTTGCCGGGCCAAATCAACCAACTCAAGGTATTCCGCCGAGGTATAGCCGCGGTTCATCGCCTTGAGAATTTGGTCTGAGCCGCTTTGTGCGGGGATGTGCAGATATCGGCAGACCTTTGACAATTCAGTCATCGCCTGCATAATCTCTTTGAAATACTTTTTAGACGGGTAACTGGTAACGAACTTTATCCATTCGACACCGTCGATTTTGCTTATCATTTCGAGCAGGTCCGCGAGGCAATAGGTTTTATCGCCCGCCTCATATTCGTAAGCGTTGATTCTCTGGCCAAGCAGGGTAATTTGTTTGATACCATTTTGGGCAAGGCGTTTGGTCTGCTCGATTATCGCTTCAGGCGGGCGTGATGTTTCAGGCCCGCGGACGTAAGGCACAACGCAGTAAGAGCAGAATTTATCGCAGCCGTGCATCGCCCGGACATACGCCTGCGCGGGTATATCTGTGTCATCGCCGCTGTATTCGGTTTCAAACCGTTCGAGCGACTGAGCATCATGCGATATTTGGCGAATCTTTTCCGTAACAGCGACCGCCTTTTTCTTTTCCCGCAACGCTTCGTTCATCAGCCGGGGTATCTCGGCGATTTGTGCGGGTCCGCAAACAATATCCACTGCCGATTGCTTAAGCAATTCATTGCCCAATCGCTGGGCCATACAGCCAATAACACCCACCACCAAATCAGGATTGGTCTCTTTGATGTGTTTCAGATGTCCCAGATGCGACATAACCCGCTGTTCTGCGTGGTCGCGAACAGAACAGGTATTTATAAGGACGACATCCGCGTCTTTAGCGTTATCGACAAACTGACAGCCGGCATCCCTAAGGGAGGATTCAACAATCGCCGAATCGAGCTTATTCATTTGACACCCAAAGGTTTGGAGGAATATTTTTTTCATACAAAAATCAACGGGTAATCAAACAGGTTTAACGCCGCCAAAAAAAGCCAGCTCGAATATCTTCAGGTAACAATCGACCTCTTTGAATCCAATCTCGCGAAGCCATCTGCACTGCTTTTCAACCGGAGCCAGGATATTGGCTTTTTTACACGGATTATAATAATGCTCTCTGGCAATTTTTTTACGGCTGGTATTCGGGTCCAAAGAACAATGATATTCGTAAAGGGCATCGATAAAAAACTCGTCAAAAACATGCTGCAACCAGGGCGTTGCGGACGCGACGTGCTCAAGGTTCAAGAACAATCCGCCCGGCTTGAGCAAATCGAAGATTTCCCGGTAAATCGCTTTTTTCCTTGAATCTTTCTGATGATGTATCGAAAAGCCGGAAATAATCAAATCCTGCCTGCCGAACTTTGCAATGGATTTGACCCATGCAGCCTTTCCGTAATCTTCAGTAACAAATACCAGGTTTTTATTATTTTTGGGTGCCTTTTTACGAGCGGCCTCAATCATAGTATCTGAAAAATCGAGAAAAATGCCTTTCGCTTTCGGATAATCCGACAGAACAGCCCTGCCTAAGATGCCATCGCCGCATCCCAAATCCAGGAAATTTTTCAGTTTCAACTTAGCTTTGCGAATAATATGAAGCATTACTTCTATCTGATATTCCGCAAGCGGTATAGCGCCTCTGACGCCCCGTAAATATCGCCTGCCAAGGTCCTTGCGTTTCCAAACCTCATCGTTTTTGTTTATCATTTTTTACTCTCCGGTTGTTTCTACCTGTTCGGCTTCGGCAGCAAAGCGTGCGCCCATCTCAAAGGCCTTTTGGCAATCCTGAGGGAATATTTCTTTGCGCCTTTTTAATTTCTGCACGGGGTCAAACCGCGGCGCTACTACTTTTGAATAATCCTCGAACTGCAAGGTATCAAAGCTTAAAAGCGTGTCGCTTGCCCCGAAGATTATTTTTAGAAGGCGTTCAATACTCGTGAAGCGTTGTTTATAACCGAACTCATTCATTGCTTCCTCGGTAACGCCCATCGTATAAATAAACCCCGTGTGAATTATTTTTGGAAAAAGCGATGCCGGTGGGGCGCTATAAATAATATACGGGAATATAAGCCGCTCCATAAACGACTGCATTTCACCAGTAATCGTTCCCAGATAAACAGGCGAACCAAAAATAACGGCATCAGCCGTTTCCACTTTCTCAAGAATAGGTTTCAGAGCGTCTTTTACCGCGCATTTGCCGTAGCTTTCGCCGCCTTTCTTCTTGCAGGCAAAACAACTGATACAGCCCTTATACTTTAAATCGTATAAATGTATAAGCTCTGTTTGTGCACCCTGCGATGATGCGCCTTCAAGGGCTTTTTTAAGCAGGGTTGCCGTATTCCATTCTTTTCTCGGGCTGCCGTTAAATGCAATTATTTTCATTGGAATATACCTCCAGTCATTGGTTTCGCGATTTTTCGCCTTAAACTCCGTTCACCACAATTGCATTAGTTTTGGCGGATTGCTCACGCAGAGGAGCGACCGCCCGATATTCCGGGGAGCGCCACCAGGCGTGAAACTTTTCCATCGAGGCAAACTCAACAATGATAAGCCGGGCGGGTTTCCAGTCGCCGGAAACAACCGTTACATCGCCTCCACGGGCGAGGTATTTGCCGCCGAACTTTTCGATAGTCCGCGGGACTTTCTCGATATACTCGCTATATTTGGCTCTATCCATAACTTCTTTGGTTTCTATAATCATATAGACCGACATAATTTTCCCCTTTCCTTCCGTATCACGTTCATCAGCAACCGCAGGCAGAGAAATAATAATTTCACAGCCGCTTAATTGGATACTTCATAAAATCCCGTGTCGTCACGCTGGTCGGCAAGTATATTAGATATACTCGATAAAAGCAACGCAGGCGAACAGCTCCCGAAGGTTGTTTATTTTACGACGATGGGTGATTATATTGTTAAGAGCAAAAACCATACGCAATTAAGGGTTCAGGAATGACACAGTGGTGGCAAATCGGCATCGAGCAGATATCCAAAAATCTGGGAACAGATTTATCCGGCGGGCTGACCAACCAGGAAGCAGCCGGCAGGTTAACAAAATACGGCCCCAACCAGTTGCAGGAGAAGAAAGCCATTTCTCCCTGGAGGATTTTTTTAGGCCAGTTCGAAGATTTTATTATCTGGGTGCTTATCGTAGCGGCGATTGTATCGGGCTTCCTGCAGGAATGGGTTGACGCATTAGCGATTATCGCAATTGTAGTTCTCAACGCGATACTGGGCTTTATACAGGAATACCGCGCCGAGAAATCACTGGCAGCTTTGAAGAAGCTGTCCAGCCCGTCATCCAAAGTAATCCGCGATGGACAGCACGCGGTCATATCGTCTTTCGAGCTTGTGCCGGGCGACCTGATTGAGCTTGAGGCGGGCGACAACATACCAGCCGACAGCCGGGTGGTCTGGATTACCGCTAATTTCGCCGTACAGGAGGCAAGTTTGACGGGTGAATCGACACCGGTAGCGAAAACAACCGAGACCATCGAGGATAAAGAAATCCAGTTGGCTGACAGGGCCAATATGGTTTATATGGGGACATCGGTCGCGGGAGGAAAAGCACGAGCCGTTATCGCGGAAACAGCGATGCGGACCGAGCTTGGCAAAATCGCGGGGATGATTCAGGAAATCGAGCGGGATTCAACGCCTTTGCAGAAAAAACTCGAACAGTTCAGCAAGTGGATAGTTTACGCGTGTTTTGTGCTGGTGGCGATGGTTTTTGTGCTGGGCGTTATGCGGGGCGGGAAATGGCTGGATATGTTCCTTACCGCGGTGAGTTTGGCGGTTGCAGCAATCCCGGAGGGGATGCCCGCGGTGGTAACAATAGCCCTTGCGCTGGGGGTGCAGAGAATGGTCGCACGCCACGCACTCATCCGCAAACTGCCCTCGGTTGAAACGCTTGGCTGCGCGACCGTTATCTGCTCCGACAAAACAGGCACGCTTACCAGGAACGAAATGACAGTCCAAGCGGTTTACGCGGACTGCAAACAATTCAAAGTAACCGGCGTCGGCTACGAACCGAAGGGAGATTTCCTTTTGGACGGCAAACCGATAAAACCAGCCGATTATCCGACGCTCAACAAGACATTACTTTGCGGGACGCTTTGCAACGGCGCACAACTGGTTCGTGAAAGCGACAAGTTCAAAATTTTCGGCGACCCAACGGAAGCAGCCATTCTCACCGCAGCGGTCAAGGCGGATATATGGAAGGAAAAGGCGGAAGCCGACTGGCAGTTCGTTACAGAGATACCATTCGATTCCGAGCGGAAGAAAATGACCATAATCCGCGAAAATTCAGGTAAGCGAATTGCCTTTGTAAAAGGAGCGCCGGATATCCTGCTCGGCGACTGCACTAAAATCGAATTAGCCGGTGCAACCAGAAACCTGCTCCCAAAAGACAGAGAATATATTTTGAACGCCAATAATCATATGGCAAACGATGCGATGAGAGTCCTGGGGCTGGCATATAAAGAATTGGACGATGCCGATACGAACTATCAGGCCGAGACAATTGAAAAAGACCTGATTTTTGCGGGGCTTGTCGCAATGATTGACCCGCCTCGCGAGGAGGTCAAAAAGGCCATACAGGATTGCATGACCGCTTCGATAAGAACCGTGATGATTACGGGCGACCACAAAAATACCGCGGTAGCCATAGCGAAAGATTTGGGATTTTTCCATGCGGACTCGGTTGCGCTAATGGGTGAAGAATTGGACAAGATGACCGACGAACAGCTCGCACAGCAGGTGAAAAAGGCAAGTGTTTACGCGCGTGTGTCGCCTGAGCATAAACTGCGGGTCGTGCGTGCGCTTCGGCGTCAAAACGAGGTGGTCGCTATGACGGGCGACGGCGTCAACGATGCACCGGCGCTTAAAGAGGCCGATATAGGAGTAGCAATGGGCATCACCGGAACCGATGTTACCAAAGAGGTCTCCGATATGATTGTTACCGATGATAATTTCGCGTCAATCGTGGCTGCCGTCGAGGAAGGCAGGGGTATTTACGACAATATCAAAAAATTCATTCACTACCTGCTCTCCTGCAACACGGGCGAAATTCTTGTTATGTTCGTATCATCGCTGGTCGGCTGGCCCGTGCCGCTATTACCCATTCAAATCCTGTGGGTAAATTTGGTAACCGACGGCCTGCCCGCCCTTGCACTGGGAGTTGACCCAATCGACCCCAACGTTATGAAACGCAGGCCTCGCCCGCCAAAAGAGCCGGTCGTTACCAGACAAAGGGCATTCCTGATGCTCGCACAGGGCATATTTATCGCTTTTTGCAGTTTGGCGGCGTTTTACTTTGTGATATTTATCGAAAACGAAGGTCTGCCGCGAGCGAGGACCGCCGCATTTGTGGTACTCTCGTGCAGCCAGTTGTTCCACGCCTTTAACTGCCGAAGCCAGACCGAGTCGCTCTTCAAAATCGGCGTGTTTACAAACCCCAAACTAATCTGGGCAACCGTAATATCCTTCCTGCTGCAAATGATGGTAGTTTATGTGCCCTTCTTCCGGACGATTTTCAAGACAGAGATGTTGACGACATTCGACTGGTGTATGGTAATCGCTATTTCGTCGCTGCCTCTATGGGCAATGGAAATTATCAAGGCGATAACAAAACAAACGGGCGTTATGCAGCCGGCATAATTATTCGCTCAACTATATTTTCGATTCAGTCGCCGAAGCAGGTGCCGACCGAACGGGCCGAGGTTATCAAGGGGTGTTCGGCAGGGACATTTCGCGGGCCTTTCGCGGCTTCCTCAATGGGGACGGCTGTTATATCATTGCCCTTAACCGCAGCCATATATCCAAACTGCCCTGCTTCAATCAGCTCGACTGCTTTTGTCCCTAAGCGGGTAGCAAGAACCCTGTCTGTCGGGGTGGGAGTGCCGCCCCTTTGCAAATGGCCAAGGACAACCTGGCGCGTCTCTATACCGCTTTCCTGCTCAATCTGATGACCAAGCACAAAACTTATCCCGCCGAGACGCACCTGTTCGGGGCTGTTCTTCACGATTTGACGGACGACGACCTCGCCACCTTTGGGCTTTGCCCCTTCCGAGACAACCACGATGCTGAATTTTTTGCCCATCCGATGCCTGGCTTTGACTTTGCGGACGACGGAATCGATGTCATAGGGAATTTCGGGTATAAGGATTATATCGCCCCCGCCTGCGACACCCGAATAAAGCGCAATCCAGCCCGCGGTCCTGCCCATCACCTCGACAATCATAACGCGGTGATGCGACTGTGCGGTGGTATGCACGCGGTCAATTGCCTCGGTCGCGATTGAAACAGCGGTATCAAAACCAAAAGTAACATCCGTCCCCCGCAAGTCGTTATCGATTGTTTTGGGGACAGCCACAATGGGGACGTTTTCTTTGTGAAACCTGTTCGATACGAACAGCGTGCCATCACCGCCTATGCAGACAAGGCACTCGACGCCAAGTTTTTTAATGTTGGCGATAACCGTTTTTGAAACGTCGCGGAACTGAAGTTTCTTTCCCTGGCCCGTGGCGTATCTGTATGGGTCCGACTTGTTTGAGGTGCCGAGAATCGTGCCACCTACGGTCAAAATGCCTGATACATCCTCGTAATGAAGTTTTCGCCATCTGCGGTGGATAAGCCCTTCGTAGCCGTCTTCTATGCCTATAACCTCCATCCCAAACTGAATAATCGCTTTCTTGGCGACCGCCCTGATTACCGCGTTTATTCCCGGGCAGTCCCCGCCGCCTGAAAGTATCGCGATTGACCTGGTTCCCTTCATAACGTTACTCCAAAAAACTTTTTATATTCGCAGTAAGTATATCATCTGCGTCAGGTGATACAACCTCCGAAGTTATCGACTTATCTATGACTGATGCCCCGATTTAACTGTCTTTGCAGGTTTTTGAGGCGGTTTGTCTCGTCGAAGCCGAGCAGGATAACAGGAAAAGCCGTTCAAACCAGACGTGAATATTCTTCCAGTTTCTGCTCTGTATCCTATTTCTTCTTGACAAAAAAAAGGCCGATTCTGTATTTCAGAATCGGCCTTGGGGTAACGATCAATTACTCAAATCACGGTAACACGCTCACCGGGGTGTATATATGCAAAACTGTTGTTTTAATATTTGCCACCGTCGCTGCCACGGTCCGGCTGTTCCTATTCGCATCTTTGGTGAGTTTTGAATCAAGCGTTGCCGTGGCGGTGCCCCACCCTTCAACGAACTGTCGGGCAATCCAAACTTGGCCTTTCAAGCTCTTCGCAACCGAAAATTTTTCGGCCTGGCCAATGTCGATGGTTGTATTTTTCCCATATAGGGAGGTCCCTATGTCGAAGCCAGTAGTTGCCTTCGAATCCCCAAATCCGATTCCCACCGATGTAGCATAGGTATTATGCATGTTCGTGACCTCAAACGGCATAATAGAATTAGCATCACCGAATACCCGAATGTTCACGAAGGAATTTGGGTCATTACCACCCAGTGTTTTCTGGAATTTGTCACGACCATCTGTACCGAAAAGGATAACTGTTGGACCATTCGCATCATTTATGTCATTCACATCATAGGCATCATTCACGCCGAACACAACATAAGCGGATAAATTTTCCTTAAAGACATCGGCTTCGATCCCATTCGCATCATTGTAATCAATCACAGGATTAATTGCCGTGGTAAGTTTATATACCAGTATGTTAGGTTTGCTTGGAACGAAATCCGGGACGTTTATACCCTCCACGGTGCTGATCGTAACTGCACCATTTCTGGCCAACGCTCTTCCGTTCAAAGTGCCGGTGCCATTGAGCGTGATGCTCGTCATCGCGAGAATATTTCCCGCGAAGTTATTTCTTATACCAATGGTTGCGGAGGTGCCGACCTGCCAGAACACATTGCTCGCCGAGGCGTCGTTAATCAACAACACGTTGAAATCGGCGGCCGTGTTCAGAACGGTGGTATGGAATACCCATTGCGCGTCGGGATTTCCATGGCCATCCAGGGTTAAATTGCCTGCGCTGAAACTCGCTGCTCCGATTGCGTAGATATTCGGGGCAAGGGTCTTTCCGCTTAAATCAGTCGGCTCCGATGTGTTGCCGTCTGCAGCACCCACCGCCGCATTGTAAGCGGCCACCAGGTCCAGTTTCGCCTTTGCCACCACGGGGCCTGCCGCGCGGTATAAGATGCCGTTGACCTCCCCGGGCGGGAATCCCGTTATCGCCGGCGTCGGATGAGAGCCGACATCACCGTTGATAATGGTATTACCCGTATTAGTCACGCCTGAGCCGGCCAGCACCCCAAAGTTTGCCGCCGTTCCTAAGTCAACAGACGTAGCGTAGGCACTGATGGGCAATAGCGTGAGAACCAACAGGCAAATAAACAATAGTTTTGGTTTAGTAACAATACCGCTAACAGTATTCTTTTTCATTTTCTGTTCCTCTCTTAAATTAAACGGATTTGGTCTTTTCTGGTCTTATTCGGTAGAACAGCGACAAAACTAAGTAGGCAATTCCTGAAAAATGACTTCGCAAACCCTAAATACCCGGTAGGAACATAGGCCGAAGCGGTATCAGGAAATAGCACTATGCCGCGATAAAGCCAAGACAAACAATAACATTGCTAACCTCTTCATTTTGTGGCTCCTTAAAACTAACAGCTTTTTTCCTGAAAGTCAGTATTCTCGTCGTTGCCGGACAAAAAAACATATAGGCAATCTGTTTAATTTGCGCCTCATAAATGCCTATGTGGTAAGTGTAAATAAAGGTGGTCGCAGGTTTGATTTGACAGGCGGAAATTACAAGATATTACGACTTATCCCTGATTGATGCCCCGATTTAACTGTCTTTGCAGGTCTTTGAGGCGGTTTGTCTCGTCGAAGCCGAGCAGGATAACGGGAAAAGCCGTCTTGTTGTGCAATAACGGCTCATCGATATCGACCCATTTACGGCAAAACTCGCCATCAGGTGTGCCCGGTATAGGCGAAAAATCGGCGAGCATCCCTCTTATGCCAAGACAATTCACAAAACGCATTGATTCTTCCAAATCAGCAACATTGGTTTTCGGATGTCCCAAGATTTGATAGGCCGTGATATTGTTTGGTTCAGCGCCTGCGGATTTAAGATTTTTCACCGCTTCCGCTAATTCCTCTGAGAAAACTTTTGAGCCGGTTTGTTTCTGCCAATCTCGCGAGGTGCTTTCAAAACCAAGATAAAAACACTTGAAGCCCGCACGCACCATTAAATCCGCGAGTTTTTTTGTTACAAAGCGGGCGTTAATGGCGTTGGGACTGTGAAAATTTACTTTTATATCTCGCTGAATGACTTCATTGAAAAACGGAATAAGGACATTCTTCGCATCGAACAACAGGGCATCATCATAAAACGCAACATTCCTCGCTCCAAGTTTCACAAGAAGCTCCAGCTCCGCCAGCGACCTTTCCAAAGACCTAGGCCGAAACTTGCCATATACTTTTGGCACAAGGCAATACGTACATTCAAACGGACAGCCATCGCTGAGTTTCAATACCCCGACGCTTAATTTATCGTATGCCTCCCAAAGCCCCGGCTGACTCAAATCAGGTTCAAGACCAACGAAATCCCAAACCGGCCCAAGATTATTCCCCTTGACAAGCAAATCCGCTCCAAGTTTTTCCGCGTGTTTATGACACAGTGTTACATAGTTGCCGCCGACGATTATTTTAACGGCAGGCATCGTCCGGCGAATGTCCTCTATCACCTCCAGCACACCCGGATACCAGTAGGTCATTACGGTGCCGACAAAAACAAAGTCGTAATTCGTGTGTGCGGCGAGAAAATCCTGAAAGACCGACCTTGGCAGGCCAAATCGCCTGAAAGAACGCGGTATGTTTCTCAAACAATCAGGATTGGGAATTTTCTCGAAATAAAACCTGCCCCTGCTCCACTGGTCGCTCTTGATTTCTTTGTGAGCCGAATAAAAAGGATGCAGGCGGTCGAGGTAATCGAAAAGGGTAAATTCCGCCCTGCCGCGAAGGTATCCCGCGATGCTCAACAGGCCGTAGGGTTTAAGCCAGAAATCATACGCGGCGAAATCGTATATCGGCGGATTTACAAGTAGTATCTTTGGCGTCGCTGACACAGTTCGATTGCCTTAAAAACAATATCAAAAATAATCAACCAGCATCGGCAATCGGCGTTTTTTGTCAATAGTTTTCTGACGGAAGAGGAACAACTTAATGCTGATGAGAATCCGCGGTTTTTTTGGGGCGGTCAGGCCAGCCAAGAACATCGAACAGAAAATAACTCGACCGTTTTATCATTTCAACCGGCGTGCAGGGCGTCATCTCGAGCGAACCGATAACGTCGTTATTATATTTTTCCAGCGACTTCAGCAAATAATCAAAGTTATCCTGCTTGGCCCCGCCTGAACAGCCGAGGGGCCTGTGGTCATCGCAACTGCCGTTGTGGTCGGCAAGGTGCAAATGGGCAGTCCTTTTCGCAAACGTATCAACATATTCATTGAAACTATGCCCGGCATCGCACGTCGCAAAGCCGGTGTCTAAGCAATACCATATCGACTTGAAACGACGGCCGATATCTTTGAGCATATCCAGAGGCCCAGTTTCTATACAAAGTTTTACGCCCTGGTCTTTTGCCATACCAACGACCTCGGCGATAAAATCGCCGTCATCGGCGTTTTTGCCCTGCATACGCAAACTCTGCAAATCGGCAACGATATTGGCCTTGAGGAGTTTCGCGCAGCCGATTTGCTCGGCCCACTGTTCAATACTGGGATTATCATTGCGGGAACGCATCGAGACAAGCATACCTTCAGTAGCGGCCTCAAGCCGGGGCCAGTCGCGCTTGTCGTACCGGCACTCATCAAGCCCGCCTATATTAGGCCCAAGCTCAACGCCCAAACTAAGCGTCCGCAGCAGGTCACATTCCTGCTCCAGAGACAATCGGCTCTGCTTACCCCAAAACGCCATTGTCGAGACAACGTATCTTATCCTCATCCAGGCACCACTGTAAAAAATCGAAACCCCACCCCCTATTAAAGTGTGGGTAATCTTTTATCGATTAAAAAACAAACAACCTTCAGCTATTTCCCAAAGTTACTCCTCCTGGTCTGGTAATATCACAAATATCAACGTCAAACTACACCCTAAAATCCTTCCGAAACCTGATTATTAAGGCAAAAATCACGCATACATAATCATTAAACTTGTCAAAAATCCTATTGATTTATACGCGGATTACGGTAAAATAGTGCTTTTGATTGTTCTGGAGTAAATTATGAAGAAAGACATACATCCGAAATACGACAAAGTCGTGGTTCACTGCGGCTGCGGAAATACCTTTGAAACCCGCAGTACCGCAACCGAAATCCACGCGGAAATCTGCTCTGCCTGCCATCCTTTCTACACGGGCAAGCAGAAATACGTCGATACCGCCGGGCGGGTCGAGCGTTTCCAGAAAAAATACGGCACCGACTACTTCAAAAAGACGAAAAAGTAGTTACGCACGCCGAATCACTATCAGGGCTCCTTTTTTGGTCGTTTGGGCAAGAATGGAGCTCTGATTGTTTATTGCCTTTCCAAAAGTAAATTACCGGGACAAAAATATGCCTGAAACAGATACGCCTTTAATTAAGAAACTGACCGAGATTGAGGCCCGTTTTGACGAGCTGCAAAAGCAGATGGAAAACCCTGACATCGCAAGCGAATCCACCAAGCTTATCGCGATGGCAAAGGAACAGGGCAAAATCAAGGGACTGGTTGCAAAATTTCGCGACTATAAGAAAGCCGCCGAGGGGGCGGAGCACGCCGAGCAGCTTATAAATAACAACTCGACCGAGGCAGAGCTTAAGGAAATGGCGAAAGAGGAGCTCCAGCAGCTCAATGCAAAAAAAACAACGCTCCTGATGGAATTACAGGACAAGCTGCTTACCGCCGACGACGATTCAATCGGCTCGGTCATTATGGAAATACGCGCGGGCACAGGTGGCGAAGAAGCAGCCCTGTTTGCACGCGACCTCTATACGATGTACACAAAATACGCGACCGACCGCGGGTGGAAAGTCGAAGACCTGGATTTCAGCACCACGGACAGGGGCGGGTTCCGTGAAGTAATATTCGGCATCAAGGGCGAAGGCGTATGGACGGAACTGGGCTACGAGGGCGGAGGCCACCGGGTACAGAGAGTGCCTGAAACCGAGGCACAGGGCAGAATCCATACCTCCGCGGCAACCGTTGCGGTTTTGCCTGAGCCGGAAGAAGTGGATATTCAGATAAATCCCGAAGACGTTGTCGAGCAGGTGTGCAGGTCAAGCGGTCCGGGCGGACAAAAGGTCAACAAGACGAGCAGCGCGATACGACTCGAACATATCCCGACGGGAATCACCGTTCGAATGCAGGAAGAGAAAAGCCAGCATAAAAACCGCGCAAAGGCGTGGCGAATACTGCGAGGCCGGCTTTATGAATTTTACGAGAGCAAGAGGGTAGCCGAACGCGAAGCCAAACGTAAAATAATGATTGGTTCGGGCGACCGCAGCGAGAAAATCAGGACATATAACTTCCCGCAGAACCGCGTCACCGACCACAGAATCAACCTGTCGCTTTACACGTTGGATAAAATACTCGCAGGCGAAGCGGGCGAATTGTTTAAAGCTCTGAAAGAACACGATATTCAGGAAAGGCTGAAAAACCTCTAATCTTTGTAGGGCGGGGTTTACCTCGCCGAGCAAAACTATGGTAATCGTCGTAACAGGATTGGTGGGCTTAGACAAAAAAAACTACCTTAAGAAGGTGTGCGATTACGCAGGCCTTCAGGGCAAAGAGGTGATGCTGTGCAACGTCGGCGATATGATGTACGAGGAGGCGCCCGATATAACGCCGGGGAAAATCCTGGATATACCGCTCAAACGGCTGCATTCACTTCGCCGAAGCGTTTTCAAAGATATTATCGCCAAAGCGAAAAAGGCCCCGAACTTAATTGTCAACACACACGCTACTTTCCGCTGGCGGCACGGTTTGTTCCCGGCGGTTGATTTTGACCAGATGCGTCAGCTCGACGCGAGCATTTATATCTGCCTGATTGACGGAGTTGCCGCTTTGCATAGTCGGCTGCTGAGCGAACATTTCACCGAACACACGCTCAAAGACCTTATCGTCTGGCGGGAAGAGGAAATCATCGGCACCGAAATGCTCTGCAAAGGCATCAACGAAGATACGCCATTTTACTGCCTCGCCCACGGAGGTACCGAAGAAACAATCGAGGCGTTTTACCGTTTGCTTTTTGAGCCGAAAATAAAACGAGCGTATCTGAGTTACCCGATGACAGCCGTTACGGACCTTGAAGACGTAAAGAAAGAAATCGGTGAGTTCAGGCAGATGATGAAAAAATACTTCACCTGCTTTGACCCGGGTGATTTGGAAGAGGCGTTTCTGCCCCGTATGGCTCTTGAGGCCGCCGAGGATGGCAAAGATTTCCTCGAAATCGAGGCGGGCGGCAAAACCGTCCGGCTGAACCTCGACCAGATTCGCCAAATCGAACGCGATATATACAGCCAGACCTACGCGCGCGATTTCCTGCTCATAGACCAGTCCGATATGATTATCAGCTTCATCCCAACCCTTCCCGACGGCCGGGCGGCTATCTCAAGCGGCGTCGAACGCGAATTGCAGCACGCCCACGAAGCAGCAAAAGATGTTTATGTGATCTGGACCGCGAAGCAAACGCCATCGGTATTCGTAACACAGACCGCAACAAAGCTTTTTGACAACACCAAAAGCGCACTGGAATTTTTCAATAAGAAAAAATTAATCCGGCCTGCTTGACAATGACTACCACCACACTCCAAACAGTCAAAAAGCAATCCGCCTGCCGATTACACAGCAAAATTAAATCAGCCGAAATCAACCCTGATTCGCTTAGCGAAATTTTCTCCGCCCTGCCGGGCGTATCAATCCTCGGCGGGAATTCCTCAAAAGAAACTGCCGACGGATTTTCATACTGGATGGCAATGCCTAAAGAGGTCTTTGAATTTAACGCAGGCCAGGTTGAGCCGCTTGAAAAATTACAAAAAGTTCTGGATAAATACAAACCCACAAAGCCCCCCCTGCCCAATGGATTGTTCACAGGCGGCTGGGTCGGCTTTTTCGGCTACGAACTGGGCAGTTATTTAGAACCCGTATCCCGCACAAATACCGATGACCTGCGACTGCCCCTGATCCGCCTCCTGTTTTATGACCGGCTGATTGCTTATGACCACAGTAAAAAAACTTTTCAACTGATTACCCTCGAACTCGATAACGATGCCGAAACACCTCAGCAAAAATTGTTATTCCTCGAATCACTTCTCAACAAGGCCCGCGATATACAAGTGCCAACACCAAAATCCGCCGATATTGAAAATACCGATTTTTCGCAGGTTCGCTCTAATATGACCAAGGATTATTACCTCAGGGCCTTCGAGAAAATCAAACGCCACATATACGACGGCGATGTATATCAGATAAACTTCTCTCAGCGGTTTGATTGCGAATATGACGCCCGGCCAATCGACCTCTTCCACTGGCAGAACCGCTATAATCCAAGTCCATATTCCGCCTATATCGACACAGGCAATTTCCAAATCGTAAGCGCATCGCCTGAGATGTTCATCACCGTAAAAGACGGCATAATCAGCACAAAACCAATCAAGGGAACCCGCAAACGGCTCGAAGAAACTTCTGCCGAGACAAAGCAAATCAACGCGGAAAACCTTCAGCAGCTTATCGACAGCGCAAAGGAAAAAGCTGAATTAAATATGATTATCGACCTTGAGCGAAACGACCTCGCCCACATTTGTGTCCCTGGCACAAGAAAAGTCATTCAGCCGAGGACTATTGAAACCTACCCGAGCGTTTTTCACGCGGTCGCAACCGTCGCGGGTAAACTTAGAGATAATGTAAATTTCTGCGATATTCTAAAGGCGGTATTCCCCGGCGGCTCAATCACGGGAGCACCCAAAATCCGCTCAATGCAAATCATAAATGAAACCGAGCCGACCGCACGAGGCATTTACACAGGCAGCATCGGCTATCTCGGCTTCGACGGCAGTGTTTGCTTGAATATCGCCATACGCACGATTATCATTAAAAACAAATCGGCTTACGTCCAGACGGGCGGCGGCATCGTCGCCGACTCCGACCCAATGGCCGAATGGAACGAAACTTTAGTAAAAGCAAGAGCTTTATTGGCAGGTATTGATATTGTAAACACTAATTGTGAATAGTAATAAATGAACGAGCAACTCAACCAACAGAATATACGAAACACAGGCATAGAGCAGCCGCATCGAATCGGCAAATGGTCGAAGATTGCACTCGTTTCATCGCTGGGGGGCTGGGTACTCCTTTTCGGGGCAGGAGTCGCCGCCGCGGTACTTGCGTTTGCGTTAATCGCCTTAAAGATCAACGAGACATACTTTGATTTTATCTTCCGCATTATACTCAGGGCATTAATGGTATTCTCGCTATCAGTATTTATTGTGGGAATCACCAGCGCCATCGTCGCATTGGTACAAATCCGTAAGAAGAAAGAAGACCCAAAAGGAATTAGTTTGGCAATATTCGCTCTGTGTGTATCTGGATGCTATTTTGTTCTCCTTCTGAGTGTAACAGTCTTCCTCCCTCGCATGCACCAAGCCAAATATGATAGGATATGTAGAGCAAACCTTTCGTATCTCGAAAAAGGTTTGCAGAAATATGCTGCGCAACACAACAACCTGTATCCAGACAGTAACGCGTGGTGTGACTTGCTTATACGAGAGGCGCATATCGATGACTGGCGATTCTGTTGCACTTCTATACATACGAAGGAAAGAAACCGCTATAATACCCCCTATACTTTGAATCCTTGTGCCGAACCAAACTCGCCAGGAAGTGCGGTGTTGTTGTTTGAGGCCAAGCCTGGCTGGAACCAATCCGGTGGACCCGAGATAGCAATCTTTCAACATCATAACCGTTGCCCAGTGCTGCTTAACAACGGACACATCGAATTCGTCAAGAAAGACAGAATTGGACTTCTGAATTGGAATAATATGGAACCCAACTGTGAGAGATAAAATCTTCTTAAACGACAAACTTATTGATATTGAAGAAGGCCGGATATCAATCGGCGACAGCGGGTTTTTGTATGGGGCCGGGCTGTTTGAAACGATGCGGGCATATAACGGCATCGTGTTTCGGCTTGATGACCACTTAGACAGATTGCTTGCAAGCACAAAGGCCTTGTTCATCGAACATTCTTACAACAAAGAATACCTCAAAGAAGCCGTTTATAAAGTTATCGAAGTAAATAACCTCACAGATGCCCGGATTCGGCTGACCCTTTCAGCGGGAGCAATTCCACAGGCACAGGCAAAACCGAACCCCACGTTGCTCGTAACCGCGACAAAACTACAGCCCTACCCGGCTGAATATTACAAAAAAGGTGTGCTGGTTGTGCTTTGCCCGACAAGACAAAACACAAGCGACCCGGCCTGCGGGCATAAGACGACAAGCTATTTATCGCGTATGCTTGCATTAAAACAGGCCCACGAAAAAGGTGCTGCGGAAGCCCTTTGGTTCACAATCGATGGCCAATTAGCCGAGGGGTGTGTCAGCAACGTCTTTCTGGTAAAGGATTCAAAATTATTCACGCCGAAGACCAATACGCCCGTGCTGCCCGGTATCGCAAGGAAAACCGTCTGCGAACTGGCAATAGAAAGTAAAATTAAACTAATCGAAAAAGACCTTACAATCGACGACCTGCTCGGCGCAGATGAGGTCTTTATCACAAACGTCATTATGCAGGTTATGCCCGTCGCCGGAATCGAAAAGCACAACGTCGGCGAGGGCAAGCCGGGGGCGGTAACAAAAAAAATACAGGAGCATTACGACGAATTTGCGAAAAACAATTGCAGAGGTAAAAAATGAAAGTTAAAGATATCGCGGCACAAATCGAAAAAATAATCCCGCTGGGTTTAGCCCAAAGCTGGGACAATGTAGGCCTGCTTCTCGGAAGCTTAGAAAAAAAAGTAAAACGCGTCCTGCTCACAATTGATATCACAGCAGACGTTCTCGCTGAGGCAAAACGGCTCAAAACCGATATGATTGTGTGCTATCACCCCATCATCTGGGATGGCCTGAAAAAAATAAACACGCAAGGCCCGACAAGCGTTGTTTACGAGCTGATTCGTTCGGGCATACCCGTCTTTTGCATCCACACCGCACTGGACGCCGTCGAAGGAGGAGTAAATGACGGGCTTGCAGAAATAGTAGGCATACAAAACGGCCATCCGCTCGGCGATTACGTTTCCGCACCCGTCGGCAACAACTACAAACTCGCGGTCTTTGTCCCCGTGAAATCCGCGGCAAAAGTCGCCGACGCCGTATTCGCAGCAGGCGCGGGTCACATCGGCAATTACAGCAATTGCAGCTTCTCATCGCAGGGACAAGGGAGCTTTCTCCCCCTCGAAGGCGCACGCCCCTCTATCGGCAAAAGAGGCGTCCTCGAAAAAGTGCCGGAATTGAAATTCGAGGCGATTGTCCCGGCAGAAAAACTCGCAGGCGTGGTAACCGCGATGCTAAAGGCGCATCCTTATGAAGTACCCGCTTATGACATTTATAAACTTGTCGATGAGCAGGCGAAATTCGGCTTGGGCAGAATGGGCAAGCTCGCAAAACCGACGGCGCTATCTGAAATTATTAAAAAACTCAGGAAACATACCGGCGCAAAGGCAGTCGGCATCGTAGGCCCGGAAAAACGCACCATCAGGACTGCCGCCGTATGTGCCGGCTCCTGCGGCAAGCTCATAAACCTCGTTATCGCCGAAAATACCGACCTTTACGTTACTGGCGAGCTAAAGCACCACCAGGCCCTTGCGGCCCAGGAAGCGGGGCTTACCTGCCTTTGCCTGTCGCATACGGTTTCTGAACGATTTATCCTCAAAAAGTTAGCCAAACAGTTGCAAAAACCGCTTCAAACCGTCACAATAAGGGTGAGCACTAAAGACGCAGACCCATTTAGATGGACGAAACTATGACAGAAGAAAACTTGGCTGCATCGACAGGCGAATCTGCACAAGAGACCGGCGCCGCCGATGAGCAAAACGATATAACCGAACAAACAAACAATGCTGAACCAGCAGAAGAACAGCCGGCGCAAGATGTCGGGGCGCAGGCCGAAACCGAACCATCGGGCGACCAGCAGCCGCAGCCGACGGATATACCTCCCGGATTTGAGCCAACGGTTGAATCGGTAGTAGAAGCAGTGCTTTTCGCCAGTGATGAATCGCTTACACCTGCGCGCTTATCCGAGATTGTCGGCACAAACGTCCGCCAGCTCCGCAAGCACATTGACGACCTCAACGAAAAATACAAGGCCAACAACAACGCCTTTCGAATCGAGCAAATCGCGGGCGGTTACCAGATGCTGACGCTGGGCGAATACAACCACTGGCTCAAAAAGCTTGTCCGTGCACGCGACGACGGCAAACTCAGCCAGCCAGCCCTCGAAACACTGGCAATCATCGCCTACAAGCAGCCCATTATCCGCGCCGATATCGAAGCGATAAGGGGCGTCGCGGCGGGCGAGATGATTCGCAACCTTATGTATAAAGGCCTGGTAAAAATAACGGGCAGGGCTGAGATTGTGGGCAGACCAATGCTTTACGGCACAACCAAAAAATTCCTCGAGGTCTTCGGCCTGAACGCCCTAAAGGACCTCCCCAAAGCCGAAGAGCTCAAAAAGCCGGAGTAGGCACAGAGACACTACTTTTTCTCTGGCTCTTCGTAATAGTTCCGATAATGTTCCTAAACTATCCGCTTGTTGGTACCTCATTAATCTGATATATTTATTAAATTATGCCTAATGAAGAACCAGTCAAATCCAAAAGTTTTTTATCAATCTCCGTCCCCGTCGCGACGGTATTTATCTCAAGTTTCTGCCTGATGGTCCTTGAGATGGTGGCGGGCCGGCTTATAGCACGATATCTTGGCTCGTCATTATATACCTGGACCGCCGTCATAGAGGTGGTTCTCGCGGGCATCACCATAGGTTACTACATAGGCGGACGCATAGCGGACAAGTTTGATACCCAAAAAGCACTTCCCGTGCTGTTCATCGCCGGCTCAATCGCCTGCGTGCTGATTATTGTCTTCGGCAACGCGATACGCGAATGGCTGTTTCTCTGGCAGTTCGGCTGGCCGGTTCGAGTGTTCAGCACTATGGCGATTATGTTCCTGCTGCCCTGTACCGTGCTTGGCGCTATTACACCCGTGGTGGCAAAAAACGCCCTCGAAAAAGGGCTGCCCAAAGGCAGAACAGTAGGCGATATATACGCCTGGGGGGCCGCCGGAAGCATCGCGGGAACGCTGGCCGCCGGCTATTACCTCATCCCGGCAATGGGAACGATGACCCTGATTTGGCTGGTAGCTGGAATTATGGCGATACTTGCTATAATCTGCCGGCTGCGATTCCAGCCGGCGTATCTGTGGCTGGCGGTATTCGCTTTCCTGCTTATTACGGCTGCGGCCCCGATGCAGTGGTGTATGACACTGGGTGTGGGCCTTATGCTGCGGGAACCGATTGACGAAAATGTGATTTACCAGGATGAAAGCCAATATTGCTACATCGCTGTCAAACAGCTTTCGGCATTTCCTGACAGGCGAATCTTTGTCCAGGATACGCTGAAGCACAGCGAACTAATTATGGGCGATATCAACGACCTGCAGTATGAATACACAATAGTTTACGCCAAAATCACCCGCCTGATGAGTCAAAACAGGAATAACCTCAACGTAATGTTTATAGGTGGCGGCGGCTACGTCCTTCCGAGATATATCCAGGCCAACTGGCCCGGCAGCCGGATAGACGTCGTCGAAATCGACCCCGCGGTTACCAGGGCCGCCATAGAGGAATTTGGTCTTGAAAAAGACACCCCCATCAATACATTCACTATGGACGCGAGAAATTACGTCGATAAGCTGCTTGAAGACCGGCGTAATGGTAAACCAATACCGAAATATGACTTCATTTATGAAGATGCCTTCAACGATTATTCCGTGCCGTATCAATTGGTGACTCGTGAATTCAACGACAAAATCGCCGAGATTCTTTCTGATGACGGCGCGTATATTATGAACCTGATAGATACGCACGAAAGCGCCCAATTCCTCGGCGCCGTTATCAATACCCTGCAAAAGACATTCCCTTACGTTTACGTCACCGCGGAACAAAACGCCCACCCCGTCATACGCGAAACCTTTGTTGTAGCGGCCGCTAAAAAACCGATCGATATAATGGCCCTTCAAGACGACAAAAAAATCAAAATATGGCACCCCACCGAAGCGGAAATGGAACATTTCAGGAAAAGCTCGCATGGAATTGTGCTTACAGATGACTATACCCCCGTGGAAAATCTGCTTACCCCAGTAGTCAACCGAAGCGCGAGGAAAACACTGGGCCGAAGATATTTAGACGACGCAAAAATGCTTAAGGCCGAGGGCAAACTGGACCAGAGTATAGTGGCTTTTGAAAACGCCTCCGAGTTTAGCCCGATCCTGGCCTTTAATGAAATAGCCCTGATAAAAGCGGCACAAAACAAACCACTGGAAGCGATTAAGGCCTTCCAAAAAGCTATTGATTCTTATGACCCCAATATTATAAAA
Organism: Sedimentisphaerales bacterium; assembly: GCA_049516395.1. Classification (GTDB taxonomy): domain Bacteria; phylum Planctomycetota; class Phycisphaerae; order Sedimentisphaerales; family Anaerobacaceae; genus Fen-1362. Next base: position 5,073 of record JBEKTD010000019.1, on the reverse strand, counting down.
GAACGATTAAGGGGCCCTATTTATCTCAGCATGGGCATCCTACTGAAGCAGATGGGCAGGGAAGAAGAATCCCGCAAGCATCTTGCCATGGCTATTGAGGAGTTTCATCTCGACCTGGCTAACGACCCGAATTCCGCTTTGACCTGGTCCCGGCTGGGAGACACATTTGGTATGATTGGCGACCTTAACGAGGCATCAAATGCCTTTGAAAAAGCGATATCCCTGGAACCGGGAAATATGGCCCATCGATACAGTTTGGCACAGGTGTTTGAGTTCCAGGACCGGCTGACCGACGCCATTGCGGTAGTCCAAAAAGCGATAGAACTCGCATCTATATCGAGCGACAGCGATGCCACGGCAGACCTCAAAGAATATCTCAGCTCTTTAGAGCGTAAACAAGCAGCAAAAGCCCCAAAGTAAGCAAATACCGCCTGTTTTTGGGAACTTATTTTGCCCGCCGACTGTCAAATAACATAGAAACTCTATGATTAAGACATTGCGAATAACGAGTATCATAGCGGCGATAGCGGCGACGGGTTTGCTTGTATTGCCCGCGGTTTATGGTGTGCGCAGTAACCCTAAAATAGAGGAACTTCTCAAATCACCCGGCATAGTCGAAAAATTCACGTCCGCCAAGGGGCAACAGGCCTCTAAGGACCAAAGCCAAAATTCGCCGCTGGTAAAAGAGGCATTGGCCCTGACTAAGATTATCAATCCGCCTCCCCCACCTAAACCTGAACCGGCCACACAACCGTCTGGTCCTTCTCAGCCGGCCCCGTCTGTGCCCGTCACAGCCAAATTCGACCTGGTAGCAACCTCCTATTTTGCTTCACATCCTGAGCAGTCGTTTGTCCTGATAGATGAGCCGGGAAAAGGCCAACACTGGGTCAAACAGGGTTCAACCGTAGGCCATTTGACAATCGAGACGGTTAAAGACGGCTCGATAGTGTTGCGAGACGGCCAGAGAACATCAGAAATGACCGTCAAAGTTCAGGAATCGTGGAGAAAGCTGCTAAAAAACCCGCCGCCTTCGGCGCGTTCGTCCTCACCGGAAGAACCTGTCGCAGCCGGGCAGAAGCCGGCCGGTTCTAAAGGGCCTGAAAACGCTATTAGCCCTTCGCCTGTTACCGCAAATAAACCGGCAGGCATTATCCCGCCCAACTCTCGCCGGAATCCAAGACAGGGCGCAATGCCTCCCGCATCTGAACGAATTACCTCTCCGAATCAGCCGCCTAACCCTCCGGTTCCGGTTTCACCAACTCCGGCAGCAGCGCCAATTTCGTCAGAGCCACCGACGGCACAACCTCAGCCGGCAGAGACGACGCCTGCTCCCGAAATTGCCCCGCCGCCACAGCCGCAAATTCCGGAAAAGCCCGAATCACCCGCTATAAGGGAAAAATCCGCCCAGATAGATAAGCTTATGGCCGAAATGGGCTCATCGACTGATGAAAAGAAAACAGATGAGTTACTTAAAGAGATTGAAGAACTTGGCAAGATGAGGGAAGCGGAAGACGCAAAAGACGCCAACAAATAATCCGTCCGCAAACTGCTCTACCGCCCGGCAGACAAAATCTACTTATCCGTCTCTCCGTTAACGTCCGCCTGCCCCGCCTTTAATTGCTCGATTTCCGCCGACAATTCCACGGCCCAGTCCATTAAATTTGACACCGTTTCCTCGCACTGCTTGTCAATTTCTTTCGCCACCCTCTCATCCCTGGTATTCTCACACTGTTCAAGCTGACTTCTAACGCTCCGCATATCTTCATCACGTTTTTTCATTTCCGTCTGGAATTGTGCCTTGTCGTTTTGAATCTGCGCACTTAGTTTTTTTGTCTCGTCATCTTTTTTTGCTATTTCCGTCTGGAATAGTGACTGGCTTTTTTTTAGCTGCTCATTTAGTTTTTTTATCCCGTCATCCTTCTTTTTCATTTCGGCCTGGAACTGCGTATTGAGATTCCTGATATCATCATCTCTCTTCTTTTTTTCGGCCTGAAGCTGCGATTGCAGGTCTCTATTCTCCACCGCCGTCAGCCGGGCTTTTTTTTCTCCTGATGATGCCTGTTCTTCCTGGCAGCCGCCTGCCCAAACAACCGCCATACTGATTGCCAAAACCGCCGCAAATGTCCTTTTCATTTCTGTCGCCCCTTACAATTTGCTTATAATACTTAATTCGATAAACAATATAACACTGCCAAAAACCATGTCAAGACCGCAGAAATGCCAAAGAAATTATGATTATTACCTTTATTGGGGAAGAAGTTTTTTGATATTGATTTCTGTTTATGGCATTTCTTCCGTCCATTGTCCGCAGTTTGCATCTTCTCGAACTACATTAGGTTCGTTAGGCCAATGTTTTAAGACAATTTTTGCGTAGGCATTACTGTCTGAGATATATCCCTCATCGATGTCAAGCGAAACACCCGTAACCTTGACAATAGCATCGCCGCTATACGGTTTGACATTAACATTGCCGCCAGCGGTATAATTTATATCTCTGATAGTGTATTCCCAGTAAATAGGACCGGCCTGCGGCAAAGTAACTGTTACCATAGAAGAAGAATTGACATCGAATGTTTCGCCGTTTTCGGCCAAAATAACCGTTTTATCTGATGTTACATTAACAGGGGTCTTCGGTGGCGGCCGCATTAATATATTCGACCCCTGAAAAGTAATATCTCCGTTTGCCCTGCTGCCCGAACAATCAATCAGCGTTATAGTGGCATTATTATTGGTAACAGTAATATCATTGGCATTGTTTGAGCCGGAGGCGGAGGTCTTAAAGGAGCACCTTTTAGCCACAATATTCACGTCTCCGGCAGCCACTATGCCATTGGCGTCAACACCGGATACGGCCGGAGAAAATATATTACAATCCTCTAATTCCATGTTTCCTGAACTATCAAAGATATTTCTTGCATGCCCATGTGTGATATTGGTTGAACCGTCGGAAAATATGTCACAATTAATACAACGAATCAAACTGTTTCGCCGACACAACGCGATAGCGTCAAATCTGCTGCTCAATCTGCAGTTAAGAAGAGTGCCTGTGCAGGCTACGTCATTGCCGGTAGGCGATAAAACATAAACACAGTCGGTGTTTCCGTTAAACCAGCAATTCTCCGCGACGGCATTATTAAAAGCCGGCTGGTAATGCGTTACTCCCCATAGAAGCTGATAATTGGTTATTCCGACTGCGCTGTTCAAATTTAATCCGTAGAGATAAGTGTTATTGCCGGGTCTCCACGCGGTAACAGCATCGCCGACATAAGTATAAACTTTCGAATATGCCGGCCCGGCAACAAATATGACCGAAGTATTATCCGGCTGGCTGACGGGAATCGCTCCCATATTGCAATCGCCCGGATAAACATAAGCCGTATCATAAGCCGACAAATTATTCAACGTTTCAACAAGCAAACAGCCTCTCGATTCGTCGGTATCGGCGACAGGATTACAAAATAAAGTTAGTCCGTTTTGATGCCTAATAACAATAAAGGCCTTAGTCGCCAGGACCGCCGCTCCCTGACCGGACTGGCAAACATCCGCGATAATAGTCGGAGAGGACAACCTGTAATTGCTTCCGATGACGGTTACGGTCGCTGAGGCGGCTGCCTGGATTAAGATGCTTATTATTACCGCTGATACAAACCCCCTCACACTTTTTCTCTTTTCGCTTTTCATCATCGACCGTCGTCTTTTATTTTTTGCCTGAATTACAATTCCTATCGCCCCGCTACGGACAAGGTGCATATAACCTGCCCCACTTCTTCATAAAACCAGACGCCAACAACCGGCTCCGAATCGCCGGCCGGCACACTAACTGACAGCATTGCGGAAAACAATTCTGTCTTCCGGATTTCCGGCTACTCCATAACCTGCTCAGCCCTCGGCTGGGTCGGGTCGAGCTTGATAAATATAAATGGCATAGGATGCGCCTTTATCGCCTTTATATTCGGCGGGGTCGCCCCTTTAATCCATCTGAAACTGTACCACTGGGTATTCCACTGGTTACCGTCCTCTGAGGCAAAGCCCTCGAAATAATCCTCCATCCGGCCTTCGATTTCGCCCGCGGGTATTTTAATTATGAAATAATCAACCACAATTTTCACTCTGACCAATCGCGCATCGGGATAATATCTCGACTCGCAGGGGCCCATATGAAAGATGCTGTAAGAGCCGTTATCAGGATTTGATTCCTCAACCGCGCCCTGACTAATATCCACTTTACCCGCAACCGCGTGAACAATCCTTAAAATCGAGCCGCTGGGCTCGAGCTTGATATCCCATAGAACATCAGGTATCTCCGCCTCCCATATCCCTGCCATTGACTTAGGAAACTCTCCGCCGGCGGGCTGCCCCTCAAAAAAGTCCGGTATGGCGCCGCCCTCGGGAACACTGCCGTCCCAGATTGAATTCGGGTCCCAGGGTTTTTCCCATTGTTTAAGATTCTGATTTCCGCACCCGCCTATAAATAACAGGACGGCTATACAACCTATAATACCAACCTTCATCATTTCTACCCCTAATAATTGCCACAGATTTTATTGATATCTGTTTTTTGGCCACTGATTCCACAGATGAACACAGATTAAATAAAAAAATCAGTGCAATCAGTGTAATCTGTGGCTAAAAATTCCAGTGTATAAATTATAGCACACACTGCGTCTAAATAAACAAAAAAAGAGGCACCCCTTATCAGGGATGCCTCTATTGTTTAAAAACTTTACCCGTTAACTACGGCGTATTCGGGCATACTCCAGCAGTAGCACAATATTGTCCGGCCGGGCTGGTCGGGCATGTGCCGCCTGTCGGTAAGCACCAATACCAGAAGTTCGGGTCACCTGTTGTGGAAGTGTTTCCGCAAAGCGGGACTAAACTTTCCGCCTTGTTGGCATAGACCTTGTAGACAGCCAAATCATTGGTGCCGACCCAGTAATTGCCCTGTTTCAGGTGGTCGAAGTCAGCGCAATGCCCGTTCATAGCAGTAATCGGGTTTTTGTTGGCCCCGGTTTTATAGATAGCCAAATCATTGGTGCCGACCCAGTAATTGCCCTGTTTCTTACCATCTGCATC
>JBEKTD010000018.1:0-31474 GCA_049516395.1 Sedimentisphaerales bacterium | reverse complement strand
ATAAGTGCTCGTAGATGGCGTACCATTAAACTTCACATAGATATCGCAGTCGCCGCTACCACCGGAGGTCGTAATCGTCAGTTTCGTCTGACCGGCAGGAACTGAAATACTGTAATACGCTATACTGTGGTTTGTTCCCGAAACGTTTGTTACTGCCACATTGTTCTGTAACACAGTCGCTGCAAATGCGGGGCATGTACCCACCAGAACCAACAAAGTAATCGTTGTGATTTTTGCTAAGGTTGACCTGTTCATTTTTTCCTCTCCTTGAATATTTTAATCTAAATACTCCCCATATTAAACACTTGAATGTCCTTCAATGCAACAAAAAATATCAAAATCTTACTCGAATTACCTTTTTTGGCGATCATTTGCCTAACTGCCTTAAAATAAACGACTTACCGCCTTTTTGATTGTTATTATGCGATATTCAAGTTTTTCTTTCGGGTCAGAGGTTTGTAACTCCTGCTTTTGCGGGTATTATCCTCACGATTGTTGTCAAAAGCAACTATAATCGCAGCGGGCAAAAACGGTCAGCTTTATAAAATGGCAATAGGAAAAATTGTCAGCCGGCACTTCGCTCTTGGCGATAGGCGACAACGTCGCCCGGCAGACGAGATAAAGGTCTTGCGCACAAACATGTTTGGAGCACAGGCCTTATCGAGTATGTCCCTCTGGCTGACTAACCTGTCCTGAGCTTGTCGAAGGAATCCGCGAGAATCCGTGCCAATCCGTGGTTAAAATCTTCGTGTTTCTTCGTGCCTTCGTGGTGAAAAATCTGTGTAAATCAGTGTAATCCGTGGCTAAAAAACTCTTTTCGGGAACACCTATTTATTAATCAATTTAAACAATTCGTTTGCCTTTTCAGCGTCCAGTGTCTTTAAAATTTTGTATTCTTCAAGGGCCAAACCCTTGTCGCCAATTACTAAATAGGTAACGCCAAGATTATAGTGTACCAAAACAAAATCCGGCTTGATTCTTATGGTCTGCTTATAGGCCTCTACCGCATCCTGATAGCGGCCAAGTTTGTAGCAGGTAACGCCAAGATTATAGTGCGCATCGGCGTAATCCGGCTTAATTCGGGTGGCTTGCCTATAGGATTCTACCGCATCCTGGTAGCGGCCAAGTTTGTAGCAGGTAACGCCAAGATTATAGTGTGCATCGGCATAATCCGGCTTGATTCTTATGGCCTGCTTATAGGATTCCATCGCCTCCTGATGGTGGCCAAGTTTGTCGTAGGCATTGCCAAGATTAAAGTGTGCCATGGCAAAATCCGGCTTGATTCTTATGGCCTGCTTGTAGGATTCTATCGCATCCTGATAGCGACCATGTTTGCCGTAGGCATTGCCAAGATTAAAGTGTGCGTCGGCGTAATCCGGCTTGATTCTTATGGCCTGCTTATAGGATTCCATCGCCTCCTGATGGCGGCCAAGTTTGTCGTAGGTAACGCCAAGATTATTGTACGCAATATAATTGCTTTGCGTTACCTCGATGGCATGCGAAAAGAGGGTAAAGCTGTTATTCCAATAGCTTATCTGCCGTTGCGTGCATATTCCGAGGGTTGTCAGTACTATTACCATCGACAGGCCGAGAGCGTTTTTTCGCTGCGGCCATTTAGAAAGCAGTTCCGGCAGACCCCAGGCAATCATTATGAAAAGACCTATATAGGAAATATAGGTGTAGCGGTCGGCCAAGGCCTGCATGCCAACCTGAACAAAGCCTATGACGGGCACAAGCGTTACGACAAACCAAAACCACCCTACCGGCAAATACTTTTGTTCTCGTCCAAAACGAATTACAAAAATGGATATAACAAGCAATAATAAAACACACATCGCCGCCTGCCAAAACGCAAAGCTGTTGACGTCAAAAGGATAAAATACCGCGAGATTTTGCGGCCAGAACAGTTTACCTATGTATCTTGCGTAAGATAAGAAGGCATTGGCAATTCTGTCCTTCAAAGGGAGAGCGTTGATATGTACCACTGTATTGCTCTCCAGCTGAGCCAGAAACGTAATTACACTTGAGACAATGGAAAGAGCAATGAAAGGAATTTTTTCGGCTATTAACCGTCCCGCCGATACCTTTTGAGACGCACCCTCAGTCCTCTGCCCGCCCGGCGTAGCCCCTTGGGCGAAGTCGGGTCCTCTGATTCGTTCAAGCGGCCAATAGTCCAAAAGCAGAAGCAGTACCGGTAAAGTAACGAGCATTGGTTTCGCAAGAAGACCCAATGCGAACAACAACAATGTCAGCACATAGCGAACCAGGCCGCGGCGTTTTACATAGCTGATATAAGCGGCCAATGTAAGCAGAAGAAACAGTGTGCTCGATACGTCCTTGCGTTCGGCAATCCACGCGACCGATTCGACATGCATCGGATGAATCGCGAAGGCCGCCGCGACAAATGCGCTTGGCAATAATGCGCCGGTCATTTTCCTGAGTACCGCAAAAAGCAGCAGGGTATTTGCAAGGTGCAAAATGAGATTCATAAGATGCATCCGGCCGGGGTTTGCGCCAAACAACTGACAATCGAGCATAAGCGACAGCCACGTCAAAGGGTGCCAGTAGCCCGTGCGGTTGGTGGTAAAAGCCCAGATGACACCGTCCCAGGTCAGGCCGTTCAAAACATTTGGATTTTCGGATACGTAGTCATTATCATCATAATCAACAAAACCTAAATTGCGTACCTGCCAGAAGACCAGCAATGTACCCAATATCAGGACAAAGTACGTGAAAATAACGAAAGATTTTTTCGCAGATTCAGGCATAGTTAAAATAATAACCCGCGTCGGATATGCCAACAACTAAAAAACATTGTTGTTACAGGCCATACCATTATTTCACAACGGCCAAGAACTCTTCGGCTGGTTCTGGAATACCTACTTATGAATCAATTTAAACAATTCGTTTGCCTTCTCAGCGTCCAGAGTCTTTAAAATTTTGTATTCTTCAAGGGCCAAACTCTTGTCGCCGGCTACTAAATAGGTAATACCAAGATTAGAATGCGCCTCGGCATAATCCGGCCTGATTCTTATGGCCTGCTTATAGGCCTCTGCCGCATCCTGCCAGCGGCCAAGGTTGGTGTATGCAACGCCAAGATTATAGTGTGCCTCGGCATAATCCGGCTTGATTCTTACGGCCTGCTTATAAGCCTCTGCCGCATCCTGCCAGCGGCCAAGGTTGGCGTAGGCAACGCCGAGATTAAAATGTGCATCGGCATAATCCGGCTGGATTCTTATGGTTTGCTTATAGGCCTCTATCTCATCTTGCCAGCAGCCAAGGTTGGCATAGGCAACGCCAAGACCAAAGTACGCAATATAATTGTTTTGCGTTACATCAAGAGCATGTGAAAGGAGGGTAAAACTGTTATTCCAATAGCTTATCTGTTTATGCGAGCATATCCCGAGGGGTATCAGCGCTATTACCATCGACAGGCCAAGAGCAATTTTTCGCTGTGGCCATTTCGAAAGAAGCTCCGGCAGACCCCACGCAATCATTATGAAAAGACCTATATAGGAAATATAGGTGTAGCGGTCGGCCATTGCTTGCCAGCCAACCTGAACAAAACCTATCACCGGCACAAGCGTCACGACAAACCAGAACCAGCCCACCGGTAAATACTTATGATTTCGTCCGAAACGAATTACAAAAATGGATATAACAAGCAATAATAAAACACACATCCCCACCTGCCAGAACGCAAAGCTTTTGGTGTCAAAAGGATAAAATACCGCAAGATTCCGCGGCCAGAACAGTTTACCTGTGTATCTTGCGTAAGATAAGAAGGCATTGGCAATTCTGGCCTTCAAAGCAAGTGCGTTGATAGGTGCTAGTGAACTGCCCCCCAGTTGAGCCAGAAACGTAATTACGCTTGAGACAATGGAAAGTGCGATGAAGGGAATTTTTTCGACTATTAATCGTGCTGCCGGTCTCACCGCAGAGACCGCAGAGTTAATTTTGTTTTTTTTCTCCGCGCTCTCCGCATGCTCAGCGGTGAAACGACCGAGCGGCCAATAGTCCAAAAGCAGAAGCAAAGCCGGCAAAGTAACGAGCATTGGTTTTGCAAGAAGGCCCAATGCGAACAACAACAATGTCAGCATATAGCGAACTATGCCGCGGCGTCTTACATAGCTGACATAAGCGGCCAATGTAAGCAGAAGGAACAACGTGCTCAATACGTCCTTGCGTTCGGCAATCCACGCTACCGATTCGACATGCATCGGATGAATCGCAAAGGCCGCCGCGACAAATGCGCTAGACCATAATGCACCGGTCATTTTCCTGAGCACCGCAAAGAGTAACAGGGTATTTGCAAGGTGCAAAAGCAGGTTCACAAGATGCATCCAGCCGGGGTTTGCGCCAAACAATTGACAATCGAGCATAAGCGACAGCCACGTCAAAGGATGCCAGTAGCCCGTGTGATTGGTGGTAAAAGCCCAGACGATACCATCCCAGGTCAGGTCGTTCAGAACGTGCGGATTTTCATAAACGTAGTCGCTATCATCATAATTGACAAAACCGAAATTGTGTACCTGCCAGAAGACCGGCAAGGTGCCCAATGTCAAAACAAAATACGTGAAAATGACGAAGGATTTTTTCGTAGATTCAGGCATAGTTAAAATAATAACCCGTGTCGAATATGCCAACAACTAAAAAATATTGTTGTTACAGACCATACCACTGTTTTACGCCGGCTAAGAATTCTTCAGCCGTGTTTGCCGCAAAAAGGGCTTTTTGGACTTTTCTGCGCAGGGGATGAAGCTTGCAATATGCAATCGCGAATTTTCTAAAATGCGTGATGGCCTTTTTGTCCCCATAGAGCTTGCAAACTAAATTGAAATGTTTTGAAATTATCCGGCCCTGCTGCTCAAGAGTTGGGGCGACGAAATCATCTCCCTCGCGAAGCTGATTGAAAATCCATGGATTGCCAATCGCGCCGCGAGCGATTACCGCGCCATCAACACCGGAATTTTTCATGTTACTTTTAATTGTATCAACGGAAAACAAATCTCCGCTGCCGAAAATTATTGTGCGGGGAAATCGTTTTTTGACCTCTGATAAAAACTCCCAGTTTGCCGAGCCGGTAAATCTCTGGCAAACAGCGCGCGGATGCACAATTAACGCATCGACCTTTCCCGCCGCGGCCCTGGTGCTGATGTCCCAGAAATTATCATAGGACTCATTATCGAAACTCGTCCGCAATTTCATAGTTACCGGGCAATCAACGGCCTCTCTCACGGAGTTATAGATTTCCATTACTTTATCCGGCTCATTGATAAGAAAGCCCCCCCGCTTTCGGCGAATAACTTTCGGCGCAGGACAGGCAAAATTCAGGTCTATCAAATCGTAACCCGCCTTAGATACCACCTTGGCCGCCCTTGCCATTATTTCCGCGTCCTCGCCTAAAAGCTGGGCTCCTATCGGATGTTCCTCATCGCCTGGTTTAAATGCCGGACTATTAAAGACCCGCGGATGGACGACGCTTTTTGCGAGCATTACGCCGGCAAAAGTCATAGGAGCTCCACAGTCACGCGCGATTGCCCGCATAGCGTAATCGCTGTATCCGCTGAGCGACGCCTGAAAGAAGGGGACATCAAGAATTATATTGCCGATTTTCAGCATTAATCTTTGCCTTTCGGCTGGTCAACCAACGTTTGTTCTGTCTTGATTGCCATGGCGGCGTTATCGCGATTCGTCAATAATGGCTTTGACGATGTTGTTGATGGCTTGTCGGCTTTCGCCGTTTGTGTTGTTGGTGATTATCGAAAATATCCTGTCGCCCGCCTCGGTTGTGCATACGCCGGATAAAGATTTTACGCCGCCGATGTAGCCGGTCTTGGCGAAGATTTTGCCCCTGTATTTCGGCTCGTTGAAGAATTTACCTACTGTGCCGTCTTCCCCCCCTACCGCGAGCGTCTCCTTGAATTTCTGCCATTCGGGCTTTTTGTAAATGTCCAAAAGGATGGCTGTAAGCAGATTTGCGCTGAGGCGATTGTTCTCGCTCAGCCCGCAGCCGTCGTCGAGAACGAACTGGTCGGTCGATACCCCCAGCGAAACCAGGTAATCCGATACGAATTGCTTGCCCTGCGCCCATGAGCCGCCCTTGCCGCTCGGCTGCCGATATGCGGCGATTGTCTTCAGCAGTGATTCCGCGGCGACCTCTAAACTGTCTTTATTACAGCGGTCAAAAACATCCCATATAGGTGTGCGATAAACAGCGAGGAGCTTGAATGGCTCCTGCGGCAAAATTTCTCTTTCGACAAGCTGCCCCTTGATGGCAACGCCGGACCGTTTAATCTCTTCGGCAAGCAGATAGCCGAAAAATGCCTGTGGCCTGTCGATTGTAACGCGGACCGGCTCACATTTTTTGTAGCAGACGCCTGATACCGTAATAACGTTTGAACCGTCGGGCCTCGCCCCCCAGATAGTAGTGTCAGTTTGCGTGGTCGATACCTTGCAATTATTGATTATCTTTACATAGCTTGTCGGCGGGTCGATAGTCAGCTCGACTTTTGAACCAGCCGTCTCCGCAGTAATCTCGATGCAATTATCGTTATAGTTAATGCCCGCTATCTCTGCGGCATACCAGCGGTTCAGCTCCTTTTTCGGCCAGTTCGGCTGAACGTATTCATTGTCGAATACGGTATCGTCAATAATAACATCGGAAATCGCCGTTACGTTATTTTTGCGCAGAATCTCGGCTGCGTCTTTTAATACCCAGCGCGGGTCGAGATTATTTTTCTGCATCGTGGCTTTGTCACCCAAAATCGGGTCGCCGCTGCCGATTACCGCCACTGAATCACCGATTAAGCCAACGCCCGTCAGGTAAGTAAAATCCGGGCCGAGATAATGTAACGCCGCCGCCGTCGTAACAAGCTTCATATTCGACGCCGGCGTCATTGAAGCGGAAGCGTTATGGCTGTAAATAACGGCTCCGGTGGCGGGATTTACTATTTTCACCGCGATGCGCACCTTGCCCTGTGCCTGCGCCGCGACAATCGTCTCGACCTTCCCCGCCAAATCGGCCTTGCTTATGCCTGCTGATACGCAGACAACAACAAAACAAACTAATAATTTTTTCAAACCCGTTTTCATAAGCGGTTGTTAATATCAAAACGCCAACGCAATATCAAGGGCGATTTTGTTGAATAATGGATTGTAGCAGAATCTTTTTTAACGGTGAAATACAAGTGGAATTTTATGAATGCACAATGTAAAATTCGGCTTCTTGTAATTGGTGTGAGGTAAAAACAGGGTTAAAGGTTTATGCCAAGGAGAGCCGCTATGAGAAACAGAGGAATTGTCGTAATCGCCGTTATTGTGTTTTTCCTGGGGAATCTCTGTCTTGCGGACGTCGGGACGGACACGACAAATGAAAATGCCGAATTAAAAGCAAGGATAGAAAAATTGGAAAAGGAGCTTGCAGAATTAAAGCAGATGGTCAAACAGCAGGATGAGGCGAGAATAAAAGAGGCAAATAACATCGAACGCAGAACGTCTAATATTGAACAGAAAACGATGAATGTGGAGCCGGCCAAACCTGTTTCGGAGAAAAAGCCGGTCATGTCAGGCCTTGACGTGCAGATTTATGGAAGAATTAAGGCCGACGCCTCATACGATTCATCGAGAATGGACGTCGGCGATTATGCGAAATGGGTCAGGCCCAACAGGGGCACCAATGACCACAGCCAGTTCGATTTGACGGCCAACGAAACACGGCTCGGAATGTTGATATACGGACCGAATGACCAGGAGTTCAAAACCAGCGGCCGCGTGGAAATGGATTTTTACGGCGGCGGAACGGAAAACAAGCCCGTCCCGATGATGCGGCACGCCTACCTGAATCTTGAATGGCCCGATGACAAATTCAGCATACTGGCGGGCCAAACCTCGGACGTGATTTCGCCCTTGTGGCCCGATACCCTGAATTACTCGGTCGGATGGTGGGCCGGCAATATAGGATATCGTCGTCCGCAAATCCGGCTGACAAAAAGCTACACAATAGATAAGGATACGGAGCTGAAACTCGAAGGCGCCCTCGCCAGGACAATAGGTCGGACGAATACAAACATACTGGCAGCAGACCAGTCGGACTCCGGTGAAGATGCTGGCTTCCCCTGCATACAGGAACGCGTCAGCTTAACGTTGCCCTCGTTGGGATATAAGCCCGCAACCGTCGGTGTCTCAAGTCACTACGCCAAAGAATCCTATGACGTCAACGCCGCTGGCAGCAGCAAAATAGCAGCCCACAGAGAAGATTTCGACAGTTGGTCTTTGAACTTGGACGTCCAACAGCCGGTCAACGAATGGCTCAGTTTCAAAGGTGAATTGTTTACAGGCCAGGACCTCGACGCCTATCTCGGCGGTATCGGACAGGGTGTAAATACCGTAAAGAATAAGGAAATCCGAAGCCAGGGCGGCTGGGCGCAGGCAAGTTTGGGACCCTGGGGCAAATGGTCTTTCAATCTTGGCGTTAGCGCCGACAGCGCCAACAAGGATGACCTTGAGGGAATGAGCGGAGACAAACGCAAATACAACCAGTCAATCTTTGGCAACGTCCTTTACAACCTCGACAAAAATGCTCAGATTGGCTTCGAGCTTTCCCAATGGCATACGGAGTATGTTGACCTTGGCTCTGCCGACAGTGTGCGGGCGCAGACGTCGTTCATATACAAGTTTTAAAAAAATCACAAATATATCTCGTCCGGCGTAGCGATAGCAAAATCGGAAGCCCGCCGGTTCCGGCCTGTCTCTAAAGGCAGGCCGCTCCTCGGCTTCAAAGATGAGGGGTCTGTTTCGAATAACCGAACCAGGCCCCGTTTGTTTTTATGCGAACAGTTTTTTTAAACCTGTTTTCATAAGCGGTTGTTAATATCGAAACGCCGGGGCAATATCAAGGGCGATTTTATGTGCTGAAAAAAAATGATTCTGCCCCACATTTTATGTGGAGCAGAATCATTGTATGCTTAGTTCGACTATACCAAACCCGATAGCGAAAAAGTTTGGTTGGCCTTGGCCTTACACAACCGCACTATTAGCCGGAGTAACCAACCAATGATGTTTGGATAGCTTGGAGCACATCATCTATCTCCTCTGACGACAGATTCGCGGCCTTGGTTTTCGTAGAGTTCAGCGTTATTGAAATAGTCCCCGAACCTGTCAACGACTGGTTATCGTTAAGAACAACGCCACCGTCCATCGGGATGATAAGATTACCCGACATGCTGTAGGCGATAAGTTGTTTGCCTGCCGCTAAGCCGATGGCCTTATTCGTTATTTTGCCTACAACAGTTATTGACCATCCATCCTCTGTATCCATAGAAACGCTCTGGCATTTGCCGCTAACCGACAATTGCAGTTGGTCTGGCTCGGCCCATGTGTAAACTTTGGTTCCATCACCGTCCTTGCCGTAAATCAGCCAGTACGAAGCGTCGACATCTCCATCCGTGTCGTTGATATCCAGAATCAGATAACCTCTAACTGCTATTCCAACTAAGGAATTAGCCACGCTGTCAATGGCTTTTATCCTGCTAAGCGCATTATAAACAAGGATATAGCCGAATGACGGAGTGCTCACAGCCAGCAGTACCAGAACCACAACCCACACTTTTAACATTTTCATTGCTGTCTCTCCTTTTCATAAAGAACGGGTGTTATGTATTTTGTGTCTTACACCTCATAATTACTTGCCAAAGGTGTCTGGCTAATATGACTTATAGATAAAATGCGGCAATTTATTACTGCCCTTATATTATTTTCGATTTATTTAATTAAAGTATAATTAATATATTGCGAGGTATTGGTTATTCCGCAGATTATGTTAAATATCATCGTTTGAGTCCCATAATTCCCCCTGCCCTCTCATAACAAAGTTTACCCTCCGTCGTTTTGCGGACAGATTTTCACTGCTCACCTGTTCGACTTTTCTAATATCTCGCGCAGCGTCCCCCGCCTCCGGCGGATTGGACATTTATCCGCCATAGTGCCTGCCCTACATAGCGCACAGTGCGACGGAGGGTTAACGAAGGCGGATTGAACATTTAATATTGGATATTGGACATTTCTGAACGCTGTCCGCTACACGCTGCTTGCCTCGGCATAGTCAAAGACGTAGCCGGGCCCGTCTTTTCACTTCTAACTTCTAAATTCTTACTTCTCACTTCTGCCTTGCGTCTGTGTTTCCGGGAAGTTCAATCTCGCAAACTCCCTATGGTATTTCTTCGCCGCCTCATCGTATGCCTTTGCTGCCTCAATCTCGTCAACAAAATTACCTATCATCCTTGATTTCCCCTGATACTTTATTCTGGCCACCCATTTTCTTTTCGCCTTGTCCCAATAAATCCCGATAAACTGCGATGATGTATTCGCTCTCTTTCGTTTGTTGCACGAATTTTGAGACCGGGTTGCCAGACGCAGATTAACCCTTCGGTTGTCAAAGCTGTTCCCGTCTTTATGGTCGACAACAAATCCCTTTGGCGCGTTCATAATTTCCCTGTGCAGATACATTCTCTTTGTATGCTTGTTATCGACCTTGATTTGTCGAACAGCGTAGAACTTGCCGTTGGTCCCATTGACGTGCCACTTGAAGTTGCAAAGCCGATAGTAATCCTGCTGGTCGAGAATTGCCCATTCCCCTTCGCCTAAGTAAATCCGCCGATAGTCATAACCATATTTGTGCCTGCGATACAGCATCACAGGATAAGTGCAGATACGGTCGAGCCAATTTGGTATCGTTACGTTAATCGTTGCCATTTTCTCAATCCCCCTTTTTTGTCATTACTTCTACATTCGTAATTCTAAATTCTAAATTTTTCATCTTTCCGTCTTCCGCTTTCTGTTTTCGAGTCTCGAGTCACGGGCCACGAGGCACGGCCAGCGCGTCCCTCTATCCTATGGCGCAATCTTGCGCGCTTTTGACGAAAACTAAGGGATTTCCTGATGGGGTCAAAATTGATAAGTCCTTATGAAATAAGGAATAAAAAAATTTTATTTTTTTCACATCTAAGGGTTTTGGACTTGCGCGAAAATGGATAACAACTGTTTTTGTCCAGAATTTAAAACCTTGTCGTAAAAGAAGTTATGGCAAAAAATGAGAGAAGCAATGTCCCCACTGTTTTTTGTAAGTATTGATACATAAAATAGTTATGTTGGTTTCCGCATCCCTAAATCGACAATCGACATTCGGAAATCGGCAATCGATGCTGTCCTCTGTCTTCCGTCCTCGAGTATCCAGTATCAAGTATCGAGAATCAAGCATCGTAAAACCCATTGGATTGAATTGCCTAAATTAACATCTCTCCGCCTCCGGCAGATTGGACATTTCTTAAGTATTTACTGCACCCGCAGGCAGGCCTACGGGCTAACCATTGTTACTTTTGACCGCAAACGTATGCGATTTTTTGCTGTATTTCTTCGTCGTTATAACAAAATCTTTTATCAAAACCGCGGGTCCATATCCTCTCTGTTAATCCTGTTTTTTTCAGGGCACATGTCGCGATATTTTTATATCTGGACACGGTATCTTCTATCGATTCATTTGTTGAACCAACCACTATATGTATGTGATTTGAGAAAACCCCCAGCGCAAGTATCTCTTGATTGATTCGTTGTGCTTCTTTAAGAATTACCTCTTCGACAATTTTTTTCTGTTTATATGTTAATCGGATGGTCTTTGATTTTTGCTGCCGTTTATTTGCCTCTTCGAGTTCCTTATCCGCCTGCAATATCTCTCCGTCCTTAACGTATTTTTTCTCATTCCCTTGCAGCCATGTCCCGTATGTTGTCCACGTCGCCATATACCCTATCATTTTATCCATAGGACAAATGTTATCTATGACCCCGCCAATCCGCAATTATTTTTTTTGGTTATCCTCGAACCCCATTTCGGGGCGTGGTTAGCCCCCAAGCCCGCTTGGGGGTGCTTTTAATATCCGCCGTAGGCGGACTGCAATCCTGAGGAATGCTTAACCTTTTCTCCGCCATCTCCGCCCTTGGCAAGTGGCGGGGTTTATCCACCGCAGGCGGAAAGAAAAATGGCCGGAGTTAATTTGAACGCGAAGCATGCCGTACACGCACCCATGCGACCGCACAAGTGCCCCCAACATTCTTGTTTTATTGGTTTATAGTGGATTCTAATATTTTTGTCATCTCTTGAAGTTCAGAAACTTTCACCACCCAATACTGTTCAAATCTTCGATAATTTCCTGATGGCGATTTTACGAAATCGCACGCTTCAATTATGATGTTTTTTGCAATATTTAGTGATCTTACCTGTCTTTCCGTCAGCGTTTGTTTGTAGAGGTCAAGGTTTGTGTCTATTTTTTTCATTCGTGTGGCCGTCAATTCCGCAAGACCTCCATGTTTTTCGGAGGAAATCCGGACAGCCCTTTCAAAATCATTATCATACTTAATGGCATCTGACCAAGCAGATTCAATATCTGCAAGCATTAGAATAACAAGGGTTTTTCCCCCTTCGACCGCTTTTATGTCGGAATCTCGCACACAAAGTGCTAATTTTGACAATCTTTCTTGAGGAGTTGATTTGTGCATATCTGCGTATTCAGAAAAAATATACGAAACAGGAAGTACGTATCCGATATTTTCTTTGTTAGTTTCTTTAAGTGTTGCTATTCCAATCACTTTCCCAAATTTATCAAATACTGGGCCGCCACTATTCCCTGAGTTTATTGCCGCATCGGTCTGATGGTAAGATATCCCTGCGATGCTCGTTCTGTTACTAAGAATTCCGGTAGTTACGGAACTGCTGACAGATTCCCCCACTGTACCAGGATATCCTATGACTACGACTTTTTCGCCACGCTTCGCATCATCGGAATTTGTGATTTCAAGTGGAGAACGATCAATGGTTACGCTTAGAAAGGCGATATCAACATCAGGATTAAACCAGAGAATTTGCGCTTTTGCGGCAACATAATTTCCAGGAAAATAGCAATTCAACTCATCCCACGAATCCACGACATGCGCATTGGTAGCCACTATAGCCGGCGCAACTAAAAATCCTGTGCCGGAGCTAAAACCGCATTCAATTTTACATATTGATCGGTCAACTTTTTCGACCAGATCACTTGTACTTAACTCTGTCTGTAAATTTATGCTAGGATTTGGACCATCTACCTTTTTTGGGGAAAGTGTAGTATTTTTTACACTCTTCGCATTTTCTGACACACGAGACAAGCTTGAATCTGTTGATGTTGTGGGGTTTATTTTCTTTTCCGATGTTTCCTGATGATTGATAGTCGTTTTGCTAACAGGTGAGTTCTCTGTATGAACAATCCTTCCTTGATTTGCAGAAACCACCTCAGACTTGTCAGTGTACGAACGTCTCAAAGCAAAAACGGTTATCAAAAGTGTCGCTACGCAAGTCAATCCAACCGCACTGATAATCATAACCCATCTTTTCTGTCTTTCTAATTTTGGGTCAGCAATACTTTCTGCCATCTTATGCGTCATTTGCGTAGATTGATGTGCAGGTGCATCAATAGCATTGGCAGTCTGCCGATGTTTAAGTGACTCATCAGATATGGATGCAGACAGATCGGGACACCTCTCTGCGGTAACACGAAAGACAGTTTCACATTTAGGACATTTGGCTCTGTGTCCCAGTGATTTTTCTGTTCCTTGCAGTACCTGCGCACAATTAGGGCAAATAATCTTCATGTCTATCTCATGAATAATTAGGGGCAGTCACCTATATTTATAAAATCGTCTGCCGGACGGCAAAGTTGACGGTCAAAGGTGCGAATCTCTTTAATCTTCACCACAAAGGCACTAAGAATACACTTTGTGTCTTCGGGGCTTAGTGGTTAGTAGTATATTGTTAAACTGGAAAGAAAACAAGCATTTTAAGAATCCGCAAGCGGCATCCGAATTACGATATACTAAATACTAACGACTATTAACTATCGACTAATTAAATCCCCCTTATTGCTATTCTCTTAATGGCAGCATAAAATCATTGAAAATCTGTGCCATAAGTAGAGTATATGTGAAACAAGCGCAGGATTATTCAGGATGCTCTAAAATGCGGGTAAACTATAAGATAATTCAAGCCAAGGATTTCATAAAGGCCAAGCCCACCGGCGAGATAGACCTTGATGAGAGCAAAAAATTACTCGTTCAACTTGCGGAGATGGAGCATCTAATCGGAGATTATGAGATACTGATGGACTTGCGGGAAGTCCATAGCCACATGAATCATGCCGACTTGTTTGAGCTGATTGGTGAACTTGGGCGACACAAGGAGGCATTCCGAAGTAAAATCGCTGTCCTTGCAAGAGATGATGAACAATTCAACAAAGCGGTTTTTTTGGAGATGTGCGCAAATATCGACAGATTTACCGTTATGGCGTTCACCGATTTTGAAAAGGCCACAAACTGGCTCCAGTCCACTGATGGCATAGAAGACCTGTGGCCATAGGCCTTGTCGTAGCGCAGCGCAGACCCCAGACCGCGATCTGGGGCCTTTACGAGTATCAAGTATCCAGTATCGAAAATCGAGTATCCAGCATCAAGTATCGAGTATCTAAAACAACCCCCTTGCCCCCTCGGAGCGTAGCGAAGATCCTCGGGGTTAGCTCCTTTGGTCTTCTGCCGGGGACCCAGTTTTTCCTCTTGCCTTTTGAAAGCGAATCCGCTATCATCCCTCAACCCAATGCCATTAACATCAACCGATATTCTGTTTGACTATCGGCCAATAAGTCGCTAATATGCCTCATCCTTTTGTAAACAGTAAGGAATTTGCTTTGACTCTTTTTCAGGTAAACGGGCGATTATGGATAATCGATTGATGCTCCTTTGTGTGGTGCTTGTGCCGTGTATCGGGGCGTTTATTTTGCCCCTGGCGGGCCGAATATCAACGGGCCTGCGAAATCTCCTTGCGCTGGCGCTGGCTTTAATCCCCCTTCTATTGGTAATCGCTATCCTGCCCACGGTTATGCTCGCAGGGCCGCTCAATTTCACGGCCAATATCAATAATATATTCAGTTTCACCCTGTACGCCGACGGCTTGGCGGTATTTATGGCGATGGTTTCCGCTTTTATCAGCGCAATCATCATTTTTTACTCCTTTGGCTATATCAGCCATTACGAAAACCAGAACGAATACTACCTGATGGTGCTTCTGTTTTTGGGCGGTATGATGGGCCTGATTTTCGCAGGCAACCTCGTATTCCTGTATCTTTTCTGGGAAATCACAGCCATAACAAGCTGGCGGCTCATCGGGTTTTTCAGGGAAAAGCAGCACGTCATTAAGGCCGACAAAGCATTCCTTGTTACGATGTTCGGCTCACTTTTGATGCTCCTCGGCTTCGTCATTGTTTACCAGCAAACCGGCTCTTTCGACCTCCAGACCATCAAAGAAACCCTCGGCACGACCCATTTATCGAATCTGGCGGTCCTTCTAATGCTCGCGGGCATCTTTTCCAAATCCGCGACGCTGCCCTTCCACACTTGGTTACCCGACGCAGGCGTGGCTCCGAGTCCGGTTACCGCCCTGCTGCACGCGGCGTTGCTTGTTAAGATAGGCGTTTATGTTTTCGCGAGGTTATTTATCGCGACGTTTACGATTGATGATTCCTGGCACACGATAGTGCCGGTAGTCGCGGGCGCAAGCGCATTAGTTAGCGCAGCCGCGGCGATGGTCGATACCGATTTGAAACGCATAATTGCATATTCTACCGTAAGCCAGATTGGCTTTATTTTCTTAGGCCTGTCAATCGGCAACGAAATCGGCATCACAGGAGGTCTCCTATACATTATGATGCATGGTTTAGCTAAGGGCGGGTTGTTCCTGTGCGCGGGAATCGTTGAGCAGAATACCAAGACCAAGGATATTACCAAGTTGGGCGGGTTGATTAAGACGATGCCCATTACGGCGATTGCGTTTCTGTTCTGTTCGTTTTCGGTTATGGGGATACCGCCATTCGGCGGGTTTTTCAGCAAATTTATGGTTATGACGAGCACGATACGGGCCAACGATTATTGGATTATGCTGACTTTCCTGATAGGCGCGGTTATGACCATTATTTATCTGCTGCGGGTGTTCAGTATGGTATTTCTGGGCGAGCCAAAGACCAAGCTCGTCAGGGAGGGTTCAGCCACGATGGTTATTAGCGTCGCGTCGCTTGCGGTGTTATCGATTGTCGCGGGATTCGCGATTGCGTGGCCGACGCAGTTTGTTATGGCCGCGATTCAACATCTGCCGGGGGGAATCAGATGACAGACAGCTATATTTTATTGCCAATAGTCATACCCTTTGTCGCCGGACTTCTGGTGCTGTTGATTGGTCAGCAAATCAAGAGCGTCAAGGAGGCGATTGCCCTGCTTGCCACGGCTGCGACACTTGGCCTGACCGTATCGCTTTTCGGGGAAAATATAAGTTTATCGATTCCCTGGACGGGCTTCGGGATTGATTTTGCTTTGCGGCTGTATCATTTCAGCGCGTTTATCCTCGTGGCGGCATCGGCATTTTCGTTTCTGTTTGTGCTTTACAGCTGCTCATTTATGAGGGACAAGCCCTACCTTAATCAATTTTACAGCTACCTGCTCATAACGCTGGCGATGACCAACGGCGCGGTGCTGTCGGATAACCTTGTTCTGATGCTGTTTTTCTGGGAGGGGCTGCTGCTGACGCTGTTCGGAATGATTGCGATTGGCAGGCCTGGCGCATACAAGACGGCGATTAAGGCGTTCGTTATCGTGGGTATTTCCGATTTGTGCCTGATGATGGGTATCGGTCTTGCAGGGTATCTGGCGGGCACGATGACAATTTCCAAAATCAGTTTGCCCGTCGTTGATTCGCTAAGCGTTTTGGCATTTATCCTTATGATGATTGGGGCGATTTCAAAGGCGGGGTCGGTGCCCTTCCATACGTGGATTCCCGACGCCGCAGTTGATGCGCCGCTGCCATTTATGGCATTTTTACCCGCATCCCTTGAGAAACTTTTAGGCATTTATCTTCTGGCGAGAATATCGCTCGATATGTTCAAACTCAGCGGCGAATCGTGGGTTAGCACACTGCTTATGGCAATCGGCGCGATTACGATACTTCTGGCGGTAATGATGGCCCTTGTGCAGAAGGATTATAAACGGCTGCTTTCGTATCACGCGGTAAGCCAGGTCGGGTACATGATTCTCGGTATAGGGACATGCCTGCCCATCGGCATCGTAGGCGGGCTGTTTCATATGATAAACCACGCGCTGTATAAAAGCTGTTTGTTCCTTACGGGCGGTGCGGTGGAAAAGCAGACGGGGACAACGGATTTGGCAAAATTGGGCGGGCTGTGGTTAAAGATGCCCGTAACTTTTATATGTTTCGCGATAGCGGCGGCGTCGATTTCGGGTGTGCCGCCATTTAACGGGTTTTACTCGAAAGAGCTGGTTTATGACGCGGCATTAGTAAGAGGAAATATATTTTACTTAGCAGCGATTTTAGGAACGTTCCTTACCGCAGCGTCGTTTTTGAAACTGGGGCACGCGGCGTTTTTGGGCAAGATGAGCGAAAAAAACAAGAACGTCAGGGAAGCGTCATTGCCGATGCTTGTGCCGATGATAATTATCGCATCAGTATGTGTGGTCTTCGGCGTGTGGCATTATTTGCCTTTAGATAACCTCATAAAGCCGATTCTGGGCGAGGAACGATTAGCGGGACAGGAGTTCGGCCCCAATACGATGCTGATTACGATTACGGTTATCGTTCTTGTCGGCGCGCTGCTGCATCATTTGTTTGCCGCGAAGGTCAACGGCGGCGGCTACCATGCGAGTGACCACATCAGGCACGCACCATTCCTTGAGGGAACTTACACAAAAGCCGAGAACCGCTGGTTCGACCCCTATGATGTCGGGTTAAAAATAGTCAGGGGCTTATCGAGAGTCGGCTGGTGGATAGACCGAGCAATTGACTGGGTGTATGAGGATTTCACTGTGAAGGTCGCAGCGGGATTATCGAGCTTGATAAAACTGGCGCATACGGGAAGTTATTCGCTGTATGTCGTCTGGTCGTTAATAGGCGTTTTGTTTGTCGTAATAATGTTAATGAAGTCGTTTTAGTTAAGGGACAATAATGCTGTCACCGTTTTTACTGATGCCTTTGCTGGCGATAGTGCTGCTGAATCTGCCGATGCGAAGCATAACGCAGAAACTGGCGTTTTTCTTCGGGGTGATAATATCGCTGTGGCAGATATTCGTGGTTATAATGATGGCGATGGGTCGCGGCAGCATAGATGCGCTGGCGAAGTATTTTTCGCTGGGGCTGACCTGCGACAATCTGACGCTTGTTCTGCTGCTGGCAATCGGCATAGTGACGCTGACGACGATCCTGGTCGGCATGCAGACAATCGGCGACAACAAACAGCGATTCAATTTTGTAAACCTCGTCCTGGTCGCAATGATTGGAATGAACGGGACGGTGATGCTGGCGGACCTGTTTTCGCTGTATATATTCATCGAGGTAACGGCTGTCGCATCGTTTATCCTTATCGCTTTCCAGCGAGACACCAACGCCCTCGAAGGGGCATTCAAATATATAATCCTGTCGGCAACGGCGACGATAATGATGCTGCTTTCGATTGCGATAATGCTGCTGGTGGTCGGGGACACATCGTTTGCGGCGGCGGGCAGCGCAGTGAAACAATCGCAGGGTAATCCTTTGGTGATAGCGGCAATCGGCCTGTTTATATGCGGTTTGTTAATCAAGGGAGGCGTGGTTCCGTTTCACGGGTGGCTGCCCGGGGCATATTCGGCTGCGCCGGCAGCGGCATCGGTGCTGCTTGCAGGCATTGCAACAAAAACCTCCGGTATATACGCACTGATTCGGCTGACGACATCGGTATTCGCGAATAACGAATCGGTAAATCACATACTTTTATTAGCGGGCGCTATTTCAATCCTCGTCGGGGCATTCGCGGCGATGGGGCAAAGCGATTTCAAGAGGATGCTGGCGTATTCGAGCATCAGCCAGGTGGGCTATATAATTCTCGCCCTGGGCTGCGGGACCAACCTGGCGATAGTCGGGGCAATTTTTCACCTGTTCAATCATTCGATTTTCAAGTCATTACTGTTTGTCAATTCCGCGGCGGTTGAGAAACAGTCAGGCACGACGGATATGAACAAATTGGGTGGGCTGGGAACAAAGATGCCCGTTACCAACGCAACTTCGCTGATAGCGTTCTTATCAACGGCGGGCGTACCTCCCCTTGCGGGATTCTGGAGCAAGCTGATTATCGTGATAGCGTTGTGGCAGAACGGTCTGTACGCATACGCGACGATAGCGGTATTGGCGAGCGTTTTGACGCTTGCGTATCTGCTGATGATGCAGCGAAAGGTGTTCTTCGGCAAACTGGCCGAGGGGTTGGTTAACGTAAAGGAAGCCGGTTTAGGTATAACGGTAGCCGCCTCGATACTGGCGGCGATAACGGTAGGCGTCGGCGTGGCTTTCCCGTGGATGTTTAACAGTGTTTTGATGCCTATAAGCAGTTTTCTGAAATAGATAAAATTGGCGGGGTAAACCCCGCCCTACTGGATTCCTGCTTTCGCAGGAATGACAAGAGATTGATATGACAATAAACATCATACTTGGAGTAGCGTTAGTGTTAGCGGCCGCGTGGACGGTGATGACTGTGCGCCTGTTACGCTCGGTGATAGGGCTGGCGCTAACCAGCATGATTCTGACGATAATTATGTTCAAGCTCAATTCGCCGCTGGCGGCGGTTTTCGAGCTGTCGGTTTGCGCGGGATTGATATCCGCCATATTCATAAGCTGCATCAGCTTAACACAGCGGCTGACCGATGAGCAGGCAGCGGCAAGGCAAAAAGAGCGATTTTCCAAATTCTGGCTTCTGCCTGTAATACTTGTGCTGGCGGGGGTAGCTTTGTACCAGGTTCACATCCCGCTGGATTTCCATTTACAGGTCGCACCAGGTGAAAGCGACGTCCGTAATATTATATGGAACATGCGACACCTTGACCTGATCGGGCAGATTGTCATTCTGCTGGCCGGGGCATTTGGGGTGGTCGCGTTGTTTAAGGATTGAGCGAATGACCGAAGAAATACCGCAGGTGTTCGGGCTGTTCAGCATAGGGGCTATCCTTCTGCTGATAACGGGCTTTTACTGTTTGATAATGACGTATAACCTGGTAAGGGCGCTGATTGGCCTGGAGATTCTGACAAAAAGCGTAACGCTGTTTATCATTTTGGCGGGGTACGTTAGCGGTCGAATGGCGCTGGCGCAGGCGCTTGCCATAACACTGATAGTCATCGAGGTTGTGGTGATTGCGGTGGCGGTCGGAATAGTTTTGTGCGTATATAAGAACATTAAATCGATAGACGGAAGATTGCTAAGAAATATCAAGGGATAAACCCCGTGAGATAAACAATTTCGCGGGAGTAACCATTAAAAACTTAATATCTCACAGGGTAAAAAGAAGATGTCAAATGAACTATTGCTGTCTCCCCCGGTGGCATTTGTCCTGATAATGCTGGCGGCGGTTTTCTGTGCGTATGTTTTGTCGAAGCTGGCGCTGAAGCCGAAGAAAATCCCCGCGGGACTGACGAAGGAATATTCCTGTGGCGAGGACATCAAGACGCACATGATACAGCCCGACTATACACAGTTTTTCCCGTTCGCGTTTTATTTTACGATACTGCACGTAGTTGCGCTGATGATTGCAACGGTGCCGATGGCGACAATGCAGACGTCTTTGATAGCGGTGATTTACATACTGGGCGCAATTGTCGGCTTATTCGTTTTGTATAAAAGATAAAATTTCGCCACAGAGTTTTTTAGCCACAGAGAGCACAGAGGACACAGAGAATAAAAAAAGTTAAAAGTTAAAAGGTAAAAGAGAAGATGTCTCTGATTAAAAAAATAGTAACGTGGGCGAGAATCAAGTCACCGTGGATAATTCACTTCAACACGGGGGCATGCAACGCCTGCGACATTGAAATTATCGCTGCCCTAACACCAGTATACGATGTGGAGCGGTTCGGGGTGATATTAAGAGGCACACCGAGGCACGCAGATGTTCTGGTTTGCTCAGGGCCGGTTACGAGGCAGATAAAGGACCGGCTGATAAGGATATATGAGCAGATGCCTGAGCCAAAATTCGTCGTGGCGGTCGGGACCTGTGCCTGTTCGGGCGGGGTATTTAACGGCTGTTACAACGTCGAGGGGGGCATAGACCAGGTGATACCTGTTTCGGCGTATATACCGGGATGCCCGGCAAGCCCCAAGGCGATTATAGACGGGGTGGTTAAACTTTTGGCGAGCGTGGACAACGCATCAAAGCCCGCCAAGGAAACAGTAGTTAGCGGAACATAATTGGGAGTGCCCCGTGTTAGCTGAAGAAGAAAAAATAAAACAGCAGTTGGCCGAGAGGTTCGGATTGCCGGCGGAAAAGATTACGGTTCAGCGGGAAAGACGCATCTGGGCGGACGTGCAGGCGGCTGAATTCGGCGAGATTTTCGACTACGCTGTGGACAAACTGGGATTTGTAATTCTTGCGACGATAACCGGCCTCGATGAGGGGCCGACGCTCGGCGTAATCTATCACATAGCAAGAGAAAGCGGGATAATACTGAATTTACACATCAGTGTCCCGAAAGATAAACCTGTAATAAAAACAATTAGTGCGAGATTCCCGGCGGCGGATGCTTACGAAAGGGAGATGGTTGATTTACTGGGTATGCAGGTAGAAGGCCTGCCGCCCGGCAACAGATACCCCCTTCCCGACGGGTGGCCCGCGGGCCAGTATCCGCTCCGCAAGGACTGGAAATCAGACACAATCGGGAAAACGGAGGTAACAGAAAATGCCTGAACGTGAAGTTAAATTAACGATAGGGCCTCAGCACCCGATGCTGAAAGAGCCGGAGAGTTTTTTGCTGACGCTTAGAGGCGAGAAAATCACTGATATGACGGTCCGGCTGGGTTATAACCATCGCGGCATCGAAAAGGCCTGCGAACAGCGGACGTATATCCAGGATATGTACCTTGTTGAGCGCGTGTGCGGGATATGCTCGCACTCGCATTCGACGTGCTTTATACAGGCGGTAGAGGAGATAGCAGGATTGCAGGTTCCCAAGCGAGGGCTTTATATCCGGACGCTGATTTCGGAGCTTGAGAGGATTCACAGTCATTTGCTTTGGCTGGGGGTCGCGGGACACGAAATCGGGTTCGATACGCTACTGATGTACACGTGGCGAGACCGTGAGCTGGTGATGGATATACTGGCGCTGATTTCCGGCAACCGCGTCAACTACGGGATGAACACCATAGGCGGGGTGAGAAGAGATATAACGGCTGAACAGATACCGCAGATACTAAGCGCGATAGACACTCTCGAAGAGCGGACAAAATATTATATACAGGTAGGGACACAGGAAATTACGCTGCGTGAACGGCTGTCGGGGGTCGGTAAACTTTCAAGAGAGGACGCCACACACTTAGGCGCGGTAGGGCCGACGGCAAGAGCATCTGGTGTAAATAGAGATGTTAGACGCGATGACCCATACGCAGTTTACGGAGAATTGAGCTTCAATGTAATCACAGATGAGCACAGCGACGTTTACGGCAGGACGCTGGTTCGTGTAGGCGAGCTTATGGAATCGTATAAGTTAGTCAGGCAGATACTGAAGCAGATGCCCGATGGGCCAGTAGTGGTTAAGGCGCCGCGAAAGATTCCCGCGGGGCAGGCGGTAAGCCGATATGAGGCACCGCGGGGCGAGGACGTTCACTACGTCAAGGCAAACGGCAGCGATAAGCCGGAGCGGGTGAAGGTGCGAGCGCCGACACTTGCAAACGTGCAGGTGGTGGCTCATATGTTAAAGGACGGCTATCTGGCAGATACGCCGATTGTGATAGCGGCGATTGACCCGTGCTTTTCATGCACTGACAGGGCCATCGCGACGACGAACATTGACAACGGCCGAACGGACAGAATGGACTGGCCGACGTTGCGAAAATACGGCATTGACTGGTACAGCAAACAGGGAATCGATTTCGCGGAATTGAACCGAAAACTTAGAACTATGAGAGAGTCGAACTAATGACAGAGGCATTGTTCAATATCTTTGTGTTTCCGGGGTTTTTATTCGTCGCGGTGTTCGGGCTGACGGCTGAATACGTTGACCGCAAACTTTACGCGCTGATGCAGAACCGTATCGGGCCCCCGTGGTTTCAGCCCTTAGCTGATTTTATAAAGCTGTCGGCAAAAGAAGACGTGGTGCCGCAGAACGCCGATGCGCTTGTTTTCAAGATGATGCCGATTGTCGCAATTACGTCGATTCTCACGGCGTTTCTTTATATGCCGATGTGGGGCTCGAAGGCGTTATTCGCGTTCAAGGGCGACCTCGTCGTTGTGATATACCTGCTGACTGTCCCCACGCTGACGTATTTTCTCGGCGGGTGGTATTCACGAAGCGTATATTCGATGATTGGTGCGGCACGCTCGCTGACGCAGTTGTTCGCGTACGAGATTCCGCTGTTTTTGAGCATACTGGCGCCGGCGATGCTGGCGGATACATGGTCGCTGAGCGAGATGTCAGTATATTTCAGCACTCATCCGTGGGCCATCCTGTGTAACCTTTTGGGTTTTGTAATCGCGATAATCGCCCTTCTGGGGAAACTGGAAAAGGTGCCCTTCGATATACCCGAGGCGGAAACGGAAATAGTCGCGGGAGCGTTTACCGAATACGGCGGGCGGCTTCTGGCGATATTCCGATTGGCGATTGATATGGAGCTGGTCGTCGGTGCGTCATTACTTGCGGCGGTGTTCCTGCCCTTCGGCCTGGGCTATGGGCCGGCGGCGGGATTCGCATTATATCTCGTAAAGGTGCTGTTCATAATCGGGCTAATTTCGCTGGCCCGGACGATAGTCGCCCGGCTGAGAATCGACCAGATGATAAACTTTTGCTGGAAGGTTGTCGCGCCGCTGGCGTTTTTGCAGTTTATCGCGGACCTGATTATTAAGGGAGCTACCAGATAATGTTCAGACCGGGGAAAATGACAAGCCAGGTGCTGCGGTCGCTTTTCAAGAAGCCGGCGACGTCAATGTATCCGTTTGTGAAAAAGCCGATGCCGAAGAATTTCCGCGGCAAGCTGCGGTTCTACCAGGAAAGATGTATCGGCTGCAAAATGTGTATGAGAGATTGCCCGTCGGCAGCGATTACGATTAAGACCGTCGGCGAAAAGAAATTCGTCGCCGAGATTGACCTCGCCAAATGCCTGTATTGCGCCCAGTGCGTTGATACCTGCCCCAAAGAGGCGCTCGAAGCCACGCCTGACTTCGAGTTGGCTCAGCTCGAACACGGCAAACTCCTGGTGGTTTTAGGCACAGATGCCGGCAAAGATACTAAAACAGAAACTAAATAATGCCCAGCGGGTCGCCGTATTAGGTATAGGGTCAGAATTACGCGGCGATGATATCGCGGGGCTTCTGGTTGCGCAGCAAATCGAGAAAACAATCACAAAGCAAACCACATCGCCGGAGATTCGTGTTTTTATAGGTGAGACGGCGCCGGAAAATCTCACGGGCGAGATAAAGAAGTTTCAGCCGACGCATTTGATAATTATCGACGCCGCAGAACTCAATAAAGAACCGGGACATATCGAGATAATGGAACCCGAAACAATCGGCGGAACATCGTTTTGCACGCACTCCCTGCCCCTCAAGGTGATAATTGGTTATCTGCTCGAATCGTTCAAGTTTCAGGCGATAATCATAGGCATACAGCCAAAGACGCTAACTTTCGGAGCACAGCCGACGAAAGAGGTTATCGCCGCCGCCAAACACATCGCCAAGGCAATCACCAAGCTGCTTACAAACAAATAAACCGAACCACAGATTGCACAGACCTGTCCTTCGTAGCTTTAGCGAAGAAGGATTCCACTGATTTATATGCCCTTGGTTTGCTTAAGTAATCCTCGTTTCCAGCCGACATAACCATTGCATAAGCGAGACAAGAGCACACAACACCCGATAAGCATCACTTCGCCGCAAAGGTTAAATCTTTCGAATAATAAGCAGAGGTGTTAAATGATATTTGAAAATTTATTCAATAAACCGACAGGACCAAACAATATTGAGCTTTTAACAGAAATATTTGCTAAAGCCCACAATTCTATTTGTGAGTATTTAACCAAAACTTTAAATGAAGTGCTTACCAATAATGTTCCCACTTTTAAAGCAGCTTCAAGATTTGAAGTTGGTATGTATTTGCTGTTCCGTTTAGACCTTAAAATATGCAACAAACAAGAGGTGGGCGTAAGAAGACAGTTGTTATATAGTTGTACTGAAACCTTGCTTCCGTCTGATGACTCTCGTTTTGTTGATATTGTCAACCATCGCTTGAAAATATATGGAGATATTTTAATGAACAAAAATTCCGGAGGCGATTGGGCCGATACTTGCCAAAGATTCCATGTGTATCTTGTTAACACCATACATTATTGCGGTGATAGGTATGAGGAAATAACAACCGAAACAATGCCTTTTGTTATTGTAGATGCCTTTGAACGGTTTTATCTTGAGCAAGCATTAGTAGCTTGCGAGTTGTCTTTAATACCGATGTTTTGCTGCGTCTTGAAACATGTTTTCTCGGGTAATAACAATTTCACATTGTTACCTCAAAAAGAAATCGTCAAAAGAATCATGGCGGGATTTCAAGAAGGCGAGTTAATAGTAGAGGAAGAAAGACAACAACTTTCAAATAGTAAAACCACTGTCAGTCCAGAAGAAGGCACTTGATAGGGAGGTAAATATGCCAAAGGAAGTAAAACCCTTGTCGCTCAGACAGTGCGATGACGGGAAATGGGAAGTTAAGATGAAATCCAACAATTGTGATTGGGTCAAGTGCGAAACGGAAGAAGATGCCAAGATTTTCTCGAATGTACCGATAGTCCGAGATAAGTTAGCTGAAGCCGCACTTCCTGACGAGGATTTAGCTGCCGTACTTGATGGTACAGCGATAGTGTTTGGCAAATACAATATGAGTGATGGGGCTCGTTATTTTCGAGCAATGGCTAAACGTGCAAGAGGTAAGAACAGGTCACCGATTTATTAACAAACACCAGAGTTTATTGAAAAAACGATAAGATTGCCGTTGAATCGAGCCAGAAGCAATGATTTGCATTGGTTGATTGTATGAATTATGCCAAACGGATATGTAAATTTGTGGACGATTCACTCGCCTAACTTTTCAATTACGGATGGTCGTGTAGACCATTCTAAGTCGGAATACTATCAAAATACGCAGGGTGTTAAACAAGCATATCCACTGCTCTGGCAACACATTAATGTTGTAGATGGACAAATAATATGGTGTTTTCCGGACAAAAAAGATATCAGAAAAACAGGTGTGAATATGGTATTATGGGAACTCTATTTACCCATGTCAGAAGTTATCCAGTTTGTTGATGATATGGTTTGGAATCAAATCTTGGGAATCAAATGCGGTGTTCCAATGCCGCTCCGTTGTCAGTGGCGTGACAAATCACTGAAAATATTTCCCAACAATCAAAAGGCCGCTAAAGAATATGAGCATAAATGCTATCAAGAGTATTGGATGCAAAAACCAAGGACCGGTAACTGGTGGGACGAACTATTTGTTAGC
The DNA here is from genome assembly GCA_049516395.1 of Sedimentisphaerales bacterium. Classification (GTDB taxonomy): domain Bacteria; phylum Planctomycetota; class Phycisphaerae; order Sedimentisphaerales; family Anaerobacaceae; genus Fen-1362. The sequence continues at coordinate 4,851 of JBEKTD010000018.1, read as the reverse complement.
AGTATTAGTGGGAGCATATCGACATCTGTTCTCATTCGACATCCTGTCCAGTCGGCGTGGGTCAAGGATAAAATTAAGTGGTCCTATTAACTTTTGAATTGTCCCCAACTCGCCACACGAACGGCAGGCAAAACAAAAAATCCTGCCATAAAAAAAGCCCCCGAAAGAATTCGAGGGCTTTGAAAATCTGTGACATCTGTGTAATCTGTGGTTGCCTTTAATCCTCGTCTTTAATTCTCATTCCGTAGAATGAACGTGCGACGAAAAACGCTGAGATGAGAAAGAAGACAATCGCCAGGGTGATGTTGACCTTCCTGCTTAATACAAGCGCAAGCTCGATAGCCAGGACGCCGAACAGGGTGCTGAACTTGATGATGGGGTTCATCGAGACCGAGGAGGTATCTTTGAACGGATCGCCGACTGTGTCGCCCACAACGGTCGCGGCGTGCAGAGGGGTGCCTTTTTCCCTGAGGTCAACTTCGACGTATTTCTTGGCGTTGTCCCATGCGCCGCCGGCGTTTGCCATAAAGATTGCCTGATACAGGCCGAATAAGGCGATTGAAATCAGGTAGCCGATGAAGAAATAGGGGTCAAGACAGGCAAAAGCGAGCGTGCTAAAGAATATGACCAGGAACAAGTTAATCATACCCTTCTGGGCAAACTTGGTGCAAATCTCGACGACTTTGTTGCTGTCCTCGCTGGATGCCTTGGTCACACCATCGAGCTTGATATTGTCTTTAATGAACTTCACGGCGTGATAAGCGCCGGTCGATACGGCCTGCGTGGAGGCAGCCGTGAACCAGTAGATGACCGCGCCGCCAGCCATCAGGCCGAGCAGGAACGGCGGGTGCAAAATCGACAGTTTTGCCAGAAACTCGGGCTGGAGACCCTGAGTGAGAATAATGATGATTGAGAAAATCATCGTGGTAGCACCGACAACTGCAGTGCCGATGAGAACGGGCTTTGCGGTCGCTTTGAAGGTATTGCCCGCACCGTCCGCCTCTTCGAGAAATCTCTTGGCCTTGTCGAAATTAGGCTCGAATCCAAATTCCTTTTTGATGTCCGCCTTGATATTCGGAATACTCTCAATCAGCGAAAGCTCATAGACGGACTGTGCGTTGTCCGCAACTGGCCCGAATGAATCAACAGCGATTGTTACAGGCCCCATGCTAAGGAAGCCGAACGCCACGAGACCGAACGCAAAGACCGACGGAGCAATCATCATTACATCCAGGCCGGTCGTGCTTACGCCATAGGCGATTGCCATCAGGCCCATAATGGCCAAGCCCATCCAGTACGCACTGAAATTGCCTGTGCAGAAGCCCGCGAGAATGGTCAGGGGAGCCCCGCCCTTGCGGGAGGCGTTGACGATGTTCTGAACATAAGCCGATTTGACGGCTGTGAACATATTGACCATTTCAGGAATCACTGCGCCGGCGATTGTGCCGCAGGTGATAATCGAGGCGAATTTCCACCACATAGAGCCATCGCCGAGATTCGGTATGACAAGCCAGGAAACGAAATAGGTCAGACCGATTGAGACGAACGAGGTCAGCCATACAAGCGACAGCAGTGGTTTCTCGAAATCCATTTTATCAACGTCCTGGAACCTGGCTTTTGCTATGGCAGCATTAATCCAGTAGGAAACGCTGCTTGTGAAAATCATTACAAGCCGCATAACGAAAATCCAGACGAGCAACTGGACCTGGATAGCCGGGTCTTTGACAGCAAGCAGTATGAAAGAAATCAGCGCGACGCCTGTAACACCGTAGGTCTCGAAACCGTCGGCGGTCGGGCCAACGGAGTCGCCGGCGTTGTCGCCCGTGCAGTCAGCGATGACGCCCGGGTTGCGTGCGTCGTCTTCTTTGATATTGAAGACGATTTTCATAAGGTCGGAGCCGATATCGGCGATTTTGGTGAAGACGCCGCCTGCGATTCTCAGCACGGATGCGCCGAGTGATTCGCCGATTGCAAAACCGATAAAGCAGGAGCCCGCATATTTGGGGTCGATGAACAACAGGATGCAGAGCATAACGAACAGCTCGATACTGATGAGCAGCATACCGATACTCATACCTGATTTAAGCGGTATTTCGTAAACCGGGAATGGTTTGCCTTTCAAGCTTGCGAAGGCCGAGCGTGAATTGGCAAAGGTGTTGATTCTCATTCCGAACCACGCGACGGTATAGCTGCCCGCGATACCTATCAAGCTGCATACGAGGATTATAGCGACCGTGGCGTTGGCCATACCGCGAAGCCAGTGGAAATAAACATAAATGATGGCTGCAACGAGGGCCCACAGGATAAGGATAAATTTACCCTGTGTTAACAGATATGTCTTGCAGGTGCCGTAGATAAGCTCAGAGATATCGAGCATCGACTTATGCACCTTCATATTTTTAATACGGGAGTACTGCACCATGCCAAAGACCATACCGAAGGCGCATATCACCAGCCCCCCTATTAACAACGACCAGCCATCAATCCTGTCGCCGAAGAATTTGACTGACCTGAGGTCTGGCAATATCAGATCGGCTTCGCTGGCTGAAGCCATCGGCACGCCGCACAACAAGGCGACTGCCGCTGCCAAAAACGCCCTCATTGGCGTTACAGCACTTTTCAACCGTGTTTCCACTGTGTTCTCCTTAAAAACTCAGGTAATAAGACGTTACATCACCGCGAACCAGAAACATAAAGCTAAGTAGTTTAACCGGAAAATCAGCAAATGCAAGTATTTTGCTGACTTATAATAAAGTCGGCTAACAATGCTGAAAAGCTTGATTTTAAAAGTAACTTAGGCCCAAACCGGCTTGCTAAAGGGTGTAGCTTGAAAAACCGCAAAAGAAACGCGCTCAGTTTATGAAATAAGAGACACACGGCCCTTTCGGGGTGATACCCCCCCTATCAAAACTCGAACAAATATGCGCGCTTGGCCGAACCGAAGGCCGAAAGTTCTAAAGTTTTTGACTCCCCCCACCTCTCTAAACTTCAATTCCTTGTTTTCGTCATCGAACCTGCCAAAATACCTCTTTTTCTCTCTTGACAGCCACCGGTAAAAGGTTATAGTCAAAATCACCTTTGGCTGGGGACAAAAGGCAAAGAGGGCTTGGTTGCATAGCCGAGTATTTAATATATACAAGGTTATATGGAAAATCCCAGATAATATGTTTTAGCCGCCATTTTAGGATAAGTTAGGTTCAAATTTGTGAAAAAATATCTCGCCATTTCCGTTTACTCTGTTTTGGCATTGGGCGCCTTGCTGGTCTTCTGGCAGGTGCGGAGTTTTGAATTTATCAATTACGACGATAATGTATTCTTAACCGAAAACCCGCACTTTTCGCATGGCCTCAATCGTGACGATATCATCTGGGCTTTTACCACTCCGAACGTCAGAAACTGGCTTCCGCTGACGTGGCTTTCCTTTATGCTCGATAGCCAGTTGTTTGGTCTCAACCCCTACTGGATGCATCTTGAAAATCTGTTCTTGCACATTGCAAATACCCTGCTGCTTTTTGCGATTCTTAAAAGGATAACCGGTTCACTCTGGCCGAGTGCGTTTGTCTCAGCCGCCTTTGCTCTCCACCCAATGCATGTTGAATCAGTGGCGTGGATTATCGAACGCAAAGACGTATTGAGCACGTTGTTCCTTCTGCTTACACTGGCCGCTTATGTCGGATATGTCAGACGCCGCAGCCTGGTTAGCTATATGCTGACAGTGCTGTTGTTCGCATTGGGCCTTTTAGCTAAACCGATGCTCGTTACGCTCCCGTTTGTTCTCCTGCTGCTCGACTATTGGCCGCTGGATCGATTTGCCGCATCTCAAACCATTAAGACCCCAAGCGGAGAATACGTCAAGCCAGTCCCCGTTCCGGAAAGGCGACGAATTTTGCATCGCGTAATAGTCGAAAAAATTCCCTTCCTTGCTTTGGCGGCCGTCTCAGGCGTAATAACTTTCCTTTCCCAGCAAAACAGCGGGGAGGTGGCGACTTATAGAATTGCCAATGTCTTCTTGTCGTATGTCAGATACATTGGCAAAATGTTCTGGCCCCAGAACATGGCGGTATTCTATCCTTTTGAAAATGTCAGTATCCCAACTTGGCAGATTGTGCTCTGCGTTTTGATACTGCTTATTATATCCATTTTCGCGGTTCGCTTTGGACGAGAACAAAGGTATTTGCCGGTGGGCTGGTTCTGGTTTGTCGGAACACTAATCCCAGTCATAGGTTTGGTGCAAAGTGGCGTCCAGTCCTACGCAGACCGATATACCTATATCCCCTATATAGGATTATTTATTGTGATTGCCTGGGGTCTGCCGGAACTTCTTTCGAAATGGTTGTATCGAAAAATTGCCCTCGGTATAGCGGCGGCAATGGTGCTTACGGCTATGGGAATAGGGACTTACCGGCAGGTAGGCTATTGGAAGAATAGTTCCACTCTTTTTACACATGCGATTGAGGTAACACAAAACAATTATATTGCACACAATAATCTTGGCGTTGCTTATGGCAACCTTGGCCGCTATCAGGATGCGATAGAATCCTGTAAGCAGGCCATCAAAATCAAGCCTGATTATGTTGATGCACACTGCAATCTTGGCGCTGCCTACCTCAACCTTGGCCGCTATCAGGATGCGATAGAATCCTGTAAGCAGGCCATCAAAATCAAGCCTGATTATGTTGATGCACACTGCAATCTTGGCACTGCCTACCTCAACCTTGGCCGCTATCAGGATGCGATAGAATCCTGTAAGCAGGCCATCAAAATCAAGCCTGATTATGCCGAGGCACACAATAATCTTGGCGTTGCCTATGGCAACCTTGGCTGCTATCAAGATGCGATAGAATCCTGTAA
>JBEKTD010000017.1:0-44842 GCA_049516395.1 Sedimentisphaerales bacterium | reverse complement strand
TGGCCCGATGCCGCAAGGTATCGGTGCGGTCAAAGGTCTCGACGAGAATATTCGACTTCAGGACAGCGTGGCCCAGAAACTGAAATCGCTGCGGCACCTGAACGGTGCGCTCGACCTCGAAACAATAGAAGCACGTCCGGTTTTTGACGGAGATGAGCTCAAGGACATGGAAGCCGAAAAAAAGAACAGGGCCGAAGAAATTATTGAGGACTTCATGATCGCAGCCAACGGCATTACCGCGCGATACCTCGCGGCCAAAAAGGTTACGTCGCTGCGGCGCGTAGTCCGGATACCCAAACGATGGGACCGGATCATCGAGCTTGCCGCAGAGCGGGGCACAACGCTGCCCACGGAGCCCGACTCAAAGGCACTGGAGCAATTCCTGGTATCGGCGAAAGCCGCTGACCCTGCCCCGAATCGCCGATTCCCCGATCTTATTACACAACGGCTGCTGAAAGCAGCAATGGCGGGACGTTCCCAGCCCTACGAGAACGACGAATTGGAATCGCTCGCAAAGCATTGCACCGAAGAGGAAGACGCAGCGACAAAAGTTGAACGCCAGGTCACAAAATCCGCAGCGGCAATGCTGCTGGAATCGAGGATAGGCGAGCAGTTCGATGCCATTGTCACCGGCGCATCTGACAAAGGCACGTGGGTCCGTCTTCTGCATCCGCCCGTTGAAGGAAGACTGGAGAGTGGTTTTGAAGGAATGGATGTCGGCCACGAGCTACGAGTGCAACTGCTCCGCACGGATGTGGAACGTGGATATATCGACTTTAAAAAAGTGGTGTAAGGCCGCTAAAGGTCTTAAGTTAGTATGCCGACGGAAAAAATTATCTTTGATTATTCGATACCAAAAACGCTTCTTATTAAACTAAGCGGCGATTGGCAGATTTCCGCTGGTCTTCTTTCGACAGATGAGGTTACCTCGCAACTCAATAGTCATCCGAATGTCGCACAAATTAATATTAGTGTTTCACAAGAGTTAAAGTGGGACAGCGGGCTTATTTCTTTTTTGCTTAAGTTGACCAGGGAGTGTGAGCATAAGAATATTAGTGTTGCTCGCGAAGGGCTGCCGCAGGAAGCGCAGAAACTGCTCTCGCTTGCTTTAAAGATACATGAAAAAGACATTTCGTCTCCAAACGCGAGCGAGTCATTTCTTGAAAAAATAGGGGAGAAATCTTTACAAATTATCGAAAGCCTGCATTCAGGGTTTGAGTTCTTAGGGGATATCGCTGTTTCTTTCGGCCGCCTGATTACAGGTAAATCATATTTTCGCTGGGATGATTTTATGTTAATCGTGCAGAGATGCGGGGTCGAGACTTTGCTGCTTGTTTCTTTGATAAGTTTATTAGTAGGCATGATCCTTGCTTTTGTCGGGTCGATACAGCTTAAAGTATTTGGGGCTCAAATATTTATCTCCGATATGGTCGGAATCGCCATGGTGCGCGTATTGTCTGCAGTTATGACGGGTATTATTGTGTCCGGCCGCATCGGGGCGTCTTTTGCGGCGGAACTGGGGATGATGCAGGCAAACGAGGAAATCGATGCGCTTAAAACGTTAGGCGTTTCTCCTGTCGAGTTTTTGGTCATACCTCGCATTCTGGCATTAGTAATTATGATGCCGATCCTAACCATATATGCGGATTTTATGGGCATATTAGGCGGTTTTATTATCAGCGCGGGGATGCTTAATCTTAATCCGGTAGAATATTTGAATCATACCCAGCAAGCTGTAAAGCTTAGTTATGTGTGGGTGGGGCTTATTCACAGTATTGTTTTTGGTGTGATTGTTGCAGTTGCCGGGTGTTTGCGCGGCATTGAGTGCGAAAGAAACGCAGCCGGTGTGGGAGTCGCAACTACCTCGGCGGTGGTGACAGGAATAACCGGTATTGTAGTTGCAACTGCAATCATAACATATATTTGTCAGTTTTTGGGCGTATAGCTTATGGATTCAACAACGCAGCCGGTTATTGAAGTGCGAGATCTTGATTTAGGGTATAACGATTACGTCGTGATGCGTAATCTTAGCTTTAGCGTGAATAAAGGCGATATCTTTATTGTTATGGGGGTAAACGGATGCGGCAAGAGCACTTTGCTTAAGAGTTTGATTGGTCTTAAGACGCCGACCAAGGGTAAGGTTTTGTACTACGGAAAGAGCTTTTGGGATGAAGATGAAGCAGGGCAACAAAATATTATGCGGCGTTTCGGTGTTCTTTATCAAGGCGGAGCGCTATGGAGCTCTTTGACGGTAGGAGAGAATATCGCGCTTCCTTTACAGCTGTACACAAAGTTGTCCGGCCAGCAGATACAGGAAGTAGTGGCGTTAAAACTTTCGTTAGTGGGGTTGGAAGGATATGAGGATTATTTCCCCTCGGGAATAAGCGGGGGGATGCGTAAAAGAGCCAGCCTTGCGCGGGCAATTGCGCTTGATCCGGACATTATTTTTTTTGATGAACCGTCGTCCGGTCTTGACCCGATAAACGCGAGAAAGCTTGATGATTTGATTCTTGAGCTAAGAGATGGTTTGGGCGCTACGGTAGTTGTTGTTACACACGAACTCGCCAGTATTTTTGCCGTTGGGAATAATTCCATATTTCTTGATATTGAAAGCAAAGCTATGATTGCTGCAGGTGACCCCAAGGCCTTGTTGGCTAATTCCAAGGATCCCAGGGTTATCCAATTTTTAACGAGAGCAAGAGTGCAAGGAGCTTAAACGATGAGTAGAAAAGCGAACAAAACAGTGATTGGTTTATTTGTAGTAGGGGCCTTGGCGTTGCTGATAATAGGAATAGTGGTTTTTGGTTCGGGGACACTATTTAAACGGACAAGTAAATTTGTTTTGTACTTTGATGGTTCCGTTAAAGGCCTTTCCATAGGGGCTCCGGTTACGTTTCGTGGAGTAAATATCGGTGCCGTAAAAGACATCAGCCTTATCTATGACTCAAAGGCCGGGACTATTATGCTTCCCGTGATTGTCGAGATCGAATATGGTCGCATTAAAGGCACCCCCAGTTTTGGGGAATTGGACGGAGATAAGAAGATGATTGCGCTTGGTCTTCGGGGGAAGCTTGAGGTGCAGAGTTTTTTAACCGGTCAGCTTATGATTTCATTTGATTTTTATCCGGATAAGCCGGCGGAACTTCGCGGTATCCTGAAGCAGTATCCGGAGCTTCCCACGCTTCCGACCTCTCCGGATATTTTTGAGCTTATGAATGAAATGCCGATTAAAGAAATTGCGAAGAATTTAGAGGCCGCTGTCAAAGGGATTAATAGATTGGTAAATTCAAGCGATTTACAGAGAAGTATTTACGAGCTGCAGGATACGCTCCAGGAGACAAAACAGACAATGCGATCACTGCGTTTACTTGCCGAATACCTTGAGCAGCATCCGGAAGCGATTTTAAAAGGAAAACCAGTTATTAAAGGAGAATAAGATGAAACAAGTAGTTATTCGTTCTTGTGCGGTTATGGGTGTGGCGTGTCTTGCCTTGGTTTTAAACGGCTGTATGTCTGTGCCAAATAGTCCAACGCCGCGGTTTTATATGCTTCAGGCCGTAGATGGAAATCAAGTAAGTAAAAAAACAAATATCACTTCCGATGTGGTTATTGGTGTCGGGCCGGTTAAAATTCCGGAATATCAGGACAGACCGCAAATTGTGACCCAGGACAAAGAAAAGATGCTTAAATTTGCTCAATTCGACCGCTGGGGAGAACCTCTTGACCTTGGGATGAGGCGTCTGATTGGAGAGAATCTAGCGGTTATGCTTCCGGAGGCAAATTTTACTTTGTATCCCTGGAATTCATCTGTTCCTGTTAAATACCAGGTGGTCGTAGAAATTATTCAATTGGATAGCAAACTTGATGAGGATATGTTTCTTGTTGCGCAATGGTTGGTTATTGATGTGCAAAATTCGAAAACTATGATTATAAAAAGGTCAGAGTTCCGGCAGTCAATCATCCCCCAGAATTACTCAGGTTTAGTCAAAACGTTAAGTATGGCTTGCGCATCATTAAGCAGCGAGATTGTTGAAGCGCTGGCAACGCTTGATACTCATTCTTAAAACAAAAGAGGATGCTTCGGTATTAAGAGAGTGGTAGGCGGTTTCACCAAAGGAGAACCAATGCCACAAACACCACATATTGAACGCCACTTCAGGTGTCACGATTGTGCTGAGGGAGGCTGTAAAAAAAGCAGCTCAATTACGGCATTGTTCTTGGATGGAAGCATAACAGGTAATCACCTACAACTAAGCTACAACCCAAAGCCCAAATATCGCATAAAATCGCAAAAATTACAAATCCATAATGCCTTCAATATCAAAGACTTAAAAAATATGCAAAAAACGCAAACATTTTATATGTCCGTTCACCGCTGTAAGAACATGTGGGTCAATTGTACGTTGCTTGTTCAAGCATAGATAAAATTGTCCCTGAAGTTGCCCTCAAAATCAAGTCTGAGATAGTAAAAAATCGTGTAGGAATAGTAAATCAACGAGAGATTTTAAGTCCTTGCTATCATTTGAATTAAGCTGTAAAATCAGGTTATTGAGTACTTTACAAAGAGAGGGCAAATCGAATCCCGCCCTCTCCGTCCTTATGATTGATTCAGAATGCAATTATTTGTCAAAAAATTTAGCAAGAAATCGAAAGGCCAACGAATATTAAGCATATTTTCTTGCAAGTTCTTGTGCTAATTGCAGATCTGGATTACTATTTAGGATGCTTTCCAGAAAAGCATTAAGCAACGGTTCAAACGAAGGACAGTTGCCCCGATTTTCCTCAATTTTTGGCCGTTCGGCGAGAATGTCGAACGGCTTTCTCTTTGTAACAGAAAGACTTACGTTACTAGTGCAGTTCAAACTCAAAATTTTCAGCTACAGTTTGCCAAGTCTCATTCCAGTCCTTAATGCACACAGAAAGAATGCATAATACTTGGGGAAATATTTCTTTATTACATTGAGGAATTGAGAATCTTGTTCTTTTGTTAATGATGCTGTTTGTGTTCTCTTGTCCTTTTTTAGGATGAATTTGCTGAGTCGTGATACTGGATTGGATTCCAATAATCCTTCTTCACAGGCGAGCTGGAAAATACTGCTGATCACGGCCTTAATACTTGCCACCGTCGTAGCACGAACATCTAAAAAGCGCAAATATTTTTTTCGGTTACGGATGAAACCCGTAGTAGTTTACACAGTACGGGAAACCAAGTTATTTGCCGGTTTTTACTCGCTCTTTGCGGGACTTGCTTTTATCAGTATTATCGGCATCATCGTTTTGCCGATCGCGCATCGCCTTCTGCATTTGCTTCATTTAGAGAGCAAACAGAGCAATTTAAGCTATAGTGCTCTACCCAGTTAAACGCAAGGACTGCGAGGATGCCGAGGAGTACGCCTCCAATAACATCGACGGCGTAATGAAACATACAGTAGACCGTGGCAATAGAGAGGAACAGAAAAGTCAGCCAGTAAAAGATTTTGAGCATTTTAAAATGTTTGCTCCCCCACCACGCTATCAGAAACGTAACCGCAACGTGAGAACTTGGAAAGCCTGCGCCCGGATTTTCTCCCTTTGCCCAAATAAAATCCACTATTGTGCGAAACATACCGTGTTGAAGATAATATTCATTTCGCAATTGGATCGGGCCCTCAACGGGCAAAAATATGTATATGACATAACACACGTAGAACAAGGATGAAAGCTGGAACATAAAGCTCTCGAAGATTTTTATATCTTTGCGGTAGAGCAAAATGCAGGTCAGGGGAATTATCAGATAATAACTAAAATAAAAAAAGTGAAAAAACTCATCGAGGAAGGCGCTGTCCTGTGTGCCACTGAAGAAGAAACCTGGAAATTTACCAAAGATCTGCACATCCATATTAAGAAAAAAGCTATCCATGAACTTTGGTACGACAACCGTGTTGATCAATCCGGTCTGATAGTAAAAAAAACCGTACAGGATCAAGGGATACCACAGGCTCAGAGTGCGAATAAAAGCAGTTACAGGCACGTCTCGGAGGATATTGTTTGTGCCAGTCCCTATTTTTCTCAAACTGCTCCTCCTGCTAAGGCTTAATAAAAGGACGAGAAGGATAACAGAGAGGTTAAATGTGAGATGGCAGCCGTATGCCGTGATCTTTACTCTGAAAATAAAGGTGAAAATAACCACGATGACGTTATAGAGTATAGTTACTTTGTCAGTTGCATTTAAGCTGAGATTTCTCATGCGGCTCCGTACACAAAACTGTCCTGACTGTTAAGCGTTATCATACACTTATCGCTGGGGAACCGACAAGGAGAATCCTTGAAAATATACTTGCTTTGTACGCTCCAGATTTTACAATTAATACAAATGTAGTGCGAGTAAACTTTTAAACCGGCTCCGAAAAAGTTGTGAGCAAAGTCGGCGGTACCAATCGTAATTATGTTCATGAAAAGCATATATGTCGGTTCACTCAAAAATACGAGTTAGTCCGCATCAGGTTCCCGGCAATCTGATCCAAATGCTATGCCGCTACGCCGAAGAAAGGTCGGATCAGCCTGCATTTATTTATCTGCTCGATGGCCAGTCCAATCAGGCCGTCCTGACGTATGCCCAGTTGGAACAGCGGGCCCGCGCCATTGCTGCCCATTTACAGAACATGGGTTTGGCCGGCCAGCGAGTGCTGTTGGTCTATCCACCCGGCCTCGACTTCATTACGGCCTTCTTCGGTTGCCTATACGCCGGTTGCGTGGCGGTGCCAACTTACCCGCCGCATCGCCACCGTATGCTAAATCGCTTCCACACTATCGCTGCCGATGCTGGGGCCGGTATCGCCCTTAGCACTTCTTCTGCCGCGATTCAGTTCCAGGGCTTGATTGCACCGAAAAATGGTCAAGCGGACACTTGCTACCAGATACGATGGTTAGCCACAGACGAGATTCCAGATGTCTTGGCCGAGCGATGGAGCGAACCTGCCATTACCTCCGATACACTTGCCATGCTTCAGTACACCTCAGGGTCGACCAGCCAGCCAAAGGGTGTTATGATCAGTCACGCGAACCTCATTGATAACACCAGCACCATCCACAATGCTTTCGGGATACAGCAACAGCACGGGGACAGCGGCGTATTCTGGCTGCCTACGTACCATGATATGGGGTTGGTGGGCGGCGTTCTGGTCCCGATGTTTGCCGGCGGTACAAACGTCCTCATCTCACCAGCCGACTTCCTCCAGAAACCCATCACCTGGCTGGCCGTTATCAGCAAATACCGGGCAACTATTTCCGGCGGGCCCAATTTCGCCTACGACCTTTGTGTCCGCAATATCACTGACGAGCAGCGAGCCACCCTTGACCTTTCCTCCTGGGCAGTGGCCTTCATCGGCGCCGAACCCATTCAACCCGCAATGCTCGAACGCTTTGCCGCCGCATTTGCCCCCTGTGGCTTCAAACCCAGCGCCTTTTATCCCTGCTACGGTTTGGCGGAGGCGACGCTCCTGGTCAGTGGCGCGCGACGCGGCAGCGGTGCGACCGTACAATCATTCCACGACACGGCGTTGACCGAAAATCATGTCGAGCCTGTGCCCGACAGTAATGCCCATGCTCGTCGCCTGGTAGCATGTGGTTCGCCCGTCGGCACTATGCGCGTAATAATTGTCAACTCAAAAACCAGCATTGAGGCTGCCCCCGGCTGCGTGGGAGAAATCTGGGTTGCCGGAACGTCAGTCGGCCAAGGGTACTGGCATAACCCCCGCCTGACCAGTCGTTCCTTCAACGCACACCTGAGCAACACAGGCGAAGGCCCGTTCTTACGCACGGGTGACCTGGGTTTCATGAACGATGGCCAGCTTTATATCACTGGCCGGAGAGAAGACTTGATTATCGTCCGCGGCCTGAATCGCTATCCGCAGGATATCGAGGCCACGGCTCGCATGAGTCACCCGCTGCTGGAAGTCGGCTACGGGGCCGCTTTTGCCGTGGATGACCACGGCACTCAGCGACTAATTCTGGTACAGGAGGTCAGGCAAAACGGGAAGATGAATTTTAATCCGGTGCTGGATGCAATTCGCATGGCGGTACTCGATGAGCATGACTTGGCACTGGACACAATCGTGCTGGTACGAAGCGGCACGATTCCAAAAACATCCAGCGGCAAGGTACAGCGTCACATCTGTCGCGGGGCATTTCTCAGTGGCGAACTTAAGACCATTGCCGAATACAGCGGCACGATGGTCGAGAATGCTGACCCCGGCGACACAATCAGCACCGGCATCAAAGACGCTGATTCTTCCATTCCGCGTCCCGCACCAAATTATTCGCAATTATCCGCTTTTACTGTCATCTGCCAGCATGCCCACGCCTTGGCAGGTGCGGCCCTGCCCGCCCTGACACCAAATACTCCCATCATAGCTCTGGGTCTCGATTCACTACAAAGATTGGAACTTGTTGCCGCGATAGAGAAAACCTTCGGCGGCTATATGCCCGACGCGGCGTATTGCCAGGTGCAGACATTGGGGGAGTTGGCTCAGGCAATACAGGAGCACCTGATCGATGGTCCCAAGTCAGACGTCCCGGCCGGCCAGATTTTGCCTGAACACTATGACTTCGCCCAGTTCCCCGAATACGCTCAGTTGAAGCGTCAAGAGCGAATGCTGCTGGCAGTGACCGGTGACAACCCGTATTTCCGTGTTGACCAGGGTGGAACCGGAAGCGCAGCATGCATTAACGGGCGTCAGCTCATTAATTTTTGCGTTTATGACTATGTAGGAATGTCCCATGATCCTGAGGTCGCCGCTGCCGCCAAGTCCGCAATAGACCGCTACGGCACCAGTGCCGGCGCCAGTCGGCTGATATCCGGCGAGAAGCAGGTGCATCACGATCTGGAGCAGGCCCTGGCCGCGTTTCTGAATGTTCCTGCTGCTATCGTGTTTGTCTCCGGCCATGCTACAAATGTCACCACAATCGGTCACCTGCTGGGACCGGACGATTTGATACTCCATGACAATCTGGCGCATAATTCGATTATCCAGGGCGCGGAGCTTTCCGGCGCGACCCGTCGGTCTTTTGCCCATAACGACTGGATGGCGATGGATGCGGTGTTGTCCGAATGTCGCCACCGATATCGCCGCGTACTTATCGCCATCGAGGGCGTGTACAGTATGGACGGCGACTTCCCCGACCTTCCGCGTTTTGTGGAACTTAAGAAGAAGCACAAGGCGCTGATGCTGGTCGATGAGGCGCATTCACTGGGAACCATGGGGCCAACCGGCCGGGGCATCGGTGAATACTGGGGCGTAGCCCGGGCTGACGTCGATTTGTGGATGGGTACGCTCTCTAAATCATTGGCCAGTTGCGGCGGATACATCGCCGGCTCGGTCGAGCTGGTCGAATACCTCAAGTACACAGCCCCAGGGTTTGTTTACAGCGTGGGCATTTCCCCACCCAACGCAGCGGCGGCTCTGGCATCGCTAATGGTTCTGCAACGTCAGCCGCAGCGTGTGAATCTGTTGCACGAGTTGTCAGCTTTGTTCTTGAAACTGGCCGGCCAGAGAGGTCTGGACACAGGCTTGGCCGCTGGTACACCCGTGATTCCGGTAATCATAGGTGGCTCGGCGAAGAGCCTGCGCCTGTCAAAAGCTTTGTTCCAGCGAGGCATTAATGTGCAACCAATTCTGTACCCCGTCGTTCCCGAACACGCAGCCCGCCTGCGATTCTTCATCACCACCAACCACACCCGGGCACAAATCCACACCACGGTTAGTGCCATTGCCGACGAACTCAATGCGCTTGACCAGCACAGCGGCTTTGCGGGAGAGTGAGTGGTGGAACAGAAAAAACTCATGAGCATGAACCAGTGCACAGGCAGTCATAAGAATATTGAATCGCCTTGGTGTCCGACAAACATGGGACGAGATTAATGAATAATCGAGTTGTAGTCAGGCCGGTCGCATCGTGGCGAGATCGCCGGCGTTTTCAGCGCCTACCCTGGTCAATATACGCTGGTGACCACAACTGGGTGCCGCCCATCCTTGCGCAGGAGCGTGAGCTGCTGGGCTGGGGGCACCACCCCTTCTTCGACAATGCCGAGATAGTGACACTGCTGGCGGAGCGCGAGGGCCGGTCTGTAGGGCGGCTGGCGGTTTTGATCAACCACGTGCATAACCACAAGTACAACGAACAGCGCGGGTTCTTTGGGTTCTTCGAGTGCATAGACGATGCAGCCGTCGCTGGCGGGTTATTCGAAGCCGGTCAGGATTGGCTGCGTCAGCGAGGGATGACGGCGATGCGAGGGCCGGTGAATCCGTCGTTCAATTACACGTGCGGTCTGCTCATCGATGCTTTCGATTGTCCCCCTTGCTTTCTGATGACCTACAATCGGTCCTATTATGCGGCACTGCTGGAATCCTGCGGGTTCGCCAAGACACAGGACCTGTATGCCTACGAAATGGACATGAACATGCTGCAAGTATTGGTCGAACGCTACAAGCCGGCGGTATTGGCAGCGATTGAATCGTCCAAACTGGTGATCCGGCCGTTCGATCCGGGGAAGTATCAGCAGCAGAGCGAGATGTACCTCGATATTTACAACCGTTCGCTGGAAGGCACCTGGGGCTTCACGCCTCTACAGCCGCGCGAAGCACGGCAAATAGCCGGCGAGCTTCGACACGTCATCGTGCCAGAGTTGGCCGTCTTTGCCGAGATCGGCGGCCAGCCGATCGGGGCGGTGCTCGCCCTCCTCGACTACAACCAGATACTCCGCAAGCTCAATGGCCGATTGTTCCCGTTCGGCTTCGTGCGCCTCTTGACCGGACGACGGAAAATCACAGCAGCTCGCGTCATGGCAATCACAATGGTGCCCAGCTACCAGAGTGCGGGGTTCGGCATTGTGTTGCTGGACAACCTAGTGGGGGCGGTAGCAAAATGGGGCATCGAGCGATACGAGTTATCATGGGTTCTGGAGAGCAATAGCCGTTCACGTGGTAGCCTGGAACGCGTCGGTATGAAGAAAACCAAGACCTACCGGATTTACGACAAAATGTTGTAAACCCTTAATGCAGCGGAAACGATGGTCAGAGCCATCCTGCATGATGATACCACTGGACCGTTTCGTGCAGGCGTTCAGTCGAGGCAGCTGCAGGGGACCAGCCTAGGTGCGTGCGTGCCTTGGTGGATGAGCATGTCCACGACCCAGCCAGGGCTTCGGTCATTTTGTCGCTGTTTACCCAAGCGGGACGCTGCCGGATCCGTCCCATCGCGTCACCGCAGAGTCCGACCAGTCGCACCAGTGGCCCGGGCAGGTGTACTACGGTTGCACGCTTCTTTCCCAATGCTATGGCCATTGCCTGTCCGAGTTCGGCATATGTCGGATAATCAGCCGCTGCCATGAAATAGATGCCTTGCCCCGGCGATCCGTTGTGGTACAGACGCTCGCCTTTCTCGGCTGTAAGGAGCAGACCCTCGACCAGGTCGGCTACGTGGATCAGCGATAAGCATCGCTCGCCCTGACCGGGTACAGCATGGATACCCCAGCGTGCGATTGGCCGGAACATTTCAAGCATGCCCTTGTCACTGGGGCCAAAGACTATCGGCGGACGCACAATACTGATCGGCACCACTCCGGCATACCTGGCTGCGGCCTGTTCTCCGGCCAGCTTACTACGACCGTAATTAGAAACAGGTGTCGGTGCATCGCTTTCTACCCGAGGTTGGCCAACGGCGCAAGGCCCTGCTGCGGCCAGTGAGGACACCACTACTAATACCGGCTTATCAGTGCGGTCAGCGCAAGCGGCAGCGACGGATTCGACACCACCTGCGTTCACACGCAGGAAATCGTCTGTCCGCAGCGTCTTTATCAGCCCGGCTAAGTGGAACACAATACCGGCCTGTGACACTGCCAGTGCCCGTTTAATGCTGGCACAATCAGTCAAATCGCCAGTGACCAACTGAGCGCCAGCCGACCGCAGTTCGTCGATGGACGAGGTGGCTCGCACCAGACATGACACCCGATTGCCAAGCTCGGTCAGCCGTCGCACCAGGTGCCGCCCGATGAAGCCACTGGCCCCTGTTACCAGCACTGGTTGTGGAACCCTATTATTCATAGTCGTATTGTAATGGTTCAGCGTGAATTGGACATTTGTCCCAATCCCGTTCGGCACGAAATTTGCGATTTACAATTTAATACAACATTAATGGCTGCATGTGTATTATATAAGGCCGCTCAAACGAGCGGCAACTTATTTTTGCGCAGTATAAACCGCAGCGGCGGTTACTGCAGCAACCGGCCTTGGCAGGTTAACCCAGTACTATAAAAAAGTTCATTCAATGCTAAGTTTATGGGAAAGCCGATATTGCAAGTAGCTTATTTCATTGAAATTGGTCAACTATTCTATGGTTCTGCGCTATATTTACTATATTGGGAACGTCTTGGAGCGCTTTTGAAGTCATACAGGAAGGCGGCCTGATGGATGGGACGGATATTTTTATAGTATGCACTATTAACCTCCGACCTTATATTTCTTTGTCAGGAGGCCTGAAATTCGAGAACAGAGGAATATTATTCGTTGTCTTTGTTTGATTTTGGGACGCAGATGTTGAGCTTTTCCATAAGGCGGTTGAGCTGACGTCGTTCGATGTCCAGGATTTTAGCGGCGGCGATTCTTCGGCCTTTGGTATATTCCAAGGTCTGCGTGATGACCCTGCGTTTGACCTCATCGAGGGTGGGTAACTGGTCTTTTAGATCTTTTAGATAAGAGGGGGAATCGGCTATTATCAGCTCAAAGGGCAATACCGCGGACTGAGTTTCCCTGCCCGAGGTCAGCACGTATGCGCGCTCAACGGCGTTTGCAAGCTCGCGGACGTTTCCGGGCCAGGCATAATTAAGAAGGAGCCCTTTAACCTGTTTACTGAACACCTTGGGCGATTCGCCGTAAAAGCGGGCCTGGGCGGCCAAGAAATACTCCGCCAAAGGCAATATGTCTTCCCTGCGGTGTCGTAACGGCGGCACTTCAAGGCGGACAACGTTAAGGCGATAATACAGGTCGGAGCGGAAAGTCCCTTTCCTGACCATATCCTGCAGGTCCTTGCAGGTCGCGCACAAGACGCGAACGTCAACCGTAAACGATCTGGTCGAGCCGAGCGGGGTGACCTGCCGTTCCTGTAAAACCCGCAAGAGCTTGGCCTGCAATTCGAGGGGGATTTCACTGATTTCGTCAAGAAATATAGTGCCTTTATCTGCCGCCCGGAAAAAGCCGAGTGTACTGTCAACAGCGCTGGTGAATGCGCCTCGCACGTGCCCGAACAACTGGCTTTCAAATAATTGGCCGGTAAGGGTCGTGCAGTCAACGGGCACAAAGACGTTGGCCGAGCGATTGCCAGTGGTGTGGATTTGCCTTGCAATCATTTCTTTGCCGACGCCGGTTTCGCCCGTAATAATGACGGGGCACTCTCTTGCGGCAATAGAGCTGATGATTTCAAGGACTGAATTAAAAGAGGGAGAATTGCCTATCAGCTTGCTATGCGTCCGGCTATAAGAAGCGGCCGGCTGCGCATCCCCGTGCACATAATCCATGCCCATCTTCCCCTGAAAGCGCATATTATTTTCGCCGGGAGGTAATGTAAGGGAATACTCGCTCATCATCACTCGCCTCAGTTTCCGTAGTATATGTGAACACTTCTTTAGACAGTGCACAAACTGCGTTAGCAACGAGAAGTGCCCAACAGAAACTATAGGGCACCCTCTACCCTTTCTTCGCTACTGTATTCTACGATGGGTTACGGAGTAATGTTCAACATCAACGAAAGCAGCACAGGTTGAGACATTTGGTTAAAAGAGAGAGATTCAAGAGGTTTCCTAGCATACTATAAAAAACTCATCCGATGCGAAGTTTATAGGAAAGCTGACCTTAAAGCAGCTTCTTTTGTTGAAATTGGTCGATTTTTCTGCGGTTTTTTATATGCTGCCCCTGCTATTGAGACCTGGGGGGACAATTAGAATCCAAATTATTTAAAAATTAATGTCTCGGCGACATACAACCAAGCTACAACCTAAAGACCAAATAGCGTGCAAAATCGCAAAAACGGTATAACTATAAGATTAGTAATATCAAAGACTTAAAAAATTACCAAAAAACGCAAACATTTTATATATCCGATGGCATAGAGTTATTTTCGGCTACAAGACTCGATAACTAAGTATTTGTGGTTAATCAGGCATCTATAAGGTTTTTGCAATCAAGAGAAATGGTGCAGGTTAAATATCTTGATTCAGAGCTGAAACCGTCTCCCAATTCAAAAACAAATCTATCTCGTTCTTGTTTACGACGTACAATGACAGGCAGGCTGGGGTCATGATGAACGGTTCAAATTTTAACAGCAACAAGACCGAAAATAGGACAATCGTAGGACATTCAGGCTATAAGTGTGTTGAAAGTGTTCCTTAACTTTCGTTAAATCAAAGAGTTAAAAAAAGCATTACAGAAAATTGGTAAAGAGGTTGGATTCTCTACCATTGCGGCTTGTAACTTCTTTATATTAAAGCAGTTACGTTATTTATAAAAACTAACGGAGAGGCCGGGATTCGAACCCGGGGTACGGTTTTACCCGTACGACGGTTTAGCAAACCGTTACCTTCAGCCACTCGGTCACCTCTCCGAGACAGCAGGTTAGTTTAGTGATTGAATCGATTTTATGCAAGCGCATAAAAAAACGGCTGATGATAAAAACACCAGCCGTTTTTTATGGTTCTGATGATAGTTCTTATTCGCCGCCGCGGACGACCATTGCGAGCGAATAAACCCTGTAATTACAGGCGATATAAAGCGTTCTATATTCGGGTCCGCCGAAACAAATATTCGCAGGAACATCGGGCGTCGAAATCCTTTTAATCTCAGTGCCTGTGGGCGAGACAACCCAGACGCCTCCTAAACCGGTGAAATACAGGTTGCCGCGATTATCGATGGTCATACCATCCGGGTCGCTTGTGCCCATACCCGTTAAATCTGTCGGCTTGAAGAACACCGAACCTGTCCCCAGTGTCCCGTCGGAATTGATTGGGAATACCCACCATCGCTTCTTGGTGAGGTCGCTGCTGCTGCTTTCGGAAACGTAGAGTTTGGTCTCGTCTAAAGAGGTAAGAATGCCGTTTGGCTGGTTCAAAGCATTATTGACCCGTGTTGGGATGGAGTTGCCAGATTTGAGAAGATATACGCCCTGATTAGTGGTTGAGCTCCAGTCGGGGCAGGTGAAATAAATGTTGCCGTTGGCCAGTTCGCACAGGTCATTTGGCTTGTCCGGTGCCGTGCAGAGTACCGTGCTGTCTTCGGGGCCTGATGCGCCAATGCGGTGACTGCGAATCTGCATTGTGCTTTCGTCGGCCGTAAGCAGTCGGCCATCGATAGAGAGGACCGTGCCATTGGTATTAGGCGATGGGCTCATCCAGACCGTTACGTTATTCGGTGAGTCGAGCCGTAAAATCTGATACGTGCCGCTGGCTGCGGGTCTCTTGGTAAAGAAAAGTTTATTGCTGTTTGGGTCCCAGGTCGGCCCCTCGAAGTCGTAACTTGAATCAGAATAGACCTGCTGTAGTGTTGCCCCGGGCGCAACAAGAGTAGTGCTATAGTCCACCAGCCAGTTATCGGCGAGGACACAGAGGTCTTTTTCGTCGATTACGCCGTCGCCTGGTGTTGATGAGATATCGCTATTGGCGTCCCAGTTGGTGTCGCCCGAATGGCTGCGCCATGCGTTGGCCAGTATAGCGAAGTCCTTGAAATCGACAAACCCGTCATAATTGAGGTCAGCCCAGCCCGGTGCGCTTGTGGTAAGCTCGATTCCATTTCCTGTGCCGAGATTTCTGCTGTATTGTTTGTTGGTTGCGTTATTCCAGTGCTCGTGTACGCCCAAACTTGTGGTCAAACCTCCGTTGTGGTTTGGGTCATAGGTGGTCCCCGATGGCGGATTAGGAATTAAAGCTGCTTCGTGCAGATAATCATGAGTACCGGATTTGTGCGGGTACCCATTCATGTTTGGGTCGGTAGGATTTGCGGCGTTCCATTCGTTGAACATAAAATCATAAGCGACAGAATCGGCTGCTATCTGATCCATAGAAAGAAAAATACTGGATGGCCAGTGACCGTTGAACGGGGTCATATTCCATCTAATCGGGTGGGAATCCCAGCTTCGGCCGGCATATAGACCGTCAATAAGAGCAAGCAGAGTTTTGCCGCCTAAACGGGGATGGCCCAGCAAATCGACAATCGCCCTGTAGTGTCCCATCCCGGGCGTTTCTGTCGCTCTCGTCCAGTGTGTGCTGTAATAGCCGCTGTCGGTGGGGTTTCGGATTAGAGAGCCATAGTGATTTTTACCGCAGACTGTGATACCGCCGTCGTTGTGGCTTTTGAGTGTGGGAAAGTCTATAAAATAGGCTGCCTGAGAAAAATGCGTTGGGATATAGTCCTGATTTGTGACTCCGCTAAAGTGGGAAGAAGTGGGGTCGCTCCAGTAGAATGGAGAGGTTGTGTCGTATGCGACATTGGTTCTTCCGGTAAAAGAAGTTCCGGGCCTTGTGAGGTAAACGACACCCGGGCAATTGGGGCCGACCATATTATACCAGTAGTTGGGCATTTCTTTACCAGGGTCACCTATACTTATATTGCCTGGAGCGACTCCGGCGACATTAGTCAGTTGTTTTAGAAGGGCTATTGCGAGCTGAGGCGATTCATCGATTTGGCTGTTAAGAGACGTGGGTTTATTGCTGTCGCTCGGGTTGGAATACATCAGCGTTAAGTTGATTTTTATGGCGATTTTTTCGCCCTGCGTATAGCCAACATTTCCCTTGCCGATTTGCTGGTTGAAGTTTCTGAATATCGCATCCCATGCGGCAGCGTCGTTATTTTTGCCTGTCAGCGAGCGAAGCGCCTTTGAGAACATATCATTGACGACCTGCTGATTTGTGCAGGTATTTGAATACCAGTAGGGCGGATTATTATTGCCGTCTGAGCCGGGCCAGCTTGCGGCATTTGAATCGTAAATCCAGGCCACCCGGCCCGGATGAACGCCCTTGCCGACCCCAATTGGGGCGTTTGCGGGGTTCGGGTCATCAGCTCCATATGATATTTTCTGATCAGTGCTGCTCATCGCTGTCCAGATGAAGCCGACGCTGGCGACGATGCAGATTGCTGCCAGAACATAGCGTGCCTGCACAAGATGACGTTTTGCTTTACGAAAGGCAATGGTTGATGCGGCCAGACCAGCAATCCAGACGATGAATCCAGATGCTATCGGAAACGCTATCCGCTGGCAGGGATACGCTGCTCGTGATGGCTTGGGTATCACTCGGATTAAAAACCATATTAACGCAGCCAGACCCGTGAACGGGAGCAGCCACCATGCCCATTTTTTGTTGTGAACCGAGTTGATTATTTTACCTGTTTTTGGGCAAATCTTTGGTTTTTGCTCATTTTTCAGAAACGACATTTTCACCATACCTCCTACAGTTATAAGGTGATGCTTTTACTTTAACCAGTTTTCACAAAATACTGCCAAGTCGAACTTGTCGATTATGCCATCGCTTGGGGTTGATATATCGTAAGTTTCATTCCAGTTGACATCGCCGGGTTTGCTTCCCCATGCTTTGGCGAGAAGGGCAAAATCGTTAAAATCCACGAAACCACTGTTGTCGAAATCCCCAATAAGCCCCATTTGAGTTACCAGTTCAATACCTGTTCCATTATTGGGGTCGAGATTTCGAGTGTATTGCATGTTGTTTGCGTCATTCCAGTGTTCGTGGACACCTTGGCTGGGGAGTCTGACACCGTCATGGTTGGGGTCATAGAAGGTTCCAGAGCAAGGATCAGACGCTAAAGCCGCTTCGTGTAGATAATCATCTGCACCGTCACCCGCGGGGCCGTTGTTCTCTGTTGGATATTCTTTCAAAAGAAAATCCAGGCCTACCGAATCGATAGCGACCGGATCCAGTGAGGCAAACAGCGAAGACGGCCAGTCGTTGTTGAATG
Organism: Sedimentisphaerales bacterium; assembly: GCA_049516395.1. Classification (GTDB taxonomy): domain Bacteria; phylum Planctomycetota; class Phycisphaerae; order Sedimentisphaerales; family Anaerobacaceae; genus Fen-1362. The sequence goes on along the minus strand of JBEKTD010000017.1, from coordinate 26,852 downwards.
GTGCGGTCAGCCATTTTATGGGATAATTTAAAAGCTGGTGTTTTCCTGCGTATAGTCCCTCAATGAGGTAAAGAAGGGTTTTACCGCCTATTTGAGGATGGCCCATCAGGTCAACGATAGACCTGTAATGTCCCATTCCCCATACAGTCCAGACCTGCGTGCTGTGGAGGTCGTAGTAGCCGGTCTGGCTAGGTATTCTGCCCAGAGAGCCATAATTGTTTTTTCCGCAAAGAGTAATACTTGCCTGGTTGTAATGACCTTTTAAGGTTGCGAGGTTGATGAGATAGGCAGCATTTTTGAAGTAGTCAGGGACATAATCTGCGGTTTTGCCAGCAGAGTTGGGATCGCTCCAATATATACGAGCGGAAGATGGTGTTGCTTTGACGCGGCCGCTGGTTCCGGTGTAATCAAGGTAGTTTACGTCGGGGAAGTCAGGATGGAGCATATTGTAAAAGTCATTGACGAAGATATCCACGGTGTCGCCTACGGTGATGTCGTGGTCGTTCACTCCGACGATATTTACGAGCTGGTCGAGGACGGCGTGTATGACCTGCGGGGAGGTATTCGGATAGTTGGAATGAGTAGTATAGATTGTGTTTGAGTAATAGAATCCAACGAAGTTGACCTTCATGATTATTTTTTCGCCGGGCTGATAGCCAACATCGCCTTTGCCGTGCTGGCTGTTATAGTAACGGAAAATGGCGTCCCATGCGTTATAATCAGTGCTTTCACCTGTTATTGCCCTAAGCGATTTTGAAACCATTTCATTGACGACGGCTTGCGATGTGTGATTTGGTTCCCACCAGTATCCATTGCTTGTTCCGCCCCAGTTGGTGGCATTCGGGTCATGAATCCAGGCGACTCGACCTGGATGTATACCTTTTGCGGTGCCGATAGGGGTGTTTACCGGCTGTGGTATGCGAAGCGGCGGTGTTCCGTAAGCGGCGAGCACCTTATCCTGAGATGAATAACTAAGGGCTATATAAATAGATGCCACGCTGATTATGATGCAGACAGCCGCCAGAACATAACGCGCCCGCAGAAGATGACGTTTCGCCTTATGGAATGCTATGGTTGAGACAGCCAGACCAACGAGCCAGGCGATAAAGCCCGATGCGAGCGGAAATGCCAATCGCTGGCAGGGATACGCTGCTCGAGAGGGTTTTGGTATCACTCGCACTAAAAACCATATTAAAGCAGCCAAACCGGTGAACGGGAACAGCCACCAGGGCCGTCGGAATTTGCGTTGAGGGTTGATAATTTTACCTGTTTTGGGACAAACATGCGGCTGGGTTTCTTTTTTCAGAAACGATATCATCACGCTCCTTTTCTGGGGGGTGCAGTGTTAAGAACGATTATACCAATCAGTTTACCAAGAATAAGGGGCAGAATCAATGATTTTATGCCGACGGCGAGTTATATCTATATTATACCACTGTTGACGCGAACAGATTTTTTAGGGTGAGAGGGCGTGCTTTTGTTGCTTTTCTTTCGCCTTTTTCCAGAGCAGCTCGCATAAATCCTTAATACCTTCGCCCGTTACGGCTGAAATCGGGTAAATGCGGTGCTTGAGCTGTTTCCGCAGTTTCTTTACGATTTTGCCTTCCGGGTCGAGGTCAATCTTGTTTGCGACGATAAGTTCCGGCTTTTTGGCGAGCGATTTACTGTATTTTTCAAGCTCTTTGCGAATTTGGCGGTAGTTTTTCGCCGGGTCCGAGCCGTCGGGCGGCATAATATCGAGGATGTGAACGATGATACGAGTCCTTTCGATATGCCTGAGAAATTCAAAGCCCAGTCCCGCTCCTTCGTGTGCGCCTTCGATAAGGCCCGGCAAATCCGCCATAACAAACCTGCGTTCATCGGTTAATTTTACTATGCCGAGCACCGGCTCAAGCGTCGTGAATGGGTAGGGGGCGATTTTGGGTCTCGCGGCCGAGCATCGTGAAATCAGCGTGCTTTTGCCCGCGTTGGGCATACCCACCAAACCAATATCCGCTATCAGTTTCAGTTCCAGCCGGAGATTCCGTTCCTGACCGGGAACGCCTTGCTCGGCGAATCTTGGCGCCTGGTAAATCGACGTCGCGAATCGGCTGTTGCCTCTGCCCCCTTTGCCTCCCTGGCAGATACATACCTTCATACCGTTCTCGTTGAGGTCTTTGAGCAGCAGGTCGTAATCCGCGTCGAAAATGAGCGTTCCAGGCGGCACCCGGATTATCAAATCATCGCCGTTGGCCCCGGTACAATTTTTATTCGTGCCGGGCTCTCCGTTTTGTGCCCGCCAGTTGTGTTTGCCCGCGAAGTCCAGAAGGGTATCGAGGTTCGCATCGGCTAAGAAAATCAGGTCGCCTCCTTTGCCTCCGTCGCCCCCGTCGGGGCCTCCGTTCGGAACATATTTTTCCCGCCGGAAGCTCACTTTGCCGTTGCCGCCGTCGCCTGCCTTTACATGGATTTTTGCTTCATCAACAAACATTCATCGCTTCTTTACATAAAAAAAGGATGGCACAAAGACCATCCTCTCATCGGTAATCCTTATTGTCTTGCTTATACGACGTTTACTTTTCGGCCCGCAATCTGGACTTTGCCTTCGCTGACTGCGAAAAGTGTATAATCCCTGCCCATCTGGACGTTCTTGCCTGCGAAAAACTTCGTGCCGCACTGCCTGACGATGATACTGCCTGCCTTGGCTATTTCGCCCGCGTATAGCTTGATGCCCCGATATTTCGGGTTACTGTCTCTGCCGTTTCTTGTTGACCCTTGTCCCTTTTTATGTGCCATAATTTTACCTCGTTGTTTCTATTGTCATAACAGCTTCTATTTTAGCCAAAACCAGCATTCTAACAATTGTCGGACCGGCTGTCCAACAGATTTTTCGCGAAAAGTGGCGGTTTTTATCGTTCTGCTTCGACGATTGCCTTCATTTGCGGCAATGGAATCATACCTTCGGTCGCCAGCTTGATTTTGCCGTCGGGAGCGATAAAGAAACTGCATGGTATGCCGTTTATAAGATTGTAAGGTCTGGGCATAATTGCCGGGCTGGTCGCGGTTACCGGGTAGTTGATGACCGGGTTTGCCGCGACGAAATTTCTGATGCGTTCAGGGGTGTTCTTCGGGTCGGTGTAGGATATGCCAAGAATCACGAGTTTATCTTCACCGATTTGCTTTCTCAGCTCGATGATATGCGGGATTTCCGTGATGCAGGGCCCGCACCAGGTTGCCCAGAATGTGAGCATCACAGTTTTACCTTTGTATTCGCTGAGCGTATGCTTTTTATCGTTGAGGTCTGTAACGGCGAAATCCGGCGCGTTTCTCCCGTACCATTCGGTAAAGGTAGGAGCCCAGCTTGTGCTGTCACGGATTATATCGTTTAAGGTGGGTTTTGGCGAAGCGGGTTTAGAAGATGGAGGACTGTTGTTATCCTTCACGCCGTTACTGTCCGCTGTCTGCTCTATGTTGTCTGTATTCTGTCCGCCGATTTGTGGCTGTTTTTTACAGCCGAAAATTGCCCCAATTGCCAGAATGACTGCGACAACCCCGATTCCGTATTTTATTCTGCTCTGTGCCATATCGGGATTATACAGCCCTCCGCCCGAATTTACAAAAAAATTATCCCTCGCCACCTGCCACGGCGTAGTTCTTTAACGAAGCCGGGTCCTCCGTCTTCGGGTCACGAGACACGAGCGACGAAACCCATCCTCCGTCTTCTGCCTCCTCCCTCCTCCCTCCTCCCTTCTCCCTTCTAACTTCTTACTTCTAACTTCTAACCTTCGTCCCACGAATAAGATATAATGCCCACAATCGTATTCTGTGAAAAGTATATGAATGATAAAATTGAACTCAACCTTGGCCCGCAGCCGATTGCTGCAATCTTGGCCAAGTACAATTTAAAGCCGCACGACCTTGTGGCCGCCTCAACGCAGCAGCTTACGCACAAAATGGTCTCGCGTGCCGCAAAGGGCAGAAGATTGACTATTAATACCCAGACCAAAGTCCTCAACGCTCTCAATACTGCCACAGGCAAAAACTTTTTCCTCCGCGACATCTTCAATTACTGAATTTAAATCCGTAACTCAAAACTTTTTGGTGTCTTCGTGTCTCCCGTCAGGGATGGCCAAGCCATTAGTGGCCCCCGGTTTTTAATTGAAAATCACCGCAGGATTACTACACTGGTTTTTCGTAACCGCAGGCCGAAATGGGTGTTATGAAATTAGCAGGAGCGACAAAATGAAGCCGGAAAAAAAGTTACTGTTTGCAGCCCTCATAGTTGCACAAATTATTTTTGCTCAGGCCTTTGCCCAGCCAAATGATTCAAACACGGTCGTGCCGGGCCGGGAGCGGCTGTTAATGGATTCTAACTGGCTGTTTGCTTTAGGCCACGCTTATGACACGGATAAAGATTTTAAGAACGGCACCTCCTATTTTTCATATTGGACAAAAACCGGTTACGGCGATGGCCCCGCTGCGGGCAACTTTGACGACCGCGCCTGGCGAATCATCAATCTGCCCCACGACTGGGCGGTAGAGATGCCTTTCGACAGCAAAGGCAGCCATAGTCACGGCTATAAAGCCGTCGGCAGGAATTTCCCCGAAACAAGCGTCGGCTGGTATCGCAAAAAGTTTTCCATCCCCGAATCCGACCTCGGCCGCAGAATCGTCATTGAATTCGATGGCGTTCACCGCGACTCCCGCCTTTGGATAAATGGCTTCTACATCGGCACGGAACACTCCGGCTACAGCAGCTTCCAGTATGATATTACCGATTATCTCAATTACGGCGGCGAGAACGTAATCGCCGTGCGCGTCGATGTCACCATGGAAGAGGGCTGGTTTTACGAAGGAGCGGGAATATATCGCCACGTCTGGCTCACTAAACAATCGCCCCTGCACGTCGCCCAGTACGGCACTTTTGTAACTTCCCAAATCGATAACAAGTCAGCCCAAATTGCCGCCCAAACCACCGTTGCCAATGACGGCAATAATGATGCCGCCTTCGATATCGCTCAAACCATTCAGGATGCCGATGGAAAACCGATTGCATCGGCCCAAATAAAATCCCTCGTCCTCAAATCCGGCGAAACAAAAGAATACCTCTGTATCCTGGACGTCAACAATCCCAAACTGTGGTCTCTCGAATCCCCTTATCTGCATAAACTTATCACGACCCTGAGTTCAAAAGGTGCTGTGGTTGACCGTTATGAAACCGCTTTCGGCATCCGCTCGGTTCGTTTTGACCCCAACGAGGGTTTATTCCTGAATGGTAAACACGTCGCGATTAAAGGCACAAACAATCATCAGGACCACGCCGGCGTTGGCACAGCTATCCCCGATGCCCTGCAGGAATTTCGAATAACCAGATTAGAATCAATGGGCAGTAATGCTATCCGGACTTCCCATAACCCGCCCACACCTGAATTCCTCGAAGCCTGTGACCGGTTGGGTATGCTCGTCCTCGACGAAAACCGTTTGATGGGAGTATCGCCCGAACACTTCCAGCAGCTCGAAAGAATGATTCTGCGCGACCGCAATCACCCCTGCGTTATCATCTGGTCTATAGGTAATGAAGAGTGGTCCATCGAAGGAAACGTAAAAGGCGCACGCATCGCCGCGACTATGCAGGCGTTCGTAAAGCGTCTTGACCCGACTCGCCGCGTCACCGCTGCCATCAGCGGAGGATGGGGACAGGGTATCTCAACCGTAATAGATTTGATGGGATATAATTACATCGCTCACGGAAATATAGATGAGCAGCACAAGAAATTCCCCAGCCAGCCGTCTGTGCTTACCGAAGAATCCACCACAAGTGCAACACGCGGGGTTTACGAAGATGACAGGCCAAACGCCCACATGGCCCCGTCTGACCGCGGCTCTTCAGGTCGCCGCTTTTCAGGCCGTGGTATTGAAAGAGGAATCCAGTTCTGCGCCGAGCATCCGTTTGTCGCGGGATTGTTCTTCTGGACCGGCTTCGACTATCGAGGCGAAGCAAACCCCTTCGGCTGGCCCCAGGTCTCTTACGAGGGCGGCATCCTCGACACCTGCGGTTTCCCAAAAGACACGTTCTATTACCTCAAATCGGTGTGGACAGATGAACCAACACTGCATATTTTCCCTCACTGGAACTGGGCAGGCAAAGAGGGCAAACCCATTAACGTCTGGGCATACAGCAATTGCGACGAAGTCGAGCTTTTCCTAAACGATAAATCCCTCGGCCGAAAACCGATGCCCAAACTTTCCCATATCCAGTGGGATGTCAATTACGAGCCGGGTACTCTTTTGGCTAAGGGGTATAAGGCAAATAAAGAAATAGTCACCGATAAAGTCGAAACCACCGGCGCTCCCGCCGCAATCCGCCTGATTCCCAATCGCGATGCCATCAAGGCCGATGGCGAAGATGTGTCGGTTATAACCGTGCAGGTCGAAGACGCTCAGGGACGCGTCGTTCCGACCGCCGGCAACGAAATATCATTCACCCTTCAGGGACAGGGCAAAATCCTTGGCGTCGGCAACGGCGACCCTTCCAGCCACGAGCCCGACCAGTTCCTCGATACCACAAGGCCTGAGCTGATTAAAGAATTGAAAATGGCTTTCATTGCCGATAAAGAAAATTTTCCGCAGGTGGCGTATGATTTCAACGATTCCAACTGGGCCGATTTCAAACAGGCAACCGAAGTAAACACCCCCAAAACTGATAATCTGATTGCCGTTCGCGGCTCGTTCCAGTTGCCCGCCATCCGCGATGATATGAAAATTACCCTCTTCACAAAAAGTATCAGCGACAATCAATCCATTTACGTCAATGGCTATTTTGTTGCAGCAGGCATTAAGCGTAACGCCCCCAATCAGAATTTCAAGCTCGACCTCGGCATCTTAAAAGAAGGCAGAAATGTCTATGCCGTCGTGGGTATTCCTCTTGTCGTGAGGCGTCAATATGAAGAGTTAAATGCCGACCCCGGCGTCGTTGGTGTCTTTGTCCCCACGAAGGATTGGAAACGTAAAACCTTCAACGGCTTCGCGCAGATTATTGTCCAGTCAAGGCAGGAGCCCGGCGTACTGACCCTTACCGCGACGTCCCCGACATTAAAATCATCGGAAATCAAAATCAAAACGCAAGCAGTGGTCTTGCGCCCCGCCGTCGCTTTAAAATAATTAAGTGAGGTTCTTCCTCATTCGCCTGGCTCTCCTCGGGAATCTGCTTGCATGATCCCGCAACAGGGGACCCATTCTTAAATCAACTAACGGCTAAATACTAACGACTAACGACGACACCAAGCGAAGCGCAGGAGCCCGCTTCGGCATTAACTCTGCGTCTAAAAACCTTAGTGTCTTTGCGTCTTAGTGGTTCCCGGTTTTTGATTGAAATTTTCCTCAGAACCACTAAACTATTCCTTCCTGTAATTATACTGGGGATAAGCGTATAAATAACTGAAAGGAAAACAAATATGGCTGGCAAACAGATTCAGTTCTACTATAAGAACGTCCTGGCTGACGTAATCGGCCCGGAACACGGCATAACCGCTCAGCAGTTGGATGAACTCGCCAAACAAACAACGCCCCTGATTCTCAAAATCAAGGACGAAATCCTCACAGGCAACTCACGCTATGGCCTGCTCCCCGGCGACCCGCAAATCGCCAAAAGCGTCAAAGCGTTAGTCAAACACTTCAAGCCAAAATGCGAAAACCTCGTCGTCCTCGGCATAGGTGGTTCCGCCCTCGGTAATATCGCCCTGCAAAACGCACTCAATCCATTTACCTATAACCTGGACAACAACAAACGCAAAGGCCCGCGTCTTTTCGTCTTCGACAACGTTGACCCCGCGCACTTCGGCTCATTTTTGGACTTCATCACGCCTCGACTCGGCAAAACCGTCTTCAATGTCATAAGCAAATCAGGCCAGACCGCCGAAACCGCCTCGCAATTTATGATTGTCCAGAAAATGCTCGAAACCCGCTTCGGCAAAGAAAAACTCAAAGACCGCGTCGTCGCAACAACCGACCTCGAAAAAGGCACCCTCCGCAAAATCGCCACCGACGCCGGCCTGCACACGCTCGTCGTTCCCGATGGAGTAGGGGGGCGATTCAGCGTCCTTTCAGCCGTAGGCCTTTTCAGCGCAGCGATGACGGGCATAAATATCGACCAGCTTCTCGCCGGCGCAAAAGATATGCACACCCGCGTAACGAATCCCGACTTCTTCAAAAACCCCGCCGCCATCAACGCCGCGATTCAAATCCACTATTACAACCACAACAAACGAATATCCGTGATGATGCCCTACAGCTCCGCCCTTTACAGTTTCGCCGACTGGTATCGCCAGCTTTGGGCGGAATCGCTCGGCAAGAAATACTTCCTCGATGGCGGCGAAGCATACGTCGGCCCGACACCCGTCAAGGCGCTCGGCGCAACCGACCAGCACAGCCAGGTTCAGTTGTATCGCGAAGGCCCAAACGACAAGATTTTTACGCTGCTCGAAATCCAGGATTTTGGCAGAAAAATCAGGATTCCCGCTCCGCCCAAATCCGCTCGTGAGCTTAACTACCTTGCCAAAAAGGATATGGGCGAGCTGCTCAACGCCGAGAAAAAGGCCACCGAATACGCCCTCTGCGCGAGCAATCGTCCCTGCGTAACGGTCCTTTTCCCGAAAATCGATGCCTATACCGTTGGCCAGTTCATATTCCTGTTCGAGGCAACGACCTCGTTTGCCGGCGCTCTTTTGGACGTCAATACGTATGACCAGCCCGCGGTTGAGTTGGGCAAGCAGGCGACTTTCGCGCTTATGGGCAAGGCAGGCCAATATACCCCCGACCGGTCTTACGCCGATTTTGCCGCCGAGATTCGCGCCAAAACCGAATTTGACGCCAACTTCGTTATTTGATAACGAATTGATATCAAATTCATCCCCTCGTAGCGGAGCGAAGATCCCCGCATGTCTTTGGCGGGGAGCCAGACTTCTTTGGCCCTGCAGCAGGGGATCCAGTATTCGATGCCAACTTCGTGATTTAGCACAAGGTTACTATTGTTTTTTCTCGTCGCCGTGTTAAAATCCGACCAGAATCCTTATATATTTGGTCTGAATGAGTGGAGTTGAATTAGTCGAAGAAATCTGTGTGTTTCGGCCAACGTCGGCTAATAGCCAGGGGATAACGTAGTTAGCCCTGTGGACGAAGATGGAGCCCGCGGCAAAGCTGGCTTTTTAAGCGGGTTTCGTCGAGTACACATCCTTGGCCGATAACTTCGTGTTTCTTCGTGCCTTCGTGGTAGAAAAAACAGTGCAATCTGTGCTCTCTCGGTTCGACAAGCTCACCGTCCTGAGCAAAGTCGAAGGAGTGGCTAAAAATATGTTTGTTCTCTGTGGCAGAGGAATACTATGAATTATGCGGTGATAATGGCGGGCGGCACTGGCAAACGCCTTTGGCCTCTCAGCCGTAAAACTCGTCCCAAACAAGTCCTCAAACTTTTCCAGGGCCAGAATCTTCTGCGTCTCTGCTTCAACCGCCTCTCTCCACTTTTCGACGCCCGAAACATCATCGTCCTCACCAATTCCGGCTATTCGGATACGGTCCGCGAATCAGTTACGGGCCTGCCGTATAACAATGTGATTTCTGAACCAGTTGTCCGCGATACTACCGGCGCGATAGGGCTTGCGGCTTCGATACTCGCGAAAGTCGACCCCGACGCCTCGATGGCCGTCGTTACCGCTGACCAAATCATTGAGCCGGCTGAAGTTTTTCAGCAGGCCATCAAAGACGCGCTGGCCTTCGTCAATGCTAATCCCGACCGGCTGCTGACCTTCGGCATAGCCCCCACATCGCCCAGCACCCAGCTCGGTTATATTAAATGTTCAGCCCCGAAAAAATACCCCAACTGCAAAAACGAAATCTTCACCGTCGATAGCTTCAAGGAAAAACCCAGCGAAGAGACCGCCCGGCGGTATCTGGCAGAAGGCAAATACTTCTGGAATTCGGGCATCTTCGTCTGGAAGGCCAAAACCATCCTCGCCCTTATCAATAAATACCTCCCCGATGCTATGGAGCCGCTCCGCAAGATTGCTGCTGCGTGGGATGGGCCGCATCAGGAGGATGCGCTCAATGATTTCTTCCCGAAGCTGCCCAAAATAAGTATCGATTTCGCCGTGATGGAAAAAGCGCCGGGCGTTCACGCCATCAAACTCGACTGCCGATGGCTCGACCTCGGCTCGTTTGCTGCTCTTGCCGATATAATACAGTCCGACAAAAACAATAATATCGTCGTTGCCAGCCAATCCGAGCTGCTTGATTGCGAATCCAGCGTCTTTGTAACCGAGGATTCAGGACACCTGATAGCGGGCATCGGACTTGAAAATATGGTTGTCGCCCACAGCCCCGACGCGACGCTTGTCTGCCCCGTTGATAAGGCGTATCGGCTAAAAGAATTGCTTGAGCTTATTGAGAAACGCACAGGGGATAAATTCTTATAAAATACGGAATGGGTTATCAGGTTACCGGGTTATCAGGTCATCAGGTAAGGGCATCAGGCCTGATTTCCTGATATTCTGATTTACTATTTCGCCAGCGAACGAAAATGCGATATCTTTCAATCGATTACGGAAACAAGATTACCGGCCTTGCGATTTGCGACCAGACGGAGACATTCGTCTCGCCTCTTATGGCGATTCCCACCACCGATTACCTAATCGATAAAATCATCGAAGTCGTCAAAGCGGAAAACGTTGGTGCCCTCGTCCTTGGTCTGCCTTTGAATATGGATGATTCGGTCGGCCCGCAGGCCAAAAAAGTTCAGGCGTTTGCCGAGCAGATTAAAAAGCAGATTGACACTCCCGTTTTCTTTCAGGATGAGCGGTTGAGCACCTTCGCCGCTGAGGGGAAGATGATTGATATGGATTTGACCCGCAAAGGGAAAAAACGCCGGATAGATGCGTTGGCTGCCGCGGAGATTTTGCAGGCGTTCCTAGATGTTAAGAATAGTCGCTAGTCATTAGTCGTTAGTATTTTGTAAGGCGGACGGAAGGAAATTTTTAGGGGGATTTTCAATGATTTTTACCGCGGAGAATTTTCAGACGCGGCTTATTTTGCCGGCCCGGAAGCCCGGCGCACAATTATCTTGGCGTACTTATAGCAAATCAAATCTCGGTTCTGTTAGTGTATCATCCTTTTGTCTAATTGTAGTTCCTCATCAGCTCTTGTCTTTTCATCAGTAATTTGTTTCTCTAAAAATTTCTCGTATTCGACAGCAAATTTTCTAACTGAACTATTTGTATCAGTCTTCCAAGATTGAATCTCTTCTTTCTTTTTCTCGTATGCTTTCACAAATCCGTATTCACCTTCTACGGTCCCTGTCCGTGAAAGCTTCAAAAATAATCTATGGATAAGATCTTTCTTGGCCCAGAATTTTTTGACAAACTCTTTACAAATAGGGTGCAAGAACTGTTCGCCCTCATAAGCATCCAATATTTGAAGAATTGTCCCGGCTGCACTGATTTTGCCGTTTTTCATCATTTTTATCAACTCGTTCTCCAAAGCAGGATGAGATGCCGGGAATATCTTTCCGATAAGGTGGCTAGATTCCCATTGATGTCGCCAGTGCCTATTTCGGCACCACTTTATTATTTCAGGAATTGCTACATTTGCTTTTTTACAGATTCCTTTGCTAAGCTCCGTTAGTTCAAATGGTACTGGTTCAAATTCGGCATCATCTTTAGTTCCTGATTCTATAGCTTTTTGTACCCTCATCTTGAAGAAATCTATTATTAACTTAGGATACAATCCTGAAAGTATGGCCAATACCGACTCAGCATGAAAATCGATATTCTTTGAAAGAATGAGATTCCGCAAAATTACTTTAGCTTCTCGTCTGCTCGTAGACTCTAAAAATTTCTTAGTCCCCTGTTCAAACCAAGATTCTACTATCCAATTCGTGTCTTTAAGATTGGTCGCCCCCTCGATCCCATCAATCAAGAGATGTTTCAATCTTTTGTCTTGTCCGTAGTTCTGACATATTTTTCCTATGCATTTTTGTAAGACATAGACATTCTTATTTTTAATTGCTTTGTTTTGGAGTGTTACTACAACATCATAGTCAAAAATTCCGTTGTATATTGTCGCATCTGCACAAACCGAAAGCGTACTCGGTTTTGTTTTAGCCCAACGTACCGTTATATCTTTTGCAACATCTTTCTTCTCGCTAAACCATATACCCGATAGCATATCTGACCTAAATGGTTGTAGAACACGGTCATTTGCTGAGAGCAATTTCAGAACAACTTTTGGTTTGATTTCTCCCAGTTGTCTTAAGAAATATCTAAAATAGCCAAACTCTCCTACTTTCGAATGCGAATATTCCTTTGCTACGCTGAGTAATTTGCTTTTCCAATCTCCAAGATTATCTTCGCAAATATCATCGATGATTTTTCTGATATTCTCCTGTCTCACTTTTCTCGCTGATTCCCAATCACCTGGCTTGCCATAATCTGTATCATATCCCACAAACAGCTTAAATAGTTGATAATCAATTTTGTTGTTCATTACTGATCGCAATTCTTTGAGTCCAGCAATTCTTTCATACCTTGCCGTCAAATGATTTGCTTGTTTCTCTATTTCTTTCACTAATTGATTCTCTGCAGAAGAAACAGTTGACAGATAGAATCTGATAACTGCTTCTGCAGTTTGTTTAATCATACTTCGTTCTTTACTTCCAATTTTCCCGTGATGCGATAATCGGGTGCCTTCCTCCAATGCTCCGAGCGCCTTTATCTTTTCATTCACGTTCGATGTTAATTTATATAACTTCTTCAAGATAAATATTGCACGTTCTCTAATATCAGTTAAGTTTTTACTGGCCCTTAATGAGCCAAATGAAAAGACAACGGTCCTATAGTCGCTCATACTGTGTCCTTCACATGAAGGACTGAGTAGCTTACGACAAATATCTATGACTAGTGAGAATTGTTTTAACAATGTTTTGTCTGACCAATCTTCGATCTCTTGCACTATCTCTTGCTGGGGCTTGTAGCCGATCTTTTGTAGAACACGTAAGTCATATTCGGCGAGTTTCAAAATTTTCCCTTTAGCGGCCTCACTAACAGTGGCATTTTTGCAATGATACAATTGCAGAATAGTTTTCAGTGCGGTCTTTGTTTTGAAGTAGCAAAGCATCTCTAATATTTCTAAACATTCAAGAATAACTCCTTCTCTCTTTTCCGGGTTATAATTCTTGAAGGTTATAACGTATTGTTGGAGTTTCACTCTCCTTTCCGGCTTTCTGGATTTTATGACATGCCTAATTATGCACATTGCAATGTCGGGTATTCGATATGAAAATACTTTTAGAAATTCGAGATATTCATAGATATTCTCGTTGTTTGATTCACTCTTTATGCTTCTGTATATTCGCGCCCCAACATCTTCTAAATAACTCTTAACCTTTGGATGTGGTATTTCGGATAGCTGCCGGAAGAATAATATCTTCTCATCGTGTTTGCCAAGTATACCCTCCACACCTTCAAGGGAAAGGCCATTATTAAGCAACGCCACCAATGATTCCCTCCCAACCTTTTCATTCTCAACAAAGTAATAGTGTGCAGTGCGGACAATCAGACCTTCTCTAATAATTTCTTGTTCGATTACTGAAAACTCATCTTCCCGAAGTCCAAGAATCGCTGTTGTCAATTTGGCAAATGTATCGATTGTACCTTTCTGGAGTAAATATAGTAATCCAATTATCCTCTTAGCATTTTCTACCGTTCTCTGTGAAATATTCGATAATGCGATAATCGATTTTTCATAGTTTGTCTCATGGGCAATTCTGCTCCACTCCGCATTTACCGCCTCTTGGTTTTGTTTGCTAATTTCTTTGTCTGCCAGATTTAACGTAATTCCTTTACTACTGGAGTAGGTGCGAATCCGTTCTATTTCAGACTTTGTTAGGTGGTACCAATATACCTTTTCTTTTTCTTTGTCCACAATCAGGAGCAAGGTTGGAGTATTCGTATCAAGTAGAAATTCAACAACGTTTTGGGAACAGTAGAATCTCGCTGATGTTATTTTACTGCAAGTCTTTAATTGGTAATGCAAGAATTTATTCAGATAATTACCTCGCCCATCTCGAAGCCGTATGGTGCCATCAATGTCTGGCATCTTATCTTTTTTCCCGAAAGGGGTGATCAAAAAGAGTTCTTCGCGACAGGTGTATTCCAGAATAGTTTGCCCTCTTTCGTCCGACATATCTTGTGGCGTGTACTTACTCAAGTCGATGCTCCTGCATGCAAATAAAACCTATCTGATCCAACATTTTAGGAAAATTGTAAATAGTCATCTTTTTTCAACCTGCCCCAGTGGGATAGTAAAAGACGCATCCCACCGGGTAAACATCTCATAGGATAAATTCTACCCTTAAATTGGGTGGAAACAAGGGGAACCCTTAAGAAATGTCCAATCCGCCTTCATTAACCCTCCGCCGCACTGTGCGCTATGTAGGGCAGGCACTACGGCGGATAAATATCCAATGTCGAATGTCCAATGATGAATTAAATTACCCAAAGCGCCAAAAAAATCCGGGAATTTTTGAAATTTTTTTTATTCCTTAGGGCACAAGACCTTACAAACTTTGGCCGGAAAAACGATGTTTTGTAAGTCCTTAAAATGCGTGCAAAGTCACCCTATATATAGAGGGACGTGTTTTCCTCGGGTGCGCAGAAGCGCAAGGGAGTTGGGTCCGCGAGAGTGGGTCCCTGTTGCTTGACCAAAGAAGCAACACTTGGGGATCTACGCTACGCTGCGACAAGGTTTCAGGAACAGCAGTTCCACACATATTTTCGATTGCCGATTGGCGATTTAATTTCCGAAGCGGGCTCGTCGCTTCGCTCCGTGTCGGATTTATGATTTGAAAAGTGGAATTTGAACTTGGGATTTGAAAACAATTTGTGGATCCCCTGTTGCAGAACCAAAGAAGCTGCTTCTCGGGGACAGGGAGGTGGATAAGGATATGAAGATTAAATTAACAATCAGTATTCCGAATTGGCTTGACCGTATTTTTGCCTGGCCTGTGCTTTTCTATCGCAAACGTAAATTTGGCTCTGCGTTCCGCAAAATCCATCTTACCGAGGGCAAATACGCCCTTGTTGACCCGGGCGATTTCTACTGGCTGAATTCCTTCGATTGGTTCACCAAGAAAAATAGCAAATCCTTTTATGCCGTTCGTATGGATAATGAAAGTGCCAAATGGGGAAAAATTGTTACGATGCACAGACAAATTATGGGTTTTCCCGAAGGTTTTGTCGTTGACCATAGAAATCTCTTCGGCCTTGATAATCGAAGGTCCAACCTCCGCATCGCAACTCGTAGCCAGAATAATTGCAATAAAATACAGGACAAAATCGGCTGCACCTCTAAATATCGCGGCGTTCACTGGGTTAAGATGGATAAACGCTGGAGAGCACATATCCAATTCCAGGGAAAATTTATTTCCCTGGGATATTTCAAAAACGAAATCGCCGCCGCCCGCGCTTATGACGAGGCCGCGAGGAAATATCATGGGGAGTTTGCTCGACTTAATTTTCCGTAGGAAAATTGACTGTACGCTGCACGCTGTACGCTGTTCGCTGCATACACGTCGAGGGAAGCAGTAGTCGGAGGAATCAGCGTCTAATCCTCGTTTTTATGGGAGGTTGAATAATATTTTATTATTTATGGTGCGGCGGGGGAAAGATGTGGTATAATGAGCGGCTTGTAGGGCATATCTTTTAGCTTCTCGAGGATATTCCAAACACAAAATGTGAGAGGCATTATAGATTGACGGCCGATTAAAAGGCCAAGGAGTATGTTAGTGAGTACAGGTAAAGTAAAATGGTTCAATGATCAAAAAGGTTTCGGGTTTATCGTAGCTGACGACGGCGGCCCAGACCTCTTCGTTCACCACTCGGAAATCAAGTCATCCGGGTATTCAAGCTTGAGCGAAGGTCAGGTAGTTGAGTACGAGGTCGGCCAGGGCAAAAAAGGCCCCTGCGCGACAAACGTAGTCCCGAAATAGACGACCACCAATTGACTCAGACAAAAGGCCCTGCATTGCGGGGCCTTTTTCGTTTTTGCCCCCCTCGGACAGTATCAATTGCAGATTTTAGATTGCAGATTGCGGATTTGAACGGAGGAACATCCAACATTCAACGTATTTTAATCGTAAGATTAGCACATACAAGGGGTTAGGAGAGGGCGGCACAATTACAAAAGGATGATATTTTTTGATAAACAGGGGGTGAGTAATTGACGAAGAAATTGATGGTTGGCCACAGAGGACACAGAGAGCACAGAGATAAAAAATTGTGGCGACAGATGATGCACGAGATGTAAGACAGGGAGATGGAATAATGAATAAGAAGATGAAAAAGGCACATAAGAGACAATCGACACACGCGAGTAATTCGATATCGGTGCGTTCGGCGCCGAAGAGCAGCGGCCGAAACCACAGCCGGGGAACGCAGGAGCTTGTCGTGGTAGCAACGTCGAGTTCGCTGGATGAGGCGAAGGACTGCGAGACACTGCTGAAGAACAACGATATCCCGGCGATGGTGAAAGAAAGGGCGAATGAGTTCGGCGAGGGTTTTCATTACGCGGTGTATGTGCCGGACGATATGGCGGATGAGGCGCACGTGGTAATCGAGTCGCAGGACGCATACGATGATTTTTATGATTTAGGATTCGATGAAGAAAATGAGGATGACTTAGAAGGCGATATTTTCGAGGATTAGTTTTTAACCACAGATTACACGGAAATAAAATAAAACTGGAGCCCGGCCAACGAATTGCCGGGGCAGGAAGGACACAATGGCAACAAATGAACTGAATAAAGAGCAACAGCCCGTGGGATGCAACGCAGAGGAGGACCGCAGAGACAGTGTCGTTGACAGGCGAGTCGGCATCGACCGGCGAGCAGGACTCGACAGGAGAATCGGACTTGACAGGCGAAGAGGACCCGGCCGTCGTCGCAGTGAGGACCGCAGGAGCGCCGAAGAAGGACAGATGTCCGATGAGCAGTTCGAGTTTTTGATGGCCATCAATGAATACAAAAAGGCCAACGCCCGCCCATTCCCGACGTGGACTGAAGTGCTGGAGATAATCAAGGCGCTGGGTTACAGGAAAACTGCTGAGCCGGGTGGGCTGGCGGAATGTAGTAAACAGGAAGATGAGAAATAGCAGGCAGCGTATAGCGGATAGTTATTGAAAGCCCTGTTGAAAGACGGGGCTTTTTTATTTTGCCACAGAGGGTTTAATTATTAGCCACAGAGAACACAGAGGACACAGAGGTTTTTAAGTTCAGATTTGGGTATTCAGGCAGGAAGAAAAACCTTACTGAATAGGGTTTTGACAGTAAACTCTGCGGGGTTTATTGACGTTAAATATGTAAACACGGGACACAGATAAGGAACAGTGAATGCCGGAATATTCGGTTAGTCCAGAAGGCAAACGATACGCGCTACCGGCGCAGGAGGATTACGCGCAGGAATTCAAACGTGTGGAAACTCTGGCGGAAGCGGCACGCAAGCAAGGCAAAGAGATAGTCGTGGTGATGGGGGTGGGGTTTGTCGGCGCGGTGATGGCGGCGATAATAGCCGACACGAATGACAAGAAGACAGGCAAGCCCGGCAAGTTTGTCATCGGATGCGATTTGCCAAACGATAGAAGCTATTGGAAGATAATGATGGTCAACGAGGGCAATTCGCCGGTCAAGGCGGAGGACCCGGAAGTTGCGCCGATGATAAGGCGATGCGTTACGGAGAAAAAGACGCTGACGGCGACATATAATAATGATTGCCTCAAGCTTGCGGACTGCGTGGTGGTTGACGTGCAGTGCGATTATACCAAGCAGGACCTGGGCAATATGCGGACGGGCAACGTGGAGATGGCGGCCCTCGAGGCGGTGATAAAGACAATCGGAAGTAAGGTCGGGGAGAAATGCCTGACGCTGATAGAGACAACGGTTGCGCCGGGGACGACGGAATATATCGGCTGGCCTATAATGAAACGGTCATTCGCGGCCAGAGGATTAAAAGCGGAGCCATTGCTTGCGCACAGTTATGAGCGGGTGATGCCGGGTAAAAATTATGTCTCCTCGATTCGCGATATTTGGCGTGTTTGCTCCGGCTGCAACGATGAGGCCAAGCAGCGGATGGAAAAGTTTTTGCGTGAGGTGCTGAATACGGAGCAATTTCCGCTGACGGTTATGGACCGCCCCATTGAATCGGAGACAAGCAAGATTGTCGAGAATTCGTTTCGGGCGACGATGCTGGCGTTTCTGGATGAGTGGAGCTTGTTCGCGGAGCGCAACGGCGTTGACCTGATTAAGGTAATCAAGGCCATCAAGATGAGGCCTACGCATAATAATATGATATTCCCCGGGCCGGGTGTGGGCGGATATTGTCTGCCCAAAGACGGCGGGCTGGGCTTCTGGGCATATAAGCATATCCTCGGCTATGAGGATGATATATTCAAGATGACGACGATGGCGATTGATATCAACGATACGCGGTCGCTGCACGTCGCGGAACTGACACGCAATGCGCTTCGGAATATGGGCAAAATGGTCGCCAACACGAAGGTGCTGCTTTGCGGGGCGAGCTATCGGCAGGACGTCGGCGACACGCGATACAGCGGCTCGGAAATCGTCGTGCGGAAACTGACGGAGATGGGTGCGGAGATGTCGGTTCATGACCCCTATGTCGAGCACTGGTATGAATTAGAGCAGCAGGATACATTTCCCTCGCCGGGACAATCGTGGGCGAGATTCTTCCATAAGCAGGAGGACTTGGTAAATCTCCGCGTGCAGAAGGATTTGCCGAGGGCAGTTAAGGGAGTTGAGGCGGTAATTTTAGCTGTTCCGCATAAACAGTACCTCGACATTGAGCCGGCAAAAGTGGTGGAGTGGGCAGGGGGGCCGATTGCGATAGTCGATTGCTTCGGTATTTTAGATGACGACAAGATTCGGCAGTATTTCGAGCTTGGCTGCGAAGTCAAAGGCCTCGGCAGAGGACATATACAGAGGATAAAAGAGCAAGTCCGCAAAGGGCGGACATAGTTTTTTTGCCACAGATTACACAGATTTCACGGATTTTTTCTTCCCTAAAATATTTAGCCCTGCCATCTCCGCCGTAGGCGAGTGGCAGGGTTACTTTTTGCCTGCCCTCCGCAGTTTTAACGAAAGAGGGTCATTCCTGCGAAAGCGGGAATCCAACCGTAGAGCAGGGTTTACCCGCCGAAGTTTGCCCCCTTAGCAGGGCGAAGATTGGCTGGTACCTGTTTACCTATCGAACCTATTGTCTCACCCTGCGTACATGAGTATAATTAAAACCGCTTTTGGGCGGCGGTGGTTGGAACCGCCGGGGGCAAAAGGGATTATGGTTTAACAAAGGACGTTGAATCGAAAGGCCTAGTTGTGCAGCCAGGCGTTTTATCTGCCTCTGGCGGATTAATATGGGAAATACCAGATTAAGGAGAGCTTTATGAAACGAATCCTGTTTTTGATAGTGTGTGTTTCATTTGCAACCGCCTGCTTTGCCGCTTCGGATAACAAGAATGCTCAACTGATTAAAGCCGCAAAGGACGACAACTTGAAGGCAGCAAAAACCGCCCTGGCTGACGGCGCCGAGGTCAACGCAAAGAGCTTCACTGGTGAAACAGCCCTGATGTGGGCATCAAAGTACGGCCATACGGAGATTGTCAAACTCCTGCTGGAAAAGGGCGCCGATGTCAATATGGGTACAACCGACGGCGCAACCGCCCTTTGGGTGGCGTCGCATGAAGGCCATTCGGAGGTTGCCAAACTCCTGCTTGAGAAGGGCGCTGATGTTAATGTGAAGAGAACAACCGACAGCATAAGTGCCCTGTGGGCGGCGTCGAGGGAGGGCCATGCGAAGGTTGTCAAGCTCCTGCTGGAAAAGGGGGCCGAGGTCAATGTGAAGGATACAACCAACGACGCAACCGCCCTGTGGATAGCGTCGAAGGAGGGCCATGAGGAGGTTGTCAAGTTACTGCTGGCGGCGAAGGCCGATGTAACTGTAAAAGCCAAAGATGGCAAAACGGCGTTAGGGATTGCCAAACATGAGGGACACTCAGAGGTCGTTCAATTGCTTAAAAAAGCCGGAGCGAAGGAATGATTTTCTGAAAGCGCCAACGTCTTTGAATGGATGAAAAGTTCATGATTTAACGGAGATTTCCAGTCCTTTTCGCTTAGCTACTTTGGCGGGGTAAACCCCGCCCTACATAGAGTAACCCCTCAATAAATTAAGGGGCTAAATTGTCCCGCCCAGGCGGGCCAGGAAAAGCTTGCCTTAAGGGGAGAATCTGCATAAAATTTCAGCTTGGTGTGCACCCGTCTCGACGATAGCACCGAGCCGAGGCAGGACAGCACTGCTTCAACCTAATAGGAAAGGAGTTATAAATGTCTGACTATTCGATGAACCCTGAAGGGGAAAAATTTCAACTGCCGAGCCAGGAGCAATACCCAAATGAACTCAAACGAGTGGAATCGCTGGCGGAGGCGGCCCGCAAGGAAGGTAAAGAAATCGTTGTGGTAATGGGTGTAGGGTTCGTCGGGGCGGTGATGGCGGCGATAATAGCAGACACGGTCGATAAGAAGACGGGCAAACCCAGCAAATTCGTCATCGGCTGCCAAAGGCCGAGCACGCGGAGTTACTGGAAAATCCCGATGCTCAACGAGGGCCGCTCGCCCGTGAAGGCGGAGGACCCGGAAGTTGACCCGATGATAAAGCGGTGCGTGCTGGAAAAAAAGACGCTCATCGCGACGTATAACAGCGACTGCCTGAAACTGGCGGACTGCGTGGTTGTTGACGTGCAGTGCGACTATACGAAACATGACCTGGGCAATATGCGGACGGGCAAGGTTGAGATGGGCGCTCTTGAGGCGACGATGAAGACAATCGCCGACAGAGTGCAGGCGCATTGTCTGACGCTTATTGAGACGACGGTTGCGCCGGGAACGACGGAGTTTATCGCCTGGCCGATTATGAAAAAGGCGTTCGCGACCCGCGGGATAAAAACGGAGCCATTGCTCTCGCACAGTTTCGAGCGGGTTATGCCGGGCAAACATTATGTCTCGTCGATTCGGGATTTCTGGAGGGTTTGCTCGGGATGCAACGAGGAGGCGAGGAAGCGGGTTGAAAAATTTCTGCACGAGGTTTTGAATACGAAGGATTTCCCGCTGACTGTGATGGACAGGCCCATCGAATCGGAGACGACGAAGATAGTGGAGAACTCATTTAGGGCGACGACACTGGCGTTTTTGGATGAATGGAGTATGTTCGCGGAGCGCAACGGCGTTGACCTGATTAAGGTCATCAATGCGATAAAGATGCGTCCTACGCATAATAATATGATATTCCCTGGGCCTGGTATAGGCGGGTATTGTCTGCCCAAGGATGGCGGTTTGGGATACTGGGCGTATAAGCATATACTCGGGTTCGAGGATGATATATTCAAGATGACGACCACGGCGATTGACGTGAACGATACACGCGGCCTGCACGTAGCGGAGCTGACCCGCGATGCGCTTCGTAATATGGGCAAAATGATAGCGGGAGCGAAGGTGCTGTTGTGCGGGGCGAGCTACAGGCAGGATGTCGGCGACACGCGGTACAGCGGCTCGGAAATTGTCGTGCGGAAACTGACGGAGATGGGAGCGGAAATGAAGGTTCATGACCCATACGTTGAGCACTGGTATGAATTAGAGCAGCAGGACGTATATCCCGCGCCGGGTCATTCATGGGCGAGATTTTTCCATAACCAGGAGGATTTGGTAAATATCCGTGTTCAAAATGACCTTTCCGCGGCGATTAAGGGCGTCGCGGCGTTGATACTGGCAGTACCTCATCAGGAATACCTGAACCTTGAGCCGAAGAAAATAGTGGCCTGGGCAGGGGGGCCGATAGCGATAATCGACTGCTTCGGGATACTGAGCGATGAGCAGATAAAGCAATACTTTGCGATTGGCTGCGAGGTTAAGGGACTAGGCAGAGGCCATATACAGCGGATAAAGGAAAGTGTTCGTAAGACGGGTTTGCGATAATAAAAAATTGGGCCGCGTTACAGTGACTTTGGAACACCAACAAAAGCACATAAGCATATTTGTATATGTTGGTATAGTTGTAGCCACGCTTGTCGCATACGAGCCGATACGGCACAACTATTTTGTCAGCTATGACGATCCTCTGTATATAACGGCAAATCCCATCGTTGCAGGCGGGATAAGTTGCAATTCGGTAATCCTTGCGTTCACAAAGTTATATGCTACGAACTGGCACCCCCTGACGTGGCTCAGCCACATGCTGGATTACCGGCTTTTCGGACTAAACCCGGCAGGACATCACTTGGTCAGCGTCGCGATTCATATTGTCAACGCCCTGCTTCTGTTCTGGATTCTCAAGAATATCACGGGGACAATGTGGGCAAGCGCATTCGTCGCCGCGGTATTTGCCCTGCATCCGCTACAGGTGGAATCAGTGGCATGGATATCTGAGCGGAAAACGGTTTTAAGCGGTTTATTCTGGTTTCTGACAATGGCTGCATATATTCACTACACCAGACAGCCGAGAGTCGGTCGATATTTTGTGGTGTTACTGGTATTCGGCCTTTGTATTATGACCAAACCCATAGTTGTTACATTGCCTTTAGTATTGCTTCTGCTGGACTACTGGCCATTAGACAGGATTAGATGGGGACGTCAGCACAACAGCAAGGCGCGGAGTGAACCAGACCAAAAGTCAATTGGATGGCTAATGGCAGAAAAAATACCTTTGCTGGCAATATCAGCAATTTTGGGCGTTCTAACCGTTATCGCGCAGCAATCCGGAGGCGCTATTAGCACATTAGATAAATTTTCATTAAACCACAGAATAGCCAATGCGTTTGCCTCTTATGTAAAATACATCGACAAACTGATATGGCCCAGCGGCCTGGCTGTTTTCTATCCGCCTTCATATCTAACCTTGTTAAACACTACAATGTTGATTTACGCTTTTATATTCATCCTGATATCAGCCATAAGCATCTATATTGGGTATCGCAAAAAGTATATAGTCGTCGGCTGGCTGTGGTTTGTGGGCACGCTTGTTCCAATGATAGGGCTGGTTCAGGTCGGGGGACAAGCAATGGCAAACCGTTATATGTACCTGTCAATGGTGGGCCTGCTTATTATCATTGCCCTGGCCGGCAAAGAGCTTATCGCAATGCGACCACGGTTAAAAATTATCGCCGTGGCTATGAGCGTAATATTATTGTTGTGCCTCCTTGTACTCACCAGAATGCAGGTGCAACACTGGCGGAACAGTCTTACACTTTTTGAATATACCTTAAGCGTTACAAAAGACAACGCAAGTGCGGAAAACAGCTATGGATGCGCCTTGTTCAATTACGACCGCTTCAGTGAAGCAGAACAGCATTTTAACAATGCCCTTCGTATAGAACCGTGGTTTGACTCGGTTCTCCCCTCCTTAGCCAGAATATATGCAAAAGAAGGAAGGCTTGACGAGGCAATCGAAACATATGAAGAGCTTATAAGACGCAATTATAAAACCGCAGAGCTTTACTATAATCTTGCGATGTTGCTCGGCGTACAAGAAAAATATTATGACTCCATAAAATATTTCAATAAATCATTAGAGATGAACCAGAGCAACCCTGATACTCATAAGGAACTGGGAATTACGCTGCTGGCGGCAGGGAAACCTGATGAAGCCATCGGGCAATTCAATGAATCATTGCGAATAAAGGCAGACCAGTCCATCGTATATGAAAACCTCGGCACGGCATACAGCCAGCTCGGCAAATATGAACTGGCACTTCAAAACTGGACCAGGGCCATAGAGTTGAATCCCGACAATATAGATGCCCTCGACAAAGCCAGCTGGTTTCTTGCCGTCCGGGGCAAAGTGTCCGTTGAGAAAGCCAATCAGGCAATTGTATATGCCCAGCGTGTCTGTGAACTGACAAAATACGCAGTTCCCGCGCATCTGGATACTTTGGGGGTTGCATACGCAGCAGCAGGCAGATTCGACGAAGCAAAGGCAGCGGCCGAAAAGGCGTTGAAGCTCTCGCGAGAAACCGGGCAGGGAGATTTAGCAGACGCGATTGAGAATCGAATAAAGCTTTACGATGCGGGACAGCCATATTGTGAGAAATAAATGAAATCAAGTCAAAAACATATTGTTTTTGTCGTAATCGTCGCACTGGTGATTGCAACATTAGTCGCTTATGAGCCGATACGGCACAACGGATTTGTAAACTATGACGACAACGGTTATATCGTTTACAACAACGAGGTACAATCAGGAATAACGTGGGAATCACTTGGGCAGGCATTCACCAAGCCCCATCTTTATATGTGGCATCCGCTGACGACAATCAGTCATATGCTGGATTATGAAATTTTCGGGTTGAACCCGCAGGGCCATCATTTAGTCAGCGTTGCGATTCATATAGTTAATGCCCTTCTTCTTTTCTGGGTTCTCAATAATTTGACAGGAACAATCTGGCCGGGCGCGTTTGTGGCTGCTGTGTTTGCGCTGCACCCCCTGCAGGCGGAATCGGTGGCATGGGCGGCGGAACGAAAGACAGTAATTAGCGGACTGTTCTGGTTGCTTACAATGGCCGCATATATTCATTACGCCAGAAAACCGGGATTTGGCCGATATCTGATTGTTTTAGTGGTATTCGGTCTTTGTATTATGACCAAACCGACAGTCATCACACTGCCTTTAGTATTGCTTCTGCTGGACTACTGGCCATTAGACAGGATTCGATGGGGACATCAGCACAACGACAAGACGCGGAGCAGACCATATCAAAAATCAATTGGATGGCTGACGGCGGAAAAAATACCTTTGCTGGCAATATCGGCAATTTTAGGCGTTCTGACCTTTATCACGCAAAAGAGCGGACAAGTGGTCATTTCGTTAGATAGAATTCCGTTAGACCACCGAATAGCCAATGCGTTTGTTTCTTATGTAAAATACATCAGCAAGCTAGTGTGGCCTAGCGACCTGGCTGTTTTCTATCCCCTTTCGCATTTAAACCTATTCAACACTACAACAGTGATTTGCGCTTTTATATTCATCCTGATATCAGCCATAAGCATCTATATTGGGCGTCGCAAAAAATATATAGCCGTCGGCTGGTTATGGTTTGCAGGTACGCTTGTTCCAATGATAGGGCTAGTTCAGGCAGGCGGGCAGGCAATGGCCAACCGTTATATGTACCTGTCAATGCTGGGTTTGCTTATTATTATTGCCCTGGCCGGCAAAGAGCTTATCGCAACGCAACCACGATTAAAAATTATCGCCGTGGTTATGAGCGTGATATTACTGTCATGTCTCCTTGTTCTCACCAGAATGCAGGTGCAGCACTGGCGGAACAGTATTACACTTTTTGAATATACCTTAAGCGTCACAAAAGACAACGCAAGTGCGGAAAACAGCTATGGATGCGCTTTGTTCAATGAAGACCGTATCAGTGAGGCAGAGCGGCATTTTGGCAATGCTCTTCGTATAGACCCGGGATTTGACCCTGCGCTGCCCAACTTAGCCAGAACATATATGAAAGAAGGAAAGTACAACGAGGCAATCCCTGTCTATGAAGAGCTTATAAAACGTAATTATAAAAATGCAGAGCTTTACTATAATCTTGCTATGGCGTTCGGCATGCAAGAGAAATATAACGACTCAATAAAATACTTCAATAAATCATTGGAGTTGAACCCGAGCGACCCCGATACTCATAAGCAACTGGGGATTACGCTGCTGGCAGCGGGGAAAACCGATGAGGCCATCGGTCAATTCAATGAATCATTGCGAATAAAGGCGGACCAGTCCGTGGTATATGAAAACCTTGGCACGGCATACGGCCAGCTTGGCAAATATGAGCCGGCAGTTCAAAACTGGACCAGGGCTATAGAGCTGAATCCCGACAATATAGATGCCCTCGACAAAGCCGGCTGGTTTCTCGCCGTCCGGGGCAAAGTGTCCGCTGAGAAAGCCAATCAGGCAATTGCATATGCCCAGCGTGTCTGTGAATTGACAAAATACACAGTTCCCGCACATCTGGATACTTTGGGGGCCGCATACGCAGCGGCAGGTAGATTCGCCGAAGCAAAGGCAACAGCCGAAAAAGCGTTGAAGCTCTCGCGAGAAACCGGGCAGGGAGATTTAGCAGACGCGATTGAGAATCGAATAAAACTTTACGAGGCGGGACAGCCATATCGTGAGAAATAAATGAAATTAAGTCAAAAACATATTTTATTTTTAATAATGGGCGCACTGGTTATGGCGACGCTCGCAGCATATGAGCCGATACGGCACAACGGATTCGTCGACTATGACGATACCGGCTATATTCTTGACAACGCACAGGTAAAATCAGGGATAACGTGGGAATCGCTTGGGCAGGCATTTACGAAGCCGCATCTTTATATGTGGCATCCGCTGACGACAATCAGCCATATGCTGGATTACGAGTTTTTCGGGCTGAACCCAACAGGTCATCACTTAGTCAGCGTTACGATTCATATTGTTAACGTCCTGCTTGTCTTCGGTATTTTCAGGAGTTTTGGCGGGCCAATATGGTTAAGTGCATTTATCGCCGGCGTATTCGCAT
Source organism: Sedimentisphaerales bacterium (assembly GCA_049516395.1). Classification (GTDB taxonomy): domain Bacteria; phylum Planctomycetota; class Phycisphaerae; order Sedimentisphaerales; family Anaerobacaceae; genus Fen-1362. The sequence continues at coordinate 215 of JBEKTD010000017.1, read as the reverse complement.
TACATCCGATTCAGGTTGAGTCGGTGGCATGGGCATCGGAACGAAAAACGGTTTTGAGCGGGCTGTTTTGGCTGCTGACAATGGCGGCGTATATTCATTACGCAAGAAGGCCTCGATTAAGCCGGTATCTGTTAGTGTTAGCGGTATTCGGGCTTTGTATTATGACCAAGCCGGTGGTTGCAACACTGCCTTTCGCGCTGCTATTGCTGGATTAC
>JBEKTD010000016.1:0-46148 GCA_049516395.1 Sedimentisphaerales bacterium | reverse complement strand
CCACTTGCACGGCGCAAGTCGAGGGTGGGGTAAACCCGCGTGGGATTTTGACCTATGTAATCGATTCCGCCGGGAAACATGGCAACTTCCTCTACAACAACTATATAGCTGGCGGTGGAACGTCATTCTCAGAGGAAAGACGCAGTTACAGCAACGTCATCGGCGGCACGATATTCACAGGCAATACCAGCGTGCTTTCTGTGCAGCCCGCGGCCTTAAGAGTAGATTATATAGGTGCCGCGACTAACGGGGTCAACCCGACTTACGACAGGATGTATGTAGCTATTGAAGATACAGCGGGTAATGTCGGCGTGGTTCCTAATCCGGACGCCAGTGCCTCACAGGCAGCCAATTGGACACAATGGTATATCGCTCTCAATGACTCCAACTTCACCCCGGTGAGCCTTGCACAAGTGCAGAATTTCTACGTTGGCTTTGGTCAGCGTTGTGTCGAAAGTCAATCAGCCGGCCGCGACGGCAACGTGATGTTTGACAACATCCGGCTGTATTCTCAGACATGTAACCCGGCTGTTACACTATCGGCTGATATGGACGGCGACTGCGATGTTGATATCAATGATTTGACCGTCTTCGCGGAATATTGGCTCCAGAAAGCAGATTTGCGCACCTTCGATAGTAATACGGTACCCCACAAGGCACCGATACTCTGGTACAAATTCAACGATAGCGGCAACACGAGTACTGTTAAGAATTACGGAACAGGCGACACAAATGGAACTGCCTATGCAGGCACAGTCAACAGATGGGCTGCGCTCAACTGGAATGCTACCGGCGGCCGTAGTGGCGGCCCGTGCCTGTTCATTCCTCCAATCAGCCCCTTCCCGACAAACAATCAGAGTTACGTTGATGCACCTCCAAAAGCAGTGGGCTTTATGGATGACGCCAACCATTCGGGTGATGGCGGCGGCATAAGCTTCACAATGTGGGCTAACGCGAGCATGATAGGCGACTTCCTTGCTCAATGGCCAGGTATATTCGGTGTCTGGAACACGGCCAATACCGCCGAAACAGTTGAAGTTCCTTGCCCGTCACGCCTCACGCCGGGCGCCAACACAGGGCAAGTCGGCTTCTATGAGCATACCCCTGGTACCGGAACAATCAACACATACTTGCCATTGCTGGACTTTGGCGGACGCTGGAACCACTGGGCATTCATCAAGACAAACAACAACGCCTATGGCTCTGGCAGTTTGAGCATTTACTGCAACGGTATAAAGGTTGCGTCACAAGACGCGAATGGGCAGGATGGGGACCCGAATGTGGGCGCCAATGGACCGCTGTTCGCGACACCGGCCGGTGCAATTCATATCGGCACACGCGGCACCAACTGGGCAATGTGGTCCGGTAAGCTCGCTGACTTCCAGATTTACGACTATGCTCTGTCAGATACAGAAGTAGAATATCTTGCAACTGACGGCACCGGCAAGCTGCTATTACCGCTGACTACCAAGGCTAATCTCTATATAAACGAGGGCGAGGCCAGTCCTTCAGCATCAGACGCGAACCAGATTGTCGACTTCAAGGATTTGGCTGTAATGGGAAGTCAATGGCACAGTCAGCAACTGTGGCCGTAACAAACGCAACCTGTTAATTAGTTAGTGTTTTCTTCGGGGCTTGCAACGCCGAGTGGCGGGGCAGGCCCCGTTTATTTTGGGGAATATCCAAAACTTCGCCTTTTTACTGATACCTGATAAAAGAAGCGCCAACGCCAAAATAGCGGAATTTGGCAGCGTCAAGAATCTTTAGCACATTCTGTGATATGTCCTTCAGTCGAGCAAATCTTGCAAGACGGGGGAAAATAGGTTACACTTCAGCCGATTGATGATTACGCCACACTGCACGTTGGAGCAGATAAATGCCAATTTATCTGAGATGTAACTGTGATTAAAAGAATGTCGCTCTGTCTTGTGACCGCTGTCTTGTGTCTTGTATCCTCTGCCTTCGCAGCGGAGGTAAACCAGCCCTTCGACGCGGTTCGACCCGGCTCACCACAGGCGGCTCAGGGCAGGCCCTCCAAATTTACCAGCACATATTCGCCGACGGGGTTTATAAAGGGTCACAGCTGGGGCTGGACGGGGACGCGGGGACAATATCTCGGTGATGCGCCGGCGGAGTCGATGAAGAAACTGGCCGATACAGGCGCCAACTGGGTCTGCATCACTTTTGCCGCGGAAATGAACAAGCCAAATGAGCCAAATATCTTCTGGGGCGAAAATGACCCGTGTATGGTTACGGATAATGAAATTCGCCATGCTATTGAGCTTGCCCGCAAGAATAATCTCAAAGTCATCCTCAAGCCCACGGTCAACGTGCGGGACGGCACATGGCGGGGACACATTAAATTCAAAAAATCGGACGGCAAAACCATCGACTCGGAATTGTGGGGGCAATGGTGGGCCGAATTCGACCGGTTCCTTCTGCATTACGCCCAGCTTGCCAAGGAAACAAACTGTGAAATGCTGTGCCTGGGATGCGAAATGGAAACAACTGAGCCATTCGTTAACCGCTGGCGGGATTTGATTGCCGAGGTACGAAAGGTTTATCCCGGCGCAGTTACTTACAACACCAATCACGGCGATGAAATCAAAATAAGATGGTGGGACGCGACAGACATCATAGGCGTAAGCGGATACTACCCGATAGGAACAGACGATGTGCATACGGCAAGGAAAGACCTGAACAGTGTTCCGCCTTCAGATACTACATTAGAGGCGCTGCGGCGAAGAATAATTCCGGTAAAAGAAAATCTGCGCAAGGTAAGCCAGAAATTTAATCGCCCGGTCTTTTTCATCGAGCTTGGGATGTGCAGCGCCAAGGGTTGCAGCGCCGTACCATGGACCCATAACGACCCCAACACAATGGTTTACGACGCAGATGAACAGGCAAGATTTTACCAGGTGATGCTGGAAACCTTCTGGGACGAGCCATGGTTCATCGGTTACGCATGGTGGGACTGGCACACCGACCTTTATTCGCTCGAAAAAGCGAAAAGCGATACCGCCTTCTGCATATACGGCAAGCCGGCGGAGAAAATCGTAAAAGAATGGTATAGCAAACCCAGATAATACCCCGCCGACACTTAGAGGTCAGGGTTCGTAAGCGTTTGCCAATAGCGGGCTGTTACCTGACAGCATTGGTATGCAAACCATCAATGATTCCTGCGGCGCTTTGCGGTATCCAGCCATCGCTGCCATCAGCGAGCTTTATGTGAAACCAGCCGGGGCGACGCTCAATAAGGTCGAACTCGGTGCCGGCGTGCAGCGGAGCTTTGAAACTGGGCGGGTAATTCTGCCCGTCGCCCTGATACGCCACGACTTCAGGAGAAACAATAACGCCGGATAAATTGGCGGCCTGAGAATACTCTTCAACAGCAAGCGAACCGATAAGACAAACAAGTAAACAAGCCGAAACGACCGTTACCGCCGTCAAAGGGGCATTGCGGCCAAACCATATCATCACGGTCAAACCGAGGCAGAAAACCGCGAAACAAACACAAGCGATGGTGAACCTCGCCCTCATTGAAAAATCGTAATGCCAGAAGACAAGCGTCTGGAGAATCTGCTTTTCGGTCTTTATCTCAACTTTATCGACTCTCCTGCTGCGGGCAAAGGCGAGGTTTTTCCGGATATCCGAATCGGACTTATCAAGCTTTTCTGCGCATCGATAGTTAAGTATTGCCCTGCCAATGTCTCCTTTAAGCAGGTATGCGTTTGCGAGATTGTAATAGAGCTTCGGGTTTTCTATGTGGCCTTCACGAATAATTTTTTCGTAGCCGAGGATGGCCTTTTCGTAAAGCGAATTGGATTTGTCGGTGTCGTCAACAGCGGAGTTGGCCTGACGAAAGGCATCATTGGCCTGGTTGAAAATGGTATGAATCTGCTCTTTCGACAGCGTATCCCCTGCGGCAAGTCCTGCCGTGAAGAGCAAACAAACCAAACATATCAGTGATAATCGGGCAATCATATTTTCGACTCTTTCTCAATTACGCGGATTAACCCGACGCCCTCATCTATTGTCGTTGAATCAAGCTGCTGCTGCATCGGCGCATAGCGTCCGGCATCGCACCGGCTGACAACATCTCGGTAACGGTTCGCCGATGCGGAATCGCCGGTGCGGTCAATTATCGTCCGCATACAATCATCGGCGGTGAGTGAGCCGGCCACTTTGTCGAAACGCTCGCCTATATACTGCTTCATCGCCTCAGCAATAAGCTCACAGTGATTCTGTAACTGTGCGGATGGAATTCCTTTGAGACGGCTGACAGCCCTGTTGGCAGCATTACGCCTGCGTTTACGAGCGACCTGTTCCGGGGTAGTATGCATGATAGCTTTAACCAAAACGCTTGTTACCAGCAATAACAAAGGTGCGGCCCAGCCGACCAAATAACCCGGGCTTGTTACGGAAGCCGAAAGCGAAAATCTGACATTTTGCAGGCAATCAGGTGCCTCGTAATTGGCGCTGATACCCTTCTTGACGGCCTCTACTTCGCTGCCCGCCGGCGTGAAATCACGCCCTTCGACATCAGCAGTCGTTAATATCTTTGTAGGCGAAACCTCCAGTTTTATCGGTTCGGTCTTTGCAACCACGTACTTCCCCTTGTCCGCATCGAAATAAGCAAGCGAAATGGAAGGTATCTCGGTAACTTTATCATTGGCGGGCCTTATCGTCTGGGTGAAAACCTTAACGCCATTTTCTACAGTCGGCGATGACTTCTGTGAGGGCATCTTAAAATTTTCGGAAAGCCCGGCTATTTTTTCAAGCTCGGGCCACTGGACCGGTTTGAGGTAGTTGCCTCCGATTTTGATTGTCAGGGTAATCGGGTCGCCGACACTGGCCTTGGTCGGGACGGCAGTAGCGGAAATCGTATATTGCCCGACCAATCCGTAAAACCCCGTGGGCTTATCCTGCTGCGGCAAAGGTAAAACGGAAAGCTTGAGCGGTGGAGCGCTGACCGCAAATCGCTTGTATTGAACGTTGTTTCGGAACATGTCTTCGAAAAAGCTTTCACTCGAACGGGTACGCCCTACCGCCACATCAGCCGAAACCGAAGACGCACCCAAATCGTAATCGCCCGCATGTTTCGGTATGAGAACCTTGCTGAACGTCAAAAGGATTGCTTCTTTATTCCTGCGGTTAACCCGATATTGTTTTGTGGCATCACGGTCTTCAACATAGAACGCGTCATTGTTAAAGGCGGGTATATCAAACTGATAGTCGCCAATATTAGCATATACATAGAATTTGACCGTCAATACCACCGCCTGACCCTCATAGCACTGCTGTTGTGACAACGTTGTTTCGAGTTCGAGCTGGTCCGTTGTCCCGGGCTGAGCCACATTTAGCTCGACGGGATCTGTTTTGTAAGATTTGCCGTCAACTGTAACGGCGAGAGCAGGTATGTGTATCGTTCCGGCCTGTCCCGCAGTCAGCGTATAATTCATCACGTAACGCCTGACGGCATTTGTAGTGGTTCGACCATTAATAATGCTTATGGATGTCTGCGAAGTGTTGCCCCCGCCTGCGCTGTGAGGATTGTATGCGCTCAGCGGCGTCAAATCCACCTGGCCCGGCTGGTCGTAGCCGTCTATGATTATCTGGAGGTTAAACTGCTCACCGGCGTAAATATCTTTGGATGTATCTACATTAGCATATACGCGCAGTTCCGCTGCGCCGGCGACGGCTATGACAAGCGTCGCTGCAATTGCCGCGAATATACTAATCTTAAACCAACGCATACTACCAATCCTTATCGACCTTCTGGAATCTGGGACTTTGCAAGATTTGCCGCTGTTCTTTTTGCTTCTGCTCCCTGTCGAGTATTTCTTCGGCCGTCGTATCGGGGGCGGCAACCTGCTGCTCCTGCTGCTGCTCTTGTTGCTGTTGCTGCGCCTGGTTTGGTTCCTGGGGCTGATTTGGCTCCTGTTGTTTTTGCTGCTGACTGTTTTGCTGTTGGTTTTCCTGCTGCTTTTGCTGTTGATTCTGATTCTGCTGGTCAGACAGCGACTTCAACGCTTTTTCAATATCCTTAGCGGCATCGTCTTGAGATTGCTTACCGCCAGTGGCATCGGACTTTTTGAGTTTTTCGGCGGCATCTTTCTGCTTATCAGTCGCCTTTTCGAGCTGTTCGGCGGCCTGCTGTTGTTTCTGGTCGGGATTATTAGGGTCATTTTGCTGTTGCATTTGCTGCTTAATCTGCTCGGTGCGGTCTTTGAGGGCTGATTGCTCTTTCGAAATTTCGCTATAATCGGGCGACGATTGCTGCTGTGTCTGTTGGGTCTTATCGGCAAGGGATTTTTGCTGTTCGAGAAGCTTCTTGAGGTCTTCCTGCGTCTGTTTCTGCTGTTGTTGCTGTTGCTGCTGCTGTTGTTTCTGTTTGTTAATCTGGTCGATGATATCTTTTATGGTCAGACGCGCGACCTCGATATTTTTGGCGGCTTTCTCGTCGGTCGGGTCAATATCCAGCGCCTGCCTCCACCACCCAATGGCCGACTGCATATTATCGACGGCCTTTTGCGCATCCGAATCTTTCTGTTTTGTCCCCTGCTGAAAGAAACAGTCGCCGAGATTGTATTTGGCCTTTTCGACAAGCCGCATATCCTTGCTTTCCGCCGCCACGGCCTTATAAAGGTCAATCGCCTGCTGCAGGTCGCCAAGCCGGAAGCAACCGTCGGCTTTGTTAAACCTCGGCTCAACCGCCTCCGGCGACTCCGTCCCAGCCTTGTCGTATTCGTTAATCGCCTCTTTATATTGCCCCTGCCGATAAAATTTGTTTCCCTCATTAACAACCTGGCCGACGGATTCGGCGCGTACCGGCTGTGCCGCGGCAGTAAGCAACAATGAAAACAGGACGATTTTATATCTTCTTCCGCTCACTTATCAGCACCTCACAAACCAAAAGCAAAATACCGGTAACCAAAAATATCTGGAATCTCTCGTCATATGTAATCATAGTCGTCGTTTCGAGCTGTCGCTTTTGCGCAGAGGCGACAAGCTCCTGATAAATCTCGCCCAAATCCAGCGTTGTTCCCGGCTCAACGCCGATATACCTGCCGCCCGACGTCGCGGCGGCAGCTTTGCGAAGCATATCGGCGTCAAGTTTTGACCATACTTCCTGCCCCTTATATTTCAAAAATGTCGTCTGTCCGTCCGGACCCGTAATTGGTATTCGCGAACCTTCTCTTTCATTGCCCAAACCTATTGCGATTATCCTTATGCCCATCGCAGCCGCTTTTTGTGCCGCCTCGACCGGGAAACTGTCGTGGTCATCGCCATCGGTGATGAGAATCAGGTCTTTGTACTCACGCGACTGCTTATCGAATACTTCTTCCGTTACCTTGCGAATGGCATCGCCGATATCTGTGCCGCCTCTCGAAGTGCTTTCGGTTGAGATGTCCGCCAGGGCCATTCTCACAAACGCATAATCCTGTGTGAGGGGACATTTTACGGCGGAGTTGCCCGCGAAGGTCACGATTGCGATTCTGTCGCCGCCGAGTTTGTCGAGCAGGTCGCCGATTGCGATTTTTGCCCGTTCCAGCCGGCTTGGTTTTATGTCCTCCGCCAGCATTGACCGGGAGGTATCCAGCAGAATTACCACGTCCCTTCCCTGGCTTTTTATCTGCAGCGGCTTCGGATTCCACCTTGGCTCAGTAATCGCTATGACGATAGTCGCAAACGCACAGATAAGCAGAACCGCTTTTAAGATTTGCCTTTTCAAACTTACAGCGACATTTATTTTTCTGAGCATTTCGACGCTTGCCAGGACTTTCAATGCCGTCGTCTTTTTCCAGAAACACCAGGCGTAAACCGGCACTATAACAGCCGGAATTATAAACAACAGCCACAACACCTTATCATTGCCAAGATTCATAATTGCTTTAAACCTCTTACGGAATCTTTCTTAATATTGTGCAGCCGGCCAGTATTTCGCAAAGAAGGATAACCATCGCCGCCAGCGTCCATGGACCGAATTTTTCAGCGTATTGCGTGTACTGAACCGACTTGACCTCGGTTTTTTCAAGCTGGTCTATCTTTTCAATTATTTTGTGCATCGATTCCGCGTCATCTGCGCGACCGTAAAAACCGCCGGTGGTCTCGGCAATCGCCTTCAGCAGCGACTCATCGAGGTCATTCTCAACGGGAACCTTGAAATCGCCCATCATTGTATGCACCGTCGCAAAGGACTGCCTCGAACCGATGCCGATGGTGTAAATTTTTATACCCCATTTTTTTGCCATTTCCGCCGCCTGCATGGGGGCATATTGGCCCGTATTATTCTGGCCGTCCGTAAGCAGGATAATCGCCTTGCTTTTTATTTTGAAATCGGCGTTTTCAGTCATCGATGCAAAACCGGCTTTATTAAGTTTCTTGTTTCTCTGCTGAATTTCCTGTTCAGCCGTCTTCAATCTGGCAGCCGCAAGGGCCACCGCGTCGCCTATGGCGGTGCCGTCTTCGCTACGCAACCGGACAACATCGGTATTCTTCATAAATTCCAGCAGAACGTTATGGCTAAGCACGAGGGGGCAAACCGTATCGGGGTATCTCGCAAATGTAATAAGACCGAGTAAATCACCGTTCCTGCCGGCCAAACCTTCCTTACCCATTATAAAATCGGCCAATACCTTTTTAAGTGTCTCTATCCGATTGAGTTTCTGGCCGTAGTAATCCATCTCGGTGCTCATACTGCCGGAACGGTCAACAACAATTTCAATAGCAACGCCCTCTGTGCTGATTTCCGACAGTACCGTGCCTTTACGCGGCCTCGCCAGGGCGATTATCAGCAACGCCAGGCAAAAAAGCCGGGCAACAACCAGCAAAGGCCGTAAACGCACTCGCCAGGAAACAGGGCAATCACGCACGGAGTTTAGAGATGAAAAAGTTACCGCGGCTGTGCGTTTTTTGCGCAGCATCATCCAGCCCGGCACGGGGAGGAGTAACAGCAGCAATAATGCCAATGGCGAATACAACTGCATCTATGCCCCTCCCCCGCCGGTTTCTATTCTGTCGGTCACGTCAATTTGTTTCTCTTCGGATTTTGTCTGCTCGATGAAGTTCTTCGCCAAATCAAAGGTGTGCTGAATCTGCTCATTCGTAGGGCTGTGTTTGGCAAATTTTACAAGGTCGCAGTGCGTGAGAAACTCCGCCAGCGACCTGTTGTGGTCTTGCGAAAGAGCACCAGTGTCCCGAATCTCGAACAAAAATTCCTCTGTGGTTCGTTCCGGCGCCTTCATTTCAAAGCGGTCCTCAATATAGTGCCGCAGAATATCGCTGACGCCCTCGTAAAATTCCTTGACCCTGCCGGCCTTTACCAGGTCCTGCCGGATGAGCGATTGTAAACGGGCATAAGCAATCTCATGGGCGGACTTGAAAATCCTGACAGCCGCCTTAGTTTTCTTTCTTCGGAAATATAACCACAATCCCCCTGCCCCACCGACAATCGCAACCGGCATAAGCCACCACAAAATCGTCTTCGTCGGCATATCCACAACATTTTCGATATCCGCTATTGAAAGTTTTCCCCGCTGCTCACCCAAAAGCGATGTTACTTCAATATCAACCGGCTCGGTTGTAAGCTCGTATGTTTTATCGGCCTGCTCGTTGGCGTCGCGGAACTCAAATGTAAAAGCGGGAATCGCGAATTTGCCTGATAAAAACGGCTCAAGACGATACCGATAAGTGCTGACAACGTTGTTATTCGCGTCGAGCCGATTGCCCAGGTTCTGCCAGTCAACAATGCCGAAATTCTCAAGCACTTTGTCAACCTTTGGCATATTCACATCGTAACCTGGGCCAATGGCCGTTTCGAACTCGAGCCAAAGAGTATCAGCGATAGTGATTCTGCTTTTATCGACGCGGAGATGCACCGTCATAGGCCCCTGCTGATATGATTTGTTAATCTCAAAAACGGGGTTTTTAGCGGCAACCGTTCCGGTCTTTTTACAGCCAAGGCAAACGAACAGACAGATAAAAACAATCGATACGCAATGTTTTATCTGTTTATGTTTTGATGGTCTTTTGTTTTTTGCGACGCTTGTCATAATTTGAGTGTCTTGCTATCAGTAACGCCTGTGCCTTTGATGAAAAAATTGTATTAAATCGTTTATGTATGGTTTGCCGGTGCTGATGCCGATGCAGTCAACGTTAATCGAACGAAGCAATTTTTTCAACTGGCCAAACCGCTCGGCGCTTGCGCCTTCATATTGTTTACGGAAATCACTGTTCGACGTATCAATAGTAATTATCTCGCCGGTTTCTGCGTCCGTAAATTCGATAATACCTGCCTTTGGCAGCACCAGTTCAGCAGGGTCGCTGACAGGCACCGCGATACAATCATGACGCTTGTTTAAAAGGCCGAGAGACGTCTTAAAATCAATCTGAAGAAAATCTGAAACCACAAAGACAGTCGCCCTTTTCCGCACGACCCTTGCGATGTAATCAAGGGCGAGAGGTATGTTGGTTTGTTTCTTGGGCGTCTGGAAATAAAGCAGCTCGCGAATCAATCGCAGGATGTGGCTGCTGCCTTTCTTGGGCGGTATGAACAGCTCAATCTGGTCGGTGAAAATCAAAAGCCCCACTTTGTCGTTATTTTTGGCTGCCGCAAACGCCAGCACCGCGCAAAATTCCGCCGCGAGCTGATTTTTGGTCTTGTCCAAAGTTCCGAACCGGCCTGATGCGCTCAAATCGACGGCGAAAATCACCGTCATTTCCCGCTCTTCGACAAACCGTTTGATATACGGTTTGCCTGTCCGGGCGGTAACGTTCCAGTCAATCGTGCGAATGTCATCGCCGGGCATATACTCGCGGACATCTTCGAATTGCATCCCCCTACCCTTGAAGACGCTCTCATACTGGCCCGCGAAACTGGCGTTCACCGCACGCGAGGTGTAAATCTGAATCTGCCTGACTTTTTTTATCAATTCCTGTGGAATCATTGCTGCAATCCGAAATATGCAATACGAAATTCTTTTACGGCACTTCGATATTGTCAAAAATGGTTTGAATTACGTCTTCGCTTTTCTTGTCTTCCGCCTCTGCCTCATAGCTGACAATCACCCTGTGGCGCAGGACATCCATCCCGATACTTTTGACGTCCTGCGGGGTAACATAGCCGCGCTGCTGAACAAAGGCGTGCGCCTTTGCTGCAACAGCCAGGTATATCGTCGCGCGAGGCGAAGCGCCGTAGGTAATCATATTTCCGAGTTTCAAGCCATATTTCTCCGGCTCTCTGGTGGCTGTAACAATGTTAACGATGTAATCTTTAATCTTCTCGTCAATGTATATCTCATCGACAACCGCCCTGACCTCGGCAATATCAGCCGGACTTATAACCGGCTTAATATCGAACGTCTTGCTGGTAACCGCCATCCGATCAAGAATCTGTCGTTCCTCGGTCTTATTGGGGTAATTTATTTTGAGCTTGAACATAAAACGGTCCAATTGCGCCTCTGGTAAGGGATATGTACCCTCCTGCTCAATCGGGTTCTGCGTCGCCAACACCATAAACGGCACAGGCAATGGGAACGTCTGTTCGCCTATCGAAACCTGCCTTTCCTGCATCGACTCAAGCAACGCGCTTTGCACCTTGGCGGGAGCCCTGTTGATTTCATCCGCCAATATGATATTGGCGAATATGGGACCTTTGCGGGTAATAAACTGGCTGTCGGATGAGCGATATATCTGGGTGCCAATCAAATCGGCGGGCAGTAAATCGGGAGTAAACTGAATCCTGTGAAAATCGGCGTTTATGGCCCTGGCCAGCGTTGTTACCGCCAACGTCTTTGCAAGGCCGGGGACCCCCTCCAGCAGTATATGGCCGTTTGACAATAGCCCTATGAGCATCCTTTCCAGCATATACCGCTGGCCTATAATGACCTTGTCTATTTCCGAAAATAATGCCCTTACAAACTCACTTTTCTGCTGAACCAACGCCCCAATTTGCTTGACATCAGTCGTCATAGTAAATTCTCCTGTAAATGCTATCTATTCATCAATAAAATCAACCTAATCGGGGTCTGCAAAAGGCCCCTGTCTGGGTAAAACTAACAAAAAACTTACGTTTAGCTACTAAAAAAGTTCGGCCAAAGGAGGCAAAAAACTACAATTTTCAATGCCTCCTATCTCATTTGCCCGGCGTAATCAACCACCCCTTAGCTTATATCCTGCAACAGCGGATATAATTTTTGTCAGGAACAAATGCAAAATGCCAAACTTACGATACAATGGCAGCATAAAATAGGATAAGACAGTGTTGATAATGGCCGGATGTGCGACTCGTAAAGGCAGGTACGAAAATTGAGTGGATTATTCTACAACATGGGCAGGATGTTAAGCCCGCATGTTCGCAATGCCAAGTGGGTATGGCAGTCAATGACAGGCAGTGAAGCTGACGCGATGCGAATCGAACGTGAAGTCGGCCGAGATTTGGCATGTGGTATCAGGCAACAGCTAAAACTTGACCCCGACCCGCAGATTGCACACCTGTTGAACGAGGCAGGTTCCCGGCTGGCTGGACGCGTCGCCAACAAACTCCGCACCTTCAGCTTCGAAGCTTTCGAAGGCAGCGAACCCAATGCCTTTGCCCTGCCGGGCGGATACATTTTTGTGAGCCGAGCACTTGTGGAACTATGTACGCGGAATCAGGATGAAGTTGCGTTTATCCTTGGACACGAAATGAGCCACGTAATCAGGGGACATGCGATGAACCGCATCATTACTAACTCAGCAATTGCCCTCGGAAGCAGGTTTATATCTGCTCGCGGCCCCATTACAGGTTTGCTGAATACGGTGGGTGTCAGGTTACTTGAAAGCTCCTACTCTCAGGAACGTGAGATGGAAGCCGACAAGCTGGGAGCTCTTCTGGTTGTCGCCGCCGGCTACAATCCCAAAGCTCCCGCAGTCTTACTATCGCGCCTGGCCAAACTAAGTCCATCCGGCGTTGAATCCAATTCCGGCCATTACTTTTCCTCTCACCCATCTTTCAATCTCCGAATTAAGAATGTCAGCTAATCCGGCGGTCAGGGATTGAAAGGCGAGTGGAACATGCCCCAGACACACAATACAACCAGCACGCCGAGCATCAGAGCGACGATGAGGGCAAGGCGGCGCTTTCTGGGGGTCAGTCGTGCTGTCGTTCAGTGTATGGAGCGCCCAAGAGAGAGGTATCAACATCGACAATATTAGGACAAAGTAGCCGGGAGCATCCATATCGCCCCCGAGCTTCCCGCTTTTGCGCCAACTAATCACCGCACTGATTACCGTGGGAACACCGACCATCAGCAAAACGATGAGGCCGCCCAGCCATTCGCACCACCAGGCCACAACCAAACCGGCGAAGACAATCACTCCGCCAGCAATCATGGCCAAGTCGCCGGGGTCCGTTGAAATGTGAGGCCTCTGTGAAAATCCAACCAGAATGAAGGCCCCGGCAAAGAGAGTCAACGCGATGCTGCAAAGCCGCCAAGTCCAGCGAACGATGCCGGCCAAGATTCTAAGTGCTGTCCCAAGACGTCCGCTATGATACACGTATCTCATCAGGTTATCCTGTATCGTACCCATCCATCAGGCCGCCTTTCTGTATGACTTCAAAAACCAACCACGACGCTTCCAATATAGGAATTATATCGCGGAACCAAAGAAAAAACGACCGGTTTCAGCAAAATAAGCCGCTTTAAAGCCAACTTCCCAAAATACTTAGTGTCGGATGAGTTTTTTTATAGCACGGGGTTTGAACCGATTTTGCACGCGATTATCCTTTAGCGTTGCTCTTTGAGCATTTGCCGGGTTTTTCGCGGCTATTCAGATTACAATCTACATCCTGTTGAATTGTGCAAAGCGAACATTCAGCTTCTGTTGATATTTAACAGTAAACTTTTTTAATTCTTCTTACGGCACTCAGAAACACCTGATAAAAATGTGATTCAGAAGGGCTGGTGCAATGCTTTTCTTTGTTTTACAAAATGGGTAAGCATGTGGTTTTGAGGTTGAAATAGGGGGTTGTTATGGTATGATCTTAATAGTGTATAATTAAATTTTGAATTCGAAAATTTAAAGGAAATATCTAAATGAACTCAGGAATAAGAATATCCAACCGGCAGGTAATTGTGTTTGTTGCTGCGATAGTTTTGTTTGGCCAGGTCTGCCTTGCCAAATACTCCGGCGGGGCAGGCACTTCAGGTGCTCCATACAAAATCGGCACAGCGACTGACCTGCTGGCATTAGGGGGTAATACAGACGATTACGACGCAAATTTTGTTCTTACGGCTGATATTGACCTTACCGGCCACCCCTTTACAACCGCCGTCATTGCGCCCGATACGGACAATACAAACAGCAGTTTCGAGGGGGCTAAGTTCATCGGTGTTTTCGATGGCAACAGCCATACAATCAGCAATCTGACCATAAATACCGGCGGAATCGGAAATAATTACCTGGGACTATTCGGATTTGTTGGTTCCGGGGGTAAGATAGAAAATCTCCAGCTGGAAAATTTCAGCATCACCGGCGGAGATGGTTCAGCGTTTATCGGCGGACTGGCAGGGGAAGACGCGGGCACTATCAGCAACTGCTTTTCTGAAAGCGATGTTAACGGGGGAAATAATTCCTTCTATATGGGCGGGCTGGTGGGGGTGGAAGTTAACGATGGCAATATTATCGACTCGTATTCGGCAGGTACCGTCATCGGCGACAATAATGCGAATTATATCGGCGGGCTTGCGGGAGGTATTTACGGCAATGGTGATATCAACAGGTGTTTTTCGACAAGTGATGTTACCGGCGGAAATAATAGTTCATACATCGGCGGTCTGTTGGGAAAAAATTATTTAGGCAGTATCGTAAATTGTTTCTCGGCGGGGACTGTTACAAACGAAGCTAATTGCATGAGTGTCGGCGGTCTGGTGGGGAAAAACTATTGGGGTTCTATAGAAAACTGCTACTCAACAGATAGGGTATCTGTCGAAGTTAATAATGCCGATATCGGCGGATTGGTTGGGACCAATTTAACTTACGACGATGATGTCAACTTTATCTCAAGAAGCTATTTTCTGGATACTGCCGGGCCTAACAACGGTATTGGGACGCTGTTAACGGATACACAAATGAAACAGCAGGCGAGTTTCGCCGGGTGGGACTTCAATTCTGTCTGGCAAATCTCCGAAAGCCTGAATTACCCAGAACTCGCCTGGCATTTCATCTGCACCTCTCCATCGGCTCCCACAGGCGTATCTGCTACCGATGGAACATATAGCGACCATATTAGAGTAACATGGAATTCGGCTTTAGGCGCCACCGGTTACGAGGTTTGGCGTGGCGCTGACAGCAATTCAAGCTTGGCATCGAAGTTAGGCGATAGCAACACATCGCCTTTTGATGACAGCAACGTAACTGCCGGTACATCGTATTACTACTGGGTCAAGGCCAAGAACAGTTGCGGGACGAGCGTCTTTAGCTCGCCAGATTCAGGATATGAGTGCCCTTTGCCATCGGTTCCCGCAAGCGTATCTGCTACTGATGGAGTATATAACGACCATATTAGAGTAACATGGACTTCGGCTTCAGGCGCCACCGGTTACGAGGTTTGGCGTAGTGCTGACAGCAATTCAAGCTTGGCATCGAAGTTAGGCGATAGCAACTCGCCTTTTGATGACAGCAACGTAACTGCCGGCACACCGTATTACTACTGGGTCAAGGCCAAGAATAGTTGCGGGACGAGCGGCTTTAGCTCGCCAGATTCAGGATATGCGTCCTGCCCTTTGCCATCGGTTCCCACAGGCGTATCTGCTACCGATGGAACATATAGCGACCATATTAGAGTAACATGGAATTCGGCTTCAGGCGCCACCGGTTACGAAGTTTGGCGTAGTGCTGACAGCAATTCAAGCTTGGCATCGAAGTTAGGCGATAGCAACTCGCCTTTTGATGACTACGGCGTAACCTACGGGACGTATTACTACTGGGTTAAGGCCAAGAACAGTTGCGGGACGAGTGACTTTAGCTCGCCAGATTCAGGATATGCAACACCATCCTGCGCTGTGCCATCGGCTCCCGGAAGCGTATCTGCTACCGATGGAACATATAACGACCATATTAGAGTAACATGGAATTCGGCTTCAGGCGCCACCGGTTACGAGGTCTGGCGCAATGCCAGCAGCAACAGTTCAGGTTCGGCATCGAAGTTAGGCGATAGCAACTCGCCTTTTGATGACTACGGCGTAACCTCCGGGACGTATTACTACTGGGTTAAGGCCAAGAGCAGTTGCGGGACGAGCGTCTTTAGCTTGTCAGCTTCAGGATATATTTCACTGCCCTGCACTGTGCCATTGGCTCCCGGAAGCGTATCTGCTACTGATGGAGTATATAACGACCATATTAGAGTAACATGGACTTCGGCTTCAGGCGCCACAGGTTACGAGGTTTGGCGCAACGACAGCAACAGTTCAGGTTCGGCCTTGAAGTTAGGTGATTACACATCGCCTTTTGATGACTCCGGCGTAACCACCGGGAAAACGTATTACTATTGGGTCAAGGCCACGAACACCTGCGGGACGAGCAGCTTTAGCTCGTCAGATTCAGGATATGCATCTTGCCCTGTGCCATCGGTTCCTACAAACGTATCTGCTACCGATGGAACATATAACGACCATATTAGAGTAACATGGACTTCGGCTTCAGGCGCCACAGGTTACGAGGTTTGGCGTGGCGCTGACAGCAATTCAAGCTTGGCATCGAAGTTAGGCGATAGTAACTCGCCTTTTGATGACTACGGCGTAACCTCCGAGACGTATTACTACTGGGTCAAGGCCAAGAATAGTTGCGGGACAAGCAGCTTTAGCTCGTCAGATTCAGGATATGCGTCCTGCACTGTGCCATCGGTTCCTACAAACGTATCTGCTACCGATGGAACATATAACGACCATATTAGAGTAACATGGACTTCGGCTTCAGGCGCCACAGGTTACGAGGTTTGGCGCAACGACAGCAACAGTTCAGGTTTGGCATCGAAGTTAGGTGATAGCAACACATCGCCTTTTGATGACTCCGGCGTAACCACCGGGAAGACGTATTACTATTGGGTTAAGGCCAAGAACACCTGCGGGACAAGCGGCTTTAGCTCGTCAGATTCAGGATATGCTTCACCGTCCTGCAGCACCGTGCCATCGGCTCCCGGAGGCGTATCTGCCACCGATGGAGCATATAACGACCATATTAGAGTAACATGGAATTCGGTTTCAGTCGCCACCGGTTACGAGGTCTGGCGTAATACTATCAAGAGTTCGGGTTCGGCATCGAAGTTAGGCGATAGCAACTCGCCTTTTGATGACTACGGCGTAACATCCGGGACGTATTACTACTGGGTTAAGGCCAAGAACACCTGCGGGACGAGTGATTTCAGTTCATCGGATTCCGGTTATGTCTCCACGAATCCACAGACCGTGTCAATTACCAAATGCACTGTTACTGCAGGCAGTACGGTAAATAGCGATAAGATTTCCTTTTCAGGGAAGATGGGCGCTACAGCAGATGACTTCAATGCCGCCAATAAATCCGGCGACGCCAATTTTATCGAGGTCATCATTAGTTCTGAGGACATGGCCCCACGTGTTTTTACCTTCCCCGTCAACGGCAAAACATGGAAGAAGGGCAAATTCAGCAGCACGATAACCAGTAGACCTTCGAAGATGTCTTTTGCTTTCGATACTAAAAAGACGACGTTTTCCTTCTCGGCGAGTAATGTGGACCTCACGGGGCTTTCCTGCCCGGTTGGTATTGAGATAAAGGTTTGGAATTGGACAGGGACAGCCGATGTCTATGAGGCGGTAGTTAACGGTAAAAAGCCGATACCGATTAATCTTTTAATGGGCGTCGAAGATTCTCTGAGGGTTGATGGTAAGCCAAAATTCACAAAGAAATCGGGAGTTATCACTCAGGTTGCTGTCAGCGGCGGGTTCTCCGTGGAAAACCTTAACGATGCGAATATGGCAACGCATTCGTTCTCTGTTACCGTTGGTTCACAGACATTTACGATACCGGAGGGGAATTTCAAGGCCGGGAAAAACAAATTCACCTGCTCGAAGGTGAAATTATATGATTCTTCCACCCTTATAGGGATTGTCTCCGCGACTTTTGATTTCAACAAATGCACGTTTACGCTGACGATAAAGAATACTAAAATCACCGCTTCCGGCAAAACGGTTTTTGGAATCGATTTTGCCAGTTTCAGCGGACGCGATGCGGTTACGCTGCCTTAGCCGTGTGTTTTGTCGGCGGTGTATTTTCGGAGGTAGTTGATTTCGGAGTGGGTGAGAAGGCGGAATTGGCCTATGCCGAGGCCGCGGTCGGAGATTTTGTTGATACCGGTTCGTGTGAGTGATTTGAAGGATAGGAAAGAAGATATTCCCGTACCGTAAAAATATTCATCCCATCCATCAGGCCGCCTTCCTGTATGACTTCAAAAGCCCACCGAAACGTTTCCGATAAATGGATTATACTGCATAACTGCTGGAAAGTCGACCAGCTTCAACAAAACAAGCTTATTACAAGATTAGCTTTACTAAATACTTAACGTCAGACTAATTTTTATATACTACGGTCATAAATGCAAAAGGGCTGACAAACGTAACTGCTTGCCAGCCCTCAAATTGCAACAACGAGGCCGAAGGGGCTCGAACCCTCAACCTTCGGATCGACAGTCCGATGCTCTAGCCAATTGAGCTACGGCCCCGAACGGCAGTAAATATAGCAACTCAAACAAAATGTGTCAATCGTTTTAACCGCAGGTTTTTTACATTCTCGAAGTGGCCTGATGACGTCGAATAATCGGCTGCGATTTGGACGCCTTTTTGCCTTCCTGTAGAATTTTCATTGCCTTTTTGACGTCGGCGACCTTGAGAATACCCGTGGTCCTGCCGCCTTTTGCACCCGTGGTGCAATATGCGTAGGATATGTTGATATGGCCAGCGGCAAGTTTTTCCGCGACACCGGCAAGAGCACCCGACCTGTTATCGAGATTGACGCAAAGCACTTCTGTCTTGTTAAAAGGCAGGTTGGCAGCAGTCAGGATCTTTTCACCCATTTCAGGATTATCGAGCACGACCCGCAACACCCCGTGCTCAACTGAATCCATCACGGTCATAGCATTGATATTGATTTTAGACCTGGCAAATTCCGCGAGAATGTGAGCGAGGATGCCAGGCTTATTGACCATAAACACTGAGAACTGCATCGTAACAAACATAGTGTTGCCTCCTGCAAAAAAAAGACCTAAGTAGAACGTTTTGCTTTTAAGGCACTTTCGGTATCCGGAAAAAACTCGAATACCTGGTCGAGATTGGTAATTTTGAATACCCTGTGAAGCTGAGGGTTGATGCCGCTGATGAGCACGTCGCCGTTATAAGAGGACAAAGAGGCGCGTGTTTCGAGCAGCAGACCAAGAACCCTCGATGAGAAAAACTTGACGCCGTTGAAATCGAAGATGACCCGGTTCGGACGGTTGTCCGCGATAAACCTGGCGACATGCTCCGCTGTAATAGAAATATCCTCGACGTTACTTATCGAGCTTTTTTTGAAAGTAACAATGGCGACATCGCCTTCCGTTGTGATTTGGCCAAGCTTTTCCTCGACCATATTAACCTCGCAATCCAATTATCCGCTTAAAATGACATCATCGAAGCCGATTTTCCTTTATTTCGGCATATTTTACAATCACCAATATAAAACAATTCACTTTTTTATATGCCAGCAGGCAATGAGATGTTCATCATTTCCGGCAACAGGCACAAGAAGCGGGTTCTGGGAGAAACAATTTTCGCCGGCAAATCGGCATCTCGGGTTAAACGGGCAGCCGGGAGGCGGACTGAGAATGCTCGGTATTTCACCTTTAAGCCGATGCGTCGAGGCCTGCGGAGATACGGTTATTTTGGGAATGGCGGCCATAAGAGCAACCGTATAGGGATGAAGAGGATTATTATAAAGCTCGCTTACGGGCGCCTGCTCGACAATTCTGCCCATATACATCACGGCCACGATATCGCAGGAAAACTGGACAACGGCAAGGTCATGCGCGATGAACAGATACGTTAAAGAAAACTCCTGCTGAAGGTCTTTGAGAAGGTTGAGTATCTGTGACTGAATGGAGACATCGAGGGCGCTGACCGGCTCATCACAGATTACGAGTTTGGGCTTGAGGATGAGCGCTCGTGCGATGCCGATGCGCTGCCTCTGGCCGCCTGAGAACTCGTGCGGATAACGGTTTATAGCGTCCGCCGAGAGGCCTACCTTGGAAAGAATAAGGCGAACCTGTTCAGTGAGCTCCGACCCTGTTATTTTTTTGTGAATTTTAAGCGGCTCACCGACAATGTTGGCAACGGTCATACGGGGATTGAGCGAGCCGAACGGGTCCTGGAAGACAAGAGTTATGCTCGCACGGATATCACGCATACGAGCGGAATTCGCGGCAAGAATATCGATGTTATCAAAGATTATTTTCCCCGATGTAACAGGTATCAGGCGAAGGATACTTCTGGCGGCGGTGGTTTTGCCGCAGCCGCTTTCGCCGACCAAACCAAAAGACGTAGCCGGTTTGACAGCGAGCGAAATGCCATCGACGGCCTTTAGGTAGCCAACGGTGCGTCTCAATAATCCCTTCCTGACGGGAAAGTAGGTCTTGAGGTCATCAACCTTGAGCAGAAAACCGTTTGTATTGGCGTCAGTATTCATTTCGGGTTATCGGGCCTTTCATAGCCGGGTGCAAACCAGCAGGCAACCGCCCTGCCGTTATCGAGCGAGCGTAACTGCGGTTCGACTGTCTGGCATCTTTTATCGTTACAGCCGACGGGACATCGGGGATGAAACTTGCAGCCCGCGGGAAAACGCAGCGGCTCCGGAACGATACCGGGAATTGTGTAAAGGCGTTTGCCGGTAAAGCCGAGACGCGGAAGCGATTTGAGCAGACCCTGCGTATAGGGATGTAACGGATTGTCAAACAAGGACTTACAATCGGATAATTCCGCTATTCTTGAAGCATACATCACAGCAACATCCTGGGCACGTTCGGCAACTATGCCGAGGTTATGGGTTATCAGCAAAACACTCATTTGGCTTTGTTTCTGGAGCTGGTCAAGCAGGTCGAGTATTTGCGCCTGGATGGTGACATCGAGTGCCGTGGTTGGCTCGTCGGCAATGAGCAATTCGGGTTTGCAGGATATTGCCATAGCAATCATCACGCGCTGCCTCATTCCGCCGGACATCTGGTGCGGATATTCTTTTATACGCTGCTTAGGGTCAGAAATGCGGACCTGCTGCAGCGCCTGTATGGCGAGGTCGCGGGCATCGGATTTTGATTTATGCTGATGAAGGCGGATTGCCTCCTCGATTTGGTAACCGACGGTGAAGACCGGGTTCAAGCTGGTCATCGGCTCCTGGAAAATCATGGCGATTCGGTTGCCGCGGATTGCCCGCATACGTTTTTTGGAGAGGTCAAGCAGGTTTCGTCCGCCGAAATTGATTTTGCCGGCGACAATTTTGCCCTGAGGTTCCGGAACGAGCCGCATAATAGAAAGAGCCGTGATGCTTTTACCGCAGCCGCTTTCACCGACAACAGCAAATGTCCGGCTTTTTTTCACGGAGAAGGAAACGTCCTGCACCGCGCGAACGACACCCTGCTGAGTGAAAAAATGCGTCGAGAGGTTCTCGACCGACAATAATGTATCGATTTCAGGCATACGTTTATCGCACCCTCAGTTTCGGGTCAAGTGAATCGCGTAATGCGTCGCCGAAGACGTTAAGGGCAAGGGAAATAACGAATACGGCAACAGTGGCAGCGACCATCTGCCACCAGACCCCTCTCGCAAGTTCGATTCTGGCATCATTAATCATAGCTCCCCAGCTCGGCTTGTCCGCTTCACCGAGACCGAGGAAACTTAGGATAATTTCGGCGTGAATAAAAGACACGAATTGCAGGGAGAAAATGATAATGACTATATGAAAGACATTCGGCAGAAGATGCTTGAAAATGATGCGTGAGTTCGTGCAGCCGTAGCTTTGCGCGGCGAGGATATATTCGCGCTCCTTGTGCTTGATGGTCTCGCCGCGGATAAGGCGACAGAGGTCAACCCAGCTTGTCAGACCGATGGCAAGATACACGGAGGTTATACCAGACAGCTTGAAACCCGCAATGGTCTTGTCGTGAAGCACAACGGCGAAAGCCATAATGAGCAGGATATACGGAATCGAGCTTAACGTCGAATATGCCCAGACGATTATTTCATCGACGATTCCCCTGAAGTAGCCGGCGACAGCGCCAAGCGGGACACCTATGCCAATGCTGATTATAGAAGCACACAAAGCAACGGTAATGGATGTTTTGGCGCCGTAGAGCATTCTGCGAAAAACGGAAAAACCGAAAATGTCGGTGCCGAAGATATTCTCCCGACATGGCGGCTGATAAGACGGGCCTGTCGCCTGCGACCAAAGTGTGAAGCCGATTTGCCAGTGAAAAATTTCGGCGAGATAAATGAAAGCGGCAAGGGCAAAATAAAAAATTATCACGGCAAAACAAATAACGGCAATAGGCCGGCGGAACAACCGGCGAAAACCGTCCTGCCATAAACTAACGCCCTTCGGGGGCTTAAATTCTGTTTGGGTATTATCAGCCAAGTGAAATCCTCGGGTCAACAAGGGCGTAACAAATATCGGTTATAAGATTAAAAATTACAAATAAAATGGCGCTGATGTAGGTCATCGCGTTAATGACAAAATAATCACGGGCTCCGATTGCCTCGACCATAAGGTAGCCGATGCCGGGGATACCGAAGAACCTTTCGAGCAAAAGAGAACCAAGAAACAGGAAAGGAATCGCCAAGACAATGGTTGTCAGGATTGGTATCATAGCGTTTTTGAGAACGTGCCTGAAAAGAACGCGTCTTGCGTCGAGGCCTTTTGCGAAGGCGGTGCGGACATAGTCAGCTCGCATTTCGTCAAGCATAACGGTGCGATAAAACCGCACATTGCTGCCAAGCCCCGTAACGATACCGATGATGACCGGCAAGGCGACGTATTGAGGGATGGACAACTCGGGGGAGAAAAAGACAGGGAAAAAACCCCATTTATAGGCGAGGAAATACTGGCCAAAGAGAATAAAGCTCAGATAGGGAATACTCATACCAGCAACACAAAGCACTACGGCTACAATATCCCAAACAGTCCCTCGGAGAAACGCCACGAACAGCGCAATCGCGACGGAAATTACCACCTCGCCGAAGAATATCGGAACGGTAAGCGATAATGAGGGGATAACGCCCCTTTTGATTTTGTCGAGGACGGGTTCGCGGTCGAGCGCCCTGCCGAAATTGAAGGTAAGGGCATCCTTGAAATGCCTGACGAACTGACTGTCCCACGCCAGAAACAGCGGCTTGTTGAAACCATATTCCTCGCGGATTTCCCGGATTGTTTCAGGGGTGGCATTTTTGCCGGCGATTTCGAAAGATATATCGCCGCCAACGACGGTGAACAGAATAAAAGTAAGCAGCAGAACACCGAAGACAATCGGGATAGTGTAAAGCAGGCGTCGTATTATATAAGCGGCCATATCAATCCTTACGCGATTTGAGAAGTTTGTCGTATTCTGCGCGTTCTTTCAAATCAACCCTTAGGTATTTGCTGACCCCATAATTGAAAACATTGGGTTTGTAATTTTTATACCAGTTATAGTGAAGAACATAGTTAACACGATGGTTGAGAAACGCGGCAGGACAATCCTCGAGAACAAGCATTTCCATTTTGCGGTAAAGCTCGGTGCGCTGCGGGCTGTCGAGCATAACAGATGCCTGATCAAAAATCCTGTCGAATTCCGGATTGTTGTAACTAAATTTGTTTGAGCCGGGCGGTTTATTTTTGCTGTAGAACATATCGAGAAAATCCATCGCATCGGGGATGCTGGCGAATCCGCCGTAGAAAAACATCTGTTCGCTCGCAGTATTGATTTTCTCCTGAAAGGTGGGCCAGTCCATATACAGTATTTCGACCTTGAGACCTATATCTTCAAGCTGCATATTGATAAATTGCCCCATCTGCCGGCTGGTAGTATCGGTGCCGGGATTGGCAACTTTTAATTCGGGTATGGGGCCGCCCTGGATTTGTTCGGCTTGTTTGAGCAATTCGCGTGCCTCATTGGGGTCGTAGGCAGCAAAGCCCTTATTGACGATATTAGGGTCATACCCTGCCATCATAGGATGAATAATGCCATGGGCAATTTTATCGCGTCCATTGAAGAAAAGGTCGATAAATTTCTGACGGTCGATAGCGTGACTTATGGCCTGGCGCAACGGCTTATTTTTGCCAAGAACGGGGTCATCCATATTGAAACCTATCCAGAATACGGATGGTTCATCAAATGTTTCGAGGCGAATGTTCCGCTGTTTCATCTCTTCGGTAAGCACACCGGGGCCGGAAAAAACCTCGGAATAGTTATCCTTAGGCACCGCGCTTATATCGAGTTTACCCTGCATGAATAGCAGCCAAGCAGGCTGATATTCCTCGATAATGGTCCATGTAACTTTATCGGCAAATGGAATGGGTTTTCCGGCGTCGTCGAGATAGCCGGCTTCTTTATCGCCAGGTTCACCCTCGGTCGGGTAGGTCTCGCCTCTGAAATTCGGATTGCGAACAAGCTCGATATAACTTGCCCTTTGCCATACCTTGAGCTTAAAAGGGCCTGTGCCGACAGGATGAGCGACGATGTCTTTGCCATAATAGTCCACGGCCTCTTTAGCGACAGGCATAAAGACCTGGTCGGCCATAGCACTGCCTATAATCTGGGGCCAGGGTTTTGTGAGCTTGATGACCAGTGTATAGTCATCCGCCGCATAAAGCCCTTCTACTGGACGTGAGTAGTCAATCTCGGCTGCTGTTTTGCAGGTTTTGGTGTATTCGCGGAATTCGTTTAACCCGACGATTCTGTTATCGAAAACGGACCAGTTTTCGCTGACATTTTTGACGTTGGCAATTCTTTTGAGCGCATAGACAAAATCATCTGCCTTAAGCTCTCTGCCCTTGCCGATTTTGAAGCAGGCATCATCCTGAAAGCGAACGCCCTTTTTGATTTTGACGGTATAAGTGCATCGGTCTTCGCTGATTTGCGGCATATCCTCCGCTAACAGGGGGACAAGAACGTAGGGCCTTTTAAGAAAATGGTACTGGTAAAGCGGCTCACCGATTTGAAACATAATTGTTGCACCGTAAACATCGCGGAGACTGAGGGGGTCAAGCGTTTTGATTTTTGTATAAATGACGTGGTGGAGAACCATCTCGTTGGCGTTTTGGGGGGAAGAACGCTTGCATCCGACAGGGATAAACGCCAAAAAGGATGCTATAAACAAAAGAACATGTCTCGTCCGCATAACGGTTTCACCTCAAATTTACCTGTATTTTTTCTGATATTCGGCACGTTTCGCAACATCGATTCTATAGTACTTCGAAAAACCATAACCAAAACAGTCGGGTCTGTAGGCGTTTGGCTTGAGATTGGATACCCAATCGTGATGCATCACGTAAAATATACGATGAAATAGGAAGGCGCAAGGGGCATCTTCGACAACGATACGTTCGGCTTCTCGGTAGAGTTCGGTGCGCCGGGGAGAGTCGTTCATCAGGGCTGCCTGCTCAAAAATAGAATCATATTCACGATTAGAATAACAGGTCTCATTGGGCCAAGGCGCCCGCCTGCTGTAGAATATCTGGAGAAAACTTTCGACGTCCGGGTAGTCGGCAATCCAGCCGCACTGATATATCTGGAGGCCCTTAGTGCGCAACTTTTCGAGATAGGTCGGCCAGTCGAGGTATTCAGCTTCGACCTTTAGACCGATTTCCTCAAGCGAACGTTTGAGGAACTGCCCCATCTGGCGAAATGTTGTGTCGGTGCCCTGCATTGTGAGTTTAAATTCAGGTAAAGGGCCGCCATTGAATTTCTCTGCCTCGGCAATCAGTCGGCGGGCTTTTTCGGGATTATATTCGGTTTTGGATATTTGCCTGATATTGGGGTCGTAACCGGTCATACAGGGTGGTATGAAGCCGAATGCGACGTCTCCCCTGCCGTTGAAGAACAGCTCAATCCATTTTTCCCTGTCAAATGCGCAGGATATAACCAGCCGAAGCGGCTTGTTTTTGCCGAGGACCGGGTCTTCCATATTGAATCCGATGTAGAAAGTAGCGGCCTCCCGGATTGTAGTTAGTTTGATGTTCCGTTCCTTCATTTCTGGAGTAAGCTCGCGGCCCGGGGCAATTGCCTGGCCGTAGTTGTCCTTTGGAATGCTGGTTATATCGATATCGCCCTTCTCGAAAAGCAGCCATCTTGGCTGGTCTTCCGGAACAATACGCCAGACGATTCTGTCAACAAACGGCATTGTTTTGCCCGCATCGGCAAGTAACCCGGCTTCACGGTCTCCCGGTTCGCCTTCGGAAGGATATGGTTCGCCGCGATAAGTCGGGTTTTTTACCATCTCGATATATGAGCCGCGGTCCCAGGCTTTGAGTTTGAAAGCTCCTGTGCCGACCGGGTGGCTGTCTATGTCTTTGCCATAGCAATCGACGGCCTCTTTCGCTATGGGCGCCGTTGATATATAAGCGAGCAAGTAAAGGATTTGAGGCCAGGGACGCTTTAGTTTTATAACCAGCGTATCGTCATCGGCTGCGTTAAGGCCTTCGACAGGACGAGAGTAATTAACATCTTCGGGTTTTGCGCAGGATTTCGTATATTCGCGGAATTCGTCGAGACCGACGATTCTGTCCTCGAATACCCACCAGTTGCTGCTTAGCATTTTAATATCCGCGAGTCGTTTCCACGCAAAGACAAAATCGCCGGCATTAAGCTCCCTGCCTTTGCCGTTTTTGAAACAGCGGTCATCGGCAAAGAAAACGCCTTTTTTAATTTTAATGGTATATGTCAGGCCATCATCGCTTACAGCGGGCATATCGGCAGCCAGGACAGGCACAATCTGGTAAGGTCGTTTGAGGTAATGATAGCCATAGAGCATTTCGAATATTTCATCTGCGACAGCTTCAGAGATGTTATCGCCTATGTCGGCGGGATTGAATGTTTTGACTTTGTCCTGGAGGCGATGCTGCAGGACATTCTGGCTTGGAGATTGAGAGGGACGTTTACCACAGCCGATGATAAAGACAATCGCCGCCGCCAGAGCAGCATAAAAAAACCGCGACGCAAAATCCTTTTGCGATAAGATATTGGCCATCCGTCAGCGCTTACTGATTTTACTCATTTTAATGTCAGCTTTTCGGCGGGTCCGCCAGCAGCAACGGCGATTTCAATGTGGAGCCGTCGGCTGCATTGCCGTAATTAAGGTTCAGCTCCCCCGCTTTTGTCCCATCGCCAAGCAGGTTATTATGCTCCTGTTGTAAGGCGCCGATATCCCCGGATTCAATAGCCCTTTTAATGTCAAACCGGGGCTTACCCGTAATTTTGCTCAGGCAGGATTGTTCCGTATCGACAAGAACGGAAACGAGCTGTTCTTTTTGACCAGCGTCAAGAACTTCAACGCCTTTTATATATCGCTGAAAAACGTATGATAGCAACTGCCCGAATCTTTTCCCGACCGCTTCCTTACTGGCGCTGGAAGAGACCATCCTGTCGCCGAGTATTTGCAAAATTTTGCTGTCCGTAAGCTCTCGCGCAACGGTCCAGTCCGCATAAGACGCGATTCGCCGGTCAGCTACCTTCAGCAGAAGCGATTCGCCTTCTGGTATCTTAATCGAGCCGGCAAAAGAAGCGATAAGTCCCAGCGTATCGGGACTGCTTGTCGCAACAACTTCATCAAGACGCTTAATTACCTGCCGAGCGGTATCAATGGCCTTGGGGTTGTTCAGCTTTTCGGTGATTTCCGGATTTGTCACACAGTGAACGGCCCAGTATCGAATCACCTCATTTTTGCTGTCAACGTATTTAAGAGCCACCTCGGCTAGGCGAATATCCGCAAGAGCATCCGTAAGCATAAGCAGGTTTGTAACAAGCTTAAAGCTACGATCTGCCGGCGTCATACTTTCGGCCTTCAACAACGCCGTCGGGATATGTTTCTGGGCGGACTTGGAAAACTGCTCGGCAAACTGCGTTTGATTTGGCTGGGTGCTGGTGCTATTGGCAACGATTATGGCACGGGTATTGGAAATCGAAGAGAAGTCCTCGGTAATCAGTATCTCAGCGACTGCCTTAACAACAAAATCATCGATTATTTTGAAATCGGCATCATCGAGTACCGACTTGGCACGAACGGCCTCAATAGCCAAACTGTCAACCGCCCTGACAGATACTGAAAAAACGCAAAAAACAGATATGATGCCGACGATAAGCGATAATGATTTCATAGTCATCCGTAAACACCCCTAAAGGGTTACAACCTCTTTGTTCACAATACAATAGAGTAACACGCAGACGTTTGCTTGTCAAGCCAATTAAACGCGTTTTAGTCGGCCTTTTTCGCGTGTTTTTACGCTAACTGGTTTCACAGGCCCGGCGTATAATATGGCATAAGGATTTATTTATGAGTGGAACAGAAGCACAACTCGTTCGGACAGACCCGTATCGGCTGCGGATGGAGCAAACAGGCCAAATGGTCGTCGATGCCACGGTTTTCGCATCGAATGAAATAAATATCGAGCAGGAGGCGATAAGGCAGCTTTACGATTCGGCGTGTCTGCCTCCCGCCAGAAAGGTTCTGGCAACGGCGGATATTCACGTCGGGTTCGGCATACCTATCGGGGCGGTTCTGGGCCTTGAAGACGCGATAATGCCGCCCGCAGTAGGTTACGACATAAACTGCGGAATGCGATTATTGCGGACACCCTTCACAAAAGGCCAAATAAACACCGATGATATTGCGAATTCGATTGCCAGAGACATACCGCTCGGCGAAGGGATGAGCAACCTTTCATTGGACAAGCGCCAGCTTGAAATCGTAATAACCGAAGGCGTCACCGGGCTGCCAAAGCTTGTTCAAAAAGTCAAACACAGGGCATGGGAAGCATTTGATGAGCAGGAGTTTGCCGAAGACATAAGAAGGATTGAGGACAATGGTCAAATGCCCGCGGATATGGGAGCAGCACCGAAACTGGCAATTGAAAAAGGCGCAGACCAGCTGGGAACACTTGGCGGCGGCAATCATTTTATCGAGATACAGCTTGTGCAGAAAATTTTCGATGAGCAATTAGCTAAGTTCTTCGGGCTTTTCGAAAATCAGATAGTAGTGATGATACATTCGGGCTCTCGGCGTTTCGGGTATGAGGTTGCGGATGAGTATATGAGCGTCGCAGCCAATCAGCCCCAGATGGAGGGCAGGCGCAAAATGCTCAGTTTTCTCGATACAGGCAGCCCACAGGGCAAAAGGTATATATCAGCAATGGGCGCGGCGGCAAATTTCGCATTCGTGAATCGGCACGTTATGGCGTTACTGGTTCGACGATGTTTTTCCCGGATGTTCGGGCCGACGCCTATGCCATTGGTATATGACGTGCCTCACAATATGGCGAAATTGGAAACGCACGGGGGTAAGTCACTTTGGGTCCATCGCAAAGGCGCGACACGGGCCTTCGGGCCGGCCCTTATGAAATCAACCCCATTTGAACAGATAGGCCAGCCGATAATCACACCCGGCTCAATGGGAACCGCCAGTTATCTTATGGTAGGAACGGGCCATTCGGAGGAATCGCTTTGCTCGGTGAATCACGGCGCGGGCCGGGTGATGAGCAGGACCGCCGCATCAGGTATGGGCAGGCACGGGAAAAACGCCGGAGCCGCACTGATTAGCGACGCTGAATTCAAAAGGAGTATGACTGGTATAACACTGATTACCGGCGACAAACGACGTATAAAAGAAGAGGCCCCTGCGGCTTATAAGAATATCGACGAAGTAGTCAGGATTGTAACCCAGTGCGGCTGGGCAAAACCCGTGGCCAGAATGACCCCGCTGGCGGTGCTGAAAGGGTAAAGTCTTAGGCATCAACAACAGAAAAAGCGGCCATTTGACTATTGCATTTATCGACCAATTCCTTTATCATTAGGTGTTTTGGGCTGGTGTCCGTATATAAATTGCGTGTTAATAATGGAATATATAATTATGGGCAAAAACATCGTTTTGACGGGAATATTAGCGGTAATATCGCTGGTTAGCTGGGGTTGCGAACAGAAATCGGCAAACGCCACTGCGTCATCAAATCCCCCTGCCGCGGTCGTTACGCCACAGCCAGCAACAGCACCTGCAAAGGCAATCAAGCCAAATACGGTTGAGGTAAAGCCGGAACCGGTAAAAACAGAGCAGGCCGTTCAGCCGGAACCAAATACGCCGGCAACCCCTGCAGCCGAGCCAACTGCGCAGGCAACAAAACTTGCTGAACCAAATACGCAGCAAGCAGTCATGCCGAAACCGGTGCAGACCGAAACCGATTCTGTAAAATCTCAGCTAACACCACCTGCCACAAACAGCACAGCGACCCATTTGTTCGACCAAGTTACAGAGTTTCTGAAAAAATATGTGAACAAGGATGGATTGGTCGATTATAAGACACTTTCACACAAAAAAATGGAGATGGTTAAACTGCTTGAGCAATTCAGGAAACTTGACCGCAACGAATATAACTCCTGGTCAAAAGACGATAAGCTCGCATTCTGGATAAACGGGTATAACCTGAACTTCATAAAAATAATCGTGGACAATTACCCGATAGAGTCAAACAGGATGCTTCGGCTTTTCTGGCCCCCCAACAGCATCAAGCATATAAATGGAATATGGAATGAGCACAAGTTTATCATAATGGACGAGGAATTCACGCTGCAGGAAATAGACCAGCGGTTCTTACAAAAAGAATTCAGCGAACCACTGGCATTCTTTGCGATATCATACGCTTCGGTTTCAGGAACGCCTTTGCGAAACGAGGCGTATTGCGGCCGAAATCTTTCGACACAGTTTGACGACCAGGTAAAGAAATTTCTCGCCAGCCAGAACGGCTCTAAGATTGACAGGGAAAATCAGAAGGTATATCTGTCGTCGATATTGAACTCCACATGGTACGGCAACCAGTTTATTGCCAAATACGGCACCGACCTGAAATTCAAACAGCAGGAGCCGGCTGTAAGGGCAATCCTCAATTTTTTGACAAAATATGTTACTCCACAGGACGTCGATTATCTTGAGACAGGCAACTATACGGTTGAGTTTCTCAGATACGACTGGACGCTTAACGATCGTGCCGGCCAATAAGCCGGATTGAACAAAACATTTTAATAATGGGATAAATAGAAAATGGCAAAACAAAATAACGGCAACCAAACGTATTTTTTCACCAGCGAATCGGTAACAATGGGACACCCGGACAAGGTCGCAGATTGCATATCCGACGCGGTCCTGGATGCCTGCCTCGCCAAAGACAAAAAAAGCAGGGTCGCCTGTGAAACGCTTGTAAAGAATGACATGGTTGTCGTGGCAGGCGAAATAACCACCAAAGCTTTGGTTGACATATCAGCGGTTGCGCGCCAGGCGATTAAAGATATCGGCTACGATGACCCGGCAATCGGTTTTCATTATGAAAACTGCGCGGTGCTGGTTTCGATAAGCCGGCAAAGCCCGGATATTTCACAGGGCGTAACCGAAGGCGCCGGTCTGCACAAGGAACAAGGGGCAGGCGATCAGGGCCTGATGTTCGGATACGCCTGCAAAGACACGCCCCAGCTTATGCCGATGCCGATTCAGCTGGCGCACGCGATAACAACCCGCCTTGAGCAGGTGCGGCAGACAAAGAAACTCCCCTGGCTGCGGCCCGACGGCAAAAGCCAGGTAACAGTCGAATACACCAACGGCAAACCATCGCACATCCCCGTGGTCGTTGTCGCCGCACAGCACGACCCGGGTATCTCTCACGCTCAGTTACGCAAACAAATCATCGAAAAAGTTGTGCTGCCGGTTCTGCCGAAAAAACTGGTCGATAAACGCACTATCTTTCACATCAACGCAACGGGCAAATTTGTCATAGGCGGCCCGGCCGGCGACTGCGGCCTGACAGGCAGAAAAATTATCGTTGATACCTACGGCGGAAAAGGCAGACACGGCGGCGGATGCTTCAGCGGCAAAGACCCCACAAAAGTTGACCGCACCGCAAGCTATATGGCCAGATATGTCGCGAAGAACATCGTGGCGGCCGGCCTCGCGGATGCCTGCGAAATTCAATTGTCTTACGTCATCGGCTTTGCAGACCCGCTTTCGGTGCTCGTTGATACAAAAGGCACGGGCAAAATCAACGATAAAAAACTCGGCGAAATAGTCCGCAAACTTTTCCCGCTCACTCCGAAGGGAATGATTAACCACCTGAACCTTGAAAGGCCGATTTACTCAAAGACCAGCCACGGCGGACACTTTGGCCGAAACCTCCCCGAGTTTACCTGGGAGAAAACCGATATGGCCACAAAACTCCGCAAGGCAGCAGGCATATAGCAATACAAGCCACAAATTGAAAAACCACAAAAAGCCCGACATCGCGTCGGGCTTTTTATTTTTATATGATTGGCGGGATAAATCCCGATTCACTTAATGCTTGAAATGTCGTTTGCCGGTGAAGACCATAGCGATGCCATATTTGTTTGCGGCAGCGATAACTTCATCATCCTTCTTCGAACCACCCGGCTGGGCAATCGCAACGATTCCGGCCTGTGCGGCGTTATCAACATTGTCAGGGAACGGGAAGAACGCATCGGATGCCATAACGGAACCCTTCGATTGTTCGCCCGCGTGTTTGACTGCGATGAAGCCCGACTGCACGCGATTCATCTGGCCCGCGCCGATACCGATGATTTTGCGGCCTTTGGCAAGGACGATGGCGTTGCTTTTCGTATGTTTGGCGGCAAGCCAGGCGACGCGGAGGTCGGCGAGTTGTTCATCGGTGGGTTTTGTTTTCGTGGGAACGGTCAGTAATTTCGGCTCCCAGCCAACGAGGTCGCGTTTTTGAATCAGCACGCCCCCTACTATGCAGCGAAGGTCAAATTCGCCTGTATCGATTTTGTTTTTATCGATTGCGCCCGTCTCAACAAGGCGCACCCGGCTGCCCCAGCTTTTCAGCGTGCGGATTATCTCGATTGCCTCAGGTTCGAACTGCGGCGCGATAATTACCTCGGCAAAGAACCCCTCTGCACCGAGGGCCTTGCCGAACCTGCTGTATGATTCCATAATCGTTTGCGCAAGCTCGGTATTGACCTTGCGATTGACTGCCACGATTCCACCAAACGCGCTTGTTACGTCGCCCTCGTATGCCTTGCGGTAAGCGACGCAAATATCATCGTCGATAGCGCAGCCGCAGGGATTGAGATGCTTGATAATAACAGCCGCCGGTTCGTCAAATTCCTTAACCAGCTCGAAAGCGGCGTTTGAATCCAGCAGGTTATTGAAGCTGATTTCTGTATCGGCCTGCATAATTTTGCCTGCACCGACACATGGTTCGCCGCTGGCCGTAAGCTTATAAAACGCCGCGGGCTGGTGCGGATTTTCGCCGTAGCGAAGAGACATCTCCCTTTTAAGCGGGATTGAAAGACGTTCCGGAAATTCAACGTCTGCCTTTTTATTCAGATATCGCGATATCGCAGCATCATAAGATGCCGTCAGGGCAAACGCAGCCCTTGCCAACTCGCTGCAAAGCTCTTCCTTTACCGAACCGTTATTTTTTCTCATTTGCTCAACGACCTTGTCGTACTGGTCCGGGCTTGTAACGACAGCGACAAATTTATGATTTTTCGCTGCTGAGCGAATCATACTCGGGCCGCCGATATCGATATTTTCGATTGCCTCCTCGAATTTACAGCCCGGCTTTGCGACAGTTTGCTCGAAGGGATACAGATTAACGCAAACCATGTCGATTGGCTCGATTCCGTGCTGTTTCATCGCGGCCTTGTGGTCAGCCTTGTCTCGAATCGCAAGCAAGCCGCCGTGAATTTTGGGATGCAGCGTCTTTACCCGTCCGTCCATCATTTCAGGAAAGCCGGTAACTTTTTCAATTGGGTTAACATCAACCCCGGCTTCGGCAAGCGATTTGGCAGTCCCGCCCGTGCTGATGATTTTGACGCCCATATCAGCGAGCGTTTGTGCGAAATCGACAACCCCGGTTTTATCGGAGACACTAATCAGAGCGGTTTTTATTTTCACATCCATTTGAATGTCCCCTTTCAAAATCACAACCAGATATTGATAAAATGATTACTTGGCCGGCTCAAGACAGGCAATTCGCCCCTGTGCGTCGGCTATATAAATCCTCGAATCAGCCGTATTGGCGGCATATTGAATCGGCAGGGCTACATTGACCGAATAAAGCTGTTTTGCCTTGATGTTATCCATCGCCACCAAACGCCCGCTGTTTGTAACAACAAACGTCTTATCGCCCGATTCAGAAAGCATCCCTGCTCCGTCTTTAACCTGCCAAACAGGTTTGCCGGTTTGCTTGTCAATCGCAGCCAAACCCATGCCCGGGACGCACTGGTAAACCAGTTTGTCGCCGAGCTGAGGTGCGGCATCGAGAACTCCCTGCGTCTGGTATTTCCACAACAGCTTGCCCGAAGACAGTTCGATACGGTAAACGCACGTGTCGCGGCAGGCAAAATATAACGATGTCGCGTCGTGAACAACCGGCCCGACGACAGCCGAGGTAGCATTAAATTGCCAAATTTTCGCAGCTTTATCGGTGGCTATTCGGATTACGTTACCTGCCTCTGTAGCGAAAATAACGAAATCATTCTCAGCCAGAACAGACGTTATACGGGAATCATTCTCTGCCGCAACCTCGAAAACCTTTACTTTGTCGTTTGCCCTGATGGTGTGAATACGCTTGTCGGCACCGGCAATATAAAAGAATGACTCATTGCGAACAATCGGGCATACCACCCCGGTATCTATTTGCGTTTTCGTCTTTTCGGTACCGAAATCGGCGCTGATTTCGACAAGCTTATTGCCCACCATGGTAAGCAGTTCGCTCTTATATGATTCGAGGTTAACAACCGGCAGCCCCGTCGGTGCGATGGAATTTGCGAACATCACGTTGCCGTCGGCTTTGTTGATACAGGACAGGTAATTCCCGCTGGATAACGTGCAAAGCCGGTTACCGCATAAAAGCATATCGTTAAGTGATTCGCCCTGGGCCATCGGCAGATTAAACTGCCAAACGATTTTAAGCTCAGTTGAAGCGACCATCGCTCGCGGAATCAGCCATTGCGAATCATCCTGCGCCGAAAGCATCGACGTAAAAACAATCTGGGAAACCACTGCAATCAGTGCTAAACGGGATTTCAGCATATTCACCACCTCCATCGCCGGCCAATTACGGGCCGACGACATTTTCTATGCCCCGACAATAAAACCAGGGCGTTATCATACTTCTACATAATCAGCGAGGTCAACTTTATGGTCGGCCTCGAATTTCCGCATTTTTTCAATTCGCTCAATATCGTCCTGGATTCTGCTGGCAAGCTTGAAAATATACGGCTTGCCGACGAGACGATTGCGAAGGTCGTCAATCATCGGCTCCCAGCTTCCGCCGTATAATTGCGCCTTGAGGACGACGAGCATGCGATACTCCTCGCTTAGCGACTTGATGTATTCGCTGACATCCCCCTTAGGGGCGCTTTTACCCGGCTTATTTTGGGTTTTTTCTGCCATCGGGGCCAACCTGCCTGACCTATGTGTCCCTGCTCGGCAATCCCGGTCATGGTGGAACATCCTGAGCCAGACCGGCCAAATAGATGCTAACCGCTCCTCACAAAAATTGCAACAGGTTTTCGAAAATTAGGTATGTTCAGAACTGGTATGACAGATTGCCTGATTTACGATACATGGGCAAACTGGTTGCTGCGAATCAAGGATACGCCAGCTTCTTTGTCGGCAGCAATGGCAAAAACGTTGTTGATATCCGTGATTTTCAATATGCTTTGAGTTAAAGGATGAATACTACAAAGCACAAGCTGGCGACCATGGTTAACCAATACCTGCCTGAGTTCGAGCAGTTTAGTCAAGCTTGAACTCCTGATGATATCGACGCATACGAAATTGACGATGACGTTACTATCAACGTCGCCGGCAACCATCTCAGTTATGGCCTGCAGCTCGTCTCCAAGGTCGGGTTCACCACGTACTGAGAAAACAATTATATCGCCGGCCATACTTCCGATTTTCACGACACACCTCTATCTGTATTTTAATTTCGCATTTGCCAACGTCCTATTATATTTGTCGGCATACATTGAAAATATTATTAGCGTGCAAAGGCGTTATTTGTGGAAAAAAGCCGGCTTGACGCAAAAAAAACGAGTCAGTTACCAAAAAATACATTTTTATTCTTTTTTTACTAGCGACATGGAAACCGCTTATTATAATCGTATTGCGGTTTTCTGGTTCTTTATACCACAGGCCGATAGAGTTGTTTTCGCAAGGGAGGCGGGTCAGATAAAAATAAAATCGAGACCAACTATAGGGTCAATGATGAAAAGCTGAGTCCTTGCCTCCTTTTTTTTGTCGCCCCTGTGATTTAATCCCAATAAAAAAGAATGGGAGAGCGAACGACGCTCTCCCATTATTCAAATGGCTCTTGCCTTTTTAGGTTAGCCGTTGCTTGTTGCACCCAGAATCACCATCTGCCTTGTGTGCGATTTGCGTGTCGGGTCAATAAGGCCTGGCTAATTATGACCGTATCGGTCATTTTTCAGAGCCACAATTTTTCACTTGTCAATACCCTGCACTTCGGCCATCTCTTTAATATCGCTTCACTTTTTTACACACTTTTTGAACTGGGCAACAACTGCCCGTAACGGTTAACTTGACCGCGAAATACAGGCAATCTGGGCAACCAATTTGCGTCCAATAACCTCTCTTATGGTCCGATACAATACATAAGTTTCACGTGAACAGTTGTTCATTTTATCTCTTGAATTTTGAACAGAAAAAAACAAGGCGTGGTAAGATAGTTATATGAACAAGCTGGCGCAAAATACGAACGGTTTTCTTCCAACGACAGCGGAGGAAATGCAGCAACGCGGGTGGCATCAGGCGGACATCATCCTGATTACGGGCGATGCGTATGTTGACCACCCGTCATTTGGCGTTGCGCTGATTGGTCGGCTTCTCGAAAGCAATGGTTTCCGCGTCGCGATACTGGCGCAGCCGGATTGGCGAAGCGTCGAGCCATTCAGGGCGTTAGGTAAACCACGATTATTCTGGGGCATAACCAGTGGCTGCATCGACTCACGCCTGAATGATTACGCCTCGCTCGGTAACAAGCGAAAAGAAGATGTTTACAGCCCCGGCGGCAAACTGGGCCTGAGGCCTGACCGGCCCCTGCTTGTTTATTCGGCAAGGGCACGCGAAGCATTTCCTGACGTGCCAATCGTTCTTGGCGGACTTGAGGCATCGCTTCGCAGATTAGCTCATTATGACTATATCGAAGACAAACTCAAACGCTCAGTGCTAATCGACGCAAAAGCGGACATCCTTGTTCACGGTATGGCCGAACATCAGATTATCGAAATCGCCCGACGACTAAACAATGGCGAATCAATTGACCGACTGACCGATATCCCCGGCATTGCCTATCCCGCGAAAAACAGAACCCCACTGCCTGAAAATGCCGTGCCCCTGCCCTCGCTATCGCAACAGCAGGCAGACAAATCGCTTGTTATGTCGGCTCAGCTCCAATATCAAAAGCAGGCGCATCCCGCCGGCTACGCTGTAATTCAAGAACAGGACCCAGGCAAAATCGTAGTATTACCGCCTGCTGAACCGATTAACAGTGCCGCCCTCGATTCGCTGTATGAGCTTCCTTTTACGCGGCGCTGGCATCCGAAATATGATTTGGCCGGTGGTGTGCCCGCGTTAAAGCCCGTGCAATTCTCAATAACCACCCATCGCGGCTGTTTCGGCGGCTGCTCGTTCTGCTCAATATATTTCCACCAGGGAAAAGACATATCCTCACGCTCGATTGAATCGCTGATTTCCGAGGCCGACAGATTTCGCTCGCATCCTGACTTCCACGGCACGATATTCGACATAGGCGGCCCCACCGCCAATATGTTCGGGATGAAATGCGATAAAGTAGCAGGTGCCTGTAACAGACCAAGCTGTCTATACCCCTCTGTCTGCAAAAATATGAAGGTTGATTATGATTCGCAGCTCAGGATGTTTGACGCATTCCTCAAGTGGAAAACCACCGGAGCGAAAAAATCAAACGTATATGTCGCTTCAGGTATCCGCCACGACCTTGCCCTTCACAGCAATGCTTATATAGATACGCTAACCAAGCATTTCGT
This sequence comes from Sedimentisphaerales bacterium, assembly GCA_049516395.1. GTDB lineage: Bacteria > Planctomycetota > Phycisphaerae > Sedimentisphaerales > Anaerobacaceae > Fen-1362. Next base: position 7,810 of record JBEKTD010000016.1, on the reverse strand, counting down.
CGGCGGGCATCTCAAGGTCGCCCCGGAACACTATTGCCCGCACGTGCTTGAACTTATGGGAAAACCCGGCTTCGATATTTTTGAACAATTCGAGGCGAAATTCGATGAAGCGACCCGCAAGGCGGGAAAAGAGCAGTATTTAGTGCCCTACTTTATAAGCGCGCACCCCGGTTGCCAAACCGACGACGCGATTAAGCTCACCGAATACCTTGTGCGACGGCGTTGGCGACTCAGGCAGGTTCAGGATTTCGTCCCGGTGCCTTTAACGCTTTCGACAGCAATGTTCGTAAGCGAACAGGATGCAAGGGAGCGTGAAATCCATATCCCTAACGGCCGGGCGGAAAAACGCCTCCAAGCCGCACTGATACAGTATTACCTCAGGCAAAACGCCAAAATAATCTCCGATTGTCTGCGAAACAGCCGGCACAGCGACCTCCTGCGTGAAATCCAGCGTTTACACTGGACAAGCCAGGCCGGGAAACCAATCGCTGGCTGGGACATATAGTTAAACCAACCTCTCGTTAAAGAAATGACCCGAACAATTGGACCGCCGCAACACCTACGCCCGGCTCATAGCCGTCGAGGTTGCCCCTTTTTGCTTTTCTTCTATACCACAACTTTGCAAGCGGCTGTCCGTCTGTCCAACAGCATCTCGGCTATAAACCAGCATATCACGGTTATCCATACCATGTTCAATTTGAGCAGGTGAAAACCAAGTATAAAAACGTTGTTATCATTGCCGAGCAACAAGGCGGAAGCAACAATAGTATAAAACAAAGAGAATTTCGAAGGCCGAATCGCCGCTAACGCTACAGGCAGCACAAAATACTGTGCCGAAAAACCGGTTGTAAAAGTCAAAAAGAAAAGCGCACCCAGTAGGCACTGAGCGATTATATCCCTGCTCTTTAAATAAAACGGGAAGAAGAACATTGCCACTATAAAGAAATACTTCAATTGGGGCAGCGCAAACAGCGACGTCAATCCATAAATCCCGGAATACGAACCATAGTTTAACACGTGCCCGATTATCCCTTTGCTACCTGTCTTCCAGTACGGAATAAACAGTAAAAGAAAAATAACGACAGAAACTGTAAATAGGGACAGTTTTATACTGTATCGTTTTATGGAGGATTGCAGACAAATAATAAGCTCGTAAAACACGTTGTGTTTGACAATCATCCCCGCCGTGGCAAACAGCCACAGCAACGCCATCCCCAAAACCGACCTGGCTGTGAACCTAAGATACATCAAAATACCAATCAGCACCATCAGCATCGCAAAATTCTCAAACTGTCCATGATAACCGGTCATAAGAAACGACACAGGACTAAGATAGAAAAATATCGCCGTCCTTACCGGGGGCAAGTTCCTAATGTTGGCGATAAAAAGCAAAACACCAAGCGTCAGCAAATCGACGCAGCAAAGAAACGTCCTTACGACAAAATGAAACGGTATATCAAACGCGAGCTGTATCTGCTTCAGCGCCAAAAGGACCATAAACCACACGGGCGAATAATTATACCTAGCGGTCTTCGCATAAACGTTGCCGCCTTCATTGAGTATGCCGACCACTATCTCGTATGACTGCATATCAAAATTGCCGAATATCACCTTTGCCAGAATCAGCCGGATAAACGTACCGGCAAGAATCACCATTGCCACCGTAATTGCCGTCTTTGTTTTGGAAACGGACAACTGATACCCGCCGCTGTTTATGAGAAATAACGCCGCGCAAGCAATAAAACCTGCAAGTGCAACCAAAGCGGCGAACAGCCGCTCGGCCAGCAGAAATTGGAACCTTTCTTTATTCTCTGGCGTAATATTCTTAGGCTTAAGTCCCTTAGTAGGCCCTATTCTATAGGTAACATCATCCGTTATCTGGTTGAGATAATGGTTCGATATCTTGTTTCCAATGCTGGTCTTGTCGATACTATTGAGCAGTGTCCCTATTTCTGGCACGTATCGGCCCTTAAACAGCGGCTTGCCAACGTAACAGAGCACGCACAAAACTAATATTAGAATCGCAAGTAATGCAATAGTTATGTTCGCCCTTGTCATTTTCCCGTCCCTGTTTCAGAATAACATAGATATCTCGCTGCTGTTTTGGCCACCTGCCGCCCCTGTGCTACCGCATAATTGACTCCGCGGTCCTGCGGATATACCTGGGCCATCGTGGCAATATAAAACCCTCTTATTGGCGTTTCAGTCGGACAGATAAATTTGCTGTAGTGACACTCTACAAGCGGTTGCGCATACGGCGATTTGAAAACGTGATATCCTAAAATCTGCTCACGCTCGAACCCCGCGAATATCCGCTTGACGTACGGCACGAAAAACTCAAGCAGCTTTCCCTCGCTCATATTATATACTTCGCTGTCCTGCTCGAGGTATTTCGACAGATACACAATGTGCCTGCCTCCGCAGGCATTTATAGGCAACAAATTCGTATGCTCAACTATGCCGGTAAAAGGCACGTCAGGGTCATTTATATTTAGCCAGTAAATATCCGAAATGGGCTTGCTCAGTTCAAGCACAAGGCAAACGTTCGCCAAGTATCTGATTCGTCTCAATCCGCTGATATACTCTTGCGATACACCTCCATCAAGCAATCCAGCAATAATCGGCATCGCAGGTGTGGCGATAACCGCTACGGCATTTATGCTCCCATTGGGCGTCCTAACGCCGCGGATGCAATCGCCTTCAACAAGCAGCGATTTGGCTGGTACACCCACCTGTACTTCGCCGCCAAACGCCCTGATTTTGTCCGCCAGCACCTCCACCATTGCGCCGAAACTGCCGTTGACGTACCCAAGCATCTCATTCCCAACGCTGTTCCGACTGCCGCCACGCAACACTAATTTGTTCCAAAACCATACCGCGGACACTTCGCGAGCAAACGAGCCAAACTTGGCACGCAAAAGCGGCTCCCATACCACCGAGTAAACTCGTCTCCCGCATCGGCCAACCAGCCACTGCTCGGCAGTCTCCGATTCCAGCGGCCTCCAATCAGCAAGACCTCTCGCTTTCAATACCAGCATTCCAAGCCGAACACGGTCGACCAAACCTAAAGGCCTGAATCGCAACACGTCCAGCGGAGACGATAATCTAAAAAAACCCTTGCCTATATAAATGCTCGTCTTCGTCGGGGCGTATCGCAGTTGATTGCCAAGACCAATCTCGCCGGCAAGACGTATCAGGTGCTCGTCACTGTTAAAAAAATGATGATAAAATTTGTCTACACGAGACCAGTTTACCTCAAAACTCCCGGCGATTCCTCCGACTACCTCGTCTTTTTCGAGCACCGTAACACGAAATCCCAATCGTGCCAACTCATAACCAGCAACCAGCCCTGTAATCCCCCCTCCGATTACAACAACATTCGCCCTTATACCGCCAATGACCATACTCACCCAAACAAAACGACTTATCAGCAACGCTCTCCGCCGCGACACCTACGCTACGTTCGTAAAACCGGTTTTGTCAGTGGCCCTTGTTTTGCTCGTTGTTGCGGTTTAAATATTTGTCCACACGCCCGAGGCCAACCAACACCACCAACGCAAGAACCGTTGTAATAACCGCCAGGTAATACAACCTTGCGCCGCAGGCCATACCGATACTCGCCACCAGCCATATCGTCGCCGCGGTTGTCAGGCCGTGAATGCCCCCCCTGTCCTGTATGACCGCACCCGCGCCGAGAAAGCCGACGCCTGTAACTATCTGCGCAGCAATTCGTGTAACCGAGTCCTGGGTGCCCAGTGACATCTTTTCCGAGATAACGGTAAAGACCGCCGCACCGAGACATATCATAATGTTTGTGCGAAGCCCAGCGGGCTTGTGCTTAAACTGACGTTCAATACCGATGATGGCCCCGCATCCAATCGCCAGAAGCGCAGGAATTATATCGTGATTCCAGTCCATAGTTACCTCTCTATAAGTGTTTCGTCAACCTTCATACCAAAGTGCCTGCCGCCCTTTTCAATATGGGCAAGCACCTTATCGCCCGGCTTTAACGAAGTAATCGAGATGGGTTGTCCTTCGGGGCTAACCAATCGAATCGTCTCGGCGTTCTGTAATACAAGTGTTATCGAAACGCCCTGGGCTTCAGCTTCGATAAGCATCATCGGGCGTTTTTCAATCTTGTTTCTGCCAAGATACGCCACCTGCCCTTTGCCTTTGAAATCGACAATCAAAACTTCATCGCCCGCCTTGAGGTCAGCAAGATACTTTGTGCCGCCTCCCGGCGCAAGCGTATATGCGTGAACCGCGCCGGCATTTACACGGAAGGGTCTGGCAGCTACGTATGGGTTTTCTATCGATTCCGAATGAACTAAGAAAAATCCCGACGCGGTATTGCCAACCAGCATTCCCTCGCCCGGCGACATCTGCGTGCAGGTATCAAGACACGCTCGGTCGCCCATACCTAATTGCTTTACGGTTTTTATCGTCGCGATTACAAGCTCAACCTTCTCGCTTATGCCCTGCAAAATATCAGCCGTCTTCTTAATCTCATTGACGTTCGTCGTATTCAAAACAACCCCATCAACGCCTTTTTCCAGTATCTGGGCCATCAATTTCGCCTGTTTGCCGTCGGCCACCTGCACCATTATGTTCTTGCCGCGCCTGGCGAGCAGGTTTTCAATAGGGATGATCGTCCAGTCCAGCATACGCAATACGACTATTTTTTCTGCGGGAACCGCCGCCGCCCTGTCCTCGTCGGTCTTGCCCTTTATATCGACAAATTCGACGTCTTTGCCGGGAATGATGTCGCCGTCTTTTGCGACGATTTTTATCTTGCCCAATTGCCGAACCGTCTCCGCTTTGCCCTCCGGCAGCACCACCGCATCCGCCCCGCTTTCCAGCGCGGTAGTTACTATCTTCTTCTCATACGGCGTCGCATTTACCCAAAGTTTTTTCATCTCAATTTTACCTGCAGCATTTTCATCGCTTCTTTGACGCTTGCGCCTTCGTGAACCATTTTGCACAACGCGGCTACCATTCTTTCAGGGTGCTTGTGCTGGAAGGCGTTTCTGCCGATTGACACTCCACCTGCACCAGCTTTTAACGCACCTTCGGCCATTATGAATATGTCCTTGTCGCTATCCATCTTAGGCCCGCCCGCTATCACAACAGGCACGGGGCAACCCTTAACGACCTCTTTGAAACTGGCAATGCTGCCGGTATAGGGAACCTTGACAATATCGGCGCCCAATTCCGCGCCGACTCTGGCTGCGTGCTTGACGTATTTTACATCAAATTCGCTTTTAATTTTTTCCCCGCGTGTGTACATCATCGCCACAAGCGGTATCTGCCACTGCATACATCTCTTACTGATAAAGCCGAGCTGGCCGAGCATATCCTTATCGGTTTCAGCGCCGAGGTTTATATGCACAGATACCGCATCGGCCCCGAGTTGTATCGCCTCTTCAACCGTGCAAACGAGCTTTTTGGCATTTGGGTCCGGGCTAAGCGTTGTGCCTCCTGAAAGGTGAATAATCAGCCCCACATCTTTGCCGGTTCCCCGGTGGCCCGCACCCACGATTCCCTTGTGCATCAAAATTGCATTTGCCCCGCCCGCCACAACGCTGCTTACCGCCTCGCGCATATCTTCAAGGCCGGGAATCGGCCCAACGGTTACGCCATGGTCCATCGGGATAATTACGGTTTTGCCGCTGTTGCGGTCAATTATTCTTTCTAATCGTATCTTCTTGCCGATCATAATCAGGTCTCCTGCAAAGTATTTAACTGTCGCCCTAAAATCTACCCAAACCGGCTCATAACGCAAGCAAAAAACGTTTATCACGCCCCAAAACCGAAAAACGACTCTCCTTCGACTGGTTCGACTTCGCTCACCACAGGTCGCTCCCCTGCCAACGACTTGCAGGGGCAGACAGGGCTGGCTGCCCCTTTTTCTCTGTGAGAAACGGGCGGCAGTTAGCTGATACTATGAGGCGGTTCTGTTTTTTCCACTGTCTGTCAATTGTAAGCGTACAAAATTATATATATACTGTAATGCTATAAAATGACAACGAGATTCAAACAAAAGCAGGTTTTATTTGTTATAAGCATAGCGCTCGTCACAGCAACGCTCATTGCATACGAGCCGATACGGCACAATAATTTTGTCACTTACGACGACAACAGTTACATCGTTGACAACCCACAGGTAAAATCGGGGATAACATGGAAATCCCTAGGCGAAGCGTTTACGAAGCCGCATTTCTTTATGTGGCATCCGCTAACCACGATAAGTCATATGCTGGATTGTCAGATTTTCGGATTAAACCCGGCAGGGCATCACTTCACAAGCTTGCTGCTGCACATTCTTAACGCCCTGCTGCTCTTCTGGATTCTCAACAGTATGACCGGTACAACCTGGCTAAATGCATTTGTGGCAGGTGTGTTCGCTTTGCATCCGATACAGGTGGAGTCGGTGGCATGGGCGGCAGAGCGAAAAACAGTCATGAGTGGATTGTTCTGGTTATTGACCACGGCCGCATATATACGTTACGCGAAACAGCCGGGATTTGGTCGGTATCTCGTGGTATTACTGGTATTCGGTCTTTGTATTATGACCAAGCCAGTGGTTGTTACGCTGCCTTTCACTTTGCTTTTATTAGATTACTGGCCGCTTGAGCGAATCGGAAAAGTATCTGCTGGACGGCTGATAACAGAGAAAATCCCACTGCTGATACTATCGGCGATACTAAGCGTGATAACCTTTATTGCACAACATCAGGGAGGAGTGGTCGTTTCGCTGGGAAAGATTTCATTAAAAGACCGAATAGGCAATACGTTTACCTCTTACATAAGTTACCTCAGCAAGACGATATGGCCAAATGGGCTGGCCGTGGTATATCCTTATCGTAGTACGAGTTTTTCAGACGCAAGCACGGTGGGTCGTATCATATTATTTGTCCTGATGCTGTTTCTCAGCATATACATCGGCCGGCGAAGAAAATATGTTGCAATGGGTTGGCTGTGGTACATAGGGACACTTGTGCCGGTGATAGGGCTTGTACAATCCGGCTCGCAGGCAATGGCAAACCGTTATATGTATATACCTATACTGGGCCTGCTTATTATCGTCGCTTGGGGGATTAAAGACATTGTCAACAACAAACGCAATCTGCAAATTGTAGCCACAATATCAGCCGGAGTTATATTAACATCAGCCCTGATACTGAGTCGAACACAGGTAAGGTACTGGCAAGACAGTTTGACACTATTCGAGCACACCCTGAAGATAACTGAAAACAACCCACTTGCGGAAAACAGTTACGGATGCGCTTTGTTTGATTCAGGACGAGTAAATGAGGCGATTCTTCACCTAAGCAAAGCGGTGAAAATAGACCCGTTGTATATAGACGCCCGCAATAACCTAGGCAAAGTTTTCCTCAAAGAAGGAAAGCTAAACGAAGCCATCACGTGCTTTAACGAGGTTATAAAACAAGACGAGAATTTAGCAGAGGCACACTACAATCTGGGCGTAGCATCAGGCAGGCAAAAAAGATCCGACGAGGCCCTTCGAACGGGCAAAAATAAGGCGGAGATATATACAAACATCGGTACCGCTTATACTCAACTTGGTAAATATAACCTTGCAATCGAAAATTGGGCAAAGGCAACAGAGCTAAAACCAGATGATGCCGAACTTCTAAATAACCTAGCCTGGTTGCTGGCCACTACTAGCGATGTATCTGTTTCGGATGCTAACAAGGCCGTTGAGCTGGCCCAGCACGCTTGTGAGCTAACCGGGTATAAGAACCCCAGCTTCCTAGATACTTTAGCGGCCGCCTATGCAGCCGCGGGC
>JBEKTD010000015.1:0-47349 GCA_049516395.1 Sedimentisphaerales bacterium | reverse complement strand
TCGTTTGATACCATTATATCGGCTCCGAATGACTTGTAAAAACAGTATTTTTATCGGTCCATCGGCGGAATGGCTTGTGTGTCGTTCGCGGTGCGTATCTCGTTGTTTAGAATGATGTTACAACTAAAGGTCTGCGTGAAAAACGCAAAAAAAACATGCCGAAAATGGCGTACTATAAAAAAACTCATCCAATGCTAGGTTTTTAGGAAAGTTAATCTTATAATCAGTGAACTTTGTTGAAATTGGTCGGCCTTCCTTTGGTTCCGCGGTATAATTCCTATTTCGGGAGCTGGGGGCAAAGGGAACAGGCGGATTATGGTTTAACAAAGGTCGTTGAATCGAAAGGTTTGGCTAGGCAACCAAGCCTTCTAACTCCCTAAAAATGCCAAAATCTTGTCTGCAATGCGACAGTATTTACCCTGTACTATAAAAAATTCATCCGACCCTAAGAAGAAATCGGAAGAATAAGGATAGTGGTAAAAATGAAAGAGATTAGTAAAATGTTTCTTGTTTTCATAAAAATCACTCTTTTTTCTTTTTGCCGATAGAAAAGGCGTTACCGAGATATTTACCTACGCCGTAATAGGTACGATTTGCAGGATTGAAAATTAAAGGTTTTATTTTATCAATATCAGGAAATCCTTCTTTTGCCAACACTGTTTCGTCTGCTTTTATATCCTTAATTTCACCGATAAATTGTGTATGTAAGCCTATTTTAACAGTCTGAAGCAGCGTACATTCCAAAATAAAAGGAAACTCTTTAACATAGGGAGCATCTACAAGGTCGCTTTTTACGGGTGTAAGGCCGGTAGCAGAAAATTTATCCTCCGTTCTCCCAGACACCATACCAAAATAGTCAGCTTCTTTTATATATTTTTCTGATGGGATGCTTATAGTAAAAGCCCTTCGTTCCAAAATGTTGCCGAAAGTATATGTAGCTTCTCTTAGAGCAATACAAACACACGGCGGGTCAGAACAGCATATTGCTCCCCATGCAACAGCCATAGCATTTGGTTTGCCTAATTTATCATAAGTTCCGACTATAAAAACCGGAGTCGGAAAAACAATAGTCTTTGCACCAATAGACTTTTTCACTGCCCCTTCTTTTTCTATTATACAACTTCAACTAAAAATTATATGCAAATTATACAAGAGATTCGTGAATATTACAACTTCTCATAATATTTTATGTGCAAATGACCGTTTTTATGCGTATTGTCCCTCCCAAAAATTACATCCGGGCTTTTAAGGCCGAGCAAGCAGCTCAGTCTTTACTCGGTGTACTATAAAAATATTCATCCGGCGTTAAGTTTTGAGGACACCTGACCTTACAAGCATCTGATTTTGCTGAAATTGAACGACTTTTCAGCAGTTATGCAACATAATTCCTATGTTGGGAGCATCTTGGTGGGTTTTTGAAATCGTACAGGAGGGTGGCCTGATGGATGGTACGAGCAAGATTTTCCACTCAAAAAAACTGATTTTAATATTTTTTAAATTTTCTAAGAAATTTTTTAGCGGCCATATTTTTTGTTATCGGGTTTAAGCAGGGCAAATCACCAGCTATGGGCGAAAAGCAAGTCGCTATGACGTTAGAGTTTAGAAAGAGTAGAGAGGCCGGGAAAAGTTTGCATTTTACCGATGTTAAACAGCAGCATATTGCGTAGAGCAGAGACATACAGACAAGCTTCAGATTAAGGTCGCAATCTGTCGATATTTGTTATTGCCCCTGTAAAGCAGAGGGCGAGTACTTCAACTATCAGGAAATTTATTTTTGAAAATTTTTATGATCAACTCAAAGATCAGATGGATAGACGAGCACGCACCTGAGTTGAAAGGCAAGATTCTGGCTACCCTTTCCATTGAAGGTTTTATACCTGAGCTGAAAGGAGATGCCCGCGAAGCAAACACCAGAGGCGGTTTAGGAATATATTTCGGCGATAAGCTCGAAGGTCTTAGTGCGATAGGGATGGACAGAGCTTTAGGTTGTATGCCCCTTTATAGCAAGCGACTGGTCCAGTTAATCAGAGGAGGGAGACAGCATATCGAATATAGAGATGTTTCTTATGAAGACCAGGCGATGGAGTATGTCATTGACAGGACCGGAAAGCCCCTGCAATTCGACATGTGGGGTTGGGATGAGAAGAACACCGCCCAGGAGCGGCAATACCATGTAGATGTATATAGCATAAGTCGCGGAGGGACACCCCTCTATGTTTTCTATTGCCCCGAGGTATTTGACATTCTTTACCCGGACCACAAGACACATCCAGGTCATGGCAGAGCGCATCGTTTCCTGCAGGAGACCGCTTTTGCTGAATGTGTCTACGAACTGTTCAAAATCATGAAAATTGTGCCTGATATCCTGCACCTCAACGAAGGTCATGTTGCCGATGCCGCCGCAATAGTAAAGGGCGACAATCTCTTCAACAGGACAGCCGTTGTCTATACAAACCACACGGTTGTCCCAGCGGGCCTAGAGAAATTCTGTATCGGCGAACTTGTTGGCGGTGATGTCGCAAGAGCTCGTTACGCAATGAGGTTCCCCGGCCAGAGCTGGCAGAGGTTATGGAGAAAATTTGTGGTATTGAACGATGGTCAGCTGTACATAGACTTCTCCAAGGGCGCGATTGAAATATGTGATATTGCGAATGGGGTAAGCGAGGAGCATGCTGACGCTACGAAGGCTATGTTCCAGTGTTATGACAGGACGATAGAAGCCATACTCAATGGCTCTGGTGATACCTGGGTAATGGACGAGCTGCTGGAAATGGAGCTTATGGGCATCGAACCTACCAAAGAAATCTTTCGGCGAATAGGCCGAAAAGGTAAAGCGTTGTCTTTGGCCGAAGTTAAAAAGAAAACAGCCGACATGACCAACAAAAACAACCAAATTATCAGCAAAGACGGCATATCGCTGAACCTTAACTTGCCAACCATATGGATGGTAAGAAGAATGGTAGAATACAAAAGCCAACTGCCCGTCCTGAAGGATATTATCCATATTATATGTGCGGACAGGGATAATGAAGTTGATAGCATCTGGGGCAGGATGAATGGTTTGGGCATGCAGGTCGTTGTAGGTGGGATCGCACCGGAAGGGTCTAAGGAAGAGGAATGGATAGAGCAATTCGTAACCTGGATGCAAAGGCCTGAGCTGAAGGGGAGGTTTGTTTATGTGCCGAATTCAGGTACCACCCTTCTTAGGATGCAGGCCATTGGCGCCGACATATGTATCAACTGTCCCCTGCCGGAGAAAGAGGCCTGCGGTACTTCGGACCAGCGTTCCGCAAGGAACGGTGGGATAAACATCGCCACACGTAGTGGTGGCCCTCCCGAATACATAAGAGAAGGCAAAAACGGGATGCTGGTCGGCCCATATGAAAGTAATGAAGACTTTTACAGGAGAGCGCCAAAGGATATTCTGGATAAGCTCAGGCAGCTGTCTGACATCTACTATAATGACGACAGCTTGTGGCTGTACATGAAGCTGAAATCGTATCTGGCAAGTTCAAATGTGACTGCTGCTGCAATGGAACAAAGGTATGCCGACATGTATGTGCAATCACTCCATGCAAGGAAAAATATCATTCAAGTCAGGCACTCGAAACGCCATAGAATACCGGAACCCGTACTATAAAAAAACTCATTCTATGCTAAGTTTTTGAAAAACCTAATCTTACAAGCAGCTTATTTTGCTGAAATTGGTCGGCCTCCCTTTGGTTCCGCGATAGGGTTCTTATGCGCCACGCTGCTGTTTTTATCACGGTGTCTTATACCACATAAACAGAATGTAGCAGAGACTGGCACCAAGTCAATGGTTAACCAAATGTCTCAAACTGTGCCACTTTAGCTGACGTCAAACATTTGAGACAGAAAACGCAAATTCTCAGGGCTAAGCTCGGCAAGAGAAGGTAGTTCTTGTCGATGGATAGGAGAGACTCACTAAATCATGGCAAACTACCTTGAAGCCCAGTTTTGAGCAAAGAGAGCAAAATCGGTGAAATTAACTGTGCCGTCGCCGTTGGGCGATGGAGCGATATCCCCGACGAAAACTGAATTGGTTTGCAGCCAGTCATTAACCAGAAGCATTAAATCTTCGATATCAACAATCCCGTCGTGGTTAAAGTCGCACAGTTTGTGGCCGACCCTGATATAGAAGGAATTTATCTTCGTATCAGAACCGGTGGAATTTGAGACCGTCAAGCTGACCAGATAATTGCCGGAACTTGTGTAATTATGCGATGGATTTTGCTGTCCGCTCGTGTTGCCGTCGCCGAAATTCCATAGCCAATTAGTGGGGCTGCCGGTGGACAAGTCGGTAAAGCTCACAGAAAGCGGTGGCTGACCGTTAGTGACGTCCTGTGTGAAATCAGCAACGGGCTGAGGTGCTCTGGTTAAAATGCAATCGGTCTTTGTAACGTTGTTGGAACCATAGGCATTGCTGACAGTCAGACTTACGGTGTAAAGGTTGTTGGGCTCAGTATAATTGTGAGACGGATTTTGCGAAGTGCTTGTTCCGCCGTCGCCGAAATCCCACGACCAGGAAGTCGGCCCATATTGCGACTGGTCGGAGAAGTTGACCTGGAAAGGAACGGTGCCGCTGACAGGTGTATTAGTAAAAGCAGCCACTGGCACAGGATTGACTGTTATATAGTTGTTCTTTGTTATTGAATTAGGACCCTGGGGATTTGTAGCCGTCAAACTAACATTATAGGTGCCGGGGACATTGTAAATATGATTTGAGTTTTGGTCTGTAGAGGTGTTGCCGTCCCCGAAGTCCCAAGACCAGCTAAATGGGCTGTTTGTGGATTGGTCGGTGAATGAAATCGCGAGAGGCGGGTTACCGCTCAGCGGTGAAGCCGTAAACTTTGCCGCGGGCGCCAAAGCAGGATTCACTAACGCACTAACGAGGTACAAATTACCGTTGGTTGAACCAATTAGAATCTCCAAATCGGGCGTGTGATTAATATCTGCAACGGCAGGTGACGAATAAATCGGTATGCCGGCCGAAATGTTAACCGGGCTCCAGGGCAGGTTCGTTCCTGCTCCGCCGCCGACAAAACTAAGTGCATACAACTTCCCGTCTGTTGCTGCTACTATGACCTCCGGCAGGTCGCCATATATGGGACTGAGATTATGAATCGTGTCGATATTTGCGATGACAGGCGTTGAGCGAACCATTGTTTTATCGCCCGGGTTACCGCAGCGGAATGTCCCCATGCAAGCTGGCGCGCCGCCATTATCCTGCAGGACATACACGTTGCCATTATCGCAACCGAAAACTACCTGTGTTTGTCCGCTGTAACAGGTTCCTACGGCCGGAGAAGAACGTATAGGCTTCAACGGCGAGGTGGCATATCTCCAGCATAAATTCAGCGAAGAATCATTATAGTTTACGCAGTACAGGTAGCCGTCATCCGACCCGAATACTATTTCACACCCCCCTAAATTGGGATTTAATTTCGTAATGGCCGGCGTCGTGGTTATTGGACTGTGGGACGGTGTAGCGTAGCTGGCAATGGCATTTCCGTTGCTGTTGAGTACGTAAAGGGTCCCATCGGGCCCTCCAATTACCGTTTCAAGTCCCGGGCTGTTCGGTTCAATCTCAGCAACAGCGGCTGATGAAGTGAATGCCTGTAACGCAGGAAAAGGAGGAGAAGGAAACGCCCATCGCTGATTGCCGTTTTTGTCAATGGCATAAACGCGACCATCATTGCATCCAATGATTGTTTCTTTTCCGTTGCTGGGGTCTTCATCGATATCTGCAATAACCGGCGTCGAATTCGAATCAAATCCCTGCCCCATAATAGGGGCATTGAATGTATATATACTGTTTCCGTCCTTGTTGTATGCATAGACACCAGATACTGAACCTATGACAATGTCCAGATTACCGTCGTCATTGATATCACCGATGGCCGGTGTAGAGTTGCTCAAACCTATATTCTTGGACCAGATGAGGTTTCCGTCTTTATTGATGACGTACAGTTTACCCGCGGCCACATCTGTAGCAAAAGCAATCTCAAGTCCATTGGCCGAATTGCCGTCGAGGTTGGCCGCAACCGGCGAGCCTATGATTTGGCCGTTGGCAGGATAACTCCAGGACAGACCATAAGCCAGCATACCATATAATCTTCCCGGGTAGGAACCCTGGTTTGAGCTTCGGGTAAGGTCATTCTTGAATAGAGGCCAGCTAATTGCATCATAGACCACAAGCGGCGTCTGGGTCCATTGCGACCATAATTCATTTATATCCTGAACTTGGAAAGATATTGCATGAATTCCAGGTGATAGAAGATTGGTATTAAAATCCTTTGCGCTGGACAGGTTTCCGTCTATGTTCGATTGCCATTCATAGGCAATAATGGCATCACCATCAACATCGGTGCCCTTGCCGGTGAAGCCGACGGTTTCGCCTGCTATGGCCGGTGATGGAGCAATGGAAGTTATGAACGCACGAGGTCTGCTTTTTACCCTGAGCATATTAGCGTCTACCCCGACTTCATTGCCAAATGTATCGTAAACGAGCAATTCAGGGGTGTAATAACCTGACTCTGCGTAAACATGAGAAGTTTTTCCGTCGAAGTTGCCATCCGGGGCGTTTACATCTGAACTTTCCGTGTACATTTCACCGTCACCAAAATAGAACACATATTTGGTAATGCTGAGGTCTGTTTCCGGGCTGTGGGAAGCTGAGGCGTCGAATTCCACCATATCCTCGCCCGCAATGGCAAAACCTCTCGCGGGCATATTAACGTCAAGCAAAGCGACCGGCGGCCGCGTGTATCGACCGTTAAAAACCAAAGTTTGATTTCCTTGAAGGGTCTTTTGCTCACCGCTTGTCGCGGGCAAGCAGTAACCGGGCAAGCTGTGATATTGAATCGAGTAATCCCCCGCATAGGTTGTCCAGGGCCCAAACGCACGACCTATAACGTACATATTCTGCCCTTTGGCATCAAAGTGACCTGTTATGGTGTAAGAAGCCGAATCGTTGTTTGTATTAACCTCTATTGTTCCCGTTTTATGAGTGTATTGACCTTCAAAAATTATGCTTTGGCCCTCTCCCAGATGTTGCTTAGAGCTTTGGGGAGTAATATAGAGATTTACGTCGTGAAAAGTTATCGTGTAATCGCCAACGCCAGCCTGGTTTGCTTCGGTAGCCCAAAAAGTGCCGGAACCGGAGAATTGATTTGGCCCATTCGGCCCGGCGATGTCAAAGGTAGATGGAATATTTGTCTCAACGGTGATTGTTCCGAAGGGAGCGACATAATTTTTTAGATCTATCGATAAATTGTTATAGGAGGTGGCGCCAAATGTGTCTATGGCGTAAATAACTACGGGATGTTGTCCCTCTCCCAGGTTCGCGTTGAAGGTATGTTCTACGGTAACACTGTCTCCGGATTTTACCGAACAACAATCCGTTGGCGGGGTGCCGTCGCACCATCCGAATTGATAATGTATCAAATCTTTTTCTGGATCGTTGCAGGAAACCGTGAAAGAAACAGTGCTGCCCAAATAGGCCTGGTCAGGAACGTTGAATTCGTTAAAGTTAAATTCCGGAGCCTGATTCGGCATCACTACGAAATGCTGCTGCTCAGATGGCTCGGACACAAGCCCATCGGTGTCAATTGCGTAAGCCCATACATAATAAGTTCCTTCCGCGCTTCTGTCGGCAATTCCGTAAGGAGAAAACGGCATGCAGTTGCAGTCCGACCAGCCCTTAATGCTGTTGGGATCCCACGGTATACTATATACCTCGTTTTCATTGGCCTCGGCGCGATGGAAGGCGAATTGGTATTTAAGCGGGTCATTTTCAGGATCTGTCGCAGAAGTGCAAATGGTAACATCGTTGTTGCGGTATAGAACTTCGCCTGAACAATAGGCCCCGAGCACAGAGGGTTTTTGAGGTTTGTCTGGCGGCAGACCCCTTACATAGTATTGCTGAATCAATTCGTTATTGTTTTCATCGGATTCCGCTACAGAGTTTGGCTCATCAGCTATCGCCCTAAATGAATAAAAACCTTTCTTCGTGAAAGTGTAAACAGGGTTGAAGTGACAGCTTTTATGGGGAAGAATAATGAAAGAGGAGGGCGAACAAGCCACTGAGTTGTAATCAGCGGCATTGGGTTCGCAAACATCAAAAGTATATGTCGTGCCTTGAGCCGCATCCGTGCCTATGTTGGCGACGACTACGTCAAACGTGACCGTTTCTCCTTTTTGAAATTCTGTCAGCAGCAGAGACGGTCCGAATACGGGGTCAGGGACGTTCAAACTCTGTATGGTAAGGTCCGGCTTCCCGCCGTAACCATCATCAATCGTCAATGTGATTTGCTCGACTTGAGCGTACATAAGGGCAAAACCGGCGCCGAGAACAAAACCGGAAGCGTCGCCTCTGGCTCCTACGAACAGGTGGTACTTGCCCGGGTCGAGTGTAAACTTGAACGTCTTGTGTAATTTTTCGCCATTGGCTCCATTTTCGCGGATGGCTATGAGGGTTAGTGTTAGTTCATCGAATGATTGTTCGAACTTCTGTTGAGTGCTGTACTCTTCGATACCTGGAATATCGAACTCATCGCCATAATAAGCGGTTAAACCTGCTAAAAGGGTCTCGGCGATTTTCTCCCCTAATACCGTCAGGCTGAACGCAGATATTATATCATTTCTCTCTCGTCCGACAACAATCCACGTGTATTTGTTTGGGTCTTTTAGCTTTTCTAATTGCCATTCCCAGGAGATGCTGCTAAAGGCAGCAGCATCGAAATTGACTGCGTTTCCGACATAGCTCATGTTAACTTCTGCCGTAACGGTTGAGGGTAAATTCACGTCGAATTCGACGCCCTGCCAGGACGAGGCTGAACTGCCGCCAAGCATAGCTTGAACGTCAACCCAGACAAAGCCGTTATCGGCATGGGCGTTCGTACTGCCCCAGGCCACGCCTACTGGATGGGTCCACTGTGAAGTGCCGAAAAATTCTCCGTGTGTCCCGTTATAATCCGCAGTTGACGGCACAAACACCAAAGGTGGTTGAGGGTTTCCAAGAGTAATTCCGGTAACGCTGATTAGGGTCAAAAGGCAGGAAAAAATGAACAACTTTATTTTGCATATAAACATCGCAATTCACCTCCCAAGTAAATACTCCACGTAAATTGCACATACAAGTATATCGTTTAAAACTTCAAAAGTCAATCGTCTATCTCATTTTTTTTGATCAAGTTAAAGAACATCGAATCCTGTATAATAAAAACATTAATTTGACGTTAAGTATTTGATAAAGATGAGGTTACAAACAGCTTGTTTTATTGAAATTGGTAGATTTTCCTTCGGTTCTGCACTATAATTATCCTCCGAACTATATTGTTCCTAACAAAAATTATATCCCCCTAAAAACACCTTTAATGGATTACATGAGCCTGTGAGTTGCACCAAAATTTGCACCAACAACATACGGTTATACTACGGTTGGGCTTCGGTTGCCTCTCGACCAGCTTCATAAGTCCTTAATTGACAATTGTAAATCATTTATTGACAAATACTTACAAAACCACCAAACAGATTAGAAATCCGTTACTCATAGCTACTCCCAAGACTACGGCTTTATTACAGATTATTTCTGTGAGATCATGCACGAATTGCGACGAGTGGATGTGCTGTCGGTAATTCGTAAGAGATTTTAATTAGTCGATTTTTCCAAAACGACACGGGGGGTTTCTTTTCCAATCGCTAACATTTTTGCTACCCGGATACTCTCCTGAACTTCTTCAAGCAGGTATACCTGTGTTGTATCAACCTTTGTGTGGCCAAGCAAAACTCTAGCAGCCTCTTTGCCAAAAATTGAGCGGACTCTGGTGGCCGTTGTCCGACGAAGGTCATAAGGGTTAAACTCCTCCACACCAGCCTTTAGGCAAGCCCGTTTACAAGCACGTCGAAGACCACTTTGTTCATACTTCACCCCAGGTCTTATCATAGGGTTCTCTTTTCGATTCGAACCCGGAAGGTTTCCGCAACTTAACGGAGTCTTGCGATTCGCAGATCTTTCTGAATAGAACTCTCTCATTGATTCCTTAGGACTAAAAATATACTCCTTTATACCGCAGTTCTTCATCCTTGGTTTGAGAATTTCCTGACACTCGCGGGTAAGGGGAATGACTTTAACCCGTTCAAATCTGGCTGTCTTATGTTTGCCAACAGGCGACTTGTCGCGCCCCGGTATATACAGCCAGCAATCCTGATCATCAAACAGAATATCATAAGGTCGCATGTTGCATACTTCATTAGGTCGCATGCCAGTCAACCATATCATTTTCAGCATGTCAGCAACTACACTTCCCAAATGGCTTGTAACCTTTTGGAACTCTTCCTCTGTTACTCTCTTCCTTTTAGAATTATCCGGAGCATCGGTACTTCCCATCCGCAAAGATTTAATTTCTTCCAATCCTTGAGCTTGTTCTGCGGTTACGAATCCACGGCCCATGCCCCATTTCCAAATCCTCCGGATCCAATCGATTGTGTCATTAATACCGCGTCTTGTATATCTTTTTGAACTTTCACCATGCTTGTAGCTATAGCTGACAAGGGCGACCTGGATATCATGAAGCTCGTCCGGACCAAACTCACTGACAGGCCAATCCTTATAGGGCTTTAAAAATTGTTGCACACGCTTGATAAATGCCAGGTCAGAATGTCCATTATGATTAGTCCCTTGATTCAGTGTCTTTTGTGCATAGCTATCGTACTTTACTAATAGTTCCCCAACCGTTGGTGCTTTCGTGGGATTAAGAATCTGCTCTACGGCTTCGTAAGGCGTACTGTACGACAAGACCTTGTGTGGTTGCTCCCTGTAAAGGTCGATCCATTTGCCGAAAGCAACAAAGATCTCTCCTTCGGTACGGCCATTTGCGGTGCCAAAGCTAACTGCTGTACGTTTGCCATTGGGTAAATATACATCAACGCAGTAGTACTTACCGCGAGTCGTACGAAGCTTAAGTGTTGCCCTATTTCTGCCCACTTCTATAACTCCTGATACCAAGTCAAAACAACAGTAAAGCATATCAATCTTTCACGCAATTTTCACGCAAAAAAGCAAAAAAGTGTAGTGACTAGGAGATATCAGAAGAGACAGAAGGAGATTAGAAGAAAGTTATGACTTATCGTAACGCCTTTATTATAAGGAAGATAAGAAAATTTTCTTAATTTTTTCCTCGAAAAACCGCTGACGTGCAAAATTGAATCTTGTCCAATCACACCCGTGAGGTCACAGGTTCGAACCCTGTATCGCCCACTACCCCTTCGCATTGTGTCGCAATGTCTTGTTCTGTGTTGAATTTCGCAGGTTCACCGCCCGTGTGCGAAGCCGTGCAACACGGTTCAGCATTTTGCTGCGCCGCATTTTGCACATTATTATCTGGCCCTTCATTATTGCTGGTAGAAATCCCCGCAGCCCGTTCAAAATGTTCTTCTGTCACTTGAAGGTAGTGCTTCCTCGCCACTGCCTTTGAATTACCTATCCACGCACAAACTACGTGCTCAGGCCAACGCTCAGCCAATTCCGTTTCGCGTGTGCTGCGAAGATTCTGAAAGAGCTTAGGCCAACGCTTGAGTCCTGCTTTGGTAATAATGCGGTCAAGCTGGGTTCGCAGGTTGCAATTGTGTTTACGATAACGAGTAATAACATACACTGTGCCCGGCTCTGCCTGCTCAAACACCTCTTGCGAGAAATGTCGTCAAGCAGTTGAGCACTTATTTCCTTATCAAAACCAATAAAAAAAAACACAGGGGCACGCTTGGTTTACGAATCAGCGACACCGGCCCTTTGGGGGTGATACCCCCCTATCAAAACCCCAACAAAAATGCGCAACAGGCCGAACCGAATCGAAGGTCGAAAGTTCTAAAGTTTTTGACTCCCCCCCACCTCTCTAAACTTCAATTCCTTGCGAACCTGTCCTTTTTCTCTTGACAGACACCGGCACAAGAGTATCATCAAACTCGCCTTTGCTGGGGGCAAAAGGCAATGAAGGAGAAGAGTATGATGCGAAAGCAATTAATCACAGTTTTAATGGGGGGCCTTTGCCTATGGTTGTGCGGTATTTCAGCGGCTGGTGAACTTATAATATACCCTTCTGATGATACCTTTGTGAATAACTTACAACCGAACACGGTTAACGGAAACAGGGGGGATTTGGCTACTAGATATCTCAATCAAAATGGCAGTATTCTTAGGTCGTACCTTAAGTTTGACCTTTCAGCTATTCCCGCCGACCAATCGATTGTCGGAGCCGTACTGCACCTTACGTACTCCCTTTACATAAACGATCCGGTAGTAGGCGCTTATTACCTTGAGAATGATAGCTGGTCTGAGAACACCCTTACCTGGAATAATGCCCCTACTAATTTCAACATTTCTGCCACTGATACACAATTAATCAGTATCATTAACGGTAACGGTGAATTCCTCTGGACGGTAACTCCCGATGTTGCTCACTCTTACGAGGCGGATGATATATACAGCGTAGTTTTGAAATTAACAAATGAAACTCAGGTATCTGATGCAGATTTCTTTTCCAAGGAGTGTGGCTTGCCTGGTAGGTTGCCATACCTGCAAATTGAATATCAGCCCGTTCCCGAACCCGCCACGCTTTTGCTTATTGGCCTCGGCGCGGTGATAGCTGCCAGAAGGCGGTAAAAATACCTCTTTTTTTCTTTACTGTCCGCCTGCAAAAGCGTATAATGAAAATCACCTTTGCTGGGGGGCAAAAGGCAAAGAAGGAGAAGATAAATGAAAAGAGGGGTACATTGTATTTTATTGCTTGCTGTGGTTCTATTTACTTCGTCGACCAGTCCCTTTACATACGCCGATAACATTTACGTGGCGTGTGGCGGCAACAATACGATTTATAAATTCAATTCGAGCGGAAACATGTCCGTATTCGCTTCGGTGTCGAGCTCACCTTATGGTGTTGCTCTTGACAGCAGCGGTAATCTCTACGTGTCCGAAATCTACAACGGGACAATTGACAAATTCAGTTCGAGCGGAAACATGTCTATATTTGCCTCGAGATTGGACCGCCCCACGGGTCTTGCGTTTGACAGCATCGGCAATCTCTATATGACCTCGGCTGAGTTCGATACCGCGAAGATTAACAAATTCGATTCGAGTGGAAACATGTCCGTATTCGCCTCGGGCTTGAACTACCCTACAGGTCTTGCGTTTGACAGAAGTGGCTATCTTTATGTGTCAGACTCCCTTAACAACAGGATTGATAAATTCGATTCGAGCGGAAACATGTCTGTATTCGCCTCGGGCGTGAATTACCCCACAGGTCTCGCCTTTGACAGCAGCGGCAACCTCTATGTGGCAACTTGGAACACCGATAATATTTATAAACTCAATTCGAGCGGAAACATGTCTGTATTCGCCTCGGGTTTGGACCACACTTCGGGTCTTGCCTTTGACAGCAGTGGTAATCTCTATGTATCCGATACCCTTAACGGCAGGATTGTTAAATTGGATTCGAGTGGAAATATATCTGTATTCGCCTCGGGATTGAGCGAACCCGCATTTATCGCAACTCAAGTTCCCGAACCTGCCACGCTTTTGCTGCTCGGCCTCGGTGCGGTGATTGCTGTAAGAAAGCGGTAAAATCCGCTTGACTGACTCTGGTTAAAGGGTATAATATAGTCGTCTTTTTGAGTGGGGGCAAAAGGCAATTAATATAAAACAACATTAGGTTTGGTAGGATTTTGAGAGGATAAGAATATGAAACGCGCCCAAGTGTTTTTTGTGTTTACCTGCTTTATTTTAGCCCTGTCTCCTTTTGCTGCACGCGGGACAACATTCACTCTATCAGACAGCGCCTTAATGAGCTTGGACTACGACTTTATCTATTACACTAACCAATCCGGTACAATTACTAAAATTACGGATGTACCGGGACCCGGCGTACAATTTGATATTTCTTTCCCTGATCCCCTGGAAAAAAAAGGTACAGTTCCCGACATCTTTTGGACCTCTTGCATATATGGAGGACAAGGTATCTTTGCTCATCGTGACATAAGCACTTACAATTCCTTTGCACTTAAATTCACACTGATTTCTGCAACGGGAATATCATCACCCGATGAAGTCGGGCTTCTTGCTGTAGGAGCTTTAATAAACCAATCTCAGCACACATATGCTTATCAACCTAAAGGCCTTACTTTTTATGATCCAACCTATCCCTCAAGTGCCGTCTCCATCACACCAACAGATTCCAGCCAGATCTCATTAGTTGGTTTTACTTGCTATATTCCTGAGGGATCGGCCGCCGGAAATTGGGATCCCACCGGCGCAAAAGTAAGTATTCTTGTTCAAGCGGCCCCTAACGCCGTGGTAATTACCCCCGAACCAGTCACGCTTTTGCTTCTTGGCCTTGGTGGTCTTATGCTGAGGAAATGCTGTTAAGTTGACCTATAGAATCTTGTAGAACCGCTGCCAGAGATGGTTTTGGGCTGTAGAATCGACGAACTCAGCTCGGTCTGAGCCACAGGACATCTTTCTCCCCCCTCTCTAAACTCCAATTCCTTGCGTTCCTCATAGAACCTGCCCTTTTCCCATATAAATCACCCCATCTATCGTCATCAAACCTGCCAAAATACCTCTTTTTTTCTCTTGACAGACACCAGCACAAGAGTATCATCATAATCGCCTTTGGCTGGGGGCAAAAGGCAATGAAGTATGGAGAAGGGTATGAGAGAAACAACACATCTATTAGGAGCAATCCGCTTACATAAATATCCGTGCACACACGGTTCGTTAAAACCATTACTAATTCTTTTAGAAGGGGAAGAAAAATGAAACACACAAAAGTAACTGAAATCCTGTTTGTGCTCTTTGCAGTAGTTTTCTGCTTCGGCCCTGTTGGCCTTGCAGACCCATTAGGCACGGCGTTTACCTATCAGGGCCGGCTAATCGACGCAAACAAAGCGGCGGACGGCTTATATGATTTCAAGTTCAAGCTTTTCGACGCCGATAGCAACGGCAATAAGCTGGGTTGGGACAACAATGAGATGAATATTGATGTAATTGACGGCTATTTTACCGTTCTGTTGGATTTCGGCTTCGTCTTTAACGGCAACGCCCGCTGGCTCGAAATTGGTGTCAGGCCGGGTGCGCAGAACGACCCTAACATATACACGACTCTGAGTCCGCGGCAACAAGTAACACCAGTACCTTATGCGATTTATACTCTGGGCAGCACAGGTTTCTGGCAGCCAAACGGTTCAGGAATTTTCTACAACGGCGGCAACGTCGGCATCGGCAGGTCGACGCCGTATACAGGATTAGAGCTATACGGAACTTCTGATACCAATGCCTCGACAGTTCAAATCGTAGGAAACGGGGTATCAACTCTTCTTCTGGGTCAAAACGCTGACGGCGGCGTGATTCGAGGCCAGGGGGGCGGCAATACCCTGAGTTTTTGGACGGGTGGAGTTTCTGATATGGCAGCAGCCGGCAGTGGGACTGAGCGCATGCGTATTGACTCCGCCGGCAACGTCGGCATCGGCACAACGAATCCTTCAAATAAACTTGACGTCGCCGGCGATATCAATGCGGCTTCGGTTTACAAGATAGGCGGCTATAATGTCCTATCGCTCGGAGTATGCAGTATATTTGTTGGACCAGATACCGGAACAACCGGTAATTATAATTCGTTCGTGGGATATCAAGCAGGTAAATCTAACATCAATGGTTATGATAACACGTTCTCAGGCGCAAGAGCCGGCTATTCTAACACCACGGGAAACGATAATGTGTTCATAGGAGAAGATGCTGGTTGCGTTAATACCACAGGTGCTTATAACGTTTACTTAGGACGTGAAGCAGGTAGCTGGAATATTGGTGGTATTGGTAATACATATCTGGGAGCATATGCGGGACAGCAAAACCAGACAGGCAGCGGAAATGTCTTTATTGGCGGCTCCGCCGGTGCCCATGAGACGGGTTCAAACAAGTTATATATAGCCAACAACACTCCGGGTGCTTTGATATACGGCGATTTTTCGGCTAATACGCTTGGCTTTGGCACTACCACTATTCAATCTGGACATGCCATCGATACCTGGACAGGTGCATATCTTTCCACTGGCGGGGCGTGGACAAATAATTCCAGCCGCAATTTAAAAGAAAATATTACGCCTGTTGATGCCCGCCAGGTTCTGGAAAAACTAGTCAGCGTGCCTGTCAGCACGTGGAACTACAAGATTGAAGACCAGTGTAATCGCCACGTTGGGCCTATGGCACAGGACTTCTACGAGGCGTTTGGTCTCAACGACAGTGACACATCGATTGCCACCATCGACGCCGACGGCATATCGCTGGCGGCGATTCAGGGACTTTATCAGATAGTGAAGGAAGAAAATGCTGCACTGAAGAAGGAAAATGAGGAAATAAAAGCTCGTCTGGCCGCGATGGAATCTATTGTGGCCAAATTGTCCCAGCAAAAAGGAGACATAAAATGAATATATCAAGATTTATATTGATACTTTCGACTCCGGTTTTTGCGTCTGTTGCTTTTGCCGATTACCAGATTGTCTGGAGCACAATTGATGGCGGCGGAGGAACAAGCAGCGGTGGGCAATATAAGATTACCGGCACAATCGGTCAGCCGGATGCAGGTTATTCAGAAAGCGGCAGTTATGAATTATTGGGCGGCTTCTGGCCCGGCGGGCTTTTGTGCCTCGTCGATTTCCCTGACTTTGCGAGGTTCGCCGATTCATGGCTTGAAACCGGCAGCAACCTGCCTGCAGACCTTAATGGCGATGGCGTGGTGAACATTTACGACCTGAAGCTTTTCGTTGAAGAGTGGCTGTGCTCCTGCCCATATAACTGGCCCTTAAGATGAGAACTCAACGCTTTTGCTTCTCAGTTTGGGTGCGGTGATGGTAGCCAGAAGGCGGTAAAATACCTCGTTGTTTCTCTTGTCAGGCACCGGCAAAAGAGTATCATCATAATCGCCTTTGGCTAGGGTGCAAAAGGCAATGAGGACGTAATATGGAGGTGTAAAATGAATGCTGGGAAAATACTGCCGATAGCGGTCCTTGTATTGTCTTTTTCTATCCTGCCCAACTTCTGTCTTGCCAAATACTCCGGTGGAACAGGGGACCCAAACAACCCATACCAAATCGCAACAAAAGCAGATTTACAGGCTTTGGCTGCAAATACAGGCGACTACGGCAAATGCTTTATCCTGACGGCGGATATTAATATGGGAAGCCAGGTCTTTACGACGGCAATCATTGCCGCAGACAACAATAGCTTTACGGGAACGTTTGACGGCAACGGCCATAAAATCACACATTTTACCATCAACGGCGGAAGTAATTCCGACCTCGGTTTATTTGGCTATATTGATTCTGGTGGCAATGTTAAAAATCTCGGTCTTGAGAACTTTTCCGTCAATGGTGATTCTAATTCTTATGATGTCGGTGGTCTGGTGGGATATAACTACGAAGGCAGTATCAGCAATTGTTATTCGACGGGTACGGTTAGTGGTCATTCCGATTATTATGATGTGGGCGGTCTGGTGGGAAAAAACGAATATGGCAGTATCAGCAATTGCTATTCGACGGGTTCGGTCAGTGGTTTTGATACTGTCGGCGGTCTAGTGGGAGCAAATGACTACGGCCCTATCAGTAATTGCTATTCGACGGGTACGGTTAGCGGTGGTTCCGATTCTTATGATGTCGGCGGTCTGGTAGGATGGAGCTACTATGGCACTATCAGCAATTGCTATTCGACGGGTGAGGTCAGCGGTTCTCAGGATGTGGGCGGTCTGGCGGGAGAAAACTACAACGGCAATGTCAGCAATTGCTATTCGACGGGTACGGTTAGCGGTGGTTCCGATTCTTACGATGTCGGTGGTCTGGTGGGACTGAGCAACTATTGCACTATCAGCAATTGCTATTCGACGGATACGGTTAGCGGTGGTTCTGGTTCTAATTCTGTCGGCGGTATGGTGGGACACAGCGACGGCAATATCAGCAATTGCTATTCGACGGGTTCGGTCAGCGGAGGTTCTGGTTCTGATTATGTCGGCGGGCTAGCGGGATACAACGAGGACAGTATCAACAATTGCTATTCGACTGGTACGGTTAGCGGAGGTTCCGATTCTTACGATGTCGGTGGTCTGGTGGGAGACAACGACGGCCCTATCGCCGATTGTTATTCCACAGGTGCGGTTAGCGGTTCTTCTTATGTTGGCGGCCTGGTGGGATTGAACTACAACAGCAGCGGCAGTATTGTCAGCAGTTTCTGGGATATAAACACCTCTGGCCAAACAACCAGCGCTGGCGGGGCAGGTAAGACGACGGCTCAAATGAAAACAGAAAGCACATTTACCACCGCAGGGTGGGATTTTACGAATATATGGGCGATTTGCGAAGGAACGAATTATCCCCGGCTGATATGGCAGATACCTGCGGCGGATTTGGTATGTCCGGATGGCGTAAATTTTGCCGATTTCGCATACTTTGCCGACCGGTGGCATACAACCGGGTGCAATTCATCCAATAACTTCTGCGGCGGCGCGGATATGAATCACTCCGGAACTGTCGATATGCAGGACCTCGAGATGTTCGCCGAGGAATGGCTCAGCGGCAAGTGACCGATGAAATAATTTTTCCAATAATCTTTTATCTGCATATGGTGGATTAATCTGACGCAACTGTGCATGGTAACCATCCATACAAAACACCCAACCCGCCACGCTTTTGCTGCTCGGTTTGGGTGGATTGGCTGTGATAAGAAAACGCAGTTAATCCGGCCCATATAACCTTGTAGAACCACTGCCAGATAGGGTTTGGGGCTGTAGAATCGACGAACTCGGCTCGTGATGGGCCACAGGGCATCTTTTCCCGAAGCGGCATCAGAGTATCGCCAAATCCCCCCTTTGTATCGTGTCCGAAAACTCAACCCATTCCAGTTATTGTTTCTTTTTATGGACTCGGAAAATTCGTTTTCGCTTCAAAAACAGGGATTCTACTCTGCCTTTCTTTCCCGTGTTCGCCCGATATTGCATAATGGAAAAGCAGTAAATTTCGACTTTTTTTTACTTGACAGACACCGGCACAAGAGTATAATGAAAATCACCTTTGCTGGGGAGCAAAAGGCATCGAGGAGATAAGAATTATGAGAAGTAAACCAATTCTTTTATTAGTGTTAGTAGTTTTGTTTATAATTTCTTGTCCTCTTCAATTGACTTTTGCAGATTACCTTTACGGAATACGACCTCAAGGTCTCTACAGGATAAATTTGGCTGACGGTTTGGAAATCCAGCTCAATTGGCAAATCTATACCGCGTTGGCTTATAACACATCTGATGGTTTTCTCTATGGAACGCAACAAGGAGGTCTTTATAAGATAGATCTGGTCAACGGCTGGGAATTTCCTGTTTTTTGGCAAACTTATACCGCGTTGGCTTATAACACATCTGATGGTTTTCTCTATGGAACGCAACAAGGAGGTCTTTATAAGATAGACCTGGTCAACGGCTGGGAATTTCCTGTTTTTTGGCAAAGTTATACCGCGTTGGCTTACGACACATCTGATGGTTTCTTCTATGGAACGCGACAAGGAGGTCTTTATAAGATAGATCTGGTCAACGGCTGGGAAATTCCTGTCAATTGGCAAACCTATACCACGCTTACTTACAATATCTCCAATGGTTATTTTTATGGAACGCAACAAGGAGGTCTTTATAAGATAGACCCGGCTAATGGTTTTTTAGAAAGCCCGGTTTGGATTCAAGGTCAATGGGATACTTATACCGCATTAGTTTATGTTCCTGAACCCGCCACAGTGAGTAACATTTCACAAAATGACAGCAATATCGGCAGGTATGAGAAATTCGAGGCGACTTTTACTCTTGACAGAGATTACTCCAATCCTTTTGACCCCTGCATAATTGACGTTACGGTAACATTTCATGAGCCGGACGGAAACAATGTGGCAATTCCGGCGTTTTACTACCAAGCGTATAATGTGTCAGGGAGCAATCCTGAATATTATCCCAGCACATCCGGCGACGCATCCTGGAAGGTGAGATTTGCCCCGTCAAAACTCGGGACATATACCTTTGATATAACTGTTAAAGATTTTGGCGGGACGGCTATTGTAGAGGACGCGGGGAGTTTTATCTGCCAGGAGAGCGGCAAAAAGGGATTCATCAGGGTTGACCCGAATAATTGCATCTTTATGAAATATGACAACGGCGATACCCGGCTGAATATCGGGCATCATATCGGCTGGTGCGCAGGCGAGGTTTATGACTGGAATAATTACATCACAAAAATGCACGCGGCGGGCGAGAACTGGACACGGCTCTGGATGAGCTGGTACGGGGGCGACGGAAGTGTCATCCTGGAATGGAGAAATGGCTGGTATGGATATTTCCAGGGGGCAGGGAAGTTGTCAATGCAGACGGCACAGCGGTTAGACAGGTTCGTCGAAATCGCGGAACAAAACGATATTGCGATGCATCTTGCCCTCCAGCATCACGGCCAGTTCAGCTCTTACGCCGACGCTGACTGGAACGATAACCCATACAACGTCGCGGCAGGAGGATTCTTAAACAACCCCGCTCAATTTTTTACCGACGCCGATGCTATAAGGTTATCTAAAAACAAGTACCGTTACATCGTGGCGAGGTGGGGATACTCGACATCAATTTTAGCATGGGAACTTTGGAACGAGGTGCAGTGGACAGATGGCTGGAGCAGCAACCAGGCAAGCGTCGTGGCGTGGCACGATGAAATTTCAAAATATATACGCAGTATAGACCCGTTCAGGCATCCCATAATCACCAGCAGTCATAGTTCGGGTTTTGAGAACATCTGGAGTCTGCCGGACATCGATACGGTGCAGATGCATTACTACGGGATGGACACTATCAAGATAATTGAGCAGACTGCTTTGGGCCTGACGAATTACAATAAGCCGATAATGATAGAAGAAATTGGGGCGCCAGAACCGTTAGCGGGTGTGCAATATCCTGAGGAGGACATAAATAGTTTACCTGAGCCGTATAAGACGCAAATGCACGAAGCGCTTATGCTGCATAACGCAATCTGGAGCAGTTTTCATCTCAAGAGCAGCGCCCATATATGGTTCTGGGATTATTATATCGACCCTCTTAATCTCTATGGCGAATTCACGCCTTTAGCGATTTATGCCGCGAATGAGAACATAGCGGACTATAACCTGTCGATAGCGCAGCGGGCCGTTTCCGGAGCTCAGGCGTATTCTGCAAATCCGGTTCTCTCTGATTTCTGGGCGGTGTCTACTCAGACTGTATTTTCTCTTAATTGGGATTACTTTCCCGGAATGGAAAACCTTTCGCAATGGCTCCAAGGGAGCTGGGAATCGGCTTACAGGTCAGACCCGAATTTTCATTTGAATATGCTGGATGCCGGCTCGCTGAAAATCCACGTTCAAAGCGTGTCGCCGGCCGGCAACAACAGCTTACAGGTGCTTGTTAATGGTTCTTCCGTCTTTTCATCAGGGTATCCCAATAACGCATCTGATTTTATAATCACGGTGCCGTTATCGGCCGGCCAGCAAACGATTCAAATAGTAAACACAGGTGATGACTGGTTCCGTATAACCAGTTATGAGTTTGTGCCCAATAATATTTCTGTGCTTGATTCAGTAGGACTTTCCAGCAACAAACGCGCCTACATCTGGATTTATGATATCGGTAGTGAATTCGGAAAAACGGCAAACGGCACCATTCATAATGAACCCGTTATCGTCAAGGGATTCGATAACGGTTCCTACCTTGTTGAAGTTTATGCCACGAGAGGCACCGGCGGCATTATTGCATCGGGCTATGCTAATCCAGTTTCGGGTATGTTGGCATACACTCTGCCTGATTTCAGCAAAGATATCGCCGTAAAGGTCACCCGGGTTGTCAATTTCCGCGACTTCGCCGCTTTTGCTGACCAGTGGCGACAGACAGGCTCGAATCTTAGTGCTGACCTTAACCATGATGGCAGCGTGGATTTAGCTGATTTAAACGCTCTGGCCGGTCACTGGTCGAATAAGTGTCCCGCCAGCTGGCCGTTTTGAGGGGGGGGGGAATCGACGGTAGCAATATTATCGGTTGGTATGCTGATGACTCTGGTTGGTATAGCTTTATTTATGCCATTTTCGAGCCCGCCACGCTTTTGCTTCTCGGCCTCGGTGCGGTGATTGTGAGAAGGAAACGCAGTTAAGGCGGTCTATATAATCCTGTAGAACCACTGTAGGACAGGTTTTTGGGCTGTAGAATCGACGAACTCGGCTCGGTCTGAGCCACAGGACATCTTTATCCCCCCCACCTCTCTGAACTTCAATTCCTTACCTTCGTCATAGAACCTGCCAAAATACCTCTTTTTTTCTCTTGACAGACACCGGCAAAATGGTATAGTCAAACCCGCCTTTGGCTGGGGGCAAAAGGCAATGAAGAAGAAGATGAGAATGACCGGAGAAGGGTCAAGGTTCGTATATTGCCATTTCTGCGCAACCGGTGCGCTTACAAATATCAACAATTTTTGAGAGGAGAGAAAATGAAACGACTTATTCTCGCTGTTTTGATAGCATTGGGTTGGCTATTTATCAACGAACCACTCAAAGCAGCGGATATCCTTTACTTCACCAGTGCTCCCGGCAGTTGGGTCGGACATGGGCAGACTGAAACGTTCACTTCCCCGACAACTGACTTCTCAGCGGTGTTTATAGAACCTTACGACAATGGAGTAGAGCTTAGATTTATTGATGGCATTACCAACAGGTATTTTCTCGACCTGATTGGGCCTGCTCAAACGTTGCCGACCGTAGGATTCTATCCGAATGCAACCAGATATTCGGTAAGCAGTCCAAGTGTAGGCCTTGATTTTTTTGGAAACGGGAGGGCCGACAATACGCTCACCGGCTACTTCAAAGTTTTGCAGGCGGATTATGGCATCAGTGGAAACATTGTGTCATTCGCTGTCGATTTCACGCAATACGACGATAGCGTGACTGCTAATTGGGTGTCCGGGAGTTTTAGATATAACTCGGATATTCCTATTCCCGAACCCGCCACGTTATTCCTTCTCACCCTCGGCGGCTTAGCTTTAAGAAGGAGAAAATAACAAATATCGTTTAAAATAGCCTTCTTGCTAAAGCTGCAAGTTGCGACTATGTCATCTCTCGCAGCTTTTTCCTTTACCTGACGGGCGGCCTTTCCTATATCAATAAACTCTCCCAATTAACACCTGACGGATAACTCTCAATACGTCTTGTAATCGCATTTATCCTTCTTACTTTTTTTGTGGGCCTGCCCCTCCAAGTCCACCGTTTGACTTTCTCCCGAAGCTCTTCTACCTGTCTTTCGGCCTTTAAGACGTATCCTAATTGGCCAAATCGCCCCAAACAGCATTCATTCCGGCTTTCATAAGACAGGTCGTAACAGTGCCGACAGCCAAAGTATTTACCGCCTGACGATAAAAACAGCGTCCCAACCCGTCGGCCACAGGGCACACCGTTTCTGACCAGCGGGCAGATAAACCAATACCTTACGCCCCCATAATGACACGGTGTTGTTGTTAGACCAATCTTGTAGTCATAATCGGTCTTTTCGCCTGAATTGCGGTCTGTAATTGTGTAGTTAAGCTTTGCATAATACGGCTCGTCCAGCACGTTTATCGCTATCCCTACACTGCTTTTATGCCCCGATAGTGACCACGTCCAGGTCAGTGTCGTGCTACGATAGCCCTCCAACAAGCCAAACTCTTTCAGTTTAGCAATGCTGAGCTTTGTGCTGTCTTCGACTGTATTCTTTTTGCTCCAGTAGTATCTACCCATTTATGTTTCTCTCTTTTCATTGCCGAAATCATTAAGGATTCTCAACTTTGGTAAATACCCGTTTATTTGCTTAACTCGCTTTAAAATAAATAGTTAGACGCTGTTTTCTTGCGTTTTCTTTTCTACGCTTTGATTAACCGTTCCAACAATCGCCTGGCCGCCTTCATTGACGTTGACGTCCCCAACAATCGTCTTTGGCTGACCCCCTGTTCGATACTTCTTCAATGCTTCCATTTGCACCGCGAAAGTCCTCAACATCTTAGTTGCTCGGTCTGCATTTTCTCGTATTCCTACAAAGGTCTGGTCTTTAAGCATTCCTCGTCTTATAGCTGCCATCGCGACGTTGTGTACGCCTATCATTTGGATGGCCAGCATACCTTCAATCTCATCCTGTGGCCGTATCCCGTTTAATATAGCCGTAGCCATATTGATTGCTGTTACAATTGCCTTTTTATCATGACCATCGCTCGATACAGTTCCCTCAAACGTCCCAGCCACTTGTGAAAGCAAATAGTTACTCAGGTCAGGGTCTGCCGTTCCTAATGCCTCAGACATTTTAGCTTCGCGTAACTGGCCTTCAGGGTATTCAATATCTATACTCACCTTACCTGACTCACCCTTAACCTCTTTGAATTTTACGGGTTTGTTTTTGGCCAAATCTTGATACCTGGCAATAATTGCCTTTTCTTCTTCTGTGTATTCCCTTTTTACCAAGCTCTCTGTCTTAGGAGCGGTCTCTTTCTTTTTGGTCGTTTCTTTCGCCATTTATTTTTTCTCCGTATTGTTAGTTTGGATTAACGCTTTGATTGCCGCTTTGATATGCTCCGGCAGGTCTGGCCAGTGCTCGACGACCATTGCCAAGTCCGGGTCTTTTGGGGGTTGAAGGGTGTTCGGCGCATTAGGTGCGCCGGATTCTGCACTGCCACTTGCTGAAATCGGGGTTTTTGATTGCTCTAATGGGGGGTGTTCGAACCCTGTATCGCCCATTTTTCATATCTTTAACGTCTCAGGAACAAAAGTCTATCTGTTACGTCATGAAGATGATAACGAGCTGGCGTCTGTGTTCACCTATTCCAGCGGCAATTACACTATATAACAAATTTGCCTGCCGACGAAAATCAACCCGGCCGAGTCGTAATAAGACCCGGTTTCCGCTTGAAAATCAGAGGCCTGATGTGTATAATTTGTGCTTTTACTTGAAAGGAAAATCGAATGAAATCAGATGTAGCCAATATGTCGCTTGCCCCTGTGGGCAAGAAACGAATACTCTGGGCGGACAATGATATGCCGGTTCTGGCATCGATACGCGAAAGATTCGCAAAACAGAAACCATTGGCCGGCAAAAACGTCTCCGCGTGTCTTCATGTAACCGCCGAGACCGCCAATCTTGCCAGGACACTCAAGGCCGCTGGCGCAAACCTCGTTCTCTGCGGCTCGAACCCGCTCAGCACTCAGGATGATGTCGCAGCATCATTGGTCAAGGATTTCGGCATACCCGTTTTCGCAATTTGCGGCGAAGACCGCAAAACATACTACAAACACATTCACGCAGCCCTCGACCACAAGCCGGTTATTACGTTTGATGACGGCGCGGACCTCGTTAACGAGTTGCACACCTCACGCACTGCCGATGCGCCAAGAATAATCGCCAGTATGGAAGAAACCACAACGGGCGTTATCCGGCTTCGCGCACTCGAAAAATCCGGCAAACTTAAATTCCCCGTCATTGCGGTAAATGACGCAGCAAGCAAACACCTGTTCGATAACCGCTATGGGACGGGCCAATCAACCGTCGATGGCGTGATTCGAGCCACCGACCTCTTACTCGCGGGCAAGAAAGTCGTGGTCGTCGGTTACGGCTGGTGCGGGCGCGGTTTCGCGATGCGATGCAAAGGTATGGGCGCACTCGTCATCGTTACAGAAATCGACCCGATTAAGGCAATCGAGGCCTCAATGGACGGTTTCGATGTTATGCCAATGGCTCAGGCCGCAAAAATCGGCGAGCTGTTCCTGACGCTAACCGGCAATAAAAATGTCATCCGCGGCGAGCACTTCCGCGTGATGAAAGACCGGGCCGTCGTCGCTAACTCGGGCCATTTCAATGTCGAAATCGACATACCGGCACTGACGAAACTAAGCAAAAAGGTAAACAAAGGCGTTCGAGAGCACGTCGATGAATATATCCTCAAAAACGGTAAACGCATACATCTGCTCGGTCAAGGCCGGCTGATTAACCTCGCAGCCGCTAAAGGTCACCCCGCCTCGGTTATGGATATGAGCTTCGCGACCCAGGCGCTCGAGGCCGAATACATTATCAAAAACGCCCGGTCGCTCACCGCCGCCGTTTATAATGTCCCAGTCGAAATTGAAAATATCGTCTGCACGCTGAAACTCAAATCGATGGGCATCTCGATTGACAAGCTGACGCCTGAGCAGGTCAAATATCTCGCCGACTTCGGCGAAGGCACATAACCGGCGGGTAATTCGACATGTTCAAAGCTGTTTTGTTTGACCTCGATGGCACGCTGCTTTATACGCTGACAGATGTCGCCAACGCGATGAATAAAGCCCTCGTTCACTTTGGCTTTTCGCCTCATCTCGTTGACGCATATAAGTATTTCATAGGTGAAAGCGTTGAAACTGAGGCCCAGCGTGCCCTGCCCAAATCGGCCCGCGACCCCGAATTCGTCAGGAAAGTCGCGGCGTATTCGGAAGAAATCTACGACAAATGCTGGGGCGATAACGCCCATCCATACCCTGGCATACCGGAACTTTTGACGGAACTTCCACGACGCGGCTTGTCTTTGGTAATCCTTTCCAATAAAAACGACCGCTTCACAAAGGTTATGGTCGAAAAAATCCTTTCGCAGTGGCGATTCAAAATCGTCCAGGGCGCATTGCCTGATGTCCCATTGAAGCCCGACCCCACAATGGCGCTGCAAATCGCAAAGAAACTCCGTATTCCGCCCGATCAATTTCTTTACTTAGGTGATACCAGCACCGATATGAAAACAGCCGTCGCCGCGGGAATGTTTCCTGTCGGCTGCGTTTGGGGCTATCGCACCGCCGATGAACTGCTCGAATCCGGCGCAAAGGCGATGATTGATAATCCACTCGACGTCCTCAAGCTACTCGACGAGCTGCGCAAATAAAAACCCCCCGATAAAAATCGAGGGGTTTCAGTTCTTGTTTTACGATAGTGTGATTTTATTTAGGTTTTGGCGCATCCGGTTTGGCTGGTGCCGGCTTGTTTGGCTCGGCTTTGGCTGGTTCCGGTTTCGCGGCGCTGATGCGGGTGGCATTTGCCTCTCTGTCACCCCTGTCGCTCTTGAATACGCCCTTTATCGCATCTCCCGTAACGGTCCCTTCAAACTCTGACTCCATAATGCGACCTCCGAAATCGCTGGTACGAAGGAAAGTAAGTTTCCCGCCTTCGAACTTCATATTTGAAATTTTGCTTTCGTTCCTCTGGCCCATCCATTTGCCGGCAAGCGTGCCGTCCGCGTTCTTGGTGATGGTCAGCTTCTCCACGTTTTCCCTCGCAGGCACATTAACATTCATTTGCCATACGCCAACAATCGCATCTGCTCCAGTTTTTGCTTCTCCCTGTAAAGTCCCATCGAAAGTGGATTCTCCAAACTGCGCCTTGCCTTTACCCGTAATTTTCGTGCCATCGACCGTTCCCTCGTATGTTGTCTTCATCTCCTGGCCGCCAAAACTATTGGTCTGGACAAACTTCAGTTTGCCGTTCTCGAAAGTAATGTCTGACAGCTGGCTTTCACCCCTTTGAGTTAACCACGTTCCCGCGAGTTTGCCCTCGGCGTTCTTCGTAATCGTCATCGTCGCCGTCATAGTCCTTGCCTGCATCTGGCTTTTGAATTCCCACTCGCCAACTACCCCCTCTGCTGCAATAACAACCGGCGACATTACAATGCACGCCAGCACCACAACCGCCACAATCGCTTTGGTATTCATAATTCAATTCTCCAAAAAAACATTAAAAAGAATTTTCATTATACACGAAACAACCGTCAGTAAGACGTTCCGGCATCTATCTTTATTTCAAATATCAGGCGTTTGCCCGGGTCTTTGAGCAAACGGCCTGCCTGTAAAGGGAAATAGCAGTGGAAACCATACCGCTAACGTTGTGATTTTGACGGAGGTATTGCTGGGCGGACTCAGCAAGCCGTCTGGCTTCATCGGGCCTGTCAAAAATGCGTTTAAGGCAATTATAAACGCTAAGCTGGTCATCGGGATTAAAAATGAAGGCGGTTTTGTCTTCGATAATGAGGTCATCGATACCGCCTTTAGACGCTGCGACGACAGAGCCGGCGCTCATCGCGGTCAACAGCAACATATTGAATCTGCCGGATGGTCTGGGTGCGATGAATACGTCGGCGGCAGAACCGGCGGAGTAAAGGCCCAGCGAACGAGGAACGATAGTAACCGCGTGAAGCAGGTCAAGAGAGCGAATTTGTTTCCAGAGCGGCCCTTCGGGTCGTCTTGAAGCGATAAGAGCAACGATAAACTGACAACCATCGACAATCAGGCGATGCAACGCCTGGAAAAGGTTATCAAGATTGGCATAGTTATCGAGAGGCGGAGCCACGACAATACCCGGCAGATGCTCGGGATGCATAAAACACGCGGTGGAATCCTCAACGAAAGTGCCGACGTTGATTTGGCGAACACGGTCGGCGAATTTGGGGTGAGTCGCCACGAAATGGTCAGCGATGGTTTTGGCGGGCACGACAATATTGGCGCAACGAACTGGGGAAAAGGAAATAACAGACCAGTGCGAGGAAATCGAATTTATATTGAGCAGATAGGGGATATCAAGGTTGCGAGCAAGCCAGCGAGCCGTCGCAGCGGAAGTTTCACAAAGACAATGAATAATATCCGGCTCGAATTTACCGACTCGATTAAGAAGAACGTGAAGATTGTAATGCTGCATCAGGGATATATCAATTGCCGGGTGCCTGACGACCTCGACAGCCGGCGGGATGATGGAGTCGGCATCGCTTCCCGGCGGGCATATCAAAACGACCGGGACGGCCTCATCGGCTAGGCCGACGAGCAGGTGCTTGAGATATGAAGGATATTCGGCAAGCGTGCGGCGAGACGCGATAAGAGCGACTCGCGGCGGCTTAGGCACCTCCGGCTCAAAATCCGTAGTCATTTGCTCGTCCGTCATCATATTCCCTTAAAAACAGGGGTATTATAGCAGAGGCAAAGATTATCTGCTATTGATGATTGATTATTGATTATCGATTATTTGAGGACTAACGTATTTTGAGGGTAGCCAGGGCGATAGCGGCAAATGCGGCGGCAACAAGCCAGAAACGGACAACGACCTGCGGTTCAGACCAGCCGATAAGGTGAAAATGGTGGTGGATTGGCGCGCATCGGAAAAGACGTTTGCCGCCCGTGTATTTAAAATAGGAAACCTGCAGGATAACGCTGAAAAGCTCTATCATAAAGACGCCGCCGATGATAAGCAGAAGAATTTCATTTCTGGTGGCAAGCGCGCCATAACCCATAGCGGCGCCGAGGGGCAGCGAGCCGATATCTCCCATAAAGACCTGCGCGGGATGACAGTTAAACCACAGGAAACCGAGGACTGCCCCGAGAATAGCGGAAAAGAATATGGCCAGCTCGCCCGCCTGCGGGATAGCAGGCAAGAGCAGATAGCTTGACCAAGTGGCGGTAGATGTCCGGCTCATTGGTTCGG
Source organism: Sedimentisphaerales bacterium (assembly GCA_049516395.1). Taxonomy (GTDB): domain Bacteria; phylum Planctomycetota; class Phycisphaerae; order Sedimentisphaerales; family Anaerobacaceae; genus Fen-1362. The sequence continues at coordinate 17,758 of JBEKTD010000015.1, read as the reverse complement.
AGGCGACATAACAGAGAACGGCAAGAACAAATGAGGCAATACCCGTGCAGCCGGCGGCGAGACCATCCATACCATCGGTGAGATTGACGGCGTTGCTGGTGGCGGACAGATACAGAATAGCGATAAGGATAAACATCCAGTTGGCTAAGGGCAGGCCGTGTTTATAGAAAGGAAGCCAGAATTTTCGGCCGTCTTCGATATTTGTGAAATCGATATAGAGGAAGGAGGCGATAAGAACTGCGCCGCCGAACTGGAAGAGGATTTTTTCCCAGGGTTTGAGACCATCCCGGCTGCGATGATGCGATTCAGCGGTAAGCTTTAGCCAGTCATCAACTGCACCGAGGGCACCGAACCACAGGACGAGGATGATTGCCTTTTGGATGAACGGATTGTTAAGCTTGGCCCAGAGAATGGTGGAGCCAAGCACGGCGATAATTATAATCAGGCCTCCCATAGTCGGGGTATTGGCTTTTTGCTTGGTAAGCTCATTAAGGGACGCGAGATAGAATTCGGGGCGGTCGCCGATTTTTTTCCGCATAAGCCAGCGAATAAGCGGCGGACCGAGCACAAGCGCGATAACCAGCCCTGTCAGCAGGGCCGCGAAGGCGCGGAACATTACCTCCTGATAGGCGTAGAAACCCAGCCGATGGCTAACGGTGTTGCGAAAAAACCAGAGAAGATGATAAATCATTTTATTTTCGTCTTCCGTGACCAGTAACCGCCGCCCCGCTGTCTAACACACGAACGGGCTGACGATTCACTGACGATAACTTTTTAGTTTATCAACAACAAGCTCAAGCTTATTAACGCGTGAGCCCTTGACCAGTATTATATCGGAATCTTTTATCAAATTCCGCAAGTTATTGCAAAGGTCTGTATTGCTTGTGAAGCTGCAGGTCACAATGTCGGGCGAGGCCTTCTTCGCAGATTCCGCGGCAACGGCAGCAAGGTTGCCGAGCGTGATGAGAAGATTTACCCCTGCTTTTGCGATTTGTTCGCCAAGCTGACGGTGTAAAATCTGTTCGGAATCGCCAAGTTCCGCCATATCGCCGCAAATAAAGACGGCCCTGCGTTTTTGACTGCCGGCGAGGTTCGCGAGGATATCCAGGGCGTTTTTCATCGAGGCAGGGTTGGCGTTATAGCAATCGGATATAACGGTGAGTGAGCCAAGCTGCAACATTTCAGTCCGCATAGATACGGGGTTGATGGTTTTTATGGCGTCGGCAAATTGCTCGGCTGTAATACCAAGATTTGAACAGATTGCCCAGGCAGCGAGGGCGTTTTCAACATTCCCCCTGCCGGGAATCGGAACTTCAACAGGCACGTCATCGATAGTCAACTCACTGGCAAGCGGCCCGACGGAAATATCGCGTGCGAAGTAATCAGCGGATGCGGAACAGGAAAAAGTTTTAAAAATTAAGCCGGCCCGGCGGGCGGTATCAAGTAATGGCGGGCAATCAGCGTTAATGATAAGAGCGCCCGATGATACAAGGCCTTTAGCGATTGATAATTTTTCTTCGGCGATTTTCCCGACGGAGCCAAAGCCGGCAAGATGAGCGGGATAAACATTGGTAACCACAGCAATATCCGGCGCGGCGATTCGGGCCAGATACTCGATTTCGCCTGTATGGTTGGTGCCCAGTTCGACAATGATAATTTCCTGATTCGGCTCAGCCCCAAGCAGAGTCAAAGGCAGCCCTATGAAATTATTGAAACTTTTGGGCGACTGGAAAACCTTGAAATGCCGGCTAAGAACGTGGTGAGTGATTTGTCTTGTTGTCGTTTTGCCTGCTGAGCCGGCGATTGCGACAACCTTGAATTTACAATCCTTACGATACCAGGAAGCGAGGTCGCCCAGGGCTTTTATTGTGTCGGAAACCCGAAGAACCGCTTTACCCGGGAATTTCCCTGCGGGAATGTTTTTGCTTACCACCGCACAAACAGCGCCTTTATCAAAAACGTCGGCCAAAAAGTTATGACCATCGAAATTCTCGCCCGAAATGGCAAAAAAACAGTCGCCGAGCTTTGCTGTTCGTGAATCCGTGCTTACATCAGTCACGTCACAATTTGCGCCCTGTGTCTTATGACACGCCTTTATTATTTTGGCCAAATTTTCAATTGAAAGCTTTTTCATTTTTTGGTTTTAAGCAAATCAAGGGCGATTTGCTGGTCGCTGAAGGGAAATTTTTGTTTGCCGATAATTTGATAACTCTCGTGGCCTTTGCCGGCAATGATAACAACGTCGTTTTTTTTCGCTGACTCAATCGCAAGGGCTATTGCCTTTTTCCTGTCGGACTCGATTTTTATTTTGGGAGAGTTAGGGTTTTTGAAGCCGACTACGATTTGATTGATTATATCATCTGGATTTTCGGTTCTTGGGTTATCGCTTGTTACTATGCCTAAGTCCGCGTATTTTTCAACTACTTTTGCCATACGAGGTCGTTTGGTTTTGTCCCTGTCGCCGCCGCAGCCGAATACGACGATGAGACGGGCCTTACATAATGGCTTTAGAGTTGAAAGGACGTTATCGAGGGCATCGTCGGTATGGGCGAAATCAACAAGAACGGTAAACGGCGCATCAGATTTTACATTTTCAAGCCGGCCGGGTATTGCGTCGAGAGCGGACAAGCCACGGGCAACGGTTTTGAGGTCGAGGCCGGCAGACAGACACAAGCCCGCGGCGGCAAGATGATTGGCAACGTTAAATCGGCCAAGCAGAGGCGTTTTTATGCGGATACTTTGCCCCTTATAATGAAGGGTAAATGTCGTGCCTGAGTCATCGATTGAGTGAATTTCCGCGGAAAGGTCGGCTTTCTCATCAACAGCAAACCATAGAATTTTGGCCTTGGTAATCGCGGCGATTTGTTTTGAGTATGGTGATTGCTTATTAAGAACGGCTGTCGCGTCGGAAGAAAGCGCTTCGAAAATCTTTGACTTGGCAACCAGGTAATTTTCGGTGGTTTTATGGTAATCAAGGTGGTCGCCTGTAAGATTAGTAAATGCAGCGGCTTTGAAATTAATCGCGGCGACACGGTTCTGGTCAAGGGCATGGGAACTGGCCTCGATGACCATATATTTTGCGCCAGCTTTTAGCATCTGCAATTGCGCTTTCGCGATAGTCAGGCAATCGGGGGTAGTCAGTGGCGCAGGTGAGATATCGATGCCGGTGTCATAAATGACGGTTCCAATTAAACCGCATTTTTCCCCGGCGGCCTGAAAACAGGAGCGGACGAGGAAAGTTAACGTTGTTTTGCCCTTGGTTCCCGTTACGGCAAGGTTGGTGAGTTTATCAGCAGGGTTGCCATTGGCAGCCTGGGCAAGAATGGCAAGGGCAAGGGAGGAATCAGGAACGGCGATGACCTGGATTCCCGCTTTCGCGGGAATGGCAACTGAAGAAGATGACTGGCAGACGACGAATTTTGCGCCTTTGGTGAGGACCTGGGGGATAAAGTCGTGGCCATCGACGTTTGGGCCTTTGACAGCGACGAAGATATCACCCGGCTCGACGATACGAGAATCATCGCACAGCCGGGGTGAATTGCCCGAACGAACAAGCATCAACAGTTCATCAAAATTCATAGCGTTAGGAGTATTTTAGAATGATAACTTGTCGGATGCAATGAAAGGTTTATACTAATCAGAGAAGATATTCGCAAACTCCAAATAACTTGGAAATACGGGGATGATTATGAAGGTAAAAATTTTCGCGATTGGGCTTATCGTTCTGCAATTCGCGGTTTTGGCAATAGGACAAACCGATGACGTCGAATATTACGCTGTATTCGTGGATGGGACCAAAGTCGGGCATGCGATAAACAGCAGAGTCGTTACAGGCGAACAGGTTACGACGACAGAAACTGTTGATATGACGCTAAATCGAATGGGAAAGACCGTTCCAATGAAGACAAAGGAAATCTGCGTTGAAACGGTAAATGGAGAGCCGATATCGTTCACCTCCGAACAGGATATGGGAATAGTAATGATGAAAACAGATGGCAACGTAGGCAAAGACGGAAAGGTCCGGATACGGACGACAGGAATGGGGGCCGTGCAGGAAAACACTATTGCGTGGCCAAAGGGAGCGGTTATGGCAGAGGGGCTGCGCCTGATTGAGCTGGAGAAAAAACTGAAAGAAGGCACAAGTTACGATGTAAATGTGTTCAGCCCCGGAATAATGGCTGCTGTTCATTCCCGCATGAAAGTCGGGGCAAAACAGGATGTCGATTTATTGGGCAGAATCGTGTCGCTGACAAAAGTCGAGACGGTTATGAGTATGCCCGGAACCGGCGAGATTGCTTCGACTGGTTACGTTGACGAGCAGTTACGGGCGTTAAAAAGCATAATGCCTATGGCAGGTATGAACGTGGAGATGCTGGCCTGCACGAAGGAATTCGCGATGAGAAACAACCAGCCCGCAGAAATAATTGACAAGATGTTTTTGGCAAGCCCTGAGCCGATTGAAAACGCTGGGTCGGCAAAATCGATTACGTATTACCTGAAACCAATCGCTCAAACGACAAATCTCATGATACCATCGAGCGATAACCAGCAGGTTCAGAAGCTCGAAGACGGAACGGTAATAGTGAAAGTAGAACCAGTGAGTATGCCGACAGGCGGAACATTCCCATATAAGGGAACAGACGCGAATATCGCAGAGATGATGAAGCCGGGCAGATTTGTGCAAAGCGACGACGCGAATATAATCGCCCTTGCGAAACAGGCAGTTGGCAACGCAAAGGATTCGGCTGAAGCAGCAAAAAGAATCGAGGAGTTTGTGTCTAAATACGTAAAAGACATCAGCTTGTCGGTTGGATACGCCTCGGCGGCAGAGGTCGCGGCGAGCAGGAGAGGCGACTGCACGGAATTCGCGGTCCTGTGCACGGCGATGTGCCGGGCGGCAGGGATACCGGCAAAAGTAACAGTAGGTGTGGCATACGTAAATGATTTTGAGGGCAAAACCGGCTTTGGCGGGCACGCCTGGACTGAGGCGTATATAGGCGATAAATGGGTCGGGCTTGATTCGGCGTTCAAAGCAGGCGCCCTCGGAAAATTCGACGCGGGGCATATCGCCCTGGCATCAGGCAACGGCGAGCCGGCGAACTTCTTCAACATGGCGACGACATTAGGCAAATTCAAAATTGAAAAAATAACCGTTGAACCCGAAAAGTGAAGCCGTCACTCGAAACGGATGTCTTCGATAACCAGCTGGACGGAATGGTTGCCGTTAAACGAATCAATCGCGGCGTGATAGGCAATATCAAATGAATCCCGTTCCAGAAGTTTCTTTTCGAGCGGCCCCATCCTAAAACCAATGCAGCGGATTGAGTTGGTGTGGTCTGTAACAGCAAACTGGAGGTGGTCGGCAGTCGCTCCTACCCTGCGAGGCACAGAACAAAGACGAACCCCCTTTGTTGCAAACAGTGGCTCAGGGTTGCCCTGCCCGAACGGGCCGAGAGTTTGCATTTCACAAACGTTTTCATAACTGAACTCGGACAACAATGCGAGAGCATCGATATTGAGCTTGCTGACACAGTGTTCCTCAGATAAATGCTGTTGAGCATACTCTTCGAGGGCATCCGCGAATTTCTGGATGTTTTCAGGCAAGACCGTAACGCCCGCGGCCATTTTGTGTCCGCCGAAAGTAACGAGATGCTCCGAACAGGCGGAAATTGCTGCGAGAATATCTAAACCGGGTACAGAACGCCCAGACCCCTGCGCGGGCGTTGAGCCAGAGTTAATTATAATCGTGGGGCGGGAAAATTTATCGACGATTCGAGACGCGACTATACCAACAACACCGCTGTGCCAGGAAGTATCAGCCAGCACGATGGTTTTTCTTTCGGGGTTGTCGAGGCCCTTTTCAGCAATAATCTGGCAGGCGTGGTTGTAAATTTTGCGTTCGAACCGCTGACGTTGCCCGTTTTGACTCTTGAGATACTCGGCAACTTGCGTGGCGTGGGCAAGCGAGGTGGAAGTCAGCAACTCGACTGCCAAACGGGCGTGGCCTATTCTGCCCGCGGCATTTAGCGTAGGGGCAAGACGAAAACCGATATGATAGCTGTCGAGACCTTTGCCGGTAAGCTCGGCGGATTCAATGAGGGCCTGCAGGCCGGGTAATTTGGTGTCGGAAAGCAAACTCAAACCAAAACTTGTGAGCGTCCTGTTTTCACCTCGAAGCTCCATAACGTCGGCGATGGCGCCCATAGCCGCTAAAGATGTGGCATTGAGCATAAAATCACGCATTTGCGGGTTGAGCTTTGGTCCTGTTTTGAAAAGGTCCGCGACAGCCCAGCCCAGTTTGAACGCAACCAATGAGCCGGAAGAATCAGGATTGGGATATGACTTATCGAGTGCGGGATGAACAATAACTAATGCCCGTGGTAGCGTGTCGGCGAACTGATGGTGGTCCGTGATTATCAAATCAACACCGAGTTTTTTTGCCAGGTCAGCTGCGGTGTTAGCGGTAATACCACAATCAACGGTTATAAGCAGTTGAGTTCCGGCTTTAGCGATTGATTCGACCGCCTCGACATTAAGGCCGTAGCCCTCGTCGATGCGGTGCGGGATGTAATAATCAACGTTTGCGCCGAGGAGCGTAAGAATTTGCCAGAGAATCGCAACGCCCGTGATACCATCGACGTCGTAGTCGCCATAGAGCGTTATTTTTTGCTTTTGACTAACTGCCAATTGAATTCTTTTGGCGGCGTCACAAACGCCGGGAAGCAATTCCGGGCTGATTAGGTCGGTCAGTTTGGGCCTGAGAAACGCGGAGCCGGATTGCGGGTCGGTAACGCCTCGATTGATGAGCAGTTGAGCGAGCAACGGCGAAACCTTGAGCGATTTGGCAAGCTGGTCGGCACGAGGGTCTGCCAGCGATATAACCCAGGTTTTTTCTGCGGAATTTGCACGCCGATGATTTTTGTGAAGCGGTTCACAGGAAGATGATTTGCCTTGCGTCCGTGCAGAAGTTCGCATTAGTTAATATCCTGTCTATATTTTACAACATAATCGTGATGATGACTTACAGACAGAGTGTATCAGAAAGATGTGTGCTTTTCAAGGATTGTTCAGGCACGCATATAAAGACAGTCAGCATAACTGTTTGCCAGAAACAATTGTTTTCGCAAACAGAGCTTTTACTGCGTTTTTAATAATCGCACGGGGCCAACCAAACCTGCGGAGACAGGATTTGGCTTCGGGCCTTGTTTGGGAGTTGTTACCTTTATTTCGATAGTGTTTTTGCCTTTCTTAAGGGTATCCGCAACATCGTAGATATGTCGCCCATACCAGCGGACACCGAGCGATTTGCCATTTAGTTTTACTTCTGAAATACCACCACATTTACCAAGGTCAAGAACGGTTCGTTTTTTGTCGGGGGCGTTAAATTCGGCTTTATACAAAATCGTGCCGGCGAAACCATTTAGCTGGGAATCTTTTTCCACACCAAAGTCGATTAGTTTGTCGATTTTACGTGTGAACTTCTCGCCCGCATAGCTGGTAAATTCCGCCTGCCAATCAGCTTTGATTTCGAACCCGTCGTTGAAATCGACCACGGGCTGCGGCTTTACTGATTTTGCTTTCATATTCGGGTCAAAGACCAAAAGCAGCGAACCTGCCGGCTCGATGCCGATATTCAGGTTGCCGGGCTTGTCGCCATAGGCGAATACACTGCGTTCGCCGGTATCAGGATTCCAGACCCAGGGTGTCTTGCCGGCGGTATTGAAATCCGCGCGGAAAGATACGGGGGCGGCGTTATCGGTATTGGCGAAAAAGAATATATCTCTGCCTTCGGCAAGGTAATGGACGAAAAGAAGCTTATCACTCGACGGAGAAATCCTGACGGTTGGTAATACGCTGATTTTTTTCATCATATCAGATGTCCAGGACAGCAGATTATTCTTATCTTTGTCCGGGGCTGGAATGAACAAAACCCGGTTTGGGTCTATTTCCTTGATATGACGCATCGTAATCTCGACGGCAATGCTTCGCTGAAGGAGTTCTCTGAAGCCGGCGCCGGTCATCGGTTCCCGGCCTATGAAGGCGATTTTGCCGCCATTGGCACCAAAGAAACGCAGATTCCTCGCAGCAAGAAAATCTTCTATCGAGAATGAATCGGGGACGATAACTGCTTCGTAGGTCTGCGAGCCGAAGTGCAGTTTGCCGTCATCGAAAGTTGCCTGTGAGACGATTTTATCGCTGACGAAATCGACGGTATAGCCGTTCTGACTGAGGGCATGCCAAAGAGGGAACAGATACCAGATATAATCGGCCATCCTGGTCTCAGAAGGTCCGCAATCGCTCCAGAGGTCAGCGGCTGGAAGGAAAATGGCAATACGGGCCTGGTGGCGGGAGTTCCGCAACAAACAAGACAATCGGGCGTTGCGTTCGGTCCAGCTTCCGATATGCAACCACACAGAATTACGTTCGCCCGGCAAGGAAACCCCGGCCAGAATGGATTGATTGTCCCCTGTAACAAATGCAATGTCATCGCTTATCTTCAGCGATTCGAGATTTTCCGTATTACCAACTGTTGACTCGCCGATTACGAGGGACTTGTCGGCAAGATGCGCAGCCGAGGATACGATTTTATCCCAGGTTCGATATCTCATATTGGTGCCAGTGCCTGATGTATCTCCCTGAAATATATCGAGCGGCACTGAGCAACTGTCGAGAATATTAACGGAACCTGCCGGAACACAGGACAGAGCGCCATTATCGCGGCAGAAATTCTTGAAGGTATGGGTGAAACGTTCGTTATACAGCCCAACGAGAGCCGAATAGAAGTCATAACGCGTTCGGCGAATAGTATCGTAGAAACGTGTCCTTGCCTGGGGCAAATCATTATCAAAAATGGCCGGCAGATAAGACGTTATGTCATAGCCGTACCGCTTTAGGAACTGCTGCGCAAAATCACTTGTCCAGTTTACAGCGGCAGGTTCAAAAGAAGGACATTCAATCGAATGAATAGAATCGCCGAACTTGCTGCCAGACATTGGGTTGAGTTTGGCTGAGATATTATTGAAATATTTTTCCGCCGCCCGCTTATTGAGCATATCAAGGGCGGGCGAACCTGCTGGAGTTGTAACAGGACGCAGAACGCCTGCGTAAAGGGTATTGGTGTTGGCATCGTTAATATCGATGATAACTGTGCCGTCTGGCTTGATTTTCCCGATTAGTTCTTCGCCCGGCGAAAAACTCAGCGCATCCGTTTGAATCAGACGCAGAAAAACCAGCTTATTATTCGGGTCACGACTATTGACAAGGTCGTTTACGTTCACAACAGAGATTGCAGGCCCGGTGAACTTCTTTTTGCTTATTGCGATTTGCAGGCCCTGCTCGGCGGGCGAGATAAATGGGCCGCCCAAGATCGAGCCAAGCGACAAATCCACAATCATCCCACGTTGTTTTGCTGCATCTGCGGCCAATTTGAGCGATTGTGCGTTTACGTCCTCGCCGAGGGTTATCTCGACGCCGCCAAAACCCGCGTTTTTGAATGCCTCAAGCCGGCTTATTATTTCCTGCTCGCCCGGGCTATTGGCGTCCCAGCGCCACTGAACAATAGGTCTGGCGGACATCGGTGGATTCTTAAACCCGTTATAAAAATTGTCCGCAGATAACACTGGGGGGACGAAAAACAATGAGAGAATTAATACGTGATATACACGGCATTTTATCATTCTACTGTCATCGCAAATCATTTGTTATCTTCCTCTTGAATGTTATTGAGTTCCATACCGAATCTGTCTAACTTTTTATGCCCCTCGTCATACTGGGAATACGCGTTATGAAGGTGCTTGCCGAGAACGTCCCAGATTGCGGTGAAATCGGCAAAGGAGGCGTTGAGTTTTTTGAGATTCTGGCGTATTTCACCGGCCTGTTTTTCGATTTGCAATCCGTGAAGTCCCATCACGACCGTCATCAGATACGCGTAAAGCAGATTGGGCGAAACAGGAACGATTTTTTTATCAAGCGAATACTGGAGAATATCCTTAGCGTCATCAGGATATTTGATAATCGCCTCATAATAAACGTTTTCAGCGGGAATATACATAAGGGCAAAATCAAGAGTGCCCTCGGCAGGCCTGATATAACTTGCCGCAATTTTATCGATGTGCTTGATTATGTCGTTGTGAAACTGCTTTCGCAGACGAATCCGTTCATCGTCCTTCTCCACCTTGAGCAGCAGTTCAAAGCTCGAAAGCGGGAATTTGGCGTCGATTGGGGCGTTATAGCCGGCCAAATGAATCAAGGCATCGACCTTCTGACTATCCCTGAAGGAATATTGAAGCTCATAGCTGTCCTTAGGGAGAATCTGTGCAAGCAGGTTCTCAAGCGACCATTCGCCGAGGCCGCCGCGAAGTTTCGGGCTTGCGAGAATTTCCTGAAGACGCTTTACGTCGTCGCCGACTTTCTGCATCTGCGTGCTGGCGGTAATTAACTGACCGATTTGATTATTGAGCTTGCTTAGTGTATCCGTTGAAGATTGCAGACCCTGAGTCAATGTAGATTGACCTTTTTGAAGAGAATCCTGAATGTTGTTTCGGGTGGAATCAGCCGACTTCAAAATGGAATCGAGCTGCTGCTGGAGAGACGTTACAGCGGCTTGCTGCTGGGTGAGCTTATCCCTGTTTGCAGAACTGGTGCTGAACTGGTGAATCAAAACTATCGCCAGCAGAACAGCCACTATAACCAGCAGAATCGTTTCCATAATCAAACCCTTAATAGAACCGGGGTATTATAGAACTTTTGAGGAGATTCGTCAAAGCAGACGATTAAATTCCTGCTTCTACAGGAGTGACAAACCGGACTCTTCCCGATATGGTTTACGCGGCGGCGGGTTCGGAGCTGTAATGGTCAAAGTTGACGGATATTTTCTTGCTGATGCCCTGTGTCTGCATGGTTACGCCGTAAAGCATATCCGTAACGCTCATCGTTCGCTTTGAGTGCGTGATTATAATGAACTGGGATTCCTTTTGGAATTCTCTGACAATAGCGTCGAAGCGTTCGTTGTTGGCCTCATCGAGAGCGGCGTCAACTTCGTCTAAGAAGCAGAACGGGGACGGTTTTGCCTTGAAGACGGAGAACAATAACGCGATGGCGGTCATTGCCTTTTCACCGCCTGATAATAACGAGATACTCCGGGTTTCCTTGCCGGGAGGTTTCGCGACTATTTCGATGCCCGCGTCGAGAACATCGATATCGGGGGCCTCTTCGAGAATAATGTCGGCTTTTCCGCCGCCGAAGAGCTTGCGGAAAATCTGCTGGAAATGACCGCGGACAAGCTCGAACGTCTCAAGGAACTTTTCTCTGCTTATCTTGTTTAGACGGTTGATTAATTGCTGCAACTGGCCCTTGCTGGAATTTAGGTCCTCGACCTGCGTCGAAAGGAAACTGTGCCGCTGTTCGAGGTCCTGCTGCTCCTGGATCGCGTCGAGATTGACGTTGCCCAGTCGCTCGATTTTACCCCGCAGCTCGGCGATTTCCTCACGCACCTTTTCCCAGTCAACAGCGGTGTCCTTATAATTCTGGTAGGACTGGAGCAGGTCAAGCTGTAACTCATCACGGACCCTTGCAATTAGGTCTTGCTGTCTCACATCAAGCTGGCCAAGTTCGATTTTAACCTCATTTATTTGCTGCTCAATCTGGCTTTGCCCGGCGCGTTTCTCACGCAGCACCTGCTCATTGCTCTTTTGCTCGGCAAGAAGCTCTTCGATTTGCTTGTGCAACTGGGAACTGTTTTGCTGCTTTTGGTCTTTCTCGCTGAATAACTCGGAGACAGTCGATTCGGAAGCGAGGATGTCGCTCTGGGCTGCCAGTGCCTGGTCGGCGCAGCTTTTGATTTCGGATTCCGCAGCCGCGACGGCCCCTGCGTTGGCAGCAAGCTGGGTCTGGAGCGACTGGATTGTCTGAATCAGCGATTGGCGATGCTCAGATATCTGGCCAAGCGAAACTTTGAGGTTAGTCAGCTTGTCGGAAAGCGTCTGCTGATGCCCCTTGAGATTCGAGTAATCGCCCTGGAGCTGATTGATTCGGGCATTGCGCTGGTTGTTGACGGTCTCGAGCTCCTGAAGCTTTTGCTTCGACTCGTATTCCTTCTGGACGGACTGCGCGATTTGTTTTTCGAGCTGGTCGATTTCGCCTGTGATGAGGGGCTGTTCTTCCCTGAGCCGTTTTATGCTCTCTTCGAGTGAAGCCAGTTTCGAGTTTATCTGAGTCTTTTCGGTATTCGCTTCGTAAACCGCGGTGCGAAGGTCTTTGCAGAGTTTCGTAAGATGGTCGCCCGTGCGGATTGCCTCGTCAATCTGGTTCTGGAGCGTGTCTATTTCATTAGTGATATTGGTAATAGTATCCTGCAACTGGCGAAGCCGGCTTTTTCGGGAGATAAGCCCTGCCGCCCTGCCGAGGGGGCCAAGCTTGATGAAGCCGTCGCCCGCGGCAAATTCGCCTTTGAGAGTAACGAATTTATAATCAGGCCCAAGCATTTCGGATAACTGGCCGACTTTATCGATTGAATCGACGATTAAGGTCTTGCCTAACAACGCCCAGACAAGCGACGCGTATTTGGGCTGGTAATTTACGAACTCAACAAGACGCCCCTTCACGCCCGACAGCGTCGATAGGTCATCGGTATTCACAAACGGCTCGATTTTGTCTGAGCTTATGAAATGAACCCGGCCATCGAGCTTATCGACAGCGTCTTTGCCCGCCAGCAGCTTCTCAGTCGAGGCAATAACCACAGCATCGGTCTTGTCTTCAAGAGCCGCCTCAACCGCCGCGGCATAATCAATATGCGCGGTGATAATATCCGCGAGAATCCCCTCGACGTAATCGAACTGCGACTGGTTTTCGAGTATGCGTTTTGCCCCCGCCTTGACGCCCTCCCGACGATTTTCCATATCCGTCAAAACTGCAAGCTCACTCGCCAGTGCGCTTCTGGCTTCTTTGCTGTTTGCTAAGCGTTTTTTGTCCGCCTCGACGCGAGCGATGCAGGTATCGGATTCCTTGCGTTTGTTGTCGAGGTTTTTTGTTAGGTCGGACAAAACGGTCTCGATATCATTTAATCTCGCATCGCATTGTGCCTTTTCAGTCAGGAGTTTTTCAAGTTCTGCACCGGCTACCTGGGCACGACCCGCGAGGCGGTCTTTTTGAGAAGAAAGATTGGTGCGATATACGGATATGCTTTGAAGCTCATTGTGAAGCTGGGCGGTATGCCGGACAATATCAATTATCCCTGATTTCTCGTCTTCAAGCTCCGCTTCGAGCGAAGAGCACTGGGCATTAATATCGGCAATTTCCCGGCTGGTTTGCTCGACGTCGAGATTGCACTGTTCAAATGATTTTTCGTTTTCCTGCTGCTTCGCCTGGTATTTTTCGAGGTCGATTGCAAACTCATTTTTTTGTTCGTCGAGCTGTTGTGCCCTCGTTACCGCGGCGGCCTTTCTTTGCTCAAGCTCTTTAATCCTGGTTCGCAGGAATTCTATCCGCTGCATCTGCTGCTCGATTTTGCTCTGCACCGCCACAAGCGAATTGTCGGTGTGGTTGATGCTGTTTTCCGTATCGATTATCTGCTGGCCTATCTGGCTAAGCAGAGTATCGTGTCTTGCCACGTCAGCGGCAACTACGGCAAAATTCTTTTCCGCTTCATCGAGCCCAGCTTTCTTCTGGGCCGCGGTCTTGTAAATTTTATCGAATTCCGCCAGCGAGTAATTGACCTGAAGCTCCTTTAGCCGTTGCGTGTATTGAACATAGCTGCGGGCTTTGCCCGCGGCGAGCTTGACGCTTCTCAATCGGCTGGCGACCTCGCTGACAATGTCGGCAAGACGAAGAAGATTTTGCTCGGTGCGTTCGAGCTTGCGAAGAGCTTCTTCCTTGTGCGCCTTGTATTTGCTTATGCCCGCCGCCTCTTCGAATATCACTCGTCTCTCGACGGAAGACGCGCTAAGAAGACGTTCGACCTGTCCCTGCTCGATAATCGAATATGCCCTGACACCGACGCCGGTATCCATAAACAATTCGCGGACGTCTTTTAGCCGGCAGAGTTTATTATTGATTCTGTATTCGCATTCGCCGCTCTGATAGATGCGCCGGGTAATCTGGACCTCGTCGGCATCAATGGGCAGTCGGCCCGACTCGACGCCGGCGGTATTGGAAAGGAACAAGCTGACTTCCGCGCAGCCGGCAGTTTTTCTACTGGCGTTGCCGCTGAAAATGACATCCGTCATTCGTCCGCTGCGCAAACTCTTTGCGCTTTGTTCGCCGAATACCCATTTTACAGCGTCAACAACATTGCTTTTGCCGCAGCCATTGGGGCCGACGATACCCGTTACCGCTGCTGAAAATAGGAACTCCGTTTTATCTGCAAAACTTTTGAAGCCGTCGAGGATAACTTTTTCAAGTCGCATTTATTAATCCTTAATAATCAGGCAAAACCACGGGCGGAAGAGAAAATAGTCAAAGGATGACGAAAGCCCTCCTGCCAATACTCTTCTGCCGCAAACACGAGGAAGCTCAAAACCATAAAGTCCTATAATTATACAATCATTATTATTACTACGCCAGTTCTGTCCTGGCGACACAGTCCGATATTCTTCGCCTTTACTTATAAACTTTCAATTCAGTCCCTATGTTTTGTTCTAACATTATCGGTCGAAGAGTCGCTATTTCTTTATAATTGGCATATTTTTCGGGAACGGGCCTGCGTAAAATTCCGCCTGAACGGCACCGGAATCGACCATTTTGTTAAGAAGTCCCACAAGAGTAGAATAGGGAACACCAAGTCCCGGCCCACCCTGAGCAGTCGGGGTCAACGGCTCTCGGCACAATGTCTCAATGATATCAGCAATATCAAGCGAGCTTTTCAACTGGATAATTGTATCTGTCCGCTTGGGGTGCCTTCGGATTATCGTGGCGTATTTTTCGCCGGCAGGAACGTTTATGGTAATAGTCCCGTCATGTGTCTCAATGAAAGTATTACTCCGGCAGTATATCGGGGCACCGAGGATTACGACGCAGGCCTGGTCCCGACGAGAAATCAGGATGGCAGGTTTTCCCGCCTCCGTTACCTGGTCGAGGTAAAAACTGTTGGCTATCAACCTTCGGGAGACGGCGGCGTCTTTCAGGCGAACAAGCTTATCATAAGCAATGAGGCGGGCAGTCAAATCATCGTCCCGCAGCAGTGAACGAAACATCGAGGTGGCATCCTGTCCGGCAGCCGTATTGGCAAGAGCATTAATCGCCTCTATACGGTAGGGTGAGTTTTTATCGGTGGCCATACCCCAGAGGGCTTCCCTGCCTCTCTGATCGCCGAGGTTGAACATACAGCGCGCGGCGCGGAGGCGGACTTCGGGGTCGGACGAATTTAGCAGTGCCGCCAGTTTCGGGGTTGTGATGTTACCCATGGCTTCGAGAGCTATTTCGCTTGGATTTTTATCCTTGGAGCCGGCGAGTTTCTCTATATTAGTCATTAACCTTTTGGCTGTAAGTTCAGGCGAATCAAAAAGATATGTAGCCCTTATGAGCTGAATGAATCTGCCTTTTGCGTCTATGTATTTTGTCGGGATTCGCAGTTCGATATTGCCCGGCGCAAGCGCCATAGCGGTTTCGTAGCCGAATCGTTCGTTTATACGATTCCGGATTTGGCTTGCAACGCGGTAATCAGGCACGCGAAGGGCAAGATTGACCTTGTATTCCTCGATTACAGAGCCGCCGCCCAGAACGTAGCCAACTCTCTGGTCCTGCGAATCGGAAGCCGTGGAATCGACAAATACCGGGCCTTCGGCAGCAGCAAGGGGCTTAATGCTGGTGCCAGCCTGTTGTGTGTCGAAGAGGTCGGTGCCGTAGAGCCAGCCGCCTTCGAGAGAGGTTGTTTGTGTGCCGGGCAACGCGGTAACCCTGAGGTCAAACCGCTGATTTTTTGAAGCGGCTGGCGGAATCATACCCTCGACAACTACAACGGCAGTATCCGGACTGTTGATAAGCTCATCAACATTGACTTTGGCGCCGCCGAGCCGCTGGAGTATGTATTTTTTCAGATTCTCCCTTATCTGTGGAGGACACTCAGACGAACCCGTACCGTTAAGCCCCCCTACCAGGGCATAACCGCTTACCGGTATCGCGTCGGAAGCGAATATTTCAGCATACATACCGATAGTATCGTTTACCGCGTTACTGTCGGCTGCTTTCTGGTTTTTCGCTGTCCTGCCGCCGGCACAACCGAAAGTAGCCGCAAGAAACGCTAACGTTACGCACCATAATGTTTTGCGAAGATAATTTTTCATAAACAAAACACATCTCCCGTATTAGTTTGGCTGCCCCTGCCGAGGCAAAATACTAAACAGTTTTTTAAAACTCATCAATGGATTTATCGGCCAAAAGCCGCCGGATACACCATTTAATCGCATAATACGCGACAGGCAGCTATGAATTCTTTAGCCCTGAGAAGGTTTGTCTGTGCCTGCCTGTGGTCCGCAGAGGCAAATGAAGAATCGTCGGACTCGGCCCTGGAATTGAAGGCCTGACGAAAATACTTATAAAACTTTTCGTCGAAGAGACCCGTTTTCACAAAAGCATCGTTAAACTCGGATACAATCGCCTGCCTTGTGTCGCTTTGAATCTCTTTGGCCAGCAGGGCGGCGGTAGCCGCGTTGAGCATAACGTTATATGTCTGTTTCGCCACTGCTTCATAAAACCCCCCTGCTATCAGGTACTCCATCTCCCGCAGGGTTTCATTTGCTATGCGAAGGTGTTTTTCGACATCCGGTTTCATAACGCGCTTTATTTTCCTCTCGAAATCGCTAAGTCGCAAGAAAAAACGGACTATTCACCGATTATCTGGTAGATGACCTGGCGGCTGCGTGAGCGGGTATCGAAGTCAATAAGGATTATTTGCTGCCATGTGCCGAGGGTAAGTTTGCCATCTACAATTGGGACAGTCAGAGAAGGGCCAAGCAACGATGCGCAAACGTGCGAATGCCCGTTGTCGTCGTGCCAGGTCTCCTCGTGCTCATAACGGGCGTTCTTAGGGGCAATTCTTTCAAATGCCGCTTTAATATCATGGTTAACCAGCCCCGGCTCATATTCGGTAGTTGTAATCGCGGCGGTTGAGCCGATGACGAAAAACGTCGCTGTCCCAGTCGAGACGCCTGATTCGGCAACTGCCTTTACCGCCTGCGGGGTTAAATCGAGGACCTCGCTGTTGCCGTTTGTGCTGACCTGGATTTTTTTGGTTATGACCATAGGATGCCCCCGGTTTTTCATTTAATCAGGTGGAAGCGCACCGCAATTTGGAAAGAATACGGTGCAGGCCGTCAATGTAAAGAAATAGAAACGGCAAAATGACGCCTGCAATCAGCCGGCCGGAGGTAAAATAGGGTTTATCAACAGAAGGATAAAAGCAAGTGCCGAAGTCATACCGCATAGACATAAACGCAAGAAAAGCAATCGATATGATAACAACAAACAAACTCCCCGCCAAGGCAGTACGACAAGACCTGTCAGACCTGCCCTTATCAAGAATAATGGCAAACAGGAAAACAGTAGACGAGATTACATAGAACCCGTCCATAAACGCCGAAGCTATTATTTTGGCATGCCAGATAAATTCGCCCCGCCAGAAGGTTTTTGTCAGATCGGAAATAAAATAAATAAATCCCGAAGGAGTAAGTATGGGGTGATTAAACATTTCGCTTAAAGGTTTAATCGTCCAGGTACGCGCCTTTATCGAGGCGGCCGCCCCGACGGCGTCGCCAAAAAGTATATA
>JBEKTD010000014.1:0-57804 GCA_049516395.1 Sedimentisphaerales bacterium | reverse complement strand
GGCCCGCATACTATGCGGCTGTTGATGGATACGAATGACTGGAGCATCGATAAGCTCGTATTTACGAAATTCGGCAACGGCACCGGTTTGGCTCTTCGCGAGGTTTGGTTAGGCATATCAGGCGGAGCAGTCAGCAATCTGACATCAAATGTGAATTACCCCTGGGATCCTAACAGCAGGTTTTTGGAGCATAGTTTTGAGGGGCCTACAAACTGGACGACGGGCAGCTCCAATTCAAATTTGGACAACTACGGGACGCGCATACGCGGGTATCTCAATCCCATAACCACCGGCAGTTACACATTCTGGATTGCTGCCGATGATGCTGCCGAATTGTGGTTGAGCACGGATACCGACCCGAATAACAAAAGCAAAATTGCCTATACAACGAGTTGGACAAATGATTACCGGTGGAATGAGTACTCGTCGCAGCAATCATCGCCGATTTCGCTTGTCGCCGGCCGAAGCTACTATATCGAGGCATTGCACAAGGAAAATACCGGTGGTGACAATATCGCGGTTGCCTGGCAGGGGCCGGGTATAATACAACAGGCTATCACAGGGGCTTACCTGACTCCGTATGTTATTGACTTTGTGGATTTTGCTAATTTTGCGAACCAGTGGTTGAAAACCGGCTGCACTTCAGCCAATGGCTGGTGCAGCGGCTCCGACTATGACCACGACGGCAATGTCCAGCTCGACGACCTGATGCAGTTCGCCGAAAACTGGTGGCTCTACGGCGGCGAGTAAGCAAAGCAGGTTGATTACAAATATAGGGGCCGCAAATTATTTTGCGGCCCTTTTTTACTGCTTAAAATTTCAAATTCGCAGTCTCCGTGTTTTTAACGTAAGTTTTTAAAGGTGCCGGGGGATATACCGAAAATCCGTTTGAATACTCTGGAAAAATTGAAAGGATCGCTGAAACCGAATTCCTGCGCCACTTCCTTTACCGATGAATTTGGTGATTGAAGCCGCTGTGCCGCGAGATTCATTTTCATTTGCATCAGATATTGATATGGGCTTTGGTTGTCGAATCTTTTGAAGAGTCTGCAAAGATATGCATTATCTATATTACATTCTTCGGCAATCTTATCGAGGCTTCGTATCGAAAGGCAATTCTTCTGTATGATTTCCCTGGATTTTTGATAGGTATAAAAAGCAGTAGACTTTCGTGTATTTTCAATTATAGAAGTTTCGGCGATTTTAAAAATGAGCTGCTGCAAAATGGCCGTGCATAAAAGGGGAGTATAAGAACTGCCATTTTGCCCATTTTTTATGAGATCTTCAAAAATTCTTATTATCGCATCAGGCGCTGATACCTGAACAGCACTTCCCAAAGCAGGACGGAATTTTCGCAGCATTTTTAAAGCTTCGGACCCGGTAAAATCGACGAAATATTTGACCAGAGGAAATTCAGTTTCATTTGTAATTATATGAGCTATACCCGGGCCGTAAGAAAAAACTTTTCCGGCAAAAAGTGTATTTTTTTTATCATCAAGAACAACTGCGCCTCTTCCACTTGCCACAAATTCAATGGAATAAAAAGGGAAATTAGAACGATTGATTCGATACCCTGGCTGACAATGTTCCCGGCCGCCACATATGACCTTAAGTTTTTGATTTTTTTGAGATTGGGTATTTAGATAAAAACGATTTGCCTCCAGAACCTGGTTGGAAAAAAAATCCGGCTCTCTTTTATCAACAGGAACCATAAATAATCCGTAAAAGTCAAAAATAGGTATCTCTTGGACAACAATTGGCATATAATGCAATCATATATGCATTATACTGAATATGATGATAAAATCAAGAGTCAATAAGATACAGGTATTAATTCCCGATTCTAAAATCATTTATTGAGCGGGGTAGATAGAGATATGATTTAATCAGGAATTTTTTGGAGAGATTACATGAAAATCTGGCAAATAGTTTTATTAACATCAATTTCATCCATCCTTTTGTCAATTAATTTATCCTGTCAGCAAAACAATAAAACAAACCAACAACAAGTGAAGTAAATATTTCGAAATAATTTTTTATGAAAATCTCAAGACGCGAAGTTATACAGATGTTGGCCGGAGCTTTACCTGCAGCTTTTTTATCTTCTTGCGGCCGTTCTCAGCAACAGACCCAAAAAGCAGTTGCCCATGAACCTAATACGCCCGCACCAGTGCCCGCTCCTAAAATTAAAATACCTCCCGCACCGACCCATATACCTGCTCCTCTTGGTTTCGGCACAGCAAAAGGGCCATTTGAACCAACGTGGGAATCTCTTTCGGCTTACCAGGTTCCTGACTGGTATCGTGACGCGAAATTCGGAATCTGGGCGCATTGGGGCCCGCAATGTCAGCCTGAAATGGGGGACTGGTATGCCCAGCAGATGTATTATGAGGATAATCAAATTTACAGATTCCATTGTAAAAAATACGGTCATCCTTCCAAATTCGGCTTCAAAGATGTTATCAACGAATGGAAGGCTGAAAACTGGGACCCCAAATCGCTTATCGAATTTTATAAAAAAGCGGGAGCCAGATATTTCTGTGCCCTGGCCAATCACCATGATAATCTCGATTTATGGGATTCTACATATCAGCCATGGAACAGTGTCGCTATCGGCCCTAAGAAAAATATTATAGCAGGCTGGGAAAAGGCAGTCCGTGACGCAGGTCTTCGTTTCGCGATTTCTGTTCATGCCGCCCGAACATGGGACTGGTTCCAGCCTGCCCAGGGGTGGGATAGAAAGGGTGAATTTGCCGGTATTCCTTATGACGGCCTTTTAACAAAAGCCGATGGCAAAGGTAAATGGTGGGATGGCCTCGATCCCCAGGACCTGTATGCTCAGTATCATCGCAGAGGCACATATAAATATACGCTGGAAGGACAGCCGCCTCTTGATAAGGGATATATTGAAAAACTCTATAATCGCACGATTGACCTCATAAGCAAATATAATCCGGACATCCTTTACTTCGATGATACAATTTTGCCGATTTATCCGACAAGCGATATTGGTCTTAAAATTGCCGCTTATTTTTATAATACGAACTTGGCAAGAAATGGAAAACTCGAAGCCGTTTTAACCGGCAAGGGATTAAAGCCCGAACATAGAAAAGTTATATTATATGATGTCGAAAGAGGAGTCACGGAAGGCGCCGAGACACTGCCCTGGCAAACAGATACCTGTATTGGCTCATGGCATTATGACCGCAGGATTTATAACAGACGCGGATATAAAACCCCAAAACAGGTCGTCCAGATGCTCATTGATATCGTCAGCAAAAACGGAAACCTGATGCTCAGTGTCCCAGTCCGCGGCGATGGAACCATTGATGAGTTGGAAGTAAAAGTTGTTGAGGGGATCGGCCAGTGGTTATCTGCAAATGGAGAAGGAATTTATGCGTCCCGACCGTGGAAGGTTTACGGTGAAGGTCCCACTACAATAAATAAAACGGGAAAAGGCGCGACATCGGATGTAAAAAGATATACTGCCGAAGACATTCGCTTCACTATAAAGGGAAATATCTTATACGCATTTGCCATGGCCTGGCCCGAAAATGGAAAAACTGTAATTAAATCTCTGGCAAAAGGAAGCGAAAACATGCCTGGAGAAATCGGAAAAATAGAAATGCTCGGAGCCGATGGTCCTTTGACTTTTGACCGAGATGACCAGGGTCTTACGGTAAATCTCCCCCAAACCAAACCAAATGAATTTGCTTATACATTAAAAATTTCGCCCAAACAGGAAAAAGCATAAGATTTAATCATGAGTTTTTTAGGAGATATTAAATGAAAGTCAGGCAGATAATTTTAATGACATCAATTTTATCCATTCTTTTATCACTGAATTTATCATGCGAGCAAAGCAATAAAATAAGCTCACAACAAATTCAAACATTTTTTGAAACGAATTCAACCGCCCGGCAGGTTGTAAATTTCAATAAGGACTGGAAATTCTTAAGAGGCGACATGGATGAAGCAGAAGCTGTAACTTTTAATGATTCGAACTGGCAGCCGTTGTGTTTGCCGCACGATTGGGCGATTACCGGGCCATTCAATGAAAAAGTAGAAGGCTCTACTGGCAAACTGCCGTGGGCGGGCGTCGGTTGGTATCGCAAAACATTTACTCTCGATAAAAACGATGAGGGTAAGCGTGTCTATTTCGATTTCGATGGCGTAATGGCTTTCCCGCAAGTTTATGTCAATGGTCAGTTAGCAGGCCGGTGGGATTACGGATATATGTCATTCAGGGTTGATGCCACGCCATTTGTTAAATTCGGCGAGAAAAATATCATAGCCGTAAAGGCCGACACCCGTAAACACTACTCACGCTGGTATCCCGGCGCCGGCATTTACCGAAAAGTTGTGATGACAATAGCAGAGCCGGTGCATGTCGCCCACTGGGGAACTTATATTACTACACCGAAAGTCGCCGATGAATCCGCGACCATTAATGTTTGCACAACTGTTGAAAATCACAATAAATCAAATTCAAAAATAGCTTTAGATGTTGCCTTAATTGACCCCGATGGGAAAATCATCGCCATACTGACAAATGATGGTAAAATCCCTGGCAATAGCTCAAAAGATATAAATCAAGTGTTTATAATTCCAAATCCGCAACGATGGGATATCACAAGTCCGAAACTTTACACAGCTAAAACAATCGTGCGTATGGGTGATAAGATTATTGATAATGGTACAACAACATTCGGTATTCGTGAATTCAAATTTACCGCCAATGATGGTTTTCATCTTAATGGCAGGCGAGTCCAGATTCAGGGCGTTTGCCTGCATCACGACCAGGGCGCTCTCGGAGCCGCATTCAATACCCGTGCAATGGAAAGGCAACTTGAGATTATGCGTGATATGGGTGTAAACGCTATAAGAACAAGTCATAATCCGCCTGCGCCTGAAGTGCTTGAGCTTTGCGATAAGATGGGCTTTATTGTCTGGGATGAGGTTTTTGATAAATGGGACAGGACTGCCGACAGAGTTGACGATAAACCTCCTTTTGTGGAATATGGTGAAAAGCAGGTGAAAAATTTTGTTTTGCGCGACCGCAATCATCCCTGCGTTGTCGTCTGGTCAATCGGCAACGAAATCCCCAGGGATAAACAAGGACTTAATCCCGAACGTGTAAAAATGATGGCGGACTATTTCCGTAAATACGACCTGACAAGACCTGTCAGTTTGACTTCCAATGATGACAAGGATGCTTCAAGACATAATTATGACGCCCTCGATATTGGCGGCTTTAACTACCACCGCAGCTATGGGACCTATCATAAAATATTCCCGGATAGACCCATCATTTACAGCGAATCAGCATCGGCTGTCAGCTCAAGAGGTTATTACGATTTTCCGCTGCAGATGAAAAAAGCAGACCTGACAAAAGGCGTATATCAGGTCAGCTCTTATGACCGAACCTCCAGATGGTGCGATATACCGGATGTCGAATTCAATTGGCTGGATAAAGATAAATTTGTTTGCGGAGAATTTGTCTGGACGGGCTTCGATTATCTCGGTGAGCCTGAACCTTTCATGAAAGAGGCAAGAAGCTCGTATTTCGGCATTGTGGATTTGGCCGGTATTCCAAAAGACCGATTCTATTTATATCGCAGTCGCTGGGCGCCTGATAGAACGACTGTTCATATTCTGCCTCATTGGAACTGGCCCGACCGTATCGGACAAAATGTCCCTGTCTATATTTACACCAATGGCGACACAGCTGAGCTTTTCCTTAATGGCCAGTCCCTTGGCAAAAAGTCAAAAGCAAAGGAAGCCGGAGACGGTTATTACGGCATGATAGATAAATACCGTATCTGCTTCAACGATGTAAATTATGAACCCGGGGAACTTAAAGTTGTTGCCTATAAAGATGACAACCGAATTGGTCAAGCTATTATGAAAACGGCCGGCGAACCTGTATCACTTCGTATGACGCCTGACAGAAAAGACCTTGCATCGACTGGTGATGACCTTTGCTATCTATTAATAGAAGCAGTCGATGCCAATGGAACAGTATGTCCTTTGGCGGAAAACCTGGTTAAATTCAAAGTCGAAGGACCCGCTGAAATCGCAGCCGCCGATAACGGCAATCCTCGTTCATTTGAACTGTTCCAGGATGCTGAACATAAATTATTCTATGGCAAGGAAACTTTAATTGTCCGGACAAAAGAAGGGCAAGGCGGTATTATAAAAATTATTGCTGAAAGTGACGGCCTAACGCCAGCGGAAGTGACTGTTGAGAGCAAATAAACTACTATGGGTTAACACCCATAGCATTTGGGTTTCAGGCTTCCGCCTGTCCGCCGCTGGCGGATAACTTCATCTACGGGTTATCACCCGTAGTATTGCGGCGGAAGAATAAAAAGTTTTAAGGAAAAGAAGTGATGTTTAAAAGTAAGCTCCATTCCTTTGGCAGGCAAATCGGATTATCAATTTGTTCAGTATTATTTTCGGTCTGTATAGTTCCTGTTGCGATTGCCGGACTTGGGCCGGTAGATGTGAACGGGGAAATAGCCGCAGCACATGGTCCGATTGCATATGCCACGCAACAGGTGAT
Organism: Sedimentisphaerales bacterium; assembly: GCA_049516395.1. GTDB lineage: Bacteria > Planctomycetota > Phycisphaerae > Sedimentisphaerales > Anaerobacaceae > Fen-1362. The sequence continues at coordinate 51,239 of JBEKTD010000014.1, read as the reverse complement.
TTCCAAAAACGATTCCGAGTCCGTTATTGCTGAAAAAGCGGCAAAGGTTCTGCCACGCCCCAATCAGTCAGACTGGATGCGGCTGGAGTGGACCTTTTTCCTTCATTACGGCGTGAACGCATTCAGAGGCGTTGAGTGGGGTAATGGTCGTGAAGATCCCTCGCAGTTCAATCCTTCAGCGTTTGACGCAAACCAATGGGTCAGCGCGATGAAAGATGCCGGAGGCAAAATGATTGTGCTCGTTTGCAAGCACCACGATGGATTGTGTCTGTGGCCTACCCGCTACACTTCGCATTCGGTCGCATCGAGTACCTGGCTTGGCGGCAAAGGCGATGTTGTCCGAGCTGTTGCCAACGCCGCCCGTAAGCATGGTCTCAAGCTGGGTGTTTATCTTTCACCCGCCGACCTTTACCAACTGAAGACAAATCCAAAAAATCCTGCCGGTTACTATGGCAATGGCAGCAGCAGCGTCTCTTCCGTTATTCCCACTGATCCCGATGATTTCAAGAGCAATCCCGCTTTGGGCCGCACACCGCCGGCCGGTTTCACGAGTTACACATATGTGGTGGATGATTACAATCGCTATTTTCTCAACCAGCTTTACGAATTGCTGACCGAATACGGGCCGATTGGCGAAGTCTGGTTCGACGGCGCGAATCCGGATCCCAGCGTCAAGGAGACCTACAACTACGCCGCGTGGTTTGACCTGATCCGCCATTTGCAACCCGGGGCGATTATTTTCGGCAAAGGGCCGGACGGGCGCTGGGTGGGCAATGAGGGGGGTGTCGGGCGCACCACAGAATGGAGCGTCATTCCTCTGCCTGTTCCGCCCGACAACTTCCTTTGGCCGGACATGCAGGCCGGTGATCTCGGCAGCCGTGCCAAACTTACGCCTGGTTCGTACCTCTGGTGGTATCCGACGGAAACCAATGTCACCATTCTCGCCAACGGCCAATGGTTTTGGGGGTATAGGAAGCATCCCAGGAGCCTGCCACAGTTGGTGGACATTTATTACACGTCCATCGGTCGTAACGGAAACCTCATTTTGAACCTGTCTCCAGATACGCGTGGTCTGGTTCCGGATGATCAGCTTGAAGCCTTGAGCCGGATGGCACAGGTGATTAAGGATACATTCGCAAAAGACCTTGCTGTTGGCGGCAAAATGACGGCCGACAATTCTAATGCCGCCAACAGCCCGTCGCTGGCGCTCGACGGAAACCTCGACACCTGGTGGGAAGCCGCACCGGGACACACCACCGCCACCTTGACGTTAACGCTGCCGGCATCGGTCACGTTCGATGTCGTTTCTTTGCAGGAAGCGGTGGATCATCGTAGCCAGAGAATCGAGTCCTTTGCCATTGAAACCTGGGATGGATCGGCGTGGGTCAAGGTAGTGACATCAGACGAACTGACGACCGTCGGGCACAAACGGCTGATACGGCTGAAATCGCCAGTGACCACCGACCAGGTACGCATTCGCATTACCAGTTCACGCCTGGAACCGACGCTGGCAGAAATCGGACTCTTCAAGCAATCCGTTTACGGCCAGTCTCCTGTCATTTCAGATCGTGACACCAACGGCCACGTGACGATTAGCAACACCGGCGGTTTAAATATGGTTTATACTGTTGATGGTAACACGCCGACGGCCAATTCTGCAGCTTACAGTTCACCGATCTCCATGCCGTTGACCGGCACCATGCAGGCTGCCTGCGTCATGCCAAACGGCCAGCTTGGCATCGTGACTTCAAAAACTTTTGCTGGCCTGTCGCCCACCGGCTGGAAAGTCGTCGCCGTGGACAGCCAGGAAACCGCCGGAGGCGACAACGCTGCTGCCAATGCGATTGACGGCAACTCGTCTACGTTCTGGCACACCCGCTGGAATAAAGATCTGAAGCTGCCTCATTTCATCACGATTGACATGGGAACTTCACATCGGATTGCCGGCTTCACCTATCTGCCGCGCCAGGACGGAAACCTCAACGGCACCGCCGAAAATTACCGTTTTGAAACCAGCATGGATGGAGTCACCTGGACGACCAATGTCGCTTCGGGCACGTTCGCCAACATTCGGAACAACCCGTCGCTCCAGCAAGTCAGCTTCTCGCCCGTCAACGCCCGATTCTTCCGCTTCACGGCCTTGCAGGAAATCAACAAAAACGGCTGGACGAGCGCTGCCGAAATCTCCGTGTTGCCTGCCGCCGGGCTTTAGGATAATATCAGGTTCTGATAAATAAGAAGTGTAATTGTTTTTTCTTTATTAGGACTGAAAAATGACTAAGAAAAATGATGTCTTGCTATGGTGTTTATTAGTGTTTTTGATTGTGTCATTATCGTCCGCATCTTCACCCACGGCACCTGCAACACGTATGATCACCGCCGATGTCGGAGTCGAAAAGGGACCGTTAAGCCAGATGTTTAATCTTTGTGTAGGTGCAGGCCGGGCCAACGAGGGCCTGCGGGCCGACTGGCAGCGGCAGCTTGCATATGTCCACCGTGAATGCGGTTTTCGATATCTGCGCTTTCACGGACTGCTCTGCGATGATATGGGCGTTTATAGTGAGGATAAAAACGGACAACCAGTCTATAACTGGCAATACATCGATGAGTTGTTTGACTCCATGCTGAATATCGGCGTAAAGCCCTTTGTCGAGATTGGCTTTATGCCTTCGGCGCTGGCAAGCGGACAAAATACTATTTTCTGGTGGAAGGGAAATGTTACACCGCCGAAGGATTATGCAAAGTGGGAAGCTTTGGTTAAGGCGCTGTTCACGCATTGGAAAGAACGCTACGGCGAAAATGAAGTTGCAACCTGGTACTTTGAAGTATGGAACGAGCCGAATCTTGATGGCTTCTGGCTCGGCTCCAGTGCCAAGAAAGGCAAAACAGACAAAGAGTTTCCTGAATACGCGCAGCAGGAGTATTTCAAACTTTATGCCTCGACGGCCAAAGCAATCAAAGCCGTCTCCTCCCGTTTTCGTGTGGGTGGTCCCGCCACCGCCGGTTGCGCCTGGGTGCCGGAAACAATCGATTTCTGTGTAAAAAACAAAGTGCCTATCGATTTTATTTCAACCCATCATTACTGTGTTAATTCGGGTTTTCTTGACGAAAACGGCACAGCAGGAACTATTCTTTCACAGGATCCCAATGCTATGTCCGGACGTGTGCATAACGTTCGCCGCCAAATTGCTGAATCCGCTAGCCCCAGCCTCGAATTGCATTTCACCGAATGGAGCTCTTCCTATACCCCCAGCGATCCGATTCACGACAGCTATCACAGCGCAGCGTTTATTTTAAACAGCCTTCGGCGTTCTGGCAGTGACCCGCAGTCGATGTCATATTGGACTTTCACCGACATCTTTGAAGAAAATGGCCCTCGCACAACACCGTTTCACGGCGGTTTTGGTCTCATCAATTATCAGGGAATTAATAAACCCGCTTTCTATGCCTATCAGTTTTTAAACCGGCTGGGGACAATCGAACTTAAAAGTAACGATGAAGCATCATTGATAGCCAAAGATGACAAAGGCGCCGTACAGGTCTTGTTCTGGGATTTCACGATAACGCATCCAGGTGAAAAAGTGCTCAACCAGGATTTCTATAAACGTGACCTGCCTCCCAAACGGGCAATGCAGACAACCCTGCGCATCAGTGGGCTGAAATCCGGCCGCTATGCCGCAACTCTCTACAAGGTCGGCTATCGGGTCAACGATGCCTATGCCACCTACTGCGATCTCGGCTCCCCCTCCCAGTTGACCAGGGCGCAAGTCGCCTTCATTAAGGATAAAAACGATGGCTCACCGCTCGATAGCAAGGTTGTTATCGTCGGTGATGACGGCGTCTTCGCCGGCAACTATGAGGTGCGTGAAAATGACGTGTGCCTGGTAACGCTTTCGCCGTTGTAAGACTAAAAGAAGCGACCTTCCCCCCAAAAAGTGTGCCAGTTGTAATTAGAGTGCTGGCATGATAGAACGCGTAAAAAAGGAGATAAACGATGCTTGGCACAAAGCAAAAGATTAAATGGCAAAGAACAGATGAAGGATTGATTTTGAAAATGCCCGCCTATGGAAATGAAATAGCTAACGTATTTAAATTAACAATCGAAAAGTAACTTAAATTACAAAACGGCAACCGGCGCAGTCAGCGACCATATCGCCAATCGTCACTTCCTCAACACTCGCAAATCTAAGCACTTACACAATTCGGTAAAAAAAACAACGGAGAGATCGTGATTATAACCACGCACTTTTGAGTTACCGAACCTTTTATCCCTTTCTCATTGAAACTGAAACATACCCAAAATACTCCCGCGAGGTACACATGGTATCATGAACGTGACGTAAGTTATTGCCGATAAATGAGTTAAGTAATGATTAAAATGGAGGCGGGGGGATTCGAACCCCCGTCCCGAAATGCATCAAGACGAGCATACTACACACTTAGTCGTTTTTGGGTTTTATCGCCTCGGCGACAGGCAAACGACGGCCAATCGCTTCGGCTATTTCGGAATTTGTCTTAGCCCGTCGGCCCGAAAGCCCCGACGAGAGCAGCCCACTTTTTTACGCCCGAATCAGGCCCGCAGGCGCAACCTGAAAGGACGGGTCGCCTATTTAGGCGGCCATTTGCAACTGGTAGTTGCCAATTAAATTTAGTGCCGGAAATGATTTACCAGGCCAACCGGCGTCCTGGGTATGCAGCTCGACTCTCCGACATCCGGTCGAAACCGTTCGCCCCCGATTAACTTGTCAAATACGTTTATGGTCTCATTATACCACTTATTGCGGACAAAAACAGACTATCTTTTCGCAGTATTCCAGGATTGCGTTTGTGCCCGCTTAATGCAGGCGATATTATAAGGATTTCAATGAGTACAGAGGAATAAGTCGTTGTCATCCGCAAGGTATTTCGCTATATTGCACGGCAGGAAAAATTGAAAGGATTAATCATGACGGATAAAATTGAAAACCCCGATTCCCGTAAAGAGCAAAAAACGACTGTTTTTAAAATCGTCGGATTTATTGCCCGGCTTTCTGTCCTCATTGCCGTAATTTTATTCTTCGTGGAACGAGCTGACAGACAAAAAATAAAGCACTATCAGGCATGGCAGGTCATAAATTCCGCCCAGGGCAGACCCGGCGCAGCCGGCAGAATCGACGCATTGCAGGATTTATGTAATGACGGCGTATCTTTGGCAAATATAGACCTGGAGAACGCGAAAATACCGGCAGTTTCCCTTAAAGGCGCCAATCTTTCCGGGGCACGGCTTTTATATACGGATCTTCGCAATGCGGATTTATCAGGAGCGAATCTTGCTAATGCGAACCTTTCCGAGGCATTATTGGAGAGCGCAACGCTCCGCCGGGCAAATTTGTCAGGAGCGGTTTTTGCTGACGCAAATCTTTGTAAGGCGAATATTTCGGATTCCAATCTTCGCGAAGCGAAATTTTCTAAAGCAATCCTTTCCAAAGCAAACCTTTCCGGGGCACAACTGTCTGTAACGGACTTTCGCAAAGCCGGTCTCGATGAAGCCGACCTGTCCGGTGCGAATCTGTTCGTTACTTCATTTGAAAAGGCGGTTCTTACAAAAGCCAATTTCAACGGGGCAAACAGTAACGGGGCTTTATTCAGAGAAGCCGACCTTACCGGGGCGGATTTCAGCAATGCCTGTCTCAAGGAAGTGATATTTGATTATGCAAACCTGAGTGATGCGAATCTGTCTATGACGAATCTTTCCGGCTCATCTTTTGCCGGGGCAAATCTGGACAGGGCGGATTTATCGAAAGCGAATCTTCACGATACCAACATTTATAACCTAAAGAACTGGAAGACAATTAAAGATATAAGCAATGCGAACATTTACGGGGCGAAAAACGCCCCCGAAGGGTTCGTAGAATGGGCAAAGGAGCACGGGGCAGTCAGCATTGAAAATCAAAGCGAATGGGAAAAAACAATTAAAAAGCTAAAGTAGTTGACCTGATAAATGCGCATTTTCAGATCAACTTTTCAATTACCTTTACCACGCTCTTATTACATTATACCACCAATATTACGAACTAATACAAAAATTGTCGAAGACCGCGGCGAAGTCCTTCGACGAAGACGGGTAGGTTCCTCCTGTCTGCTCCTTCAAACTCAACGACCAACAACGATATACTAACGACTAATTTCTATCTGTGTTTTCTTATGGCAAACGCCGCACCGAGACTGAGAAGCAAAAGCGTGGCCGGTTCGGGAACCTGAATCGCAATACCTTCAAGTTGGCTACTAACATTCAAGACAAATGTTGACTTGTTTCCGCTAGAATCGAACTTAAAAATAGTATTGTAACGTCCCCCCTCATCGTTTTCGTAGAGATTGCCGCTACTGTCAAACGCGATGCCCGTAGCAATCAAACCAGAGGCGAAGACGGTCCTGTTTCCGCTCGAATCGTATTTAAAAATCACTATATCTTGACGCTCCTCGGCCGCATATAGATTGCCGGTGCTGTCAAACGCAAGAGGACCAGGCCAGCACAAAGATGGGTCTAAGATGGTCATGTTTCCGCTCGAATCGAACTTCATAATCCCCGGTGAGTCACCGGTTACATAGAGATTGTTGCTGCTGTCAAACGCAAGATTCCAAGCGCCGTCCAAATCCGAGGCGAATGTGGACATGTGTCCGCTCGAATCAAACTTCATAATCTCACCTGATCCCGAATATGCTTCCAAGCCGGTAACGAAGAGATTGCCACTCCGGTCAAACGCAAGAGCAGTAGGATAGAACGAAAAATCATCAGAGCTGAAAAATGTGGACCTGTTTCCGCTCGAATCGAACTTCTCAATCGTACCAGTTCCCTCATTGGAAACGTAGAGATTGCCACTTCTGTCAAACGCAAGACTTGAAGGGTAGCTCAAACCCGAGGCAAAGGTGGAACTGTTTCCGCTCGAATCAAATTTTAAAATCGTCCCGTCGTCACATCCCACGTAGATGTTATCGGCGTATGTAATGGAACTGACCAATATAGATAGAGCGACAATGATTAGTGCTGCTGCTAAAATACTTCGTGTTCTCATCTCTCTTCTCCTTCTTCAAAAAAGCGATAAGTTTACAAGGCAGGAAATACGCGAGGAATGAACACAGCAAAGTCTCTCTTCTCTCCTTTGCTCATTCTCACCCTTCTGCCTTCTTCGCCTTTTGCCCCCAGACAAAGGCGATTTATATTATACCTTTTTGCAGGTAGTAGTCAAGAGGAATGGTTGAAACAGTGGCAGAGCAGCAATCCTTTGTCGCTTCCCGGAAGGGATGCCAAACGGCAAAGGGACTACTCCTAGAAGGGACGCCTCCCGTGCAGGGATGGCCAAGCCATTACGGCGGGCGGGTAAACTTTCAGGGGAGATAAAAAAAGGGCTGTCGGCTCAAACGCATGGCCAATCAGCCCGGACAAGTCCTCGCTCGTCCTTATTAGTACATACGATGCCTGGCGGAATGTGCTTCAAAAATAAAATTAGATTTGTTTTTTCTTGCGGCAATCAGGAGGAAAACCAAAAAAACAGAGCTGCCAGCATTCGCTGAAGAAGATGCGCGCCGACAGCTCGGACAAGTCGTTGCTCGTCCTCATTGATACATACGATGCCAGCCGGAATTACGTGCTAAAAAAAGAAGCAGCGAAGGATGAACGGCAGGTTTCCATCCTTCGCCCGGAGGGGCTTCGGAGGATAGGTTGCTTTCGCTATGCGGGAGAAATTCAGGCGGAGAATTCGCGTTTACGGGTATTGAGCTGGGCTTTGAGGCGGGCGAGAATCGATGAGTGCATCTGCGAGACCCGCGATTCAGACAAATCGAGCGTAGCGCCAATTTCCTTCATCGTCATCTCTTCGTAATAATACAAAACGACAATCAGCCGTTCGGCTCGCGTCAGGCCCTTGGTGAGCAGGTCCTTGAGGTCGCGTTTCTGTGCCTCGATAGGGGGGTCTTCACTTTTGCGATCCTTGATAATATCGATTTCGCGGATGTCTTTTTCGCCCTCTTCATCGCCGTACTGACTGTTGAGCGATACAATTCCGATGGCGTCGGCGTCCTGTTGCAAACGCTCGAAATCCTCCATATTCATATCCATCTCTTCCGCCAGCTCTTCCTTGCGTGGTTTGCGGCCGAGATGCGCTTCGAGCGATTGTTTTGCCCGTGATAATTGATGTGCCCTTGCCCTGACTAATCTGGGCACCCAGTCCATACTGCGAAGCTCATCGAGTATTGAGCCGCGTATTCTGGGCGAGCAGTATGTCTCGAATTTCACGCCTCTGCCGGGGTCGAAGGCGTCGATGGCGTCCATCAAGCCGAATGTGCCGGCGCTGATGAGGTCGTCAAGCTCGACTTTGCCGGGCAGTTTGGTGTGCAGACGTTCTGCCGTATAGCGAACCAGGTAGCGATAATGCTCCATCAAAGTATTGCGGTATTTTTCCTCGTGGGATTTGTGGAAATGTTCCCAGACATGGTCGATTTGAATTGCTGCGTTGGGTTTCACAAGATTCCTCCCTGAATTTTGTCCAAGATTAGCCATCTCGGTAAGTCACCCTTAATAATTATTACGATTTCACTGTCGAGTCCTATAAACCTCGACTTTTCGGCTACCCAACTTATGTTGATGTCGTCGCAATAGGTGCACACCCACATCTTTATCGCTATTTTTGCCCGTGACTTTAATTAAAGCATCGTCCCGGGCAATTTTCGTTGGCCTGTTTTTGCTTGAGCAGGTCCACGGCTATCCGCTGGTTGAGCGAATTTTCGAGCATTTTGTCTATTTGCCTGCGGAGGTATTCGTCGCGGTTCTGCTCGAAAAGGGATTTTGCGTTTTCGTCGATAGCGGCGGTCGCTTCAAAACTGCCGTTAGCGCCGAATTTGACGTTTTCGCCATCCCGGAGGATGAGCCGACCTGAGCGTGCGTGTTCGGCAAGCGCCTGGGCCATCAATCTCGAAAACTCATCAACCGGCAAGTCCCTGGGCGCAAAACCATCGCTATACATCGTGTTTATATTCCGAATCAGGATTTTTTGCCTGCTTTGCGTGAATTCGATGATTTTGAACAGAACTTCCGTGATGTTGTCTGTTGAGTTCAGCGTTGGGAGGTTCATAGTTGGCCTCCCCGGCACGCTGCCCACAGGCCACATCGCCTATTAGCTGCTTCCCTGCTGCCTTTGAACGACAACCTTTTTCTCATCCCTGCACCTTTTATATTTCATCCCTGGGTTACCGCCGGCCTCATGCCGAAGGTCTTTTAATTATTATCGATTGGTCGGCCGGTTACTTTCGGCCGAACCGAACTTTCTTCCTTGCTCAGTATCTTGCGTATCTCGAAAAGCGACTTGGTCTTTTTCATCTCCATAATTTTCGACAGCCGCTCAAAAACCGATTCGTCGTAAAGCCGATGTCCGCCCTGCGTCCACTCCGCTTCGCGAATCAAGCCCATCGTCGTATAATTATGAATCGTTTGGCGAGAGAAGGGGGTGTATCGAACGATGTCGCCGATTCGATACAGCTTGGCGGGCACTTTAATCATCTCACCTGTTGTTTGTCCTGTTCGCATCATCAACGTTTGTTCCTTCCGGTTTTGCGCCGGGGACATTAAAATAACTTTTACATTTTGTAAAATGTAAAATACATTTCAGTCGGCGTCAAGGTCTTTTTTGGTTTTTTTTGAAGTTTTTTTGGAATATTTTTGATTTCGCTTTTTGCTTGGTCTGGTGTCCGATAATACTTAGTTTTCAGTCACCTATTTACTCGTGACGATACCCGTTTTCCAGCTTATGTGCCCTCGCCATGCAGCCGATATAGCAAACACTATTGCCCAGTAAGCATATAAATATTATGGGACGACACAGCATAAACCCGAATGAGCGAGCCGAAAGCGGCAGCCAAGGCGTTTCGCTGCTCGAACAGATAACGCCGCTGGCGAGGCAGATTAACTGCCTTGATATTGAGCGTATTGCCACGATATGCGTCCGGAAGATTCCCAAGCTTCTCGATGCCCGTCTTGCCTCGCTCTACCTGCTCGATGATGCCGGCACTATGTTGCACCTGCAGAGCAGCAATCACCCGTATTTGATAAATAAAATCGTTTCGATAAACCAGAACCCGCCTTCGCTTATGGTTATGGCCACCAAAAGCAAAAAGCTAATCCACATCGAAGATATTGATTCCACAAAGGATATGACCATCAAAAAGTCGCAAAGGCCGTACTCCGGCAACTATAAGACGAAAAACTGCCTTATCGTCCCGCTTTTGTGCCAGGATAAAGTCGTCGGCATGCTGAATCTGGCGGACAAAGGGGGCACACAGGGGTTCACCCCGGATGATATCGCCTTAGTTGAGCTTGTGGGCCAGTTAGTCGGGGCATCGGTCGGCAATATAGCGATGTTCGAGCGAATCCAGCACCAGGCACGGACCGACGGGCTTACCGGATTAGTCAACCATAAGACGTTCTATGAGATTTTGGAGCGCGAACTGTGGCGGTCAAAGCGTTATGGCGAGCAGATTTCGCTGATTATGGTCGATGTCGATAACTTCAAAAAAATAAACGATAGCCTTGGCCACCGGGCTGGGGATTTTGTCATAAAGGAAATCAGCGACCGCATATTGCAGTCGATTCGCCAAATCGATACCGCGGCAAGATACGGCGGCGATGAGTTTGGGATTATACTTCCCAATACCTCGCTGGCCGACGCGGCCGTCGTAGCGGAACGTATGGTCAACATTGTCTCCGGCACGCCCGTTATATGGCGAAAAGAGGAGATTCCCATTTCAATCAGCGTAGGTTTAGGCCAGTACGATGCCGAAGATTCTCCGGATGATATCGCCAGCAGGAGCGACCAGGCGCTTTACGCCGCTAAACAGGCCGGCAAAAACACGTTTAAGATTTACCAGCCGCATAAGAAATAGACCTCAAACGCCAGACCTCAGACCAAAGCCCCAAGGCCGCAGACAAAGATTGTCTATTTGCGTTTAATTGCCGTGGTTGGAAGATACTCCTCGATAAACTGGACAATTTCTTTTTGCCTTCATTTTTTTTAGCCGTCATAGGCATAGTTTTTAATGAAGGCGGGTTGTGGAATCAGGCGGGAAAGGGTATAATCAGTTCATAGTTGGTTGTTCATAGTTCATAGTTTGTTATTGGCGGGAATGACAGGAGAATGATATGTCAGGACATTCGCACTGGTCGAGTATAAAGCACAAGAAGGCGTCGGCGGACGCGAAACGCGGCAAGGCGTGGAGCAAGGTCGCCAGGATGATAATCGTGGCAGCCAAGCGAGGCGGGGGTGACCCGAATAGCAACTTGTCGCTGCGATACGCAATCGACAAGGCCAAGTCGGTCAATATGCCCAAAGACACGATTGAAAAGGCCATAAAAAAGGCGACCGGCGAGGGCGCGGCGATTCATTTCGAGGAAATGGCGTATGAGGGGTATGGGCCGAAGGGCGTGGCGATAATGGTTGATGTCCTGACGGATAACCGCGCGCGTACGGTGGCGGAGATAAAAAAGATATTCGAACGTCACGGCGGAGCGCTGGGCGCGACGGGCTGCGTCGGGTGGATGTTCCATAAGAAGGGTTTGATAACGGTAAAGACGGAGGCGGCGAAAGAAGACGATTTGATGGAGATAGCACTGGGGGCAGGCGCCGAGGATATGCGGAATGTTGGGGGGATTTACGAGATAACGTGTCTGCCCGCGGCTTTTGAGGGATTGAAGAAGGCGCTGGAGGCCAAATCGATACCGATGGAGGTGGCAGAAGTTTCGATGGTGCCGGCCAACGAGATACCGATAAGCGACGCGGAAACGGCGAGGAAGATTGTGGGGTTGATGGAGGAGTTTGACGACCACGAGGATGTCCAGAACGCATACGCCAACTTCAATATCCCGGATGATATAATGGCGAAGGTTTCGGGGTAATTTAGCCGGGGTTAGCGCGGTGGTTTTTGTTCGAGGGCTTTAATTCGCTGGGTGGCGGAGAAATATTTATCCTCATTAAGCCGGCTGAGGACTTTTCTGCCCGGATACATCAGCTTGAACTGTGTGCGGAAGCCATCTTCAATCTGCACGGCGATTTTGTAATTTTTCAGGGCCAAATCCATTCGACCGAGGTCATCGGCGATTTGGGCAAGCTTGAGGTGCAATTCGGCGTCACCCGGATACAGCTCGACAGCTATAGATGCGCTAACGAGAGCTTTATTTAGCAATGCCTCGTTTTGTTCGGGCTGAAGCCGCGCATAGAGGGAATAAAGTTCGGAGAGTGAATCAAAAATTTTATGGTCTCTCGGGTTCCTTTCTGCGGCGATGAATAATGCCTGCTCGGCGTTATTGAATAATTGCTCTTTTTGCACATCGGAGCGGTAAAATTCCTGAATATAAAGGTTGCCATTCTGAGCTGGCGCATCGGAACTGAGTGGGTCGTCAATTGTGGCGGCGTCAAGGAAACTGTGGGCAAGCTGGACATGGCCTAACATCATAGGAGGGCGGGCTTTTGCGATATTGGAAGTGTTTTCCACGACAGGCAGCAGGACGTAGTTGAAATACGCCAAGCCGATAAGCAGAGCGCCGATAACAGAGGCGGCTTTCAGCCAGAGGGGGGAGAAAATAGCAGGTTTCAGCTGGTTTTCGGTTTTGGCATTTAAAGCGATGAGGCAAGCCAGCGAGGCAAAGAAGGCAGTGAGGATACCCGGCTCGAAAATGGCAAAGTCGATTAGATTGTGAATTATAAAGCCGAGAATGCCGCAGGATAGCGCTATTGATGTGATGTGCGTATTTTGCAGATTGTATTCTTTTGGGGCGGTTTGCATGGTTTTTGCATACAGCGCGACGCTTACGGCAAAAGCGGCAGCAGGGGCGGCGTAAAGGGAAAACAGGACGTATATTTTTTCCTCAAAGGTCGGTGCATCGGTATGAGGTAATATGAACGGGCGAAGAACGATTAGGACAAGCGCTGTAACGATGGCGCAGAGCGTGGCGAGATTTATAAAATTACGTGCTTGTGTGGTTTTGAGATTAATGTTGTCATCTAATGAGTTTCGCCAAAGTGGGACAAGAATAATAATTAAAAAACCGAGTAGAGCGAGTGGGCCGTATTGCGTAAGGATGCTCAGGGCGAAGCAGTGTGGGTCGGAGACGGTTTCGGGGGCGGAAGGAGTTTTATATTGAGGATAATACGATGAGAAGTTTCCGCCGCCGATGCCCAAGAAGTGTTTGTCGAGGAACATTTTGACGGAGGCATCCCAGTATTGCCATCGGACGAGCATGGAATTTCCGCCGGGGAGCCGGCCTGTCCTGAGGCCATATAATGCAGCAGCGTATGCCAGGGCGAGAACGCCGACGAGACAGGCAGCGAGGATTATATTTTTGGATAGTTTCGGGCGTTTGCTGCGCATAAGGAGAAAGAATATTACTGCTGCGAAGAAGAACGCGGTAATTGCACCTTTGCTGCGAGTTAACAGCAGGCCCAAAAGTATAAATGCGAGAAGAAGAATGGCCAAGGCGCGGTTGCCGGAAAGTTTTGGGAATAATTTACGGTTTTTGAGTATCTCAGCCAACAGGGCGATAGCGGTGAAGGATGTAAGAATGGCGAAGGAACCTGCGGAGTTGCCCGTAGTGAAGAATGAGCGGACGTCTTTGGAGTAAAGGCGGTGCTCGAGGAGGATATGATTGAAGGAGTTTTTTTCGATACCAAGCTGTTGGAGCATTGCGTCGGGGTCGTCCTGGTACTGTTGAATCATAAGGTTGTTTTCGATGAAGAACTGGTCGGCGGACTGAAACGAAGCGACGATGCCGAGCGAGGCAAGCGTGATGAGGAGGATTTTGATTTTGGTGTGTGAGTCGAGCAGGCACGTGAGCATAATCCCCATAAAAATCGGTGCAAGAAGGGTGACGGCGGCGGTGATTGCGGAACGTTTATTGGCGGCGTAAAGTGTGGAGATAATTATGCCAGCAATTAGGAATACCAGGCCGAGGATAGAAGCAGATATTTTGAAGGACGGGCGATTGCTGAAAAGTTTGGCAAGGCACCAGATGAGAAAAGTGAATATGAGTGTTCCCGAAACGCACAGGGAAAAGACAGTATCGTTAAGAACGGCCTGTATGGGGGATGACTGTGGGGTCGGGGGCTCGGAGCTGGTGGCACGAAGTACGATGACAGCGATACAGAAGGGAAAGAGCAGCGTTTCGAGCAGAGTAAGGATTTTATTTTTTGAATTATCAATTTTTGTTTTAGTGTCGGTCATTTTTAGCGGTCGATTCCAGAACAGCGATAATTAACAGAACCAGAATGGTCTGGGCGAATATAAGTATAGCACCGGCTAAATTGACCTGGTAGAGAAAAGTTGCTCCGATGCCGGTGGTGAGGGTGGCAAGATAGAGGGTCAGGGCGGTCTGGGTATCGGTGAGGCCGAGTTTTCGCAGGCGGTGAGAGAAATGCTGAGTATCGCCGACAAATGGGGATTTACCCTGGCTGAGGCGTAAGGCCGTAACTGTGATGAAGTCATAAAGCGGAACAGCCATTGAGATGAGAGGGATAAGAACGGGATACCAGGCGCCTGAGGCGGCCTGATGGTAATAAGTTGTTCTAAGGGAAATAACGGCGAGGAGAAAACCGAGAGGCAGTGAGCCGGCGTCGCCCATAAAAATTTTGGCGGGGGGGAAGTTGAAGATGAGGAAGCCAAGAAGTGTTCCGATGAAAAGTAACGCCAGAGCACCGATGAAGACCTGGCTGCTGATTGCGGCGGCGGTGAAAAGAATCGCAGCGACGATTGTCGCTATGCCCGCGGAGGCGCCATCCATATTATCGAGGAAATTGAATACGTTGATAATCAGGACTATCCAGACGGTGGAGAGCATTGATGTTACGACTTTGCTGTGGATGAAAAATTCGAGGCGGATATTGGCGGCAAAAGCGGCAATGAAGGCGATGGCGAACTGAACTATGAGTTTGAAGTATGGGCCGAGGTGTTTTTTGTCGTCCCAGAGGCCGAGGGCAAACAGGGCGAGGATGCAGAAAATAACGATAATGAGCTGATTTGTTCTGCTGATGAATCCGGGGGCGTGAATAGCGGCGGATTTGTCAAGGGCAAGTCGGCCCGGCTCGACTAAGAATCTTACGATTAAAATGCCCGCGACGAAGAACAGGAGTATTGTTGCCACGATTGATATGCCGCCTCCCAGGGCGATTGTTGAGCGGTGGTATCTGTCTTCGGTGGGGCGTGCGACGAAGCCGACGCGTGTGGCGAGATTTTTGACAAGCCGGGTAAGGCCGGCGGATACCGTGAATGACGCGACGAGCAGGATTATTGCTAGGTATGTTAGTGTCACGTTTTCAATTGCTCCAGTTTAGCCACAGAGATTTTTTGGCCACAGAGAGCACAGAGGACACAGAGAAATGAATAAAAAAACAGTGTAAGTCAGTGTCTATCTGTGTCCTTTTCATTATGTTATATGCTCTTAATACCCTTCATGTCAACGGTTTCAAGATTTACTAAGTTTTCAATTGTTCCAGTAAACGGGTTCGGACTTTTGATAAGAAATCCTGATAGCAGGACTGCCTGTAGTCAGGGAACGTATATTCAAAATGTCGCCACTTGCCTTTTTCATACATAAGCGTAACTTCCGCGAACATTTTATTGCCGATGTAGATGCGATGCGAGAAATTTTTCGTTGAGGCGAGGATTAGTTTTGATGGCTCGATAAATCCCGGGTCGAGATTTGCCGGCCGAGGCAGGGAAAGCTTTAGTGAATCGGCAAGTTGTTGTTCAAGAGAATTGGTATCGTGCTTTATTTGTGCGAGTTTGCCGGGGTCGATAAGATTTTCTATTGAGACAAATTGCCGCAGGGCGTTCGGGCCGATTTCGTCTTTGTAATAGTCGGTCTGGGTGAAGGGCCAGACGTCGCTTTTGAGGTCAATTACGCCAAAAGATTTGCTTATCGCCTTTACCGCTGCGGCAAGGGCGGTTTCATTCGCGGCTAAGATGCCGATTATCAATTTGACTGGTTTAGGGTTTTGCAGTTCCCACATTGTTTCGTCGTTCGTATCTCGTATTTCGAGCTTTATGTGTTGAGCCGTGATTTTAAGGTATCAACCATTTCGACGGTTTTGGCGACGGCGGTATCGACGGGGATGAAGGTTGGTTTCGGCTCGGTGCGGAGCTTGATTTCAACGTTGCCGGTTTGGAGGGCCTTTTTACCGACGGTGATGCGGACAGGGATGCCAATCAAATCGGCGTCTTTGAATTTAACGCCCGCCCGTTCATCGCGGTCGTCGAGTAAAACTTCGATACCCTTACTTTTCAGCTCGTTGTAAATTTTCTCGCCTGCCTGAACGACATCGGTATCGTCCTGATTGACTGATACGATAATAACCTCAAACGGCGCGATGTTGATGGGGAAGATGATGCCGTTTTCGTCGTTGGCAGCTTCGATTGCGGATGCGACGATGCGGTTGATGCCTATGCCGTAGCAGCCCATCAGGCAGGGGTTTCCTTTGCCGGAGTCATCTAAGAAGTTGCAGCCGATTTTCGATGAGTATTTAGTGCCGAGTTTGAAGACCTGGCCGACCTCGATGCCGTGCTTGAAGAGGAGTTTTTTGCCATCGTGGGTGTCGCCCTCGACGGCGATATGAATATCAGCGACAACAACGTTAGTTCCTGATAGCGGGAAGTCCCTGCCCGGGACGATATTTTTGACGTGATAATCGGTTTTATTCGCGCCCGTAACGCCGATGGGCATAGCCGCGACGGCGTGGTCGATAATCAGTTTTGAGACCTTGCCCGCAAGGCCCATCGGGCCGGCGAAGCCGACCTTTGCGCCGGTGATTTTTTCGATTGTTTCCGGGGTAGCCAGCTCGTTGTGTTTTCCACCGATGGTTTGGGTGAGTTTTTCGGGATTGATTTCGTGGTCGCCGCGGACCAGCGCGACGATAACGTTTTTATCAGCGGAGAATATGAGGGTTTTAATCATATCCTGCGGTTTGGTTTTGAGGAATGCGCAGACAGCGTCGATTGAGCCGACGTTTGGCGTGTGGATTTCTTCCGGTTTGGGCGGGTTGGCGATGGGTTTTTGTTTGGGCAGCGGGTCAACTTCGGCTTTTTCGATATTTGCTGCGTAACTCCCGTCTTCGGTATATACGATAACGTCTTCGCCTGAGGGGCATGGGATGGTGAACTGGTGAGAGCCGGAGCCGCCCATTTCGCCCGATTCGGCTTCGACAATGACGTAATCAAGGCCGCAGCGTTTGAAGATGCGCTTATAGGTCTCGTACATACTCCAGTATTCTTTATCGAGACATTCGGGGGTCGCGTGGAAGCTGTAGGCATCCTTCATAATAAATTCCCGGCTGCGCAGGACGCCGAACCGGGGGCGGAACTCGTCGCGGAATTTGAAGCTGATTTGGTACAGGTTGATGGGCAATTGCTTATAGGATTTGATTTCACCCGCGGCGACGCTTGTAACGACCTCTTCGGCAGTCGGGGCAAGCACGTTCAAATGGTCGTGTCTATCCTTAAATGTTGCCATCGTTTTGCCGTAATCGACGTCCCGCCCCGTCTGCTGCCAAAGCTCAATCGGCTGCACCGATGGCATTAGGATTTCCTGTGCGCCTGCCCGGTTCATTTCGTCGCGGACGATGCCGATTATCTTCAAAAGGCATCGCCAGCCCAGCGGCAGGTAGGTATATGTGCCGCTTGAGAGCTTACGCATAAGCCCGGCACGGAGCATAAGTTTATGGCTCGGAATCTCCGCGTCGGCGGGGGCTTCCTTGACCGTCGGTATTAACATTTTGCTGTATCGCATAATTTTTAACCACAGAGAATAAATTTAAGTAATTTAAGTTCACCACGAAGAGCACGAAGGAACACGAAGTTAATATAAAAAAACTATTTTGTTATTTTTTCTTCGTGATTCTCTGTGTTCTTCGTGGTTTAACAGTTTTTTAATTAAATAACTTCGTTGTTCAATTCTTGTCTAATATCCACAGCATCAATTGGGGTTTATAATGTAAAAACGGGGTTGTTGCAAGGGTAAAACGCATTGGGCCTGCGGCGGACTCGATTTCGTCCGGTAAATAACGGGCGCGGGGAGTAAATTTTCAGTATCAATACTGGAATTTACTGTTGTTTTTGGGCCGGGGATGTGGTATATAGGAAGAATATAAGGTCATCGTGCCGCCGGGGAGTTGGTGTAAACAGGCGGCGAGAATGCTCGAAGACGAGCCCTTCGATAAACAGGGCAATATAGGAAAATGGCATTATTATGAAGAATCGCACTAATTCCAGGAAGAATTTCAACAAGGGGCATGTCCTCCGTAGCTTTAGCGTAGGAGGATTTACATTAGTCGAGTTGTTGGTGGTTATTTCGATTATCGCGCTGCTGATGGCGATTTTACTTCCGGCCTTGGCAAAAGCGAGAACGCAGGCAAAGCGTATTGCATGCTTGAGCGGTCTGAGGCAGCTTGTGTTGGGGTGGACGGCATACGCTGAAAACAACGACGGCAAACTTGTTAACGGCGGACAGGCCGGAGCGACTGCGAGTCCTAAAGGAAGTGGCACATATGACTGGGTTACGGAGCCATGGTGGTGCACACCTATGTACCCCCTGCCCACGTCCGACGAGACCGGCAGCGGTTATAACGCAAAAAGATTCGACTGGGATTTGACTTTGATTTATAAGGAAAGAGAGCTGTTATTAAAACAAGGTGCGCTTTATAGATTTTGTCAAAACGTTAAAAGTTACCGTTGCCCGGAGGCCAGTAAAGATGCGCACCGGACGTATGTTATACCTGGACCTATGAATGCAGAATGGAAAAGCGCACCTGACAATTACATGCCCGCAGGTAAGGTTGTAAAGAGATTAGGGCAAATTACAGGATCGAAAGACCGGGTTGTGTTTTTCGAAGAGAAGACGGTAACTCCCGATGCTTTCGAATTTCCTACTCCGGTGAGCAGTGGTACAGTTCCAACGTGGACTTACGATAAACCTAATATTATGCATGGAAACGGGGCTAACTTCGGTTTTGCCGACGGCCACGCCGATTACCATCAATGGCAATGTGACGCCATAATAAAATGGGCCCAAAACCCAAGCACTGACGATACGGTTGGGGCGCCGACTGCAGCACAACTTTCATCTTGCCCGAAAGATTATGATTGGTTGCTTAATGCGATTTGGGGTATGTCGCGGTAAGATAGGCGGCAGGAAAATTGGCTTTTGAATCAAAAGTTAAAGGGCGTATATCTGAATGATATATGCCCTGTGTTCTGAGTTACAGAGAGGAAAAATCTTGAAGAAAGACAAAGGTTTTACATTAGTCGAACTTTTGGTGGTTATCTCGATTATCGCGCTATTGATGGCCGTTTTGCTTCCGGCCCTGACCAAGGCGAGGAGAACAGCGAAAAGAGTCATTTGTTTGGGCAATTTGAAGCAAATGACTTTGGGGTGGATGTTATATGCGGAAAACAACGACGGTAAACTCGTCAACGGCGGACAACCCACGAGTAATCTTCCGTTCCCAACGGAACCATGGTGGTGCACGCCTCTGCCCCCCGTGCCTTTAACCGACGAGACCGGCACATATAGCTCAACAACAAGATATGACTGGGACCCCGCTGCTACTTGGCCGTATGAAGAGCATGTAAGTTTGATGAAGAGGGGTGCGCTTTACAACTATATTAAGAACGTAAAGATGTATCGTTGTCAGGAAGCGCCCAAAACAACGCACCGGACATTTGTGATGCCTATGTCTATGAATGCGGCATGGACAACAACTTCTCCGTCTAGTGCTTGTTATCCTCTTGATAGAGCGGCAAAAAGGATAGGGCAAATAAAGAAAACTAAAGACATGGCTGTTTTTTTTGAGGAGAGGGTAATAACTCCCGATGCCTTCATGTTTCCATATGGCGCCTGCACACTTTGCGATACAATAGATTATATGCACGGCAATGGTGCAAATTTCGCTTTTGCAGATGGACATGCTGAATACCATCAATGGCAATGCCAGAAAACAATAGACTGGGCAGATGGCAAATTGACTGTAGACCAAATAGCCGCGGATAATTGTTTTCAAACGACGGACCGCTTATGGATACAGAAGGCCTGCTGGGGTGATTAGGATAAACTTCAAAGAGTTCAGTTTTTGAATCACAGGGCATATATCGTGAAGATATATGCCCTGTTTTTTGGGTTGATTATCGAGTGTGGAGGATTGATAATCTGTTAACCGTAAAAACAACCGATGACAGATAACGGATGGCGGAAGACAGGGGTCGCAGTGGTGAAAATAGAAATCTTGAAGAAAAAGCAACCACGGATTAAGAGTGATTCGAGGAAGGGGAAAAAAGATAACGGCGGGTTTACGCTGGTCGAGCTTTTGGTGGTTATCTCGATTATCGCGCTATTGATGGCTGTTTTGCTGCCCGCCCTGAGCAAGGCGAGAACGCAGGCAAAGCGTATTGTGTGTTTGAGCGGCCTGAGGCAGCTTGTTACGGCATGGATGGCATACGCTGAGAACAATGACGGTAAACTCGTTAACGGCGGAACAGCTCCTCCTCCAACAACTGCTGCGGCTATTGCGAGCACAGAACCATATTGGTGCACGTCTTTTAATACATCCGCCGACCCGGGGTACGACTGGAGCTGGAAGGTATATGGGGATTATTCAGGCATATTGACGTATGCACAAAGGATAGAAAAGCTGAAAAAGGGCGCGATTTTTAGATATTGCCAGAATATAAAAAGCTACCGTTGCCCGGAGGCCGATAAAGATATGCACCGGACGTATGTTATGCCCGCGTCTATGAATGCATATTGTGTCGGCTGCTACTATTCTACTGACAGTAAGGTAGCAAAGAGATTAGGTCAAATAAAAAGATCAAAAGAAAGAGTCGTTTTTTTTGAGGAAAGAGAAATAACCCCCGATGCTTTCCAGTTTCCCGATAATACTACTGGGACATTTTCGTGGACTTATGATAAACCCAATATTATGCATGGCGACGGGGCTAATTTCGGATTTGCCGACGGCCATGCGGACTATCATAGATGGGAATGTGCGTCTACATTGAAATGGGCCAAGACGCCAAGCAGTGCTCCGCAGGATGGGGCGCCAACCTCGGCAGAGCTTACCACTTGTATGAAAGATTATGATTGGATGCTCAATGCGGTATGGGGTCTAACGCGATAAAATGAACGACAGGAGAGAAGTTGACCTTTGACAAATAACGGATGGCGGAAGACAGAGGACGGATGACGGAAGTTAAAGAGGTAAAAGCAAAGATTTTGAAGAAAAACAAGGGGCCTGTCCTCCATAGCAATAGCGACCTGTCCGGCGTAGCGCAAGCGAAGTCAGAAGCCCTTCAAGGGCGAAGGATGGAAGGAGGATTCACATTAGTCGAGCTTTTGGTGGTTATCTCGATTATCGCGCTGCTGATGGCTGTTTTGCTGCCGGCCCTGACCAAGGCCAGAAAAGCAGCAAAGCGCGTCGTTTGTATGAGCAATATGAAGCAGCTTATCGCGGCGTGGATGGTTTATGCTGAGAACAACGACGGCAAAATTGTTAACGGCGGGCAACATCCGGTTCCGATTACTGATGCGGCCAATGCTATGACAGAGCCGTACTGGTGCACGGGTTTTCACACGACCGCCGACCCTGGACTTGACTGGAACATTGGGGGCTTCTGGGGGCCCGACGAATATTGCACATCTGGCACGCCGGTGCTGACTTATGACCAGAGGGTAGAAAAACTGAAAAAAGGCGCTCTTTACAGGTATCTTCTAAATCCAAAGGTTTATCGATGCCCGGAGGGCGCTAAAGATTTACACCGGACGTATTCCATACCCAGCTCGATGAATGGGCACAATTCGTTGGCAGCTGCGAATGAGGAGGGGCAGGTCTTTAAGAGGACGGGGCAGATTAAAGGTTCTGCCCAGCGGCTGGTGTTTATAGAGGAGGTAAGGATGACGCCGGATGCTCTGGAGGTTCTTGCCAACAACCCGTGGTGGCCAGATTATCCCGACTGGCCGGGTGTTATACATGATAACGGAGCGACTGTCGGAATGGCTGACGGGCATTGTGATTTATGGAAGTGGCAATGTCAGGTGACAATGGATATGTGCGCGTTAAAGAACGAACCGGCAAACCTCACGGATTATACCCATCCGTCTTGTAAAAAAGATGTCATCAAATTTCAGGTGGCCGTATGGGGCGACTCGCTTCAATATAATCTGAGTCTGTACCCTTCGGACTTGCCGTCATTTTAGTGGCGGATGTTGAGCGTAATCATTTTAGATTACAAACAAAGGGCATATATCGTGAAGGTATATGCCCTGATTTTTTTGGTTGATTATCGATAGGGCAGGGTTGATAATCTAAATCAGCGTTCAGCGTATAGCGTATAGGAAGACAGTAGAATTGAAAGGAGCATCCGCAA
The DNA here is from genome assembly GCA_049516395.1 of Sedimentisphaerales bacterium. GTDB lineage: Bacteria > Planctomycetota > Phycisphaerae > Sedimentisphaerales > Anaerobacaceae > Fen-1362. Next base: position 28,814 of record JBEKTD010000014.1, on the reverse strand, counting down.
AAGGCGGATAAGAGAGATGGCACACAGATATATCAGCGAAATAGCGCCGGGCGAGGTGATTGACGATATCTACCTTGTGAAAGAGCCGATTCTGCGGAGCACGTCGCGTGGCGATTTGTATATAGCGATGTTCCTCTGCGATAAGACAGGCCAGTTAAACGGCCGGATATGGCAGGCAAGCGAGGCGATGTATGGAGAATTGCCCAAGCCGGGGTTCGTTCGGATAAAGGGAAGAAGCGAGGTATATCAGAACAGCTTGCAGGTTGTGGTGAATAATATCAGCGTTGTCGATTCGAGTAAGGTCAATATCGAGGAGTTTCTCGCCCGCACGGACAAAGACGTTGATAAGATGTGGGCGGACGTAAAGCGGTTTGTCGGAGGTGTAAAAAACAAGCAGTTGAAGGCGATTGTGGATGAATTCATAGCGGATGAGAAGCTGATGAAGCAGTTTTGCAGTTGTCCCGGCGGGATGTCGATGCATCACGATTGTATCGGCGGATTGCTTGAGCATACGTGGAATATGCTGCGGGTTGCATCGGCGGTACTGCCTTTGTATCCCCAGGTGCAGGCGGATTTGGTGCTGGCGGGGATTTTTATCCACGATATGGGCAAGACCGAGGAGCTTACCTACGATACGGCTTTTTCATATACGGATTCGGGCCAGCTAATCGGGCACATAACCAAAACAATCCTGATGTTGCACAAAAAGGCGGACGCATTAACGGCCAAAGGCGTGCAGATTGATGGCGCGGTATTAGATGCGCTGGGACACATCATTTTGTCGCATCACGGGGAATATGAGTTCGGTTCGCCCAAGCTGCCCGCGACAGCCGAGGCGTTTATGGTTTGCTATATCGACGACCTCGACGCGAAGATGAACCAGGTTACGCGATTGATTGAGGATGAGCCGGGCGATTCCAACTGGACGGGCTGGCAAAAGCCATTGGAAACCAAGCTGTATCGCAAGAGGATTGAGTAGCACTATCTGGTCACAGGGGGGTATAATCGGCGGATATGGCAAATGAGCAGGTGAAAATCTATACCGTCAGCCAGGTAACGACGCTGATAAAGACGACGCTGGAAAATAATCTCCCCGGGCGATTAACGGTGAGGGGCGAGATTAGCGACTGGAAATTACATTCGAGCGGGCACTGCTATTTTTCGCTCAAGGATGAGGGGTCGGTATTGCCCTGCGTAATGTGGGGGAGCAATTTCAAGAAGGTGAAATTCAAGCCGGAGAGCGGTCTTGCGGTTTTCGCAACGGGTAACATTGATGTTTACGAGCCGCAGGGGAAATACCAGTTTTACGTTGAGAGGATGGAGCCGGCGGGGGTGGGTGCGCTGCAATTAGCGTTTGAGCAATTGGTCAAACGGTTATCGGCACAGGGATTGTTCGATGAAGTGCATAAAAAGCCGTTGCCGAAGTATCCGCGGCGGATAGGGGTATTGACTAGCGAATCCGGGGCGGCGTTTGATGATATCAGGAAAAGCATTTTTGACCGCTGGCCCTGTGTGTTGTGTTTCTACCCGGTGCCCGTACAGGGTGAAGGGGCTGCTGAAAAAATCGCTTCGGCGATAAAGAACGTCAATCGCAGAAACAATAAGCTCAATCTCGATATCTTGATTGTGGGCAGGGGAGGCGGGTCGCCGGAGGATTTGTGGGCGTTTAATGAGGAGGTATTGGCGCGGGCGATTTACGAGTCGAAGATACCGATAATCAGCGCAGTAGGCCACGAGATTGATACGACGATAGCGGATTTGGTGGCCGATGCACGGGCATCGACGCCTACAAAGGCGGGAGTGGTCGCGGTGCCGGATGCGAAAGATGTCCTGGAAAAATTAGCGGTTGTGGAGAAGCGACTGACGGACGATATCGGCTCAAGGTTGGAGCTTGCGGAGCTGAGGTTACAGACGATATGCGCGAGCGCCGCGTTTCGCAACCCGATTTTGCAGGTGCGGAACCGCCAGCAGCAACTGGATGAGATGGGGGGCAACCTTGAAGAATTGATACAAGATATGATAACGGATGCGAGGGAACAGTTGAACGAATATTATGAGCAGGTGGTTCGGCTTGAGCCGAGACGATTATTGGGCAGGAAAACGGTCGAGGTTAATGAATTGCGAAGCAGGGCAAACGCGGCTGTATCGGCATTATTGGCCAGGGCACGAATGCAGCTTACGGCTCAGGAGAATCGGCTTGAGGGCCTGAACCCCAGAGCCGTATTGAAACGAGGATACTCGATAACGACGCTCAAACAGACAGGTGCGGTATTGAAAAACGCAGCACAAGTGCAGATTGGGGATACGCTGGTAACGGAACTGGCGGAGAATTTGATTGAAAGCAAAGTAACAAAAAAGTAAAAAGAAACCACAGATTTACCCCGTGAGATAGCGAAGCGGCATCTCACGGGGTGAACACAGATTAACACAGATTGTTGGGTAGAATAATGGCGAAAGAAGAAGTAAAAAATGACGTTGGTAAGCTGACATTCGAGCAGGCGGTAAAGGAGCTGACAGGGATAGTCGGCAAAATCGAGCAGGGAGATATTACGCTTAGCGACAGCTTGCAGCAGTATGAAAAGGGAATGGCCCTGATTAAGCAATGCAGGAAGATTCTGCAGGATGCGGAAAAACGCATCGAGAAGATTGCATCAGAACAGGACGGCGGCAAACAGTAATGATTTCGCGAGCGTGGCGGAACTGGCATACGCGCAAGGCTTAGGACCTTGTGGGTGAAAGCCCGTGGAGGTTCGACTCCTCTCGCTCGCATTTAGTTAACCACAGAGCACGCTGAAATCGCAGAGTTTTAATTCTGTTTTCTCTGCGACCTTTGCGGTCTCTGTGGTAAAACAATTAATTATATCGCTATTGAAACGTGAGGTCGAATATGGCGGGCGATTATTTTGAGCTAAAAGCGAAGGGGACAAGCGTCAAGACGGAGACAATAGCGGGCATTACGACGTTTCTGACGATGGCTTACATAATCTTTGTAAACCCCACGATGTTGAGCAAGACCGGTATGGACAAAAACGCACTTGTGGCGGTGGTGTGTCTGGTGTCAGCTATTTCGACAATTATCACGGGGGTTTTCGGCAAGGCGCCGATTGCGATGGCGCCGGGGATGGGGCTAAACGCATTTTTCACATATACCCTTGTGCTCGGCAAAGGGCTAAGCTGGGAGACGGCGCTGGGTGCGGTATTTGTTTCGGGCGCATTGTTTTTGCTGCTGACACTGATTGGGCTTCGTAAAAAGCTCGTTGAGGCAATACCGCCAGGGGTTATCGCTGCCATATCCGTAGGCATCGGGCTTTTCATCACGTTCATCGGGTTAGTCAATCTTAACATAATAGTTAAAAACGATTCGACGCTTGTCTCGGCTGGGCCTCTGGGGGCGACAACATTGATAGGACTGGCGGGATTGTTATTTATGCTGTTTTTTGAAATGAAGGGAATAAAAGGTTCGCTGCTTATAGGCATAGCGGTTTCGACGCTGTTGGCGATTGCGTTCGGATACGTTGACAGGCCGATGCGGTGGGTATCGTTCGACGTGGATATAAGGCCGATTGCGTTTCACCTGGATATTTTCGGCGCTTTGAAATGGGGCGTGCTGGGCAGCGTGTTCAGCTTGATGTTTATGGATATGTTCGACAGTATCGGAACATTGGTCGCGTGCTGTCACCAAGCGAAAATGGTCGATAGTCACGGCAAAATAAAAGGGATGGACAGATTGCTGGCGATAGACGCGATTGCGACAATGACCGGGGCGATATTCGGCACATCGACAACAACCGCTTATATCGAATCGGCGGCGGGTATCGAGCAGGGCGGCCGCACAGGGTTGACCTCGGTTGTTACAGGGGCGTTATTTTTACTGGCGATTATTTTTGCGCCATTGGTGGGCATTGTGCCCGAATACGCGACGGCCCCGGCTTTGATTATGGTTGGATTATTTATGATGAAGGAAGTCCGGGCGATAAACTTCGCGGATATCGAGGAGGCGTTCCCGGCCTTTATTATTATCGTGATGATTGCGCTTAGTTACAGTATCAGCACGGGGCTTGCTTTCGGCTTTATTTCCTTTGTGCTTATCAAATCCGCCGCGGGAAAGGCGAGAGAGATTAAGCCGACGATGTGGATTATCGCAATCATGTCGCTCGCGTTTTTAGCCGGCGACAAATTGGGCGATTTGATGAAATGTATTAAATGACGAAAAGACGAAAAGGCGCCTGACCCCTTTTTGGGATTGAAAGGAGAATGTTATGGATAAGCTGTATGATTCGGAGACGGGGTGCTGTCCTCGGTTTAATCCTGAGCCGTGGGACAAAAAAGAGGTGACATTTAAGGACAAGCTTTTTATTAAAGACCACGTTACCAGTTTCCTGCATATCCCGCTGAATTTCGGCAAGGTTATGGTGCGGAATATGGAAAGGATTGCCAAGGCAGGGGCATTAGCGCCTGAGCCGATATTGCTGAGCGATGAAAATTCACTATGGGGCGCGGATATTTATATCGCGGTATCCAAGGATGTGCCAGGGGCCCAAATGGTGAAGGTTTCGGGGACATTTTTGACGCAGGTTTTTGAAGGGCCATATAAAAATGTCCGCCAGTGGGTAAAACAGATGGCCGATTACGTCCGTCAACAGGGTAAAGAGCTGAAAAAGCTTTACTTTTTCTATACGACCTGCCCCAAATGCGCAAAATACTATGGCAAAAATTATGTGGTCCTTCTGGCGCAGATATAAAAGTAGAATTTTTTAGTGTTAAGCTGGCAGTTTAGCGAGGACGGAGGCAGAGTGGAGGCCTAAGAGCATCAGGTAGTCGAGATCGCCGAGATTGTAATGGTCGTCGCGGAAGGTGTTGTTGGCGTAGAGTACGCCGAAGCAGCCGGCGGTTGAAAGCAGGGGGACGATAAGGACTGAGCGAACCTGGGTTTCCTTCTGCAGGTTGAGGTCGCGGGTGAAGATGAAGAGCATACACTGTTTTTTGTTAAGTGCCTCGGCGATTTTGTCGCCGTATTCAAGGTCTGCCTGTTCGACGGCCATACCGCTTCTGTTTCTACCCGCGTGGGCAATCATCGGGCCGTCGGGCTTGGAACGGATAGCCCCCCAGACGTGATAGGTTTTGAACTGTTTTGAGACCATCTCAAGCAAAATGAGCAACGCCTTGTCTAAGTGGTCTGTCTTTTTCAATTCCTCAATTGCCTGCAGGAAATCAGTTGCGCGTTCGGCCTGGAACCTTACGGCGGGGGCTTTTTCTGCGCCGAGTTTTCGAATAATGATTTGTGGGCCGGAAGACAGGCCGACAGGCGGCTCTTCAAGCTCTACTGTTTCGCCGGGGTCGGCAGAGACGGAAGCCGTTTCAAAGTTGACCTCGATGCTGAAATCGGATATGCGGATGACATCGCCCGCTTTGATGTCGGATTTGCGAATTTCGGCGTTATTTAAATAGGTCTTATTTGCGCTGTCGAGGTCTTCGACGACCCATTGGCCGTCCTTGGTGTTGTAAATTACTGCGTGCTGGCGTGAAACGACCTTGTCGGGCAGGAGTATCTGGCTGTTGGTGTGTCTGCCGATGTAGATTGGCCCCTTGTCGAAGTGGAATTCGTTAATGGTGCGCTCACCTTGTTTTACTACGAGGCGCATTAAATATCCTCTCCAAAATGGCCGTTCATATCAATACCATTATATATTAGAGTACTTGCCGAGATTTGTCAAGCAAAAGGGGGCGGCAATTTAGGTAATTCGCGTTTGAAGAGTGTTTTTTTTAGAACTTAAAGCCGTCTTTGAGGGCGGTTTTAAGTTCAAAAACGTTGTTGAAGTCGTCGATTGTGTCGGTTGGCTGAGCTTTCATCCAGTTATGCCTGATAAGGAGATAGACGATTTCGCCTAAGTCGCGGGTGGTTTTGACCCGCCAGGAATCGAGGACGAGCGGGGCCAGCATTCCCCATTTTTCGAGTGCGAGCTGGCGGAGGCCTTCGCAGAGGGTTTGGCCAGTGATATGGCCGGGCTGGCCCGCGGCGAGTTTTCGGATGGTGTAACCGAGGCCTTCGTAAACAAACCGCACGGCCTTTGGGTCGTATCGGCTGTCTGACTCCGAGATTTCCTCAAGCGATTTTTTTTCGGTCATAACGTGTCAGCTTACTTTTGCGCCTGGTTTTGCGCCCGCATCGGTGGTGAGCATAAAGATTTCTTTTCCGCCCGGCCCCGAGGCGAGAATCATACCTTCGGACAGGCCGAAGCGCATCTGGCGAGGTTTGAGGTTCGCGAAAACTATGACGATTTTGCCGATTAGATTTTCTGGCTGATAGGCCTGTGCGATGCCGGCGAGAACATTTTTCTGAATGCCTCCGATGTCTAATTGAAGCCGCAGGAGTTTGTCGGCCCCTTCGACGCGTTCGGCTTTTACAACCTGTGCGATGCGCAGGTCGATTTTGGCGAAGTCCTCAATTGTGCATTCCGGCTTAATCGGCTCGGCGGTTATCGCCGGGGTTGGTTCGGCAGCCATAGGTTTATCTCCCGTGTCTTTACTTTCTTCAATCATCGCATCTACCTTTTCTTTATCTACGCGTTCGAAGAGACGTTCAAAATCATTTATATTATGTTCCTGGAGCGTTGTGTTTATGTCCGCGAAGGTGAGTTTGCCTATGTTCAGCAGTCGTTCGACTTTTTCGGCGAAGGCGGGCAGGACCGGCTTGAGGTAAATTGTCAGGATGCGGACGGCGTTGAGAGTTGCGGTCAGCGTTGTGCGTGCCTTTTCCGGGTCGGTTTTGATTGTGGTCCAGGGCTGGTTTTTCTCGACATAGCGGTTGGCAAGGTCGGCAAGAGTGGTCGCTGTCCGGATGACGGCTGCGTAATTCAGGTTTTCATAGTTTTGCGTAATCTCATTGCCCGCGGCGGCGATTTCTTCGATGAGCTTTTTGCCTTCGTCGTCGAGTTTGCCCAGCCGGTTGTTGAGTTTGCTTTTGAGCATCGGTGCGGCTCTCGATGCGAGGTTGGTGAACTTACCAACGAGGTCGGAGTTGATTTTATTTATGAAATCCTCAACGCTCAGGTCGATATCATCAACGCCGGCGGAAAGTTTGGCTGCATAATAATAGCGGAGGTATTCCGGGTCAAGATGATTAAGATAGGTTGCGGCTTTGATGAAGGTGCCGCGCGACTTGCTCATTTTCTGGCCGTTGACGGTGAGGAAGCCGTGGACGAAAAGCTTGTTTGCGGTTTTGAAGCCCGCCCCGACGAGCATCGCGGGCCAGAACAACGCGTGAAAATACGTAATATCTTTACCGATGAAGTGATAAAGCTCGTAATCGGGGCCGTTCCAGACGGCGTTGAAATCGAGGCCATTTTTGTCGCAGTAGTTTTTGGCTGAGGCCATATAGCCGATTGGTGCATCGAGCCAGACGTAAAAGTATTTGTCTTCCTCGCCGGGGATTTTGAAGCCGAAGTATGGGCCGTCGCGCGAGATGTCCCAGTCCTTCAGGCCGGCGTTGAACCACTCGTCGAGTTTGTTGGAGACGGATTCCTGGATATAGCCCTTGGCGAATATGTCCCGCAGTTGTTTTTCGTAATCGGTCAGCTTGAAGAAATAATGTTCGGATTGTTTCAAAACAGGCGTCGAGCCGCAGGTAGAGCAGCGGGGATTGATGAGGTCGGTTGGCTGATACGTCGAGCCGCAGACCTCGCAGGAGTCACCGTACTGGTCTTCGGCCTTGCATTTGGGGCAGATGCCGCGGATAAACCTGTCCGGAAGTGCCATATTGCATTTGGGACACCAGGCTTGGTCGATATTGCGTTTGGTGATTGAACCTGCGTCTCTCAGGCGGGTGAAGAAAAGCTCGCTAAAGGTTCGATTTTCGGGTGAGTGAGTGGAGTAGTAATTGTCAAACTCCACGAAAAAGCGTTTTAAGTCAGTGAGGTGCTCTTTATGTGCCCGGTCGATAAGCTGCTCGGGGGTTATACCTTCTTTTTGGGCGCTAATCATAATCGCTGTGCCGTGGGTGTCGTCTGCGCAGAAGTAGAAGCACTGATTGCCGGATATTTTCTGGAACCGCACCCAGATATCGGTCTGGATTGACTCGACGAGGTGACCCATGTGTATGGGGCCGTTTGCGTAGTACAGGGCGGAAGTAACGACGATTTTACGCGGCATAATTTTCCTTTTTTACGCCTTGTCGGGCGTTAGTTAACCGTTTGGTTTTTCATCAGTATTGTTGTCTTCTGTAGTATTATCTTCTGTAGTATTGTTTTCTTCAGGGATATTATCTTCAGGGACATTTTCCTCAGGGGTACTTTCCTTCGGGATATTTTCCTTTGGAGGTTTTATGTTTGTGTTATTGGGCTGGTATTGGCCAAGTATTTCAATTTTATCTCTTGGAACCGTCGTCCTTGTGCCGGTTTCAAGCTCGACCATAACCATCTGGGCGAGCACCTGGTAGTCGATGATTCTGCCTTTGCCCTCGGGTGTGTTGACTAATGTGTTTCGGGGCGGCAGGCGTTTTTTAAGCTCGGTATAGATATCGTCCTCGTAGCGCAGGCAGCACTTTAGCCGGCCGCAGTAACCGGAGATTTTCGACGGGTCCAGCGTCGCTTTTTGCAGCTTGGCCATTCGCATATTGACGGGCTTGAGGGATTTGAGATACCTGATGCAGCAGCATTTTTGCCCGCAGCTTTCGACGTCGCCGAGGATTTTTGCCTCGTCGCGTGCGCCGATTTGCCGCATTTCGATTCTGGTCTGGTATTCCTGCGCCAGTTTCCTGACGAGGTCGCGGAAATCGACCCTGCCGTCGGACATAAAGTAAAATACGATGCGCTCTCCGCCGAGGATGTGCTCGGCATCGACGATTTTCATCGGCAGGTTCATTTCCTTTACGAGTTTTTTGCAGAACTTCGTTTCTTCGACGGATATTTTCTGGAAATGCTTTTCCTCGTTGACGTCTTCGGGCGTGGCGTACCTTATGAATCTGCCCGCCGGCTCAGTGGTGAACGGTATTTCGGAGTCCTCGAAGTATTTTTTGAGCATCTCTTCAGCCAGCTTGAGCTGGCCTGCGCGATAGGCGCCGGCGCTGCCCACGATGTTGCCCAGTTCCATTCCCTTTTCGGTTTTGATGACGACTCGCGTCGGCACGGCTGGTATCTGCGTCTCATTGTGTTCGAACAGGCCCAGCGCCCTCATCCGGCCATAGCGAACCAGCATATACTTTTTCGTTCTGGGCAGTTTAGGTTTTGTTGATGACGTATCTTCCATTTGTTTTCTTATTTTTACCGCATAGGCCGCGGAAAAACGCAGAGATTACAATATGATTTTCTCTGCGGCCCGCCCTGAGCTTGTCGAAGGGGTCTCAGCGGGCTCCGCGGTGAAATTTCTAAAGTTCAGACGTGATTCTATCAGTTTCGGCCAGATTTAACAACAGTTGCTCTAAAATAAGCCGTTCATTGACGGATGATTCGAGATAGTGGAGGGTTTTGAAGCATTCGGCGATTTTTTGGGCTGCTTGCTCAGGGTTGAATCGCAGGGCGATTTTTTTGATTTGTTCGGGCTGGTCGAAATTGACGATTTGGCTGCCGGCAGCGACATTTACGAGCATTGCGTCGTGAAGGGCGGTGATTATGATTTGAAGTATGATTCCGGTAGATTTGCGTTTTATATCGTTTGCGCTTGTTGCAGGGGCGAGTTTAGCCCAGATGGACGCGATTTCCTTCGATTGTTTTTGAAGGGTTTCTGCCAGTTCAATCGCGTTTTTATATTCGAAATTAGCCAGGGCGTTGACAATATCCGTCTTGGTTTTATATATGTCTGCTTCGAGCTGTGAATATGTGCCGGCAAGACCCAGCGAGCCATCGGTCAGGCGGGCGAAGAATTTTATCTGTTTTTCGCCAAGGCCGGGCTGACGCAGTTTTTCGATTATTTTTTCCTCGTTGATGGGGCCGAATCGCAATATCTGGCAACGGGAGCGGATTGTGGGCAGGAGTTTGTCGGGCCTTGTGCATATAAGAATGATACAGCAATAAGCGGGCGGCTCTTCGAGGACCTTCAGCAGGCAATTTTGCGATTCGTTATTGAGCTTTTCGGCTTCAGTGAGGACAAAGACCCTGCGCGTCGATAAGGCAGGCCTTTGGTTGACTTTATCGAGGACGAATTCTTGCACGACGGAAATAGGGAAATCGATAGGCGGTTCCCTGTCTTTGCCCTCTTTTGTGAATTCGAGCAACTCCTTATAGACGTGTTCAAAATCGGGATGCGAGCCGGTGTCGAACGCTCTGCAGGAGGCGCAATTGCCGCAACTATCAGTGAAGTCCCCCTTTTTTACGGGGTTTTTACAAAGCAATAGCTTCGCGAATTCCCGTGCGGTAGTGAATTTGCCTATGCCATCAGGCCCCGCGAAGATATATGCATGTGCGACTTTATCGCCAGCGAAGGAACATTGAATCGCTGAGATTGCTTTTTCCTGGCAGAAAATGTCTTTCAGCGGCATTATTCGGCCCCGAATTTTTCGATTGTTTCTGTTACTTTTTTGTGGACGGCGTCGATATTGTCCGTTGCGTTGACCACTACGAAGTTTTTCTGCTGTTTGGCAATCTTCAGAAAGCCATCACGGACTTTTTTATGATAGTCGTTGCCCTTTTGCTCCATACGGTCGAGGTTGCTTTTGAGTCGTGTGGCCGCGGTTGCGGAATCGACGTCGAGAATTATGGTCAAATCGGGCCAGGGCTTTTCAAGGCAGTCGGTTGCGAGCTTAATGACCTTATCAATTCCGAATCCGCCCGCGTGCCCTTGGTAGGCGCAGGTGCTGGATAGCCAGCGATCAACAACGACACATTTATTTTGTTTTAATGCAGGGGCGATTTTCTCATTCCAAAGTTGAACCCTCGCCGCCATATAAAGCATCACCTCGGTTGCGGTGTCCATCGCTTTGTGTTCGGGATTGAGAAGAATGTCTCTGATTTTTTCGCCTATAGCGGTTGCGCCTGGCTCACGAAAACTGACCACATCGACGCCTTGTTTGGCCAGCCAATCTACTAACAATTTGACCTGCGTGCTTTTACCGCATCCATCCGGTCCGTCAAGGGCGATAAATTTGCCTGATAATTTGTTTTTCAAAGCTAATCCTCAACTATATTGAAGGGTTCAGTAAATCCTGTGAATCTAAAGGTCTCAAGCTGTTATCATATATTAAATTTTGAGCTGCGACAAATCTTATTGCCATGACCGCTATCATCAGGTCAATAAATTGCCCTACAATAATATGCGCTGCTGTTAAAAGGTAATGCGAAATTGTCATACCATGCTGAGATGGCAGCAATGGCCATAGAAAAGGTAGTCCTAATGAGATAAGGAATAAAATAACAAGTCCTCTTGCGTCTCTTAGTCGGTATCGGCCGAGCATTTTGAAGCTCTGAAGTATGCTGCAATCCAACACTATTATTAATGGAAATATCAGAAGGACTGGCTTCATTAGAATCAAATTGAACGGGGTGGATAGCGTAAGATAAACTAAAGATGTACCCCAGCGTGTATCCAAAAAGCCAGTATTTGTATGCGTTATGGTCCAAAAAGCCAGGATTTGCAAACATGCCAGGACGAGACCATAAATTAAACCTAAACCGACTAACCGCAAAACAAAGTGCTTGCCTTCTCGCAACAAGACAAGAGGAGATTGCCCCTTTTGGCCTTCTGTGTAAACGGTTCGCTGGAAACCGAATATAAGCATAAAAATTATTATGGTGAATGAAATATACACGAGCGTTATCAATATTTGGATCAAATGTCCTGTTTGACGCAGTATTGGCCGCGACATATTGATAAAGTGTGCCAAGACGTCAAGGCCGATGATGAGTGTTACCTCTGGCCAGCGGGCCTTTAAGATTTCCAGTGTTTTTCTGTTTTCGGTCATCTTATCTTGTCAATTGTAAGTTTTCAGGGCCGAGGAGGTGGCGCATTTTACGGCAAAATTCGGGGTCGGGGTTGACGGAAAGCTGCCTGTCAGCCGAGGCGTAAACCTTGCCCTTATCAGTTCTGATTGCGACATAAACGCTGCTTTTACCCCTGTGGTGCAGGCAGATACTTTTTATCTCGGCGACTTTTTCTTTAGTAACCTCATTAGCGTTAAGATTGATTCGCACCTTGCCCGCCAGTTTGTCGGTTGCCTCGTCGAGGGTGATTAATTCAGAGGCGATTATGTTCGGCTTTTCCCGCCTGAAGTCCAGCCGGCCTTTGACGAATACAATCGCGTCAGCGGCAAGTTTCGAGGCGAACTGGTTTAAGGTATTTGGGAACACAACGACCTCAACCTGGCCCTGCAGGTCGAGGAGGGTGAAGACAGCCATTTTCGAGCCGGCGTTTTTGCCGGTCTTGGTCAGGTTGTAGCGGATTTTCGTTATCATACCGCCTATTGTTACTTCCTTTTCCTGTGTGGTCTCGGCAATCTGGGCGGCATTGATATTCGAGAAGATATTTATTGTCTCAGCACAGTGACTCAGCGGATTGCTCGTAACATAAAAGCCGAGGACTTCCTTTTCATACATCAGCATCATTTGTTCGGGCCAGGGGTCCGCGTAAGGCAGGCGGTTGTGGTCCTGCGAGTAATCCGGCTTGGCGGCCTGTGCGAAGAACCGCATCTGGCCATTGAGTTTGTCCGTTTGTGTATCGGCCCCGTGTTCCATAGCCGACGGAAGTCCCGCTATCATTTGAGCGCGGTTGCCCCCCAGTCGGTCGAATGCTCCCGCCTTTATCAGTGATTCCATTAATTGTTTGTTCGTGGCCCGCGTATCGACGTTTTCGCAGAAGTGGAACAAGCTCTGGAACCTGCCCGTTTTTTCGCGTGCGATGATGATTTGCTCGATTGCCTTTTCACCAACGCCCTTGACCGCTGCCAAACCGAAGCGAATCATTCCTTTTTTGCCGTCGCCCTCTTTGTATAAAGGCGTAAAGTCAACGCCGCTTTCATTGATATCCGGCGCGGTAACTTCGATACCCATATTGTTACATTCGGAGATATATTCAACGACTTTGTCGGTGTTACCCATTTCGAAGGTCAGAAGCGCCGCCATATATTCCACGGGCCAATAGACCTTCATATAAGCGGTTTGATACGCTATAAAGGCGTAACGGGTCGAGTGGCTTTTGTTGAAGCCGTAGCCGGCGAAACGCTCGATTAGCGCGAATATATCCTGTGCCTGCTGATTTTTAAGCCCCTTGGCGATCGAGCCGGCGGTGAACCGTTCTTTCTCTTTTGTGATGGTCTTAACCTGCTTTTTGCTGATTGCCTTAATCAGCGTATATGCCTCGCGCAGCGGGATATCGCCGAGTCGGTTGCAGATTTGCATCACCTGTTCCTGATAGACCATAATGCCGTAGGTCTCGTCGAGGACTTCTTTCATAATCGGGTGAGGCAGCGACCACTTACCGCCGTGTTTGCGGTCGTTGTAGTCGGGGATGAGCGTCATCGGGCCTGGGCGATATAGCGCGTTTGCCGCGATGAGGTCCTGAATCCTGTCGGGCTTCATCTTCATCAGCAGTTCCTGCATACCGCCCGATTCGAACTGGAATATGCCTTTTGTTTTTCCCGCGGCGAAAAGAGCGAAGACCTTGGGGTCTTCGAGGTTGATTTTTTCGAGTTCTATTTTTTTGCCGTGAATCTGCTCGACTAACTGCTTTGCGCGTTCGAGGACGCTAAGGGTCTTGAGGCCGAGGAAGTCCATTTTTAACAGGCCTACTTTTTCGACCATAGGCCCTTCAAACTGCGTAACGATATCCTCTGTGCCGGGCGGCTTGTAGAGGGGCACAAAATTAGTCAGCGGCTCATCGGCTATTACGACTCCCGCGGCGTGAACCGACGCGTGGCGGGCGAGACCTTCGAGCTTTTTGCTGATATCGATAACCTTTTTTGTCTGCGGGTCTTTGTCGTATGCCTGTTTTAACTGTGGCTCTGTTTCCAGGGCCATATCGAGGGTCATATTAAGCGTTTCGGGAACGAGCTTTGCCAGCCGGTCGGCCTCGGTCAGCGGGACATTCAGCACCCGGCAAATGTCGCGGATTACCGCCTTTGCGCCCATCGTTCCGAATGTGATGATTTGCGCGACGTGGCCGTATTTTTGGCGGACGTAATCGATGATTTGTCCCCGGCCCGTCTGGCAGATGTCGATATCGATATCGGGCATCTCGTTGCGGTGCGGGTCCATAAAACGCTCGAAAAGCAAATCGTATTTGAGCGGGTCAACGTCACACAGGCCAAGGCAGTAGCCGACTAATGTCCCCACCGCGCTTCCTCTTGCGCCGACGGGGATATTATTCTTATGGGCGTAGTTGCAGAAGTCCCAGACGATTAGAAAGTAGCTTGCGAAGCCCTTCGACTCGATGACGTGCAGCTCTCTTTCGAGACGCTCTTTTACCCTGTCGTCGAGTTTACCGTAGATTTGCTTTGCTTTTTCAAACACAAGGTTTGTCAGGAATTTCTCAGGCGTTGAGCCGTCTTCGGGGCTGAAATGCGGTGCGTGCCTGCTTTTGAGGTCTATTTCGACGGTGCACCGCTTGGCGATTTCCAGTGTGTTATCGAATGCCTGCGGACAATCCGGGAAAAGCTGGCGCATCTGGGCGGGGCTTTTGAGAAATACGTCTTTGGGGTAAATCATCCGGTCGGGGTCGTCTGCCTTCTTGCCCGTGCTTATCGCGCAGAGACAGTTATGGGCCTCATGGTCTTCTTCTGTGAGGAAATGCACGTCGTTTGTCGCGACTATACCAGCGCCGATTTTATTAGCCAGGTCAATCAGCGATTTCGCGATATTGGTGTCGTCGCCCTGGTGGCTCTGGATTTCGATGAAGTATCTTTCGGGGCCGAAGATTTTGAGGTATCCTTCGGCGACCGCCTGCGCCGCCTTTATATCGCCGTTCGCCATTTGCATCGCCAATTCGCCTTTCGGGCAGGCGGAAGTTACAATTAGTCCCTCGTTAAGCTCCGCGAGGATTTGCTTGTCGATTCGGGGGCGGTAGTAAAACCCTTCTGTGTAACCCGTCGATGCGAGCTTGAGCAGGTTTTGATAGCCCGTATTATTCTGGGCAAGAAGGACGAGGTGATATGCGGCGTCGCTGATTGATGTTTTTGTTCGGTCGTGTCGGCTGTTGGGGGCGATGTAGGCCTCGATACCGATTATGGGTTTGATGCCCGCGGCGATTGCCTTGGTGTAGAATTCGATTACGCCGAACATATTGCCGTGGTCGGTTACGGCGACCGAGTCCATACCCAGGTCTTTGCACCGCGCAAAAAGATTTTCGAATCTTATAGCGCCGTCGAGCAGCGAATACTGGCTGTGCAGATGAAGATGTGTAAAACCTTTGTTCTCCGCCACCGTATAATCCTTTTTCAGTTTGTCATTGATTATTGCCAATTGATTACTGATAATTGTAACGGTTAGGCGGATGCTAATCAACAAGGGATAGAATTGATAATCTCATAAGGAGCAAATTTATGGATTTCGAAAATATAGGCGATAATTCACAGCCGCAACTGAACAGTGTTCCTTCGCCGCAGCCGGCACAGGCGCCCCAAAAGGGCGGCGGATGGCGAATTTTCTGGGGCATAATCACCGGCTTATCGATGCTCGGAAACGTTATGCTTTTCCTGATGCTCATAGGCGTTGGAGTTATAGCGTTTGCGGGAAGGGGCGAAAAGAAGTACACGGAGGAAGTCATCGAAGACGGCCCGCGGAGTGCGAAAATCGCGATAGTGTCAATAGACGGCATTATAGACGAAAAGCAGGCGCAGGAAGTTTACTGGCAGTTAAAAACGGCCAGAGATGACAAGAATGTCAAAGGAGTGATTATCCGCGTCGATTCGCCCGGCGGGACGATTTCGGGCAGCGACCAGATTCATAACGAGATAATGAAATACCGCGACGACACCAACCAGCCGGCAGTAGCGTTTATGCAGGGTGTCGCTGCTTCGGGCGGCTATTATTCTTCGGTTTCCTGCAATGAGATTATCGCAGAACCCACCGCAATCACCGGCTCAATCGGCGTGATTATGGAATATCTCGTATTGCAGGAGCTCCTGGAGGAGAAACTGGGTATACAGCCGGTTGTGGTCAAGGCGGGCTCAAAAAAGGACTGGCCAAGCCCCTTCCAGACGCCTACCGAAGAACAGTTGCAGTATATGCAGCAAAGGATAATCGACCCGGCTTACAACCGGTTCGTCAAAGTCGTCGTTGACGGCAGAAGTAAACTGACCGAAGAGGACGTCAGACGCCTCGCGGATGGAAGCATATACTG
Organism: Sedimentisphaerales bacterium; assembly: GCA_049516395.1. GTDB lineage: Bacteria > Planctomycetota > Phycisphaerae > Sedimentisphaerales > Anaerobacaceae > Fen-1362. The sequence goes on along the minus strand of JBEKTD010000014.1, from coordinate 12,554 downwards.
GGCGGACAAGGCCCTCGAAGAAAAGCTGATCGACGGCGTCGGCTATCTCAAGGACGCAATCGCCGAGGCCAAATCGCTCGCGGGCGTCAAAAAGGCGCAAGTAGTTGAATATCAAAAGCCGTTTTTAATTGCTGAGTTGCTCGGCGCAAAGACGAATGTTTCGCTGAAGATTGACCGCAGGACGCTTTATGAGGTGGCCGTCCCGCAGGCGTTGTATCTTTGGACCGGCCCACGATAGCATAATGCAAGGCTAGGTTTAAAACGAGAGGTAAAATCATGGAAAAGGTGACGAAGGAAAAGCAAATCACGGTTGTTATGCAGAACGAGGCGGGAACACTCGCCGAGGTCACAGGTGTGGTGGCAGACGATGGAGTGAACATTGAGAATGTCTGCGCCTATACGGCCGGCGACGTGGCCGTTTTTCATCTTCTGACCAACGACAATGAAAAGGCAATAAATTCGCTGGAGAAAAAAGGATACAAGGTGGTGGAGACGGAAGTGATTGTGGTGCACCTGTGGAATCGTCCGGGTTCTTTGTCCGCGGTGGCGGCGAAGTTCCGGCAGCACGCAATCGACCTTCAGTATGTTTACGGAACAAGTTCGCTGGCAGGGGAAAAGATGACTATTGTCTTCTCAGCGAAGGATAACGACAAGGCCGCGGAAGTTTTCGATTCGATGGTGATTGAAGACGCAATGTAACACCAGGCGGGGTTCATCCGCCGGCTTGTCCGGCAATGGCGAAGCGCTTGAACTGAAACATAGAGCAAGTTAAGCTTTGTTTAAGGAGATAGTCATGTCAGCTGCGGCAAGTATAACCAATGTTAATATTCCTTCTTTTACAGCAAGTTTGGGGAAAAGCATCGCCGGGTGCGGCTGTCTCGAAGATGCGGCACAGAAGGTCATGGATTTAGTATATACGGAGTTTAAGAACTCTGTTGTATTGGCTCGTCTTTTCGCGACCGTTCCTTTTGAAAAGCTTCCGGCTTCGAACAAGGAGTTTGTCAGAAACTTGACGGACAAGAAGGGGCTGACTCGGCTAATCAATAACCATACACCGATACTTTCACTCCTGGGAACCAGTGGTGAAGAAAAGGCGTGGAACGACCGTCACGAATCGCACGGACATGTCGGTATTCCATTGGTCTCAGCGGATTTCATCGACCAGATTCCAATGATATCGCATTTATTGAAATCGCTGGGGCTTTCTTTGGACTGGCTTTCCGGTAATGGCACGGGGATTACCCAGGACATTATGGGCAAGACGGCAGGTATTTTCTATGTGTCTGACGCGAGGACTGCTGTTGACGAGAAAGGGCGAAAGATAATCCCAGTACAGGATTTTGTGGCCAAATACAACGTTAGGACTGTGTTTGGTACTGGCGGAGGTTACATTCATGATGCCACATTCATCGTATTAATCGTATTTACCCGGGAGCAAATTGACGAGGAGCGAGCACAGTGTTTTCTTCCCCTGGCGACAGTGATTAAGGCTGCCACCACGGGATTGCTTTTGCGGGGAAGAATATTTAATACCGCCATAAAGTAAGAGCGTCTAACATAATGAAGGTAATTGCGAGCGAAGCCCGCTACATTATTGTTTCTCGGCCTTGGTGCGGCGATTGTGAGAAAAAAGGCGAGGCGTTGAGCCAGGACATATAAAGAATACCCCTCATAGACTCTGCTCAGGGCGAGCTGTCTCCTTCTACCCTCATTTTTGGGCCTGAAAACGGCCTATTTGCCTGGAAATCAGCTTAATAAGGGGAAATTCTAAAAAAAGTATAACGAATCAGATTGAAGACCTTGTAGGCAATTGCCTTACTGTGGTCAGGAAATTGCTGAGCAGCATAATGGCCGGCAACGCCGTAGAAAGGAATAGAAGATGTGAATGAACTTTGAGCAAAAAGTAAATGTATCGACTGCAAGAGTGCCGATAAAACGAGATAGTGACAGAAAAGAACAGCTTGTTTTATTGCTGTGATTTATTTTTTAAGGTAAGGAAAAAAATGACTAAGTTACCTGCGTATGTAAATGATGTTCCGAATCTATCCGGCTCGGAGGACCTTATTTCCTCAGCCAGAAACAATGACCCGGTTTTTTTGCCGCAAAGCAAGATTGACTGGGACAACGTCAAAAGCGCATTCGCCATAGCGCTTCACATGCACCAGCCAATCGTACCGAATCCCGACGAGCCGCTCAAAACGGCGGACGTAATCAGTAATCTGGCAGCTATGATGGAACATCCTGAATCCGGCGACAATCATAACGCCAGTGTATTTCATCAGTGCTATAAGCGGATGGGTGATTTCATACCTGAGCTGCTTAAAGAGGGCAACCAGCCGAGATGTATGCTCGATTATTCGGGCACGCTGCTCGATGGTATGCACAAAATGGGTCTTACTGATGTTTTTGAATCGCTCAAAAAAATAACCTGTGATTCCAAATACCGCGGCTGTATCGAATGGCTGGGTTCTTCGTGGGGACACGCCGTAGCGCCATCGACGCCGATTCAGGATTACCGGCTTGGCGTTGGGGCATGGCAGCATTTCTTCGCTGGGCTGTTCGGCCTTGAGGCGGTGGGGCGAGTCAGAGGGTTTTCACCTGCGGAGATGGCTTTGCCCAACCATCCGGATGTCTTTTACCAGTTCGTTAAGACATTAAAAGATTGCGGCTACCGATGGGTTCTTGTTCAGGAGCATACTGTCGAGCGGGTCGAAAACGGCTGGGGGCTGGAATATCCGCATCGGCCTCATCGGCTTATAGCGAAAAACTCCGCCGGCGATACGCTTGCCATAACCGCTATTATCAAGACGCAGGGCAGCGACACGAAGCTTGTCGGGCAGATGCAGCCGTATTACGAGGCGTGCGGATTGAATCGGATAAAGCTGGGGACAAAATCGGTTCCCTCGCTTGTAACTCAGATTGCCGACGGCGAAAACGGCGGCGTTATGATGAACGAATTTCCCGGTAAATACAAACAGGCGATTGCTGAATGCAACAACAGCCCGACGCCGGCTGTTAATGTTACGGAGTATCTTGAATACTTAGACAGTTTGGGCGTGAAGGAAGAGGATTTTCCGGCAATAGAGCCGATATTCCAGCATCGGATATGGCAAAAGTTTAAGGACGGCTCCGGCCCCGAGGTAATGGAAAAGGTCATAAGTCAGTTAGGCAAAGAAGACCATCGGTTTCATATGGAAGGTGGTAGCTGGACGAACAATATCTCATGGGTACATGGTTATGAAAAACTGCTTGGGCCTATGGAGCAGGCGAGCGTTTTGTTCAACGAGAAAGTTCTCGCTAAGAATATTTCCCCGTCGGAACCACGTTTTCGCAACGCCCTTTACCATTTGCTTTTGACGCAGACGAGTTGTTACCGTTACTGGGGCGAGGGCGTATGGGCCGACTATGGTCGTGAGCTTTGCCGACGCACTATCGAAATACTCAAACGCGATTTCTAAATAACTTTTATCCTGAACCACGGCTGTGTTATTGCGGCAAGTGCTTTCTTTGTAAGTACTTATGATAGATGGTTTCCCCTCGTATTCACGCACACGATATTTTGTTTTTCCGGCATATTAAGTTGCTGAAAATAAGCGATATGTTATCATACACCTTCTGTATTTTCAGGATATTTCGTTCGGGAGAATGTCACGCACGCAGGATAAGCCCCAATTCTTGAGCGAATAAATCAAGGGAAGGTTTGTGGATTTGAAGCAGATTAAGGCGGAAAAGGGCAGTTTAGACAGAATATCGGGGGGATTTCTGTCCTGCCGAAGTATTATTATATATGATACGGGAAAGGAAGAGCGTTATGAGAAATCGGTTTATGAAAGTTATTGAACTCATGGTTGTGGCGGTTGTCCTGTGTGTTTCGGGGCTTGCCAGGGCAGCCGACGCGCCTCCCAAAGGGGACACCTTACGGTGGACAATCAAGGTCGGCGCCATCTTCGCGGTAACAGGAGACGCAGTGAATCTCGGAGGACCAGAGGCGAAAACCGCTGAAATGTTTGTTGAAAAGATAAACAAGGAAGGCGGCGTCAACGGCAGGAAGATTGAACTGATTCTGAAGGACTCGGGCAGCAAACCGGAGAATGCGATTTCGCTCGCAAAGCAGCTCATTGAAGAAGATAAAGTTCTCGCGATAATCGGGCCGTCAACGACCGGTGAGACAATGGCCATCAAGAATATCTGTCAGGATAGCAATACCATTCTTATTTCCTGTGCAGCAGCCGAGGAGATTGTTAACCCGGTTGCCAGTTATGTTTTCAAAACCCCGCAGAAAGACAGCGATGCCGTGAGGCGCATTTTCCAGGTTATGAAGAAAAAAGGTATTAAGAAGATAGGTGTAATAACAAGCAACGACGGTTTTGGAATAGCCGGCGGCAAACAGTTTGCCAATCTCGCACCTCTTGCCGGTGTTACCATTGCCATATCCGAGGCGTATGACGAGCACGAAACAGACCTGACAGGAATTCTGACCAGGGTGAAAAACCAGGATGTTCAGGCAGTGGTCAACTGGTCAACAGTTCCAGCACAGAGTTTGGTCGCCAGGAATATGAAACAGATTGGTTTGAACGTGCCCTTGTTCCAGAGTCACGGCTTTGGCAATATCAGGTACGTCCGGGCGGGCGGCGAGGCGGCAAACGGCACTATATTCCCCTGCGGACACCTGCTGATTGTTGAACAGCTACCTGATAACAATCCGCAGAAAAAGCTCCTCGTGGAATACAAGAAGGATTACGAGAGCCGGTACAAAGAGGACGTGAGTGCCTTCGGCGGCTACGCCTACGATGCGGTGCTGATTCTTGTCGAGGGACTCAAAAAGGCAAATAGCTTCGACAAGGAAAAGGTTCGCGAAGCTATTGAGAACATCAAAGGTCTCGTCGGAACAGCCGGCGTCTTTAACTTCTCGCCCCAGGACCACAACGGGCTGGAGCTGGATGCCTTTGAGATACTTACCGTTAAAGACGGGAATTTTGCAATATATAACTATTGATTTGTCGCGATGGTTTCTATTGGGCCATCGACAAGCGGCGAGACAATGGCCATAAAGAATATCTGCCAGGAAGGCAGGACCATTCTTCTTTCCCGTTGCGTAAAGTAATCTGAAAAACCGGGCAATATGGTCGAACCCCGAAAATTTACCCATAATCTTTGGGGCGGTTATTGCCGGAGTCGCCGGTTGATTTTTGCTTATAGTTAAATTAGAATGCCCGCCTGCGGTTGACGGTAACAATGTTATTGTGAACGAAAAAGTGTAATACGTGGAAGGTGCAGGTATAAAAATGGCAAAACATAAGGAAAATTGTCCGCATAAGGCAAAGTATTTATCAGGCAAACGTATTCTCCCTGAGCCGATTTCGAAATCTACGGATATAGCGAAGCTGATAGACAATCTGGACGCATACAACGGCGGAAGATTAAGGGCTGCCTGCCAGTTGTTGAAAGATAAATATTCCCAGGAGGACGTTACGATTGGAATGAGCTTGGCGGGAGCGTTAACGCCCGCGGGACTCGGACCATCGGCGATAATTCCTTTGATGAACCACGGCTTTGTTGACTGGCTTGTTGCTACCGGCGCGAATATGTATCACGACATACATTACGCGTTCAATCTGCCTATGTTCAGGGGCAGCCATACGGTTGATGACGTTGATTTGAGAGACAAGGGCGTAACGAGAATTTACGACATCCTTTTTGATTATGAAGATGTCCTGATGGAAACCGACAGACAGCTCAGAGAGATACTTATAAGACCTGAATTCCAGAAAGAAATGGGCACACGGGAATTTTATCATCATCTGGGCAAAATCCTAAACGACCTCGAAGAAAAACACAAACTCGGTCAGGTGAGCATATTAGCGGCGGCCTACAGAAACGGCATACCCGTCTTTACATCGTCGCCGGGCGATTCGACAATCGGTATGAACGTCGCAGGCATAGAGCTTCTGGCGGGGGCATCGGGTTTGCAGGACGCATTCAAGCTGAAAATAAATCCGAGCATCGACGTTAATGATTCTACGGCGATAATACTGAACGCCAAAAAGTATGAAAACGGCAAGACGGGCGTCATCCTGATTGGCGGCGGAAGCCCCAAGAATTTTATGCTCCAGACCGAGCCCCAGATTCAGGAAGTCCTGATGATACCGGAGGCGGGGCAGGATTACGATATAAACGTAACAGATGCCAGGCCCGATACGGGCGGCTTATCGGGAGCGCCGCCGAGTGAGGCGGCAAGCTGGGGCAAAATTGACCCGACCAAATTAGAAGAAACCGTTACCGCTTATCTTGACGTTACCGTCGCCCTGCCGATTATGGTTGCGTACACCATTCAGACCACCAGCCCCAAAAAACTCAAAAAATTGTATTACCGCGGTGAAGAACTGCGTAAAAAGCTGATAAAGTCCTATCTTGAAAACAACAAAGAGGTTGAAAAGCTCAGGAAGCTAATCAGGAAGTTAATGGCCTGATAAAACAGGATTGATATGAAAAAAGAACTTCTCAAATTAGCGGCAAAGCACGGGACACCCTTGTTTATTATCGACCACGACGTGATAAGGAAAAATTACCGCACTTTCAAAAAGAATCTGCCGAGGGTGCAGGCCTATTACGCTGTCAAAGCCAATTCGGAACAGGAGATAATCAAGACGCTGTTCAATGAAGGTGCCAGTTTTGACGTCGCTTCATACAATGAGTTTATGCAGATTTACAAATACATCAGCCATTTCGAGGAGAAGGACAAGGATTTTTACATCTGGGACAAGATAATTTTTTCCAACACAATAAAAGACAAGCCGACCTTGAGGGACATAAAACGATACCGGCCTCTTGTTACCTATGACAGCATAGATGAGCTGAAGAAGATACGAGAACACTGTGAGACGGCGGGCCTGGTTTTGCGATTGAAGGTTCCCGATACCGGCTCGCAGGTGGAGATGAGCTCGAAATTCGGCGCAGAGCCGTCAGACGCGTATAACCTCATAAAACAGGCGTTTGACTTGGGGCTGGTGGTTGAGGGATTGAGTTTTCACGTCGGCAGCCAGTGTACCAATTTCGATAATTACACGGCCGCGCTGACAATAACATCTCAGATTTTCAATCATTCGCGCCAAAATGGTTACAATCTTAAAATTGTCGATATCGGCGGCGGTTTTCCTGTGCCCTACGACTCTCAGGTTCCCAAGTTCGGAAAGCTCGCGGCGGTGATAAATTCGGAATGCCAACGCCTCTTTCCCGGCGACATTGAGATTATAGCTGAGCCGGGAAGATTTATGGTAGCGACTTCGGCGGTACTGATTTCTGAAATAATAGGAAAGGCCAGAAGAGACGGCAAAATCTTCTACCACATAAACGACGGGGTTTATCACACGTTTTCCGGCGTGGTGTATGACCATTGGATTCCCAATTTCCGCGCATTTCGGAAGGGTAAAAAAGAAGTATGTGCCGTTGTTGGCCCTACCTGCGATAGTTTCGACAAGATTTCTGTTTCGGAACAACTTCCGGGCAATCTTGAAATCGGCGACTGCCTTTTCACGGAAAATATAGGAGCGTACAGTACCGCTTCTTCGACGAAATTCAACGGCTTCGATGGTGCCAAAATCCTGCATCTGAATAATTAACCTTGTTCCTTTCGCCCTGAAAATGCCAATTTTATAGGTCTTTAGCTGTTCGTCCCGGCGTATTTGACGGTTTCGCAATGCCTTCCTGTCTTTGTTTTTAAGTCGCCTGGCGGTGGTGTCGATAAACACTGTCGTTGGAGAAACTCTGTCAAGATGAAGGGCTATTATGGAAGAACAAGACCCGATAATTTCGTTTATTACTAAAGAGAACATTCTTGATAAAGCTACTTTGCAGACGGCCATTGCCCAGCAGCGGCAAACCGGGCAAAGTTTGATAAGCGTGCTCAAAAAGGGCAATCTCGTGAATGAGGAACAGCTCACGAGGGTTATTGCTGCTGCTAACAATATCGAGTTTGTAAATCTTTCGCCGGATATGATAGACCCGATGGCGGCCCATTTGCTTTCGTATGAAATGGTTAACCACAATAACGTCATCCCAATTAAAAAGGAAGGTAAGCGTCTGTTTGTCGCGATGAGCTCGCCGTTGAATCTCTCGGTTCGTGACCAGATAGAGATGAAGACGGGCTATGAAATATCGCCGGTTGCCGCTTCGCCGAACGCTATAAAGCAGGCGATTAATTATCATTTCAGCGTCCGCGACGTAACCAAGCAGACAATCGTCTCGATGCGGCTTAAGCAGGAGCCGGGACAGGGGACCGAAGACGACAAGATGCTTGAAAGCAAACTGACCGAGGTCGAGCGTGAATCCGCAAAGGTTTCCGATTCGCCGATTACCCGGCTGGTCGCGTCAATAATAAACGGCGCGATTGACGCCCGCGCAAGCGACATACATCTTGAGCCCAGAGATTCGGATATGAGGGTGCGATATCGCATCGACGGCATTCTGCAAGATACCCTAAACGTGCCGGCTTCGGCCCAGCTCGAGGTTATATCGCATATCAAGATTATGTCGGATATGGATATTTCCGAGAAAAGGGCGCCACAGGACGGACACATGTCGGTGCAGCATAACAGCAGAGATTATGACCTGCGTGTTTCGTCTCTGCCGGCGACCGGCGGGGAAAAAATTGTGATGAGAATCTTAGACAAGCATTCTTTACGGTGGTCGCTCGATTCGGTCGTGGCTTCGGTGGAGGATAATCAGAAATTCAAACGGCTTGCGGCAAATCCATACGGTATGATTCTGTTGACCGGCCCCACCGGCTGCGGAAAGACCACTACGTTGTATGCCTTATTGCAAACGCTTAATGTCCCCGAAAAGAATATCGTGACGGTCGAAGACCCTGTTGAATACCGGCTTGAGGGCATCACGCAATTGCAGGTCAGGTCTGTCGCTGGATTGACTTTCGCGTCGGCACTGCGAAGCATTGTTCGACAGGACCCGAATGTGATTCTTGTCGGCGAAATACGCGACCCTGAGACCGCGGAAATAGCAATCAGCGCCGCCTTGACGGGACACCTGGTTCTAAGCACGCTGCATACCAATGACGCGGCAGGTGCAGTATCACGTTTGATAAATCTGGGTGTGGCTCCCTTCCTTGTCGCTTCGGCGTTGCTGGGCGCAGTCGCGCAACGACTGGTGAGAACTACCTGCGACAAATGCAAACAGCCATATACTCCGTCGGCGGAAGAAATGGCGATGGTTTTCAACAAGTCCCTGCCCGACAAAGATATACAGATTTATAAGGGTACGGGCTGCAATGGCTGCAGAAACACCGGCTATCGCGGACGAAGAGGCGTTTTTGAGATACTCACAGTCAGCCCTCAGATTCGCAAAATGATAGCGGATGGTTGCAGCGATGGGCAAATAAAACAGCAGGCGATACAGGAAGGAATGAGGACGCTGACGAAAGCCGCAATTGCCGATATGCTTGCCGGCAATACCACAATTGATGAGCTGATGCGGGTTGTGGATTTGAGGGTGGATTAATGGCTGTTTATACATACGTGGCGAAAGACAACAAGGGCGTGATGCTTACGGGTACCTATACCGATGTGGAAAGCCAATCTGCGCTTCGCGACGAATTGGAAAAAATAGGGTATGTCCTGGTCAAAGCTAGGCGTGGAAAACAGGACGTTAAAAAACGTCGCGCAGCAGGCAGAGTAAAGCAGTCGGATGTCGCTGCTTTCGCGTATAAGTTTGCGGGTATGTACTCGGCTGGTTTGCCGATTCTAAGGTGTCTTGAAACGCTGGAGCAGCAGGCGGATAGCCCGGCCTTTAAAAATGTATTGACAGAGGTGAAAGATGACGTGGGGGCAGGGGCAAGTTTGAAGGTCGCCTTCGCCAAACACAAGGGCGTATTCTCGGATTTCTTCCTTGGAATGGTGGAAGCGGGCGAATTAGGCGGCAAACTCAGCGAGACCCTCGAAATGAGCGCATCTTACCTTGAAAAGCAGGTTGCGCTGAGGCAGAGAATCAAGGCCGCATTTGCTTACCCTGTAATGGTTACTGTTATGTGCCTGTTGGTTGTTACTTTCCTGCTTGCTTTCGTTATACCGGTTTTCTCTAAGCTGTATTCCCAGGTTCACGCGCCTATGCCGGGCCCCACGCTCATCCTTGTGGCGTCAAGTATGTTTGTGAGGCACTGGTGGTGGGCAATAATTATTGTTATTGGAATATCTGTGTTCGTCATTAAAAAATTGTTTGCCAACCCTTTGTTCAGGGCAAAGTGGGACAATTTCAAACTTAATGTGCCCGTGTTTGGCAAGCTTAACAGGATGCTGGTTGCGTCGAACTTCATGCGGACATTCGCGATGCTTTCCTCGGTCGGCGTATCAGTGGTTAAGTCGCTGGATATGGCAAGTTTAGTTGCCCATAATCACAAAATAACCGAGATTACTACGGAAATGAAGAAGGCGATACAGGCAGGCACTCCAATGTCTGCGTCATTAAAAAGGTATGATATTTTTCCGCCGGTGATAATACAAATGGCTTCCTCAGGCGAAGAGGTTGGGATGCTTCCTGAGATGCTCGGCAAAGGAGTCGAGATTCTTGATAAAGATATCGATCGGGTAGTAAGCTCGCTGCTTGTGAAGCTTGAACCGATTTTGACGCTTATTATGGGTGCCGTTGTCGGATTGATTCTTATGGGCGCGTATCTGCCGATGTTCGATTACATGGGGCATTTGAAGTAGCATATAACGGCGAAATGGTCCCATAATCGAAGGGCGATAAAAATTATTCGCGGAGATTTGTGGATTTACAATGGTTTTCGATTAAGTCGAAGGCGTTTTATGTCGAAGCCAAATCAGTTAGTTTAGCCAAGCTTGTATGCTTTTAGTTAACGAGACTATTTAAGGAGAAACAGATGCGTAGCAAAAAAGGTTTAACATTAATCGAACTGCTGATTGTGGTCATTATTCTCGGCGCCTTGGCGGCGATTGCGATTCCGAGAATCACCAACAGCGCCACCAGTGCCAAGAGAAATGCGTGCAATACAAACGTTGACACGCTAAATACATCCATCGAGGTGTATAATAATGATAAAGGCGCCTATCCGGCTACCTTAGCTGTCCTCACGGGCGATACGAACTACTTCCCGGATGGCGCGCCGGCCTGTCCATTTGGCACGGCGTATGTTTTCAGCTCGACTACCAACCGAGTCGCGTTCCATACCCATTGATTTAGGGCCGGGGGATCAGGTTTAAGTTAAACCTGGGTGGCGACAAAGATACAAATCTTGGGATGGCTGCAGGCATCTGTCGGCCATCCCATTCGATTATATTGACGGGAACGAAACAATGGCTGTGAAAAGAACGGCATTCACCTTGGTCGAGATGATTGTTGTGGTCGCGATTTTGGGTGCCTTTGTATTTATAGCGATACCGAGGTTGAATTTTGCTGCTCTTTATCACAAACAGGCCGATACAGTTGCCAAACAGATTATCACCGACCTGCGCCGGACACGCACTCTGGCCATTTCTCACGCAGCGAACAATACCAAGGGGTATAATCTGCAAATGCTTGGCCCTTCGCCTTACACCAGTTATAATATAGTGGATGTCAATTCCGGATCGGCTGTGGATACTCTTACCATTGGTTCGCCGGTAAGCTGCACGGGCGGTTCCATTTTTAAATTCGGGCCTTTGGGAAATCTGCTTACCGGCAGCAGCGCAACTCCAATTACTGTCTCATCCAAGGGCAGAACTTATACGATCACAATTATATCCGCTACGGGCATTGTTCAAAGCACGGGAGGTTAGACGAAGTAATGTACCACAGATACTCGAAAGCAAATCGACGGCGCAAAGGGCTTAGCATAATCGAAGTGATGATGGCCTCTGCGTTGCTAATTGTCGCGATGGCTCCTATTCTTGTGTCGCTCACAAAAGCCAATCTGTGGTCAACTCAAATCGAGCAAAAGACACAATCCTTGGTTCTCGCCCAGGGCAAACTCGATAGCATAAGGGCCAATGCCGCCTACAATTTTGGTTCGTCAGGTTCTTTCACAGCTAATAACGTTGTTTTAAGCGGTTCGTATCTTTGCAATGTTACAGATACCACGATAACCGCAAATTATTTGAAGCAGATAACCGTGTCCGTCGGATACGATGACAGCGGCAACGGCGTACTGTCTTCCAGTGAGGTCCAGGTTACTCTGACCACCTATATCGCCAACCGTTCTTAAGCTTACAGAACCTTTCAAATAACCCTCGTGTATCTTTAGTTGAATACCCCTTTGTGTCCTATAAAAGCTGTTGGACCTGTTCAAAATGGCGATTTATCGCTGTTTTTTTGTGTTTTCTCAGACGAGTTTCTAATCGTTGAATTCTGAAAACCCTCCCTTGAATTCAGGAAATTACCACCCTTTAATTCAGGAAATGCCCCATTGGGTTCGGGAACGATGCCCCTTTTTTATGCCGAAAAATACCAAGGATGAACTGGGCCTTATGCGCTAAAAAATATGATTAAGAGAAACGATAAAATCCGATTACGGCGGGCGTTAACACTGGTCGAGGTGATATGTGCGATGG
>JBEKTD010000013.1:0-68111 GCA_049516395.1 Sedimentisphaerales bacterium | reverse complement strand
TAACGCCGAAGATGACAAGAACGATACCGCCGGCAAGAATTGCCAGTGAGGTTAGCTTATTCATTGAATTTTCCTTCAAATTTTTATGTTTAACTCACGAAAGGTCACACGACTCTTCGTCCACTGATGACTCTAACCAGAATAAGCACAATGGCAATCACCAGAAGCACGTGAATGAAACCGCCCATGGTCGTAGAAGTGATTAACCCCAGGAGCCACAATACAAGCAGAACTACAGCTAAAGTGTAAAGCATAACAATCCTACTTTTCTTTTTTGGGGTTTAGGGTTCACCGCACATGGCCACAAGCCGCACGACGGACCAAACCCACATACTCATTTTCTATGCCAACTCAAAACAGTTTTTCACATTACCGGGACAGGTTAACTCTTCATTATTTCCCGGAGCGTTTCTGCCTTAATTCCTCAAGATACCTTGCTGCAGCATCTTTACCGCCTAATCCAAAGGCAAGCGCAAGGGCAAGGACGATGCCGCCGAGGATGATATTGAAGGCAGTACCCACCAGAAGCGGTGCGATACCAAGCTCTTCCATCGCGACAGTCACCGCGAAGATGATAATCGCCCATCGACTTATACCGGCAATTAATTCAGGTTTGGGCAGTTTTGCATTGCCGCAGGCCGTGCGAACTATTTCCGATACAAAACTGGCCAGAAACATTGCGACCACCAGAACAAGCAGGGCCGCTATCACATTGGGGACATAAGCGAATAAGCTCGTAAGAACATCCGCTGCCTTTGGCAGCCCCAGTGCGTCAACTGTCATCACTAAAACCATAATGATAATCAGCCAGTAAACCAGGCCGCTTACGACTTCTCTTGCGGTAATCTTCAAATCACCTTTCCTGAGAACTTCTGATATACCTGCTTTGTCCGCTATCACATCGAAGCGTATCGCCTTAAGCAGCAAGTCAACTGCCCGCCTGATTAACTTGGCCACAATCCAGCCCACTATCAGGATTATTAGCGCGCCAAGCAGGATTGGAAGATAGGCCAGTATCCTGGTCAGCATCTGGCGAATCGGGTCAGCTATAAGTTCGTTCCAGTTCATTCTTTGTGTCTCCTATTAAATTTGAATGTTTGTTTTTTTGCCGTTTTTCACTTTTGCCCTGTTTAATACAAAAACTGATACGCGTTTTATCCACATTATTCAGGGGTCTAAGTTGAAGCACCATCTGGAATGCAAGGATGACTTTTATAATAATGTTCCTATATTATGCCCCCGGCAGCGATGTGGTCTATGGGGAGATTGCTTAATTTAGACATCGCAAATGCCTATATCACAACCGCCGAAGAAGGGAAGAATTTTGAATCCGCCGGAAAAAGGTACAGAAGGAATTACGTCATTCGGTTGGCGTACTGTAAAAATATTCGCCCCATCCATCAGGCCGCCCTCCTGTATGACTTCAAAAGCCCACTACGAAGCTCCCGACATTAGGAATTATATCGCAGAACTAATAATTGACCAATTTCAACGAAACAAGCTGATTATAAGATTAGCTTTCCCATAAACTTAGCACAGGATGAGTTTTTTTATAGTACGAGATTGAGGAGTAAACGGCGAGCAGTTTCAAAGGAAGCATAAAAAAAGGAGACAGGTGGTTCTTAAATGAGTTTTCATCACCCCGTCTCCATATTGCGTAGTGCCATTATATGCATTACCGCGAATAATGCGTGACAGTTAAAGCTGCCTTTCTTGCACCCGCTAATTAATTATACAATAGCAAAATGCAAATCTTCTGTCAAGTAAATTTTGCACGCAGTGTAAGATGGGAAAGGAACATCGTATCCCCCTGGCAAAGACAAGATGTATGACTGGTAAGTGCATTAGAAGACCAAGCACATAGGTTATTAGTTGTGCTACATATTAATCTGACAGACATCCTGCTCTTTACAATAACTCTGCCCGTTTGCGCAGAAACATCCTGCACATATCTTGTAGCCATTTGCAAATCTGCATGGCCAAGGAGTCTTTACATTCGGATATATAAAATGTTTGCGTTTTTTGAATTTTTTTTAAGTCATTGATATCGCAGTACTTACCACATCATTGTTTTTCTCAACTTGACAGATAATGAACCTCCCGGTTGTAGTACAGTTGTATGGAATAAACGCTACAATGGCGGGACTTAATCCTTGACCTGTGCCACTTTCGCTGGCATTGTACACTACAAGGGCATCTTCTACTTACTAAGTGAATATGAGTTGATCTGGCCTTTGCTCATAGTTACTAATGTGCCACCATTTAAACCCGAACAAATCAAGAAGCCCTCAATGCCTTTTTGCTCTGGCAGGAATGCAAGTTTGGTTCCATCCGACGTTGCTATGACCAGGTCCCCATTTGCTTCAAGAAACGCCCAGTCCTTCCGGCCGTCCCCATCCATGTCCCCACAGGCGAAGTTACTTGTCCTCCATGAACTCTGTTTCAAGCTGCTGGTTGTCCAGGCCATTTGCCCTGTAGGATTGAATGCGACAACAGTTCCATCGGCTCCTATCGCAACCACTTGGATATTGTCATTCGTATCAACCAGCGATGCCGTCATTTGAGCATAGTATTTCCCGAGCGGATGCAAAGTCCTTACTGTTTGTCCATTACTATCGTAAACTCGTATTGTTCCGCCCGCTTCGGTTGCAAATACAAGAGTATTTTTAGGGTCGCGCCCTGCAACAATCGACTGGTTCCAAACATTGCCTATTGCAGAGACCTTCCACCTTTGCTTTCCATCAAAGGAAACGGCGTGAAGACCGCCAAATCCATTCATGCCGATAATCATTTCATCGTTGTTATCGCCGTCCAAATCTCCCCAATGCGCACCGTTAACTCCAACCATCGATGGATATTCCCACAATTTCATTCCATTCGTATCAACTACGGTTACTTTATGTCCCCAATTTGAATAACCTAAAAGCCGGTAACCATTCTGTTTGTGCTTTCCTATTTCAATTTGCCGGAATATCTCAGGTATTGTGATACTGCCTTGAATTTGGCCTTCTGCGCCAATAATGTGGAGAGTTCTATTATTATCCGCGACCAGGATTTTCTCTTTTCCATCATTACCCCAGTTACCGGCACAAATTGAAACTGCACCTGGAATATTCAAAGTCCACTGGGGTTTCAGCGTGTACTTTATTTCACTGTCCTTAAGCCCTGACTTCGGCTGAATCGGTGCGGTTTTAAATTCACCTTGATAGTTTTCCGCCACTGCGTTCGCTTTTAAGGTATCGTAATCATGATATCCAACCAGTACATTCTGGATTATTCCGTTGCGGTCAATAAAGAATGTTGTGGGAATAGAAGAAATCGAGGCAAACGGTGAGGGCAGATTGTCCGCAGACGCAATCGGATAGTTTATACCTATTTTTTTGATATATTTCTGAAGGGTTTTCTTATCCTCATGACTTATTCCAATAATAGCAAGATTGTCGGTTTTTACCTCATTGGCCAGCTTTATGAAGTGTGGGATTTCCTGCTTACAAGGCCCGCACCATGTCGCCCAGAAGTCCAAGACGACACGCTTGCCCTTTAGTTGAGATAATACAATCTCATTGCCGTCCATATCGGTCAGGCTAATATCAGGTACAGCCATACCAATATATTCTTGAGCCTGTGATTGTATTCCTCCTTCTGATTGCATTTCTGTCATTGCTACAAATACCTGATGAATCTTTATTCCATAAAATACACCAAAGCCGATGCCTGCCATACTTCCTGTCGCTGCAAGCACAACACCCCAGATGGCCATGGCTTTAAAGAAAGGCAGCCTCTTACTAAGATGAACAATACCAAGCACCAGGCCTACGATGCCGAATATAACTCCAATCACAAAGAGAGATAAAAGCAGCGACACCAGCCCTAAAACAAAACTTGCCACAGCAAGACCTACACCTGAATGCGAACCCGGCGGCAATTCCTTCGACAAACTTCCGGCCTGGGAACTCAAATCAGGAATCGGCACCTCGCCATGATTCGACTCTTGATTATTCATCATTTGATTTTCTCCTTTTTTATTCTTCCGCCCGTACTGGGAAAATACTCATCCCATTCATCAGGCCGCCTTCCTGTATGACTTCAAAAGCCCACAAAGACGCTCACGACATAGGAATCATATCGCGGAACCGAATGAATGTCGACCAATTTCAACAAAAGAAGCTGCTTTAAGGTCAGCTTTCCCATAAACTTAACATCGGATGAATTTTTTTATGGTAAGCGATTTCCACCTGAGTTGAGCAACGTTGAACCATTGATTCTATTCTGCCATTAAGAGAATAGCAATGCTATAGGCGGACTTCAATAATAAGTTTGACGCGATGGAAATGAGGATTTATAGTTAATTTGATAGAAACTTGTGGCCGGAAGAGAATCACACCTTCGTTCCTCAACATTGCCCTTTGGCAGATGGCTTTTGACCCGGTTCATACAGATCGTATAATTATTGTTATCGCCATGATGATAAATATTTATGCAGCATGGATTGGATTCCTTTTGGGGTGTGTAGCGGGCGCCATTCCAGGTCTGTTCTTTCACGGCGAGGACTGGCTTGGTGGTTATACCTCGTGGCCTCGACGAATGATTCGGCTTGGTCACATTGCGTTTTTTGGTATTGGCTTCTTGAACCTGGCGTTCGGATTAACATCCCTAATGCTTGGGATAAAATCGGGCCTGACTATGCCGTCTTCGCTGTTTATAGTTGGGGCTGTGGCAATGCCTGTTGTCTGCTATATGAGCGCGTGGAAATCGTACTTCAGACACATCTTCTTTATCCCGGCTCTTTCAGTAACAACGGCTATTGTTCTGTTTTTCTGGAGGATGCTGTCAATATGAGAATCGGACTTATTGCAATGAGCGGGATACGGGTCTGTGACAGTGAATTGTTGCGCCTTGGACTTACGCTGCCGGGATTTGTCGAACGCAGCAAGACCATCGCCTCACTACCGAGCCTGGGTTTGCTTACGCTTGCAGCACTGACCCCTTCGAACCATGATGTGCAATACATTGAAATGCCTGACTTGCCCCAGGGAGAAAACATTCCTGGGGATTTCGACCTCATCGCGATTTCAAGCTACAGCGCCCAGATTGATGAGGCGTACGAGCTGGCGCAACGTTACAGGCGCAAGGGCATTCCCGTTCTTATGGGTGGACCGCATGTCACCGTTTTGCCGGACGAAGCATTGCAGTTTTGCGATGCAGTCGTAATTGGCGAAGGAGAACCATGCTGGCCTGAAGTCCTGCAGGATGCCGAACGCTTTGCCCTCAAAAAACGCTACGGCTCCCGCAAAAGCAACTATGATTTGGCTGACTCTCCAGTTCCATCCTTCGAGTTACTCGACATCTCGAAATACAACCGACTCACGGTTCAGACAAGCCGAGGATGTCCTCACCGATGTGAATTTTGCGCAAGCTCTGTCATCCTCACGGAAAAATACAAGCAGAAACCTGTATCTAATGTATTAGCAGAAATCGACCGCATTTTTACCATCTGGAAACACCCATTCATTGAGTTCGCCGACGATAACAGTCTCGTGGATCGTGCGTACTGGAAAGAACTCCTGAAGCACTTCAAGTCAAAGGGAATCCGGTGGTTTGCAGAAACGGATCTTTCGGTAGCCCAGGACGAGGATTTGTTGGACCTAATGCGGGATTCCGGATGTGCTCAGGTACTGATTGGCTTGGAGAGTCCAGTGGAAGCAGGCCTACACGAACTGGAACTAAGTAACGATTGGAAACTGAAGCAGTTCTCACACTACCGAGACGCCATTGCGACCATCCAGTCTCATGGCATCACGGTGAACGGGTGCTTTATCATTGGCTTGGATGGGCATACACCCGATATCTTCGACCAGGTCTTCTCTTTTGTCAGAACAGCCAAACTCTATGAAGTGCAGATCACTATCATGACACCTTTTCCGGGCACTCCCCTTTACGCTCGCATGGAGAGCGAAGGCAGGTTGATCGAGCCTCGGAACTGGAAGAAATGCACATTGTTTGACATCAACTTCCGCCCCGCGGGAATGTCGGTTGAGCAATTGCACGACCGGTTCAAAAAGCTGGTAGTAGAACTCTACAGCGAGGAGTTTACCAATTGGAGAAGACATACATTCAAGGAAAGCCTTCGCCAACGGAGGCAGAAAGGAGCATCTTCATGAAGAAAGAAGAGACAGTATCGCTGTTGTTCATCATCGCTGCACTTTACGATGGGGTGTTGGGAGTGCTGTTTCTATTTGCAGGCGGCCGCGTGTTTGAGTGGATCCAGGTGACGCCACCCAATCATCCTGGGTACGTGCAGTTCCCCGCCGCACTCCTCATTGTTTTCGCACTCATGTTCTGCGCGATTGCGAGGAAACCCTTACTCAACAAGAACCTGATTCCTTACGGTATGCTGCTCAAAGTGTCGTATTGCGGCGTTGTGTTTTTCCACTGGTTCGCCGCGGGGATTCCAAACATGTGGAAACCGTTTGCCATTTTTGACCTTGCTTTTCTTGGCCTATTCATTTGGGCATACGCATCACTTCGAGAAATGACTGCGACGAGTACGTCTACTCGACTGACTAAACCCGTTTAATCCGTGTTACTTGTCCTGAGCGGCAGTCAAAGGAATCTGTGGTTAAAAATTAAAACGTTTGTTTGTCAAAAGCACGCAAGTCGCAGACAGGTGTTGCTCGTCTTTCGCCTGCCTGCCCGCGGAACGCTTGGCGTCAACAACAAAAGGATTTATATTTATTTTAGCTGAAACTTAAGGCCGGGATATGTCTTTGAACCGTTTTATACAGACTGAATAATCGTTGTTCTGTAGGAGAAATAAAATGGCAAAACTTCGATATCATCATATCGGAATTCCCACTAATAAACCTTTACCTAAGGAAGACTACAGCCCCGAATACAAGATGACTGCATCCAAGTATTATCAAAATCCGTATGGCATTGAGTGGATTAATTTCGATTCCGATTGTCCCTTGCCGGAGTTGGTGAAAACAGTTCCACATGTAGCTTTTGTTGTAGACGACATCGAAGCAGAAATTGCCGGCAAGAACGTAATCATCGAGCCAAACAGCCCCGCTAAAGGTGTGACAATTGCTTTCGTTGTTGTTAATGATGCCCCAGTCGAGTTTCTTCAGTTTGATCAGCCAGAATCAGAAATATGGCCTCATGGGGCTCAGTTCAAGATTTAATAGAAACTTAGTGGTTGGCAGAAATAGTCTGTATCTCCCGTTTTATACAGATTGTATTATCATTGTTCGGCGACGAGAGGAGTTAAACAGTATCAATGACTAATCATCCACAGCCCAAAGTTTGGATAACTTATGCTTGGGCCGACAATGCCAAAGGTTACTTCGCGTACCTTGTTCATGAATTAAAGTCAGTCGGAGTCGAGGTTACATACGATGTAATCGCTTGTAGCCATTTGTAAATCTGTATGGCCAAGAAGCCTTTGAACACGGATATATAATCCGATTGCACCAACAGTGTTCGCCGTCAGCATAAAGTGGGACAAAGTGTAGTGAAGAGGTAGGTAAGGGAAAGGCTGAAAATCTTGTGTGTTATGTTTTCTGGCCGAAAAGACCCGAAAACTTGATATTATCAGGTCATTCCTACAAAAAAATTACATACGAGCAGATCTTTCTTAATGGGTGCCATACGCTTGTTTGGGCATATCGGTAGCCTCGGTGCTTCAGACATTAATGTACTGCTGTAGCTATTCAGGGACATCGGGTGATTCGAAACTGTCTGTTAATTTAAGGGTAAATTTGTCTCATTTGCCAAGCAAAACTTGTCATACTTTTAGAAGGCCAAAAAACTAAATTAACACATTTTTATTATTTTGCGTGAATTCTGCGTGAAAGAAAATCAGGTTAATTCAGGAATTAAATTTTACAGCTGAAAAGAAATGATACAACTTCTTGTAGTAAACTACTACGGGTTTCAGGCTTCCGCCTGTCCGCCATTGGCGGATAACGCCATCTACGGTTTACCACTCTAGTATTGCGGTGGAAGAATAAAAAGGGTTATTTAAATGGGCGATACAGGGTTCGAACCTGTGACCTCACGGGTGTGATCCGTGCGCTCTAACCAGCTGAGCTAATCGCCCTGCACAATCATATTAGAAACGATTAGGCCTGTTATTGTCAAGCTTAAACGCGGGTATACTTCGCTTACAGGCCTTCATTTGCCAGCAGATTAACGCGCCCCAATTTAACGCCTTTAATGCTTATGAGTTTTTCGCCCATTTTGTTTATCTCGCCGACCTTGCCGCGCAAGACTATCACCTCAAGGCAATCGTGATGGTCAAGATGAATGTGCAGAGAAGAAATGGTTTTCAGGACATGCGAATGCTGAAGCTCGGTCAACCGTTCCATAATCGCGGTTGCGTGATGGTCATACACCAGGACAACCGCGGCGACCGCCTCGGCCTTATCATTCCGTAGCTGATTATCGTTTAACTGCTGTCTGATTAAATCGCGTATCGCTTCCGACCGGCTCTGATAACCCTTCTCGGCAATCAGTTTATCGAATGCCCCAAGCAATTCCTTCTCAAGCGACACACCAACTCGCTCTATACCCGCCATTATATTTCTCCTGCAACACCTGTTGAGATTCGCAAACTAATCCCTGCTCGTTACATAAACCGCCTGCTCGGCGAAAAGATTCGGCGTAAACTTTACCTGGTTGCCCCGCGTTGCGCTCAACGCTATTTTATTTTCAACCTTTACGCCGAGCTTGTCACAGAACCTGTCGAAATCCTTAATAGTGAAGAAGTGCACGTTCGGCGAATTATACCATTCGAAAGGCAGGTTGCCGGTTACCGGCGCCTTGCCCAAAAACGCCATTTGTAATCTGCATCGCCAGTGCGCGAAATTCGGGAAGCTGACAATCACCTTTTTACCGACGCGCAGCATTTCAAGAAGCGCCTTTTCGGGATTTTTCAGCGTCTGCACCGTCTGCGAGAGTATCACGTAATCGAAGCTCTTGTCGGCATAATAATCAAGCCCCTGCTCGACATCCTGCTGAATAACCGGCAATCCCCGGCAGATACAATCCAGCACATATTCCTGGCCGAGTTCGACGCCTTCGCCTTTTATGTGTTTGTCCCGGATAAGATTCGCAAGCAGCTCCCCGCTGCCGCAGCCAACGTCAAGCACTGTGCTGTTCGGCTCAATAAGCGATTCTATGAGGTCATAATCAACACGTGCTCTTTGCGGCTGGTCGAAAACATCCAGCCCTTGTTTTCGCTTCGCAATACAGGAACATGGTTTGCGATTCTGCGGGTCATAGGTCGCTTTTAAAAAACAGCAGATAAGTTGTCCAAGTGTGTTAATCTCCAGCAAAAACGCGTCGTGACCATAAGGCGAGGCGATATCGCAGTAGCTGACATCCTTGCGATTCGCGGCAATCGCTTCGGCTATCGCCCTCGACTGGGCAGGCGTGAAAAGCCAGTCGCTTGACAAGCTCACGATAAAAAACCGGCTTTGAGCGTTAGCGAACGCCTGTTGCAGTGAGCCGTAGTCCTTTGTAAGGTCGAAATAATCCGACGCCTTGGTAATGTAAAGGTAACTGTTGGCGTCGAACCGTTCGACGAAGCTTTGCCCCTGATAATCAAGATATGTCTCGACGGCAAACTCCGAGGCAAAATCGTATTTGTAATCTTCGGCGGTGCGTAATTTTCTGCCGAATTTCTCACGCATACTTTCTTCTGAAAGATACGTAATATGGCCAATCATCCTCGCTATACCGAGTCCTTCAGCCGGCTGCCCCTTATTGTGATACTGCCCGTCGGCGAAATTCGCGTCGGCCAGTATCGCATTTCGCCCCACCGCGTCAAACGCTATCGATTGTGCGCTTAAGTGACTTGTCGTCGCTATCGGTATGGCCGCTTTTACAAAATCGGGATACGAAATCGTCCACTGCAAAACCTGCATCCCGCCTATCGAACCGCCTAACACGGCTAACAATTTTTTTACCCCGAGCTTATCCAGCAGCAGCTTTTGGACCTTCACCATGTCGGCTATGGTGATAATTGGGAAATCAAGCCCGTATGGTTTGCCGGTTTTGGGATTAATCGATGACGGCCCGGTCGTGCCGGAGCAGCCGCCTAAAAAATTCGAGCAAATCACAAAATATTTATTGGTATCAATACCCTTCCCAGGCCCGACCATATTGTCCCACCAGCCGGGTTTGCGGTCATCAGGGCTGTTTAATCCCGCGACATGGGCGTTGCCGCTAAGGGCATGGCAAATCAGGACAACGTTATCTCCCGTCGCGTCGGGTTTGCCGTATGTCTCGTATGCCACGTCGATCGGCCCAAGTGTCTTGCCGCACGCAAGCTCTATCGGGTTGTTTTCCTCCACAACCCGTATTATCTGCGTTTTAACTATACCAACCGAGTTTTCCTTCAAGTTCGCCATAATAACCCTCAGTATACCTCAAATAACTGGCCTGTAAAGTATATGGGGGCCTTTATTCAATGCTTCCGGCCTGTAATTTTATATTCCTATTGTCGCAAAAAACATTTGACACGGTTGCGTCGTATATGTAAATTGTCACGTAATGGTGTCGTCCCTCGATGGGGATATATTATGGCACCTATATTTGTGAAAGGGGACACAAATGGCAAAGAAAAGAACTCCAAGGGGACAGTGGAGTAAAGGGGACCTCAACCTGCTCAAAAGGTTGTTTCCCGTAACCGCCACTTCCAAAATCGCCAAAAAAGTTGGACGCAAAACCGACGCCGTGAAAAAGAAAGCGTCAAGGATGGGGCTTAAGAAATCAAAGGCCTATCTGAAACGCATCGGCAGGGCATAGCGTCCCGATGGTAACGAGGACCCGCCCCGGATAACATCGAATGGTTTGATTTCGCCTGAGCAATTCAATATACTGAATCGGCGAAGCCGGAAAGTATATATATCAGGTGAAACCGATGACAGCCCAGCAATATCTAAAACAAGCCGTCTTGTGGGAACAAGCACAAGGCAATAAGGTGCAGTGTTTTCTTTGTGCGCACCGTTGCCTTATTGCCGAGGGTAAGACCGGTATATGCGCCGTCCGCAGGAATATCGCCGGTGTTCTGTACTCGCTCAATTACGACAAAATTGTCTCAGCGAATCCCGACCCGATAGAGAAAAAGCCGTTGTTTCATTTCCAGCCGGGAAGTAAAAGCTTTTCGATTGCGACTATGGGCTGCAATTTCCGCTGCGAATTCTGCCAGAACTGGCAGATTAGCCAGGCAGTTGTCGAAACCGGCGAATTTGAGGGTGAGGCCATCAGCCCCGAACAAATCATAAACGCCGCTATTCAATACGGCTGCAAAAGCATTTCCTACACATATACCGAACCGACCATTTTTATGGAGCTGGCTGCCGACTGCGCTAAATTGGCAAAGCAAAATGGTCTGAAAAACGTCTTCGTCAGCAACGGCTACCAGACCAGAGAGGCGATTGATTTCGCAGCCGAGTGGCTTGATGCGATAAATGTGGATTTGAAAGCGTTCAGCGAAGATTATTATCGCCGATTGTGCAAGGCGAAGCTCCAGCCCGTTCTTGATACTATTGAATATATTGCCAAACATACAAATATATGGATGGAAACAACAACGCTGCTATTACCCGATGAAAATGATTCCGATGAGGAGTTAAAACGGCTTGCCGATTTCCTTGTTACAAAAGCCGGCCTCGATTTTCCCTGGCATATCAGCCGATTCTATCCGCAATATAAATATGCCAATTCACAACCAACCCCGCCCAAGTCGCTCCAGCGGGCTTATGAAATCGGCAAACAGGCGGGCCTGCACTACGTCTATCTCGGCAACGTACCCGGCTCAAAACAGGAAAACACATATTGTTATAAATGCGGCCACCCGCTTATCGAGCGAATCGGCTATAATGTCGACTCGAACGAAATTAAGAACTCAACCTGTCCCGACTGTGGCACTAAAATTGACGGGCGATGGGAATAAAAAGTGAAAATAGTCGCTGATGAAAATATACCGTTTGTCAAAGAATGTTTCGCGTCGATAGGTGATGTTCAAACGCTATCAGGCAGAAAAATAACTCCTGAGACGATAGCCGAGGCGGATATTCTGCTCGTTCGCAGCATTACACCGGTAAATGAAAAGCTTTTGGCCGGCAGCAAAGTCAAATTCGTCGCCACCGCAACAATCGGCTTCGAGCACGTAGATGTGGAGTACCTGAAAAATCGAGACATCGGTTTCGCCTCGGCACCCGGCTCAAATGCTAATTCAGTCGCCGATTATATTGTAGCTGCATTGCTCTCTGTTGCTCAAAAATACAAAATAACCCTCGAAGGTAAATCAATCGGCGTCGTCGGTGTCGGCAATGTAGGCAGCAAAATCGCAAAAAAATGCGCCGCCCTCGGCATGATTGTCAAACTCAACGACCCGCCGTTGTTCCGCCGGACAGGTGATGCAAAATACCGGCCTATCAATGAGCTTTTTGATTGTGATTTTATCACACTGCATACGCCTTTGACTCGTGAAGGACAGGATAAAACTTATCATTTAGCAGATGAGAAATTTTTCGCGTCTCTCAAAACCAGCTGTGTCTTCATAAATACCTGTCGCGGGGCTGTTCATGATACCGCCGCACTCAAGGCCGCTATACAAAATAAAAAACTTGGCGCGGTCATCCTCGACGTCTGGGAAAATGAGCCGAACATCGATTGTGAGCTTCTTCGGCTTGTCGATATCTCAACACCCCATATCGCGGGCTATTCTCTCGATGGCAAAATCGCCGGAATGGTTATGATTTACAACGCCGCCTGCAACCACTTCGGCTTAAAACCAAAACACAAAATCGAGGATTTCCTCCCGCCGCCGACTGTGCCACAAATAACGATTGATAAAATCAGCCCCGACCCGCAAAAGCTTCTTCACGAAATCGTCCGGCAGGTTTACGTAATCAACCGCGACGATTTTAATACGCGAGAAATCGTTATGGTCGAGCAGCAAAAAAGAGGTAAATTCTTTGACGACCTTCGTAAAAATTATCCCGTGCGAAGGGAATTTCAAAATACAACAATAATTTTTGCCACAGAGAGTACAGAGGACACAGAGAATAAATTAAAAGGAATCGGGTTCAAAGTTAAAAGGCGAAAGTGAAAAGGCAAAAAACCAATAAGTCGAATATTCTCAAATGGCCGGCAAGCAAACTGGATTTTTCCGGTGGATGCCTTGTGATGGGCATTCTTAATGTTACGCCCGATTCGTTCAGCGACGGCGGACAATTTATCGATCGCGATAAGGCCATCGAACAGGGCATTAAAATGGTCGCCGACGGCGCGGCGATAATCGACGTCGGCCCGGAATCCACAAGGCCAGGCGCAAAATCCGTCTCAGCCGACGAGCAAATAAAACGCGCTATTCCCGTCATAAGCGCAATTGCAAAAAAAACGAAGACCTGTATAAGTATCGATACGACAAATTACGAGGTCGCCAAGGCAGCATTAGACGCCGGGGTAAATATCATAAACGACATCACCGCTTTAGCAGACGAGCGAATGGCACAGTTGGCTGCCAAACGAAAAATGCCTGTGATTTTGATGCACATGCAGGGAACTCCACGAACGATGCAGGCCGAGCCGAAATACAAAGACGTTGTCAGCGAGGTATTGAAATTTTTACTCGATAAAGCAAAGCAGGCTGAAAAATCAGGAATACCTAAAGAGCGAATCTTCATCGACCCCGGCATCGGCTTCGGCAAAAACGTTGAGCACAATCTCAAGCTTTTGGCCAATATCGATAAATTCATAAAAACCGGCTATCGAGTCCTTGTCGGCCCAAGCAGAAAATGGTTCATAGGCAAATTAACGGGTAAAGCAAATCCTGCCGATAGAACCTTCGGCACCGCTGCTGTAGTCGCACTTTGTGCCGCCTGGGGCGTATCAATTGTCCGCGTCCACGATGTTGCAAAAATGGTTGATGCTGTTAAAATTGCAAACGTAATAATAAAAGAAAAGGTGTAATATGAGCATAAGCAGCCATTTGGGTATGGTTATTCTGGTAATAATCGGGATGGCGACAGTCGTCGGCGTTCTCATCATAGCGATGATTGAAGCGAGACGCACGGACAGCGGAAAATCTTCGATACTGTCGAATGCACCGGAAACCACGACGGATAAGAAAAAGAATTAACAGCAAACGTTGCCCGCATTTCTAATCTGTATTCAGGGCGATTTTAAGCACTTCGTTTGTGTTTTTGACGAATTTGAATTTCATGCCCTTTTTGGCTTCTTTAGGCACTTCCGGCAGGTCTTTTTTGTTGCGGGCGGGCAAAATCACCATCTTTATCCCGGCTTGTTTGGCAGCCAATATCTTTTCCTTCAATCCACCTATAGGCAGCACAAGGCCTCGCAAGGTAATCTCGCCCGTCATCGCCACATCCGGCCTCACCGGCTTATGCAAAAGCAAACTGACAAGTGAACTGAACATCGCGACGCCCGCGCTTGGCCCATCCTTGGGAATAGCGCCCGCCGGGACGTGTATATGGTAATCGAATTTGGTGAACTTACTTGCCTCGATGCCGAGCTTTCCTGCGTTGGATTTCAAGATTGAAAACGCCGCCTGTGCGCTTTCCTTCATCACGTCACCTATTTGACCCGTAAGCTGCAATGCGCCCTTACCAGGCATCGAAGCCGACTCGATGAACAGTATCTCGCCACCCACGGGCGTAAACGCAAGCGCGGTCGCCACCCCCGGTATCCCGGCACGCAGGGCAAGCTCCGATTCATATTGCGTGGGGCCGAGAATCTTGGCCAAACCATCAGCTTTGATGGTTGCCTTCCTTTTTTTATTTTTCGCAATATCAGTCGCCACGGCCCTGCATACCGCCGCGATATTTCTCTCGAGATTGCGTACTCCTGCCTCGCGTGTATAACTTCGGATAATTGCGCCGATTGCTTCGCTTTTGATTTTGAGCCGGTTTTTATTCAGCCCGTGCTCTTTCAGTTGCCGCGGGACAAGGTATTTTTTCGCGATGTTAAGCTTTTCTGTCTCGGTATAGCCGGGTAACTCGATGATTTCCATCCTATCGTGAAGTGCCGGCGGTATCGGCTCGGTGTAGTTGGCTGTGCCGATGAACATCACCGTCGATAAATCGAACGGCTGGTCCAGATAATGGTCTGTGAAACTGGCGTTCTGCTCGGGGTCAAGCACCTCCAGAAGAGCGCTTGCCGGGTCGCCCCTGAAATCTGCGCCAATTTTGTCAAGCTCATCCAGCATAAATACCGGGTTTTTGGAGCTTGCCTTGCGAAGCTCCTGCAGGATTCTGCCGGGAAGCGCGCCGATATACGTTCGCCTGTGACCTCGTATGTCGGCTTCATCCCGTATGCCGCCAAGCGATATCCGGATAAATTTCCTGCCCAGGGCAGCCGCGATTGATTTGCCAAGCGAGGTCTTACCCACCCCTGGCGGGCCAACAAAGCAAAGTATAGGGCTTTTGCCCGTCGGATTAAGTTTTCGCACCGCGAGGAATTCGAGGATGCGTTTTTTCACCTTTTTAAGGTCATAGTGGTCGCGGTTAAGGATTCGCTGTGCCTGGTTTATGTCTATGCGGTCTTTTGTCCCCACAGACCACGGCAATTCGCACACAAAATCCAGATACGTCCTTATCACGCTGTATTCCGGCGAAGCGGACATCATCTTGCTCAGCCGGTCAAGCTCACGCATTGCCTCCGCCTCGACCCGCTCGGGCATCTTCGCCTTTTTGATATTATCACTGAGCAGCTTAAGCTCCTCGACTCTTGAGTCCTCTTTGCCAAGCTCCGTCTGAATAGCTTTCAACTGCTCCTGAAGAAAATACTCACGCTGGCTCTTCTCGACCGAATCGCGAACCCGCCCCTGAATCTTGTGGCTAAGCTCAAGGACGTCAAGCTGGTTGGCAAGCTCAACCGAAAGCTGTTCCAGACGCCTCGCTGGGTCAAGCTCCTCCAAAAGCTTTTGCCTTTCATCGGTCTTCAAGCTGATATTAGCCGCAAGATAATCCGCCAGGGCAGACGGGTCCTCGATTTCTTCGAGCAGCGAGGAAACCTCTTCCGGCACATTGGGACTAAGCGCAATCACTTTATTCGCGGTCTGCCGGACGTTCACCATCAGCGCCTGCAATCGCCTGGTCATTCTCGCCGTTGAGTCGAGCAGCCGAACCTTCGCCTTGAGGTATGGTTCGGTTGATACTACCCCTGTTACCTCGAACCTGGCTATGCCGTGAACGAAAATACTAATCGAACCCTGCGGCGCCCTGATAACTTTCAGCACCATTGCGGCTGTGCCCACATCATAAAGGTCCGGGAACTCCGGCTTGTCGGTATCGGGCTTACGCTGCGTCAATATCCCGATAACCGTTTCATTCGGCACCACGTCTTTCAAAAGCGCCTTGCTTTTCTCCCTGCCGACCGCCAGCGGCGCGACCGTCCCTGGGAAAACAACCGCGTTTCTTATCGCGAGTATTCCAAGCTCTTCTGGCAGCTCGAATTTGTTATTGTTTGCCTGGTTATTTTCCTTGTCACTGCTTTGCCCGCCCGATGTGGAACGTCTCCTCGGCGGTTCCGGCGCCAATATCTCATCCGGCCACGTCTCCGCCGTATAAATAAAATCTTTCAAACTGCTACCCATTTTGCCCCTGCACGCCTCTGTTTTCAGTTGTTTCCACAACAGTCAATTGTTACCCATGCATACAAACCTAACATACGCCTCGGTCTGTGCAAAGTTTTAATTTTGTAAAATTTCAGATTACCCTTCCTCTGCCTGCCCGTTCCAGGCCGACATCCTGCCAAGTTGCTTGCTACCCCACTGTGCCATTTCTCCCTTTTCTATTTGTTTTCTTATCTCGCTCATTAGCCGCTGATAAAACCGCAGGTTGTGAATCGTCGTAAGAATAGGCCCCATCATCTCACCCACGTTGAAAAAATGCCGGATAGCCGACCTCGAAAAATTCCGGCAGGCATAACAATCGCAGCCCGGCTCAGTAGGCCCTGCGTCGGTTATATGCTCGTTATTTCGCATTCGCAGCGGCCCGTTCATTGTGAAGGCATACGCATTTCGCCCGTTCCGGGTAGGCAGCACGCAATCAAACATATCCACGCCCGCCGTTACCGCCGCGATAATATCCGCTGGATTCCCGACGCCCATCAAATATCTTGGCTTATTTTCAGGCAATAGCGGTGCCGTATGGTGAACCGTCTTTATCATATTTTCATGCCCTTCGCCGATAGCAAGCCCGCCCAGCGCGTAACCTGCGAAGTCCATACTCACCAGCTCCGTCGAGCATCGCTCCCTCATCGCCAAATCTATCCCTCCCTGCACTATCCCGAAAAGCATCTGCTTCGGGTTACTGTGTGTGTCTTTGCATCGTCTCGCCCAGCGAATGGTTCTGTTGACCGCCCGTTCTAATTCCGCTGGCTCACAGCCGAAAGCAGGGCACTGGTCAAAACACATCGCGATATC
Organism: Sedimentisphaerales bacterium; assembly: GCA_049516395.1. Taxonomy (GTDB): domain Bacteria; phylum Planctomycetota; class Phycisphaerae; order Sedimentisphaerales; family Anaerobacaceae; genus Fen-1362. The sequence goes on along the minus strand of JBEKTD010000013.1, from coordinate 50,650 downwards.
GCAGCCCAGCCGATTCTGAATCCCGGTTGCACCCTCTGCGTCGAGATACGCTTTCGCCCCGTCGATATGGCTGGCAAATTCGACGCCATCGTCGTCAATCTTGGTCAGCGAACTAAGGGAAAATACCTGGTAGCCGCCGCTGTCGGTCAATATAGGCCTGTCCCAGCCCATAAATTTGTGCAGCCCGCCGACGCCTTCTATCACGTCAACGCCGGGGCGAAGCATCAGGTGATATGTGTTCGCAAGTATGATTTCCGCGCCAATCTCCCGCAATTGCGCGGGCGTGATACCCTTGACTGTTCCAGCCGTCCCAACGGGCATAAACGCCGGCGTCGAAACTTCCCCGTGTGCCGTCTTCAAAATACCTCGTCGGGCTGCGCTATTTTTGTCCCGGCACTTTACCTCGAAGCCATTCATTTAGTAAGCTCTCACTAATTTTGAGCCGGGATAATAATACTGCAGAATCTCGCCGGCAGTCTTGCCCTGCATTGCCATCCCCTGTGCGCCGCACTGGCACATCCCGACGCCGTGCCCGAACCCTCTGCCCGCCAAAAACGCGACCTTGCCTTCTATAACGGCAATTTTGCAGGCGACGCTGCGAATCCTGTTGCCCGCCGGGTCAATCGTAAGCCGGAGGTCCTCCGCTCTCAAAAATTCACTCCTGCCATTTGTGCCGGTAAGTTTCACCATCGTTATGCGCGAGAAATCAGGGTAGTTGCTCTGCTTGACCGCCGAGATATACGCGATATCACCAAGCCCTTTTAACTGTGGATACTTTTTCTGCACAGCTGTCGTAACCGTTTCTTTGTTAAGCTGGACCATCGGCCAGAAAAATATATCCGGCCTCGCAACTGCTTTGCAATACGGGCACTCAACTCCCACCAGCGGCCCAAACGAATCTCCAAAAACGTTTTTGGCGTCCTCGGTATGTCCCCCGCAGCTTGAGCTGTAATACGCCGGGAAAAGCTCTTCGCCTGATGCCCCCGCGCCGGGCAGTCCCGCCTGCTCGCACATTAGGACTTCTCCCGATGTTTCGTTGACTGCTCTCCACACGCTTGCCGATTCTCCCTTCAACCCAAGGTAAACCTGGCTGGTCTGTGTTCTTGCTACGTCCCAGTCGCGCGTGTAGCCGAATTTCTTTTTGTTATAAAGACAATAAGTCCTCGCTGCGATTGCCTGTGCCTTCAATGCCTCTGCCTCCCAGCGGTCGGGCATCTCCGCCCCCACAACTCCCGCCAGATATGGCTCAAGAGGCACAATGTTTATCGCCTCGAACGTCTGGCCGTCAACGTTAGCTTTCAGCAGCAGTTTGCCGCGAAACTCGTTGCCGTCCATAACGAACATGAAGGGGTTATCGGGCGAAATCGTTATCTCGCGGGCTGCGAATCTCCTGCCCCCGATAGTAAACTCACCCCCCAGAACGCCCACGTCCATCGGCTGCCCGCGCTCGGTAAATATCGTATCAGGAATCAGGACGCTGCCGTCGCTGTTAAATAAGCTGAATTCCCCTCGCATCTTTATCGTGCAGTGATTGACGTCGTCGGCCAGCAGCACCCGCACCATAAACTGTTGCTCGGCGTTCATCTGCGGAGTGCTTTGCACAACCATTTGCTCGTGACAACTGAAAAACACCACGCCCGCCGCCAGCAGCAATCCGGCCAGCAGGCAATTGCCGATTGTTCTCCACGCCCCGAAATCTTTACGCCACCTGAATTGCCGAAACCGCATACTTTTCAGACCGCCTGCCACACAACACCTATTTCGCTCCCGCCCGCGAAACGTCTTCGCCCCCGTTTTGTAAAAACTTTATTCCAGCGTCCGCAGTGACAAACCGAGATTCGCCAGGACCCTTTTGACTTCGTTCAAGCTCGTTACGCCGAAATTCTTGCAGCCAAGCAGCTCCGCTTCCGTAATCCGCGTCAGCTCTCCGACCGTGCGCAGGTTAAGCTTCTGCAGCGCCTTTTTCGCCCTGACCGACCACTGCAAATCCATTATCGGCTTGCCGGCCAATCCATGGTCGGCTACGGGCTCTTCGGCAACACTGGCCGCCGGCGCAGGTTCGGCCGGCCCAAATTGTCTGTCCTCCGGCATCATACCAAGCTGCAGGCCCTTGGAATCCAGTATCACTTTTATCTCACGTAAACTCGTCTCGCCGAAATTCTTAAACGCAAGCAGCTCTGCTTCGGTTGTCCTCAGCAGGTCCCCGAGCGTATTCAGATTCATCTTCTTGAGGCAGTTTCTGCTTCGCACCGAAAGCTCGAAATCAGACAACGGCGTTTCGAGAATCTGCATCTTACGGGTCTTCTTCTTCTCTGTCTCCTCGTCATAAACCATCGTCTTGGAGCTTTGGATATCCTTCAGAAACAAATTTGCCCGCTTATGATTCGGATGACACGCCAGAACCTTCTGCACGCATCGCTCGGCCTTGTCGTAATCTGCCTTGTCCTCGTAAACCACCGCGAGGTTCAGCAATGCGCTTGTGTAAACCGGCGACGATGAGGTAATCGCCTTGTAGTAATCAATCGCCGCGTCCTCATCGCCGGAAAGGTCGCAACGGTACGCCAGATGAAACATTGCTTCCTGGTGCTTCGGCGAAAGCTCCAGCGCCGCCTTGTAATTTTCGGCCGCCTCATCATACAGTCCCTGCGCCTCGCGCAGCCGGCCAAGCTGATAATGATATCCCGCGCTTACGTTCTTGAAATTGGCACAGCCCTTAAGCTCTTTTTCCGCCGACTCGAAATTGCCTGCCACGCGGTAGGTGGCCGCTTTCTCCAGCGAAATCGCGAGCGAATCTGCCCCTTGTTTTGCACTGGCGTGGAAGTTCATTATCGCCTCGTCGTAATTGCCAAGCCGACGCAGAGCGAACGCCAGACACATAAACTTTTCTTTGCAGTCGTTGCCCTTCTGCAGTTTCTCGACCGCTTCGGCGTCTTTGCCCAGGATAAACAGACCGATACCCGTGGCGAGACATCCTTTGCTGCCGGTCTTGCCTATATTCTGCTCGACCTGCTCCGCAAATGCCAACCGACTTGCCTCGCTCGAATGGACCTGCTCTGAGAGTTTCTTTATTTGTTCTATGCTCAGTGTCTCTTCGCCGAACAAATTAATTCCGCTTTGCGCCTGTGTCGTTGATTCCATTAAATATTCTCCTGAAAAAACCGCCGCCGTTCGGACTCTTGAATTTCGGTTTACCAATAGAAAGCAGCATTATAACCATCCCTGCTGTTTTTGCAATACCTTTTTAAGCTTAGTAGTAATAAGCAGTTACGCAAAATATCAATCTTGCGCATAAAGAAGGCCGGACATTTATGCCCAGCCCCGGTGATAAGGTATCTTTGCTGCTTATTGCTGATTTACCGGTTTAACGGGAATCCCGCACGAGCCAAAATAGCTCTTCGGTTCCTGAAGCGTCTCTCCAAAAGGGTCCTGATAAAAAGCCAAATATTCAGACCTTGACGGGTCTTTTGAAAACACATACCCGCATCCTTTATCCAGGACAATCGTTAAGTTGTACAGACGGATAGGTATCAATCCGGCCAGCTCGGCTCGATAGCCATACGGCGCCTTTTCCAGTTTATCAAGCGGCATTGTCCAAACGAGATCTATCTCTCTTTGACCGGCATCCATTTTTCCCATTTTTTCCATAGGAACAGTTACATCATACCCGCGAACTGCTTTTGCTTTGTCGAACGATAACGATGAATCGCCAAGTTTCGCCGATATAATACTTGCGTCACTGTATGGAAGCGTTACGGTCATCACACAAGTGTCCGCCGGCACATTTGTAATTAGCATCTGGACATGCGCCTCGACCTGACCTGATTTTGTAATATGCCACTGGTCCTTCTGTGCCCCAGCGAATCCTTTCCTGTCCCACTGCTGGAAGCTGGTCGGCGCCTTAAATTCCATTTCGGCAGGCATATATTTAGCTTCAACAGTCACATAATGCGCACTGTTGAAAAGCTCGGTAATTTCATCCTGCGACAATGCATAATTGTAAATCCGCACGTCGTCGATAAGGCCGTGGAAGCAGCGTCCCTTAAGCTCGATGTTCTCGCCGATACAAACAGGGAAGTCATTTGTCCCAATGGGGCGTGTCCACGGTCTTGAAACATCAATTTTACCGTCCACGTAGATGCTCATTTTTTGCCCGTCATAGACGCACACGACGTTATGCCACTGCCCCGAATCAACAGCGGCCTGGCCGTTAAGATAAGCACTGCTGGAAACACCGAAGTGAAAGATGTTTTTGGCGAAAGAGGTTGACAATCGCCATGCCGAATCGCCCTTGGTAACGATGCCGGTCCATTCCTGCGGGACGTCCGTTATATTTACCCAGGCAGAAATCGTTATCTGGCTGTTGATGTCAAAAGCGGATTCGTTGCTGATTTCGACGTAATCGCCCTTTCCGCTCAATTCTATGGCTCCGCCCGAAACTCCGCCTGTCGGCCGCCATACAGGATTGCCCTTTAGTGTGCCATTATTGCCGTTACCTGAACTGTCATAGGCAGTTGTTCCAGTGCTTTCGTCGAATTTCCACCATCCGACCAATTTACCCGTATTGAAACTCCATACATCGCTGGTCGTAACTTTGCCGTTGGCGTCAGTCCCGTCAACACGCCAGTAATAAGTCGTGTCTCTTTTCAGCTCCTGCACAATCACATTGCTATCACCCGCAACGTCGGCTAACAGTGTCAATCCGTCTGAGGCCGTGCCCATATATACCTTGTTTGTAGCGGCATACATTCCGGGCATCCAGCTTAATTCCAAATCCGCAGTACGGCACATAGTTCCGTCAGCGGGTTTTGGCTTAATCGCCTTCAGCTGCCTGTTCAGGGGCATCGCCTCAAGTGCGGCAAGCTCTTCGGTGCTTACTGTTTTAACCGTCAAATCACCGAATATGGCCCTATATTTTCCATCTGCGACTTTCCACCGCATCAGGACAGAATCACCGAACTCAGCCGTAACCTTATCGCCGTGATACGCGGGGTCTTTACCTTCCTGAGCCAGCTTTTGGTAGAAAATAAATGGTCCCTGCAATTTCATTGCTTTATTAATTAGCTCCTGCTGCGACTGGTTATTCGGCTCAATCCCGGGTGTAGCATTTGACTTCTTTATGAGTCCCTCTTGCGCCTCCATTACCGCCGCTATGGCGTTCATCTGGCTTGGATACTTGCCGTCCGTGATTTCAGCGAATAGCTTAAACCCTTCAATCGCACCCGCCTCGTCCTGGTTCGGCAATTTCATCTCGCCCATCGTCGTGAAATCAGCCGGGATATCGGGCTTGAATAAATCCGGCGAAAGCTCCGTACCCCACTCGAAACCATCCATAACTATTATCATATTAATATCCTGCCCGCTGAGTTTCATCTCCCCCTCTATTTCCATCCTGACGGGATACTCCGTGGCGATATCGACCCACATCCGGCCTGTGAAATTGCTGTAAATTCCCTGGACCGCCGGCGGATTATTAACCTCAATACCTTTAACTTCAACTCCGTTTATAGTGTCTTTACCAAGCTCCTTGTACTGGCCGGACTGACCGGACATAAATTTAGTTACAATATCCCTCGGGTCCTGCATCTGTTTCTTTGTCTGGGTCTGCATTTCATCCGTCAGTGCCATACGCATATACTTTTTCTGGGTGGGCATCACAATAATCATCGCCTTTTCACCGGGATTCATATACATCTGCTGCATCGGGATACCATCAAGGGAGGTTTCCATTCTGTAGCCGTAGTCGGATGAGATATACACCTTACCCTCGACTTGCTGACCTGTCTGACCTAAAGGCCCGCCTGTTTGCCTTACGTGCAATCTGTAGGCGCAGGTCTTTATTTGTTCGACTTTGTCTGCGATTCGTTCCCAGGCGCAGCACTTTCGAGTGCCTTCACCCGCAAAATAATATATAGCCAGACCGGCTGCGATTAGTACCACAGCGGCTATAGCCAGTTTTGTAATCGTACTTCTCATAATGAACCTCCAGAAGTTCAAGTTTTGTTTATCCTGATTCGTTTTCCGGAGTTTTAATGCCTGTTCGCGGACGATTCTGTCCATCACTGCGTTTTCGAGGTCGTTTTGACTGTGAATCGCGCCATTGACGACAAGACGATTTTGAAGCGAGGTTACCTGTTCGAGTTCTTTGCGGCACCCGGCGCAAGTATCCAGATGCGATTTGACCGCCTGATTCTGGCCGGCGTCAAGCAGCTCTTCAATGTAACCTACTAAAAGTTCTCTGCATTGGGAGCAATTCATAACTGCACCTCACTTTCCTGTGCTGCTTCGTCTTTAAGCATCTCGCGTAAGCGCGTATAAGCCCTCGAAAGGGACTTGGTCACCGTGCCTATGGGGATATTCATTATGGTCGCGACGTCTTTGCAGGTGTGCCCGCCATAGTATCGCAGCAAAATCAGCTGCCTTGAAAAATCATCGAGTTTGGCAACTGTTTTCGCTAACGGCCAATCGCGGCTACTGCCCGATTGGGCGGGCATTTGAGCCAGTTTCTCGGCGGCCTGACGCTCTTTTTGTTCGATTCTTACCTGTTCTTTTGCGACGCGATTGGCAACACCGAGCATCCAGGCGAAAAACGACTCCGGCTTTTCGAGCGAAGTCAGGCCGAAATAGCACCTGACAAATACTTCCTGCAGGGCCTCTTCCGCCAAATCGCTTCTTCCAAGCTGCCCCGCTAAATACCCCAAAAGAGGCCCTTTGTATCGCCGGACGAGGTGTCGAAAATCGTCCGGATGGCCGTCAAGGCATCGCTGTATGTAAAATCCGTCATTTTCAGGCATTTTTAAACTCCACACACTAACATATCAAAAAAACCCTGGGTCTTCACTATATAGTGATGAAAAAGCCTCTTTTGCGGCAAAAATAATAAAAAAGGCCGGACGAAATCGCCCGGCCTATTATCATTGTCACATCAGATTATCAGATCCCGCCATGTATTATCCAACGGTCCGGATGTGTTTCATCGTCTCCGCATCTTGTGAACGGGCCATAGGGCTTCCAAGTGGTCTTTTTCCCATCGGGATTGGTAATTTCCAGTTCACAGGGGACCCTGAAACTATGCGGCCCTGTTTCCGGATGTGGTGTTGGAGTACCGATTGAAATGATTGCCGTAACATTAAGACGGCTAAAGATTTCTTTCGCTTTTTCTTCGGAAACTCCGGAGTATACCGAACCTGCTTTTTTGTAGTCCTTGTCTATCAGCGCCTGGAAAAACTGGCGTATCGTTTCCGCCGCTGCCTGCTCATCGGTCATGCTGCCTTGAGGAATACCGATAAGCTGATTGAGCTGATTGACTAAGGTTATATTCTTAGGCACTTCACTTTCGAGAGAAAACATATTTTCATCTATAGGGATGTTATAGTCAGAAAACTGCATCGTGGACTTAAGGACATCTTTGTTGTTTTCGGTGCTATAAACTTCAATGCGAGTAATTAAATCCATTGACTGGTCAATGTAGTAAATGCCTTTTTGGGGCTTGGTTTTATAAGTCACAACGATGAGGGCAGGTTTTTGCTTATCCTCCGGTCTTTGTTTATCTATGTCAACTTTGCCCGCCTTCTGGTCTTCAAGATGCCTTTTCATAACCAATTTTGGCTGGCACTGCTCCAGAATCTTTTGCATCCAGTCCTCAATCCCTTTGGGTTGGCAGATAAGCAAACTATTCTTGGTTTTAAACCAGATTTCGGCTCTTTCCGGCGTCCAGGTAATGAGTTTAACACCATCCTCGGTTACTGGCAGGTAATATCTTGCTTTTGCGACACGACCATGTTCATTTGATTTAATCCAGAATTCGTCGGGCTCCTTTTGATTGTCCCCGAATTGTTTCACGTGCAAAAAGCGGACATTGTTATAATCGTCAACTACCTGTTCAACTCCAAAGGCCACAGGCACTGACTTGTTCAAAACCGTTATGGCCGCGACCACCGCGACGATAACTGCTGCTGTGACGGCTAATTTTGCTATTGTACTTCTCATAATCATTCTCCTTATCTCAAGCGGGCTGCGCGGCCGAAGTTGCCGCGTCGTCCTGCGACATTAAAATCTCAACTGCTTTAAGTGTCATAATCCGCCGTCAACGACCCATCGCTTTGCGGGATTATCGTTTCTCACTGCCAGGTTAAACTTTTTAACACCCGATATATGGCACTTCACGAAGTAAGCGGATTGTTCAGCCGACCAGAAAGCTTCTCCAACTTCCACAGTTGGAATTTGTTCTTTAATATCCATACCGTGTTTCTTCGCCTCCTCGCATTCGCCCTTCATTGCTTTCACAGCTGAGTCCGGCTCAAACTTTTGCATTTCGTTGAAGTCCAGCTTTGAAAATGCCTCGAAATATTTCTTCACCGACTCTTGCGGCGACATTTTGGCATAAACATCGTTATCAGGCAGAATATTCGGCTCGCTCGACCATTTTGTTTCCTCTTGAAGTTCCATTTTAGAATCGAACGTTCCGGTTATGACGAAGCGATTGGCGGGATTCGCGTTTGAGACTCGCACATTGAATTCCTGTGACTGAAGTCGGACTTCATAGGGCACGAACCAGCCCGGATACAAACCTGATTTGAATGGTTCTCCGATACTGATAATCTCCAGCCCGCCGACGTACTCTTTTAATCTTTCATCAATACGTGATGCTGACCAGAATTTGAGAACTTCATCCCAGTTTTTCTCCGAGCAGGCCTTGAAAAACGTTTCAGCCGCCTGTTTCGGTGTCATATTCACATACTTTTCGTTGTCCGACAGGACCTGCGGCTCCTGCGACCACACAACATCCTGCGGCAATTCAAGTTTGAACAGCCCATCATCGATTTGCGGGTTGTATTCAATCTCGTTGACCTCGAAAATAAGGACGTCTCCTTTGTCTGTGTGCACGAATACCTCAAAACCTTTCAGGAGCTTGGTTTGGGCGTCGAAGTAATAGACCTTCTTGTTATCGGATTCCGAGATGAACTTGTTCTTGAGATAATCATTTGTATAGTCACCGGCTGCTTTGCTCTCAATCTCAAGTATTGTCTCCGGTCCGCTGCTCGACACTCCCTGTCGCAGCTTCAATTCGGTATCCGACCTGTTTTTCGCTTCATTGATGGCGCTGTCAAGAAGGCCATCAACATTCAGCAGATGTCCGCACCAGGCATCGAAACAGCCAATAGGATACGGCCTCTCTGATTTGACGGCGTAATTGGGCTTCATTAACATTATAGTCGAGTTGCCGTCCGTAACAATCACTCGCCTTGGCTTCTCGATTCTCCATCGCAAAATACCTGCGTCATCCACTTTCTTCCACATTTCGATTGGCACAAAATCCAAATCAAGGCCGATGTAGCTGAAATTGTCGCCCGGAAGCGTTCGCATTTGCGCCTTGATGTGAATTGACCGTATGTCTTGAACTGCCTTACTCGCCTCGGTAAGCATCTGGACTGCCGCCGCCGAAGCTGTTGATGTTGTCTTGGTCAATATCGTGGCTAAAAACACTATCGATATTAGTATCATCGCCGCAGCGGCGAATTTCGTTATTCTGCTGTGCATAATTGTTCTCCATAAACTCATTCCGGCGACCGGCGCTTTTGCTGCTATGGCCTTGTCAAGGGCGTTCGCGGCGTCGGCAAGAATCCGGTCTTTGTTAATAACATCCGGCTTGATTCGTATTTCTTTGGCCAGTTTTTCTATCTTTTCGTTATTCATTTTCACACTCTGTATTCAAAAGGGACCTCAATTTTTCAATCCCGTAACGATATCTGCTTTGTACCGTGTTGATTGACGCTCCAATTTGTTCGGCAATCTGCTGAAAGGTCATATCTCCCTGTACGTGCAGGATAAATACTTCTCGCTGCTCATAAGGCAGTTGCACAAGCGCGTCGAATACCTGCCTGGCGCCTTCGCTGGTTGTGAGCCGGCTGCTCGGCTCATCAGTATTCGCCGCAAGCTCAACCAGCCCCACGTCCACATTCGCCGACCTTGCTCTTTTTCGCAGCAGGTCACGCGCACGGTTTGCGACGCAGCTTATCAAGTAACTGCGGAGATTACCGTGAATCCGCAGCCCCGGCACAGCCGTCGCAAAATCAATAAATGCGTCGTGAAGGCAATCCTCAGCGGTTTGAACGTCGTGAACAAGCGTCACGGCAACACTGACTAAAATATCCGTATACTTTTCATAGAGCTGGCGTAAGGCGTCTTTGTCGCCCCTTTGCAGTCTTTTCAGTATTTGTTTGTCTTCCGACATTAAATTACTTTCCAAAGCTATATAGCTGTTGAAGCTTCAACTACTAACCTGACGATTTTAGCGAGTGTTTTAGTTTAAAAATACTGCTTTTTTGGCAGGATTACTTTTTCGTGGCGGATAAACGCCTTCTGCGCATAAAAAAGGCCGGGCAAAAACCCGGCCATCAGGAGGAAACAATCCTGGTTCATTTAGATTCCGCCGTCGAGGACGTATCGCTTGGCGGGATTATCGTTTCTAATCGCAAGGTCCCAGTCTTGGACAAGACCATTGTTAAATCTGACTTTATACGGCACATACCAGCCCGGGAATTCTCCCCTTTTAAATGGCTCGCCGATGCTTATAACTTGCAGTCCGCCGAGATATTCCTTTATTTGTTCCATTCTGTCATCGTTATCCAGCCGTGGTATAAATTTCGCGAATTCGTCCCAGTTTTTTTCTGAGCATGCCTTGAAAAATGCCTCTGCGGCCTCCTTTGGGGTTGTTTTTTCGCAGTTCGGATCTGCCAACAAGTCTGCTATGTATTCGCGACCATCCACGGTATCTTTGTACCCAATCCAGGTTAGGCCGCACGTATAAGTATTTGAATCATTGGGACCTGCGTAGGCATTGGGTCTGCAAATGGTCTTCTGTCCATCAAGGTTTATGATTTCCACCTCGCAGGGGACTTTAAAGCTGGGTTCAATCCAGTTCGACTGAAGGACAGGCGTCCCGATTGAAATAATTTTAGTAACGTTAACGTATTCATTTTTAAATTTTTCTTCTGATTCACCGGATAATTGGGCCGCGTTCCTGTAGTTCTTGTCAATCAGGGCCTGGAGGAACCGCCCCACAGTTTCAACCGCGGCTTGTTCATTACTCATCTTTCCCTTAGACAGACCATAATTGTGATTACTCTCTTTAATCACATTTACATCTTTAGGAACCTTTTTATCGATGGAAAACATATTTTCGTCTATAGGTTCGCTGGAGAATTGTACTGCAAGTTCAAGAAATTCCTTGTTGTCTTCAATTTTATATCTTTCCGCGCGAGTAATTAAATCCGTTGCTTGGTCTATGTAGTAAATCCTTTTCAATTGTTCATTTTTGTAAGTCGCAATTATAAGGACAGGTTTTTGTTTGTCCTGCGGTTTTTGTATATCTACGTCAACCTTTCCCTCGTTTTGGTCCTCGAGGAGTTTTTTCATAAGCAATTTTGGCTGGCTCCGATCCAGAATAGTTTGCCAGGGCGAAATTGCTTTGGATGGGCCTGAAACAGAGAGCGTATTTGAACGTTTAAACCAGCACTCCGATTTTTCGGGCGTCCAGACAAAGAGTTTAGGGCCGTCGCCTGTTTCCCGAAGGTCACCTCTTACTTTTGCGACATTTCCCTGTTCATCGGATTTAATCCAGAATTCGCTCTCTATCTGCTGATTGGGCCAGGAGTATTTTAAATATAAAAAGTGAACATTGCCATAAGCGGCAATTACCTGCTCAATCCCGAAGGCCGCAGGCATTGATTTGTTGAAAACCGATACCGATACGACAACCGCGACAATTATAGTTGCGGCAACAGCTAACTTTGTAATCGGACTTTTCATGATAATTCTCCCTATATCAGGCAGGCGGCGAGGGTGTGGTTGCTGCGTCGCCTGAGATTTCAACATTTGCATTGCTTCCGGATGTTCCTGCTGCCATTTGGCAAAATCCGGATCCGGTTTTTCGCTGCCGATTGCTTTTGCAAGGGCATCATCCAGCCGGTTATTGTTTTCAGATGTCATAAGCCACCTCTGTTACACCAACACGCTTCAATTGCCTTGCTACCTTTCTTTTTGCCCGAATCAGCCGGCCGTGCACCGCCTGCACAGAAATACCCAATACCCCTGCAATCTGCTCGTAAGACAGGTTGTCATAATACCTCAGCACAATCGGCTCCTTGTCACGCCGGCCAAGCCGCCAGACAATCCGCTTGATATCGTCGTTGAATAAATTTTGTTCGGGCTGTGGTTTTGAAGGAGGCAGGCGTTGCACATCTTGAAGAATTTTTTGCCTGTTCATCTGTCTGGCCACGTTTCGGCATATACCGGCCAACCAGGCCGCAAACTTATCTTTACTTTTTAATTTTGACAGGTCTCGGCAGGCAATGGCGAATGTTTCCTGTGCAGCGTCCTCTGCGACGCAAATATTGCCCGTTGCCGAATACGCCAGGGCAACCATACTGCCGAAGTGTCGCCGGTAGAGTGCGCCGAAGCTGTCTATGCAGCCGTTCTGCGCCCGCTCAACTAATTTGTTCTCTGTCGGCTGGTCTGTTGTCTCGTTCATTCTTGCACCTGTCAAATTCAATCCTCTGCTGATATCAGCTTCTATAATATAGTGTAACTCGGTTTGAAAAATGAGCGCAAAAAATCGATAATTTTTGTATTTTGCGACTACCAACAAAAAAGGCCGGACGAAATCGCCCGGCCTTTTGGTTTTAAATTTTTGTCTGTATTAATCTTTTAATTCGCGAACCCAGATATTTCTGAATTTAACCGGGTTACCGTGGTCCTGCAGTGATAACGGCCTTTTGTCCTCGTGCGGCACATAGTCGGTTACCGCGTGCGGACCTATCCAGTTGGTCCCGCCCTGAAGTTCGACGTTATCCTGAATTAGAACGCCGTTTTGAAATACGGTAAATCTCGCTTTCCTGTCCACCTTGCCGTCCTTGAACGTCGGCCTGTGGAATACCACATCGTATGACTGCCATTCACCGGGCTTTCGACATACATTAGCCAGCGGCACGTTGCGGCCATACAGCGCTCCGCACTGACCATCCGCGTAAGTGGGATTTTTATAGTTATCAAGCACCTGAATCTCATACATATCCATAAGGAATACGCCGCTGTTTCCGCGTCCCTGGCTGCTGCCCATTACCTTTTCAGGCGTGGCAAATTCGATATGAAGCTGGCACGACCCGAATTTCTGCTTCGTGCGGATGAAGCCGGCGTCCTTAACGGTTTCGAAATACCCTTCGCCCATTTTCCATGGGAACGGCCCCCTCGGGTTCTTTACGCCTTCCCATTTGGAGATGTCGTTGCCGTCAAACAGCACAACTGCATCCGATGGGGCGGTGCCAACCTTGTCATAGCAGCTTGCTTCACCTGGTGTGACAACCGGGGCCATCGGTCTTTTTTCATCGTGAACCATCCATTTTTGGCCGTCAACTTCCACCCACTGAATTACTTCCGGCTTTTTCTGCTCCGGTGCCGCATTCGGCTCCGCGCAATTCGCAATCGTTGCCAACAATACAATTATCCCCAAACCCAAAACCACGTTCCTGACCATTTTTGTTATCCTTTCAAAACCTGATTAATGTTCCAAACCCATAACTTTATACCCCAAACCGCCTCACTTGCCAAGTGCAAAGGCGGTCTTACATCGCGTAACTGTGCAGGCCGGGGAAAGCTGAGGATTGCCATTATTCTCTCGGCAGCATAAAATCAGTGAAATTGCGTTGTATATTATTATGTTCGATATCTTTGAAGCAGGAAGGAATGATAGATGGAGAAAGAGAAGAGTTATGAATTTGTCCGATTTGCTCCAGAAACAATTCGAGAAGCTGTTGTCTCCCTGCAGCAAATGTATCCGAAGTCCGATTTGAAATACTCACTTCTGATCGTCGAGATTCAGAACGAAAAATGGTCTCATGATAATCCTGAAGAGTTCTTTGCCGATTATCGTCGTGGTAATGGATCTAGTTTTTTTAAAGTTGAAACAAAACCTGGTGGGATTTACCTCATAACAAATAGATACTTGAGCACAACTACTATAAAGGTAGAGGGAGACGAACGATCTAAGATCGAGAAAGTATTCGAAGTATTCGAGGGACATGTAGACGAATCTCGTATTCCTCCGCCACCAGAGCCAGAACAACCCAAACCCGTCATCTTTATTGGGCACGGCAGAAATCAACAGTGGCGTGATCTGAAGGATCATCTTCATGATAAGCACGGATACAGGATCGAAGCTTATGAAATCGGCGCAAGAGCCGGACATGCCATTCGCGATATTCTTGATGACATGCTGACCAAGAGTTCATTCGCCTTCCTTGTAATGACTGCCGAAGATGAAGCTTCTGATGGCACATTGCGGGCCAGACAGAATGTCATTCATGAAATTGGCCTTTTTCAAGGTCGACTCGGGTTCAGTAAAGGAATCGTTCTGTTAGAACAAGGGACAGATGAGTTTTCTAACATACAGGGAATCGAGCAGATTCGATTCAGCAAGAATAATATCAGAGAGACATTTGGCGACGTATTAGCCACTTTGAGAAGAGAGTTCGAGATAAAATATGTCGAACAAGAGGATGCTTTCGATGAGGAATAGATCGTATCCGAAAACCCTGAACCACGACACCAATTTTTTGAAATCCGAATACGAACTACACACGACTAACTTACATCGCGTAACTGTGCAGGCCGGGGAAAAGGTGGGAGAGGTTGACCCACAACAGAGTTATTATGATGATGACTAAGCCGATGACTGCCCAGAGCGAATTTATCCGCGGGAATCGTTTTCCGAACATATAACGGAAATGAAAATAGCCCACGTAAACCAGCCAGGAGGCGAGCGACCATAGTTCCTTAGGGTCCCAGCCCCACCAGTCGCCCCAGGCGTTTTGTCCCCAGATACTTCCGAGAACAAGACCGAGCGTCAATAATGGAAAACCCGCACAAACCATTCGATATGTCGCCTCTTCGGGAAGAAGTAAATTTTCGGTGGTTTGCCCGCCCTGAGCGGAGTCGAAGGGCTTGCCTGTCATTTGTGCTGCCGCCTGAACTGCTGCCTTTGTCATCAGGATATACGAAAGCATATAAACGAGAACGTGAGGCCCGAAAAGCCAGCTTTGCAAAGCGGGAGGCAATTGCATCGGCTCGGCGCTAAAAACGAATCCTGCCGGGAAAAGCACAATCACCCCGATAAGCATATCGGTTGTAACGCCGCCTACCCGCAGAGCGCGATTACAGAAAATAGAAATCGGATATGCCAGAACGCCGAGCGTTAAAAACACCTCGAACAGATTTTGCAGCGGAATATGCCCGATGTGCAACCAGCGATAAATGATTGCCGTGCAGCCGGCGAGGAATCCGGCCAAAAATAGAATATGCCCCGCTTTTCGTTGACGTGATAACATCACGACAAACGCCAGCAAATACCCGGCCATCGCGGCGTAAATGAGCAGACCCTGAATCGTATATTTAATCGCCATCGATTAGTCCTCAATCTCCCTGTCGCCGAAGATGTGGCGCAACCAGAAATGCCAGAAGACCCCGGCGCAGAGCAAAATGTAGCCGAGAAAAACTACGCCCAGCCCCTTGTCGTTTGTTACGCCAAGTATGGTATATCGGCCCGCATTGCTGTCGTAACCCTGCTGGTAAAAAAGATACCCGCCATAATGCAGCGGCTTATTGACCTCGATACTTTTACGCATAATCACCTTATTGTCTTTAACGACCTCAACGTCGCTTATATAGGTCCGTACTGCGCGTCGATACAAAAACGACAGCGCATCATCGGGATTTGAGTGTCCCGCGAATCGCTCAAAGACATATCTTGTATTCTCGCTGCCATCAGGTTTTTTAAGCAGCAGCTCAAGGGCGGGATTAGAGCTGCCTTTCGGGCCCTCAATCGCGATTCTCTTGTCACCTTCCCGCCTCAGTTTGAAATTGTCAAATCGCCTGACAATCTCAACACTGCCCAAATCATCCCCAAGCACATACTTTTGTCCCTCCTGGGCAGGAATCTTAAATCCCTTGCCATTTTGTGTCCTTATAATTAATTGTCCCAGCTGATAATACTCGATTTTGAAATCCACGAGCTTTACCGCGAAGGGCAGCGTTTTTGTTACGCCATCTTCCAATTCCACAGCCTGTTCGGTTGTTCCCTCATTAATTATCATCTGGCCTGAGCGAATCGTGTCCGTGCTGAATAATTTATCCCGAATTTTAAACCCCGCCTGCGAGCCGGTTATGCCGCCCGCGAGGATAATGATGCAGCCAAGATGAATCAGGAAAAGCCCCCGAAAACACAGCAGCCGGCGGAACATGACGATGCCCAAGATTAACAGGGCCGCAAACGCAAGCCAGTAAACAGCTAATGGTATCGAATTGAAAAATCCCTTCGCCGATTCCGCTCCGATGAACGCCCCGTATATCGAAAGTGAAATCAAAAGCAGGATGACAGACAACCCTGCCCACAAGGCAACGCGTCTTAAGCTGCTTTTTAATCCCGCTGATTGCATAATCGCCTTCAAAATCCGACAAAATTAAAATCGCATTATCACAAAAACAACCGCGTTCGCAAGCACAATGCGGTTTTTGGTGTCCTAAGATATGGCGGTAGGGGATAACGGGGGTTATAATAGGCCCGATATGGAATTAGTGCTTCAGAGCGTAAATTATCACGATTGTCCGATTGGCCGGCGGGAAAAGGTGTCGCTTGCTAATGGACAGGCACAGGAAATGCTGCGTGCGCTGCTTGATAAGGACGGCATTGTCGAGGCGGCTATTTTGCAGACCTGCAACCGCACCGAGATTTACCTCTACGCCAAAAAAGATACCGACTGGATAAAGCCCGTCAGCGAGCTGATGGGGCAATTGGGCGATGAGGCCGGGCAAACCTGGCAAAAATACTGCATACAAAAACGCGGCATCGATGTCGCACGTCATTTGTTCACCGTTGCCGCGGGCCTCGATTCCCAGATGCTGGGCGAAAACCAGATACTCTCACAGGTCAAGGCCGCCTATATCGAGTCAATCGGATGCCGGGCGAGCAGGTTTATTTTTCACCGGCTGTTTCATACCGCGTTTCGCGTGGGTAAAGCCGTGCGAACACAAACCGACATCAACTGCGGCGCTGTCTCAATAAGCTTGGCAGCTGTCGAATTAGCAAAAGAAAAAATCAAATCCGGTAAAGCTGTCGCAATGATAATCGGCGCGGGTGAAAACGCGGAGCTGGCGGCAAGATACCTGGTCAAGGGAGGACTCAAACAACTGATTATCGCCAACCGCAACAAGGACAACGCCGACGAGCTTTGCGGACGCTTGGGCACAGGGCGAGTAATCGGCCTCGACGAAATACCCGCCTGCTTAGATGAAGCCGACCTGGTAATCGCCTCAACAGGCGCAACGCAGCCCGTAGTTAATTATGAAAATGTCAAAGACGTCCTGGGTGAACGCAAAAAACCGCTGCTGATGATTGATATAGCTGTCCCCAGAGATATCGACGAACGTATCGCGCAATTCGACTGCGTAACAATCGTAAATATCGACGACCTCGACAAGCGAATAGCAGTCAACAGGGAAAAACGCTCGACCGAAATCCCCAAAGCAGAAAAAATCGTCGATGACTTCACAAAACAATTCGCAAACTGGCGTGACTCGTTATCAGTCGTCCCCGTTGTTACCCAGCTTACTCAAAGAGCGATTGAATTAGCCCGCGCCGAGGCCAGACGCTACGCGAAGGACTTCGGCCCGGCGAACGCCGCGAAACTCGAAACCTTCGCCGAATCGCTCGCCAAAAAGCTCCTCCACGGCCCGGTTAGTTTCCTCAAAGACGCAGGCGATGACGACCCTACAACCCAGCAGCTTCGCGCTCTTGACCTGGTAAATAAAATGTTCCTTCTCGACGAAGAGCAGCCCAAATGAACCACAGATTTCACAGATTACGCAGAGATTGCTTTGTCGCCGTGCTACAACAATATTTTTTCTCTGTGGTCTCTGCGTACTCCGCGGTGAAACAATGAAGAAAACACTAACCATCGCGACTCGCACCGGCTCGCTGGCTATTGTCCAAACCCAAATCGTCGTCTCCGCAATACAAAAACTTTTACCCGCCCTCGATATCCGCATCAAAAAAATCGCAAGCGAAGGCGACAAAGACCGCCGAACAACACTTTGGGAATTGAAAGAGACCGGCTTTTTCACCTCGCTTCTCGAAGACGCATTGCTCGCTGGCGAAGCCGATATAGCCGTTCACAGTTTCAAAGACCTGCCGACCGCAATCCGCGAAGGGCTTACAATCGAAGCGGTTCTCGACCGAAAATTCCCCGAAGATTGTCTCCTAACCGCCTCGCTGATAAAATCCCTCGATGAATTGCCCAAAGAAGCAATAGTAGGCACTTCGAGTTTGAGAAGGACCGTCCAGTTAAAACGATTGCGCAATGATTTAAAGTGCGTCCCTATACGAGGCAACGTTCCTACGCGATTGAAGAAACTCGAACAGGGCGATTTCGACGCAATCGTTTTGGCGCGGGCAGGCCTCGAACGGTTAGGATTAGCCGACAAAATATCCATCATCTTTGACCCGACCAAGTTTATCCCATCGCCTGCGCAGGGTACTTTGGCAGTTGAAGTTAGAGCTGACGATGCCGAAACAAAAGAAATTATCTCTAAGCTTGACGATAGGGACGCTCGTATCACGACAACCGCCGAGCGAGAGGTCTTTTCCGCTTTGGGTTGCGGCTGTCACGAACCAGCAGGAGTATTTGCACAAGTTGACGGTTCTAAAATCACAATCTCTGCCTGTTTCAGCGACCCCGATGGCAGCAACTTCACAGAATCGTCCCTCTCCGGCCCAATCACCGATTCCGCCAAGTTAGCCCAAACCCTCGCAGAAAAACTCAGGCAATAATTCTTAACCACAGATTACACAGATTTTCACTGATTTTTTTAAACCACGAAGGACACCGAGAACCACGAAGATTTTCTTTTATTTCATATTTTTCTTCGTGACCCTTCGTGAGCTTCGTGGTGAAAAACTCTTGCTTTTCTGACCAGTTTAACGATATACTGATTTTTCAAGGCCGGAAGAGATTCGCACCTTTGCCCGTCAACTTTGCCGGACGGCAGGAGTGTTTATAAATAGAAAGGAAATAAGTATGGTATTTCCGGATTTCCTGAGCACCGCGTCAACGGCAGGTACTAATGATCCCGTTCCTCCAGACGTTCTTAGTTTGAGCCCAGGTGCTCTTCCGATGAAAGTCAGATCGAGATACAAACCAAGTGGAAGAACAAGACGCCATGCTATATTCATGGTTATTTTCTTCGGTTTAATAGGATTAGGGATAGGCCTACTGATAGTGCCTGTTATTGGATTCATTGGTCAGTATCCGATGCGTAAGTACGGCTTCGTAGCCAGCGAGAACATTTTCTATGGATTGGTTTTTTTAGCGGGCTTTCTTTGGTATTTTGGGGCGCCATTGCTAATTTCTCTTATCATCGGTGGTTGTATTAGCGCAGGGATCACACGGGCAAAATGCCGAAATCGAGTAGTTGCCGTCGTAGGAACTTTTTTAGTCAGTATCATCACTGCGCCAGTCATCGTAAATCTTATGCCTATGTATCTGAGTATCGCCAATTTTCCTGCTTCCCCGGTTTTGGGGTATATATATGCAACGATCACGGTTGTAATCTCAATCTTGCTGGCTGACTATGCTGTGAAAGAGAATAAGTTCTGTGAGAACTGCGAGAGATACATGGAGGAAAAAACAGTTGAATACTACCGCATAGAAAATCTTAAAGATTTACTGGTCGCCCTATACTGCAACCAAGACTTGCCACAGATGGTCTTACCCCTTACGCATGAAGTCGGAAAGCCGCCTAACAAGAAGAATTCGGTTAAAATAGTTGAGTTTCTTTGTTCATGTAACGAGGAATCTCTGGTAGAGGCATATGCGAGTGTGGGGCAGAAAACGTCTTATTCCAAGGTTACAGCAGGTGCTATCTTAGTTTTCTCAGGAATGGTGAAAAAACGCGTATTGAGTTCATTCCGTGTAGGAAGTTCCGCAAATTGAGAAACCATCCCGCCTTTCGTCTTATAACAAATTAAGCCTCATAATCGGCGGGGTAAACCCCGCCCTACAAAAACCAAAATTAAGACAGTGTCAATCTGTGTAAATCAGTGTCTGAAATTGTTAATTCTCTGTGACCTCTGTGGCTAAAAACACATCAAAAAACTCTGTGGCAGGTCAAACTCTGTGCGGCAAAGAATTCAACGGACATTCTTCGCATTTAGGCGTCGGCTTACAGAAATTCTTACCCAAGTGAACGATTAACGCGTGATACTCATTGAATAGTTGGATATCGGAAGGCAAATTAGATTCAAAGGTTTCCTGAATCTGGTGATAATCAGCGCCCTCATCAATCAAATGATGACGTGAACATATTCGGGTGGTATAGGCATCGACAACAAAGACAAGTCGATTGAGGGCGTAAAGCAAAATCGAGTCGGCTGTTTCGGGACCGATACCTTTTACGCTTAACAATTGCTGACGAAGCTCATCGGTCGGCACACTTTCGAGATTCTTCAATTCGCCGCAGTATTTTTCAAAAAACCAGTCGAGGAAGTTTTTCAATCGTTTGGCCTTTATATTGAAGTACCCGGCAGGACGAATGAGTTCCGAAAGTTTTTTGATATCAAGCAGGTGAAGCTTGTCCGGGATAAGTACTTTGGCGTTTTTCAGGCTGGTGATTGCCTTTTCGACATTGGTCCAGTTGGTATTCTGGGTAAGAATCGCCCCAACGATAACCTCAAATGGCGTATCCCCCGGCCACCAGTCCTGCGGCCCAAACCGCTTCAGGAGAATGTCGTATATCGTCGTTAGTATATCGTCGTTAGTCATTTGGATTTATTCTTTAGTTTATTGCCACAGAGGCCTCGTATTTTAAGCCACAGAGGGCACAGAGCACACAGAGAAAACTTTGATTCGGCGGGGTAAACCCCGCCCTACAAGATTATACAGGCATACTGTCAGATTGGCCACCGCGACTGCCAAAAGTGGTTTGACAAAGAAGTGAAGTCAATCACGGGCTTAATCTAACTTCTTATATTAAAAGGGGTTAGGAAAAGAACTGGTATTACAGGCCGTATTGGTATAGTATTTGCAGGTTATCACCACCAAGACACTAAGACTCTAAGTAAAAATGTTGATAAATTAGTAAGGAGAGTATGCAATGGCAGTGAAACAGTTGGCGTTTGATGTTGAAGCCCGCAAGGGTTTATTGAAGGGCGTTGAGAAGTTGGCAGCGGCAGTCAGGGCAACCCTGGGGCCCAGAGGCCGAAATGCGATTATCGATAAAGGATGGGGCGGGCCTACCGTCACAAAAGACGGCGTAACCGTCGCGGAAGAAATCGAACTATCCGACAAGAATGAAAACATGGGCGCCAAGTTAGTCAAAGAGGCGGCCAGCAAGACATCGAAGATAGCAGGCGATGGGACGACAACAGCGACGGTGCTTACCGAGGCGATGGCCACCGAGGCGTTCAGGAACTTAGCGGCAGGCGCAGACGCGATGTCGCTTAACCGCGGTATGCAGGAGGCGTCAAAAGCGGTTGTTGAGAAACTAAAGACACTCGCCAAGCCCGTTGATATCAGCAAGAGGACAGATATCGTCAACGTCGCGTCAATCTCAGCAAACAACGACAGCGAAATCGGTAACAAGATGGCAGATGCCTTCCAGCGGGTCGGCAAAGACGGCGTCATTACAATCGAGGACGGCAAAGGATTCGAGACGACGGTTGATTTCGTCGAAGGTATGCAGTTTGACCGCGGATACCTGTCGCCTCATTTCGTTACCAACCCCGACAATATGACCTGCGAACTGGAAAGGCCGTTGATATTAGTTTACGAAGACAAAATCAGCAGCGTGGCTAAGTTAGTGCCGTTACTCGAAAAATCAGCGAAAGCGAAAAGGCCTTTACTCATCATCGCAGAAGACGTCGAGAGTGAGGCACTGGCGACATTGGTGGTCAATAAATTAAAGGGAATTATTCAGTGCGCAGCCGTAAAAGCCCCGGGCTATGGCGACAGGCGCAAGGCAATGCTCGAAGATATCGCAGTATTGACCGGCGCTGAGCCGATATTCAAGGATTTGGGAATCGAGCTTGAAGGCGTCAGTGCAAAGCAATTAGGCCAGGCAAAGAAAGTAACCATAGACGGAGACAACACGATTATCGTCGAAGGCGCGGGCGATGAGGGAGCAATCAAAGGCAGAATCAAACAGATTCAGGATGAAATCTCGAAAACCACCAGCGACTACGATAAGGAAAAATTACAGGAGCGTTTGGCGAAACTCACAGGCGGCGTTGCCCAGATTAAAGTCGGTGGAGTGAGCGAAGCCGAAATGAAAGAGCGGAAAGCGAGAATCGAAGACGCACTGCATGCGACAAGGGCGGCCATTGAAGAAGGCATAGTCCCCGGCGGCGGTGTCGCTCTGATTCGATGCATCGACTCGATAAAGGCGTTAAAACTGACCGGCGATGAAAAGACCGGCGCAGATATCGTAGCAAAATCGCTGACGATGCCCTGTTACTGGATAGCCGCAAATGCCGGCGCAACAGCGAATTTGGTTGTGAGCAAAGTCGCGGAAGGCAAAGGCGCATTCGGCTACAACGCGGATAAAGACATCTACGAGGACCTGATTGCGGCAGGTGTTATCGACCCTGTGAAGGTTACAAGAATCGCCCTGCAAAACGCAGTTAGTATTGCGGGATTGCTACTGACGACAGATTGCGTTATTACGGAAAAACCGCAGGATAAGAAAGAGGGGCATCAGCATCCCGGTATGGGCGGAATGGGCGGCGGCATGGGTGGAATGGGTGGCATGGGCGGTATGGACGATTACGGGATGTAGGCCACAGAGTTTTTAAGCCACAGAGAACACAGAGGACACAGAGAAAAAAAGTTAAGATTTAAGATAACTGAAAATAAAAGGAGATTTGGATATGAAGTTGGCGCCATTGGATGACAGAGTGGTAATAAAGCAATCGGAAGCGGAAGAGAAAAGCTCGGGCGGAATCATACTGCCTGATGCGGCGAAGGAAAAACCGCAAAGAGGAAAAATTATTGCCGTCGGGCCGGGCAAAATTTTAGACAACGGCAAACGCGGCGAAATGAACGTCAAAAAGGGCGACGAGGTTATTTACGCCAAATACATCGGCAACGAGGTCGAGATTGACGGCGAAAAATACGTCATACTCCACGAAGGCGACGTACTCGGCGTGATTGATAAATAAAGGAAACCACAGATTGCACTGAAGTAAAGATAAAAGAAAAATTGAGAGGTTGAAGATATGGCAAAGCAATTGATGTTTGATGATGCGGCGAGGCAGCAGCTCAAAGAAGGATTAAGCGAGCTGGCCAATGCCGTGAAAGTTACATTAGGGCCTACGGGCAAAAACGTGATACTGCAGAAAAGCTGGGGTTCGCCCAAAATCACAAAGGATGGCGTAAGCGTCAGCAAGGAAATCGAGCTGCAGCAGCCCTTCAAAAATATGGGTGCTAAAATGGTCAACCAGGCGGCAAGTAAAACAGCCGACGAGGTTGGCGACGGCACAACGACGGCGACGATATTGGCAGAGGCGATATACAACGAGGGTCTCAAATACGTTACCGCGGGCGTCAACCCTATGGCGATACAGCGAGGCATCAATAAAGCAGTCGCCAAGGCCAGCGAATTTATAAAGTCGATTTCGACGCCCGTAAAAGGCGATGACATTGCCAAGGTGGCGACTATCAGCGCCAACAACAACGAATCGGTAGGGAAATTACTCGCTGAAGCGATGGAGAAGGTGGGCAAAGACGGCGTCATAGAGATTGAAGAAGGCAAAGGCACGGAAAATGAAGTCAGCGTCGTCGAAGGTATGCAATTCGACCGCGGCTACATATCGCCTTACTTTATGACCAACCCGGAGACGCTCGAGTGCGTGCTTGAAGACGCGCATATCCTGCTGCACGAAAAGAAACTCTCGAACGTGCGGGAAATGATACCACTGCTCGAAAAAATAGCGCAGGTCGGCGGCTCATTATTGATTGTGGCAGAAGACGTCGAAGGCGAGGCGCTGGCGGCGCTCGTTATTAACCGCCTGCAGGGAGTCCTCAAGGTCTGCGCGGTCAAGGCGCCGGGATTCGGCGACAGACGCAAGGCAATGCTCCAGGATATGGCCACATTGATTGGCGGCGAGGTTATCAGCGAAGACCTCGGCCTGAAACTGGAAAAAATCGAACTTTCGCAATTAGGCCAGGCCAAGAAAATCGTCATAGACAAGGAAACCACGACGGTAATCGAAGGCGCAGGCAGCAAGAAAAACATACAGACAAGATGCGAACAGATACGCAACCAGATGGAAAAAACGACGAGCAGCTACGACAAAGAAAAGCTCCAGGAACGGCTTGCGAAACTCACCGGCGGCGTCGCGGTAATCAAAGCCGGAGCGGCAACCGAAACGGAAATGAAAGAGAAAAAGGACCTGCTCGACGATGCGCTGCACGCGACAAGAGCGGCGACACAGGAAGGCATTGTCGCAGGTGGCGGTGTGGCGTTCCTGCGGGCGATAGCCGTAGTCGAAAAAGAAAAAAGCAAAGCGAAGGGCGACGAACAAATCGGGTTCGAGATTATCGCCCAGGCGCTTCGGAAGCCCACGATGCAGATTGCGGAAAATTCCGGCGAGCACGGCGACGTTATCGCTGCCAAACTGCTGGAACGATTAGACAGCGAAAAGAACGTCGGATACGACGCCAACAAAGGCGAGTTCGTGGATATGCTAAAGGCCGGCATCGTTGACCCGGCCAAGGTTGTCAGAACCGCTCTTGAAACAGCCGCATCAGTCGCGGGGCTAATGCTGACTACCAGCGTCCTGATTACCGACCTCAAAGACGACGATAAAGACGCCGAGCCGATTGCAGGGTCAGTGAGATAATTTTGAGTTGTGAATTTATGACCCCGCAATAAATTGCGGGATTAAATAATATGCCGAAACGTGATTACTACGAGGTTTTAGGGGTTGCGAAAAATGCATCGCCGGAAGATATTAAACGCGCGTACAGGCGTATGGCGATAAAGTACCATCCCGACAAAAACCCTGACAACAAAAAAGAAGCCGAAGTAAAGTTCAAGGAGTGCGCAGAGGCATACGAAGTCCTCAGCGACACCGAAAAACGTCAGCGATACGACCAGTTTGGTCACGACGGTCTTCGCGGCTCGGGTGTTCGCGATTATTCGCATATGCGATGGCAGGATATCGGCAGTACCTTCGAGGACATATTCGGCTTCGGAGACCTTGGTGACCTTTTCGGAGGTGCGGCACGTGGCCGCAGAGGCGCCAGGCGCGGCCCCACGAGAGGTTATGACCTTGAAACGATGGTTGAGTTGTCGCTTCAGGAAGTGGCCAAGGGCACGGAAAAAACAATCGAATTTACACGCCAGGACTTGTGCGGCGAATGCAACGGCACCGGCAGCGCGAAAGGCGCGAAACCGAGCGCCTGCCCAACCTGCGGAGGCACAGGACAAGTCGCCAGAGGCGGCGGATTTTTCCAGATGGTTTCAACCTGTCCGCAATGTCGCGGGACGGGAGAAGTGATAACAAACCCGTGCAGGCAGTGCAGTGGCTCCGGCCACATGCCCAAACAGCGAGTCGTCAGTGTAAAGATACCCGCCGGAGTCCACGAAGGTCAGGGTGTCCGCGTCAGTGAGGAAGGCGAGCCGGGACGTGACGGCGGCCCAAGAGGTGATTTGTACTGCTACGTGAAAATTAAGCCGCACGAATTTCTTGAACGCGACGGAAATGACCTGATTGCGGCTGTGCCTATAAGCTTTACACAAGCATCGCTGGGCGCGACAATCGAAGTGCCCAGTTTGGACGGTATGAAAGAATTGAAGATACCGCCCGGCACTCAGCACGGCAGCGTGTTTAGAATAAAAGGACAGGGTCTCCCGGACCTGAGAACCAGGCGCACCGGCGATGAGCTTGTGCATATAATGGTTGAGATACCGACGAAACTGAACGACAAACAGGAAGAATTGCTGCGGGAGTTCGCGAAAACCGAAAACAAAAGCGTCTTCCCGAAAGCGAGCGGCTTTGTTGAGCATTTGAAAAACTATTTTAGCGGCAAATAACAATGTTCCCGAAAAAGAAAGATAATTCGAAAGAAGAACAACAGCAGGCCCCCTCGGCAAACTCAGGGCAGGCAATGCCGCAAGAGCAGCCAAAGGCCGAACCGATTGCGCTGGATATGCAAGAACTGCAAAAACAACTGGAAGGGCTTCGCAAAGAAAAGGATGACATCTTCGCCAAATTGCAGCGAGTAGCGGCGGATTACGACAATTACCAGAAACGCTCGACTAAACAGACAACAGAAGCCGTTGCGCACGAAACGGAAAAGATAATTAAGGCATTGTTGCCGGTAATGGATGACTTCGAACGCGTCCTGGTCAACGCCCAATGCAGCGAAAACGCGGACGCGGTCATAAAGGGAATAGGCATCGTATATGAGCATCTCAAAGGAGTCCTGCGTTTGGAGGGCGTCGAGCAAATTGATGCGGCCGGAGAAAAATTTGATCCCGCTCGCCACCAGGCGCTGACGCAGCGAGCCGAGCAGGACAAGGAAAACGGCATTGTTCTGGAAGAATTGCAAAAAGGATACAAGCTCAACGGCAGGGTGATTCGCGCAAGCAGGGTAGTCATCAACAAAACGCCCGCACCGCAGGCGTCGCCGCAACCGGAAGAGCCGGAAACGAAAGACACGCAGTAGTTATGCCTACTTACGAATATAAATGTGATAAATGCGACCACCAGTTCGAGCAAATGCAAGGCATCACTTCCAAACCGCTGCGAAAATGCCCGAAGTGCGGCAAATCCGCCCTCAGACGGCTCATCGGCACAGGCGCAGGACTTATCTTCAAAGGCAGCGGCTTTTACGCCACCGATTATAGGAGCGAAAACTACAAAGAATCAGCAAAAAAAGAAAAGCCGGAAAAAACCAGCGAGAAAAAAGAAACAACCGCAACGCCGGCATCAGGCGAAAGCTCAAAATCGAAACCTAAAAAAATAAAACCTTCACCCGCATAGCTGACGGTAAACGGCTTCGATAGTATCGACCATCGTATCGGGGCTGAATTTCTTTCTCACAAACTCGCGTCCGTTAGCACCAAGTTTCTCGCGAAGGGCTTTATCTCGAATCAATTCTGCACAGGCGGCAGTCAATTGCTTGATGTTTTCCGGCACAATCAGCCGGCCCGTATTCTCATTGACGACCTCCCTTGCGCCGTCGAGGTCGAAGCATATCGCGGGCCTGCCGCAGAGCATTGCCTGTGGAAGCGTCCGGGCAAGACCTTCCCGCAGCGAGCAGTGAACAAGAATATCTGAGGATTGCAAAACTATCGGCATCATATTCGGCGACAGCAAACCGGTGAATCTGAACCTGTGACCAAGCCCCAGCCCGTCAACCAGCTTTTTATATTTGTCTGCCAGAATACCATCGCCGACGAACAACCAGATTACATTCGGAAATTGCTCGGCAAGCGACTTGGCGGATTCGATTATGAACTCGTGGCCCTTTAGATGAAACAGCCGCGCGATAGTTACAAGAACAATCGAATCTTCCGGTATGGCGTATCCTTGCCTGAACTGGTTTTTATCCTCATCGGAAATCGGCCCAAGAAAATCGTCTTCCTCAATTGCGGAATACGCCGTAGTGTATTTGTCGAGCGAACCAATATCCGCGGCCAGCGATTGTTTCGTCATCGCGTCCGCCACGCTTATAAAAAAGTCGCTGCGCCTGGCCGCGGCTTTCTCGACTGCTATATAAAATTTATTGAGCATTGCACTTTGATACGGATGAAACGCCAAACCATGAACGCCGTGAACAACCTTTGGCAAACCCGCTCCCCATTTATTCTTAAGCGAATGCGCCGCGTATCGACCCAGAATGCCCGCCTTGGCGGAATGGGTATGAACAATCTGAGGTTTCAGTTCCCGCAGGACATCCTTGATTTGGAAATATGCCGGTATGTCGTAATGGGGGTTAATCTGGCGTCGCAGGTCGTTAAGGGTAATAAAGTTGAATTTCTGGTCTTGTGCAAACTCATACAAGTCGCCCTCCGGCCCAAGCGCAGGCCCTGTTACAAGCGTAACATCATGCCCTCTTTCAGCGAGGAGCTTACAGGTAATCAGCGTATTCTCCTGCGCCCCACCTAAAATCAATCTGGTTATTATATGAACGATTTTCATTTTAAAATACTAACCGCTCCATTGCGATCTACTTAAGCCCCGTTTTGCCTTTGTTAAAAACGATTGGACTCTTTTGCGATGGACCTTGGAAATTTCAAAAAAGCCGCAAGATTCGAGCGTATCAATAAATTTATAACGGCCCTTATGTATCAATTCACGAACTTTGGTGAAGTAAGTATCGAAATCATATTCAATAAGATGTTCGAGCAATACACACGCTATCGCCATTCGCATATCTGCATCGTTTGAATTGCCATATTTGGAGACTACATCCCAGACCAAATCCGGTTGCATCTCTACGAGTTCTGATATAACAACCAAAGATTGCCATCGGCAGTCGTTGTTGGAATCTGAGACAAGGGATTTGGCCAAGGAGTAATAAGATAAAGGATCGATTCCCTCTTCGATTTGTTTTCTAATTAGCAATATTGCGAATAAGCGATTGTCAGGGCGAGGTGAACGCACAAGCTTTTGAAGGTCTCTGTGCGAGAAGTGTTTAAATTCTCGGGCGGTTTTTTGACGGGTTTTGTTCAGTGCTTTCTTTTTCATTTTGGGTGTCAATACTTAATCCACATTAAACAAAGTCCTTCGGGCTGGGCGATGGGGCCTGCGGCCTGGCGGTTTTTTGCCTCGATGATTTCAATCATCTTCTCCGGCTTCATCCTGCCCACGCCGACTTCCACGAGCGTCCCGACCATATTCCTTACCATATTATAAAGGAAACGGTCGCCTTCGACATCGATAAATACCCAGTCATCGCCCATCATTGGTTTATTGCTCGGGTCCTGGGGCGGAAACTTCGATGAATAAACCTCGCAGCGGAAAATCGTGCGGATTGAATCGGTGCGGTGGTCGTCCGCCGTGGCGAATGACTTGAAATCCTGCTTGCCCATAAGCAACTGGGCTGCCTGGTTCATAAGGATAACGTCGAGCTTTGCGTTAGCAAGGTGCCAGCAGTGATGAATTTCGAAAACTGGCCTCGCCTGGCCTGTGAAAATGGAATAACGGTAGAGTTTACGCTTCGGGTCGCCTATGACGTTGAAGCCCATAGGGATATCAACCGCCTCAACTACGGCAATATCCGGGGGCAAACGGTCGGTGATTGCTTTGGCGAGGTTCTTTGTGGGGATAGGCGAATCGATTTGAATTAACGCGACCTGGCCTTTTGCGCTTACGCCCGCGTCGGTTCTCGATGCTGCTGTTATCCTTGTCCGCCAGCCCAACAATTCGCTAACCGCGTTGGCAAGCTCCGCCTGTATGGTTTTTTTGCCGGGCTGTATTTGCCAGCCATGGTAGCTCGTGCCATCGTATGATATCGTTAGTTTTACGTTACGCAGTGCCATAGTAGGAATAAAAAAGCCCCCGGTATTACCCAGGGGCTTTCATGAAATCTCCTGATTACAGCAATTTTTCAGCGATTTGAATCGCATTGAGCGCCGCGCCTTTGCGGAGCTGGTCGCCCGCGACCCAGATATTTATGCCGCGATTTTCCGGTATCGAGAAATCCTGCCTGATTCTGCCGACGAAGACATCGTCCTTGCCGGTCGCGTCAATCGGCATCGGGAAGCGATTATGCTCACGGTCATCGAGAAGCGATACGCCCGGCGCATCCTTAAGAATGTCCCTGACCTCATCGGGCGTAATCGGGTCGGTGAACTCAAGGTTGATGCTCTCGCTGTGCGCCCTGAAAACCGCGACGCGAATACAAGTCGCGGTAACGGCGATATCCTGGCAATCGAATATCTTCCTGGTCTCGTTGACCATTTTGACTTCTTCCTGATTATAGCCGGTAGAGTCCAGCGCAGAATTGTGACTGAACACATTGAACGCAAGCTGATAAGGCAACACTTTAATCGTCGGTTTTTGGCCCGCCAGTATTTCGCGTGACTGCTGCTCAAGCTCCAGCATCGCTGCCTGTCCCGCGCCGCTCGCCGCCTGGTAGGTGCTGACGACCATACGTTTCACCGGGTTCGCCTTGTGCAAAGGCCATATCGGAACGATGCCGATAATCGTCGAGCAGTTCGGATTAGCGATAATGCCCTTATGCTCCTTGATTTTCTGCGGGTTAATCTCCGGGATAACCAGAGGAACATCAGGAACCATCCTGAACGCAGACGAGTTGTCAACCACCACCGCGCCTGCCTTTACCGCCGCCGGCGCGAAGGTCTTGCTTCTGTCGGCTCCCGCGCTGAATAACGCTATATCGACCCGGTCGAAACTCTTGTCTGTCATCTGCTCGACGATGTATTCCTTACCCTTGAACTGGATTGTCTTGCCCGCGGACCTGGAACTGGCCAGCATCTTTATAGAATCAAAGGGAAAATCCCTTTCTTCGATAATACTCAAAAATTCCTGTCCGACCGCGCCGGTCACGCCTGCTATTGCTACATTACAACCCATACGAATACTCCTTAAATTATCACAAAAAAGGCAGCCGAGTATAGCTGCCCCGCCATTTCATCAAGTCCAGACGAATTCCGCATTCTAATAACGTTATAAGCAAAAAGCAAGAGATTTTGGCTTCGGATTTCCGCCGTATTCAGCCCCGCCACTCCCGCCGAAGCCCAAATGGCGGGGTTTATTACAACGGCAAATTTAGCGTCTTCGCCGTATTTTATGCTTTCTGCTCATAGTCGAGAATCTGCCCCTGTGCAGACCCGGCTGCACTTTCGGCGGCGCCTCGATTTTGATGTGAACATAGGTAAAGCCGGGACATTCAATGGGAGTGATATCCTTCCCGATGAACCTTTCAATCTGTCGAAGCTGCTTATGCTCCTCACTTGAAACAAAGGTAATCGCGTCGCCCATCGCCTCGGCCCGTCCCGTCCTGCCAATGCGGTGAATATAATCCTCCGGCATGCCGGGCACGTCAAAATTAATGACGTGCGATATCCCCGTAACGTCGATGCCGCGTGCCGCGATATCCGTCGCCACCATAACGCGATAATCCCCGTTTTTAAAGCCATCCAGCGCACGCTGTCGCTGGCTTTGTGTCCTGCCCGAGTGTATCGCCACTGATTCGATGTTCGCCCGCTCAAGCTGCCGGTTAATCCTGTCTGCGCCGTGCTTGGTGCGAGAAAATATCAGCACGCTTGACATATTGCCATCCTGGAGCAAATGCAAAAGAAGACCTATTTTCCGGTCCCGCTCGACCATATAAATATGCTGTTTGATTGTCTCGATTGGGTTGCGGGGTCTGCCGACCTGAATCATTATAGGCGACCTCTGCACACCCGCTGCAAGATTACTTATTTCAGGCGTTACCGTCGCCGAGAACAGCATTGTCTGGCGATTTGCGGGCACGGCCGAAATTATTTTCCGCACGTCCCTTATGAAACCCATATCGAACATCCGGTCGGCCTCATCTAAGACCAGCACCTCAACTTGCCGCAGGTCGATAGTTCGCCGGTTCATATGGTCGAGCAGCCGGCCGGGCGTTGCGACAACGATATCAACGCCCTGGCGAAGCGCGCTGAACTGCCCATTTATATTCACCCCGCCATACACCGCCAATGTCCGCAAATGCAGGAATCGCCCATAGTCGCGTATGGCCTTTTCGATTTGCACCGCCAGTTCCCGCGTCGGCGTCAAAATCAGCGCGCGAACAACTTTTTTTCTGCCCGCCTGCTCGTGGCTTAGCCGGTTCAAAATGGGTAAAACAAACGCTGCCGTCTTGCCCGTGCCCGTTTGCGCGCAGCCGATAATGTCTTTGCCCGCGACCGCCGCAGGAATCGCCTTCGTCTGAATTTCCGTTGGGGCCGTGTAGCCCGTGGCCAGAATACCCTTCACTAAAGGGTCCGCCAGTCCAAATGTCTTAAATGGCATCAGTTAATCCTAAAAAATATTGTTTCCTGTCCGTCATTTCGACCGTAATCCCGATTCATCGGGACACAATGGATGCACGAAGGGAAATCTATTAACAAAAAGATTCCTTGACTCGCCTTTGGCTCGCTCGAAATGACACCATACGATATGTTTCACAACACGTCTGGATTGAGTCATATTTTCCGCATTATACCACATCCCCTATAAAATAGAAGAACTATATTTATTAGCATTGTGTTTCACATTGGTTTGTAAGTAATTCGATTATCTGTTGAAAACAGGAAAAGTATGTGTAAAATCATAAAGCAAGATAAGCCGCAAGAGTTATAAGGATTCTACGAAATGGGAATCGAAATGACGCGTCTATATACAAACCTTAAAAATTTTGCACGAGAAAGTCTGCTGTTTCACGCTTTGTTTGGAAGTTTAATAATGGGTGGCATACCCGCGTTTAGTTATTTGATTGCGAGAATCATAGGCTGCCCTGAAACCGAGGGAATTATGACTGCCGTCGTTGTTTCCGCAACAGGCGGCGCATCAGGTGGAATTGCGATTTATTTAACTCGAACCATGTTTAAAAAAGGTGGATGGCGTGCTTATTTAAGTTTCATCATTATTTTTGAAGCATACATTTTAATTACAATCACAGGCATTTTACTGGTCGCTTTTTTGTATCCATTTCTTCGAGACAATGATTTTGATAATATTTTTATGCGTCCCATTTTCTATTTATTTATTCATTTATATGCCATTTCTCTGGCTACGATCACATTCGGATTGTACTCATTACAAAAACTTATGCGAAGACGAAAAAATGGTTAGCCCTAAGGAGTTGATATGGCAAGGATAAGACGCGAAATCGGCCTTTTGTTCTTTGCGGGCGTTTTATTTATTCAACCTGCTGTCGCTCAATCCTCAAATGTGAATATCAATCCCGACCTCTTAACGAAACGCTGGCAGGCATCGTGGATTTCACATCCGACGGCATCGCCGAAGGACTACGGTGTGTATCATTTCCGCAGGACCTTCGACCTCAATTCACAGCCCGAAAAATTTATCATTCACGTCTCGGCGGACAACCGCTATTGTCTCTTCGTCAATGGCCAAAGCGTCTGTCGCGGCCCCGCACGGGGCGATTTTATGCACTGGCGATTTGAAACAGTCGATATCGCCCCATATCTCGTAAAAGGCAAAAACACAATCGCCTCGGTCGTCTGGAATTTCGGCGAATCTATGCCGGGAGCGCAGATGACCCTGCGCACCGCCTTTGTGCTTCAGGCCGACGACCCAAAATTCAACTTTATCAACACCGACCAAAAATGGAAGGTTATTCAAGACCTCGCTTATTCACCTGTTAGCCCCACTCTGAGTTCCTTCAATTTTGTCGGTCCGGGCGAAAAAATCGTTGCGGATAAATACCCATGGGGCTGGCAGCAGACCGATTTCAACGATGCCGGATGGCCAAACGTTCGCCTCCTCGATAAAGCCGTGCCCCCCGGCGTCGCCACCGACAATACCTGGATGCTCGTACCCCGAACAATCCCGTCTATGGAAGACAAATTGCAGCGAATCGAAAAAACAAGAAGAGCGGCGGGTATGGACATCAACAATTTCTCCTTCGATGGCCAACATAAACTGACGATTCCACCGAACACAAAGGCGACAATCCTCTTCGACCAGACCTTCCTGACCACCGCCTATCCTGAACTTTCAGTCAGCGGAGGCAGGGACTCGCAAATTGTTTTAACCTACAGCGAAGCCCTCTTTGATTCCAGAATGCAAAAAGGCAACCGCGACGAAATCGAAGGCAGAAAAATCTATGGTTACACAGATACCTTCCTGCCTGATGGCGGCGACAATCGTCTCTTCAGCACGTTGTGGTTTCGGACATGGCGTTATCTCCAGATGGATATACGAACCAAAGACGCCCCCTTAACAATCAATGACTTCTACGGCAGATTCACCGCGTATCCATTTAAGGAAAACGCATCTTTCAGCAGCAGCGACCCATCCATAAAAAATATCTGGGATGCTGGCTGGCGCACCGCTCGCCTTTGCGCCAACGAAACATATTTCGACTGTCCCTACTACGAGCAGCTCCAGTACGTCGGCGACACCCGTATCCAGACGCTTATTTCGCTTTACGTTTCCGGCGATGACCGCCTTATGCGAAACGCCATTACCTCTTTTGATGACTCGCGCATACCCGACGGCCTGACTCAGAGCCGATACCCATGTTCATCTATGCAGATTATCCCGCCTTATTCGCTGTTCTGGGTTGCTATGGTTCACGATTACTGGATGCACCGCGACGACCCCCAGTTCGTAAAATCATATTTGCCCGGCATCGACTCCGTCCTGAGCTGGCACGAAAAATATATCGGCGCAAACGGAATGCTCGGCCCGCTCCTGTGGTGGAATTTCGTTGACTGGTCATGGAAATGGGACAGCAGAATAGAAATCGGCGGCGTGCCCCCTTGTGATAAGCTCGGCCAGTCCTCAATCCTTACGCTTCAGTATGTTTACGCCCTTAATTACGCCGCACAACTGAACGATAATCTCGGTAGAAAGTATTTCGCGGACCATTACAGGCAGCTTGCCGATTCGCTTAAAAAATCCACCTATAAACTTTGCTGGGACGACAAGCGAGGTCTATTGGCCGATACGCCGAATAAAACCATTTTTAGTCAGCACGCTAATATTCTCGCTGTGCTCGTCGATTTAGTTGACCCCAACGAGCAGCAAGCACTTATGGAAAAAATCATTTCCGAAAAAGACCTTACCCAGTGCACGTTTTATTACCGTTACTATCTTGTCCGGGCATTGAAAAAAGTCGGCCTCGGCGACCGCTACGTTGAAATGCTCCAGCCCTGGCGCGATATGCTCAAAATCGGCCTTACTACTTTCGCGGAAAATCCCGAACCAACCCGTTCCGACTGCCACGCCTGGAGCGCAAGCCCTAATTATGATTTACTCGCGACCGTCTGCGGCATCGAACCGGCTGAACCTGGTTTTAAATCTGTCAGAATCGAACCACACCTTGGTTCTTTAACATGGGTCGAAGGCAAAATGCCGCATCCTCTCGGCCAGATTACTGTTCACCTCGAACGCGATGGGAAAACCGGCATCAAAGGTAGCATAACTTTGCCCCCGGGTCTGACTGGGAAATTTTTCTGGAATGGAAAGTCAGCCGACCTTAAATCCGGCCCGCAAACGATTACTTTGTAAAATCTATGAAAAGGCGTTTCTTAAACTGGGGATAAGCCGGTCGTTTCCGCCGGGTTGATTTTCACAGGCAGGGGGGGTATAGTAATGGGCTTAAAAGGCGGTTACCGAGTATGTGTTTTAATGTCTTATTTTAAGATTCAGAGGAATCAGCTATGCTGGAAAACAAGCGTTACGGTTACTTCGATAACAAAGCCAGGGAGTTTGTCATTACCAGGCCCGATACCCCCACGCCGTGGATAAATTACCTCGGCTGCCAGGATTACCTCGGCATCATATCCAATACCGCGGGCGGTTACAGCTTTTATCGTGACGCGTGCCTGCGTCGCCTGCTTCGATATCACTATAACGCGATACCCAAGGATAACCCCGGCAGATACATCTACATCTGCGACGGCAAGAAAACCTGGAATCCCGGCTTCAAGCCCGTAAAGACAAAGCTCGACGATTACAAATGCCGGCACGGACTCGGCTATACGGTTATTGAGGGAGCATTGGATGGCCTTAGGGTCTCGACGACGTATTTCGTCCCAATCGATACCAATGCTGAAATCTGGTCGGTTGCGGTAGCTAACGAAAGCCGTAAATCGAAAGATATTGACCTGTTCAGCTATGCGGAATTTTGCCTTTATAATGCCGTTGATGACTCCACCAATTTTCAGCGAAACTGGAACATCGCCGAAATGGAAATCGAAGGCAGCGCCATATTTCACAAGACCGAATACCGCGAACGCCGCAATCATTTTGTCGGTTTCTGGTGCAGTGAGAAAATTGCCGGTTTTGATACAATGCGGGATACCTTTCTTGGTCGGCTCAATGACTATGGCTGTCCTGATGTCGTAAAGCGTCGTCAGGCGACCAACAGCGTAGCGCACAGTTGGCAGCCGGTCGGCTCGCACCAGGTTAAATTGACCCTCAAACCCGGCCAGACCAAACGTCTGCATTTTGTCCTAGGCTACGTCGAAAACCCACAGCAGGAAAAATTTGTGTCGCCTGGCGTCATAAATAAAAAGAGATTCTACGAAACAATCGCAGGGTTAAAAACCTCAAGCCAGGTCGATGCCCAGTTGAAGAAACTCAAAAATTTCTGGGCGGATGCGCTTTCCGGCTATCAGGTTAAAATCGACAACGAGCACGTCGAGCGAATGGCCAATATCTGGAACCAGTATCAGTGTATGGTAACATTCAATCTTTCCCGGGCGGCCAGCTCGTTTGAGACGGGCGTCAGCAGGGGGCTTGGTTTCCGCGATTCGAACCAGGACATACTCGGTTTCGTTCATATCGTCCCCCAACGCGCCCGCCAGCGAATAATCGATTTGGCCTCCACGCAGAATCACGACGGCTCATGCTATCACCAGTATCAGCCCTTGACCAAGAAGGGCAACGATGCGGTCGGCACCGGCTTCAGCGACGACCCGCTTTGGCTGATTGTCTCGACTTCCGCGTATATCAAAGAAACCAGCGACTGGACAATTCTTGATGCTCCCTCCGGCTATCAGGATGTCCCCGGCAGCGAAAAAAATACGACGATGATGGACCACCTGCATCTTTCAATGAAACACGTTCTGGACCTCCGCGGCCCTCATGGGTTGCCCCTTATTCAGCACGCCGACTGGAACGACTGCCTCAATCTCAATTGCTTCAGCAACAACCCCGGCGAGAGCTTCCAAACCTCAGGCGATATCGAGGGCGGCAAGGCCGAATCCGTTATGGTCGCTCAACTGTTCGTTTATGCTGCAAAAGAGTTGATGGGTCTGCTTGAGCATCTTGGCCAAAAAGATAAGATTGCTGAATATGTCCGCCAGGCGGATGATATGCGAAAAGTTATTCTCAAGCACGGCTGGGACGGCAAATGGTTTATACGCGCTTATGACCATTTCGAAAAGCCCATTGGTTCTAAAGTTTGCGATGAAGGAAAAATTTTCATCGAGACGCAGGGCTGGGGCGTTATGGCCCACATCGGGCTTGATGACGGCAAGGCCCTCGTGGCACTCGACAGCGCCTGGCAATATCTCGCGGATGCTAATGGTATGGTCCTTAATCAGCCCGCCTTTACATATTATCAGGACCGGCTCGGCGAGATTACCTCTTATCCGCCCGGCTACAAGGAAAATGCCAGCATTTTCTGCCACAACAATACCTGGGTCATCATCGGCGAGACAATCGTCGGCAGGGGGGACAAGGCATGGGAGCTTTATACGCGAATTTGCCCAAGCACCAAGGAAGACAACGCCGACGTTTATAAGTGCGAGCCGTATTGCTTCGCACAAACAATATCAGGCCACGACAGCCCCTTGCCGGGCGAAGGAAAGAACTCCTGGCTTACCGGAACCGCTTCCTGGAGCTTTACGGCGCTGGCGCAATATATCCTTGGCGTCAGGGCGGAGCACGACGGGCTTAGGATTGACCCCTGTATTCCGCCTGACTGGAAAAAATTTACTGTTACTCGCAAGTTCAGAGGGGCGACATATAAGATAAAGGTATTGAATCCCGACGGCGCAATGCGAGGCGTAAAGAAAATGTTAGTCAACGGCAAAGAAACTGCCGGCAACGTCGTCGGCGTATTTAAGGCGGGCTGCGTTGTAGATGTCGAAATTCGATTAGGGTAACAGCGGGTGAAAATAAAACGCGATTTAATTGCCAGGCGGCGAAGGAAATGTTCAATGAAACTTGACCCGACGAAGATGAAAAACTGGGAAATAGCCGAGGCGGCTGAGAACAATATCAAATCGATTTTCCAGTTGGCCGAAGAGATAGGGCTGCAAAAAGACGAATTGCTTCCGGCAGGCCATACTTTGGGTAAAGTCCACTTTGCAAAGGTTATCGACCGGCTTAAAGACGCCCCGACGGCCAAATATATCGATGTTACCGCCATCACACCGACGCCTTTCGGCGAAGGTAAAACGACTACGACCATTGGTTTGATTCAGGGCCTTGCCAAATGCGGCAAACGACCAACTGGCGCAATTCGCCAGCCAAGCGCAGGTCCGACCTTCAATGTCAAGGGCGGCGCCGCTGGAGGCGGTCTTTCGCAGTGCGTTCCTCTTATTCCGTTTTCAATCCGCCTGACAGGCGATATCGATTCGGTTACAAATGCTCATAACCTGTGTATGGTTGCGCTGACCGCCCGAATGCAACATGAAAAAAACTATGATGATGAACGCTTGGCGAAAAGAAATCTGCGACGGCTCGATATCGACCCCGATTCCATACAAATTGGCTGGGCGATTGACCTTTGTGCTCAATCGCTTCGCAATATAAGAATAGGTCTGGGCGGCAAAAACAACGGCTTCGAAATGAATTCCGGCTTCCAGATAACCGTCTCCAGCGAAGTTATGGCTATCCTCGCGATTTCGAAGAATCTCGCCGATTTCCGGCAGCGTATCGCAAGAATCGTGGTCGCCAGGGACCGCAAAGGCAATGATATAACAGCCGCGGACCTTGAGGTGGATGGGGCAATGACCGCTTGGATGCTCGATGCACTTAACCCCAACTTGCTTCAGACGATGGAAGGCCAGCCGATATTTGCTCACGCAGGCCCCTTTGCCAATATCGCCATAGGCCAAAGCTCGGTAATAGCCGACCTCGTCGCGACAAAGCTGGGCGATTATCACATAACCGAAAGCGGCTTTGGCACTGACATCGGCTACGAAAAGTTCTGGAATCTTAAATGCAGAATTTCCGGGCTTAAACCCGGTGCCGTGGTCATTGTCGCGACCGTTCGCGCCCTGAAAATGCACGGCGGCGGCCCACCGGTCAGACCAGGCGCGCCTCTCAGTGAAGAATACACAAAAGAACATCTCGACCTGCTCGAAAAGGGCTGCGAGAACCTGATGGCGCACATTGACATAGTCAAAAAAAGCGGCGTCAGGCCGATTGTGTGCATAAACAGTTTCAGTTCAGATACAAAAGCCGAACATAAGCTCATCAAAAAAATCGCTGAGCAGCAGGGTGCAATCGCGGTTGTCTCCGAACACTGGCTCAAAGGCGGCGATGGCGCTGTCGAGCTGGCACAGGCCGTGATTGATACCTGTGAGCAGAAAAACAACTTCAAACATTTGTATGATTACGAACTGCCCCTGCGAAAACGGATTGAGTTGATTGCCAAAGATGTTTACGGCGCCAATGGTGTTTCGTATTCCGAAATAGCGCTCGAAAAGCTGAAGTCGCTTGAGGCGAATCCGGCGACGCAGAAGTTTGGAATGTGTATGGCAAAGACGCACCTTAGTTTGTCTTATGACCCGGAATTCAAAGGCCGTCCCATCGGCTGGCAACTGCCCATCAGGGATGTCCTGGTTTACAAAGGTGCGGAATTTATCGTGCCGCTGGCGGGCGAAATCAAGCTGATGCCCGGCACAAGCTCAGACCCGGCCTTTAGAAGAATTGACGTTGACGTGAATACCGGGAAGGTAAAAGGGTTGTTCTAATCACCGCTAAGCCGGAGAAAACAATGACCGCAAAGATAATAGACGGAAAACAAATCGCCGCGGATATGCGGGCAAAACTCAGGACTGACGTTGCCGCCCTCGCCAAAAAAGGTATTGTGCCGGGACTCGGCGTTATTCTCGTCGGCGATGACCCCGCTTCAAAATCTTATGTTACCGCCAAGCAAAAGGCCTGCGAGGAAATCGGTATATATTCCGAAGACAATCGCCTGTCCGCCTCGATTCCTCAAAATCAATTAATGGCGCACATCAATCGACTCAACAAAGACCCCCGAATTCACGGCATCCTGACACAGTTGCCTCTGCCTAAGCACTTCGATGAACTTGAAGTGCTGATGGCAATCGACCCCGCCAAAGATGTGGACGGGTTTCACCCCATAAATGTAGGCAAAATGGTAACAGGCCAAAAGGCGTTTCTGCCCTGCACCCCTCACGGTGTCGTCCAGATTCTCATAAAAAGCGGCGTCAAAATCGAAGGCGCAAGCGTTGTCATCGTCGGCAGAAGCAACATCGTCGGCAAACCCCTGGCAAATATACTCATCCAGAAAAGCCCACTCGGTAACGCAACCGTAACCGTGTGTCACACTCGAACCAGAAACCTTGCGGAGCATACGAAAAGGGCGGATATCGTTATAGCCGCCGCCGGTCATCCAAATACCATTACCGCAGATATGATAAAAGATGGTGCCGTGGTCATCGATGTCGGCGTTAATCGTGTTGAGGACTCGACTAAAAAGGCCGGCTATCGTCTCGTCGGCGACGTGGATTTTGAGAACGTTAAAGAAAAGGCCTCGCTCATAACCCCTGTCCCCGGGGGTGTCGGCCCTATGACTATTACAATGCTTCTCTACAACACCGTCGAATCCGCAAAACACGCGGCGGGCCTGCTGAAATAATTTACTTCGCAATCCTCAACTGCTCCCTGTCCGGAAGTTTCGGAAATGGCGTGTGCGGCTCGGTCTGGTACCAGAAAGCGACGGAGGAAATATCATCCTGTAACGGCAGATATTTGCCGCCATCCTGCCAGCCCAGCGCCTGCATAGTCACTTTCAGGTTTTGGTCGAACCTTATCGGGTCCATTATATGCCAGCGATATAACGCAAATCTCGGCTGGTCCTTCGGATTTAAAACAGTTCTCTCTTCGATAAATTTGCCGTTTTCGTAAACTTTCGTCTTTATTACGGGTTTACCTTTCGGGTTAATTATCTGGGGCATGCCTGCGTATGGGCCGCTGAACGTCTGATACCCGCCGCCCTTTGGATTATCGAAACCGTATGAGCCGCAGAAATAATCTTCTGTCCCGGTTCCGCATATTGTCGGAAATTCCGTGTCACCATCCATATAGAATTTAATTTCCCCTTCTCCCCACCAGCCGGGGCTGTTTGCTCCCCATGTCATATATGTCCCCACGTAATGCCCTTTTCCGACGATGCCGTCAACGATTGTATAAACTTCTTTGAAAGGCACGGGATTGACCCTGCGAAACTGCGCGTGGAAATACGCTGCTGTTTCGCCGACGTCGGCAAGGCAATAAGTAATCTCGTAATATAACGTCATCTGATTTTTATCCAGGTTGGTCACTGTCATTTTGCAGCTTTTTCTGAAAGGCATAGGCCAATAGCAGTTAAACCCGCTCTTTGGATTGACGCAGACCGCCAGCGAGGTAATTTGCGCATATTCGCCCATCCCGCAGGCAAAAAAGTCGCCAAGGGGACATTCCACGGAAGGTGTCTCTTCGCCGTCCCAGTAGATTCTCAGTATATTCAGGCGGTCGTTTCCTGCCGGCGTCATCCAGATATGCTGAATTGAACCGCTGCCGTTTATGTCTGTCAGCACAAATGTCTGGCCTGGTTTGATATTAACGTACGGATTTACTTTCCAGCCCTGTCCCAGGTCGCCGGCGGCGTGAGACGCCGACCCCTCGCCGACCTTCGCCATCCCGCCTTTGCCTTTTTCGCCCGTCGGGTTCTCCGGCCCTATCGACCGCGTCTTTGCGTTGGATAAAACCGCGAGATTTCCCAGCCCCGTATCGAACCAGCCGGAATTTGATTCAGCGCCTTTCGCAATCCACGTTGATGCCAGTAGCGCCGCAAGAACAAGACCAGTTTTAATATTTGAATATTTCATATACGGCCCCTTTCGTTACTTAATGAGAAGATGCGTATTGTCCAAGCACCCTGATATTTTCTAAAGGCGTATCACGCGTAACTTCGCAGCCGGCCCCGACTATGAAATTTTCGCCTGCCTCTTTGTGACAGTTCTCAACTGCCTTATAAATCTCCTCAGGTGACGCTTCACGCAGCACCGAAACAGGATTGATATTACCGCAGATGACCTGTTTTGCCCCAATTTTTTCCCTGGCCAGCGTTACCGGGGAGGGATAATCAAGGTCAATCATTTCCGCTCCGAGCCGGCCCATACCTTCCAGAATCTTCCGCGTGTCCCCGCATATATGCAGCCGGACAGCCGCGCCGAGTTTGTGAATGCCGTCCACCAGTTGCTTCTCGTATGGCCACACAAACTCCTCGTATATCTTCGGTCCCACCAATGACGCCGCGGCGTCTCCTATTCCCATCAAATCCACGCCTGCCTCTATCTGTGCTTTGGCGAATATTAATCCAAGTTCCGTCGCGAACTCAAAAAGCTCTTTCACAAATCCGGCATCCTCGAAAAAATCCGTCATTATCGTATTGATGCCCCGCAAATCCGCTCCCTCTGCGCAAGGCCCTTCAATCCATCCCTCGATAATTTTGTCTTTACCGGCTTTTTCTTTGAATAGAGCTGCTGCTTTTACCCTGTTGTGCATCCGCCCACCCCCAAGCGGGTCAGGCATCTTTAATTTAACCAATCTGCTTTTATCTCCAAGCAGGGCGTTACTTTCGTCGATATCAGGAGGCGAATCCTCGTGAAAAATAATCGCAGCTCCGCAATCCGCCGCCTCGCGTGTCGGGTCTGAAATGCACCCCACATGGTTGAAACCGAATTCATCTGCTACACGTAACTGGCCCTCTACCAGCACACGGTAATCCGTAACATAATCGTAGTATTTTCTCCCGATGCGGCCAGCCGCGAATTGCATCGTAATCGGCATACACGGCAGGTGGTCTGGCCGTCTGTGCCCCAAAACCGCAGCCACCCTTTCCCGACTCGTCATTTTTATTTCCTTGCCGGCGAACAGTTCTTATTGCCCTTTTACATTCATTTGTATCGAGTAAAAGGAATCTCTGGCGGTGATGAACAGAGTTTTGCCGTCTTTTCCGCCGAAGCAGAGATTTGAAGTCGAATTAGGAACGCTGATATAACCGATTTTTTTACCTTCAGGGCTGACGATATTAACGCCTTTGCCTGACAGGTCAGTAAGATACAAATTGCCCAGCTCATCGAGTTCTATTCCGTCAGCGCCGACGGGGACAAACAGTTTTTTATCATACAATGTGCCGTCGTCTTTGACTTTGAATACAAATGTTTTGCGTCCTGAATAATCGGCGACGTACAGCAGTTTGCCGTCTTTTGTGCCGACGATGCCGTTGGGGCCTGTCATATCCCCCACAACAATAATGGGCTCCTTCGAATCAGGAGGTAAATAGAAAACATAACTGCCGTCCAGTTCCGATTCACCTTTTTTGTATCCGGGGTCGGTGAAGTATATGCCGCCTTTTTTGTCGCGCCACAGGTCGTTGGGGCTGTTGAGCTTTTTGCCTTTGTAGTTATCGCACAGGACAGTAACATTGCCGTTTGTGTCAATGCGGGTGATTCTCCTGCTGCCTCCCTCGCAGGCATAGAGGTTGCTCTTATCGTCGATATCAAGGCCGCTTGTGCCTCCTGAATTTTCGCGGAAGGTTGAAACTTTGCCGTTGAGAGACCATTTGTGAATTCTGTTTTTCGAGACATCGACAAAATAAACATCTCCCTGCGCATCAGCGATTGGTCCCTCGGTAAAGCCGAAACCATCCGCCAACTTTTCGAGTTTTGCCCCTGTTGCGACGACTGATTTTGTCTCCGCTGTGGCGGGCCCATCTTCGCTGTGCTTCGCCGAGGCAGGCCAGACAACGCCTCTGGTTCGCATTTTAACCGCATAAAGGCATTTTGACGCGGTAATGAAAAGTGTATCCATATCTTTGCCGCCGAAACATAAGTTGGCGGTCCACGGCTCGCGTATGTTGATATGGTCGATTTTTTCTCCCGCGGAATTGAAAACCGTAACGCCATTGCCGGTAATATATATATTGCCTTCGTTATCGATTGTCATTCCATCTGAACCCATTTCGCAGAACAGTTTCTTATTTGAAAGTGTGCCGTCGGGGTTGATTGTATAGACGTATGTTTTGCTTGCGCCGATGTCGCCCACGTAAAGCAGCTTGCCGTCGGGCGTGCCGACTATGCCATTGGGCTTGACCAAATCCTCGGTGACGCGAATCAGAGTTTTGCGGTCGGGGGTGAGGTAATAGACATGCTCGCCATCCTGTTCCATATTCGGGTCTGTCCACCAGCTTCTTCTATAGTATGGGTCTGTTATGTATAGCCCGCCATTGGGATGCCGCCAGAGGTCATTTGGGCCGTTGAGTTTTTTGCCCTTGTATTTTTCGACAAGAACGGTCATTTTGCCGTTAGGGTCGAAGGAAACGAGTCGGTTATGCAGGTCGGCACAGGCAAGCAGCGATATGCCGTCAGCGTCGAAACGCATTCCGTTTGATCGCTCACCTCCGGTCAAAAAGACCGACAATTTACCATCGGTTGACCAGATATAGATTTTATCATTGGGCTGGTCGGTAAAATAGACATTGCCCTTGGGGTCCGCTGCCGGCCCTTCGGTGAAAGCGAAAACATTACTTAGCTTTTCTACATTCGCGTCAGGGGCAACAACCCCAGCCCATGCAACGCAGCTCAATGACAACAGCATAATCGTGGTTATGGAAATGGCTTTCATTGTATAATCCTTTCAGATAGTTTTAAAAACAGCATTCAAAAATACCATCACTTTGCGCAGCAGTAAAGGCATATTATTTCTGGGATTTCCTCAAACAAATTAGGAAGATGAGTTTAATGATAACCACATTGTGACCAGGCAGGTCGAATTCGTCGATGTTGTTATCCGGAACCATTCAAACGGCGGGCTATTCTTGGTGCAAGGGGGTAATATCTATCGGTTCTTTATCTTCCGGCTTGGACTGGGTCGGTTTAGGGGCTGCAAACAGGTCGGCAGAAGATTTTGTAAGGTCTTCG
Source organism: Sedimentisphaerales bacterium (assembly GCA_049516395.1). Lineage (GTDB taxonomy): Bacteria > Planctomycetota > Phycisphaerae > Sedimentisphaerales > Anaerobacaceae > Fen-1362. The sequence goes on along the minus strand of JBEKTD010000013.1, from coordinate 5,680 downwards.
GCGCGGTAAGCAGGTATCTTATATACCCACCCTTTGTGTTTTTCAGAAAATTCCTCGGCGGCGTCGCGCGCGATAAGCTTCGCTTCTTTTATTTTCAACTGCTCATCCGATTCGACCTCGCCCTGCGTTTTTGTTATAGGAGTTTTGTCGGCGAACTGGGCGTCGCATTTGGCAAACCAGGTATTGCTGTCTTCGGCAAGCCAGATAGTGTAAACGGTGGAGTCCTTCAGCCGGCAAAGATATCTCCGGTCAAACTGCAAACCCCGCTTTGATGATTCGGCGTTGACGTCTTCAAAGCTAAGGCCCGCTAAAGCGGTGAAAACCTTGTTGGCAAAATCGTTGTTTAGCTTTTTATCTTCGGCCATGTTTTCAAATATAACGGTTTTGTCGTCGGGGCCGGGCCTCAGTATGTATGTTTCATTAGGGCAGCTTACAGTTATCGAGTTGATGTCCTCTCTTTTTACGTTGATAAGCTCCGGCGAGATATAATCGCCCGCCTGCTGTTTGATAGCCGGTATCTGTGCCGCGGATATATATACCTTGTTGTCTCCGACCCGCCTGATGTAGCCGATGCCCTGTCCCTCGACTTTTTGTTTGCCAATAATGACGCCGGTAAGCAGTGACGAGTCGGCTTTATAGAATTTCACCAGTATATGCGCTTTATCTTCGGTGATGCCGAGGTCTTTATGGTTTTCGGGATTGTCTGTGTAAAGCTCAGCGGTCTGAATATCCAGGCAGGTGGTGATGAGTTTGTTAATTTCACTGGTCAGGGCCGGGTAGTTATCGAGATTGGCAATAACGAAATTGGCTCCTCGCCGATTGAAAATCACTTCCTGGCCCGGTTTTCCTGTTGTGATTCTGGCGACCTGGTCAGGGTCGAGACCCTGTATAAGATAGGCGATTTGGTCTTTACTGGTGTATGGTTTGTCGGCGATTCCGGCAACAATGACCGCCAAAGCCACTACCGCAGCCGCTGCCAAACCAAGTAACGACAGATTACGATTACTCATATAACTAACTCCTGTTCATTTGCCACGTACTGACTCGACCGACTCCATCAAAATTACGCGTCACTTGCGTGGCTTATGTAATGTCTTTTCATTACGCTTCGCCGAATGCCAAGCGCTACCGCGATGAGTAATATGACGGCCGGCGCTGCCAGCATATTGAACGCCCGCAGGTTGTTGCCAAGCTTTTCGATTTGCTGGCGTTTCTGCATTTTAACTTCACGCAGTTGTTGGCGGGCCTTTAGTTTTTTCAATTCGAGGTCTTTTGTCTTTTGGGCAATCGAGCTGCCGATGACCTGTTTTTCTTTTTCGTTGGCGGAAGTAATAAGCGTTTTTAACTCCTCCTCAAAGCCGGTAATTTCAGCGTTGAGCTTGGCGACCTCATCAGCGGTCGCGGCCTCGGCTTTTTTCTCTATCTGGTCAACAACCGTAAAAGGCCTTTGGAAATTACCACGGGACCTGATTGATATAAGGTCGGTTGAACCGGAAAGGTCGTCGATTGTGTTCATCAATAGCGCGCTGTTGTCGCCGACGACGATGTTGCCAAAAAGCTGGTTGCGATAATAGGCAAGCGAGTTGGATATGAAATCGACATCCGAAAACACAACCACGGCGCAGTTTTCCGAGGCCTGTGTAAGGCCGGTGATTAGCGTTTTTGTTTTTGGCGCATTCGGGTCGTCGGTCTGCGACTCGGATTCACGCACAATACCATTGGGGAAATTGCTTTTGAATTTGCCGGTGACAAGATAACCCATAATCACCGGCTTTGTGCCTTCCGAAAATTTCTTCATCAGCTCCGGCGGGTCGAGCATCTGCAAATCCAGAGGACTGTCAACTTTGAAGGTATTGCCTTTGGCGGTCGTCATAATAAGCGGCGTTCGTTCGATATGCCCTTCGCCCGCGACGTCATTTGGCGAGGCGATTACATTTAGCGAACCGGCAAACCATACCCTGACGCTGTTAAGCTGGGCTGTAATGACATTGTCGCGATTAAAGCATGCGGGAGATGTCAGGTTGAGGAAGCCGATAATTTTTTCCGAGGCTTGGCTGGAAGCCGTTGATGTTCCTGGTGCCAATTGTTTATCACCTGCGAACGTCATCTCCGGCATATCAAGTCCCCAGTTATTCAGGAATTGTTTTAGATTAGAGCTTTTCGAAACCCTGTCGGACTGCATAATTGCCTGGCCCGGCTGCTGGTCGGCATAACAGTATGGGTCGATAAAAATAATGGTCCTGCCGCCCCTTAAAATAAACTGGTCTATGGCAAAAAGCGTCTGCACGGGGAAGTGCTTGGGGTGAATCACAAGAAGAACGTCGATATCGTTAATGTCATTGGTGTCAGAGGGGATGCCCTTGACCTCATATTTTTGCTTGAGATGTTCGATAATGGTCCATGCCATTTTGGGCTGCTGGCCCTGCATTATCATCATCTGCGCCATATAATCACCGACCTCGCCCATAATGGGAAGCGAGCTGATGACGCCGATATTTTTCTTCTGACGCGTGATAGCGGTATCGATAAGAGAGCTTATGTCATATTCGACGAAATTCTGGCGGTCGGGGGTGAAAAACGGAATTGATTTTTCTGCACCGAACTGTGTCCGGACGACTAATCCGAAGACAAAATTTTCTTCATCCGTTATGGGAAATTTTTTGAGTCCGCTGCGAGCGGCCTCGACTTCGTCATCGGAGTAGGGCCTTGGGTCGATAATTTCGAGATTAACCATTCCCTTTGAGGCAGCGACGTATTCTTCCAGCAGCGATTTAACGAATTCGTAATAATTATTGAAATACTTAATCTGGTCCGGGCCTTTCATTGAGGCGGTTTTGGCATAGTAAAGCTTGAGTTTCAGGGGCTGATTCAGTTTGGCGAGAATCGATTTTGTGCCGGCGGACAGCGTATAAAGTTTCTGGCCGGTAACATCCACTTTAAGACGTTTGCCGAGATTCTGGCAGATACTTATAGCGCCGAAGGTTATCAGTAGAACAAAAATAACCGCGAGTATCACTCTTATGGTTCTGCTCATTAGCCCGCCTTCCTTTCTTCGAGCACAACCGTGCAGGCAGCCACCCAGCCGATAATGAGGATGACAAAATAAGAGACGTCCTTGAACTCAAGAATACCCCTCTGGATCGACTCGAAATGCGATTCTAAACTCATTGTTTCAACCGCCGAAACCAGGCCTATCGGAAGAAACGTTGAAAGATAATTCATCGTCGTCGGAACTCCCGCAAAAACCAGCACCGCACAGGCGACAACCGACAGCACAAAGCTGATTACCTGGTTTTTGCTTAGTGCGGAGAAAAAGCACCCTACCGCCAGGAATCCGCCCGCCATAAGTATAGTGCCTAAGTAGCCGGTGATTATCAGGCCCGCATCCGGATTCCCCAGGTAAAATACCGTTATGACCATCGGGAAAGTCAACGCCAGCGAGATAATAAGAAAAACCCATGCGGCGAAAAACTTGCCAAGCACGGCCTGTGTTACTGTTATGGGAAGCGTAAAGAGAAGTTCGATTGAGCCGCTTTTGCGTTCCTCGGCCCACAGCCGCATAGTTGTCGCAGGCACCATAAACGCGAACAGCAAAGGCATATTGATGAAGAACGCCGTCATATCCGCTTGGCGAATTTCGAAGAAGCCGTTTTTGAAAGTCAGATACCCCGAGAAAAAGAGAAATACCACTAAGAATACATAAGCAATCGGCGTCGTGAAATACGACCTTAATTCTCTTTTGAATACCGCCTTAAAACCGCCCATTTTTTACTCCAGTAAAAAACTTTTTATCGCCGAAAAGTTCATGCAACTTTGCTTCTGGTAATTTTTCGGAATACTTCTTCGAGTGAGCAGCCGTATTTTTGCCGTAATTGTTCCGGAGTGGAATCAACGATGATTTTGCCTTTCGCTATGATTATGGTCCTGCTGCATACGGCCTCGACTTCTTCGAGGATATGAGTCGAGACGATGATACATTTTTCCTTTGCCATTTTACTGATAAGCTGACGAACCTCGTGTTTTTGATTGGGGTCAAGGCCGTCTGTCGGCTCGTCGAGGATTAATACCTGCGGGTCGTGAATCAATGCCTGCGCAAGGCCGACTCGCCTGCGATAGCCCTTCGAAAGAGTATCAATCGCCTGATGATAAACCGAGTCGATTGCGCACATCGGGACAATGCGGTCGAGCGCCTTTTTGCGTTCGCTTCCGGGAATCTGCCTGGCATCGCAGACAAAATTTAACAGCCCGCCTACCGTCATTTCGTTGTAGGCGGGAACATTTTCAGCCAAATAGCCGATTGATTTTCGGACTTCGAGGGGGTTTTTGAGAATGTCGTATCCGCAGACCGTCGCTGTGCCGCTGTCGGGCCGCAGATAACAGGCAAGCATTCGCATTACGGTGCTTTTACCCGCGCCGTTTGGCCCCAAAAAGCCCAGTACTTCGCCTTTCCGGACGTCGAACGAAACGCCGTCAACCGCGACAATCGGCCCAAAACTCCGCCTCAATTCCTTTATGCTTATCATTCTTTTCTCCTTAGAACGCATTCCATAGCGCCGAAAACCCGCGATTTCAATACTGATAATACGGCTGCTGGCCGGTTATGAAATGACTTCTAACGCACAAGCATATATCGTCAAAACAGCCAAAATTTATGTAGCAGTTTGCCTCACAAAATAAGCTATGGCCAAGCTTTGTGACTATACGGAGACGTTACAGAATGGTTCTGAGAAGATGTGGTTTACATTATAGATTAGTGATGATTGTGGCAGCCATTGACAAATAAATCTTCAATTAAGGAATTCGTTCGCCTGAAAGCGGCGAATGCGGACTGGAGGCGAGGGGATTCGAAACCCAAAAGTGCCTTTTACGTACTCAGAGCAGCTCTCTAATGAAAATTTGCAGCAAAAGTGTGCTGTATGCGTGCACCGGAACAATAGCACACCTGAAATCTTGCCTACCGATCTGGCCCAAATAACTGCTGTCTGGCCAGAACTGCCTGAACATATCAAGCAAAGCACTGATTCGCAGTTCACTTTCAGGCAGGGGCAAATGATAGATACTGCAGGGACTATTGAAGAAACAGAAGTTCAGGTCGATAACGGCAAAACCAAACAGATCGGCAAGGAAGAACAGAAAGCCATAGTGTAAAAATATTCATCCCACTCATCAGGCTACCCTCCTGTATGACTTCAAAATCTCACCACAACGCTCCCGATATAGGAATCATATCGCGGAATCAAAGGGAAGCCGACCAATTTCATTAAAATTAACTGTTTGTAAGATCAGGTGTCCTTAATACTTAACATCGGATGAATTTTTTATAGTACGGGCTTCACACATGTTTGCCCGCTTTGCCCAGACTCCATTTCCAGTTGCGAATTTCCGGCATATCTTCGCCGTGCTTGTCGATATACTGCTTGTGCTCGACAAGCTTGTCCTTGAGCTGCTGCTTAAGGTAGACGCCCTTGTCGCCAGCCTGCGGCAGGCGGTCGATGGTATCCATCACAAGATGGAAGCGATCCAGCTCGTTCAGCACCGTCATGTCGAAGGGCGTGGTAATGGTGCCCTCTTCCTTGTAGCCGCGGACGTGGATGTTGTCGTGGTTGGTGCGGCGGTAGGTCAGCCGGTGGATCAACCACGGGTAGGCATGGAAGGCGAAGATGACCGGCTTGTCCTTGGT
>JBEKTD010000012.1:0-75760 GCA_049516395.1 Sedimentisphaerales bacterium | reverse complement strand
GAAGGGTAACAGCTACGACTTCGCTTCTCATAACAACCTGACCACAGACCTGGGTTTTGCCGCCGGCGACCTTGACGGCAAGTACTTCACCACGGCATGCTATTCGATTGTTTTCACGAATGGTGCAGCTGGTGCCCCACCCACGTACGTCATCACATGCACAGCAGCTAATTCTACGAGCGCCGACAAACCGACAACGCCGGCAGCAGAAACTTTGGACGATACCGGAGCATTTACTCCATAGTTCGGTGTCTGACCTGATGTGTAACAAAAGGTATTGTTAACTTAAAAGGTGGGGGCAGTAAATGCCCCCACCTCTTGTCTTCCATAGCCACCGCCATTGTCTTCGGTGAGAAGACATGGGGGTGAAGGATGGATGTTCCCGGAGAGGCGGATTGTTATGATATTTAATTACAGAACTAAAAAGGGTTTCACGCTTATCGAGCTGATGGTAGTTCTTTTTATCATCGGCATATTGTCCGCCGTGGCGATTCCATATATGCGGAGCAAAACCGATGCCTCCAAATGGTCTGAAGGCAAGGCCATCGCCGGCAGTATTCGCACAGCCGCACGAGCCTATTGTGCGGAAATGGGCTCAAGCCATAGTTATCCAGGCACGACCCTGACACAGCTTGGTTTTGTCATAACTCCAGGGGCGCCAAACGGGGATCTTGACGGCAAATATTTTACTGATGACTGTTTCTTCATAGTGTTCAACGGGTACAACGATTACGTGATTACCGTTGATGCCACCCAGTCGCTCAGTGGCGACGCACCCGCCACCCCAAAGCAGATGACCCTCGACAGCGCAGGAAATTTTACCGAAATACCCTGATAGGTTATTCTATTCAATGTTCGACGTTGGATGTTGGACATTTCTTCACGCCATTTTTTTAATCCGCAATCGGCAATCTGTAATCATCGATTGTCAATTTCCTCATAATTTGTCTTTGTTAACTTTATTTCCTATGCTTTAAAGGTATTGTTCTTAATGCGGGGGCTTTTTCCCGCCGTCCTGCGTTGTGCGACACAGCACGCACTATCCAATACGCGGGACAAATCCAATTTACGACCGATAACTACAGCAGGGGGCTTTTTGTTTTATAGATATGCCCAAGCCGACTATTTCTCAACTTTGTATTATAACCGCACAACGACCCCAAAAGGCCAAAAAACGCATTGGCGATGCCAATCATCGTTTCTTATAGGACATACGGAACCCGCAATAACGGATGAATATCAAAAACGCCACATTATTCACTTATCGGAATTTATATCTAAAACACACTATTTCACAGGCCGATGAATGAGTGGTATTTGACATTGAATCGCATTGGCGGTTGTGTAAAAAAACTGCTTTTGCATAGTTTGGCCGAAGAAAGGGCTGAAAGCATTATGAGTTTTAACTGGAAACGATTGCTCGGGTGTAGCCAGGATGATGTTCTTGGGCTTGACATCGGCTCATCCTCTGTCAGGATGATTCAGCTTACCAAAGACGGCGATAGATACACAGTTGTTGCCGCCCACGTTTGCGATATCAAGCAGGATAACGCCGACGTTGCTGTCAGAGAAGAATCAATTGTTCAGGCGGTTCAGAAGTGCATGGTTTTCGCCAGAAAAAACGCTCGCTGGGCGGTATGCAGCGTCTCGGGGCCTGAAGTAGCAGTGCGGCCATTCAAGTTCCCGCCTCTGCAAACAGAAGAGCTTGATGGTGCTGTTCGGCTTGAAGCGTCGCAGGTCTGTCCCTTCAACGTCGATGAAGGCGTTGTCGATTATCAGATTACCCCGTCAGGCGAGTCCGACAATGCCGCCGCGGGCGTGCTCGTCGCCGCGTCGAATGATGTAATACAACGTAAAATTCGAATTGTAGAGAAAGCGAATATGTCCTGTGTTATGATGGATGTCGATGGACTCGCGTTGCTTAATTGTCTTATCGCCGGTAAAAATGCCGACACAAATATCAGCACCTCTGCAGTTCTCGACATTGGAACATCCTGTGCAACCCTGGCCGTAATGGGCGAAAATGGTTTGCCGTTTGTCAGAACCGTCCCTTACGCAGGGAATGATATTGTCGATCAGATTGCGAAAGAAAACAACGTTAGCTCAAAAATTGTGGAAGATGAGCTTTACGAGTCCGTCTCGTCAACGATAGCTCCGGAGAATCTGCAGGTCAGTATGGAAAAAGCGTCCATAAAACTGGTCAGCGATGTTGCCGAAACCCTGCGTTATCACAGCACTCAAGCCAAATCTGCGCCCGTCGAGAAGCTTCTCGTGTGCGGAACTTTTGGAATGGTCAAAGGATTCGTCGATATACTCAGCAAGCAACTGCCCATCAAAGTGGTCCTCTGGAATCCCTTTGATACTATGAAATGCAGTGTGGACAGGCAGTGTCTTGAAGTAATTCAGTCAAAAGGCCCGGCTATGGTTGTTGCCGCGGGTCTTGCTATGAGGTCGGTCTGATATGTTTACCATAGATTTACTTAAAGGTCAGGGACGTCCGGTTAGAACAAGGCCAAAGGGCATCGCCATTTTTGTTGCTACCTTCGTGGTTCCAATGCTGGTAGCTATACTGATGGCCAGCTACTATTACAACAATAAGGTCGTGATATCAATTCATAAACAAAACATTAGCAATTTTAACACGCAACTCGAACGGCTTGCCGATGCCTTGAAGCTCAAGGAGTCCTGGGAGAGAGACAAAATCAACCTGAGTAATTGTCTCTCCGACGTAGCAAGCTCTATAGGGACGCATACTCAGTGGTCGCCAATCCTTGTATCGCTGGTCCAAAATCTTCCCAATTCAGCGGTGCTTAACAGTTTGGAGGTTAAGCAGACCTTGATAAATAAAAAGGCAAGTGCGATTGCGGAAAAAGACAAGAAAGATAAAACGGCTGATACGAGCGTTATTGTTAGAACCTTGAGTATGCGACTTTGCGGAAATCCGAACTCCGATTTCGACCGTGAAATCAAGGTGTTTCGTGACCGGTTGCTTGCTTCGAATACTATTGGCACAAAGCTCGAAGACGTCGTTATTGCTTCGCAGACAAATGATACCATGGACGGCAGGAATGTTATTTCTTACGACATTGACTGTATATTCAAACCGGGGATATAGCGAGAAATTATGGGCGCTTATAGAAAATATATTATAACTATGGGTATAGTTTGGGGCGTATCGTTCTTTCTGTTTGCGATTGCGTATTATTTCTTTATTACCCCGCAGTTGAAAATTAAGGCGCAGCTCCTGAGGGAATCGACCGAAAAGAAAGAGCGGCTTGATATGGCTCTTGGCGTCTCGCTCGAGGATAACAGGAAAAAGCTGGCCGCTGATGTTGAATCACTTAAGACCAGATTGAGCAATTATGTTTCTGAGTATGAAGATTCTCCCAACCTTACTTTCGCCGTTAGTCGTATCGCCGGTGATAGGCAGGTTAGCGCCTTTACCGTCAAAACGTCGGATATTAGCAGGCAGCAGGACCAGCTTACGGCCAAGAACCTCCAGGAAAACAAAATGGAAATTTCTTTTGTGTCTGATTTTATGCAGTTTGCCAATTTTATTAATACCCTTGAAAGACATCAGCCCGTCGTTTTTGTTGACAGATTCAGAGTGCAGCGTGATAGCCAGGGCGGGGCTGCGAACAAGGTTGATATGTCATTGTCATTTTTTGTCAGAAAGAAACAAACCGGTTAAGAGAAGCAGGCGACAGCTTGTTATATAAAAAATGAGAGTAATCGTAATAGCAAATCAAAAGGGTGGATGCGGCAAGACGACGACAACTGTCAATCTTGCTGCGGCTCTTGGGCGAAAGGGCAAGAAGGTTCTCGTCGTGGACCTCGACCCGCAGGGGCATACTACGCTCGGTGTCGGCTGTGACCCGGAATCCTTCACCAAAACTATATACAACGCTATCGTTGACCTCAAAGTCCCGATTAGCAGCGTTATCGTCCCCAGTAAAATAGAGAACGTCGATGTCGCACCAAGCAATGTCCTGTTATCGGGCATTGAGCTTGACCTTGGCTCCATTGAAGGCAGGGAGTTTATGCTTACCGAGCAGCTCAAGACCATCGATGACCGTTATGATTTTTGCGTAATAGATTGCCCGCCTTCGCTGGGCATCCTTACCCTCAACGCGTTGATAGCCAGCAATGATGTTGTCGTTCCTGTCCAAGTTCACTACTACGCAATGGAAGGCCTCAAGCAATTATTCGAGACTTGCGAAATCATCCAGGAACATTTTCATCCCTGCAAGGTGAGAATCTCCGGTTTGCTTCTGACCTTTGTTGAAGACCGGCTGATTTTTACACGGCAGATTCAGCAGCAGATGAGAGAGTTCTTTGGCGACCTTGTTTTCGATACGGTAATTCACAGGAATATCCGACTGGCCGAGGCTCCAAGCGCGGGCCAAAGTGTCATTACATATGCTCCGGACAGCAAAGGCGCTCAGGAATATCTGGCGCTTGTCGATGAAATCCTGTTTGGTAAGGAATACATTCGTGCGGCAAAAGTCCAGGCATCCGATGCAGGGCAGGCAGTTCAGGTTGAAGCGGGAACTCCCGCCTCGCAGCCCGAAACAACAGGCCAACCATCCGGTGATGTGGCTGCCCAGCAAACGGATGTATTGACGGAAAATGCCCAGCAGACAACGGATAATGAAAAACAGGCCGACGTGATTGACCAGCCGGCTGTTGTTATAAGTGGTGCCGAAGGCACTATGCCCACAGGGGAGTTGAACAATGGCTAAAAGCAAACTGGGATTGCAAAAAGAGGTCTCCAAAATCTTTACGGGTATTCAGATACCCAGGAAGAATGCTGCGGGGCCGGATGCGCGTTCAACCGCGCCGGCTTCTCCGATAACACCGCATGCGCAGCTTGCTCCTGCTGCGACACCTGCGCCAGTTGCGACTTCCACCACGGTTATCCCGGCAGTAACTGCACCTGCATCGGCTGTGCCTGCTCCTGTTGCGACTCCTGCGAAGGCCGTAACTCCGAAACCTGCAGTTGTATCACCCAAACCATTCACTATCCCGGAACCTCCAACACAAGCAACGTCGCAACCGACAAGGCAGGTTGTTTATGAGCCGCCCAAACCAAGACAGACGACTTTTGGACCATCTGCACCGCCTTCATTGCCCGTTTCAACTCCGGCAAAGCAGTCAAAATCCGAATTTATTATTAAACAGCCCAAAGATTCACCTTTGCTGAAAATCATTGAGAAGGTCAAAGCCAAACTGCTTACCTCAAAACAGGGCGCCGCATCGGGCAGGCAGAAAATGACGCTTCTGCTTTCGCCGGTTTTGGCGATAGTTTTACTTCTTGTTGTTGTGAACGCTGTCAAAAACTCACCTAAAACTTCGGTTAACCCCTCAAATAAAACAACCGCTGCTGTTGCCACTTCCTTCGACAGCAAAATCAACTGGGAAATACCGCAGCCGATTCCTGCCAATCTCAGAAACCCAATGGTTTTCGGTGCCATCTCAGCTACGGGAAGTGGAACTGCTGGAGGCCCGGCCGTTAAAGGCATCGTTTATAGTGAGGATAAACCTTCTGCTATTATCGGCGACCGAATCGTCTCCGCCGGAGACACTGTCGCCGGCGCTACCATCGTAAAAATAAATTCCGATAGCGTCGATTTTGCAATGGGCGATAAAAAATGGACGCAAAAAGTTGAGCGTTAAATATAACGTAAATCAAAAGAGATTTGTGTAACGTTTAGAAAGGGACAGGGTATAAGAATGTTGACCAACCAGATAACAAAGTGTTTGTTAGTGATAACTGTGTTATTGCTGTTGCCGGGACCAGTTGTGTTCGCCGCGGTATCGGCTGACAATGAAAGCGATGCCAATGCCAGCAGCAAGGCGGAGGTCCTGACCACCCTCGAACAGCGAATGCAGAAACGAATCAGCGTGGATTTCAGGGATACCGCCATTGACGACGTCATAAGGATTATGGCCGAGCAGGCCAACGTCGATGTCATCAAAAGTCCGAAGGTTACCGGAACAGTAACCGCCAAGCTAAGCAACGTTCCCCTCGAAGAGGCGCTCCATAACATACTCGCCTCCCAGGGTTATGGCTATGTTATGAGCAAAAATATTATTAGAGTTGCTCCGACGGGGGAAATTTCAGAGGAAGCGGAAAAGCTGATGACCAAGATTTATCGGGTTAACTACGCAGATATCAAGGAAGTCGAGAAATCGCTTTCGAAATTCGTATCGCAGCGAGGCGCGATAACGACCAACCCGGGCACAAGCAATATTATCGTCAAGGATACCGAAAGCAATATAAAAGCAATCGGCACGTTCATTGAGGATATAGACCGCGTTACTCCGCAGATACTTGTCGAATCGAGAATATACGATTTAACCAGCAAGAATGACCTTGACCTGGGCGTTGAATGGAACACAGGAAGCAACACCCAGTATTATACAGATGGTGAAGCAGTCGTCCCCCCCGGCACAATGGGCGAGACCAAGACCAGCCAAACCTACCCGTTTGAAACAGGTATGTTCCGCGGCGATACAGCCAAAACATCGAGCGTAACCGGACTGTTGAAGTTCGGCTGGCTCTCCCCCAACCTCGATATCGACGCTACTATCAAAGCGCAGAAGAACCTGGTTAATGCCAAGCTGCTTGCTAATCCGAGAATCCTGGTTCTGGACAATGAGACAGCTACGATAAGCATTATCTCGCAGCTTCCGTATCAGGAGCTGACACAAACCTCCGGCGGCGGCAGCATGGGCTCGACCAGCTTCAAGGACGTAGGCGTAAAACTGGAAGTTACCCCTCACCTGGCACGCGGAGATAAAATACGGATGAAAGTTAAGCCGGAATTCAGCGTAAAGACCGGCGACGTAACGTTTGCCAGCGGCGTGCTTAGCTATCCCCAGCCGATTGTTGATTCTCGCACAGCCGAGACAACACTGCTGGTTGATAGCGGCCAGACGGTCGTCCTCGGCGGACTCAGAAAGAAAGACGTTTCCAAGGCCGTCAACAAGATACCGCTCCTCGGCGATATACCAATCGTTTGTTATTTGTTCAGGTTTGAGGGCGAAGAGACAATCAACAGCGAAATGGTCGTATTCATTACTCCGAGAATTGTCAACGATGCGTCTATGACGGAACATGAGAAGAAACAGTACGAGGTAACGGAATTCCGGGGGCCGGAACCAACGCAGACAAGAGCTGAAAAGGACATCGAGGCCGGCAAAACCGACAATTAGTAATCTTTGGTTGACTGAATCCGCCGAAAGCGGATAAAAGCGAAATAGTCCCGAGAGTCGAACAATCGGCCTTGGGACTATTTCTTTTATGTTTTGGCCGCATTACAAAATTATCGCCTCGTTTTTTTATCTCAAACGCGGAATGGCAGGGGGGAAAATCATACAGCAGAAACAGGCAGTTCATTTTTTGGCCTGTGTTTCCAACGGCGGTGGAGCCACCAGTACTGGGTCGGGTCTTCGCGGACAAATGTTTCAATCGCCTTGGTGTATTCTGCTGTAATCCAAAACAGGGGGTCTTTCTTGTTCGCCCATTCTTCGGGCATTATTATCCGCGTAACTCCAATCTCGAAGAAAAAGCGGTTGTCTATCCTCCTGGCATATCCGATGACTATCGGCAGATTTTCCGTCAGCGCAAGTAACCCGATGCTCTTATAGGTGCTCGCCTTTCTGCCGAAAAAGTCGACGAAGATTCCCTTTGCGCCAGCGTCCTGATCCGCTATAAAACTCAGCGTCGCCCCCGATGACGCTACCTTGCCAAAAAGTTCCGCCGCACCTTTTTTGTCGATGATTTTTTGCCCCGCCTGTTCCCGCACCCCATACAGGTATTTGCTTATATACGGGTTATCCAACGGCCTTGCGATGCTGTAAACATTGAACCCGAAAAGCCCCATCATATACCCGATGATTTCGAAGTTGCCGTAATGTGCCCCGACAAGAATCAGCCCTTTTCCCTCTTTACTCAGCCACTTTGCGCGTTCCGCGTTTTTGAATCTTGAATATTGCTTCCAGTTGTCTTTCTTGACGAGACGCGGCGTAAAAATAACATCTACCGCCAGCATCACAAGCTGCTCACAACTCTTTCGCCCCGTCACCTCATACCATTGCTCGTCCTTATCTGGATAGCTCGCGCGAAGATTGTCCAATGCCCGTTGTCTTCCCCGGCCGTAGTGCTTCCACAACAATCGACCAAGAAACCGGGCGAATCTCAGATTTGCTTCAACGCTGGACAGTTGCAGTATGCCGACCAGTGCTCGCAGGCCGATATACCCCAGCCAGTCGAGAATGGCATTGCGTTCCTTCTTAGGCTTCTTTCTCTTGACGAATAACGGGCTTGTCATAAATCAAATAATGTTTAGCCCCCGAATTTTAATCGCCTTAGGCGGTTTATTCGGGGGTTATCTCACATCACATCAAGCCGTCGCAGCGTTGCCCTTGCCCATCGCATACTCCGCATCTGCGCCCCCAGCAGCAGCAGCAATACCAGCACGCAGTAAACGGTGAATCGGAAAATCATAGATACGTATGCAATGTCGGTTTTTTGTGCCTGGCACGCAGCCATCATCTCGGATGGTGTGAACATAGCGCCCGCGAATACCGGCGCAAACATCAATTGCCACGGCAGCAGCAGCACGACGAACAGCAGCGACAAAAAGAACGCTCTTGCGATATGGTTTATTCCGCCCAATCGCCCAATCAGCGACACTTTCATCGCGAAAAGTATCGTCAGGCAATAAAGCAGCGAGCAGGGTATAAGGATAAAGTCCAGGAACCGCACGATCGCCGCGATATGCCTGGCACGCAATTCGAATCGCACTGTTACCTCCACAGGCGCCGGCTTATTCGGCTCGGCTCCCATGTGCAGTGTTTGCTGCATATTCGGCTCAGCAGCCGCGTTCGTATCCGCCGTGATTTGTTTGGCTGCCTCCTTAATCTTGTCCGCCTCCGTCGCTGGCTGTTTCTCTCCTGTCGCATCGCCGCCCGCGGGGCCAAGCACAACGTTATCTCCCCTGATTAAGTGAAGATTCATAACCCAGAACGACCCCTGCACAAGAATCAGCGCCAGCAGGATTATTATAAACAAAAAATTCTTCCAGAACTTTATTGCACTTATTGCCTCGAGACAATCTGTCGTATCGACCAGATTACCCATCCTTGACTGTTCCTGGCTCATTTGGTTTCTCCTGTTACCGGATTCCGATTCATTTTCAAATTCAAAATCCATAACGCGCTCTTATTTCAACTGTTTTTATATTTTACCCTTCGTATGCGACTGCTATTATGACCCCCTCTATTCATCAGTTCAAGTATTTTATTGGATACGTCTTGCTGTCTTTCATCTTCAATCCCCTGTCTTCTGTTTTTCAACTGTTTCCAGCCGATGCCGGATTTCCTCGGCCAGATTGTTTGCCCCCTTGGTTTTTGCTATCTCAAAGCCTCTTTGCAAATGCATTGTTGCCTCATCAATCTTGCCCTGCTTAACTAATATATCAGCCAGCAGATAATGCACCAATGCGGAATTATTATCGACTTCAAGCGACTTCCTGTATTGTTCGGCCGCGTCCTCCGGCCTGCCCTTAGCCATGAATATCAACCCTTTGCAGTAATAAGCGTCCGAATAAGCCCTCGGGTGAATCTTTTTTACATACTGCGCAAGTTCAAGCAGCCGGTCAAAATGAGGTAACGCCTCATCGAATTTTCTCTGTCTGTACAACGAGCTGGCTAATTCTCCGTGTGCCAGCCACGAATCTGGATTTTTATTCAGCGTATCAGCCCACAGCGTATCCGAATTTTTATATGCGCCGCATTGCCGCCAGGTCAATGTCCCCAGCGTCAGCAGTAGAACGCCCGCCGTCGAGGCGATTATGAATTTGGCATTTTTTCCTGACCTGCGATAAGCTATTGCTGCGGCTCCCGCAGCGACCACGATAGGTCCGATACTTGCCATATACTGATAGTGGTCTGCGACAAACGTATAAACAAACGTGTAAAGAGGGAAAAACCCGAGCATGGGCAACAGCATCGCCGGGAAAAAAATAATTGCGGTAGGTATCTCGCGTCCTGTTTGTTTTCTCAGCAACCAGCTGGCAGCCATAACCGCTACGAAACTCATCGGCCAGGCATACTGCCAAACATCAGTTGCTTCAATATTCCAGCGTGGATAGCTAAAGGTCAGATTCACCGGCCAAATCAGCTTCCACAGGTAAAACCATAATGCCTTGCCCGCAATAAGCGTTTTTTCCGTGCTGCTTAAACCGAGATTAACAACTCCCATACCCTGGTGATGTTTTTCCCACCACATTACTAAAAGCCCTATACCAATCGCCATAGCGATATAAGGCAAAATTTGCAACCAGCGTCTGGCGGTAACAGGCGAATGCTTTAGCCACAATATCAAAACAAGCGCAGCGGGCAGTGTGCACGCCGTCGCCTTGCTGAAAAGAGCCAAAGCACAAAACAACAGAGACCCGGCATACAGCAAAATAGCCTTGCGGCCCGATTTGCTGCCGAAGACAAATTCCACCCAGCACAAAACCGACAAGAGCGAAAAGAACAGCATCAAAACATTTTTTCGCTCGGTTATCCACGCCACCGATTCGACGTTCACCGGATGCAGCGCAAAAACCGCCGAGGCGAACCACGCCCAGGGTATTGACAGCCGTCTCAAAATCACCCACAATAGTAATGCGTTAATGCAGTGAATCGCCACGTTTACCGCGTGATAGCCCGCCGGGTTAAGTCCCCACAACTGATACTCAACCCGAAACGTTGTGTAAACAAGCGGGAAGTATTGCGATGGGGTATCCGTTGAAAACCATATTCGGTAAAGCCCGTCGGGGGCACTAAGGAGGGGATTAGCGGTAACGTATTCGTCGTCGTCCCATATAAAGCCGCTTTCTATCGCCGGTATATACGCCGTAAAACAGCCCGCGACTATAGCAATCGTACCGGCCAGTAAAACCAGTCTTTTTCCTGTTTTGTCGGTTTCCCGGTTCATAATTGCATACTATATCAGAACCGACCGCGGCTGTTTAGCTCTATAAGTAGATTTTCGAGTATCCTTTTTTTCCCAAAAGCATCTTGACGGCCTCTACCTTACCGTTTATTATTATTTTCATAAATGTCCCTGCAAAGGGGCATTGAGGGGTCTCGCTTAGGGTGTGGGCAGACCCCTCTTTTTTTGTAGTTTCGCCTGAGAATGTCGAAAAGGGTTATAAAATCAGCAATACGTAACCGCTAATCAGTCAACTGCTTTAAACGCTGCTTTTGCCGCCTCAATCGTTTTTTCGATATCTTTTTTCGAATGAGCCAGGGAGACAAACATCGCCTCGTATGCGCTCGGGGCGATATAAATTTCATTACTTAACATTGACGCGAAAAACTTTTTGAACTGTCGGATATTAGTCGATTGAACATCCTCAAAATTACATACAGGCCTGTCGGTGAAAAAACAACTCATAATCGACCCGACCCGGTTGACAACGATAGGAATGCCCGCCACGCCGGCTGCGTCTTTCAATCCGTCAGCCAACGTTCCTGCTTTTGCTTCGAGTTTGCCGTAGCAATCACCTTTGGCCAATATGTCCAGCGTCGCGTTTGCGGCAGCCGTGGCAACCGGGTTGCCGCTTAGTGTCCCTGCCTGGTAAACGGGTCCCATTGGCGCAAGCATATCCATAATCTGCGACTGTCCCCCAACAGCCGCCAATGGCAGTCCGCCGCCTATTATCTTGCCGAGACAAGTTATGTCCGCCTTTATGCCGTAAAGCTCCTGTGCCCCGCCATAAGCCACGCGAAAGCCCGTTATCACCTCATCGAAAATCAAAACCGATTTTTCGGCGTCGCACAAAGCCCGCACAAGCTGCAAATAATCTTCCGCAGGCGGTACAACTCCCATATTCGCCGCCACCGGCTCAACCAGCACCGCCGCTATTTGTCCCCTGTGAACTAAGAAACAATTTTTCACCGCCTCAACATCATTATATGGTATGACAACTGTTAGATTTGCTATGGCGGGGGGGATACCCGCACTCGAAGGCACAGCGTGTTCAGCCGCTCCCGACCCAGCCGACACCAATAATGAATCACTATGCCCGTGATAGCAGCCCGCCATTTTGATTATCAAATCCTTGCGCGTGTATGCGCGGGCGAGGCGAATTGCGGTCATCACCGCTTCAGTCCCGCTGCTTACTAATCGCACCTTTTCAATCGACGCGAAAGCGTTATGTATCTTTTCCGCCAATTCCGTCTCTGCGACTGTCGGAGCACCGTAACTTGTCCCTTTTTTCGCCGCTTTATTTATCGCCCTCACAACCGCCGGATGAGCGTGTCCCAATATCATCGGCCCCCATGACCCGACGTAGTCAATATAGGCATTCCCGTCTATGTCGTAAATTTTCGCTCCCTTGGCCTTGGCTATGAACAATGGCTTTAAGCCTACGCCTCCGAATGCCCGCACCGGCGAGTTTACTCCACCTGGGATATATCGTCTTGCCTGGGCGAATGCCTCCGCCGAGTTTGTATTTACCTGAGGGCTTTTTATATTCTTCATACCCGAAATCCTAATCCGCCAATATCCGGCCGTCAATTGTTAATCTGTCTGATAAGTTTTTGAGAACCGACAAATAGGCAATCTCCCAATGTTCTCCAGATTCGTCAAATAGTATAATTTTACATATAAAGTGATGCTCATAAAAAAAAGCATTTAGGATTTTTGCAATGTGTCAGACGTGTGGATGTTCGCCTTGCAAGAAATGCGGCAAAGAAATAATCGATGGTGTCTGTTCCGGCTGTAACAAGCCAGCGGATAAATGCACCTGTAATAAGAAAAAATCCCAGCAATAATACCTTCCTTAACGCTACACTGTTGCGGCAATACAGCCCTTCATCGGAGGGGGGGCTGTATTGCTTAGGCATAATAACGACCGTCAGAGCAGGAACTGCTTCAACACTTTTTCTTTCATCGGTATTATTTCTGTGTTCGTCGGGGTAACCGTTTCCTCTGGTTCCCCGGGCAGATGATCCACCTGGTATTTCACTAAGCAGATAAAAACCCCGATTTCCCTGCTGCCTGTCTCCCATTGCGGCTCAATAAATTTTTCCTCCTGAAGGACTGTAGCCCTGGCTATTGCCTCGGTTGTCAGCCCTCCGAAGCCGAATACTGCCATACTCATCGTGTCTTTTTCATTGTCGCGAACAATAATCACTACTCCGCCGTCCTGCTCATGCAAATGCCAGGGGAAAGCCACCCATTTGCCCCTTTCGTTGATGTAATGCAGCCCCGGCATCGAACATTCTTTTCCGCCCCCGGGCCTGATTTTGCCTCCGAAACAGCTTGGCACCATATGGTCACTTTCCCGATACACCGTAAACCACGGCACCTGAAGTTGTGCAGCAGAAGCGAAGGGCGTGCATTTGAATAAGTTAGCCACGAAATGCTCAAGCAGATAGTTGACCCTCTGGCTGCCGATTAATATCGAGGAGGTGTTTTTGTCCGACAGCATCTTCTGAAAGATTTTGCCGCTTCTTTGTATGTCCTGCGCCAAAGGTTCCTGTCTGACATCGTAGCTTTGCAAGGGGTAATGAAATGGTATATATTCAAAAAACAGCCCCGGCGTCGAGACATTATCCTCCTGCGGCGTCGA
The DNA here is from genome assembly GCA_049516395.1 of Sedimentisphaerales bacterium. Lineage (GTDB taxonomy): Bacteria > Planctomycetota > Phycisphaerae > Sedimentisphaerales > Anaerobacaceae > Fen-1362. The sequence continues at coordinate 62,123 of JBEKTD010000012.1, read as the reverse complement.
TAATTGCTGGGCGAAAAATCCAAGCGCGGTCGTATCACTCCGGCTGAGCCACTTCCAAAGCACCTCCCGTTCCCGCGGCTCGTGATATTCACCTATGAAGCAGTTGCATTTTTCCTTCTCCGCGAATTCCTGCCATAATTTGCCCCGACCTCGACCGAAAAGCGCCGCAGGCAGCGACTTTGCGGGCACATCGTTTTCTATCAGCCAGGAGCAAATCTTGCTTAAAGTGCCGGTGGATATGGTTCCGATTTCGTCGTTGAACATCTTCGAAATTGTCTGTCTGTGCAGCCCCAGGTCCTTGGCCATAATCTGCATAATGCCTCGTTTATACAAATTATGCTCCTGGAGCAGTTTTTTTAGACGCATTTTTATTATCATTAATACACCTCTTGCCTAATTTTGACGGGTTGGACCACGAGATGACCCCCAGGGTGATATTCCAGGACAGAAAAGCAGGTTATGATGAAAATATTCAACATACAATCCTTACTTATGTTGATTAAATTCGACTTTGTGCCTTATTGGCAGTGTTGGAATTTCAATTGATGTTGTATTTTATTCGCTGCCCTATTGCTTTTTAAGGCCATTTAGCCGATTATACTATTGTAATTTGTGCGGTCAACAGTTGCTGCAAAAATTATATATTCGGGTATTGTATATGTCGGTCAAAACAGCCGTATTATTTAGTCAATTCAGTAACTTGCCGGTTATCAATTCTGTGCTGTTTCCTGTTTTTAATGCCTGTCCGTGTATGGGTTTTGACGCCTGTAACGGTTATTTGACGTGGGGAATGTAATGCTGACAAAAAACGAAGAACAAGTCCTTATTAAATCTTATCTTGATTCCAATGAACTGGAGAAGTTCGAGCTGTCCGATGAGGATTTTCGTTTCATTAAAGGGGCCGTAGTCCTGATTATCGGCATAGGCAACCGGATAGGACGTGAGTTGTTCGGGCTTATGAGAAATAAGGGTGTTGAGAGTTTTGTCTTTGTTGACGCAAGCGAAAAAGCGATGTACGACGTCGTCGAGTCACTTGAAGACAAGCCCCTCGAATCATCGAAAGTCCACTACGAAATCGGGGATATCGCCGACGAGAAGTGGATGCGATCGATATTCGAAGTTTATAAGCCGACCGTGTGTTTCAGTTTTGCCGCAAGGACCTCCGTCAAACTTTCAAACATTTCTCCTGAAGCGTTCATAGTTACCAATATCCGTGGCAATCACAACATTCTCAAGGCCGCAGCCGATTGTCCGTCTATGCAGGTCTGTATTTTTATCTCTTCTGAAAAGGCCAATACTCCTTCAAGTGTTTATGACGTTACAAAATTCTGCCTCGATTTTTTGGTAAGACAAACGGCATCGAATTTCCCGAGGATTCGTTTTGGAACCCTTCAATTAGTCAATATCTGCTCCACGGGCGGTTCGTATTTCCTGCGTTCATTAATAGACGGCGTAAAAACAGGCAAACCAATTCGTATTCGCGTTATCGATGGTCAAATTCCCAAACGCAGGTTTTCCTGTCCGGCCACAGCCGCAAAGCTCTTTTTGAGGTTCGCTGCCTTCTGCCGCGGTGGCCACGCCTTTGGTATTTTGCCCTCCTCTGTTGCTCCCATTGATATTAAGTCGCTTGCGTCGCTCGTTTGTAAGGAGCTTGGCGTGGAGGATGTCGAGGGATTTGCAAAAGAGCATATGAGTTTTGTTGATGGCAAGGGCGAAAAGGTCGAAGAAGTGCTGCCGGAAGGCGCTTATTGTGTCCCGGGTATGCCTTTATATCTTACCCCGCCCGCCAAGGTCGATGAAAAATGGCTTTGGGAGCAAATCAACAAGCTTCTTACACTTAGCGAGGACATCAAAAATAGGGATGAAGTGATGAATATCATCTACTCTGTCAGAGATGCCGCGATTCGCGGGGCAGCTGCGACCAACGGGGCATTCTCTGCATCGCGACAATAAATTGGCTCACAACGTCATCCCAGTGAATTTTCTCATTTGGTTTTACAACAGGGGACTCATTCTTGTCCAAAATCCGCAATCCTAAAGTTTTCTTGGGTCGTCCGGCTTCGGCTCTTCGCCCTTATCTTCCGGCGGCTCATCCTCGTCTATTTTCCACTTGTCGCTTTCGTCAATATCGGTCATTTCCCTCTCGACGTATTTCATCATTTTCCGCTGCATCGGCTCCATCTCTTTTTGCCATCGCATCATACTCTGATAGCTGACTAACAGCATATCAAGCCGAATCAGCTGCCACTTTGCGACGCACTCCGGCTCCTTGATATTCGAGAAGGGGTCGCATTTGAATACACGCCTGCCGTCAGGCCCGATTTCGCATAATTCGCACTGTGTGCACTGAATCATATAAGTTTCTCCGCTTGCCTGGGGCAAAGATTATTCGCATAAACCAATTTGCACTTTGACATTTCATCGCTTTTCTTATATTATCAAACGCCCGGTATAATAAACAGGGTTATTTTTGATTGTATGTTTGGATTGACGGAGTAAGTATAGTATGGCAAAACCAAGACGCAGGCGCAAAATCGGAAGCAAAAAGCGCCACCAGAAGTGGAAAATTCGCCACAAGATAAGCTGGTAAGCGAGCCCCCAACTTTATGTTGGGGGTTAACCCCCAGGTTAAACCTGGGGGCTTATGAGTAGCGGTCAGAAAAATGAAGCATTTTACCGTTACCTTTCAGCCCGACGGCAGGCAGGTTTCCATTCACCCCGGCGCAACGCTGTTGGAGGCCGCGGGGTTGGCGGGTATCGTTCTCAATACTATCTGCGGTGAGAAGGGCACCTGTGGCAAATGCGCCGTCGTCCTTCAACCGGCGGGCCAAACCGTTCTTGCCTGCCAATATCACGTTACCGAAAATCTTACGGTTCTTGTCCCGCCCGATTCCCGTTTCGTTGAGCACAAAATCCTCACCGAGGGGGCCGCCCGCAAAGACGCCGCCGAAGCCGATATTTATAAGAAATACCTTTCTGCCGTCGGCAGTCATCCCATACTTGGTCTGGCGGTCGATATTGGCACCACAACCGTTGTTGTCAAACTGATAGATATGAAAACGGGCCGGCTCTTAGCAACCTGTGCCACCCTTAATCCGCAAACCAAATTCGGCGACGACGTAATCTCCAGAATTGGCTACGCCGGGACCGACGCAAAATTAAAAGAGCTGAACGAGTTAATTGTCGGCCGGCTCAACGAACTAATCGACGATTGTTGCCGGCAGGCCAATGCTAAAAGTAACGACATATATGAAACCTGCGTTGTCGGCAATACTACGATGCATCATATCTTCCTTCGATTGCTCGTAACTCAGCTTGGCGAGGCGCCGTATAAGGCATTTTCGCTCGATGCCAGTGATTCCACTCCAGCCGATATTGGTCTGCGAGTTAATCCCGCGGGTAATGTTCACACTGTCGCCAATATCGCCGGCTTTGTCGGAGCCGATACTACTGCCGTTGCCCTGGCGACGTCGCTCGATTCCGCAGACCAGATGACCCTTGTAATCGACATAGGAACCAACGGCGAAGTTTTACTCGGCACAAAAGACAAGCTAATTGCCGCAAGTTGTGCCGCGGGGCCTGCATTTGAAGGCGCAAGAATCACCTGTGGCTCAAGGGCTGCCGACGGCGCAATCGAGGCCGTTGTTCTCGACAAACACAATATTGCCATCGACGTAATAGGGGGGGGCAAGCCCGTTTCCATTTGCGGCTCAGGCCTTATCGATGCCGTCGCTGTTATGCTCGATTCGGGCGTCATTGATTTTACAGGCCGATTCAAATTCAAAACATCCCTCCCCTCGGCCATTGCGAAACGTATAACCAAAATTAAACGCGCACATTCTCATCCCAAAGATGAAGGCCTCGTTTTTGTCCTCGCTTACAAAGGCCATACTCCTGCGGTCTATCTCACCCAGCAGGATATCCGCGAGGTTCAGCTTGCCAAGTCCGCAATCCGCGCGGGCATCCACATTCTTCAGCATCGCCTCAAGGTCGCCGATGCGGATATAAAAGCAATATATCTCGCCGGCGCATTCGGCAATTATATCCGTCGGCAATCAGCCCTTCGCATAGGCCTGCTGCCGAATGTCCCTGTCGAACGTATCCACTCCGTAGGCAACGCCGCCTCATCCGGGGCTCAATTGATTCTGGTCAGCTCCAGCTTCCGGGCGCTTGCGGCGGACCTTGCCCGCCGAATTGAATATGTCGAAATTGCCAATGACCCCTTCTTCCAATCGACCTTCGCCGACTCGATGCTTTTCTGACCCTGCTCTTTTTGTTTTTCAAAAACACTTGCAAATTGCCTGCCGTAGAGGTAAAAGATGAAGCAAATTGTTACTTATGCGAAAGGAGCTAAAATGAACGCAATAAGATTTATAACGATAATACTGACGGCGTCGTTATTTTTCGCGGGTTGTTCTGTTGCTCCCCAAAAACCCGAAGGACAGGCCGTCCTAAGCGCACAAGTCAATGAAGCCCTCGCAATATTCAAGGAAAAAGACCCAAGTATCGATAAGTTCTTTAAGCAGTCCTATGGCTATACGGTCATGCCGAAGGTCTTCAAAGGGGCATTCTTGCTCGGCGGCGCCTACGGCAAGGGCGAAGTTTACGAAAAAGGCCAAATAGTCGGCTACTGCGATATGAAACAGGCAACACTCGGTTTCTCTTTTGGCGGTGAATATTTCCGCGAAATCGTCTTTTTCAGGGACAAATCCGATTTAGACAGTTTCAAAACCGATGAATACACCTTCTCCGCGCAGGTTACAGGCGTTGCAGCTACCGCCGGCGCAGCAGCCAAGGCAGATTATCAGTCAGGTATGGCCGTGTTCATCGCTACCGACAAGGGCCTTATGGTCGACGCATCGCTTGGCGGCCAGAAGTTCAATTACGTCACCGCCTTCACTCTTGTGGATACGAGCAAAGAATAACGCGATGCAAAACCGCGAGGCAGTTGTCAAAAGCGGATGACATTGGCGCCCCAGGTAAGACCTGCGCCGAAAGCGACCAGGATGACAATATCTCCACGCTGGATTTTCCCTTCGCGTATGGCCTGGTCAAAGGCAAGCGGCACTGAAGCCGCGGAAGTGTTGCCGTATTCGTTGATATTGATGAAGATTTTATCATCCGGCAGTTCCAGCCGTTTGGCTGCCGATTCGATGATTCGGGCGTTCATCTGGTGTGAGACAATCATTTTAACGTCATCGAGGGTGATTTTACATTTTTCTAAGCACTCCGTTACCGTCTCGACGATTCTTCGCACTGCCTGCTGATAAACTTCTCGTCCCCTGATTTCCATAAAAATCTTTTTCGGGTCGTCCAGAGGTCTGCTTACAGGATTGCGAGAACCATACGCCTGGCAATTCAGCGCCTGCCACGAGTTGCCGTCGGTGTACATCGTGCTGTAAATAATACCGCTTTGCGTTTTCCCCTTTTCTTTCGGCTTACCCTCGATGACTATGGCACCCGCGCCGTCGCCGAAGAGAATGCAACTTGTGCGGTCCTTGTAGTTGGTAATTTTGGTCAGCGTTTCCGCGCCTATAATGAGGGCGTTATGAATCCTGCCGCTTTCGATGAACTGCTGTGCAATTGAAATGCTGTAAATGAAGCCGCTGCACGCCGCCGCAAGGTCGAATGCCCATGCTTTCTTGGCGCCGAGGTTCTGCTGCACAAAGCACGCTGTTGATGGGAATACCATTTCAGGGGTGATTGTTGCGACGATGATAAGCTCTATTTGTTCCGGCTGTAACCCGGCTTTGGCAAGAGCTTTTTTGGCGGCCTCGGTCGCTAATTGCGCGGTGCTTTCATTATCTTTGCAGATGTGCCTGCGCTCGATGCCCGTCCGTGTCTTTATCCATTCATCCGATGTCTCGACCATTTTGGCGAGTTCTTCATTCGTAAGAATTCCGGGCGGCGTGTATGAACCATGCCCCGTGATTACCGCGTTGAAATCCGAGTGGTGCGACTCAATCTTATTGCTCATCCCTGGCCCTTAATCCTTCTTCCTCCGGTTCGGCGTTTTGTCCTTCTTCGCCGCCTATGTTGCTTGCCGAAAGGTATTCGGCAATTTTACCGTTTATGTTTATGCCGTGATATTTTTTCGCCGCCATTATGGCGTTCTTTATCGTCCTGCTTTCGCTTGCCCCGTGGCAAATCAACGCTGTGCCGTTTATGCCGAGCAGCAATGCGCCGCCATATTCGTGATAATCGTGCTTTTTGAAGAATCGTTTCATTAACCCTTTAAACATCGGCCCGATTATCAGCCGGAACTTATGCGTCATAATCTCCTGCTTTATCGCCTTGACAAGCCCTTCGATAAGCCCCTCGGTCAGCTTCAGGATAACGTTTCCCACGAATCCTTCGCATATTGCCACGTCGCAGACGCCCTTGAAGATATCCCTGCCTTCGATGTTCCCAATGAAGTTGATTTTAGGGTCCTGTTTTATGAGTCCTCTTGCCTTTTTGACTACCTCGTTACCCTTGGCGTCTTCCTCGCCGATGCTAATAAGCCCCACCCTTGGGTTTTGTATCCCGAACAGCTCCCGTGCGTATATCGAAGACATAACCGCGTACTGATAAAGATTAATTGGCTTGCAGGCGATATTGGCCCCGACATCGCAAATGGTAACGGGGCCTTCAAAGGTTGGGAAAACCACCGCGATTCCGGGACGGTTGACGCTCTGCAGATTTCGCATACGCATCTGGAAAGCCGCGACACAGGCACCCGTGTTGCCTGCGGAAATAACGGCGTCGGCCCGGTCCAGCTTGCCTAATTTGGCAAGAATCGATATCGAGCTGCGGGGTTTCTTCCGCAATGAATCGATAGGGGGGTCGTCCATACCAATAACGTCAGGCGCATGAACAATTGTAAGCGTGGCGGGATAGGCGGCCTTTTTTGGCAGCTTTGGCTCAATGACTTCCCTCGGGCCGACGAGAATCACCTCGTCGCCTTTTTCGAGCAGAGCAAGGGCCTCAACTGCGCCTGAAATGATGGCATCCGGTGCATTATCACCACCCATTGCGTCTATAGCGATACGCATCAGGAATTACCTCTTTTTTTCTGTTTTTTCCGCTACTTTCAGGGTGATTTTTGAATTGAGATAGCCGCATTTTTCGCATGCGGCGTGGGGCAGCTTTGCCTGGCCGCACTTCGGGCATACGGTGTAATTCACCGGCTTAAGGGCGTGATGTGCCCTGCGTGAATGAGTTCTGCTCTTACTAATCTTTTTTATTGGTAGCATTAACTGGTACTCCAAAAATCGCTTCTGATTTAGGCATCCTCGATTAAAGGGAATAGTGATACTTTACAGCGGAAGGTTTGTCAAGACGAAATTGCGTTTTTTACCGCGTATCTGACCGGATGACCAACCCATGGTTCAATTTTGGCAGTTGAAATACCGGCTGTCTCTTGACACCCACGGCTGTTTCTGCGATAAAACTCGCGGTTTTGAAACCCAAACAACCGACGAGATAATATTACTAAGGGCGAAATGATGAAGACAGCATTTTTATTTCCGGGTCAGGGCGCACAATTTATCGGGATGGGCAAAGATGTTGCCGAGGCGTTTCCCTCCGCCAAAGCCATATTTGACAGGGCCAACCAGATTTTAGGATTCGATATAGCGAAGATTTGTTTTGAAGGGCCTGCCGAAACGCTTAATACTACGACAATGTCTCAGCCGGCGATTTTTATGGTTTCGGCTGCTATTCTGGAGATATTTAGAGCAGGCGAGAAAACAAAAAATATCACCGCTGACGTAACAGCCGGCCTGAGTATGGGTGAATATACCGCTCTTTACGCGGCGGGGCTGATTAGTTTTGAGGATGGTTTGAAATTAGTCAAAAAGCGCGGCGAGGCGATGCAGGCAGCAGCCGACAAGAGTAAAGGCGGTATGGTCGCACTCATCGGCCTTGATGAGGAAAAAACCAAAGCTCTGTGTGCCGAGGCGGCCCAGGGGGAACTGCTTGCAGGCGTCAATTTCAATTGCCCCGGTCAAATCGCGATTAGCGGCACAATATCGGCCTGTGAACGTGCGGAAAAATTGGCGGAAAAATACGGTGCGATGAAGGCAATCCGGCTGGAAGTCGCCGGCGCGTTTCATACGACGATGATGTCCCCGGCTGCGGATGCGCTTAGCCATGCGCTTGCCCAGACCGGTATTAAAGACCCAACACAACCCAGAGTTATCGCCAATATCACGGCAGATTATTACACAAGCGCAAACCAGATTCGCGAATCGCTTGCAAAACAGCTTGTCCAGCCGATATACTGGCAGAAATGTGTTGAACGGCTGATAGCAGACGGCGTAGATACGTTTTATGAAATAGGCCCCGGCAAGGTCCTTACCGGCCTGATGAAACGCATCCACCGCAGGGCGAACATAATTAACGTTTCTTCCGCGGCGGCGATTAAGGAATTGTAAGGAGAACGATTATGAAACCGGCAACAACCATCACGGTGATATTCCTGCTGATTGTTTCAATAGTGCATTTGCTCCGTCTGATTTTGCAGGTGAAGGTTACGACTAATCTTTTTGAGGTGCCGATGTGGATGAGCGTCCCGGCGTGTATCGTTACAGCCGCACTGGCAATCTGGCTCTGGAAGGAAAATAAAAAGTAGAAATTTGGAAGCCGACAATTTTATGGTAGCTGTACTATTTTCTATTGCGACGTTTTTTTCGACCTTTATGGGCGGGTTGTTCTCGATTAAATTCAAGAACAAGCTCAACGCCATAATGTGTTTTACCGCGGGCGTCCTGCTCGGCGTTTTCAGTTTCGATATCATGCCTGAAATAATCGAGATGGTCAAAACGTATAACTTTGACCCTACCGGGGCAATGATTGCCTTTGTGCTCGGCTATATGGTTTTTCACGTCCTTGAAAAAGTTATTTTAATCCATCACGCCCACGAGGAAGAATACGCAGACCACAAACATCCGCAGGTGGGAATCCTGTCGGCCCTTGCGCTTGCGGGCCACAGTTTTATGGATGGCGTCGGCATAGGACTGGGTTTTCAGGCCAGCACGTCCGTCGGCATTGTGGTCGCAATTGCGGTCATATCGCACGATTTCACAGACGGTATGAATACGGTCACATTGCTATTGATTAATAAAAACACTCCCAGAAGGGCCAAATGGTTTTTGTTACTGGATGCCCTGACGCCTGTGTTTGGAGCGGCTTCAACGTTACTTTTTAGCGTGCCTCCGTATTTCCTCGTTCTATATCTGGGCTTTTTCGGCGGATTCCTTATGTACATCGGCGCAAGCGATATTTTGCCGCAGGCACACAGCAAACAATCCTCTCTGAAAATGATAGGCCTGACTGCCTTGGGCCTGTTATTTATCTTCATTGTGTCCAGGGTGGTTTAATCCGCCTGCGTTTTTGCGCCTTTGGCTTTTTTATTGCAGCAAATTGCGAATTGGATATACTTTCAAAAAAACAATTTTTACGGAGGTAACAAGGATGTCTGAGAAACGTTTAGCGGTAGTAACGGGTGCTGCCAGAGGTATCGGCAGGGCAATCGTATTGGAACTTTTGAAGCAGGGGCGCATTGTCGCCGGCCTGGACCTTAACGCTGTGCAGCTTGAAGAGCTTGTGGCCGTATGCAAACAGCATGGACATGAGGTTGTTACCAAGTGCATTGATATCACCAATTCTGAAAAGCTCACCGAGGTGCTCGAAGAATTAGCCAACCAGTTTGGCGGCATAGGCATTTTGGTCAACAACGCGGGCATAACGCGCGACAAGCTGATGATTCAGATGGATGACGAGGATTTCGACAAGGTCATCAATGTAAATCTCCGCGCGGCCTTCGTGGCGACGCGCATCGCCGCAAGGTCGATGGTTCGCAACAAATTCGGCAGAATCGTCAGTATCAGTTCCGTCGCGGGTGTCATAGGCCAGGCGGGTTCCACCAACTACGCTGCCAGCAAGGCGGGGCTAATCGGTATGACCAAATCAATCGCACGCGAGGTCGGCAAAAAGAATGTTACCGCCAACTGCATCGCGCCGGGCTTTATCCAGACCGATATGACGGCTGTTTTACCAGATGCCGTAAAAGAGGGCGCAATGGCGTTCATACCTGTAAAGAGGTTTGGCAACGTCGAGGATGTCGCCCGCGCGGTGGCGTTTCTCTCCAGCGACGACTCCGGCTATATCACTGGCCAGGTGTTGGGCGTAGATGGTGGAATGGCTATGTGAGGCGTTCACCACGGCGTAGCCCTTAGGCGAAGCCGGGTCGATGGCGGTATGGCGATGTAGTCGTTTTGCGATTACCCTCCATAGCACGCAGTGCGACGAAGGGTCTTTTCGCACTTGTTAGTCCCTGCATAGGGCTTATAACCCCCAAAATTTCCCGAAATTTCTTGACAATTTGGGGTATGTTGGTAAATTGACGAAAGCGACAGGAGAAGTACCACAGTTGAGGATATGCACCATATCGCATTGTTGCCAGCATGTAGTGGATTGGATGGGAGAAATATATGTTCAAAATCAGAGGGTTCTTTATTGTTGTTTCCATTGCCCTCATAATATTATCAAGTTCTATTTCTTATGCCAAATACTCCGGCGGCTCAGGCACTGCCGACGACCCGTACCAAATCGGCTCCGCTACCGACCTGTTGGCTTTGGCCACCAATATAGGCGATTATGGCGCAAACTTCATCCTTACGGCGGACATTGACCTTTCCTCCTCCGGCACATTTACCACAGCCGTCATCGCACGCGATACGGACAACACAAATGATAATTTCGACGGCACTGCCTTTACCGGTATCTTCGATGGGGCTGGGCATAAAATCATCAATCTAACCATAAATACTAACGGAGTTCCAAATAGGTATTTAGGTCTATTTGGTAGCATCGGCGGTGAGATAAAAAATCTCGGTCTCGAAAATGTCAGCATTACCGGCGGAGATTATTCATACAATATCGGCGGTCTGGTAGGAGAAAACGATAGCAATATCAGCAACTGCTATTCAACAGGTACGGTTAGCGGTGGTTCTGGTTCTGATTCTGTCGGCGGTTTGGCGGGGTATAACACGTACGGCAGTATAAGCAACTGCTATTCGACAGTTGCTGTAACCGGCGGAGATAAGTCGGAAGATCTTGGCGGGCTGGTGGGATCGAACGGAGGAAACTACTGTGATAGCAGTATCAGTAACTGCTATTCGACAGGCGCTGTCACCGGGGGAAAATATCTTGGCGGGCTGGTGGGAGGAAACTGGAACGGTAGTATCGACAATTGCTATTCGACAGGCACTGTCACCGGCGGAGATTATTCACTTGACCTCGGCGGGCTGGTGGGATATAACTACGGCTACGGCGTCAGCATCAACGATTGCCATGCCACCGGTGCTGTTACTGGCGGAAGTGATTCAAAGAACCTCGGTGGGCTGGTGGGAGAACACGAGGATAGCGGGGATATTGGCAATTGTTATTCGACAGGCGCTGTCACCGGCGGAGATGCGTCGGGAGAGATCGGCGGGCTGGTAGGACAAAACAGCGGCCTTGGCGACATTAATAATTGTTATTCGACAGGCGCTGTCAGCGGCGGAGATGACTCAGATTCCCTCGGTGGGCTGGTGGGAGACAGCGGGAAGTACTACGGCTACAGTGGCAGCATCTGCAATTGCTATTCGACAAGTACTGTCACCGGAGATGTTAATTCATCCTCTCTCGGCGGGCTGGTAGGAGGTAATGATAGTAATACCAGCAACTGTTATTCGACAGGCGCTGTCACTGGCGGAGATGGGTCAGAAACCCTTGGCGGACTGTTGGGATGGAGCGATGGCAACATCAGTAATTGTTATTCGACAGGCGCTGTCACCGGCGGAGATGAGTCGAAAACCCTCGGTGGCCTGGTGGGAGATAATTGGGATAACGGCAGTATCGGTAATTGCTATTCGACAGGCACTGTTACCGGCGGACTTAATTCATGGTATCTCGGCGGGTTGGTGGGAGAAAGCGACTGGAATAACAGCAGTATAAGCAACTGTTATTCCATAGGAGTTGTCTACGGCGGGGATGGTTCATGGCAACTCGGCGGGCTGGTGGGATTTAACGAGTGGGTCACTATTAGCAACTGCTATTTTCTTGTCACAAGCGGGCCGGATAATGGCTACGGAGAGCCGCTGACGGATGGGCAAATGAAACATCAAAGCAGTTTCGTCGGCTGGGACTTCGAGAATGTTTGGGATATTGTTGAAGGTGCAACTTATCCTTATCTCAAAGGAGAGCTTCCCATGGTAGCGACGCCGACGATAAATCCCAATGGCGGGACGTTTACCAGCTCGGTAAAAGTGACATTGGCCTGTAGCACTGCCGGAACGACCATCCGTTACACCACCGATGGCAGCGACCCAACGAGTAGCTCGACGGCTTACAGCAGTTCGATTACGCTGACCAGTTCGGCAATGGTCAAGGCCAAAGCGTTCAAGAACGGTTACAACACCAGCGCTACTGCTGCTGCCAGCTTTATCTTTGTTCTTCCCACAGCGGCGACGCCGACGATAAAGCCTAATGGTGGGACGTTTACCAAATCGGTGAAGGTTAAACTGGCCTGTGGCACAGCCGGAGCGACCATTCGTTACACTATCGAGGGCAGTGACCCGACCAGCGGATCCACGATTTACAGCAGTCCGATTACGTTGAACGATTCAGCGACGGTCAAGGCCAAGGCGTTCAAGAGCGGTTACAATGCCAGCGCTACCGCTACTGCCAGCTTTATACTTCCCACAATGCAGACAGGCACACTTAAGGTGACAATCAGCCCACAGGGAGCCATTTATGCCGGAGCACAATGGCGGCGTGCGGGAACAACGATATGGCATAATAGCAACGACATAGAAAATAATATCTCCGTCGGCCTCTACAAAATCGAGTTTAAGAATGTAACGGGCTGGGGTACTCCCGCGAATAAGAGTGTGAAAATCGGTAATGGCCAGACGACCAACGCCAGCGGAATCTACAACGGAGCTTTCTTTTTCAGCCAGTTAGATAAGAACTGGAAAGGTAAACAACTCGATCATTGTCCTATCACTATTACTATTGGAAATACCGGGTGTGCGCTTACATCTACGGCAATGGTTCTTAAATATTATGGGGTAGACACTGATCCGAATAGATTGAACGATTATCTTATAGTCCAAAGCGGGTTCGATTCTGATGGAGACCTAATTTGGGAAAATGTACCGGAAGTTAGTAGTGGAAAAGTTGTGTGGATTGAAAGAATCGATACGTCAGATTGGAATAGAATCGATTCTGAACTCGGACAAGGTTACCCTATTATAGCAAAGGTGAATTCAACAAAGGTCGCTGAACATTTTATAGTTATATGGGGGAAAAAGGGAAACGATTATGATTTCTATGATCCAGCGGACAAAACTAAATTAATTCGGAAATGGCCCAAAGGTCATTGGGGCAAATATACCTTGTTAGGATTACGAATTTACCATTCATCGGGATAATACAGTAAAGCGAGTTTGTAGTATAACGAAGCGAAAAGGGGTCGGGGTTTTATCCGCCCTGCGATCCATCCTCCGTAGCAGCGGCAAGGCCATTGCTGTTGCGAAGGGTGAAAGTGGGCTATAGCAGGGGAACATTTTGGGTTTTTAGTTCGATTCGGATTGCGGGTGTTCCTGTTTATGCGTTCGGACGACGAAGACGGGGATATCGATTGCGTGGCGGACGCTGTCCACGGTTTCGCCATAAATGATATCGCCCATAAGATGATGGCCATGGGAACCGAGCACTAAAAGGTCAAAGCCGTTTGCCTTGACGGATTTGACGAGTTCCTCTATCGGTCTGCCGTAACGCAAATCGGTATTAACCTGAAATTCTCTCTCTTTGATTTCTTCCGCCAATTGTTCGAGATAGGCCTGGTCATTTGCGCTGTGAGCGCTTTCACTTTCGTTGCCGTAAACCATTACGCCGGGGGTATCGACGACGTGAACCAGCGTGATACTTGTGTTGTGATTTTTGGCAATAGTGATAGCGGCTGAGATAATTTTGGCGTCTCCTTCGGTATGCTCAAGTGCGACGCCGACGTGTTTGATGGTCATAGGCCTGATTTGTTTCGCTAACCTCTCGCCGGCCTGGTCGTCCGTCGTTGTCCACTCTGTGCTTTTGCGGAACAGGGGCATAAACGTAATAAACCCGAGTGCGCCAACCAGCAGGGCCGCAAGCGGGCCAAGCACCCACAGCCAGGATGATGCGATACCATAGCCCATTAGTGAATCATAAACTAATTTCAGATTCAACGCCACGATAATGGCCGCGACAATCCATACGACAATTTTCACGAAAATGTTATTGGCGAACGTGCCCATTTTATTTTTGTCGGAAGTGAAATGAATCAGCGGGATAATCGCGAAGGGCAGTTGCAAGCTGAGCACAACCTGTGAGAAAATCAGCAGTCGATACGTTCCTTCATTACCTGCTATTGCGATTACTATGACTGCCGGTACAAGGGCGATACCGCGAGTCAGCATCCTTCTCAGCCAGGGGCGCATTTTTATATTCAGGAAGCCCTCCATAACAATCTGTCCTGAGATTGTGCCTGTGAGTGTGGAGCTTTGGCCCGAGGCAATCAGGGCAATCGCAAAGGCAATGGGGGCGATTTTGCTGCCTAAAATAATATCTAATAAATTGTGTGCCTGTTGAATCTGGGTAACTTCGATGCCTCTGCTGTAAAAATTGGCTGCCGCCATAATCAGGATAGCAGCATTGACGAAAAACGCGAGGTTCAGCGCAATAGTTGAATCGAGGAAGTTGAATTTGCACGCCTGCTCCCTCCCAATGAATGTTTTTGATATCCGCCTTGACTGTACCAGGCAGGAATGCAGGTAAAGATTATGAGGCATAACCGTCGCACCAATCATACCGATGGCGATGTATAAATTTTGCGAATTCAAACTGGGTTTAAATCCCGCGGCGATACTCGACCACTCGGGCTTCGCGAGAAATACCTCCAATATGAAGCATCCTCCTATGACCGCCACAAGCGATACGATAAACGCCTCCATTTTGCGGATGCCTAATCGCAGCAATACCAGGAGCAGGAATGTATCGCACGCGGTAACTAAGCAGCCCCACAACAGGGGCAGTTTGAACAGCAGGTTCAACCCGATTATGGTTCCCAGCGCCTCCGCCAAATCGGTCGCGGCTATCGCGATTTCCGCCAAAATCCAAAGCAAGAAATTAAAATGTTTCGAGTATTCCCGTCGGCAGCCCTGTGCCAGGTCAAAGCCCGTAACAACCCCCAGCCGGGCGGCAAGGGTCTGCAAAATGACTGCCATAAGATTGGACATCAGCAGAACCCAGATAAGCTTGTAGCCGAATCTGGCTCCTCCCTCGATATCCGTTGCCCAGTTGCCCGGGTCCATATACCCGACGCTGACTAAGTAAGCTGGTCCGATAAATGCGAAAAGACGACGCAGCCAGCCGTGTTTCCTGACATCTATGGAATCGGCAAAGTGATTGCCCGCCTGGTTGTTCGTATTGAGATTATCCATATCAACGCTATTTGGCCTATTTTGACTTTTCTCGCCCAAACCGCAAGGGTAAATTGTGAATTTGCCTGAAAGCGATTGTTGGTGGTTGACACCGGCCAATTGTTATGAATTATTAGCCAGCGGTTATTTTTTCCAAAAAAATTCAAAAAAAATGGTTGTCGATAGGGCTTCAGGCAGTTAATATACCACCCGACCGTCATCGGATGGCGCGGCGTTGAGATGTAAATCCGCTGGTAAACAGTTTGTCTATGTGAAAAAAACGTTGTTTTTGGAGGACAAGCAAGTGAGTGCTGATATGGATGTCCAGGCAGTAGAGCAAAAGGTAATAGACATAATTAGCGAGCAGATGGGCGTTGATAAAGCGGAAATCAGCCGCGAAACTTCCTTCATAAACGACCTGAATGCCGACTCGCTGGATACAGTGGAGCTGGTAATGGAATTCGAGGATGAGTTCGGGATGAGCATCCCGGACGAGGAAGCTGAGAAGATTCAAACGGTCGGAGCGGCGGTTGACTACATAGTAAACGCGGCCAAGGCGGCAAAGAAGAAATAGCAGCTATAGAAAATGAGCAGACGAAGAGTAGTAATTACAGGTCTGGGCTGTATTACCGCCTTGGGAGAAACGGCTGATGAGTTTTTTGGGGCGCTTTGCCAGGGTAAAAGCGGCATCGCAACGATAGAGTCGTTCGATACTACCGCGTATCCGGTTCATTTCGGCGGCGAAATAAAACATTTCGATGTTACCAAATATATCGACTTCCGCGAAAGCAAGCGGATGGACCGATTTTCCCAGTTCGCGGTTTCCGCGGCAATTCAGGCGGTAAAGGAAAGCGGACTGGATTTCAGCAAGGAAGACCCGTACCGGATGGGCGCCATAGTCGGAACGGGTATCGGCGGAATAAAAGAAATCGAGGAACAGCACCTTATACTTTTGAAAAAGGCGCCGATGAGGATTTCGCCATTTACGGTTCCGCGTCTTATGGCCAACGCCGCGGCGGGCAATATCGCTATACAGTATGGCCTGCGAGGGCCGAATTTCTGCGTATCAAGCGCATGCGCCAGCAGCAACCATGCGATTGGCGAAGCGTTTTGTAATATCGTAGCCGGCCGTAGCGACGTGGTGGTAACGGGCGGAACCGAAGCGGCACTAACGCCGTTAGGATTAGCGAGTTTTTGTGCTGCTAGGTCGCTTAGTTTGCGAAACGACAGTCCCGCACAGGCATCGAGGCCTTTCGACAAGGACAGGGACGGATTTGTGCTTTCAGAAGGCGCAGGAATAGCGGTTCTCGAAGAATATGAGCACGCGAAAAAACGCGGGGCCACGATATACGCGGAAGTATTGGGATACGGGGCAACCGACGACGGGAATCATATTACCGCGCCTCTGTCGGATGGGGCAGGGGCGGCCAAGGCGATGGAACTTGCGTTAAAAGACGCGCAGGTATCGCCCGATAAGGTCGATTACGTCAATGCCCACGGGACGGGAACCGAATTAAACGATATCGCCGAAAGCGCAGCCATCAGGACGGTGCTTGGACCGCACGCGTATAAAGTTATGGTAAGCTCGACAAAGGGCGCGCACGGGCATCTGCTTGGCGCAAGCGCAGCCGTCGAGATGATAGTGTGTGCCCATGCGATTAAGAAATCGATTGTCCCGCCCACGATTAACCTCGATAACGTGGACGAGCGTTGCGACACAAAGATGGATTTTGTGCCTTTGAAAGCCAGGGAACGCAAAGTCGACGTCGCGATAAGTAACTCCTTCGGCTTCGGCGGACACAACGCCTGTGTCGTCTTCGGTAAGGTATAATCACCGGCCAATATACAATTTTCGACCTCTGTAAAGCACGTCACAAAATAAAATCAACTTCTATTGTTTTCTTTTGCTTTTGACAATCAAGCAAGTCATCGATAATTTTCTTTCAAGTTGTGATTTGTTTGCCTGTGTTGCCCGGCCAAATTTTAGTGATAAAATAAACAGGAAAATTGTTTGGTTTCCCTCTTGAAGACAAATATGGCCTGTATTATAATTCAGAATATATATAGAATTTTCTGTAGATGGAGAGATATACTTGAACAAGTAAGCGGGCGAAGAGTTAATTATGTTTCCGTTCGTTTGAAATTCAAAGATTATCATCACACTTAATATAGAAGGGAGACAGGTATGAATATAGTTAGAAACTGCCGGATAGTCGCATGCTCCATGTTGTTACTGATGATTGGCGGATGTGTGGAGGAGAGGGAGATAACAATCAATACGAAACCAACCGGTGCCGATGCCAAGCTTTCGTCGCAGGAGGGGGTTGAGAAGCTGGGGCAGGCACCGCTCGTACATAAATTCAGGTTTAGCACTAATCCTTCGGAAGCGCCTTCTTCATATGACCTGACATGTTCTGCGAAAGGGTTTGAATCCAACACGGTTTCGATTAAAAGAGAGGACAAGCAGACATCAATATTTGTTGAATTAAAACCTGAGCCTGAGGTAGTGCGGGAGGTAAACAGATTGGAGCCGGTCATATCGGAGGAAAAAGGATATACGGTCCAGTTGCACACGGCCAGAGCATGGGTAGAGGACATAGAGCGTGAAGGTATGGCCTCTTCCAGTATTGTTAAGCTGGGAGACAATCAGACCATTCTCGGTATGGCGCTATCAACCGACGGCAACAGAATCTTTTTCGCAATTGGAGAGACAGTTAAGGACGAAAACGGGGCACAGAAAACCACGTCCAATATTCGTGCTGTTCAAACAGGAGGCGGTGGAGTTATAGAAATAACAAGCGGTCAGTGGCTTGATAACTATCCGACGGTTGGCGTTGATGGCGCTCTATACTTTGGGTCCAACCGGTTACGCCCAAACAAGGTAGATATTTTCCGCGTATCCAGCGAGCAGACAAGCGCAATCGCAGTCGTGCGCCAAACAGCGGAAGGTTACAATTTACAGCCCTCGATATCGCGAAATGGCGTTATGGCTTTTACATACAAGCCGGAGTACAGGCAGGGACCAAGCTTTAACCAGATTTGGACTTTGGGAGGAGAAAATCAATATCCGACACAAATAAGAGAGGGCAGTATGCCGTCGATTTCGCCCGATGGCACACAGATTGCATATATTGGGTCTGACGGCCAACTTTGGAAGGTTCCGGTTAGCGGCCAAAATCCTGTTCAGCTTACAAATACCCCGGGGCCGGGCGGCAAGAGAAATCCATCGTGGAGTTACGATGCTAATTACATCCTGTATGCGTCTGACGAAGCCAAAGACGGTAAAGGAGTGCCGAATTATGATATCTGGATAATTCGTGAAGATGGCATGGGGCCTCGGCAACTAACGACTAATGGCTCTCTGGATGATTTTCCATTAGCGTCGCCCGATCAGAAATATATTTATTTTGTTTCTAACAGGGGCTTTAAGGAAGGAATTTGGCGTATTCCTTTCCCGCATACCAAGTAGTTGACACGCCGGTTTTTTAGTTAGACCAAAAAAGGCACAAGCTTAACGAAGCGGAAAACCATCGGTTGATTCCGCCATGGCCTGATTTCCCTTGTTCACTCCTGCATAAAAGATAAAATACATTTGCTTTTTAAGGTGTCTGTTGCGACTGCGGAATGCCTTAAAAACTGGAGCGACGTAAATGGCAGAAATAGTTGACGTTGTTGTAATCGGCTCGGGGCCGGGTGGCTATTACGCGGCGATTCGGTGTGCGCAAAAAGGCGCATCGGTAGCGATTATCGAAAAGGCCGAAACGGGCGGAACTTGCCTGAACCGCGGCTGTATCCCCTCGAAGGTGCTGCTTGCTTCAGCGGAGGTCCTGCTGCAAGCAAAAAACGCCGGTACTATGGGCATCGATATACCGACGGTCTCGCCCAACTGGGTAAAAATGCAGCAGCGCAAAGACGCAATCATCTCGGGGTCCAGGAAAGGGCTTTCGGGGCTTCTGCAGGCAAACAAAATCAAAGTATTTGCCGGGACGGCTATTGTTTCTTCGCCAAAGGCGGTCGTTGTTAAAACCCAGACAGGGCAAATAGAAATCAACGCGATAAAAGGCATTGTAATCGCCACCGGCTCAATACCGGTTGAAATACTGGCTTTCCCATTTGATGGACAGACCATTATCAGCAGCACGGAGGCCTTATCATTACAGGCAATTCCCGCGTCAATGGTAATCGTGGGCGGTGGCATCATCGGCTGCGAACTCGCCTGTGTTTACGCGGCCATAGGCACAAAAGTTACAATCGTCGAGGCGCTCGAGCGAATCATCAACACCGAAGATAAATGGGTCAGCCAGTTATTGGAACGAGAATTCAAAAAGCTCGGCATCACAGTTTTAACCAGCCAAAAAGTAACGGCGGTTGACAAGGCAAACGGTAGGGCGAAGGTGATTTTACAGTCAGGGCAAACTATTGAAGCTGAAAAAGTTCTTGTAACCGTAGGCAGAAAAGCGGTCTGCGACAAACAAACCATCGACAACCTGAAATTACAGACCAATGGTCCTGTGATAAAGGTCAACGACAGGATGCAAACGAACATCCCCGGCGTTTACGCCATAGGCGACGTGGTCGGCACGACATATCTGGCACACGGCGCGTTCGCGGAAGCGGATGTCGTTGCGGATAACCTTTTGGGCGGCAATTCAGCAATAGGCGACTATTTGCTTATACCGAGGGCGGTTTACACCTTCCCTGAAATAGCGTCGGTAGGCAAAAACGAGCAGGTATGCGCAAAAGAGGGTGTTGAGTTTGTCGTCGGCAGGGGCTTTTTCAGGGCCAATGGCAGAAGCTTGGCGCACAATGAAACCGTCGGCGAAATCAGGGTCATTCGTGAAAAAGCAAATAATAAGATATTAGGCGTTACTATGGTTGGCGCAGGTGTAACCGAGCTTGTATCGGCCGCTCGACTTATTATCGGTTCAACTGAAAAATTCCACTCTGTCAGTTTCCCGCACCCGACCGTTTCGGAGGTCCTCAAGGAGGCGTGGGAAGATGCCTTTGGCCTTAGCGTTCACCAGCCGCCTAAAGTGGGCTGAGTAGTTAGTTCGTGGATTGCAGATAGGCGGTTTAGGACAGAACGGCACGAGATTTTAGTTGCAAAATAGCGCGCATATTAGTAGATTAAAATTCGATTTTGGCGACGTACCCAAGCGGCCTAAGGGGACGGTTTGCAAAACCGTTATTCGTGGGTTCGATTCCCACCGTCGCCTGTTATCCACCTTCATATTGAAACAGCTCACCGAAATTGTCTAAATAAACACTTGACAAAACTGCCAAAGGCGATAGAATTATATTTTGTCCATTTGGAGGCCTGTGAGAAAAATGATAGATGGGCAGAAAATACAATGGGCACAGGAGCACGCTCAAAGGATCCAGAAGCGGTTTGAGCAATGGCAGCAGCCGCTCGGTATTGATGGCAAAGAGTATGCCGAATACCTCAGGATTGAGCTGATAGAGTGCTGCGATGACCCGCTGATGAAAGAATTTATTGAGTCAATATCGCAGCAATGACGACTGCATAGCCCAAGGATAATACCAAACCGAAGGGGGCATCCCATACCTTATCTTTTCCTCCTCACAATGCTTTTTTAGGGCAAAAATCAAGTTTTTTCCCAAAGAGCAAAAAAATGTTAAAATGGCGATTATGCGCTTGACATTTAATGGTAAATTATGATGTAATGATTATAATCAAATGTAATCATTACGGGGCCTGCAGGAAGAAGAGACCTGCAAGCCCTTGTTTTTTGCTTCCAATTCGCGCCTCCGTAAGTAATCTATAAGCATATTATGAAGGCGAATATCGCAAATACCGTTCTTGAGTTGCTCGACGGCGACATTACCGAGATGGATACCGACGCGATCGTCAACGCTGCTGATACGCAATTGATTCTCGGCGGAGGAGTAGCGGGCGCGATAAGACGAAAAGGCGGGCCTACGATTCAGCAGGAATGCAACAAAATCGGTGGCACATTTGTCGGCGGGGCGGTAATCACCACCGGCGGCAAACTTAAGGCCAAATACGTCATTCATGCTGTTGGTCCAAGGATGGGCGAAGGCGACGAAGATAATAAACTCAAAAACGCGACGCTCAACTCGCTCAAACTGGCGGATAAGCACAATCTCAAAAGCATCGCATTTCCCGCCATAAGCGCAGGTATTTTCGGATTTCCCATAGACCGATGCGCCGAGATAATGCTGCGAACGACTATTGATTACCTCAAAGGCGAAACGGGTTTGAAAAAAGTCGTCTTTTGCCTGTTCGGCAGCGACAGTTACACGGTTTTTGAAAATCAACTCAAACAGGAAATCGCGAAATGAAACCTATGCCTTGGCTGTAGGCAGCAGGGGTGTTGAAAGTATGAAAAACGCAGCGATAAGTGAATTGTTTTCCGAAATGGCGGATATAATGGAAATCCTCGGCGAGGACAGGTTCCGCATAAACAGCTATCGCAAGGTCGCGCGGGTTATTGGCGATATGCCTACTGATATCGAAGAAGTGTTAGCGACGGGGAAATTGGCTGAGACGCCGGGGGTGGGGAAATCGTCATTAGCCAAAATCGAGGAATTCATAAAGACGGGGCAAATAACCGCGCATCAGGAACTATTAACGAAGATTCCGCAGAAGTTGTTGCAGTTGTTAAAGATACCGGGGATGGGGCCAAAGGGCGTTAAGGCGGTTTATGAAAACCTTAAGGTCAAAAGTATAGCCGATTTGAAAGCGGCGATTGAGACCGGCAAATTAGCCGAATTAACCGGCTTCGGCGATAAAAAGGCGGCGATTATTGCCAAAGGTATTGAGTTCCTCGAAAAATCAATTGGGAGAATCCGCTTAGACCAGGCGTTTAACGCGGCAACTATCGTTATGGAGTTTCTTAATGGTTTGCCCGGTGTCAAAAAAATAGAGTATGCCGGCTCAGTTCGCCGATGTGCGGAAACCATAGGCGATGTTGATATTCTCGTTGCCGCAAAAGATGGCCAAAAAATCATCGACGCTTTTGTCGGGGCGGAATTTGTCCAGGAGGTAATCGCAGCAGGAGGCACCAAAGGAGCGGCAATCATAAAAACAAATAATTGTCCCGTTCACGTCGATGTCCGTGTTGTGCCGGATAAGAGTTTCGGCGCTGCTTGGCAGTATTTCACCGGCTCGAAACAGCACAATGTGCGATTGCGTGAAATAGCGGTCAAGGCGGGATTGAAATTGAACGAATACGGCCTGTTCCGCGACAAAAAGACGATAGCCGGTGCGATGGAAATCGAAATTTATAAAAAACTCGGACTCGATTATGTTGAGCCGATGTTAAGAGAAGACAGGGGCGAAATCGAAGCTGCCCAAAAGCATAAACTCCCCCGTTTGGTGCGCCTTGAGGATATAAAAGGCGACCTGCATATTCACACGACCGCCTCGGACGGCTCCTGTGAAATCGAAGAATTAGTAAATGCTGCTAAACAAAAGGGCTATCAATACATCTGCATTACGGACCATTCGCCTTTTGTTGCGATTGCCAACGGGTTATCACCTGCTCGTCTGGCCAAGCAAATCGAGCGGATTCGCAAACTTAATGACCGGCTCAAAGGCGTTACCGTTTTGGTTGGCACGGAGGTCGATATTCTCGCGGATGGCTCGCTTGATTATGATGACAAATTGCTGGCCCAGCTTGATTTTGTAATTGGCTCGATTCATTCTCGAATGTCCGGCGACAGGGAAACGATTACAAATCGGGTGCTCAAAGCGATGGATAACCCTTATCTTAACTGCATTGGCCACCCGACGGGCCGGCTGATTGGCGAACGCGAGCCGATGGATATCGATATACCAGCGGTAATCAGGCACGCCGTTGAGACACGGACGGCAATGGAAGTAAGCTCGAATCCTTATCGTCTCGACCTCAAAGACGTTCACTGCAAAATGGCGATTGAGGCGGGGGTGAAATTAGTCATCAATACCGACTCTCATAAACTGCACCAGCTTGATTATATGCTCTTTGGCGTCGCGACGGCTGCGAGGGGCTGGGCGGCAAAAACGGATGTGCTTAATGCCTGGCCTTTGGCGAAATTGAAAACATGGCTGGCCGAAAAGAAGTAATCATTGGCTTTGCCGCTATAACCCCTTTAAACCGGCTTTATGGCTACGTTCGACCGATGTTGTTGACAAACAACGCAAAAACTGCTATAATACGCATGATACCAAATCTCTATTTAGCGGGTATATATGGCCAAAACAGCACGCAGACATTTGGGGGAAGTTTTGTATAAGGCGGGCCTGGTTGAAAAGCAGGCCCTCATTGACGCTATTAAGGTCGGCCAAGCGAGCAAAAAACGGCTCGGCGAGGTGCTTATTGAAAAAGGCCTTATAGACGAGGAAAACCTCGCAAAGGCCATCGCCAAGCAATTCGACATGAAATACGTCAATCTTGATACTACTACCTTAACTCCAGAAGTCATCAAACTTGTCCCCGAGGACCTCATCAAAAGGCATAATGTGCTGCCTCTCGGAATGGATAACGGAAAGCTCAAGTTAGCCATTTCAGACCCCGTGAATCTCGATGCGATGGATGCGGTCCGGTTCCGTACAAACAAGGAGCTTGATTGCTACGTCGCCAATCCCGCGAAAATCAGGTCATTTTTAACCGATACGCTTGAGCAGAGCAGGGCCGAGGAATCTGACCGGTTAAGGCACAGTATCGATGCCACCGCAGCCGAGCTTGCCGAGGCGGGGCATGAGTTTCAGGCGGAAGTTCTCAAGGCCGGGCAGGTTGCCGGTGCTGATGACGGCCCGATCGTTCGTCTTGTAAACCTCATAATCGATACAGCCGTTAATATCCGAGCAAGCGATATTCACATCGAGCCGATGTCCGACAGGGTGCGAATCAGGTACCGGCTGGACGGCGTTTGCTTTGAAAAAGACAATATCCCCAAAAATATGCAGGCGCCGTTGATGACGCGTCTGAAAATCCTTTCGGGTATGAACATCGCCGAAAGACGTGTCCCCCAGGATGGACGTATCAAACGCACCATAGGCAATCAGGATGTCGATTTCCGCGTATCCGCTCTGCCCGGTAACCACGGCGAAAGCGTCGTGCTTCGTATTCTGCGACCGGATGCAGTAAACATCGGCATTAAGGCGCTCGGCTTCGAATCCGATGACTATGACCGCTTCCAGAAAATCATAAGAAGACCAAACGGTATATTTCTTGTAACAGGCCCGACAGGCAGCGGTAAAACAACCACGCTTTACGCCGCTTTGCAGGAGCTGAATAAACCCGACAAAAAAATCATTACCGCCGAAGACCCCATCGAATACAGCTTCGCCGGTATGAACCAGGTGCAGGTCAGGGAGGACATCGGCCTTACGTTTGAAAAGATACTGCGTGCGATGCTGCGTCAGGCGCCGAACGTGATTCTCGTCGGCGAAATTCGTGACGGCATCGTCGCCGACGTCGCAATTCAGGCGGCGCTTACAGGTCACCTGGTATTCAGCACGCTACACACCAACGACGCCCCAAGCGCGATTACCCGTCTGGTTGATATGGGCGTCAAACCCTTCCTTGTCGCAAGCTCGATTCAGGCCATTATGGCTCAGCGATTGCTGCGGGTAATATGCAAAAACTGCAAAACCGTTGATAATGACCCCGACCCTCATTATCTTCGCCTGCTGGATATTACCCCTGAGGACCTCAAAAATAACTCGATTTACAAAGGCGCCGGCTGCACCCAGTGTCAGGGCATCGGCTACAAAGGTCGTAAGGGCATATTTGAAATGGTCGAGCTTAACAATGAAGTAAGGGAACTGGCATTTTCAAAGGCACCGACGAGTGAGCTGCGGAAGGCCTGTGTCGCCAGCGGTATGAGAACGCTTATGGAAGACGGCAAACTCAAGATATTCAAAGGAGTAACCACGCCGGCGGAAGTCGCGGCAATTGCTCAAATGGAAGGCGTGAGGGGCGATTGATACATTGTTTTTTATCAGGAATCATTAAATGGCAACAGTAAATATTGATAGATTGCTTCAGGCCTGTGTAACTATGGGCGGCTCGGACATTCACATCACGGTCGGCAGACCGCCTGTTTTAAGAATAGACGGCCGGCTTCGCTCGCTCGAAACAAAAGTCCTCGAACCGGATGATACCTTCGCTTTG
Source organism: Sedimentisphaerales bacterium (assembly GCA_049516395.1). GTDB lineage: Bacteria > Planctomycetota > Phycisphaerae > Sedimentisphaerales > Anaerobacaceae > Fen-1362. The sequence goes on along the minus strand of JBEKTD010000012.1, from coordinate 36,496 downwards.
ATGAAAAGTATTACGCCTGAACGAAACCAGCAGGAATTTCAGGAAGAGGGCGGCACCGATTTCGGTTTCGCCTATGGCGAACAGTGCCGATTTCGTGTGTCTGTTTTCAAACAAAAAGGCAACGTTTCAATGGTTTTGCGTTTGATTCCGTACAAAATCCTGAGTTTTGAGGAAATTGGTTTGCCCAAAATATGCGCAGCTCTTTGCCGGAGACCAAGAGGCCTTTTCATCGTTACAGGTCCGACCGGTAGCGGTAAAACGACTACGCTTGCAACAATGATCAATTACATTAATGAAAATCTTGACCGCCACATCGTAACCGTCGAGGAGCCAATCGAATATTACCACAACCATAAAAAGTCGATTATTAACCAGCGAGAAGTTGGAATTGACGTTCCAAGCTTTTCAGAGGCCCTTCGTCGCGTGCTGCGTCAGGACCCTGACGTGATTCTGGTCGGCGAATTGCGAGACCTTGAGACAATTGAGGCCGCTGTACGTGCCGCGGAAACTGGACACTTGGTTTTCAGCACTCTGCACACAACAAGCGCGGCAGGAACTATTAGTCGTATTATTGACGTTTTCCCTGTTGACCAGCAGGAACAAATACGCATCCAGTTGAGCAGTAACCTCATCGCGGTGCTTAGCCAGGCGCTTTGCCCTTTATCCACAGGAAAAGGTCGTGTTGCGGCTTATGAATTTATGGTTGTTACGCCCGCTATCGCAAACCTTATCCGCGAAAACAAGACCTATCGTATTGATTCCAGCATACAAACCGGCAGAAAACTTGGTATGCAACTGCTCGATGACCACCTTTGGCAATTGTATGAATCCGGCAAAATTACGATGTCGGAAATGCTGGATAAAGCAAGATCGCCCGGCGCTTTGCATGATAAGGCAATGGCTCGGCTCAAGACCCTTAAGCCGCACGAGAGACCTCCGGAAGAAGAGGACGATTTCGGACCGGTTTTGCGAACGTAATACCTTGTGGTTTAAGCAGTTATGTGATGTCAGGGAGGAAATTACCAGCCGCTGAGTGTAATGCGGGGGGATATTCGCCGATTATGCTATTGTTGAGTGGCAGGGAGTTACAAATTTGGGGTTACGGGATGCGTTTTTTTTTAGAGTAAATTACGGTTATGAGACCAAAATGTTGTCTCATTAACCGTATGTCCAATTGCTAATTACTTGACACAGCGTTAATTACGAACATATAATAGTAATTGATGGCAAGGCAAAAGTAAAGGATGAGTTTATGGATAAGATGCCGCCAATAGAACAATTAAGAGGCAGACCCATAGGCCGAGTGCTTATGAAGATGGGTTTGCTGACCCGCGAAAAAGTCCACCATTGTCTCGAAGTGCAAAAACAAAGGCAGCAGCAGGAACACAAGAACATTCCTATCGGAGAGATTTTCGTTGAGCTTGGGCTTGTACAGGAAAAACAGTTGCATATCGCCCTTGCCGCCCAGCGAGGAATGGAATTTATAAACTTGGACGCAGTCGAGGTTTCTAAGAGCGTCCTGGACAAGCTTGCCCCGCAGATGGCAAAGACATATCGGGTTTTACCCATTGAATTTAAGGAGGATGGAAACGAGCTGGTGGTGGCGGTTGACAGGGCCGACAGCTTCCGAGCTACGGACGATTTAAGCACTCTGCTCGGCATGAAAGTTACTGCTAAAATCGTTGACGAAAAGGCGCTTGACACGGCTATTGCGAAATACTACCAGCAGAAGGATGAGGGACAGGGAATAAACGAGCTAATCAGTGAAATTCAGGAAGACGGGTTCCTTGCCGAATTCGAGGGGCGAAACCAGAGTATCGACCTTGATGAATTGAAGGAGCTTTCGGAATCGAACCCGGTAAAGAAACTTTTGAACTTAGTGCTGATGCAGGCAATCAGAGACAAGGCCTCGGACGTACACTTCGAGCCGTTTGAAAACGAATACAAGATGCGGTATCGAATTGACGGCGTGCTTTATGAGATGGTTCCGCCGCCGAAGCATATTGCGGCTGCGCTTAGCTCAAGAATTAAGGTTATGGCAAGCTTAGATATCGCGGAAAGGCGTCTTCCCCAGGACGGCCGTATTTCGCTTACCGTTCAGGGAAACCCGGTTGACCTGCGTGTCAGCGTTTTACCCACGATGTTCGGCGAAAGCGTCGTGCTTCGTATCCTCGACCGCAGCCAGATGCAATTAGACCTTGAAAAGCTCGGAATCGGGACAGATAACCTGAATGTTGTTCGGCAGCTTATTCACAAGCCCAACGGAATCGTCATTGTTACAGGGCCAACGGGTTGCGGCAAGACAACGACCCTGTACGCAGCGTTAAACGAGCTTAACGACATCGAGACCAAGATAATCACCACCGAAGACCCGATTGAATACGATATTGACGGCATCATCCAGGTACAGATGAGGCCGGAAGTCGGGGTTACTTTCGCGAAATGCCTGCGTTCAATTCTGCGCCAGGACCCCGATGTTGTAATGGTCGGTGAAATTCGTGACCTTGAAACGGCGGAAATCGCCGCCCAGGCCTCGCTGACAGGCCACATCGTGTTTACGACTTTGCACACAAACGATGCGCCGAGTTCGATTGCGCGACTTCTGGACCTTGGCATTGAGCCGTTCCTTCTGACGGCGACGATAGAAGGCATCGTCGCCCAGCGATTAGTGAGGAAAATTTGTGAGCATTGCAAAACGCCGTTTTCGCCGACGGAAAGCCAGCTTATGGAGCTTGGGCTTTCTCCTGAGGACATCAAGGGCAAAAAATTCTATTACGGCGCCGGATGCAGCAGGTGCAACAATACCGGCTACAGGGGCAGAACGGGCCTTTTTGAAATTATGACTTTTAACGACGAAATACGCGAGCTGATTATGAACCACGCGTCAACAAATGTTCTTAGGACGGCGGCACAGAAAGCCGGCATGAAATTGCTTCGAGAGGCGGGTTTGTTGTCGATATATAACGGTCTGTCCACAATCGACGAGGTAGTGAAGGAAACAATCGCGGAAAGCGAATAACTTATGAATAAAAAAACCATAGGAGGTGTTTATGCCGCTGTTTAAATACGAAGCTCTGGACTCGCAGGGAGTGGCGATTAAAAACGAGGTTGAGGCGTTAAGCCAGAAGGAAGCGGTCAGCAAGATAAGAAATATGGGGTATTTCCCCACAAAGGTAATATCTGTTGGAGGGGGCAAGAAGGCGGCCGCCGCTGCTGCTGCCGGCGCTGCCGCTGCAAAGCCGAAGAGAAGACGCGGGGCGGGCGGCAAGGTCAAAATCAAATTCATTGCCCAGTTCTCCAGGCAGTTGTCCACACTCCAGGACGCGGGTCTGCCGATTTTGAGGTCGCTGCGAATTCTTGAGGAGCAGCAGAAAGCAGGCACATTCAAGCGTATCATCGGTTACGTTGCCGACGACATCGAAGGCGGCGCGACATTGTCTGAGGCGTTGAGCCGGTTTCCCAGATGCTTCGACCGCTTAATGGTGGGTATGGTCGCGGCAGGCGAGACGGGCGGCGTGCTTGACCTGATTTTGTCCCGCGTTGCCGATTTTATGGAAAAATCAGAGAAGCTCAAATCTCGCGTCAAAGGCGCTATGATTTATCCGGCAGTGGTTCTTACCGCCGCGATGACGATGCTCATATTGCTGATGATATTCGTTATTCCCAAGTTCGAAAGCGTTCTGAAGGAAATGCTTGAGGGACAGGGCTTGCCCATGATTACGCAGATAGTGCTGAATGTAGCGCAGTGGATTGCCAAGGATTTCGGCTGGGCAATCCTTATGGGCGTACCGTTCGGGTTTATGTTCCTGACCCGCCTTATCAGGCGGTTTAAGACGGGGCGATACGTTCTCGACGCCATCAAAATCCGGATGCCCGTAATGGGCCAGCTCACGCGAAAAGTGGCCATAACCCGCTGGACAAGGACGTTAGGCACGCTTATCGGGGCGGGCGTTCCAATTCTCGACGCGATTAACGTTACCAGCGAAACCGCAGGCAACGAAGTATATGCCAAAATGCTTCTCAACGTTCAGAACTCAATCAGGCAGGGCGACACCTTCGCGACGCCTTTGAAGCAGTCCAAAACGGTTGACCTGATTGTTTCTAACATGGTGGCGGTAGGCGAAGAAACGGGAGACCTCGACAAGATGCTTCTCAAAATCGCGGACAACTACGACGAGCAGGTTGACGTTCTCGTGGCCTCGTTAATGCACCTTCTCGAACCCATAATGATTGTTGTCCTCGGCGGAATCGTGATGGTCATCGTTATGTCGGTGTTCCTGCCTATGATTAAAATTATTACCACGCTGAACGTCGGCGGGTAAAAAATGAGCTTTTAAAAATCGGAGTTATAGCGAATATTTAAGGAGAGTAAAATGAAACCGATTAACGGCAATCAAAGCAGGAGGTTCGGCTTTACCATTATCGAGCTGCTCACGGTTATGAGCATCATTGTGGTTCTCATCAGTTTGCTGACGCCCGCGCTGAATCACGTCAGGAGATACGCGACGGACGTCAAGCAGAGGGCGCAGCTCCACAGCATAGCCGTCGCGCTTGATATGTTTAACGCCGAGTTCGATGGCTATCCCGATTCCAACGCGGTGGACGACCGGGGAGAGAACTATTGCGGCGCAATGCGGCTGGCGGAGGCAATGGTCGGTCAGGACCTTAAGGGATTCAATCCGAGTTCTAAATTTGAAAAACAGGGATTTCCCAACAGCCCGTCGGGTGATGCGTTGTGGGATGGTATGCCTTATCCGCCATATAATACCTGTGGCGTTACTGCAGGTGATCCAGGTAAGGCCTGTTACAATGAAAACATAAGGTCCCGCAAGATGTATTTAGAGCTTGAACACGCAAACGCATACATGCTTAAGGATATCTACGATAATAGCACCATAACCTCCATCACAGCCTCCTTTGGCAATTGGCCTGCATCGACAGGTTTTGACCCCAACACCTATGTTTTGTGCGATTCCTATAATCGCGTTACCAATAAAACCACGGGCAAAAGAATGGGTATGCCTATCCTTTATTACAGGGCAGACCAGGCAAAATTACAGTTTCCTCCGGGCAGCACATCGGTTTCGGATATGCGGAGTTTGGTTAATTTTTACACATACAACTTCTGGGACAATCAGCTCTTGATTGATATGGGAATGCCCTGGTTGCCCAATTCCTCTCACGACCTGGGGGGAGCCGGGTACACCGTAGCTGGGATTAATCTTAATAATGCCGCGTATGGCAGTCCACTAACATTCTATAATATTATCCGCGATAAAAAGATTCCATCAGGCGACAGGCCATACAGGGCGGATTCGTATATCCTGATTTCGGCGGGCTTTGACGGCGACTATGGCACAAGTGACGATATTTATAATTTCGGCGACTAAAAACTCGGGCAGGTACCCCTAAACTGGTTTGAAGTCGAAAGGATGGTTATGATGAATAATCGCAGGGCGTTTACAATCGTGGAGCTGATAACGGTCGTAATAATCATTGCCATATTGTTAGGCATCTTGCTGCCTTCTTTTGCTGCGATTCGCGCAAAGGCAAAAGAGGTGGCACAGGGGGCACAGTTTAATGCCATCGAAATCGCGCTGGAGGCCTTCAAGCAGGTTTATGGCGATTATCCGCCTTCCGACTGGACATCGACGGCATCGCCGTCGTCTGGATATTGTGGCGCACAGAAACTTTCCGAGGCGCTTCTCGGCTGGGACCTGATGGGTTTTGACCCCAACTCCGCCTGGCGTTCAGATGGTATGGATAGCACCGGCACAACCTCGAATTATACGTTAGCTACTCTGCAGGACAGAAAAGGCCCTTATCTTGAACTGGCGACGGCCAATGTGTTTCGTCTCGGCGACCTGTTCAATAACACTGGCACGCTTGCTCCCGATACCAATGTGCTTTGCGATGTCTTCAAAGTGAGGAAACTAAATCGACTCGACGCATCAGGCAAACCTGTTACCGCCGGCACTCCGATTCTTTATTACAAGGCAAATACCGACAACAAAACAATCGATCCGACTTATGTGCCGGCGCCGAATTTTGCGGGTAGAACTTATAATTATCTTGACAACAAACCATTAGTTGACCTCGGGAAGCTTACTGCAAATAGTGTTTCTGGTCTGGCGCATCCTTTTGCTTATCCTTCTGGGACCGATTACCCTGTTTTCTATGGCGACAGAACCCCTTATACTCCCGGCACTACTTATGGCGGCTCCGGCATTGGCTACGGGATACGAGACACGAGGATTCCGAATCCTGTGCGGCCATACAATCCGGATACCTATATTTTAATATCTGCTGGACCTGACGGCTATTACGGCACAGCCGACGACATACACAACTATTAAACGCCGGCATTTTTGGGCGATTGAGATTACTTATGAAAACGCGCGCTTATAAAACCGGCTTTACGCTCGTCGAAATGATTGTGGTGATTGCCATTATCGCCATACTCATCTCGATGGTCGTAACTATCGCCAAACGCATCGACGACCAGGGCAAGGAGCGATTGACAAAAGGAACTATCACGCTGCTCGGCAGCGCCCTCGAACAATTCCGCGACTTCGGATATGAATATAAAAGCACTGATTACGCAGGCCTTGTTTTTCCCCTCGATTGCAACGGCTACAACCTTACGAGTACATCTCCCTATCCGAATCTCCCGGCCACCCTTCAAAGCGCTTTAGGTTTATCCGCCACAAACATTTACTTTTCCGGCGCCGTCGGGACATATAACCCGACTTTCTCCGGCTCTGAGGCATTGTATTTTATCCTGAGACAGGTTCCCGATTGCCGGGACACGCTCGATAAAATCGATAAGTCGCTGCTGACTAATAAAGACCCCAATGGCAATTCAATAACCATCACCATAGGCGCATCGCCTGCGCTGCCATTTACAAGAATCGTTGACCCTTGGGGAACAACTCTGCGATACGATTATTATCCTGAATATGCCGATTATATTCTCGCTAACCCCGGCGGTAGCTGGCAGAAGTATCTCTCCTATAGAAATTCCGCCCTTAAAACTTTTCCTGTAATAACGTCCGCCGGGCCGGACAAGCAGTTTGATACGGCTGATGATATATCTAACGTGAAGTAAAATGAGAAATAAACGCAGACAACTCGTTCGACGTAGCTCACGGCAGGTTGGTACAACACTTGCTGAGATGACGGTTGTCATTGGAATCGCCGCGTTGATGCTCGGCTTAGCTATCCCTGCCGCAAATATGCTCCTTAATTCCTTCGAATCCGAAAGCGGCGCAAAATCGATAATCAGTTCTGCTATGGCCAGCGCACGAGCCATCGCCTCCAAAGAGCAGAATTATGCCGGAATCCGCTTCCAGAAACGCTACGACCCAAATAACATCATTGGCGCCTCGCAATACATCATATTTATCGTCCATGACCCGAATATGCCGGGTACAGGAGGGTTTGGATTTCATGCCGTTCCAGGAATACAGCCCATAAAGCTGCCCGACTCCATCGGCGTGATGGATTTGTTTTATAGGTCCGATTTGGTATCAGGCAGCAATCCTGATGTTAATTTCGCCAATTCGAATGTAATTAATGACACCACGACTTTTTCTGTTGTCTTTTCACCTTCCGGCAAACTCGTAATTCATACGGTCAGGGTAAGGAATAGAGATAGCATTGGCGATAAGACATACATTGTCCCTACGGAGAGTAACGACGACATCTTCAATAAAAAATGGAAGGTCGATGCCGGGCTGGCGATGTTCTGTCAGGATGATTATTACGCTGGTTATGCCTCTCCGTATATAGGTCTTGGTCCGGAACCCAGCCGAAACAGTTTTATCATTTACGATACAAAAAAATTAAAACAGACGGATGCAAATCATCGCTGGACGAATTATCTCAGTCAGTTAAATCTGATTTATATAAATCCTTATACAGGGACGATTATTAACGAAAAATGAATATCCAAATAAACAATCGACAATCGACAATCGGCAATCGGCAATCCGAGAGCGGCTTTTCGCTCACCGAGGTTCTTATTGCCATCGGGCTGCTGGCGGTTGGGATGCTGTTTGTCGCGGGGGCGTTTCCCGTGAGTATTCATTTTACGGCCGTTGCCACCGAGCGCACCATTGCCCCGATAGTCGCCGACGAGGCCTTTGCGAAACTTAGAATCTATTTCAATGATTCGAATCTCAATGGACTGAGTAACACAAGTCAGGGGATAGCTATTGGAATACCCGCTGCAGAGTTCGCGTATCCTTCAACGCCTATACCTGCAAACGAAGTATATTCCAAAAAATATTGGTGGTATCCTCTGTTTCGAAGGACTAACCTTACTGGCAATGACGTTCAGGTTACTATCTTTGTTAGCAGAAAAGTCGGGATGGCAAGCCAATATCTTACAGATGTTAATCCCACGTATCCCGATTACTACGACGCCAACAGGCCTGATGCTATTGCCGTTGGTGTTTCAGGCCCAGTCGGCGGTTACGAGTTGACTATAGATACGAGTATAAATGCGAGCGCGAAAACTTATATTAGTGACGGTTGCACAATTGTTGACGACGCCACCGGCCAGATATACCGTGTCCTCGAACGTTACCTTCCACCAAATGATAATGTCATAAAACTCGACAGACCCTGGCGTCCCGATTTAACTCCGCCGCAAAATGCAGCAGATAATGTCTGGGTTGTTCCGCCGCCTGTTAACAGCGGCCGATACCCCTGCATTGGCGTCTATCAGAAAGTGATAAGTTTTTAATTGCTGCGACCTATGAACAAAAAACAACACAGTACGCACGACGCACGACGCAACACGCAATACGGCTTTACGCTGGTAGAGCTCGTCGTCGCCATTGGCGTAATGGCGATGGTGGTTCTCTTTGCCGGCACGGTCTTCAAGGCCAGTATCGCCGCATATCGCGTCGCCACTGCCCAGGCCGAGGTTATGCAGAAATTCCGCGCTATTACCGACCAGTTGAATAACGACTTTCAGGGTCTCCGTAAAGACGGCTATCTCATGCTATACTCAACATACGCCGGCACCGCCCCGAACAATTTCAGGTCAGACCGGCTGTACTTCTTCAGCACGGGCGATTTCCAGTCGTGGTATAATTCAACCGTCCGAAGCAACATCGCCCGCATTTATCTTGGCCACGATAGAACATCGTTCACTTATACGGTTAATTACTGGCGGCTTGTCCAGGATATCAACCTGCTGACGCCTGGTATGTCCGGCGGCGACTACAACGATGTCAACTTTGCCTGGTGCCAGGTCCACCCGACAGAGATTACCAATAATGCCAACGCGATGTTTTTATATCCGCCGTATATAAATACAGCCGACTCAAACACACTAAGTCGGCTGCTTTGCGAAAACGCGGGCCAATTCAAAATCGAATGGACCGACGGCACCATAGACGCCGGCAGTGGTGCGATTGCTTGGTTTGGTTTCTATATGCAACGTAGCGTCGGCTCTCCTCCAGACATACCCGCAGACATATTATATGGTCCCATTGAATCCTATGTAACTGGTTCTTATTACGAAGCAACATGGTTGCCTTCGACCCCTGCGGTTCTCTGGCCGACGGCAATCAAATTCACTTTCACGCTTTACGATTCACACGGTAGAAATGGCCAAACTTTTACCCATATCGTTTATATCGGCGATTGATATGAGACAGAAGACAGAAGACAGAAGTTTACCCGCCGAAGTGACAACGAAGGCGGGACAGAAGACGGAGCGGTTTCGCCGAGGGTCGGCGATTATTCTCGCGGTTGTTCTTACGACACTTCTTGCAATCATAGGCGTTCTCTTTTTGTTTTCTTCCCGCGTCGATTCAGTCGCCACCTCAGCAGTCGGGGATAACCATGACCTCAAATTGGCTGTAGATACCGTTGTCGCGCGAATATCGGAAGTTCTTACTAATAACGTCCCCCGTGTTGACGCAAACGGCATATATTACGGCACATATTACAATTATCCTGATACCAATAATCCCTGGCTCGCCTGTCTTGAGCCATACCAGTCCGGCTCAAATTATTTCTGGCAGCAGGTCAGTAACATCTATGGTTCCTCCGTATTTCAAAATGTGCAGGCCCTGCCTCTCCCTGAGTATCAGCCGGTTGTTACACCTTATAACACACTTGCCGATGCCGATGGCGACGGCGTCAGCGATTCGATGTGGGTGCAGATTAGCGACGTAAATTCGAGCAAAGGCAAACCCATCTATGCCGCCATTCGCATAATTGACAACGGCGCTATGCTCAATCTCAACACCGGCTACTGGTTCGATGCCAACGCCGACCCCAATTACACCAATGGCTCAAGCCAGACACAAATCAACCTTTTAGCACTTGCTAACAGGCCTTTCTATACTTTGACCCAAGCTGATATTCAGGCAAGGGCGGACTATCTTAATAACTATCGCTGCGGCTCAGGCCCAAACGATATCACCGATTATGCCAACAACGTTGTCTGGCAATATGGTCTGCCTCTGTCTGCTAATGGAACTTATACCCCTTTTGACATTTCTGATGAGTTGGAACTAAGATACAGATTCCTTATAAATCAGACAGGAATTGATACCCGCTCCGAGGCAATGAAAAATTGGGAAATAGGCAGAAAATATGATTTCCAGACACCCATTAGTTCGGCTTCGGACTTAAACGAGTGGTTTAGAAGTTCCAATTCCGATTACGTCCTGACTGACCCCAATTACGAATATCGCCATATCGCCACGACTTACAACATGGACAGGATTATCGCTCCTGATGGCAATAAAATGGTCAATGTGAATTTCACTGACATAGTTTCACTTCGCAACCGGATCCAACAGGTCCTCGACCCGAACGTGTATGACGCAAACCAGATTGCCGTAAATCTAATCGATTACATAGATACGGATTCGAATGTTACTTACTTCCAGGATCCGAGTACCGGCCACAATTATTATGGTTTCGAGCAGCCCTGCATTTACATATCCCAAATCGCCGAGAACTTTTATCAGTCAGTAGACGTGCATGGCGCCATCACCGCCACATACCATTCTTATGCCATAGAGCTTTTCAAACCAAACACAGGCGACCCGTTACCCGACGCTAATTGGCAGCTTGTAGTTGGCGGCAATTCTCCTATTTCAATTTCATGGTCTCCAAACAGTTATTTCCTCGTGATAAGGTATCGAGACCCGACTGGTAACGCGCCTCTGGATATCAATAACGTCAATACCGTCGTAGACGACAATATTCCGGGAGTGTCTTTTGTTGCGGGTGACACTATAGTGTTAAAACGAGAAGTTACTGTTAACGGCTCTCCTTTTTTCCTACCTGTTGATGAGGTTAATGTTCCCGCAGCGGACTCCGCTACCGGCTGGCTTATCGATAGCAACGATAATTCATCACCGCATAGCATCCAAAGAGATATTACTCTTAATAAATGTATCAGAAAACTATGGTCGGGCATCCTGCCGCCTGAACTTGGCGGCAGTGTCAGTAGTCGTTATGTTTCGTTCGATACCGATATGATTCAGGCGCACCCGACAAATAAACCGTTTACCAATATCGGCGAAATCGGCCAGCTTTTCCGCACAGATGCCAATATGATAGGGCCTGGTGATACGGAAGCATCGGTTCGCCTTAATATCGCCGACCCGTGCGTCCAGAACCTTTTCAAATACCTGACAGTGATAGACCCTGCGCCTGGCGACCCAAATCAAACCCGCATTAAAGGCAGAATCAATATCAATACCGCACCATGGTATGTCCTTGCCCAACTGCCCTGGGTTTCTTACCATACCCAACCGAATTATAACCTTGCCCAGGCAATCGTCAGCAACAGGGACACGTACGGGGCTTTCAAAAGCACAGGTGAACTTATGCGGGTAGGTATTGGCAATAACGATGTCAATAGCATAGGTTACTATCAGGGCAAAGCTGTTATTCCTCCTGGTTTATTGACGCCCACGGACTGCAATCTCGATACAGGCGATGCTTTTGAGGAGCGGGACGTTATTTTCGACCGTATCAGCAATCTTATAACGGTTCGCAGCGATGTCTTTACGGCTTATATTCTCGTCCGCATCGGTCAAAACGGCCCGCAAAAACGCGTCATAGCCATTTTCGACAGAAGCGAAGTCCCGGCGAAAAAAGTAAAAATCGTTGCGATACAATCCGTTCCCGACCCAAGGTGATCCGAAATCATAGATTACTTCAGTAGGTTTAACATCTCTTCATACACCTTCTTATTCCCCCCGACGGTCATAAATTCCCCGGCTTGGTACTTGTCGAGGTCGAGCGGGAAAAGCTTATTGCCTTTCCAGTCGCTGACAATTGCACCTGCGGATTCGGCTATCAATACCCCCGCTGCCACGTCCCAAATCTTCGGCCTGACAAATACCACTCCGACAAGCGAACCTTTTGCCAGATACGCCAATTGCAGGCATGAGCTGCCCAGGGTGCGCGACCGTGCCTTTTCCATAAGCGCGATTACCCATTTCGGCACGCCGTTATCGAAGAAACTGTCGGTCCCGACGCTTGAGAATCTGTCGAAGCCGTCGTCGCCCGCGTTGATTCGCCTGTTATTTAGCTGTGCCTCGCCTCCTTTGACTGCCGTGAACATCGAATCCGTCGCCGGGTCATAAATCACTCCCACCACCGGCTCACCCTCATACATCGCCGCCACCGATACCGAAAACAACAGCATCCCTTTTGCGAAGTTGGTTGTCCCGTCAATCGGGTCGATTACCCACCACACCTTTTTGCTTCCCCTCGGTGGCTGTTTGAACATCTCGCCTTTCAGGCCTTCTTCGCCTATAAAACCGTCGTCGGGATACGTTTCCTTTATCCGGTCGATAATTATCTGCTGGCAAATCGTGTCCGCCTGCGTTACCAGCTGGTCCGGCCCTTTAACCGATACCTTAATATAGCTTGACTCTTCCATCGCCCTTTGACCCGCCAATCGGGCCGCTACCTCCGCCGTTTCCAGCATCCTGCTCAAATCTTTTTGTTCAAGTCCCATATATTTTTCCTTTCTTGACGCAATCTGAGAATGCCGGTATTGTAACGCCCTTATGGAATCAGGCCAACAACCAATCTCGCCGAGGTTATTTTCGCGTGCTTCCGCCAATCAGCGGCTGATTGCGGCTGCCATCTTTATTGTCATTGCCGCCGGCTTTGCGCTTGGCTGGCTTATGGGCCAGTTCCATTTCTCTTTATATCCTTATCCCTGCGGTTTTAAACAGCGTTATAACCTGCCTTGCCCGACCTGCGGTATGACTACTGCCGTCATCGCTTTTTCCCACGGGCATATATGCGACGCCTTTTACGCCCAGCCCGCCGCGGGATTTTTCTGTTGTTTTGCGACTGTAATCGCATTTTTTGCTTTTCTTGTTGCCGGTTTTGGAGTATATTCACCGTTAGTTGAGCGGCAGCTTGCATCGCTGAAACTGCGATACATCCTTGCCGCGTTGTTTTTGATTTTGGCCGCCGGCTGGGCTGTAACCCTTGTAAGGGCAATAGCACAGAACAGCGGCAATTAAGATGCTGGGGTAAAGTGAAACCGAAAAAGGCAAAATCTGGTATTATGATATGCTCGTTTTGGCCCGCCATATTATTTTGCGCGGGCCTGCCGCTGGTCCTGTTTTACGCCGGCTGTGATGCCGTGGGTTTGGTAGGGGTCATCAGTACCCCGACTTCTTCCGAAGCAGGTGCTTCGGCTGAATACGACCTCTCCAAAAATAAAAACCAGAAAATCCTCGTTTTTGTTGACCAGCCCACATATCTAAGGGACTATCCCAACCTGCGGTTCTACATCACTGATACGACAACCAAAATTCTTCAGGACAAAGACAGGGCCAGGATATCGCCTTCGCTGTTTATCGATTATCAGGCGTTGGCTGATTTGCGGGTCAACGAACCGAAATTCTCCGCGTTTTCGCCCTCGCAGATTGGTGAAAAACTTGGCGCCGACCTGGTACTGGTCATAACCGTTACCGACTGCAAAGTCCGCGATATACCCGAGGGCGGCTACGTCTCCGGCTCACTTGATGCTTACGCGGCGCTTTACATGGTCTCATCAGGCGAAAAGCTCTGGCCGACCACTGAACATTCACGTCTTGTTCAGGTTGGGTTCGAGTCAGAGCGGCGGGGCCGGGACGCTGCTGTTGTCCGTCTGGCCGCCGCCGCTTCCCGCTGTGTTACAAGATATCTTTATAATTGTCCCAAAGCCGGTTTCAAAGTATCGGATGAACGAACCGCCTCTGGGTGGTGAAACGAATACCAAATTTTATCTGAAACTTTTTTTATAAAGGATGATTCGATGATAAAGGTTCTAATTACAGACAAACTCGCACAGGAAGGCATCAACCTGCTTAAAGCAATGTCCGACGTTGAAGTTACCGTCAAGACGGGTATAAGCGAAGACGAATTGGCAAGTATAATCGGTAGCTACGACGGCCTGATTATCCGCAGCGCAACCAAGGTTACCGCCAAGGTCCTTGCAAATCCCGGCAGATTCAAAGCCGTTGCCAGAGCAGGCGTCGGTATCGATAACGTTGATGTAAAAGAAGCGACACGCAAGGGCGTCCTTGTTATGAATACGCCCGGCGGTAATACCCTCAGCGCAGCCGAGCACACTATGGCACTGATGCTTGCGATGAGCCGACACGTTGTTCCTGCCTGTAATTCGCTTAAGGCCGGCGCATGGGACAGGAAACAATACGAGGGTAACCAGCTCAATAACAAAACTCTCGGAGTAATAGGCCTGGGCAGAATCGGTATGGCCGTTGCCAAAATGGCCAGGGGCTTCGATATGAAGATTCTTGGTTATGACCCGCTTGCCGTCCCGGCGGGAGCCGACCAGTTGGGTATCGAAATCACCGACAAGCTCGAAAGAATCTACAAAGAGGCCGATTACATCACCGTCCATGTCCCCAAGAACGAGCAGACCCTCAATATGATTAACACCGACCAGATTAAAATGATGAAACCGACCGTTCGCCTGGTTAACTGCTCGCGAGGCGGTATCATTAACGAAGATGCGATTTATGAGGCCCTTAAAGAAAAACGCATCGCAGGCGCGGCCCTTGACGTGTTCCCGAAAGAGCCGCCCGAAAATACGCGGTTCAAGGAATTCGCTAATTGCCTCGTTACCCCTCACCTCGGCGCAAGCACCGAAGAGGCACAAATCGAGGTCGCGGTCGAAGCCGCTCAAATCCTGGTAAACGCACTGCGGGGCGATTCCATCAGGAACGCTATCAACGCACCATCCACCGCCGGGGCCGTTCCCCCGCTGGTTCTCAAGTATGCTGAGCTTGCCCGTCGAGTAGGCATCGTGCTCAGCACTATCGCTCCGGGACACATCAAACAGGTTCAGGTCGAGTATCGCGGCGCTATCGCCGAAATGCCTCTCCAGGCCGTAACGCTTAATTTCGCAATCGGCCTGCTCCAGAAACATTTTGAAATGCCGCTGAACCTGGTCAACACCCCGGTCCTCGCTAAGGAACGTGGTATCAGTATCGACGAAACCAAGAACCCGACGCCCAAGGATGTCGCGTCCAGTTTCTCCGCAAAAGTTGTTACCGATAAGGTTACTCGCACCATCACCGGCTCGGTTTTCGGCGAAAAGCTCCTGCGAATCATCGAAATCGACGGTTTCAACGCTGAGATAACCCCACAGGGTGCGGTCCTCATTATCTTCAACGAAGACCGTCCCGGCGTCATCGGCCATCTTGGCACAGTGCTCGGCAAGCACAAAATCAACATCGCAACTATGGGCGTCGGACAAAAGCTCGACCTGCAGAAAGCTGTTCTCGCTGTATCGCTCGATAAGGCCCCCGATGATGATACAATCAATGACCTTCGCAAGCTCGACTTTGTTAATGAAATCCATGTTTGCAAGCTTGACTAACTTCGCAGACGTGAAAATGAAAAACGAATCGGCAGCGACTCGACGGGTGTGCGGTTAATGGCCGGCGAACTGATAATTACCGTTAGTGGTCTCAGGGGTATTGTCGGCGAAAACCTCACCCCGCAAGTCGCTGCCGATTACGGTCGCGCCTTCGGCTCATTTCTGCGCTCGCGCAATCTCAATATCGAAAAACTCGTTGTCTGTCTGGGCCGTGATTCTCGGCCCAGCGGGCAATCTCTTGCTGATGCCGTAACTTCAGGCCTTACGTCCGTCGGCGTTAGCGTCATTGACCTCGGTATTGTCACTACACCTACCGTCGGCATTATGGTCAGACATCTCGCCTGTGCTGGCGGCGTAATCATTACCGCTTCTCATAACCCCTTACCCTATAACGGCGTCAAATTACTCCTCGATAACGCTATGGCGCCGCCTCCCAATGTCGCGGAGCAAATTAAAAATCGTTTCCTTAGCAGGGATTTTGTCTCCGCCGATTCACTAAAACAGGGCAATGTCTCCGCAAATAGCGAAGCCGATGATATTCACCTTGCCAAGGTCCTTCGTATTGTTGACACCAAGGCAATTGCCAAAAAACAATTCAAAGTTGTCCTCGACAGCGTAAATGGAGCAGGGGGGCGACCGGGCGTAAAACTGCTTACGGTTCTCGGCTGTAAAATCACCCCTGTAAATACCGAACCGACGGGCCTGTTCGCCCATATGCCCGAACCAACCGCCGAAAATCTTACTTCGCTTTGCGATGCCGTCAAAAATGCTCACGCCGACATCGGCTTTGCCCAGGACCCCGACGCCGACCGCCTCGCGATTGTCGATGAGACGGGCGCATACATCGGCGAGGAATATACCCTCGCTCTTGCTGCCAAACTTATATTCAGCAAACAAACCGGCTCCGCCTGTGGTGAGCGAAATCGAACCGCAGCCGCCAATCTCTCAACCTCCCGTATGATTGACGACATTGCCAAATCAGCAGGGGGGTACGTCATCCGCACGCCTGTCGGCGAGGCAAATGTTGCCTCCGCGATGCTCAAAAATAACTGCATCATTGGCGGCGAAGGCAACGGCGGCGTCATCGACCTCCGAATCGGCCCCATCCGCGATTCCCTCGTTGCTATGGCATTCGCCCTGCAGTTGCTCGCACAGACAGGCAAAACCGTTAGTCATCTTGTCGGCGAAATACCGCATTACTTAATGACCAAATACAAATTTCCCGCTGACAAAGCAAAAGTCAAACTCATCCTCGACGCCGTTAAAAAACTTTTCCCCGACGCCAAAGTTGACTCCTCAGACGGCTTCCGTTTCGATTTCCCCGACGCATGGATTCACATTCGCTCCAGCAACACCGAACCCATCGTCCGCGTCATCGCCGAAGCCAAAGACAAATCTGCCGCGGCCAAATATGTCGACGCCGTCCTCAAAATCGCCCAAAATCCAGGTTAAAAACCCCTTAGCTCCCACCTGTCATTTTTAATCAGGCAAAGTCGATATTCTACTCTGAGCAGTTTACCCGCAAACGAAATCTGCTGTTGAGTTTTGTCTTTTTTGATTAGACGGTATGTCCCGCAATCGGCTATTTCCACCCGGCCTTTGCCATCATTCACGCTGCCCTCATAGCTCAAAAATTTAAGCTGGTGGTCGAATATCTTCACCGCCTCAATCGCCCTTTTCCCCCAT
This sequence comes from Sedimentisphaerales bacterium, assembly GCA_049516395.1. GTDB lineage: Bacteria > Planctomycetota > Phycisphaerae > Sedimentisphaerales > Anaerobacaceae > Fen-1362. The sequence goes on along the minus strand of JBEKTD010000012.1, from coordinate 18,915 downwards.
TCTTCAGGCGGCTCAGCCACACGATATGTTTCCAGTATCCCATCTCGCTCCAGCATCAAATCCCAGTGCGTCGGCTCTGATTCTCTCTGGTGCTGCTGAACGACAAATTTTTTCAATTTTTTCATACCTGCTGCCCTGATATGTTCTTTCAAAACCTGTGCCGAACAAGAAAGTAAATCATAACAGAAAATTCTTGCATTTGCCGAAGATATCTAATAAGATTTACGCCCTTCCAGCACGTTTATTGTTGTGAGCATTTCGCCGCTCGCCAATATCTGGGTGGGTTCTTGAAAGGTTGTTGTGGGCTATTATTATGCTTGATAAATTTTTTAATCCGAAATCAGTTGCTATTGTTGGTGCCTCACGTCAAAAAGGCAAAGTCGGCTACGAAATCCTCCACTCTATGATTGAAGCTGGTTTCCCCGGATCAATCTATCCCGTCAATTCTCAGGCCGACGAGGTCGAGGGGCTTAAGTGTTACCCTTCCCTTACTTCAATTGGACAGGTGCCGGACTTGGCAATCGTCGTCGTTCCGGCAAAGGGTGTCGCCGCTGTTATGCAGGAGTGCGCCACCCTCGGCATAAAAGCCGTGATTGTAATAACCGCCGGCTTCAAAGAGGTCGGCGAGGAAGGCCGAAAGCTCGAACAACAAATCCTCCAGATTGCAAGACAAGCCGGAACACGAATCATCGGCCCCAACTGCCTCGGTCTCATCGTTCCTGCCAACAAGCTCAACGCAAGTTTTGGCGGCACTATTCCCGCCGTCGGCTCCACCGGCTATATGTCGCAGTCCGGCGCGTTGCTCGCTGCCATTCTCGATATGGCAAACGCCAACGGCACCGGCTTCAGCAAGCTCGTCAGTATCGGAAACAAAGCTGACGTCGATGAAATCGATATCATCGAGGCCTTCGCGAATGACCCCGATACCAAGGTTATCGCCGGCTATCTCGAAAACATCACCGACGGAAATACCTTTGTTCGTATTGCCGAACAAATCTCCCAGAAAAAACCCATCCTCCTTATGAAAGCGGGCGTTACCGCCGCGGGCGCTAAAGCTGCCTCCTCGCATACCGGCTCACTCGCGGGCAGCGAAACCGCTTACGAAGCCGTATTCGAAAGGGCGGGCGTCATTCGCTGCTTCTCAATCAAATCACAGTTCGATTTTGCCCAGGGCTTTGCTTATCAGCCCCTGCCAAAAGGTGCCTCAGTTGCAGTTATCACCAATGCCGGCGGCGCAGGTATTATGGCCGCGGATGCCATTGAAAAACAACAGCTCACCTTCGCGAAATTAACCGACGAAACCAAAAAACGCCTCGCTACAAAGCTCCCCGCCGCAGCCAATTTCCACAATCCCGTTGATGTCCTCGGCGATGCTCTGCCCGACCGTTATGAGTTTGCCATTGATGTCGTCCTCGATGACCCAAACGTTGATGCGGTGGTGATACTGCTTACGCCCCAGGCAATGACCGACGCCACAGGAACTGCCAACGCCATTGTCAATGTCCTGAAGAGAAAACCAGGCAAACCCGTCTTCGCCTGTTTCCTTGGCGCTGAAAAAGTCGCCAAAGGAAACGCCATTCTCAGGGACAACAAGATTCCGCAGTATGACTCCCCCGAGGCCGCCGTTCTCACCATCAAGGTTATGGTTAATTATGTCCGCTGGAAGGCAAGACCGAAACGTATTGTCAAACTCTTCTCCGTCAATCGCCACAAAGTCGAAACCATTCTCCAGAGAAACCTCAGGCAGGGAACCCGTCAGATTGGCGAAGCTGAATCGAAAGAAGTTCTCGAGGCATACGGCTTCGTAACGCCTAAGGACGCTGTGGCTAATACCGCCGTCCAGGCAGCGAACATCGCCGACCAGTTCGGCTACCCCGTCGTCCTCAAAATATGGTCCCCCGACATCATTCATAAATCAGACGTTGGCGGCGTCAAAGTCCACCTCGAAAACGCCCAGGAGGTTATGGATGCCTTCGACCTGATGATGTTCAGAATCCCCCAAAAACTCCCCAATGCCAAAATTCTCGGCGTCCTTGTTCAGCAAATGTGCGGCGGCGGCAAAGAGCTTATCCTCGGTATGAACCGTGACCCGCATTTCGGCCCCCTTATGATGTTCGGCATGGGCGGTACGATGGTCGAGGTTATGCACGACGTAGCATTTTATCTCGCGCCGCTTACCGCTGAGGAGGCCAAACAAATGCTCGTCAGCACAAGAACTTATAAAATGCTTACCGGCGCAAGGGGACAGAAGGGCGTTGATATCGACGCCGTCGCTGAAGCCCTGCAGCGCCTCTCTCAGCTTGTTACCGAATTCCCGGAAATTCAGGAAATGGACATCAATCCCTTTATGGTCGGACCGGCGGGTACAACACCCATTGCCGTCGATGCCAGAATAAGGGTGGAAAAAGCTTAAAAACAGGAAAATTATTATGGCTGATTTCAACTGGAAAGAAAAATACAAATCAAAAGTAACAACCGCCGAAACCGCGATGAAGCTCGTCAAGTCGGGCGACAACATCTTCATAGGCACCGCCTGCGCACAGCCGCAGCATTTAGTCGCCGCGCTCGTTGAGCATTCTGCACATATCTACGATGCTCATATCGTCCACATGCTTACTATGGGCAACGCTCCATATGCCTGCGAAAAATTCCGCGAAAAATTCAAAATGAACTCGTTCTTCATTGCTGACAATGTCCGCGAAGCGTTCAGTAAAGGCATCGGCGATTACACCCCGATTTTCCTCTCCGAAATTCCCAACGAATTCGAAAGCGGCAGGATTCCTCTCGATGTCGCCCTTATCTCTGTTACGCCGCCCGACGTCAACGGCCTCTGCTCCCTCGGTGTCTCCGTCGATATCGTCAAATCCGCCGCCTCAAACGCCAAATACGTCCTCGCGCAGGTCAACTCCCGTATGCCAAGAACTTTCGGCGATTCCTTTATCCACGTCAACAACATTGATTGCCTTGTCCCCTTCGACGAAGATGTCTTCGAAATCGTCGTCCCGGAAACCGACGACGTTATGCGGCGCATCGGTGAAAACATCGCCCGGCTTGTCGAAGACGGCTCTACTATCGAATGTGGCATCGGACGAATCCCCCAGACGCTTGCGGAATACCTCAAAGACAAAAAAGACCTCGGCATTCATAGCGAAATGTTCAGCGACTGGGTTATCGACCTCATCGAATACGGCGCTGTTACCTGCGCCAAAAAAACAGTCAACCACGGCAAAATAGTCGCAAGTTTCTGCATGGGCACCAAACGCCTTTATGAATACATCAACAACAACCCGTTCTTCGAGTTTTACCCCTCCGAATATGTCAATGACCCCCACATCATCAGTCAGAATGAAAAAATGGTAGCTATCAACGTAGGCCTTGAAGTTGACCTCACAGGCCAGGTCTGTTCCGACTCCTTCGGCTATCGCTTCTACAGCGGCATCGGCGGACAGGTTGACTTTATTCGCGGCGCAGCCAGAAGCAGAGGAGGTAAAGCCATTATTGCTATGCCCTCTACTGCCCGCAATGGTGAAATAAGCAGAATTGTCCCCCATCTCGCCGAAGGCGCCGGCGTCGTTACCACACGCGGCGACGTCCATTACGTTGTTACCGAATACGGCATCGCCTATCTCCACGGTAAATCAATCCGCGAAAGAGTCCTCGACCTCATCAATATCGCCCATCCCAAATTCAGAAGCGGGCTTATCCATGCCGCCAAGGCCCAGAAATACATCTATGCCGACCAGATTGAGCTTGATTGGGACAAAGTCAGGTATCCCGCTGAGCTTGAACGCTATGACACCCTCCGCGACGGCACCCAAATCTTCTTCAGGCCCGTCAAGCCCAACGACGAGCATGACCTTGCCGATATGCTTTACTCTCTCAGCGAAAAATCCGTCCAGACAAGGTATATGACCCATACAATGGCCTTCCCGCATAAGGATGTCCAGCAGCTCACCAATATCAATTATCAAAAGGATATCGCCATCGTCGGCGTTGTCCCCGGCCCTTCAGGCGACGAGCACATCGTCGCTATGGCCCAGTACTTCCTCGACCCCAAGACCCAGTCCGCCGAAGTTGCTTTCGTCGTCCACGACGAATGGCAGCAAAAAGGAATGGGAACCTACCTGCTTGATTATATTTGTAAAATTGCCAAGCAGAGGGGCGTCAGGCGGTTCTTCGCGAAAGTTATGCCGAGCAACAAACCGATGCTCGCCATATTCCATAACTCCGGCTATAAGGTCAACACCACTTTCGACGGCGAGGTTTACAACATATCCTATGACCTTGCCTGACGGGAGAATCTGATTGTGAGCGATAAACCCGCTGCCTTTATTTATTCGCCCCGGCTCGAAGAAATTTCCTATCCGCCTGAGCATCCTTTCAATACGACGCGGGCAAAAAAAGTCCGCGAAGTCATAAACTCAATGGGTCTGCTCGCCGCCCCCGACAGAATCGAGGTTCCCCCCGAACCAGCCGACAGAATCATCCTCAAAAAATTCCACACCGCCCGTTATCTGCATACCCTCCAGGACGCCTCAAAGGGCCAGTGGAATTACGAAGCCCTTCAAATGGGTCTCGGAACCACTGAGTGCCCGGTTTTTAAGGGAGTATATGAGTATGCGGTCCTGGCGGTCGGGGCAACTATTACAGCGGCACAGCTCATCCTCGACGGCAAAGCAGATGTCGCCTTCAATCCTTCGGGCGGCTTTCATCACGCCCACCCCGAGCTTGCCGCGGGTTTTTGCTACATAAACGACGTTGCCCTCGCCTGCGAAGTCCTCGCCGAGCATGGCAAAAAAGTCCTCTACCTCGACGTTGATGTTCATTGCGGCGATGGCGTCACTGCCTTTTTCTATCAGCGTTCCGATGTGATGACAATTTCGCTACACCAGAACCCAAGGACACTTTTCCCAGGCACCGGCTTCGAAAATGAAATCGGCAAAGGCAAAGGTAAGGGCTACTGCGTCAATATCCCTCTGCCCATCGGCACTTATGATGACGCATATATGCTCGCAATCAAGGATGTGGTCCTGCCCTTAATCGGCGCATTCAAGCCCGACGTATTCGTCTTCGAGCTTGGCGCAGATGCCCTCGCGGGCGACCCGCTGGCCAATCTCCGCCTGACAAACAACGTTTACTCTGAAATTATTCACCACCTGCTCACATTCAAAAAGCCCATCCTTATGACCGGCGGCGGCGGCTACAATGTCCCGAATACCGTCCGCGCCTGGGCACTTGCCTGGTCTGCGCTCTGCGGCGCAGATTCCGAGCTTGACGCCAATATGCTTATGGGCGGAATTATGCTCCAGACCACTGAATGGCACGGCGGCCTGCGCGATAGAGAGCTTCCCGTTAACGCCCAGCAGCGCGATGCCGTTATCCCCGCCCTCACCGTCACCCTCGATACCCTCAAATCAACCCTCTTCCCCCTCCACGGGTTATAAGATTTCCACTTTTACATTGGACATTTAATATTGATCATTGGGTATTTTTGATATTTACCCGTCTGTGGCGGATTGGTCATTGGATATTCAATATTTATCCGCCATAGTGTCGGCCCCACATAGCACACAGTGTGACGAAGGGTTAGCGAAGGCGGATTGGACATTCTTGCGTCCTCGTTCAAATCCGCAATCTGCAATCCGAAATTAGTGCTGATGCCCCTTGCATTTTCGACTGTTATAGTTCATAATAAAGGAGATTGAGAGGAAACGTATATCGATGGCCGTAATTCAGTCAAATGGTGCGCCTACAATAAAAGGGATAGCCGCTCATTGCGGCGTAAGCCAGGCGACCGTCAGCCGGGTATTAAACGGTAATTACAAGCACGGTTTTACCGTCAGGCCGGAGGTTCATCAGCGTATTATCGAGGTGGCCAACTCCCTTGGGTATCGGCCAAACCTGGCGGCAAAAAATCTTGTTCGACAAAAAACCAGCGTAATCGCCATTCTCGGTTGCGACGTCGCCCTGGGCTGGCCGGGAAACATTTATCAAACCATAGTCGAGTCCTGTGTTCGTGAGCTGCACTCGGACTCGGGTGAATATGATGTTTGTATGTCCATTCCCAATCTGGCCAAAGACCGCTGCGAACTGCCCCCCTGGAAGGTCGATGGGGCGATTGTCCTTCAGCAATGTTCCCCTGAAACCATCGAAGTGCTGGAAAGGAACAATATTCCGTATGTGGTTATCAACGGCGTCGGGGGGCCGAGGTGCTCGTTAGTTTTCCCCGATGATATTGAGGGGACACGGCTGGCTATGCGTCACCTGGCCGAGCTTGGCCATACACAGATTGCTTACGCGGGTCCCACCAGTGAGCACTATAATCATAGAAGTATCAGCGATAGGCATGACACATATCTTTCTGAATTGAAAATGCGGGGGCTTGAGCCGGTGAAAGACCATGACAAGGTTTTTAGTTCCGCGACCGCCTTTCTGGCCTCTTCGGTAATGAAACATCACGCGACGGCGATTCTGGCTTACGACCATATCGAGGCGATGAGAATCCTTCAGGGGGCTAATACGCTTGAAATTCCGATTCCAGAGCAGGTCAGCATGGTTTGCTTTAATGACGAGTACCTGTGTAGCATTGTTACTCCGCCCCTGACGACCGTGGCTGTTCCTTCGAGACAAATGGGGCAAGTCGCCGCGAATATGCTGCTTAAACGGCTGAAATCGCCCGCCGATTTCCATCCTGAATGCGTTAAACTCCAGCAGAGTTTGGTTGTTAGAGCTTCCACCGCGCCGATAAAGTAAATCCGCTGTTCTGCCTGCCCGGCGTAGCCCCTTGGGCGAAGTCGGGTCTTCTGTCTTCGGTTCTCTGTCTTCCGTTTACGTTTTCTTCACCGGTCCCAAAGGCAGAATTACCTTACCGTAGCATTCGTTCAAGACCTGGGCAAGGCCCGTGTATATGGCCGAGAATCCGCAGAATATCCCTTCATAGCCGGCTGCTGTGCCAAGTTCGGCGCTGCCGTTAAGGTCTTTGATTCCCAGCATTACAAACAGCACCGCCAGCGAAAGGAATACTACCTGCAAGGCCCTGTTCAATTTCAGTGTGCCGATGAACATTACAAACGTAAACAGGCCCCACATAAACAGATACGCCGCCATCCCTTCTTTTGCCGTAGCGTCCGCCCATCCGAGCTTCGGTGCGACTAAGAGCCATACTAACGTGAGCCAGAAAAGGCCGTAAGAGCAGAACGCCGTCGTCGCGAAGGTGTTGCCTTTCTTCCATTCCATTATCCCTGCGATAATCTGGGCGAGTCCGCCGTAAAATATGCCCATTGCAAGAATCATACTGCCCATTCCGTAAAACCCTGCGTTGTGCAGGTTCAAAAGGACCGTTGTCATTCCGAACCCCAGAAGCCCCAGCGGCGCAGGATTCCCCGTCTTGTCTTTCAGTTCCGTTACGTTTGCATCCATATCTCTTCCTTTTCCTAATTTAATAAATCAGAAATCAAAAATCATAAATCGGCAATTATTTTCCTCTTCCTTTTACCAGCGATTCCACAACGGTTGGGTCTGCAAGTGTCGTGATATCGCCGAGGTTGGATGTGTCGCCTTCAGCTATTTTTCGCAGGATTCTCCGCATAATCTTGCCCGAACGGGTTTTAGGCAGGCCGTGGGCGAATTGTATCGCCTCGGGCACCGCGATTGGTCCAATCTCCTTGCGGACGTGCAGAAGCAGCTCTTTTTTCAGCTCTTCGGTTTCCGCGATGCCTTCCTTGAGCGTTACGAAGGCATACAGCCCCTGTCCTTTTATATCGTGCGGAACGGGTGTTACCGCGGCTTCGGCGACCTTCTCGTGGCTCACCAGCGCGCTTTCCACTTCCGCCGTGCCGATGCGGTGGCCCGATACGTTTACAACGTCGTCGATTCTGCCCATCAGCCAGTAGTCACCGTCCTGGTCTTTCCGGCAGCCGTCGCCCGTGAAATACAAATCGGGGAACATCGTAAAATATGTATCGATGAACCTGTCGTGGTCACCCCACATCGTTCTCATCATCCCCGGCCAAGGTTTGCGTATGCAGAGTTTTCCGCCTTCATTTACCGCGCAGGCGCTGCCGTCATCGCGCAGAATCACCGGGTCAACGCCGAAGAACGGCTTGCATGCGCTTCCCGGTTTTATCGTATGCGCCCCCGGCAGCGGGGTAATCAGTATGCTGCCCGTCTCCGTCTGCCACCAGGTATCGACGATGGGACAATTGCTATGTCCAATTTTCTCATAATACCAAATCCACGCCTCTGGATTGATTGGTTCGCCGACGGAGCCGAGAATTCTCAGAGTGTCGAGCTTGTATTTTGCGGGCCATTCCTCGCCGAGCCGCATCAGGGAGCGGATAGCGGTAGGGGCGGTGTAGAAAATAGTTACGCCGAACTTATCGCAGACCTGCCAGAATCGACCGGCGTCGGGATAGGTCGGCACGCCCTCGAACACCAAACTGGTTGCGCCGTTGGCAAGCGGGCCGTAAACTATATAAGTATGCCCCGTTACCCAGCCGATGTCGGCGGTGCACCAGTAAACGTCGTTGTCGTGAACGTCGAAAATGAACTTATGGCTGAGCGCCGCGTGCAGCAGGTATCCGCCCGTGGTATGAACGACGCCCTTTGGTTTGCCCGTTGAGCCGGAGGTGTAAAGGATGAAGAGGGGGTCTTCGGCGTTCATTTTCTCCGGTTCACAGACATCTTTTGCCTTTGCTATTTCGTCGGTGTACCAAGTGTCCCTGCCCGCCTTCATATTGCAGGGTTCTTCGCCTACCTTTACCACTATTACGCCTTCGATGCTTGGCGTATTGGCAAGGGCGGCGTCCGCGATTTCTTTTAGCTTAATATGTTTGCCCGAACGCATCGAGACGTTGCTCGTTACGAGCAGTTTGCATTTCGAGTCGTTAATCCTGTCCTTGAGCGAGTCGGCGCTGAAGCCGCCGAAGACAATCGAGTGAATCGCCCCGATTCTGGCACAGGCCAGCATCGCAACAGGCAATTCAGGGACCATCGGCAGATATATCGCGACGCGGTCACCTTTTTTTACGCCCTTTGATTTCAGAACGTTGGCGAATTTGCACACCTCCTTGTGCAGTTGCTCGTATGTGTATTTTCTGACCGCTTTATCTTCCTCTCCCTGCCATATAATCGCGGTCTTTTTCGCCGTTGCTGTTTTCAAATGCCTGTCTAAGCAGTTATACGAAACGTTCAATTGCCCGTCTGCGAACCAGGTATGCTCGATTTTGCGATTTTTTGTGTCCCATGTATATTCGAGGCCCTTTTTCGGCTCTTTGAACCACGCCAGCGATTTGGCCTGTTCGAGCCAGAACTTGTCGGGGTCATTTATGGATTGCTCCCACATCTGCTGATATTGCTTCATACTGCTGATGTGCGCTTTGGCCGCGACCGACGCCGGCGGCGCAAATTTCCTGTCTTCCGTCATCAATGAAGTGATTGCCTTTTTCTCGTTGCCCATACCGCTTCTCCTTGTTCCTCAGGGGGGTTTGAAATTGTCAATTGGTTCTATTAAACCTGTCACGCTTAAAACGGCATATTCTTCACGTTGGCTGCCAAATGTCAATAAAAACTTGGTATTGGGCGGCAAAAAAGCAAAGGGCAGAGTTGCTCCGATAGGTATTTACCTTATGAGAATTAGTCATTTGCAATAGAACCATATATCTGATGCGTCTGTATAATACCCAGCAATATAATAGGGCTTTGGGCCGTCTATATAGCATAGCGTTTGATTTTGGAAAGGCAGAATATGCACGATTTATGTGGGGCAAGATATTCAGGAAAGGCACGGATACATGCAAATATCCTGCTTTTGGCTGTATTTTTTACGGCATTATCGCTAACCGTCCGGCCCGTCAAAGCACAATCAGATGATTATATAGTCGTTTACAGGAGCCATTCACAAAAGCAAAATATGCTCAATCACCCCCCGTTCCCTGTATCGCACGACTTCAATATTATTCCCGCTGTGGCAGCTCGTCTCGACGCCAATCAGGTCAGGCAGCTTATGGCAAATCCCGATGTTGCGTATATCGAGCCGGACTACAAAATTTACGCACTCGGCAGCCCCGATACCAATGCTTATTCATCATCAGGCATTAGTGCTTTGTCTTCTTCACAGACCATTCCTTACGGCATCACTATGGTCAACGCCCCGACAGTATGGCCGCGAACTACGGGTGCAGGCGTGCGAGTTGCTCTTATGGATACCGGCATAACTATGTATCATCCCGACAGGGGCAATGTAGTCGCTTCGGTCAGTTTCGCGACCGACTCGACCGGTACAATAATACCCGTGGAGGATTTTGTCGGTCACGGCACTCATACTTCCGGCACTATCGCCGCTGCAGATAACAATATCGGCGTTGTCGGAGTCGCACCACAGGCCGATTTACTCATCGCCAAGGTATTGGACAACACCGGCTCCGGTTCGGATAGCTGGCTTATCTCCGGTATTGAATGGGCCGTCGCCAACAACGCTAAAGTAATCAGCATGAGCATAGGCGGCTATGACTACTCGGCGGCTTTGGATACTGCATGCGTTAATGCTTGCAACGCCGGCGTGCTCCTTGTCGCGGCAGCGGGAAATGACGATGTAAACACGCCTTCCTACCCGGCTGCCGACTCTTGCGTGATTTCTGTCGCGGCAGTTGACCAGAACAAAAACAAGGCGAGTTTCTCAAATTATGGGCCGACCATAGCGCTTGCGGCACCGGGAGTGAATGTGTACTCAACTGTTTGTCCGGTTGACGAAACTAACTCTGTCGATGCAACGGCCGACGTCGTATGGAGCAGCACTGACCACACCGCATATCCAATACTTGGTACGGCCGCGGGGACCGTCGCTGGCCAAATCTGCAATTGCGGCCTTGCTAACGGTGCCGGCACACAGAATACCTGCCCCAATAGTGTCGCTGGAAACATCGCCCTTATTCTCAGAGGCACCACCACCTTCGCTGCGAAAGTAGCATACGCCCAGTCCAAAGGTGCCATTGGTGTTATCATTTATGACAATGGTGGTGATTCTATCAGCACCTTTACTTTAAATGGCGGCTCTCCGCTCATCGTTGCATCGATTTCGCAAACCGACGGCACCACGCTCCAGACGCTTGCCCAGTCGGGCATATCGGGAACAGTTTCGGTCAACGCGAATTATTATGCCTATTACAGCGGCACCTCGATGGCATGTCCCCATGTCGCGGGCGTCGCCGCACTCATCTTCTCCGCTGCCCATTACAATATAACCCCAGCGGAAGTTTCTAATATTCTTTTCGATTCCGCCCAGGACCTCGGCACCCCCGGCAGAGACGATTATTACGGCTATGGCCTCGTTGACGCCAATGCCGCCCTGACTCTCGAAAAAATTAATATCCTCACGGCTTTCGCAGATGACTGGCTCTCAACCTGCTCATCACCCGGCTGGTGCGATGGTATGGACACTAACCAAAGCGGCAGAGTCGATTTTGTCGATTTCGCAACACTGACCCAAAACTGGTAAACTATTTCTCATTCATTTGGCGGGTTTAGCCGCTGCTGGCACGGCGGCGCATTGCTAATTCTACAATCGCTCACCTTAGGTTGAAATTCCCCTGAAATCGAAAATTTGAAACAGAAATTCTCTGCCTTCTTGGCCTTATCTGCGGTAAATATCAACATAACTTCAGTTTTTACAGATAGTTACAAATCGGTGTTCATCTGTGGAATCTGTGGTTAAAAAAGTTATATTTTCCTTGACTTGTAAGCGTTATTTTGTAAATTTCTAACCCGCTGGGTCAAGAGCTTGGCGTAGTAGCACAGCAGTGCAAGGCATTAGGAACAGAAGTTCCATTTCGGATTGTAATTAAACCAGAAAATCTCTGTGAACTCTGTGGCCTCTGTGGCTAAAAAGGAGAGGAATAACGATGTCTGCTCAACTGACAATAACGATACCTGTCTGGCTCGACTTCATTTTCACTTCACCATTGTTGTTTTACCGCCTGCTCCGTTACGGCTATACCTTCCGCAAAATCGATTTAGGATTGAATCGCTTCACTCTCGTCGAGCCGCTTGATTACTACCGAATCAGGCACTTCAAATGGTTCGTCCACGGCAATGGCTCAAACCTTTACGCCGCACGAAGCGAATTAACTAACGACCTGCGCTCGAAAATAGTTTACTTGCATCGTCAGCTTATGTCCCCGCCCGCTGGCCTCGTCGTTGACCATCACAATTGCGATTCACTCGACAACCGCCGCGCCAATCTCCGCGTCGTTACCCAGGCCGTTAATATGCGTAACCGTCGAAAACGCAAAAACACCTCTTCGCGTTACATCGGCGTACATTTCGATAAGCAGCGCAACAAATGGTCTGTCCACATCAGATATAACGGCAAAAAAATCTGGCTCGGCAGATTTGATGATGAAATCGCCGCCGCCCGTACTTATGACGCCGCCGCCAAAAAGTACTACGGAGAATTTGCGCGGCGAAACTTTTGTTAAATTTAGCCCCCGAATTTATTCGGGGGGTTACTTTTGTCCGCTAAACGCTGTACGCTATGCTTGTGCACTTCGGCGACTTCGCGCGTCTCAATTTTTGTTAAATCTATCCACCACCGGCGACGTCTCGTCTTTCGTAACGGCCAATCGTCGCGACTATTTATTTTTGGTCGCGTAATACTAAATACAATCTGAGGCGGTGCATTCAAGCCAATGCTCGGCGAGGATGGCAAGGTCCAGCGCATTAACAACATTGTCCCCGGCTTCGAGGTTGCAGGCCGGGCTCCAGTTATTGTCGCCCTCGCTGGTAAGCCATGCAGAGGCGAAAACGGCAAAATCGTAAAAGTCAACGTGACAATCCGTGTGCAGGTCGCCAACCGGCGGCTCGTGCAGGGGGTCGCCGCAGCAGGCAGCCAGCCAGGGAACAAAGTCAACATTATTGGATACGGCGTCACCGTGGCCGTCGGGGTTGCTCGTGGAATTATACGGCCCGCTTGCATCGCCCCAGCAGTTGTTCGCGGCGCTGATTTCATTACTCTGCCAGTTGGCTACGGCGGTGAGGTTGCCTGAGAAACAGTTATGCTCTAGTGTAAGGGACGTCAATGCGGGCGGCCCGACGCCCAGCCCTTCGAGTCCATTATCAATGAAAGAATTATAAGTCACTGTAACCGACACGGCGCCGTCTATCGACATACCCACGTAATTGCCCGCCATAACATTGCTGGTGACCTGAGCATCAGCATTCTGCAGGTAAACTCCCGTATGCCAGCCGGTGAATTTATTCAACTTTACCTGCAAAGAGCTGACGCCGCCAAATTCATTAATCAGGGCCCTGAATGAATCTCCTCCGCTCGGTGCGGCCCCGGTTCGGGTAAACAGGTTGCATTGAATTGTCTGACCGCTTGTCCCGCCGACAATATATATACCCGCATTCTCACCGGCAGGCACCGGCGCACCATCGGTAATCTCAAAGCCGTCGAACGAAATGCCGTTCGACATTATTTTCACGTACCCGATAATGTCGCTTTCAGTCGAACGTTCCCCGCTGCCCGGTATGCCTGCGTTTGCTCCCGCAAAATGGAGGTCGGCCGTATTGACTAACAAATTTTCATTATAGTTTCCGGAGGCGACGTTAATCGTGTCACCCGCCCCGGCGGCATCTATCGCTCCCTGAATGGTAGTGTAATCGGCAGGAACATTGATATTCGCCCCTTGTGATATCGCGCCGATGGTAAGCGCAATAGCTGATACTATGAGAATTGATTTTGCCCTTTTCATCTTTCTGCCTCCTCCAGCAATAATTTTTGGCCAATCCACGCTCACCATGGGTTTACCACGGCTAAGTCGGTATTTCCTCTACGCACGCCTTATGTAACGTCGGGACTACTCCTGACTGTAGCAATCTACCATATTTCCCTTAAAAATGCAAGTATTTTCGGACCTTTTATCCGCCCGCTTTCCCCTCGAAGCGTAGCGCACCATCCACATCCACCCGCCTGCCCCCGAGAAGTTGCTACTTTGGTTTTACAACAGGGGGCCCAGAATTAACTAAAAACTAAACACTAAGCACTCAACACGGAGCGAAGCGACGAGCCCGCTTCGGAAACTAAAGTCACCTCTCCCCTTCCCATTTTATCGCCTTCCCCGTTGTTCACTGTTACTGAACCTCAATATTTACTTCGTCGACAGGTTTGCCGTCCTGAACATCAATCTTAATAATTTGGTCAGCTAAGACCACTTGCCACTTCCATTCGCGTCTGTCTGGATCGATTGGAGGAGCACATGCCCTAAACTCGAATTTGCCGGCCTTGTCGGTAACAACCGAATCTTGGTACCAAAAATCACGACTCGGCATGCGCAATACGACTGTTTTTTCCGCCACGGGCGCAAGCTTCCCGTCGACTTGTCGTGAAACAATACCGTGAATCCGCTCTCCTCGTTTCAGTATGACCTTGATTCCAGGCGAGTCAGTAGCCACCTGAAATAGAAATGCCGGCGCAAAACCTGCTTTATGAAATTGCAAATCATACCGGCAAGGTCTGTTAAATGGGACACCGAAAAAGCCGTTGCTGTCGGTGATACTTTCATATGGCAGGCCGCTATAACTCACCAGCGCCCAGTTGCCGTCACGAAGTTCCTCAATTCCGCTTATTCTCCATATAACTTCACCTTGTGGTTTGCCTTTCTCATCTACCACTTGGCCTCGTATTGAGCTTTTGGCTTGTGCGATAGGTGACGTATTCGGCGATGATTCAGCATTGCAGGCCGATGAGAGTACGAGGACCGTCAAAATCACGTAAATATACCGCATATCTGTAATCCTCAAAAATCCTCTATAATTATGCCATCCTATCCCCAAATCCTATTTTGGTCAAACAAAAACCGTGGGCGAGTTTACTCGCCCAATTAGCCCCCCAATTTATTGAGGGGTTACTTTTCAAATTTCAAATCTTAAATTCTTCTTCCCTGCTCCCGGCGTAATTTACTTCATCATTGAACATTGGATATTCGATATTTATCCGCAGTAGTTTTAACGAAGGCGGATTGGGCATTCACCCGTCCTCTGCTTCTAAATTCTCACTTCTCCCGAACAGAGATGGCCGAGCCATAAATTTTTGCCATTTACTTTTTGCTTTATTATTTGAAGATAGAACCGTCCGCTACGAGTATCCAGTATCGAGCATCGAGTATCAAGCATCCAGCATCTAGAATTGAGCATCGACCATCGACTAAATACTATCGACTGACCAAATCCGTGTCCATCCGTGTAATCCGTGGTTAAAAAACTCTGCGGTCTCCGCGTTCTCAGCGTCTAAACCTTTTTTGTTTTTTTGTCGCAAAATGGCCCTTTTCCGTCTCTATATATGTAGTGAAGACCAGCGACTATAATTAGCAATTAAACCTTTGTCTTAGGTCTTTTGTCTGAACTGTACGCTGTCCGCTGCACGCTATACGCTGTCTTCTAATGTGGTTACGAACTTACGACGTTCTTGACGATATATACATAAGGCCTTATTATACTCTTAGAAACTGAACCACAAAGTCACAAAGACACTAAGAAAAATGAAAATAGTTAAGAGTTTAAAGGGAAAAACTTGGTGCCTTCGTGTCTTAGTGGCAAAAGAAACGTAATGATTAAAACCACAAAGAAATTTTTGTAAGTTCCGTGAAATCTGTGTAATCTGTGGTTGGGAAAGGAGTTTATGTCGGATTTAATGCAGAAAAATAAACAGATGCAGGTCCCCGCAACTTCGCTTTTGCGAAGCAAAACTGCGGGAGTCATCGGCCTTATTGCTATGCTTATTTTCGCCCTTCACGCGAGCACGCGTATGGTCGGCGCGGGCGATACCTGGGTTGCGCTTGCCTGCGGCAGGCATTTTTACAACCACGGCGTCGATACCAATGAACCCTTCAGCGCCAACTCGCACAGGCAGGGCCCCACAGCCGAAGAGATTGCCACCTGGCCCGACTGGGCGCAGACCATTGCCGGTAAGGTCAGCATCAATACCCTCAAATACTGGCATCCCACCGGCTGGATAGACCAGAACTGGCTCACACACGTTATTTTCCACTGGCTCGCGTATAAGTCGCCTATCGCCGACGGCCCGCAGCTGGTGTTCAATTCGCTTGTGTACTGGAAGTTTGCAATATACATACTTACAGTGATTTGCGTTTACTATACAGCCAGGGTTATGGGCGTTCACCCTGCCTTGTCCGCCGCAGCCGCCTGTGCTGCTCTTTTCATAGGCCGCTCATTCCTCGATATCAGGCCCGCCGGCTTCTCCAACCTGTTGGTCGCGGTGTTTTTGCTCGTATTGGCCCTGTCAACTTATCGTAATTATCTTTACATTTGGCTTTTGCTCCCAGCCACGGTATTCTGGGCAAACGTCCACGGCGGCTACATTTACGTCTTTATTATGCTTACTCCTGTTGTTGGAATCCACGTATTGGCCTTGCTTTGGCGAAAGCTCGCCGTCAAGCTCGAGCTTGCTCCTGCCAATCCCGCAATTGCCCCTTTACCCGGAACTACTTTACCTGCCGTTTGGCACACCATTGCTGTCGGCTTTCTTGCTTTTCTCGCCTCCATCATTTTCAATCCTTTCCATCTCACCAACATCACCCACACCTTCCAGATAAGCATTTCCGAAAACGCCGAAGGTTGGAGAAATGTTCATGAGTGGTGGCCGGCGTTTCGGTGGGATAATCCAGTGGGGACAGCGTTTCCATTTTTGGTGATGACGGTGACGGGAATAGGGTTGGTGGTGATATGGTCGATAATCCGGCTTATGGTGCCGAAACAGGTAAAGGTGATGAAATTGCAGGCGGGATATCAGCCAAAGCAATCCAACACGCTGGCATATATGGTGGGTTTTGCGGGGGCAGCACTGGTAATATGGGCAATAATGATTTCGTGCTCAATGACGGACATCGCAAAAAATACGCCCCAGGAACCAAGTATAGCGGGAAGTATGATTGCGAGTTTTCTGATAAACGGTTTGTTTGTGGGGATATTGTGGCTGGCAGTATTTGTGAACGTTCACATAATATATTTGATATTGCCATTCGGGCTTTTCCTGTTATACGCGACGAACAATGAGCCGGGGTACGCGGGGAGATACATATTTCCGTTTGTAACGACGCCGTTTTATTGCGGGTTGTTCGCGATAGCGTCGCGGATTTCGAAGAAACCGGCGTATTCACCGCTTAATATGGTTTATGTTTTGGCGGCGTCGATAGCGACGATACTGATTTCCGCGGCGACGGTGAATCCGTTCAAGTTTACTGAGCCGATATGGCATTTAGGGCAGTTTTTAAATCTGCGGCGAATATGGTCGCCATTGTTCGAGGCCAACTTAGAGATAAACTACCCATATTATTTCCAGGTGATTTACGCGGTAAACTTTTTATGTATAGCGGCGTGGTTTGTAGTGCCATACGTGAAGGAATTGATGACGGATATAACAGGGGGGAAAGCAGAAGCTGTTGAGGAAGAGACGCCGTATCGTCGTCCGAAGATAGACCTTGCGCTGATAGTAGTCGCGGCGTTGACGGCGTATATGGCGTATCGGTCGCGGCGATTTATACCTATAGCTGGAATAGCGGCTTGTCCGCTGATAGCGTTGTTGGCAGACCAGATAATCCAAACGGCAGCGGCGGCGAGGAATTTCCGGAAGTATGGTCGCGTTTCATTTCCACGGATGCCTTTTTGGGTTCAGATATTGTTGACAACTGCAGCGGTGATATTAGTCGGCGTGCTTGGGGTGCATTGGGGTATTAAATTCAAGAAGATATATATGGACCCATGGGCTACGGACGCGAAGTTTGATTCTATGTTTATGCGAATGACGGCTTCGGCAGCGAAGCCATTTGACGCATGCGAATTCATAACGGCGAACAAGATGCGCGGGAATATGTTAAATTACTGGACGGAAGGGGGTTTTATCGCGTGGGGGCAGACGCCTGACGCAGATGGTCATACGCCATTACAGCTGTTTATGGACGGCAGGGCACAGGCGGCATACGACTACCAGGCATACGGGACGTGGTCGGAGCTAATGTCGGGCGGGCCGACGCCGAGGAAGGCGATGATGAGAAACCAGAATATGACGCCTGATGATTATGTGCAGACGGGTACGTGGATAGACAGCCGGCTGAAGCAATATAAGGTATGGGTGGTATTGATGCCCACGAACCAGTTCGAGTCGTCATTTGTGAAGGGTCTTGAGTATGCGCAGAGCTGGCGGCTGATATTTCTGAGCGATAAGGAAAAGCTGTTCGTTGATATATCGACGCCGCGGGGAAAGCAGCTGTTCGACGGCATCGAAGACGGGAACACGATATATCCGAACGAGGTCTATCGAGACCTTATGATAGCGCACAATTCACTGTTGTTCGAAAATACGCCGGAACAACTGACGAGGGGTTTGGGGTTTGCGATAAAGGCATACGATGCGGACCCGACGCGGACGCCGTTGCAACTGATACAGATATATAACGAGCGTCATCCGCAGTTGAGGCAGTCGATAGACGGGTTCTGGCAAAAGGTGGTGGACGATTTCGAGGCGAACAGGAAGGAATATTTTAAACACAGCGGATATTATTTCAGGGCAGTCGGGGTCCTAATAGGGATAAGTCGTCTTGAGCCACAAGCGGCCGCGCAGAACAAGAAGGACGTAGTTGAATTGTATGAACGAGAGAAGGTAGAACTGCAGAAGGTGATAGAAGAAATGCAGGACAGGAGATGGTAGGTTTTAGATACTCGATTCTCGATTCTTAATGCTCGATGCTCGATACTTGATGCTAGATACTCGATGCTCTGGATGCTCGATGCTCGATACTGGATACTCGTAGCGGACGGTTCTATCTTCAAATAATAAAGCAAAAAGTAAATGGCAAAAATTTATGGCTCGGCCATCTCTGTTCGGGAGAAGTGAGAATTTAGAAG
>JBEKTD010000011.1:0-91572 GCA_049516395.1 Sedimentisphaerales bacterium | reverse complement strand
TCTCTGTTCGGGAGAAGTGAGAATTTAGAAGTTAGAAATCAGGAGGCAGAGGACGGGTGAATGCCCAATCCGCCTTCGTTAAAACTACTGCGGATAAATATCGAATATCCAATGTTCAATGACCAATGTTGAATCCGCCAAAGGCGAAGAAGAAGAATTTAAGATTTAAGATTTCAGACACGGACAAACATCAGTAGGTGTCAATACCACCTAGCGCAAAATAAAGCAGAGAATTTTTAGACACTGTTTTTTCACCACGAAGAGCGCGAAGGGACACGAAGAATTTCTTTTTAGACGCTGATTGCGCAGATTACGCAGGTTTTGTCACCACGAAGGCACAAAGGTTTAACCACGGATTACACGGATTCTCACGGATTTAGTCAGCCGGATGGCATACTCACAGCGGGCAATCCTCGATACTCGTATCTGTGAATGCCCGCTACTCATCTGCCGCCCCTTAGGGGCATCGCCAGAGGCGATTTACCGGCTGACGATAAAATAACACGGATTCCATTTCGGATTGTCGATTGCCGGTTTTATCTTTGAATCGCCCTGAAAAAAAGCCACAGAGTTTCTCAGCCACAGAGGACACAGAGAGCACAGAGAATTTTAACCACAGATTACACAGATTTTCACTGATTATTTATTTTCGTAATGTATCGATATAAACAAGTTCGCCGGTTTTATTTTTGAATCGCCAAAAAACAGAATGTCCCCCTTTTACTCCTCATTTATGTACCGCATAAGTTTTCGAAAGGTCGGGGTCATAACATAAGTCCCTCCTTGGTAATCAAGACGCCCTCCCGTTATTTCTCGGATAAATCCTGCTTTTTGTAAACGTAGAAGAATGAAGGCAAGATCATCCTTAGAAATAAAATAACATTTTTGAGGAAGTTCACGCCAACCTTTATTGTGAGCCCAAAATAACTCGTCTTCACCATCCTTAGGACCTTCTTTTTGCATCTCAAAGATAACTTTTGCTACTCTTAACTCATTTGAACTTAACTCTGTTAATACTTGAAGATAGGCCTCTGGATCAAAGTCAATACGATCTCCCAAAGCCACTGCTCCACGTAAAATTTTTGCATACCAAGATATTTTCTCCGTATCTCTGGTTTTTCTCGCACTATCCATTGCTTTAATTACAACATCAAACCATTCTTCTGAGTCAAGATACTTTTTGTCAACCTTACTCTCGGAAACTTTATTTAGTTCCTCAGTCAGCTTCTTTATGAATTCCCGAAGTCGCTGATCAACTATCTTCTGCCCTTTTGAAACAAAAATTACGTCTAAAGAACCCCCTATATATGGGATTATGTTAATAAGCGCCCGTATAGCAGTCTGATCTGCATATAACTGACTTGCTTTCGATAACATATTAGATACTTCTTTTTTCATAAACAACTTACGCCAGTTTGTGGGTGATTTGCTCGTCGAGGATGTCTTTGACGGTCGGGGCGATTGTGCTTTTGCCGGATTTATCTTTGAATCGCCCTGAAAAAGGCTCCCCTTCGACACGCTTAGGGCTGGCTGGCCCCTTTTTCTTTTGATTGTGCGTCTCCGACCACAAGAGAAGCTGACTTAGCCTGCTCGGAATCCGGCGTTGCCGTATGAGTGTCCTTGTTTTTCATGCTGGAACGTTTAGCAGACCTTTTGCTGTGGATTTTTAGTGGTCCGATTTGAACCTTTGCTTCTTCAATAAACAGTGAGTAGATAGCTTCTGCCAAATCCTCAACAGCAATCAATATTCCTTCGTGACGTCTGATCTCTCGGCGGACAAAAAGAAGAACATCTTCACTAAAGAGAGCTTTTCCGATGGAAGTCGCATTCAACGCCGCGCGTTGTTTCCAAAAATCTTCATGAGCGCCTGTCTTTATCGCATGACGGTGGAGCAACCCTAACAAATCGGCCACCTTTTCGATGGGATCTGTAGCGAGGTCGGCTGAAAATACTATTTCATAATCAATTCCTTCGTCAAAAGTAAGGTGGAAAAGTTTCCACTCCACGCCGTTTGTCAGCAGAATCCATTGGATATTTCCTTCAGCTGCATACCTCTCGCCCTGTTCGACATGGCGGTCACGCAGTTTTTTTGTGCCAGCACGTTTCACTTCGACGAAAAACTTGATCATACCGTCAATTTTGATAGTCAAATCAACGAATTTGCTTTTAACTTCCATCTCTTGGGTAATTTCTGAAAGCGCGTCGTAGCCAAGCACGTCCTCGAAAACCTTAATTATTCGTTGGACAGTGTCTGCTTCGGTAAGATTTTCTTCCTGTGCCTTCAAAAGATATGGTGCATACTTTTTCAGTTGGCGAATTATATTGTGTTTCATTTTTGTTCCCTTTCGGTTTCAATAGGACACAGTATAGTTTACACAAGGACACGTTTCAAGAAATTGTTCCCCGAAAATCTGGTCAAGTATAATTTTGACATAGTGCGAGGTGTGCCAGTCGCAGCGGGTGATTTCTTTGAATTGGATGCAGGTTTCTTAGCCATAGATAATTAGTTTAAGCAATGTGGAGATATTTGCAAGATAGAATTGGGGGGAAACCTTAGAAGAAAGAAGAGTGAACACATAGGTAAAGCCCCTACGAAACAACTATGGAAATTCGTGTAATCAGCGATTAGAATAAGTGCGCCCGTGAGCCGTGGCTTGTGCCTCGTGACTCGAAATAGCGGACAGCGTATAGCGGATAGTTTAAAGTCGTTAGTCGATAGTCGTTAGTACGGCAGATAGCGGATAGTTAAGACATCAAACGCCAGACACAAGACGCCGGACATTTATGAATTGTAATTTATGGTTTATGATTTAAAACCACAGATTTCACAGATGACGGAAAAATGTTAAATGTTGAATATCCAATGTCCAATATAAAAGTGAAAAGGTAAATAATGGAACGGCAGATATCGATAAGCGTGTTTTTTCCATGCTATAACGAGCAGGACAACGTTGAGCAGACAACACAGCGGGCGATGGAGGTCCTCGAAGGATTGAAAGCGGATTACGAGATAATTCTCGTCAACGACGGCAGCGCAGACCAAACAGGGGCAAGAGCAGACGCAATCGCGGCAGGAAATAATCGAGTCCGAGTAGTGCATCATCCGCAGAATATGGGATACGGGGCGGCGCTGCAATCAGGGATACGAGCGGCGAAGAAAGAGCTGATATTTTTCACCGATGGGGACGGGCAGTTTGATATTGGCGAGATAAAACTGCTTTTGCCTTTGATAGCACAGAATGACATTGTGTGCGGATATCGGCTCGACCGGAAAGACCCGTTTGTGCGGAAACTGAACGGGTGGATGTGGACGAGATTAGTGAATCTTTTGTTCGGGATGAATATCCGGGATATTGACTGCGCGTTTAAGCTGTTTCGGGCGGAGATATTCGAAGATATGAGGATGTCGAGCGAGGGCGCGCTGATTAGCGCGGAGATATTAGCAAGGGCGACGCGACGCGGATTCAGGATTGCAGAAGTGGGAGTTCATCATTACCCGCGAAAGGCAGGCAAACAAACAGGTGCGAAACTGACGGTGATTCTGCGGGCGTTCAAGGAATTGTTTAAGCTGTACAATCGAATAAGAAAAGGGCAGTGATTTTAACCACGGATTAACACGGATTTTCACGGAAATTAAATCAAGAAAAAAAGATGAACCACGAAGGACACGAAGATACGCGAAAGTATTTTAAATTTAAGATTTAAGAATGGATTCCCGCTTGCGCGGGAATGACAGCAGTAACCCCTCAATAAATTGATGGGCTAAATTTGTTAAAAAAATAAGATGGGCAGCAGCAAGAGAAAGACAAAGAAGACGACGGCGGTGAACCTTTTTGTATATGGTTCGCTGAGGGACCCACAGATATTCGAGTCGATATGCGGGATGAGCTTTACTCGCAAGAACAACAAGGCGGATGCTCATACGTTATTGGCGGAGCCGGCGTTTCTGGCGGGGCACAAGAAGGTAAGCCCGGACAACGTGTATTTTTACGCGGTCGAGTCGCCCGGGGCGAAGATAGAGGGATTCGTAATTTATGACGTGCCGGCGGGTGCGATGGCGGAAATCGACCGGTACGAGGGGAAGCGATACGAAAAAGAGATGGTGAAGGTACATACTGCCCAGGGGCTTGTTACGGCGAAGTCGTATCTTGTGAGCGCGGAGGCGATGAGGAAGCATTTCGGGGACAGGTTCCACGTTAATTTGATACATGAGCTTTGGCTGCGGAAACGGATAGACAATTTTTTGAAGAAGCGGACGCGGCCCGGTGACAAGAGCATCGACGCGGAACTGGAGCGATTAGCGGAGCGGGAGCTGTTGGCGACGACGGAGCGTGATTTGGTGATAACGCATTATCGAACGGACGCGGTGAGCGATTATTTTCTAGAGCATGAGCTTAACAGGCCCAGGCCGAGTATAAGGTATTTATACGGGGATGCGCAGGCGGCTAAATATATCAATAATTATCTTTCGATTGTGGTCAAGCAGGTGCTGCTGAACCAGTTAGACGAGAGGATACAGGCGATTTTTCGGTTCGAGTTGGAGCACATGCGGACATCGGAGCGGTATTTCAAGCGGTCGGTGAGCTTGCTGATAGCGTTACAGATAATCAACAACAATATCTCGGCGGTAGAGATGATAATAAAGCAGTGTCTCAAGACGATGCCGTTCGAGAAGTATGATTTGATAGATTACGTTAAATACGCGGTGAGGGCGGCGAGGAGCTTGTTTGACGCGAGGGTGGTGGAGACACAGTTGAATTCGATACGGTCGAATTTTCAGCCCGGCTTAGTGCCTATGGGATGCGAGACGGAACTGAGCAACGTGGGGGCGGCGGTTGTGGAGGAGGACGCTGAGCCGGCGAAAAAAGAGGACCCGGTGTACGATTGTTTTCGGTATTTTCATGATTTTCAGCTCGACGTTTTATCGTGGAAGCTTGGGGGGTACATTGACGACCACAGCGGGTCGGCGGAGAGGACGAGGCGGCAGGGGTTTCTGGAGCTTGCGCCGGGGCGATTGAACGTTGCGCTCGAACTGTCGAGACCCGCGACGGCGTGCCCGTGGCTTTTGAATCAGCTTATAAACGAGATAACGGCATTTTACAGTGTTAAGCCGCACAGTTTGCATTTGTCATTCCAGATGCGGAAGCGGCAAATCGGCAAGCAGAGGATTTTGCCTTTGGGGTTCGTGAAGTGTTTGCTTGTGTTAGGCGGGGGGACAGAGATGAGCAAGACGGGCCGGCTGTGGATTTCGCGTATGGGGCACGACGAGATTACGAGCGGGGAAGAGCTTGTATTCGCCAGGACGAGCCAGAGGCAGTGGTTTGTCGGCGCGGACGTGGACGGGGACAAGACGCCATCGTCGGTGACGGCGTGTACCCAGCAATATAAATTTATCCGGCTGGAGCAGCGGGCGAATTATGAGCCGTTGATAATGTGTTTGAAGGGGCTTCAATTAGCGTATAACCCGGCGGATTACCTGACGGCGGAGCAGTTGAAGAATAGCGCAAAGCTGCGGCGTGAATACGAGGAATTGAAGACGTGGGCATCCAACCCGACGGAAATCAGCCCAAAGATAATAAAGAGTTTTCTGGAGATGGTCAGGGAGGGGTTAATGAATGAGGCGCATTATAGGCCGTCGCATAAGCTGCATTATATTGAATGGGCTTTGGGCGCGATTGATGTGCGGCTGCGGACGTTTAACGAGCAGATATCGCATTGATTAAGATGGGCAGGCCAGCCACACAGACGGCGGGTAAACCTGGGGGCTAAACACAAAAAAATCTTCGTGTCGTGGTGTTTTAGTGGTAAAATCCTTTCCCTTATGAAAGTTATAGTTGCGGAAAAATACGGTTTTTGCGCGGGTGTTCGCAACGCTATAAGCACAGCGGAGAAGGTGTTGGCGGAGAAAGGCCGGGTTTATTCGCTGGGGCCGATTATTCATAACCCCGGCGTTGTGGAGCGATTGGCCAAAAAGGGTCTTATAACCGTCGATGACGTGGAGCAGATACCGACGGGGGCAACGGTGTTGATACGCTCGCACGGTGCGGCCTCGCAGGAGATTGCCCATCTTAAGCGGAAAAACGCGGATATTGTTGATGCGACGTGCGTTCTGGTAAAAAGAATGCAGCAAATCGCGATGCAGATGGAGGAGCAGGGGTATAAAGTGGTGATAGTGGGCGACCAGAATCACCCGGAAGTGAGAGCGGTGGTGGGTTGTACAAATGGGGCGGTGGTTGTGGGTAATGAGTCGGATATAAGCACAATAGGAAGCGGGCGACTGGGAATTGTGTGCCAGACGACGCAAAGCCCCGAATTTTTCAGCGAGATGCTTTCGGCGATTGCAAAGGCCGGTTTTGACGAGATGAAGGTTGTAAATACGCTGTGCAAGGAGGCGATTAAGAGGCAGCAGGCGGCGGTGGAATTGTGTATGAAAGTGGATGTTATGTTCGTTTTGGGGGGTCGGGAGAGCGCAAATACGCGGAAATTAGCGGAATTGTGCAAGAAGTACAATAATAAAACATTTCATTTGCAAAACTGGGACGAATTTGATAAAAGACAGGTTTTCGGCTGTCAGGTCGCAGGTGTTACAGCGGGGGCCTCAACGCCCCAGTGGATTATAGATGACTTCGTAGAGCACCTCGAAGCGGTTGATAGCGAATCGTAAAGCGGTTGCGGTGGCGCTGCTCGTTTCGTAGAACGTTGGACGTAACCGAAACGAGCCGCATAACCGAATGACGAAAGACGATTTTTTAGGCGTTTGCTGTGTAGGCAGGCGTTTTTTTTGATTTTGAATTAGAAACTTTTTAGCCGGGCTATGTTGCTCGGTGGTTCGTCGGCGTAAATGTGGGGCGCAGACGGGCGTAAAACAAGACGCCACAGGGGAATAGCATAGTTATGGTTGACAGAAATATAATTAACAAGTTGGGTCTGACTGCCGAGCAGATTGACCAGCAGGTCAATGAGATGTTCGGTGAAAAGGAAAACGAGATGTTCCAGGAGGCGCTGCAGGCGAAGGTGGATTCGCATCAGCCGGGGACGATTCTCAAGGGCAAAATCGTTACCCAAATCGGGAACGATGTTATTGTCGAAGTGGGGCTCAAGAGCGAAGGCGTGATTGACGCGGCGGAGTTTGATGACCCATCGGAAATAGCGGAAGGCAGAGATATAGAGGCGCTGCTCGAAGATGTGGATTCGGAGACAGGACTGCTTCTGCTGAGTAAGCACAAAGCGGACAGAATCAGGGGCTGGGAGAACCTGATTAGCACCAAGAAGGAAGGGGACACGGTCAAGGGTAAGGTTGTCCGCCGGATTAAGGGCGGATTGCTGGTTGATATAGGCGTGCCGGTATTTTTGCCGGCGTCGCAGGTCGATATACGCAGGCCCGGCGATATAAGCAGGTTCATAGGCAAGGAAGTTGAGTGCGTGGTTTTGAAGATTGACATCGAAGGCAGGAATATCGTCATATCGAGACGCAAACTGATAGAGGACGAGCGCAAGCAGAGCAAAGAAAAGATTCTTGCAGAAATCGAGGTCGGGCAGAGGCGAAAAGGCATCGTCAAGAATATCGCGGACTTCGGCGTGTTTGTGGATTTGGGCGGCGTAGATGGATTGCTTCATATTTCAGACCTGAGCTGGGGCCGTGTGAGTCATCCGTCGGAAGTTGTTCGGCTCGATGATGAAATTGAGTGCGTAGTTATCGGCGTTGACAAGGCGAATGAGAAGATATCGCTTGGCCTGAAACAGAAAAGCCCAAGCCCATGGGAAAACGTTGAGCACGATTACCCGGTCGGTTCGAGGGTCAGGGGCAAGGTCGTCAATATTATGAATTACGGCGTGTTTGTCCGGCTCGAAGACGGGATTGAGGGGCTTGTTCATATCAGTGAGATGAGCTGGACGAAACGGCTCAATCACCCAAGCGAGATGCTGAATCTTAACGACGAAGTCGAGGTGATGGTCCTCAACGTCAACAAAGACAAGCAGGAAATTTCGCTCGGATTGAAGCAGACGGAGACCAACCCGTGGTCGGTAGCGGCACAGAAGTATCCGCCGGGGACATTAGTCAACGCGACGGTCCGCGGCGTTACGAATTACGGGGCGTTTGTGGAGATTGAAGAAGGCATCGACGGGATGATTCATATTTCGGACCTTAGCTGGACGAGGAAGTTCAGCCATCCGAATGAGGCGCTGCAGAAGGGCGACAAGGTAAAGTGCGTCGTTCTGGATATCGACCCGGAAAAGCAGAGAGTATCGCTTGGCGTAAAACAATTGAGTGAGGACCCGTGGGTTCACGCGATACCGGAAAAGTATATTCCCGGTCATATCGTCAGGGGCAAGGTAACGAAGCTGACGAATTTCGGAGCATTTGTGCAGCTTGAGGCGGACCTCGAGGGATTGCTGCATATTTCAGAGCTGTCGGACCAGAAAATCAAGAAGCCTCAGGATATTGTCAAGGTTGGTGATGAGCTTGAGGTGAAGATATTGAAGGTTGACAGTGAGGCACGGAAGATTGGCTTGAGTTTGCGAAGGGCACAGTGGGCTGCTGAAGGGCAGTCCCCTGAGGGACAGGCAGGCGAAGGCACAGACGCTGTTGTCGCAGAGACCGTCGCCACAGAGGGCGAGCAGCCGGAAGGCACCCCAGCGGAACAGCCGCCAGCATCAGATGAGCCAGGCCCGGAACAGCCAGTTGCATAAAAACTGTTTGTAATAGATATGATAAGAGGTCCGGACAGAAATGTTCCTGACCTCTTTTTTTTATTAGCCACAGAGAACACAGAGGGCACAGAGAATTTCTTTGCCACAGATTGCACAGATTACACTTATTAGGCCGTCTATATCGCGAGCTAAGTCGTTACTTTATCTTTATTGAGCCGAAGCTGGTTTTCAGTTCCATTTTGCCTTTGCCTTGTCCGATTGTGCCGTAAAGCTTGGTTTTGCCGAAGTCGCCTTTAACAGTTATCGGCAGTTCCGTTTTGATGCTGCCGAAGCTTGTTTCAACAGCTACGTCCCCTGCGAAATTCGGCGGAACATCCACATTCACTTCGCCGAATGAGGTCTCAATTCTCGCTCGTATATCGGCCGGGCAGGCGGCGGAGAAATCGATATCCATTTTTCCGAAGCTCGATTTTGCCGAAAAATTACCTGAGGTTATTTTCTCGCAGTCAACCTCGCCGTATGAAGTGTCTAATTGCACCTTGCCTGTGATATTTTCCGCGTCTATTTTCCCGAAACTGGTTTTTGCGTCGATATCTCCCGTGATATTTTTCAACTCGACATTGCCGAAGGAGGTTTCGCACTTTATGCCCGTTCTGGTCGGCACGGTAACATCGAAACTGACCCCGATTGAACGGTTGTTGCTCAGAGTCGGCTTTTCAACCTTGAATACCAGGGCCTTGCCCTCGGTAACAAGCGTTATTTTTGTCTGCTCCGCGAGTTGTTTGGCCTCTTCCAAAGTCGGCGCCTGGCCATTGATTTCGGCGGTGACGCTGCATTCCGTCGTGTCGGCGCCTATGATTTTCACGTTCCCGAAGCTCGTATCGATTTTTATCTGCTCCAATCTTGCCATTGAAGCCGATAGCTGCTCAGTCCTTTCATAGTGCGCCTTTGCGGGCCACCCCCAGCACATACAGCATCCGCAAACAAGCGAGGTTAAAACAAGACAGCAGGCCAATATAGTTACAGGTAAATACCTTCTCATTGCTTGTCTCCTGAAATACACAACCATTCTGAACATCTGATTCCGGCGTCAGGTCCTTATTTTGACGCGCCTATGTTACGGTTTTATTACGATATTGTCACTTTTTAGAATTTTTATGCAAGGGAGAAATTGGCGTACAACTTCACTAATCACCAATAAAAAATCCAAGATAAGGCATAGAGACAGATTTGACCTTATCATCATCGTTTAGCGAGAAACCGTTATGTTCGTTTGACACAAGTTCAAATTCAATACGCACCTTCAAGGAGTCACACTCTTTATGACTGTATGTGATTGCGATCGGTACGAAAATCCCACCGTTTTGAAACAGAATTTGATTCACTTTTTTCCGCGTTGTGCCTGGTGTGATACTCTGGATTTCCAAGATACGGTCTTGAAGCCATTTTTTATAGACAGGCACTTTATCAGCGGAGAGCGGCTTAACACTTTCGCATTGCTGGAAAATTTCTTCAACTGGGTCGGTTTTGGGAAGAAAAATTACATCATTTGCTCCTATACCATTGAACCATTGAGCTTCGTTACTTTGTTTACGACGAGCCAAATCACGCACACATTCGTCAAGCCAGAGTGCCGGCTCAGACATACAAATTTTGCCTTCCGGAGTTGGCCGAAAGACACGGCAGTCCGATGGTTTGGCCGTCGGTTGAGGTTTAACATCGGATTTTGTGCATCCGGTCAGCAAACAAGTAAACGCGAGAGTCAGTAATAGTTTCATTTTTCCTCACAGCGCTATCAGCATTGATTTTATGCTGTTAATATATCAATAGCAACAAGGCATTTGTGATTTACGAAGCAGGCGTTCATTGTCTAACCCTGCCACTTGCCAAGGGCGAAGATGGCAGGGCTAACTACGAATTCGGAAAGAACTGTTTTTATGACCCGGCAATAAAGTTGCCGGGCTAAACATGAAGAAGTGGATTCCCGCTTTCGCGGGAATGACATACCCAGAAGCCCTTCGACATGCTCAGGGTGGACAGGCTTCGGGGCTAAGCATAAAACGAATCTCACGCATGCAACACGCGTTGGCGCCGATAATATGGGGTTTATTTTTCTGATAAAACGCATTCCTACATCTTTTTTCAGGTAAACCGAGGGGGAAAGTGTGTCGATATTCGTATAGTTAATAGCGAATAGCGTATAGTGTGAAGTGGTAATGCGATTATAAATCGAGGTAGGGTTGGAGGCAAATATGGCTTTTGATGTGACAATAAAAGAGTATCTGCAGGAAATAGACGAGGCGCCGCTGCTTTCAGCGGAAGACGAACATGAGCTGGCTTTGCGGATAGCTGAAGATAATGACCCGGAGGCACGCGAGCTGCTCGTTCGCAGCAATCTTCGATTAGTAGTCAGTATCGCCAAGAAATACGCCAACAGGGGCAATATGTCATTGGGCGATTTGATTGAGGAAGGTAACCTCGGATTGATAAGGGCGGCAGATTATTTTGACCCGAATCGCGGGACGCGGTTCAGCACATACGCGGCATGGTGGATAAGGCAGGGCATAAAGAGCGCACAACTGGGAGACGTTAGGCCTGTTCATGTACCTGGGTATATGATTGGGCTGATTAACCAGTGGCGTCATACGATGACAGAGGTTGCGAACAAGCTTGGCAGGAAGCCGACAGTCGAGGAAATGGCGGACGTTACAGGTATGTCTGTGAAGAAGGCGAGGGTTATCGACGAGACGGTGAAGGTTCTCGGCTCGGTAAATGACAATCAGCAAGAAGATTCGGGCGAAGAGAACCAGGCATTCGACACAAACATCAGCAGCCGGAGCGTGGGCAGGCCGGAAGATGAGATGGTTGAAAATGAGGAAGAGGCAAAGGCGGTTGGGCTATTGAGCAAGATGGACCCGAGAGACGCGGAGGTTCTGCGGCTGCATTACGGGCTTGACGGCAATCCGCCGATGGGGTTAAAGGAAATCGGTGAAAAGCTCGGTTTGACCCGCGAGCGAATCCGGCAGATTCATCACGAGGCATTGACGAAGCTCTACGAGTTTATGGAAGAGCTGTAGCCGGAGGACTGAGGACGGAAGACTGAAGACAAGGTTTTGTCGCTCGTGACTCGTGGCTCGAAAACAAAAAGGCCGGCCCGGTTTTGGGCGAAGAAGGCAAAACATTTCCGATTTATGATTTCCGACTTATGATTTTAGCGGTGAGATTGTCTGTCTGAAAAATGGCGGGGAGGCAATTAACACTGGATACTATAATTTGTAGTGGTAAAATAAAAGGATGAACATTAGGAAACAATAGCAGGAGCACGGATATTATGGGCAAGGACAGAATTGATTTTAAAAAGTATATTCGAGATGTGCCGGATTGGCCGAAGAAAGGGATTTTGTTTCGTGATATAACGCCATTGCTGGCGGAGCCGGAAGCGTTTCAAGCCGCGATAAACGAGCTGGCGGCGGATTTTGCCGGCGCGGGGATTCAGTATGTGGCGGCGGTCGAAGCCCGCGGTTTTATTTTCGGTTCGGCGGTCGCCGAGAGGATTAACGCCGGGTTTGTTCCCATTCGCAAAAAGGGGAAGCTGCCATTTAAAACGGTGAGCATTACATACGACCTCGAATACGGGACGGATACGCTTGAGGTTCACCGCGACGCGATAACAGCCGGCGCGAAAGTGCTTATGGTCGATGATTTGCTTGCGACGGGCGGGACAATGGCGGGGGCATGTAAGCTGATTGAAAAAATCGGCGGACAGGTCGCGGGAATATCATTCTTGGTTGAGCTGACTGAGCTTGGCGGGATAAAGAAGCTCAGCGGTTATAAGGTTAAATCAATTATACGTTATTGAAAGTGCAAAAGTGGATTTCCGCTTTTGCGGGAATGACAAAAAATGACAGTCGGTACTGAGCAACCCCCCAATAAATTGGGGGGCTAACTTTTGGCGGGGTAAACCCCGCCCTACGAAGAGAAATAAACCAAATGATAGAATTGACAGTCAAAATACCTGCGGAGAAGGCGGGTGAATATCGGATAGAAATTGGGACGGAGATTCTGGGTTCTGCCTGGTCGAGGATTGAATCGCAATTTGGCGCCGTCGGCAAATTCGTTGTTACTGACGCCAATATGGTCAAGGCAGGGCATCTCGATAAACTTCTTTCCGGCAGGGATATTCCCATATACGTTATTTCGCCGGGGGAATCGTCGAAGAATATGAATACCCTTGTCTCGATTGTTGAGGCGATGGAGAATGCGTATCTTGGCAGGGATACGGTTGTGATTGCGCTGGGAGGCGGCGTGGTTGGCGACATAGCGGGCTTCGCGGCGGCGGTATTCAAAAGGGGGGTGAGGGTAGTTCAGATTCCGACGACGACGCTTGCGCAGGCGGATTCTGCAATAGGGGGCAAGACGGGCGTGGATTCATCTTTGAGTAAAAACGCCTTCGGCTGTTTTTGGCACCCGTCGGCTGTTTATATCGACGTGGCGATGTTGAAGACACTCGATGAAAGGCAATACAGGGCTGGGTTAGTCGAATCGGTGAAACACGCGCTGATAGCGGATGAGAAATACTTCGAGTTCCTGGAAAGCAATATCGACGCTATTTTGCGCAGACGGGCCGATGTCCTGGAGCAGGTCGCGTATCATAATTGCAGAATTAAGGCGCAGGTGGTTGAGGCGGACCCGACGGAGAAAAACCAGCGGAGGATGCTCAATTACGGGCACACAATAGGCCACGCGATAGAATGGGGAAGCGGTTTTGAACTGCTGCACGGGGAGGCGGTTGCAATCGGGATTATCGCGGCGGGGATGATTGAAATCGAGACGGGGCTGGGCGATGAGAAACGGCTCGCAAGAATCAGAAAGGTTCTTGTTGGATTGGGTGTGCCTGTCCGGAAACCCGCAAACATAGACGCAGCGGCTTTGACGGACATAATAAAGCGCGATAAAAAAGCGATAAATAAGTGGCCAAGATTCGTTTTAATTGATAGAATAGGGGCAGTCCACCGCAGGGATGGACAGTGGGCGGTCGAAGTAAAGCAAGACGTGGTTGAGAAGGTCTTGGGAAAACTATAATTTTTATTGATTGAGGATTAACGTGTACAGAGAAAGAATAAAGTTGCTGGATTGCACAATAAGAGACGGCGGGCTGATGAACAACCATTATTTCACGGACCAGTTTGTCCGGGAGGTTTACAGGGCGTTGTCGCAGAGCGGCATAGATTATATGGAGATGGGTTATCGTTGCAGCCGGGAGCTTTCCCCGCCTAAGGATTTCGGGGCGTGGAAATACTGCGACGATGACAAGATAAAGGAAATCACCGACGGGATAGAATCGGCGATGAAGCTTAGTATTATGGTTGATGCGCATCGCGTCAAAGAGCAGCAGTTTGTTCCAGCGGATGAAAGCCCCATCGATATGGTCCGGGTTGCGACATACGTCAAAGATATGGATAAGGCAATCGAGCTGGTAAACCGCTGCCACGGCCTTGGCTACGAGACGACGGTCAATATAATGGCGATATCGAAGGAGATTGAGCCGGATATAATAGAGGCCCTTGACCAGCTTGCCAAATCGCCGGTGGATGTTGTTTACGTAGTGGACAGTTTCGGCGCCTTGTATTGCGAGCAGATTGAATACCTTGTGAAGCTTTACCGAAAGCATCTGCCGGAGAACAAGGAAATCGGTATGCACTGTCACAATAACCAGCAGCTTGCGTTTTCCAATACCATCGAGGGCATTATCCATAATGCCAATTTCCTTGATGCGTCATTGTATGGCATAGGCAGGGGGCCTGGCAACTGTCCGCTTGAATTATTAGTCAGTTTTCTGAAGAACCCGAAATTTAAGCTAAGTCCCATCCTGAGGGTCATCGAGGAGCAGATGCTGCCGATGCAGAAGGATATCGAGTGGGGCTATTTGATACCCTATATGATTACGGGTATGCTGAATGAGCATCCTCGCGCGGCGATTGAGATGCGCAAGACCGCGGACAAGGATAAATATGCGAAGTTCTACGAGGAGATACGCGACGTTACGGCTTGAAATCCCGGCGGGTTATTGCCGGACGACAAAATAAAAAAGCTCACGCTAAATCACGTGAGCTTTTTTTTGTTTGTTTGCTCAAGTATGTCTACTGTATTTATGCTCTTTTCCTTCTGATGACGGATACCGCACCAAGCCCGAGCAGAATAATCGTTGCCGGCTCCGGCGACGGATTCTGCTCTGTGCAGAATGCCGTACTTCCGGAGAACGATACTTTGAACCCGAACATACCATCATCGCCCATGGCAACAGGATCACCCGTACCTATGTAGTAGTCAACCGTGCCGACCCAGCCAGTACCGCCATTTGGTATCGGCTGCCCGGATAAAACAGAACCGAAGCTTTCTGTCCAACCATCCGGCGTTACTATGTATGAGCTCACAAATGTGAAGGCATGGCTCATGCCGATGGTAATATGGTAGTCAGTCCAATCGAAGGTTGTGTCGTTGCTGATGTCCTCGATGATACCAACAGTCGGGTCAAGGTCTGAGTCGGTAGTGAAATCACCAGCGACATTTGCCGCACCCCGGTACTGTGCGCCCTTCATTGAGAGAGTGTAATCGTGGCTCCCATTATCCGTCCAAGACATCGTAGCCGGATTCATTACGATTGCACCATCACCATCATCAGCGCAGGTCCAGTTGGTAATAGTCGCATTAACAGTTGGTACCGCAAGTAATAACAGAAGAATACAAAGAATTGCACTCGAATATCGATTCATACCCACTCTCCTTACTTCATTCACCACTCTTCTCATTTTATCACATATCAGACGGACTATGTGACTCTCTTACATCGTGTAGTTTACACTAAGTAGGGCCTGTAACGCAAGTTAATTTATGGTTATTTTAATGTGGCGATGATAACCTCTTGTAATATAAGGAGTTAAGATAACAAAAATATTTTTAAAAATCTCAAAAAAGTGTTTTTGGACTGTTACAGGAGTGGCTTTTGGGGCAAAAACCGGTTTTTTATAGGCCCATAGGTTTTCAAAGAGAAATCGCTGTTATTTAGCAGGTTTTGTTACGGCGACAGCGAGGCGGTCGAGATTGGAGTAGTCCTTCTCTATTTTTACATCACCAAAATACCCAGCAGTTTCGAGCAGGTTGCGGACCGCATTTCCCTGGTCGTTGCCGATTTCGAGCATAAGTGTCCCTGTTGGTTTCAAATGCCGGCCGGCATCGGCGATGATTTTTTTGATGATGTCCAGCCCGTCATTGCCTGCGGTCAGGGCGGACTTCGGCTCGAAATCTTTTACATTTGGGGCTAACTTCTGGTATTCGGGCTCACTGACGTAAGGGGGGTTACACACAATGAGGTCGAATTTGGCGGGGCCGAGGCCAGCGATGACCGGCTCGAACAAATCGCCCTGCAAAAGTTTTATCCGGTTCATCAAACCGTGTTTTGCGACGTTTTTTTCAGCTACAGCCAGGGCGGCGTCTGAAATATCGGTAGCGACTATCCGGCAATTGGCGAAATTTCTGGCTATGGCAACGGCGATACAGCCGGAGCCGGTGCAGAGGTCGCAGATGAATTGTTCACCATTTCGTGTTCGCAAAAATTCAATTGCACGTTCGACAAGCAGCTCGGTTTCGGGGCGTGGGAAGAGGCAATCCTTTGTGATTTCAAATTCGAGGGAGTAGAATTCTTTTTTGCCCGTCAGATACGCGATTGGCTCGTGTGCGCCTGCCCGTTTTACCAATTCGTGAAGCTGCGAGAGTTGTTCCTGTCCCACGACTTTATTGAACTGGGTGTATAACTCGATACGTTTAAGGCCAAGCACATAGCATAACAGCCATTCTGCGCTCAACCGAGGCGAGTCGATATCCTTGCCGATGAAATACTCCGTGACCCAGCTCAGCAATTTTTGTATAGTCCAGGGTTCCATCGACTTTTGGTTAAATATAGACCTTGTCCATCATTCTTGGGAATGGGATACATTGGCGGATGTGCGATTCGCCAGTGAGCCAGGCGACGGTCCGTTCGACGCCGAGGCCGAAGCCGCCGTGGGGGACGGAGCCGTATTTTCGCAGGTCGAGATACCAGGAGTAGTTATCGCGTTTGAGGCCCATTTCGTCGATACGTTTGAGGAGCAGAGCGTGGTCGTCTTCCCTGATGGAGCCGCCGATGATTTCGCCGAAGCCCTTTGGGGCGAGCATATCGAAGTTCTGCACGACTTTGACATTGTCGCGGTCGGTCTTCATATAAAATGCCTTTGCTTCTCTGGGGTAATGCGTTACGAAGACGGGCCTGTCGTGCATCATTGAGATTATTGTTTCATCCGAGCCGCCGAGGTCTTTACCCCACTGAAATTCCGCGGCGAGTTTGGCATGTTTAGGGTTATTTTCGATTTTGATGTTAATTTCGTCGAGGTCGGCTCGCAGGGCAATCAATTCTGCGGCGTTTTTATCGCGTTTCCACTGCTTGATTTGGCCTGCCTGCTCGGTATCGAGCTGGGCGATTTGTTTTTCGATTGTCTCTTTTTGCCGGCTCAACTGCGTCAGTTGTTCAGCCATAAACTTGACGGTTTTTTCGCCCCTGAGGATTTCGACTGTCTGAGTGTAAGTCAGCCGGTAGAAAGGGGGCTTGATATTTTCGAGACCTGCGATATCTGCGCCTAATGCTTCAAGCTGGGGTTTGTTATCCTGCAGGACGCGGGAGACGATACTGGAGACGAAATTTTCGGCGAGTTCCAGAAGGCCGGGCAAATCGATAAACGCGACTTCGGGCTCGACCATCCAGAATTCGGTGAGGTGTCTGCGTGTTTTGCTTTTTTCGGCGCGGAAGGTGGGGCCGAAGCAATAGACCTTGCCGAAGGCAGCGGCGGCACATTCGAGATGCAGTTGCCCGGTTTGGGTCAGGAAGAGGGTGCTGCCAAAGTAATCGACTTCGAAAAGCGACTGTTCTTCCTCACCGGCAGCGGACATTAAAATTGGTGTATCGACGAGCGTGAAGCCATTATCGTTGAAGAATCGTCTTATGGCGTCGATAACCGTGTGGCGGATTTTGACGATGCACCATTGTCTTTGCGAGCGAAGGTGCAGGTGGCGGTGCTTGAGGAGGAAATCGACGCCGTGCTCTTTTGGCGTGATAGGGTAATCGGTTGTGGCGTGAATGACCTGGGCGTTTGTGACGGCCAATTCATATCCGCCGACGCTGCGGGGTTCTGCGCGGACGAGGCCGGTTATTGTGATTGATGATTCCTGACCGAGGTGTTCGAGCTTGTCGAATACGTCGTCGGGCACTTTGCCTTTTTCAACGACGCACTGGCAAAGGCCGGAGCCGTCGCGCAGGATGATGAACTGCACCTTGCCGCTTGAACGGGCCTGATATACCCAGCCGGATAATGTTACCTGCTGACCTGCGAAATCTTTCAACTGGATTATAAGTGTTCTGTTATCGCTCATTATCAATTCCTTTTTAAATGGCCATGTCAGGCCATAGAATATACACCGCGGGACGCCTGCCGCAAAGCACATATTTTAAGTTGCAGTTGACAAGATTCCAGGATACTGGTATCTAATTGGGTATATGAAAACGCGAATGACTTTAATAATGGGTGTGTTACTCCTGGCCGGGTGCTTAACTGCGCCGACTTACGGGGTACAAACGATTCCCGCCTCGGACAAGTGTTTTCGCTATGAGGGGCGATTTGATTTTGCTGATGCGAATTCGCCGGTTGTTGTCTGGCAGGCGAGCAGAATCAGTATAGATTTTGAGGGCGATACGCTGACGCTGCTTTTTGACAAGCCGACGTGGCAAAACTTCTTCGATGCTAAGATTGATAATTCGACAACCATTGTCGAAGCCAACGATGGGATGCCGGCGAAAGGGACGACGTTTACGGGGTTGGGCAAGTGGCGTCATCATCTGGTGCTTTCCAAACGCAGCGAGGGCAATGCGGGTTCCGTGCATTTTAATGGCATACAGATTGGCGAAGGAGCCAAGGTATGGCTGCCTGCGCCGGTGGCTTATAAACTTAAGATGGAGTTTTTCGGCGATTCAAAGACCGTCGGGGCGTGCAACGAGGATGGCAATGCTGACCAGTGGGATACGAGGCGGACGCATAACGGGTTGCTCAGTTATGCGGCGATGACGGCTGAGGAATTTAACGCAGACCATCGCAATATAACCGTCAGCGGGATGGGAATAATCACCGGCTATGTCGATGTTAAAGCCGGCGAGATGTGGAACAAGATTTATCCTAAGGCGTCGTCGCCTGTTGCTGACCTTAAGTCGTGGGTGCCTGATGTTGTTTTTGTGAACTTAGGCGATAACGATGAGTCATTTACAGTGAAGCAAAAACAGCCGTTCCCTGTGGATTTCAATGATGGTTACATTTCACTTGTGCGAAATATACGCGGTGCGTATCCGAAGGCGCATATCGTGCTGCTGCGTGGCGGTGTATGGCGGGATGCACAGCAAGCCGCTTGATGCGGCGTGGAAATATATAGTTACTCAGCTTGAGGCGGACGACAAAAATATAAGTCATTTTGTTTTTAAATACCAGGCGATGAACCACCCGCGTGTTGCTGAAGACCGCAAATTGGCAGACGAATTGATTACCTGGCTCAAAGAGCAGGATTTTATGAAGTCCTACCAGTAGTCGGTTTGGCCGTATTAACCCGTTATTTCTTACGGGGCATGATTATTCCGGCGACGATGTATGTTATTATCAAAGGCGCTACGAATGTCACGAGGGTGAGGAATACAATCGCCAGCCGAACCATGGTGGGGTCGATATCGTACGTTTCAGCTATTCCGCCGCAAACCCCGAAAATTTTCTTGTCTGTAGTTGAAAGGTAAAGTTTTTTCATTTTGCTATTCCTTTATTTGAATCTTGATAACCACTTTGCGGACTTCGGTTGGGCCGGCGAGTTGGAGGCCTGGGAGATGAGCGTCGGCGGGGAAGAGGATGCAGAAAAGGCCCGGTTCAAGGATGACTTTCGTGATTTCCTTTGGCGTATTGAAAAAGGCGATATCTTTTTGGGGGTTGTAAACTTCAGCGGTTGTAAGGTCTTTCAATGGTGCGTAGCCGATAATTTCAACGCCTTCTAATAAAAACTGAATATCGATATATTTACGGTGGGCTTCAAATTTGCCTTCACTTAGCGGTTTGGTTGTATATCGCTGGATGGTGTAATAAATGTTATCACCATCGACGGGGTATTTGCCGTCTTGTTTTTGTGACAGGGTTTTATCCGTGAGAATCTCAAACGCCTTCGCGAAGCCGGCGTGCAGACCGAGGTACAAACGGGTGTTGTCGATTCGGTCGAAGATCATTTTTACATATCCAGTTTATCGCGCAGGAAGGCCTTTAACTGGTCGGTGGCGACGCGTATTTGCTCCATCGAGTCGCGCTGGCGAACGGTAACGGTCTGGTCCTGAGCGGTCTGGCCATCGACGGTGACACAGAAGGGCGTGCCCGCTTCATCCTGCCTGCGGTAACGTCGGCCTATTGCGCCTTTTTCGTCGTAAACGCAGTTGAAGCGTCCCTTGAGGTCGTTGAAGATATTGCGGGCGGTTTCGGGCATGCCGTCTTTATTGACCAGCGGGAATATGCCTGCCTTTACCGGCGCGATAGCCGAAGAGAACCGGAGCAGATTTCGCGTTTCGCCGCGGACTTCCTCTTCATCATAAGCGTCAACGAGGAACGCTAGCGTGCTTCTATCCATACCTGCGCTAGGTTCAATCACATAAGGGATATACCGGGCTTTCTTTTCGTCGTCGAAATATGAAAGAGGCCCCTTGAGATAGTCCTCGGCCTCTTCTTTGAGCTTGATTTTCGACAGGTCGCCCTTAGTCTCATACCAGGAGTTGAGCGTGCGCATACCGCGCTGGTGCTGGCGGAGGTCGTAATCGGTGCGGTTGGCGATGCCCTCTAATTCCTGCCAGTCGCCTGAGCCGAACGGGAATTTGTATTCGACATCGACGCAACCCTTGGCGTAATGGGCAAGTTCGTCTTTTTCGTGCTCGCGGAAGCGGAGGTTTTCTTTTTTGAGGCCGAGGTTGAGATACCAGTTGAAACGCTGCTCTTTCCAGTGCTCAAACCATTTATCATCAGTTCCCGGTTCGCAGAAGAATTCCAGTTCGGCCTGCTCGAATTCGCGCGTCCTGAAAATGAACGCCTTTGTTGTCACTTCGTTGCGGAAACTCTTGCCGATTTGGGCGATGCCGAAAGGTATTTTGACTCTTGTCGTATCGAGGACGTTTCTGAAATTGGCGAAGATGCCCTGGGCGGTTTCGGGACGCAGGTAAAGCGTCATTGAATCCTCGACGTTTGCGCCCATCTGGGTTTCAAACATTAATTTAAAAGGCATTGGTTCGGTGAAGTTGCCTACTGCTCCGCAGGCGGGGCAGACCTTTTTGCTCAAGTCCTGTTTTGCGCCGGGGACAATCGCGATATGTTCAGTATGTTCTTCGGCTGAAGGATTTTCCTTGTCTTTGAGGTGATCAACGCGTGTTCGGACATTGCATTTTTTACATTCGGCGATGAGGTCGGCAAAGTGGTCGGCGTGGCCTGATGCCTTCCAGACGAGCGGGTGCATAAGGATGCTGCAATCGATGCCTACGACGTCGTCTCGCATCTGGACGACGTTTTTCCACCAGGCCTTCTTGACGTTGTTTTTCAGCTCAACGCCTAATGGGCCGTAATCGTAGCAGCTTGCGAGGCCGCCATAGATTTCGCTCGATTGGAATATGAAACCGCGCCTTTTGCACAGTGATACTATGTCGTCCAGTTTTGCCAGCTTTGCCATAATGTCCTCAGTTATTCAAATATTTTCAAAAACTTACAAAAAACCATTATACAATAGCAGGGCTATATTGCAAAGCCCGACATCAGGTCTATGGGCCGACATACTCTATTTTTTCGAATGGTATTTTGCCGCTTACCACATCGCAGAACGGTTTACCATCTTTTACGCCGACTGTTCCATAGCCGGTAGCCGTGGAAATAAATGTTCTGAAGTCGCCTTTCACGGCGGGTTTAAGATATAAGATTTTTTCTATAGCGTCGTATCTTGCGCCGCCGAGTGCCTGCAAAAGTGCGTACGACGACATTGCACGGGCGTACCAGTGGCCGCATTCGTATTCGTCGAAGGGATTACGAACTTTGCCGTCGTATCGGTCGCGTGCGGTGCGGACAATCTGCAGACCCTCGTCGATAAACCCTTTTGTAATCAGGTGCGAGGCGACCTGATATTCAATGCCGGTCCAGACCTCGTTGCTGTATGGGAAGGGCAAACTGGGTTCGTCGCCTTTCGGCCAGGAGCAAAGCAGCAATCCGCCTTCGCTGCCCAGCGCGTAGCCGGGCCTCTGTGGATTTACGTGTTCCGACAGGTCTTTTTTGAAATTGTATTTATAGACGCTTTGCAGATGGCTTTTGACCTTGTCCTCGTTAAGAATGGCACCGACGCCGCTGATTTGCGCAAGCCACGCCCCGAGGACGCCATCTGAGAGACACCCTTTGCCATACTGGTATTTAGGTCCTTCTTTTTTCAATATCTCAATCGCATCCGGGGCGTACCCGCCGTCGAGTGTTTGCGCTGTTATCGGGTTTTTTGCCCTTAGGTCTTTCCACTGGACCTGTTGATAAAAATATTCGCCATTATATAACTGCTCATTGACATATTTTTGTCCCTTGTCGAGCAGTTCTCCGTAAAGCGGGTCATTGTCAATAAGGGCTTTGCCCATTAGTGTCATTGCCTTTAAAGCCCCGATATAGTAGCTGCTGCATAAGGGGTCTGGTCCCCAGAACTCGATATCATAGGTGTTATGATGCGGCTCAGACAGGACGCCATTGTGGTTGGGGTCCCAGGTGGCAATGCAATAGTTCATGCTGGTTTTGACCTGGGGCCATAATTCCCGCAGCCAGTCAGAATCGCCGCTTATACGCCAGTCACGGTAAACCTTGATAATACCGCC
The DNA here is from genome assembly GCA_049516395.1 of Sedimentisphaerales bacterium. Taxonomy (GTDB): domain Bacteria; phylum Planctomycetota; class Phycisphaerae; order Sedimentisphaerales; family Anaerobacaceae; genus Fen-1362. The sequence continues at coordinate 68,942 of JBEKTD010000011.1, read as the reverse complement.
CAGTTGGCCATCAGCGGCTGCGTGGAAACCGTGCGACGTCGGCCGAATCGGCAATGAGCATCGGAAAGTTTGATGGCCTTTTTCATTCTGGCAGACGCAAAACTCCGTTTCGCGTAAGGTGCGTTCGAGCTGGGGAAACAGGTTAGGTATCGCCTGCGCGTAGTTCCAAACGTGAGTGCAGGAGCCGGGGCAGCAGCCGGCATTATCGAAGCATCCTTCCCATGCCCAGAGCCGGCCGTCTCCTTGTCGAAGAACGGTAGGTGATTTCAGGATTGTCAAGTTTGCAGCGACCGCCTCGGTTACTTCGTCGGGCAGCGTTGTGTCATAAAAACAATCGCTGAATCGTTTCGTTTTTTCTCGCAGTGCTGTGTAATTTGTCCGCCAATAGTTTGCGACGCTTTCAATATCCATGAATTTGGATGAATACCATGGCTGATATGTTGTCGGCTGATTAGCATCATCAGTTTTGCCGCCTGTGTCGGGACCGTTTCTCACATTGCTTACCGGAGCAAACCAGCAGAGAAGAATGGTGACGGTTTTTTCTTTTCCCGGGTCCAGGTTCACAGGCACAAAAATTGTTGCGCCGGGACTTGTTGGGCCGCCTGATATGGCGGGCTTTTCGAAGCAATTGCCCTGTTCGATATCCTTCCAAGCCATAGTCAGCGGGTCAAACCAGCCGCCGCGAAACCAGGCGCAGTTGATATTGGCGTCGGGATTGAGTGAGATTGCCGCAAATGCCGCCTCATCCCAGGGTTTGCCTTTGGGGTCTTTTTTTGCGGCGAGGACAAAACCATTTGCAGTTCCCGCAACTTTGCCTGGTTTTTCATCTGTCGCCAGGAAGTTGCGGGCGTTGAAAGAGTAAACCGCCTCAACGGGTTTGTCGGTTGGATTTGTGAAGCGATATTCCAATGCCGCGACAGGCAGTGACGAATCATTCGGCTCAGGCGGAGTGAAGGGACTCCAGCCGGTAATCTCAATCTTCAGCGGTATCTTTGGGTCTTCGAGACATACAACGGCAAACGGGAAGCGGGCCTTGAAGGTTGCCTTGGCGAATCGCGGAAGTCCGTATGTTCTGCCCCCCAGACCGTTACCGGCTCCGTTGTAACTTGTGTTATCCGGGCCGGCGCCGAAGATTTTCCATTTTGGCACGGGGCCTTCGAGCACTCTGGCGACGTTTTTGTCACCCTTGACGCATATTGCCGAAAACACGGTCGGCTCAGTGAATATCTCTGGTTTATTTCGCAGCGAAAAATTGCTTAACGTTCCCGTTCCTTCGATGCAAATCATCCCGGCGCCGATGCCGCCCATTGGAAAAGCGATGTGATTGAGATATTCCCCGCTGTAAACGTCATTGTACTTTCGCTGTTCCGTCTTTGCTTGCGCTTCGCCGGACAGGTCGGCGGACACGCTGCCTGCTAAAGTGAGCACTGCGACCGCTGTAACCAGCAATTTGATTATTTGCGATTTCATTTTTTGTTCCTCTCAAAGCAACTTATTTTCCGTTTTTTCTGATTTTTACTATTTCGTTGCCCATAACAAGTTTCAGCGATGCTTCCCAATTCGCTTTTCCAGCCTCAAGTGAGCGGGCAAAACCATATTCGAGATTGCCTGATTTGTAATACAGTTTTTCGCCGGCGTATTTATCATTCGGGTCGTATTTGCCGAGGACCGTCGCGGGATACCAGTGAAACGGGAACCTGTGGTCTTTAAGGCCGGGGGTGATATCTCCAATATCGACGTTATGAGCATGGGCAAGCCGGCAATAAGTAACGTTGCCAGTGATATCCTGTGTTAAATAATGGTCGGCCCAGTAAATTTTGTTCGGTTCGGCAGGTATGTCCCCGAGTGAATTTGCGTCCCAGCCCAACGGGACATAGGCGTCGAGAAACGTCAGGTGAATGTTCGCGTTTGTCTTTTGGGCGATGATTTTGGCCGCTTCGGTTATGGCCCAGCAGCCGGAGGAATGAGCGATAAAATGAACGTGCTGCGGATTGTTCGATATTTTCAGAATCTGCTCTGCCAGCATTTTGCTGGCTGTGTCGTGTGCATAGAGTGCCGCGTCCCTTGGGTTGATGACCCTTGCCTCGTTTCGCCAGTCGAACCAGCCGCAGAGCCATTCGTTTGAATCGACCTTGCCTCTGATATATAAGGCCAAATTCTTAGGCCATTGTTCTCTTTCAATCCACCCGTGCGTTGCTATGACGATATTCAAGCCGTCGGTTCGAGGCAGGTTTACCTCGTCGGCTTTTATGAAGCTGCTTTTGCCATTGGTAATATACAAGGTTGGTTTATCGCTGGCGGAAGCGATTGCTGTTATGACTGTGAAAGTCAGCACGGTTACATACAAATTTTTGTTTGGTTTGAGGGGCATAATTTTTGCTGTTATCCTATGCGTAGCGGGCTGAATTGCAATAGTGGTCTTTGACACAACATCCTCGCTCGGCTACACTCAGAGCTACTATGAAAACAGACGTTTGTGTAATCGGGGCGGGGCCGGCAGGGTTGATGTCGGCTATATTCGCAGCGCAAAACAAAGCGACGGCGGTCGTGATAGAAAAAAACCAGGTCCCGGGGAGAAAGCTGCTTTTGACGGGCGGGGGCAGGTGCAATATCACTCACACGGGCACGGTCGATGATTTTGTTCGCGTGTATGGCAAATCGGGGAGGTTCCTGCGGCATTGTCTGCACGAATTTTCACCTGATGCGACACGCGAATTTTTCAGCCAGATTGGTAGCGAGACTAAAGTCGATGAACAGGGCTGTGTGTTCCCGGTAAGCGAGCGAGCAGGCGACGTTCGAGATGCCTTGCTGTGCGAGTGCCTAAAACTCGGCGCGCAGTTTATATTTGGCAGGGGGGCTGATAAAATCGAAAAGCGAGGCGACGGCTTCGCAGTTTTCGCCGGGAGTGAAATCGCGTCGGCTTCAAAAGTGATTATCGCCACGGGCGGAATGAGTTACTCTGCTACCGGCTCGACTGGCGACGGCTATAAATTAGCGAAATCCTTAAGGCATACAATAATCGAGCCAAGACCTGCACTTGTGCCACTTGTCTCGACTGAAAAATGGTGCGCTGAACTGGCGGGAATTTCGCGCGATAACGTTACAATATCTGCGATGGTTAACAAGAAAAAGGTTAGTGTTAGCGGGCCGATGATTTTTACCCACGACGGCATAAGCGGGCCAGCTGTTCTTGATTTAAGCCGATTGCTTGTTGACTGTCTGCCCGCCTTGAAGCCGGTTGAAGTAACTATTGATATTGCTCCATCGATGAATGAATCACAACTCGAAGAATACCTGATGGGGCAGTTATCGCAGTATTCCAAAAAAATAATCGCAAACGTTCTTTTCGAGCTGGCTCCTAAAAAATTAGGCGGGCTTATTTGCGCTTTGGCGGGAATCACCGAAACAAACGCGAGCCAGTTGAAAAAAGAGCAGCGAAGAAAAGTGATTCAGTTGCTGAAAAAGATGCCTGTCCCGATTGTAGCAACAAAGCCGATAGACGAGGCGATTGTTACAAACGGCGGCGTCAGCACAGCCGGAATCGACCCGACGACGATGCAATCCAAGGTTTGCCCCGGCTTATTCTTTGCGGGCGAGACAATCGACGTTGACGGTCCCTGCGGCGGGTATAATCTTCAAATCGCTTGGTCAACGGGCGCTCTGGCAGGCAAATCGGTTATGAAGTAATTATAATGCTTAGCCGGGCTTCATATCATCTTTGATTTTATTGAGAAGATTAATCGCTTCGATAGGGGTGAGGTTATTTACATCGACAGAGGCGAGTTTGTCTAAGACGCTCTTGTGTTTCTGGACGAAGAGGGTGTCGGCGTCGGGCTTTTTGGTTTTGTTTTTGGCAAGGTGTGAGCCGGAGGCCTCTTTCTGGAACGTGGTTTCAAGTTCAGCCAGGATTTCCTTCGAGCGTTCGAGGATTGATTTTGGGATGCCGGCTAATTTCGCGACGTGAATGCCGTAGGATTTGTCTGTGCCGCCCGGCAAAATCTTGTGAAGGAAAACCACCTCATCCATCCATTCACGCACGGCGACGTTGCAGTTTTTGATATTGGTAAACAATTCCGATAGCTCGGTCAATTCGTGATAGTGCGTGGCGAAGAGTGTTCGGCATTTGATTTTGGAGGCGATGTGTTCGGTGATTGCCCAGGCAAGGGCGAGGCCATCGTAGGTGCTTGTGCCTCTGCCTACTTCGTCGAGGACAACTAAGGATTTCGATGTGGCGTTATTGATTATGTTTGCGGTTTCGGTCATCTCGACCATAAAGGTTGATTGGCCCCTGATTAGCTCGTCGGATGCACCGACGCGTGTGAAGATGCGGTCAACGAGACCTATGGTTGCCTCTTTTGCAGGGATGAATGAGCCGACCTGAGCCATAAGGACGAGCAGGGCGGTTTGTCTTATGTAGGTGCTTTTGCCGCTCATATTGGGGCCTGTGATTATCATTACGTCGCCTGCCTGATTGCCGAGCGAGATATCGTTGGGGACAAATTCCGCGCCGAGCATTTCCGCGAGGACGGGGTGTTTGCCGTCCTGGATGAGAAGGTCGTTATCGGTTGTCAGTTTGGGTCTGATGTAGCCGCGACGATTGGCGATATGGGCGAGGGCTGCGAGGCAATCGCATTGCGAGATTGTGTCCGCCAGTTCCTGAAGACGCGGGATATATTGAGCCGACTGTATTCGCACCTCTTCGAAAAGCTTTTGCTCGATTGCGAGGGCTTTTTCCTCAGCGCCGAGGGCGCGGGTTTCGTATTTTTTCAATTCATCGGTGATATATCTTTCGGCGTTGGTAATTGTCTGCTTGCGGACGTAATCAGCAGGGACTTTGTCGGCGTTTGACCTGCTTATTTCGATGTAGTAGCCGAAGACCTGGTTGAAGCCGACTTTTAGTTTGTCGATTCCCGTGCGTTCGATTTGCTGCTTCTGATATTGCTGGAGCCAGGTTTGGCCATCGCGCGAAATTGAGCGAAGTTCGTCGAGTTCCTTATTGAACCCTGTGCGAATGACACCGCTGTCGGTCAGGCGCAGCGGGCAATTTGGCTCGATTGCGGAATCCAGTAAATCGGCCAATTCATCCATACTGTCGCATCGGCCCGTCAAATCGCGGAGCAGTTTGGCGCTGAATTGCCCCAGAGTTTGGCGCAGTTTCGGGATTTGGCGCAAGGTTAGGGCTAAGGCGACGAGGTCTCGCGGCAATGCCCTTGCGGTCGCGATGCGTGCGGCGATTCGCTCCGGGTCTGCGATATCGCCAAGTAATTTGCGGACTTCAATCAGCCGGTTATCGCTGTCTTTCAATTCTGCAACGGCGTCCTGACGTAACTCAATCGCCGATAACTCGCACAACGGCCTGCAAAGCCAGTTGCGAAACATCCTGCCTCCCATCGGCGTTAATGTTGAATCGAGGCAGTCGAGCAATGTCCCTTTCGTGCCCTCGGTGCGAATCGTGCGCAGGACCTCCAAACTCTGGAGCGAGGTGTAGTCGATATGCAGGAATTTTTTCCGGCTGATTTTTTTGATGTTTGAGATATGCGCCAGCGCGGTCTTTTGTGTTTCGTTGAGATATTCGATTAACGCGCCGGCGGGGGGGATGACCGCGCCATCGGCATCGTTGATTCCGAAACCCTCAAGTGTGGCAGTGCCGAAGTGTTTTAGAAGCCGTTGTTTTGCCTGATAGGGGTCGAAATACCAGCTTGGCCTTTGTGTAACCGTCGCGCCGGTCAGTTCGCTGATACCTTTTGCCAGTTTTTTCGCCTGTGCCTCAAATAACTCGCCTCGTCTGTCGGGCAGGAGGCACTCGGCGGGGGACAATCGCACGATTTCATCGAGCAATTCATCCTCGCCAAGTTGCTGTGCGAAAAAATGCCCTGTTGAGATATCGACCCAGCTTATCGCAGAGGCGGAATTTGTCTGCCAGACCGCCGCTAAAAAGTTATCCTGTTTTGCTTCCAGCAGTATGTCATCGGTCAGTGTTCCCGGAGTAACAACCCGAACCACGTCGCGTTTGACTAAGCCCTTGGCGGTCTTGGGGTCTTCGATTTGTTCACAGACAGCGACTTTGTAGCCCACCTGGAGCATTTTTCGCAGATAACCATCGACGGCGTGCCATGGAACGCCCGCAAGCGGGACGGGGTTATCGCTGCCCTTATCCCTGCTGGTTAACGTCAGCCCGAGGACTTTCGAGCAGGTTTTGGCGTCCTCATAGAAGGTTTCGTAGAAGTCGCCCATCCGGAAAAAGAGTATGCAGTCCGGGTACTTCTGCTTGAACTGAGAAAATTGCCTCATCGCCGGCGTCAAATTGTCGCTGCCCGTGTTCATATCGGCTGATTATACATTCAGCGGGCCACTTAACAACTCTGTAATGAGTGTGTGTGCAGCGTCTTTTGATTTGAGTTTCGTAAGTTGAGCCAAAAGCTGTTCCTGGCGAGGGGTGAAGCAAACCGGCTTATTCGGGTCAAAATTTTCAACGCCGGCTAATCGCACAATCTCGTCGCAAAGATAGTCGATTCCCGAGCCGAGTTTTGCGCTGATACTGACTGCGTTTGGCATATTGCACATATTGAGTAAACAGGGCAGGCCCGTTCTACACTGCGTTACGAAGGGTAAATCTGATTTGTTAAGGACCATCAGGACTTTTTTATTGGCCGATATATTTGTGATGGATTTATCGATTTGGTTGACCGGCTCGCTATTGTCGAGGACTAGCAAAACGATATCCGCCTGATTTATGATTTCTGCTGTTTTCTGTTGGGCAGCTTTGCCAATATCATCTGCGAGTTTCTCATCGAGACCTGCTGTGTCAATAAGTTCAACGGCTAATGAGCCGATTTGGCAATTTGCCGAGACCCAGTCGCGGGTTGTACCTTTAACGTCTGCTACAATCGCTTTTTGTCTGCCGCAAAGCTGATTGAGAAGGGTGCTTTTGCCTGTGTTGGGCGGGCCTGCGAGGACTATTCGGCAGCCAAAAATGATAAGCTTGGCGATTTTGCTTTTGTCGATGATTATCTGTGCTTCAGCAGCGATATTTTCAGGCGGGGCTTGCAGCCAGTTTTTTGCTGAGGCCATAAGGCCCGAATCGATTTGATTGAGGATGATTCTTGTGCCTTCGAGCGTTTTAACCTTTGGCAGCATCAATTTGGTTTCGAGTGCGATTGTGTTGTTCCCGACTGAGGTTTTGCAAAGCAGTTGCTCGGCGGTCAGTAATTCGACACCATATTGGCGGAGCAATTGCATAATTTCTTCGACGATAAGCGGATTGCCGTGGCAGTTTATGGCGTATGTGTTGTTGCCTTCACAGCCGATTGTTACCTGGTCGATTGTTTTATCACCTGATTGGATAGTGGTCAGTAAAATTTTGCCTGTCGTGAATTCCACAGGTTTTTGGGGTTGAGAGGGGAGCATTTGCCTGAGGATATCCGCCGCCGAGTCGCCAGTAAGCTCTATCGTGGCGATAGCTCCTGTTCCTTTGCCGGTCATTACCGCTGCGAATACAGACATACGGCAACCAATTATTCTTTCGTTTCGATATATTTCTTGTAGGCCAGGGCGATACCTTTGATGACTAAATTTGGCACGTAGTTATCAACGAAGTCGCAATCGTCTTTAATAAGTTTCGCGCCTGAGCCGGTGATTATCAGTTGAGGCCAGGTTCCAATCACTTCGGCGTATCGCCTGACAATTTCCTGTAATGAGCTGATAGCTGAATAATACAGACCCGCGTTGATTGCATCGACGGTATTTTTGCCGAAGGGCCATTGCGGCTTTGTAACCGTTACTTTCGGCAGTTGAGCGGTATCATTGTGCAGGGCGTTTGCGCTGATTTCGAAGCCGGGGAAGATTACGCCGCCGCAGAATACGCCGCGGTCATCGACGAGGTCGATAGTTACGGCTGTGCCGAAATCCGCGACCGCGACCGCGTGTTCTGCGACCGCGTAGGCAGCCGAGGCCGCCAAAGCCCGGTCGGTTCCCACTTTATCCGGATGTTCTATCGATAGTTCGATTGGGAAGGGAATTTCTTTGCCCACAAGCAGTATATTTTCGCCTAAGGTTTGTTTTGCGATATCGCGCACAACCTGCGTCCAGGCGGGCTTGACAGAGCTTATGATGATTACGCCTTCGCGTTTGCCTTCTTTGGAGCGTTTGGCGACGGGTATCATTTCCCAGGTCGATTTGAGCAGTTCAGTCAGTTCGGCCTTTGCATCGCCTGATACCGACTTTACAAACTGTTCTTCACCATTTAGAAACAGCCCAACGCCAATATTGGTATTGCCTATATCTATCGCTATGAGGTTCATAGCACGTCTTTTACCTTATTTGGGGGGCATTGTCAATTTATGGCTCTGGCAGGCACTTGATTTTGCGGCAGATTAGGATTATTGTGCAGCAAATTCGAGGTTTGACAGGCAGTCGATGAAGAAGCTGGGATTTAAGGTTTGGAGACAGGATATGGACAGCAAAATAATCGAAGAATTCAAAAGCAGGGTCCAAAAGGAGCTTGATGGGGATATTGTGCCGTTCTGGTCGCAGCGTGCCATCGACCCCAAAGGTGGTTTCATCGGCAGGATGAATAACGATGGCGTCATCGACGAAAAGGCGCCCAAAGGGCAGATACTAAATGCCCGGATACTCTGGACGTTCTCCACACTTTATGTTTTCGAGAAAAAGCAGGAACTCCTTGCGCTGGCAAAACGGGCATACGACTATGTTATGGAATACTTCTGGGATAAACAATACGGCGGTATGTTCAACTTGCTGGACTGGCAGGGTAAACCAATAGATAATCAGAAACTGGTTTACGGGCAGGGGTTCGGGATATACGGACTTTCGGAGTATTACAGGGCGACGGGCGATAAGGATGCGCTGGCTAAGGCGATGGAGCTTTTCGGCCTGCTCGAAAAATACGTCTGGGACAAGCAATACAAGGGTTATTTCGAGAAATACGACCGCGACTGGACGAAGTCAAAAACCCAGCAGCTCAGCTCCGGAGATATGACTGCCCCGAAATCGATGAATACCTCGCTGCACGTTCTGGAGGGCATCGCCAATTTATACGATGTGAACAAGGATGAGCTGGTCGGGCAGCGGGTTGGCGATATGCTCGATATATTCGCGGATTATATACTGCACCCGTACGGGACGTATTGCCAGTTGTTCTTCGATGAAAAATGGTATCCCAAGAGCCAGATGATTTCGTTCGGGCACGATATCGAGACGAGTTGGCTGGCGCAAAGGGACGCGGAGATTTTCGGCAAGCCGAAGACGATAGCAAAGCTTAAGCGGATGGCGATGAAACTGGCCGAATCGACATACGAAAGAGGCCTGGATAATAATAAGAGTATGTTCTACGAGGCGGACCTGAAAGGCATCAGCAATTCCGGCAAGGACTGGTGGGTGCAGGCCGAGGCGGTGGTGGGGTATTTGAACGCCTATCAACTGACCGGCGACCAGAAGTATTTCGATGTTGCGCAGAATATCTGGCAGTTTATCGAGGATTACGTCGTCGATAAGAAGGGCGGCGAATGGTTCTGGACGATTGACGCAAAAGGCAACGTTGATAAATCGAAACCTAAGGTCTCGGAGTGGAAGTGCCCGTATCACAACAGCAGGGCGTGCGTCGAGATAATCCAGCGTTTAGACAAGATTGCAAAGAAGGCCTGAAGTTGGTAAACCATCGGCAGGGGGCAATTTCTATAAAAAAGGAGAGGCCGGTCAAATAATTGACCGGCCTCGTAATTCCTGGCGATACCTACTCTCACCCGAAAGGACTACCATCGGCCGGAGTGATGCAATTTTTTGCTTGCGGCCCTGCGCCGCTCTCGTGGTTTTGTTCTATCGCCGACGCCCATAACAAGCCCTCTTACACTGATGTCCTCATCTATACCTTCCCAGTGAAGACCTATTCCACCACCGCTTATTGTGTAGTTTTTTCGCTGTCGAGCCGTTGCGTGCAGCAACCTTGGGAAATAAGCCAAAGGAACGCCGAGTTTTCTACCGTCAGCCAATTCGACCCACATATTGCTGGAATCAAAAGATATATTAGTCGCTTTAGCTTCAATTGCCAAAGTATTCATACCACGCTCTCTTGATAATCTTTGCATTGTTCTCAACCACCTTTTCCAGTTTATTAAGCTCCTGCGGACTCATACCGTGGGACTCCGCAAGAGAAACAACAGGTTCCAGCCAGAACTTGGCCACATTTGTATCTTTTATCACATGCACATGAACCGGCTCTGAAGGATCACCTTCGTTAGAATAAAAGAAAAACCTGTAACCCTTCCATCTAAATATCGTCGGCATATCGCCTTTCTTGTCATAAGGTCATTATCTATATAATACAAAACATTCGAAAGGATTTCAAACAATTTGCTCCGGTCCCAAAAAAGGAGAGGCCGGTCAAATAATTGACCGGCCTCGTAATTCCTGGCGATACCTACTCTCACCCGAAAGGACTACCATCGGCCTGACGAGCTTAGCTTCTGAGTTCGGAAAGGGATCAGGCGTTTCCCCGTCAGTAAATTCACCAGGAAACTCTTTATCCCCGGCTTTCACCGGGTACGTATTCAATTGTCAAATTGTCGCTTGAAACAAGAAAAATATGCGGGTGATACTTTTGATACTGTTAAAGTGGGCACAACCATCTGAACATTCATCGTCAGATTACTTATGTTGAACAACCAATGAATGATATGGTCAAGTGATTGAGCGTTAGTACCGGTTAGCTGAAGCGATTACTCGCCTTACACACCCGGCCTATCAAACTGGTGGTCTACCAGTGCTCTTTGTGACCGAAGTCACCGGAATCCTAATCTTGGAGGGGGCTTCCCGCTTAGATGCTTTCAGCGGTTATCCTTTCCCGACATAGCTACCCGGCGGTGCCCTTAGCAGGACAGCCGGTACACCAGCGGTCAGTACTTTCTAATCCTCTCGTACTAAGAAAATATTTCCATCAAGATTCCTACGCCCACGGCAGATAGGGACCGACCTGGCTCACGCCGGTCTGAACCCAGCTCGCGTACCGCTTTAATCGGCGAACAGCCGAACCCTTGGGACCGCCTTCAGCCCCAGGATGCGATGGGCCGACATCGAGGTGCCAAACCTCCCCGCCGCTATGAACGCTCGGGGGAGATCAGCCTGTTATCCCTAGAGTACCTTTTATCTGTTGAGCGACGACCCTTCCACACAGGATCGCCGGATCACTAGGTCCTGCTTTCGCATCTGCTCGATCTATAGATCTTGCAGTCAAGCATACTTATGCCTTTGCGCTCTAAGCGCGATTGCCAACCGCGCTGAGTATGCCTTTGAACTCCTCCGTTACCTTTTAGGAGGAGACCGCCCCAGTCAAACTGCCCACCTGACACTGTTCTTCGCCCAGTTTCATGGGTCGAAGTTAGGTGACTAACAGAACAAGGGTGGTATTTCAACGGTGGCTCCGCCCCGACCGAAATCGGGACATCAAAGCCTCCCACCTATCCTACGCAAGTTATGTCAGGCATCAATGCCAGGCTACAGTAAAGGTTCATAGGGTCTTTCCGTCTTGCCGCGGGAATGCGGTATCTTCACCGCATCTACAATTTCACCGAGTCCGTTCTTGAGACACTACTCCAGTCGTTACGCTATTCATGCACGTCGGAACTTACCCGACAAGGAACTTCGCTACCTTAGGACCGTCATAGTTACGGCCGCCGTTTACTGGGGCTTGAGTCGCCAGCTTCTCTCGTATTGCTACAAAATGACCGGCTCCCTTGACCTTCCAGCACCGAGCAAGCGTCATTCTCTATACATCCACTTTTGGTGTTAGCAGAGAACTGTGTTTTTGATAAACAGTCGCCAGAGCCACTTCACTGCGCCCTCCCCGCCCTATTTTGCCCAGCGTGGTAACACGGCCATCTTGGCCGTGCTTTCACGGGCTTGAAGCCCGTGTTACATTCTGGTCAAAATGGGGCGGGGTAGGGACCCCTTTTCGCAAACTTACGGGGTCAAATTGCCTAGTTCCTTAAGAACGGTTCTCTCGAGCGCCTTAGGATATTCTCCTTGCCTACCTGTGTCAGTTTTAGTACGGTTATGCATCGTTGTCCTGTTTGAGGTTTTTCTTGGCGGAATTTCGGGCTGCTAGGGTATCTTAAATCGACCCTCGCGGTCCCGCAGCGTTTTGCGCCGGTATTTTGCCCCCGGCAACACTACGGGCACGATAGCCACTACTAGTCGGCTTCCAGCCGCAGCTTCCGCGTCACCCCCACAGTTAAAACCTTCGATACATAGTGCAGGAATATTAACCTGCTGTCCATCGTTTACGCCTTTCGGCCTCGACTAAGGGACCGACTAACCCTGGGCGGATTTACCTTCCCCAGGAAACCTTAGGCTTTCGGCGAACAGGATTCTCACCTGTTTTATCGTTACTCATACCGGCATAATCACTTGTTGCCGCTCCACCGCTCGTCACCGTACGGCTTCTATGCTGACAACAACGCTCTCCTACCACTTATCTGAGGGCGAACCCTCAGATAAATCCGCAGCTTCGGTATCCTGCTTATTCCCGATCATTATCGGCGCCGGACTGCTCGGCCAGTAAGCTGTTACGCACTTTTTAAATGGTGGCTGCTTCTAAGCCAACATCCTGGCTGTCGCCGCAATCCAACTTCCTTAATAACTTAGCAGGATTTTGGGACCTTAGCTGGCGGGCTGGGTTGTTTCCCTTTCGACCACGGAACTTATCTCCCGTAGACTGACTCCCGAGGTAAACTTTACGGTATTCGGAGTTTGGTTGGGGCAGGTGACCGGGTAGGCCCCTAACCCCATTCAGTAGCTCTACCCCCGTAAAGCATTAACTCAAGGCTAGCCCAAAAGCTATTTCGGAGAGTACGAGATATCTCCACGTTTGATTAGACTTTTACTCCTCCTCACAGCTCATCCCATAACTTTTCAACGTTAATGAGTTCGGACCTCCTCAGCCTTTTACGGCTGATTCATCCTGGCCATGAGTAGATCACGTGGTTTCGCGTCGTACCGCCTGCGACTATATCGCCCTATTCAGACTCGCTTTCGCTACGGCTACTCCCCTTAGGGGATTAACCTTGCCACAAACGGCAACTCGCCGGTTCATTAAGCAAAAGGCACGCGGTCATCCATTACCCGCCCGAAGACGGGTCATAGGACTTCCACAGCTTGTAAGTGTATGGTTTCAGGTTCTTTTAACTACCCTAATAGGGGTACTTTTCATCGTTCAATCGCCCTACTGATTCACTATCGGTTGCCGAGTAGTACTTAGCCTTGGAGGGTGGGCCCCCCTGATTCGCACGGAGTTCCACGAGCTCCGTGCTACTCTGGAACGCTGATGTAACGGAGGGTGCACGCAGTCGCATACAGGGCTATCACCTGCTATGGCTCAACTTTCCAGAAGATTTTGCTTGCGTTACCTTTGTAACTCCAAATCAGCGCCCGCAACCCCAAGAAGCAAGCTCCCTGGTTTGGGCTATATCCGCTTTCGCTCGCCGCTACTTACGGAGTCTCGGTTGATTTCCTTTCCTGCAGGTACTTAGATGTTTCAGTTCCCTGCGTTAGCTTCAGCCGGCCTATGCATTCAGCCGGCGATGACAAGAACTGGTTGCCCAGTCATGTCGGGTTTCCCCATTCGGAGATTCCGGGATTAACGGTTGCTCGACACCTGCCCCGGACTTATCGCAGTCAGCCACGTCCTTCATCGCCTCTCGGCACCAAGACATTCCCCATACACTCTTAGTAACTTGACCATATCATTCGATGATTGGTCAACCATGAGTAATCGCCAAAATAAATATCCAGACATTGCGCTCCACTTTTTGATACATGGACTCGCCACGTTTAGTTAGAAAGACAATATAAAATTTACTACACCCGCATATTAACTTGTCAAACAACTTTACCTGGTAACCCCTAGGGTTAACCCAAGAATTAACCAATGCCCTTCGACGCATCCCGATAAATCGGGATTTGCTCAGGGCATTAAATTCGTCAAAGACGAATTTAATGGAGACGACCGGGATCGAACCGGCAACCTCTGGCTTGCAAAGCCAACGCTCTCCCAGTTGAGCTACGTCCCCGGAGCCGCGATTCAGGAATCTCAAATTTCAGATTCCGAGTGGGCCCGGGAAGATTCGAACTTCCGACCTCACGCTTATCAGGCGTGCGCTCTAACCACCTGAGCTACGAGCCCTTTCAATTGCTGATTTATGATTGCGGATTGCTGATTGAAAAACAGATTTCAAACCACAAATCGACAATCGACAGTTTAGTCGAGGCCGGATAGTTTACATATACACATAAAAAAGAGCAACAAAAAAACCGCTGCCTAACTGCCAGCGGTTTATAAAGACAAATCCGCTCCTTCAGCTAAGGCAAAACTTTCAACACTTTAAGAATTCTGTTCAAATTCACCTACGCTTTCCACCCACATCCGACTATTACTAATGCCACGCCGGATAACTCCGTACTGACATATAAAAGCTTCGATGCCAGCATTAGCATATCAAGCATATTGGATTATCGACAGTGCGTCAAGAATATTTTATAAATTTTTTTAATTTTTTTGACAGTCCCCAAACTCGCTTCTAATGAGATTTATACGGCGATTCCACGTGTGTGTTCAAAACAATGATGTTTTTCGATGGTGGACAGACGGGCACAGAACGAAAATTAGAAACGTTTGGTGCGGAATTGGCAGTAGGGGGTTCCGCCGGTTTTGTCGTAATAATCCTGGTGGTAATCCTCGGCGGGCCAGAATTCTTTTGCAGGTTCAACCGATGTAACGACCTCAAGGCCTTTTTTCTTTAACTGCTCAATCAGGCGTTCAGCGATTTGCTTTTGCTGCTGGTTTGCGTAGAAAATGGCGGAACGGTATTGGTAGCCAATATCGGGGCCTTGCCTATTACGCTGAGTGGGGTCGTGGATTTCAAAGAAGAGTTTGGCGAGGTCTTCGTAATTAGTTTTATTCGGGTCGAAGACGACCTCGACGGTTTCGGCGTGGCCCGTTGTGCCGGTGCAGACCTGTGTGTATGTGGGATTTTTGGTAGTTCCACCCATATAGCCGGCTGTTACGGAGATGACGCCCGGAGCGGACTTGAGCCAGTAATCTACTCCCCAGAAACAACCACCCGCGAAATATGCCTTTGTGGAGGGTTTGCTGTTTGGGTCATTGACGTCTGTCTTTGCGGCGGGCACAAAGACGAGTGAAATTGAATTGACGCAATGCCTTATGTTTTTCTCGGTTAACCCCTCACCCGTGAAAACGTGGCCGAGGTGCGCGCCGCAATTTGCGCAGACAATTTCAGTGCTATAGCCATCGGGGTCTGGGACACGTTTTATCGCGCCGGGGATTTCGTCATCGAAAGAGGGCCAGCCACAGTGTCCGTCGAATTTGTCGGAGCTGCGATAAAGTGTTGCTCCGCAACGCTTGCAAACGTATGTGCCTGGTTCTTTATTATTGAGGTATTCTCCTGAGAAAGGGGCTTCGGTGCCTTTTTGAACGATTACATATTCTTCTTCGGGGGTCAGCTTATTGGTCGTCATTTGTTTATCTCCCTTCTGTACAGCCAATGCAGCCAAGGCGATGCCTAAAACCACTATTCCCGCGTATTTGAGCTTCATTTTTATGCCCTCATATAGCTTCTACTCTTTAATACGCGAGTATGCAATCAGCCGTTCGGGGGAGAATTTGAGGTTGATAAAATGATAGCAACAATCGTTTTATTTTTCTCGTTTGAATACGAGTGTGCCGATTGGCTCTTCGGAGCGTTTGCCATCGACAACGCTATATGTAACCGATTTCATCGTCTCGGCATCGACCTTTGAGAGATACCTCAAGAAATTTGTGACTGAGCCATCGGGTTTGGTTTGTTCAAGATTTATTACGAGCTTATCGCTTTTAATTTCCCATGGGCCCGCAAAGACCCTGCCCGTGTTATCGACGCCTGTGTAAAGAATTATATTTTTAGCCGGTGAGTAATAGACAAGGCCGACATGCTCATTGTTTCCTGCCTTGGCCTCGATTGAAATGGCGTAACCATCGGTTTCCAGCTCGAACTCTGCTTCGATTTTTTGGTTGGCGTCGCTTATCGCCGCCCATTTGCCGATGAGCCAGTCGAAACCGTTTTCCTTAAGTATATTATCAATATTATTAGGTTCGGCTGCGATTGCCGCCATCGCCAGCGACAATACAATCACTAAAGTCAAAAGCAGGCAAGATTTTCCTTTTGTCATATTAAATATCCTTCTGTTAAATGGTATATATTTTGCCGTGTGTTAGAGCAACTATCTGGCTTTTTTAAATTCCGCGATTGCCGCCTGCATAACCTCTTTGACGCTGGTGTTATGCTCCTGTGCGGCCTTGGCACAATCCGCAAATTCCGGCTTGGCATTTACGACCTTGTCGGCCCACCTCCCGACCTTGATTTTTATATTCCCGAACCGCGTTGTCACCGTTACAAACTCTCTCGCCAGCTTGTTTCGCTCGACGATTTGCCTGCGGACGCCGAATGTAATCCCGCTTTGGAAGATTATTTCTTCCATTTTAGCTATGTCGGCTGTTTGGCAGATGACGGTCAGTTTTACGGCGGGGCGAGTCTGCTTCATAATAATCGGTGTTGCGAAAACGTCCAGCGCTCCCGTGGAGAGCAGTTTGTCCATCGCGTTGGCGATTATCTCGCCGGTTGAGTCGTCGATATTTGTCTCGAGCAGACAAACCCTGTCTGTTGTTGCCGACGATTCCTCCGCCGACCTGCCTAAAATCAGGCGGACGACGTTTGGAACGTGCTCGCTGTCCAAAGTTCCCGCTCCATAACCAGTCGCCTCAATTGTCATAGGTGGTATCGGGCCAAAACTTTCAGCGACCGTCGTCAGTATCGCTGCGCCGGTTGGGGTGAGCAGTTCCTTATCAATTGGCCCGCCAACAGTGGGAATTCCTTTTAATAATTCTGCTGTCGCCGGCGCAGGCACCGGCATTACACCGTGGGCTGCTTTGACCTGTCCGCCGCCGACTGCCAGCGTCGAGCAATAAACCTTTTCTATTCCCAAGGCGTCAAATCCAACCGCCGCCGATACGATATCCACAATCGAATCCATTGCTCCAACCTCGTGAAAGTGAATATCGTCGGGGTCTTTTCCGTGGACTGTTGCCTCGGCCTGTGCCAGCCGGTCAAATATGGCGATGGCTGTCTGTTTCGGTTTTTCACCAATTTTACTGTCATTGATGATTTTCTTTATATCGCCAAGGTGCCTGTGATGATGCTCTTCTTTTATAAGCGGCACGAAATGCTTTGCTCGCAATCCGGCGCGTCTGGTTTCGCTGACTGTGATATCAAGGTTTTTCAGGCCGAGGGTCGCTATTTGTGATTTGAGGAATTCAAAATCCAGACCGGCATCGAGCATTGCCCCGGCTATCATATCGCCCGCCGCTCCGGAGAAACAATCGAAATACGCAATTTTCATAATTGATGCACCTTCCAAAGACCGCTTTTTCACCTATTATCCGGCCCAATCGGTTTTTTTGCAAGCCGATTCACCCTACGCGATGACGATGTTTGGCAGGGGGGATAAGGCCGAGGATATAAAAAAGGTAAGGGATATTACGATGCCAGGTGACGACGAGGTGAAATCGAGGTTACGTATTTGCGACGGCCGTCTGGCGAACGGCAAGCAAATAACCTTCCATTAACTCGTCGATAAGCTCTTTTACGGAGACGAGTTTGTTGACTTTATAGACATTCGCGCCCGCAAAGGCAAAACCGTGTTCCAGGTTACCTTTCTTAGCGTTGGTCAGCGCCAAAGCGATGCAATAAGGCACATTTTTGAAATCGCAGGTTCGCAGGCACTTCCATGGGCATTGGAACTTTTCCTTGCTACCAGCCGCGACCCGGTCAAGAAAATCACAACGAATGGCTCTTCCCGGTAGTCCCACGGGGCTGTCAATAATAAGGATGTCGTCTTTTTCGCATTTAAGGTAGGCCTGTTTAAATTCGTCGGAAGCATCGCATTCGTGTGTAGCGACGAACCTTGTCGCCATTTGCACGCCACTTGCGCCCATCTGCATAAATTTGTAGATATCTTCGCCGGTGTATATTCCGCCGCCGGCAATTACAGGTATGTGTTTGCTGAACTGCTGCTCATAGGGTTTTATCGCACTTATGACGTCGGGCAGTATCTTTTCCAGCGCATAATCAGGGGCGTTAATCTGTTCTTTTTTGAAGCCCAGGTGTCCGCCTGCCATTGGGCCTTCGACCACAACGCCGTCCGGCACATGAGAAAAATGTTTCGCCCATGTCTTAAAAATCAGGTCCGCAGCCCTGCCTGATGAAACGATAGGGACAAATTTGGTATGCAAACTACCCAGTGCGTCCAGCGGCAGTGTATGTGGAAGCTTTACCGGAAGACCCGCTCCCATAAAGAGGATATCGACGTGCTCATCTACTGCGCACTGCGCCATTTCGTCAAAATCCGAAAGAGCCACCATTATATTGACACCTATGATTCCATCGGTGTTTGCCCTTGCTTTTCTTATTTCCTTGGACAGCGCTCTTTTGTTTGCTTCTTTGTAGTTGGTGTTCACGTCGCTCTCGAATTGCCCGATTCCGGCTGTTGCGATTACACCGATTGCGCCTGCTGTTGCGACCGCAGAAGCCAACCCGTACAAAGAAATGCCTACCCCCATTCCTCCCTGGATAATCGGAATCCTGGCTTTGATGCCGCCTATCGACAGTGTTGGTATTTTTTCAAAAATCGTAATATATCACTCTTCATTTCTAGGGTTTTTCAACGGGTGATAATCAACGGGTAGTTTGCATATTATACTCTATCGGCTGTTAACCTGTTACAAAAAAAATATATTTTTTTGTGATACCGGCGCAAAAACAAAAGCTTGACACGGGAAAACGCAAAAACCGCAATCGGTTGGTCCCCTTTACCTCATCATCCTTGTGTTGGAAAAAGCTAAATTTGGCGGATAAAAGATTTCAACCTGCCCGCAAAATGTTATAATGTCAAACTTTACCCGCCTCAGGCGTGGTTTATTAGTCGTAGGCTGGTTTATCATTGATTGTCTAAACAGACATATAGAGATATTATGGCAACCGATTTCACGAAACTGAGTGATGGTGAGTTGTTGGACCGCTCCGCGGTCGGCGAAGAAGGTGCGTTTCGTGAAATCGTCGAGCGTTACAAAAACGGTCTGTACGCCTTTTTACACAACTTTTTGAACCGGGCCGATGCTATAGAAGACGTTTTCCAGGAGACCTTCCTGCAACTGTTCACCAGCAGGGAAAGTTTTGACCGAAGCAGACCTCTTCGCCCCTGGTTATACACCATAGCCGCGAATAAGGCCAAGGATGCCCTTAGAAAAATGCAAAGAAATGCCACTGTTTCTATCGGCACGATGAGCGATTCCGACGAAATGTCGTTTGATGATATGCTCAATGTCTTAAGTTCTGAGGAAGAAAGACCTTACGACGACCTCGAAAAGGGCGAAATAGCGGCCAATGTAAGAGGGGTTATATCGAATATACCGGATAATCTGCGAGAAATTTTGGTTATGGCGTATTTTAACCATTTTTCTTACAAACAAATGAGCGACGTCCTGCGTATTCCTATTGGCACGGTTAAAAGCCGGTTGCATACGGCGGTGGGCCGGTTTGCCAAGGACTGGAAGGCAGCCGTTAGGAGCAAAAAGGCGCAATGATATCACTAAATAATCAGCAAAAAGAGCTTCTTTTCGATTATTGCTTAGGGATTACATCAGAAGCGGAATCAGCACAGGCACAGGAATTGGTATTCTCAAACGAACAGGCAGCGAAATTCGTCAATTCAATCAAAGCGTCATTATCACCCCTTGAAAGCATCACCCCCCCGGATTGTCCTGCAGAACTGGCGGAGGGAACGATTTGGCGTATCAAACAAACGCTGCGGACCAGCCAGGCGGGGCTTAATGAACTTCTTAAGGCCGAACAGAAGCGGAAAACTGGTTTCTGGTATGATATTTTTGGCCGGCTGGCTACGGCGGCGGTCTTTGTTATTGTGGGTTCTGCCCTTATCACGGGTGGCAAGATGGCCACAAACTACGCCCGCCAGATGTCCTGGCAGACCAAGTGCGGCTCTCAAATGGCTGGTTTATTTAATGGCCTGAGCAATTACAGAAATGACAACAATGGCCAGATGCCTACCTTGGCATCAGCATCGGGAGATCCTTGGTGGAAAGTTGGTTATCAGGGACCTGAAAATGTGTCAAATACGCGCAAGATGTGGGTATTGGTAAGGAACGAATACGTTAAGCCGGACGCTTTTATGTGCCCTGCCACCAAACCTTCCTGTAGTTTCAATTGCAACGCCAAAGAATATAACGATTTCCCCAAACGATATTTAGTTACATATAGTTTCCGCATCGGCTGTCCGAATGGGGGACTGGAAAAAATGGGCAGGCAGGTAATAATTGGTGATATGAGCCCCATATTCCCGAATGTATCAGTGGCTGAAAAAGAATTGAATGTCAATCTCAGCGACGCCCTAATGAAGAAAAACAGCCCCAACCACGGGGGCAGAGGTCAAAATGTCCTGTTCTGCGACGGCTCGGTTGTGTTCGTAAAGGGCCGCACAGTTGACGCATCACTGGATGATATCTACACAATTCAAGGCAAGCAAACCTATCATGGTATCGAAGTGCCGACATCAGAAGCAGACGTGTTCTTAGCCCCGTAATTTTCAATTCAAAAATCAAATCGCAAAAATACAATCCGCCTACGGCGGACAAAAATTCCGGAATCGCTGCGCGATGAGGGGCGAAATGATTAGGTGTCGAGCATATCCCATTCGAAGCCGACGAGCCAGCGAAGGGCGGATAGTTTGCCGTTGAGCATTCCCCATTCGAAGTCATCGTAAGGGCCGAGGTTTTCGATGCCGTATTTTGCCTCGATTTTGCTGGCGTTGATTTCGGCGTCTTTCCAGATTTGCGGGTCGCACTCTTCTTCGCCGTCTTCGATTGCTTGTTTGAGGTCCTGGTGGCGGTTATACCAGATTTTGTCGAACAGTTCGCCGATTTGCTCGTCTATTTCTTCCTGCGTTCTTTGTCCCGGCAGTCCCGAATTTTCCTGGTCATCCGGATTAAAGGAATTTCTCGATATCATAGTCATTCACCCAAATTAAGGATTATCGTCAGTTTTTCTTCCTGTGGTGTAATTATAGCCGGTCTCGTTAAAAACTGGCAATGTTTTTAAGGTGCTTTTTCTTCCCGG
This sequence comes from Sedimentisphaerales bacterium, assembly GCA_049516395.1. Classification (GTDB taxonomy): domain Bacteria; phylum Planctomycetota; class Phycisphaerae; order Sedimentisphaerales; family Anaerobacaceae; genus Fen-1362. The sequence continues at coordinate 47,691 of JBEKTD010000011.1, read as the reverse complement.
CTTTGGACAACGTTGAAGTCGAAAAATATTTTAACTTTGCTATTGGAAGGGTCATTGGTTTTGATAATCACAGGGATAGATGTCGGGCCGGATTCGATTTTATCTTTATCGAAGTAAACAGCAATCTCGCCTTTTTGTTGCTGGACAAGCTCGTCATCACCATCCCAACCAGCGAAGCAGGGGCAGTTACAATCGACTTTTTCAATAATCAACGGTGTTTTCCAGCCGCTATTGGTAAAAGAAATAGAAGCTATTATTGTGTGCCCTTCGCGCGGAATATCGCCGAGGTTAAAATGACGAGTTTCGGACAACTTGGTTTGACCATAATGGAAAAATGGCCCCGCTACATAACCAACTCCCATTCCGTGCGTTTTAACATATTCCTTTTCATCATTGCATCCGCATAAAATACACGCGACAACAAAACAGAATAATACTGTTCTTCTCATTTGAATCAATCTCCTGTATCGGTAAATTATTTGTTGCTGACATTAACTCTATATATGTCTGTTCTATAATACTTATAACCCTTACGGCCGAACATATAATCTATATAGTATTCCACATACCCTATATTGGAGTCGCAAGGAATTGGTTTCATATCTGCTTTCAAATCCATCCTGCCTAAGTTGCGATTAATTTTTTCCACAATCATAGGCACAGCAGTGTAGCTGTTATTTGAAGAATCGCGAATATGAATTGTAACATCCTTGCATCTGTCAATATGGCTGCCAAGTGTTTCGTATGGAATGATACAAATGTCTATTTCTATTACCCAGGGGTTATCGCAAGCAATTTTTTTGGGGGGATTATGATCTACGTTCAAGCTGGCTCCCAGTCCACATCCACTAATACAAGACAGTAAGAAAAATAATATGATGAATAGTATTGTTCTTTTCATTTTTATATCCTGCCGGTATTGGACGAAAAAATTATTTTTTGCTAACAGGGACCTTATAATAATCTGTTCTGTAATACTTGTTATAATGACCAAATTCGCGGATTGTATATTCTATATAATATTCCACATACTCGACACCAGAGTCACAAAGGATTGGTTTCATGTCGGCCTTCCAATGCAATTCGCCACGATTTAGATTCGCATTTTCCAAGACCATAGGCACAGCGATAAAGTTACTGTCTGCGGAATTGCAAATATGAATTGTAACATCCTTGCATCTTTCGGGATGATTACCGATGAGTTGAGGCGGGTTAATAACAATGTCAATTGTAGTTTCCCAGGATACACCGCAAACTATATTTTTGGGCGGGAGACTTCTTCCCCAAGTTATACCAGCCACATAACATCCACTCGTACATAGCAGTCCTAAAAACAGTAATGAATATAACACTCCCGGGTAATATTTGCGCATAAACTTTGCCTTTCTATTCAACACTCAAAGCAGCAATTTTTGTTTTTGTACGGAAATCGTTGTTTGTGGGCATTGACAAGGCAATAATAAAATACTTATTGCCGGAGCCGACAATTCTAAAATCGTCGATTACGATATAATTATCCAAAGAAAGAGAAGCGGATAGCTCACCGGAATCTGAATACTTGCCGACGGTGATTTTGCCCATGGTTTCGTTATAAACAGCCATAAAACCGCCAGATGGAACAGGTAATATATGCATATAGACAGGTGTTTTGATTTCCTTATTAATGATTGTTTTCTCGGATAACATCTTTAGATTATTATCAAATGTAGCCGCGCAATACTCCATCTGTGTCAATTTGAATTGCTTGTCATAGCCGACCACGAAACTCTTTGAATCGACCTTGTGTAATTCCGGGTATTTGTTTGGAAATGCGCCGCTGCCCGTAAAGGATTTCTCGGTAATAATGTTGCCTTGGGAATCGCATTTTATCAGGCGGCAATTAAAACCTTCATACATATTATTATTAGGTCCGCCGTCCGAAAAACACTCCAGCAGTATTAAATTGTTTTCTATTTCAACGGCATCGACAATAAAAGATAATTTGCCTTTATCGAATATTTTGCGCCAGTGAGCGTTCCCGTCTGAATCTGTTTTTACGGCAAAACCGTTCGATTTCGCGTCTCTTCCCACAAAAAGAAACTTGTTGCCCGACAGGTCAATCATTTTGAAGACGAACTCTTCGGATGCATCGCCCGGTTTTTTATTCGGATCGCTTGGTATTTGCTTTTTGAGAAATTTTTTATCTTTTGCTCCGAGCCTGGCGAAGGAATGTTCCTTTGTTCCGAATTTGCCGGCACAGTACATATTATCCTTGTCAACTTTGAGCCCCTTTGTCAGCCACGAACCGAAAATAAGGTCTGAGGGACTTGCACTCGAAACAGCGTGAAAATCTTCATGGGACAGCACGTTGCCGTTGTTGGGATTTATCTGATAGAACCAGTACTTTCCTGAAGACTGTGTTTTTGAATCGAACGCGTATCCAACTACCTGTAATGCCTCATTATTGCACAGGGCCTCATGACCGACGTAGCTAAAAGCATTGTCGTCGCTGATTTCTTTTTCCCAGACCACAGTCAACTTCTCCGCGTACAAATTCGATGCCATAATGCAAATCACAAGTCCTGCCACATTTTTCGATAAGTATCGCATTGAAAATCTCCTGCCTCAAATTTAGTTATTCATAATCACAACAAGCATAGGATTTTATCTCCCAAATGGGCGTTGATGCAATTGAAATCCGTTCTGTAAGTGCTAGAAAAACGGGGTTTAAAAGGGCATTTATGGCTTAATGGAGGGAGGAGATAATAAAAATACACTGACGGTTACTCCTTCGCCAAGAGCTATGGAGGGCAGGGACGGACTGAAACACTGACTGACACGCGGGGCGGATTGGAACAACGAGCAGACCGGAAAAATGACAAAATTTTAATCCCGACAGGGGTGGTTTAGTGCGCCCGACAGGAGTCGAACCTGTAACCTCCGGGTTCGAAGCCCGGCACTCTGTCCAGTTGAGCTACGGGCGCAAATATCATTCCCGCCTGGCCAATAATAGCAGGTTATTCGGCAAACTTCAATAATTACCACGTGTTAACTCGTGTAGTTTTCCGTCATTTTTATTTGACTATTCGGCCGATAAATATGGTATGATAAAAACCTGATTATTCTGTTATCGGGGGAAAAATCATGACAGATATGGTAAAAACACGCGTAAAAATGGTGCTCATCGCTATTTTGCTGGTTGCTGTCTCAGTTCCGGCTGTTGCTGACGACGCGATGTGGACGTGGGTCAGCGGCGACAATTCTTTTAACCCAACCGGCACAAATGACATCCCCGGCGGACGAGAGGAATGTGTCTCCTGGATAGACAGCGGCGGAAACCTGTGGTTTTTCGGCGGGTATGGATTAGGTAGTGACGGCAGCGCGAGTCCGGGCCTGCTGAACGGTTTATGGAAGTTTGATGGGGCGGACTGGGCATTGGTAACAGGCTATGATATGACCGGTATATCCTATCAGGGCGGAACGTATGGCACCAAAGGGGCTTTTGCTGCGAATAACACACCCGGTGCGAGAAGCAATAGTGTTTCGTGGACAGACACCAGCGGTACCATCGGCTATCTCTATCTTTTCGGCGGATATGGATACGATGTCAATATGACCCTCGGATTATTAAATGATTTATGGAAGTTTAACACCAGTAGCGATAAATGGGCCTGGGTGAGCGGCTCAAGTACCGCCAGTCAATATGGTGTGTATTATGGAACAATGGGGGTTGCTAACTCAAATAATACGCCCGGGGCGAGATGGGGGAGCGCAACCTGTACGGACAGCAACGGGACACTGTGGCTTTTCGGGGGCTACGGCTACGGCAGCAGCGGCTCGATTGGAATGTTGAATGATTTGTGGAAGTATAGCGGTACCAGATGGACGTGGGTCAACGGCTCAAAAAGCATTTCCCACAAGGGAGTTTACGGTACCAAAGGCATCGCAAACTCGACTAATGTGCCGGGGACAAGATATGGAAGCGTCCTGTGGATGGATACCAAAGGCAACCTGTGGATTTACGGCGGATATGGGTATGACAGCAAGGGCAAAGGCGGGTATTTGAGCGATTTCTGGAAATTTGACGTTAACACTACTAATGAATGGACGTGGGTCAATGGCTCAAATCTTGCCAATCAGCATAAAGCCGGGGTATATGGAACACAAGGAGAACCTAATGCGAAAAATGTCCCCGGCGACCGTTTGGGGGCTACCTCTTGGAGAGATAATTATGGCTATCTCTGGCTATTCGGCGGGACGGGATACGATAAGAAAGGAAAATACGGGGTATTAAATGATTTATGGAACTTTAACGGCTCCGTCTGGGAATGGGTCAGTGGATCGAGCATCGTCGCGCAACCCGGCATATACAGCAACCAGCCGGGTGAGTCAGATCCGAGTTACATACCGGGGGCACGCAGTTACAGTGCTTCCTGTATGGATACAAGCGGCAACCTGTGGCTTTTTGGTGGGGTAGGATATGATTATTCCGGCAACGACGGTAATTTGAATGACCTGTGGGAATTCGGCAGTATTATCCCGGAAGGGGTTCAGCTAAGGGTTTTCTGCGAAGCAAATGAAATTACCAATGGCCAGGATGACCCTGTTGTTCTGGGAACCGCTCCAGTCGCTCTTACGGGGCCGAGCAAAACTTTCACTATTCGTAATAACGGCAGCGAAACACTCGTATTTGGTGAAATTAACGAGCCTGCACATTTTACTATTACTCAGCCCGAAGTAAACGTACTGGTTCCGGGCGATTACACAACCTTTACTGTTACGCTGGGTACAAACGAGGTAAACGTTTTGGGGTATGAGGGGACCATCTCTTTTGATAACAATGATATCACCGATAACAACCTGTTCTCGTTCACGGTTAAGGGGACCGTTGTTCCGTGGGAATTCGGGGATATAAATAATATAAATATAACCGGCAGTAAAAAAAGCAAGAACATAAAATTAACGGTCCCCGACGTCTGCGGCGTGCCGGTTACGTTCAGCTTGACGGGCGGCGGGTATGGCGAAATAGTCGGCGGCGACAGCAATTTCAGCGAGGTGAACCTGTATAATACAGGCGCAAAATCGCAATTGACAATCACGGCAAAGAAGGAAATCAGCGTCGGCGATATCAATACTATCGAAGACAACAACTCACTGAAGTCAATCACAGCTAAAACGACAAACCTGCGAGGTAATATAAATGTATCCGGTTCGCTCGCAAGTTTGATTATCAATGACGTTAATAAGTCGAATACGATAACCGTTGGCTCTTCATCAGACAAAAAAGCAACGGTGTCGCTTGCGTTTGACCGGGTGGCTGACCTGACGTTAAACAGCCAAATACCGATAAAGGCGATTTCAGCAACCGAATGGCTCGGCGACGAAATTAACGCCCCATCCATCGGCACTATCACGACCAAGGGCGACAGGAAACGAAAAATTGCAGGCAACCTGGACGCGAATGTTACCATAGACGCCTCTATCGGTATCGGCAGTATCAAAACCGCAGGAACCTTGTCTGGTGAGTGGAACTGTAATACGATTAAAAGCATCAAAACTGCTGGAACTCTTTCTGGTGAGTGGCACTGTAATACGATTAAAAGCGTTTCGGCTTTGAATATTACCGCGGCCACGCTGACCCTCGACCAGGAGCCGAATCTCAAAGTGCTTGCCCTGGGCGCTCTTACCGCAAAGAATGACATTAACAACAGTCAAATAATATCCGATGGAAACGTCGGCACAATCAGTGCCGGGGCGATGATAAATTCGCTTTGCTTTGCCGGCATTAAAAGCGGCGTTACAGGGTTTCCCGACCTGCCTGACGATATCAATGTTTCGGCCTCTATTAAGAGTGTTACGGTGAAGGGCATCAGAGGCGAACCGAATTCTTTCATCAACAGCAATATTGCCGCGGCGAATATCCCGAGCGCAACTTTGAATTACCCCCAGAGTGATAATGACGGTGTGCCATTCGGTATATCCGCTGGCTCTATTAAATCGCTGAAAATTAAAAACGCGAGCGGGAAGACCGTTACGTTCAAAAATCTAAATTCGCCCAGTGACAGCAACTATATTGGCGACTTTAAAATTAGCATTTATTAGAAACGCCAATTTCTTCGCCAAAACTCGAATCATTCGCGTAATACTGGCGAGCCGGCTTGATTTATGCTATAAGCACAGGTGATGTTTGGCCGTCCGGGACAGCAGGGCGGCTAAATTGTATTGTCGGAGAATTTGTGATGAAGGCAGCTGTGCTGACGGGCATAAGACAGGCACAAGTAATTGATTTGCCGAAGCCATCCATAAAAAACGACAGCGATGTTCTCCTGAAAGTCGCGGTCGTCGGGGTCTGCGGCAGCGACGTCCATTATTACCTCTCAGGCAGAATCGGTTCAAAAATCGTTCAATATCCCTACGTTGTAGGGCATGAATGCTCCGCGACCGTAGAAGCGGTCGGCAAAAAGGTAAAGCACGTCAAACCCGGCGATACAGTCGCCGTCGAACCCGCTGTCTCCTGCCACGAATGTCCCCAGTGCAAAATGGGCAGAGAGAACACCTGCTGTAACTTGAAATTTCTCGGCGTTCCTGGTGAGCTGGCCGGGTGTCTTTGCGAATATATCGTTATGCCCGGAGATTGCTGCCTGCCGACAACTGGGCGATTGACTCACGAACAGGCCGCTCTCTGCGAACCGTTCGCGATTGGCGTTTATACCGTTCAGCAATCCCGATTGGCCAAAGACGACAAAATAGCCATTTTTGGCTCAGGCCCTATCGGCTTAAGCTGTCTGGTTGCCGCAAAAATACATGGCGCCGGCTCCGTTTATATGACAGACAAGGTTGATTATCGCGTTGAGTTCGCAAAAAAGGCCGGTGCAAGCTGGGCCAGCAATCCTGATAAGAACGATGTCGTGAAGGATATTCTTCAGCTTGAACCATTAGGCGTTGATATTGCCTGCGAATGCGCAGGTAAGCAGGAGACAATCGACCAGGCCGTCGAAGTTCTGCGGCCGGGCGGTATTCTTATGCTCGTGGGTATCCCTGAATCCGACCGTGTAAGTTTTCCCATTGACCGCATCAGAAGAAAAGAGATTACCATTATCAACGTCCGCAGACAAAATCGCTGCGCTTCGCAGGCGATTGAGCTTGTAGCGTCAGGCAGGGCAGCGATTGACTCATTCATTACCCACCGTTTTAAACTTGAACAGGCAAATGAGGCGTTTGACCTTGTCGCCGATTACCGAGATGGGGTCGTCAAAGCAATGATTGAATTTTATTCGCCGTAGTGTTAACTAAGGCGTATGTAAATTTGCCACAGGTTGCCTGGTGTGGCCTATGGCCGCAACCCCAAAAAACGGGATTGAGAATACCAGTAAAGAATCACTCGTTTTAACTGGTGGTTCTTTACTGTGGATTTTTAAAAATTTCAAAAAGTAATATTTGACGTCTTGGAAGTTTTGTGGTAGAAATCAAGGTGAGTTTAGGAATAAAGGAGAAGAATGAAAATAACAGCGATAAAAAAGTTGGTGCACCAACCACAGTGCATATCAGCTCTGTTTGCGATGGTGTTGGCATTTTCGGCAGGAATAACATACGGACATATACCTTTGGAGAGATTGCCGGACCAGAACGATATGTTCTACGTGTCCCCGCGAATATATCTGCCGGGCTACAAGTATCTCCTTCCTCAGGCACTCTATACAAAAGACAAAGCTGCTTACGGTGTATATACCTCAGTGCTCATACCGATAACGCCTGTTTCCCCGGATCTCTCCGTTACTATCGATGCGGATATGCTGTTGGGCCCGGATTATTCCGATTCCGATCTCATCGCCACACAGGGTGAATGGGGACTCCGATATAAACTACCATGGAATTTCTCGGTCGGTTACAAGAACTCCAAGTATTATATCAATGGCGATCGTAAAAACATCGAATCGGTCGAATGGAATGCTGTTCTGCTCGGCTATGACTTTTCTTTTCCCTGTCGTCTGGCACAGGTCAGCAATTCGCTGGAGTTCTACTTTTTTCCACCTCATAATGAATTTGACACAAACCCGGGAGTCCTTCCTTTTGAGGATCGTGTAGTCTCACGATATGCGCTTGACTACGCCATCACTCTTGATAAGATAAACGAATCCCCGGTGTATCTTGCCTGCCGTTTCTTTCTTCCCTTGGGGAACAGCCGGCCCCAGGTCGACTATAATTATGAGGCCGACCCCATAGCATGTTTTCTACAACTAAGATGTGGCTATAGAGTCAATCAGACATTATCGTTCTATACAGAATTTGACGATGGTATTGACTTGGGAGGAATCGTCAACAAGCGCGAACTGGATAAAAGTCTAAGTTTCGGGACCATCTTTACTTTTTGATTCGACACGAGAACGCTCCGCAATGGCCGGTGTTGTGAGGAAGTACTGTTCTTGCCGGTGCGGTTGGCCTTTGTCCAATTCGTCTTCCGTCGTGCTTATTGTATCCCGCGTACACAACTAAAAACTAAAAACTTTCCGTGTAATACACCTTTGCTAAAGCTCCGGCGGGCAAGTCCGTGGTTAAAAATTATTTGTCTCTTTGTGCCTTAGTGGTAGAATCTAGCATTATGGCAACCGCGTGCGTAATCAGTATAGGTAACGAGCTTCTCAACGGCCACACGACCGACACGAACTGTTCGTATATCTGCGGCTGGCTGCTTGAAGTTGGCATACCGGTCGTTAACGCTTATACGGTTGGCGACGATATAAAGCAAATCGTCCGTTCGCTCAAGCGTGCTGCCGAAGACGCGGATATAGTCATCGTTACGGGCGGCCTGGGACCGACAGATGACGACCTTACTCGACAGGCCTTCGCGGAATTACTGGGAGTCAAATTACAGGTCAAACCGGCCCTGTTGAAGGACATCCGAAAATTCTTTGCCGACAGGGGATTGCCTATGCCGGAAAATAATACCATTCAGGCCTGTGTTCCAAAAGGCGCATCGCCACTCGAAAACCCGTTCGGCACGGCGCCTGGCATTTTTGCCAAAATGAAGAAAAAACTCTTTTTCGCTATGCCCGGTGTGCCGGTCGAAATGAAAGAGATGCTTGAAAAATCCGTCCTGCCCCGTTTGGCAAAGAAGGGAACTGGCGGCTTTACTATTGTCAAAAAAGTCCGGTGTTTTGGCGTGGGCGAATCGGCCCTTGCGGAAAAAGTCGGCGACCTTATGTATCGCGGCAGAAACCCGCTAGTAAACTCAACCGTCAATTCGGGCGTAATTACGCTTCACGTCGTCGCCTCCGCGAAGACGAAAAAACAAGCCGAGCAAATAGCCCAAAAAGACGTTAAGCACCTCCGTTCGCTTCTCGGTGACCTCATCTTCGGCGTCGATGACCAGACACTGCCGGAAGTGGTAGGGCACTGGCTGCTGCAGCACCGAAAGACAATCACCGTTGCTGAATCCTGCACGGGAGGGCTTTTGACAAAGCTCATTACTGATATCCCCGGCGCAAGCGAATACTTCACCCATGGCTGGATAACTTACAGCAACAGAGCCAAGACCGAGCTGCTCGGCGTGCCAAAGCAACTCATTGAAAAACACGGCGCGGTCAGCGAACAGGTGGCTTCTGCTATGGCGATTGCCGCAAGACATAAAGCAAAGTCGGATTTCGCTATTGCTATAACCGGTATCGCAGGTCCCGCGGGCGGCAGCAAACAAAGGCCCGTCGGCCTTGTGTATATTAGCGTTTGCGACCAGAACGATTGCCAAACGAAGAAATGCCTGTTTTCTTATACGAGGGAGTTGATTCGCACCAGGGCCGCACTGACTGCTCTTAATATGCTTCGCTTGTCTTTCGATTTATCGGCGTAAATAACTTATCAGCCAGAAAATCAGCGTAAGCAAGATTGAGATGATTAAGCAGCTTGTTATTGGGAAGAATACCCGCCAGTTTTTTGAGCCGAAATTCAGGTCGCCGGGCAGTTTGAAGAAGCCGAACTGGCCCAGTAATAAAAACAACGCCCCAATCAGAATGATTGTCGCCCCGATAGCTATCAGTAATTTACCGATTTGTTGCGGCCCGAATTCCATTTGAGTAAGTTGAGAGTTGAGCAGTAGACCGCAGGTGAACCGGCCGATTATTTCGCTTGAACCAATTTCCGGCGTGAGCTGATAGTTATCACCTGCTCACCTGTTCCATTGTTCACCTGCTCTATTTTGGCTGGCAGGAGCCAGCCAAAATCGGGGCGACAGGACTCGAACCTGCGACCCCTTGCACCCCATGCAAGTGCGCTAGCCAAACTGCGCCACGCCCCGTATGAGAGTATTTTAACACCGCCTTGCCTGCTCAACAAGGTTTTTCCGATCATAATAAATCATCTGCCGCCGGATAAAAAATAAAAATAGTTGACATAATTGTGCGGCCGGGATAAAATGTTAGTCGTAACTAACTATGTGTGCTCGTGAAAACATAAATTTAAGCGCTTCGCTGGAAGATTATCTTGAAGCCATTTTGAATGTGGCCGACAGGACTGGTGTAGCCCGAAGCAAGGATATATCGGCATCTCTTGATGTGGCCAAACCTTCCGTTACGGGGGCGCTGAAGCTGCTCGCCAAAAGGGGATTCGTTAATTACAAGCCATACGACTGTGTAACTCTCACGCAGAAGGGCGTTTTGCAGGCGGGACGCGTTGCCCAAAGGCATGAAATAATAAAGACGTTTTTTGTGGATGTGCTCGGCGTCGATCCGGCTGTTGCTCAAAAAGCCGCATGCAAGGCGGAGCATCTCTTGGGCCCGGTCATAATATCACGTATGCGTGATTTCACGAATTTAACCAAAAAGAAAGCCCGACACGGAAGAGTTGCGACGAGTATCGCAAGGGGCAAAGCTGCAAAAAGATAAAATATGGAAACCACAATCACAAGGCCATTGTCGGAAATTGCGGAAGGACAAACCGTCAACATAATAAGAATCGAGGGCGGACGGGGTATGAGAGTCCGGCTGACTACGCTTGGGCTTTTGCCCAAAACACAGGTAACGGTGGTGCATAACGGAAGGTCCGGGCCGTTCGTCATAAACGTCAAAAACTCGAAAATGGCCCTCGGCAGGGCGATAGTTGATAAGATTATGGTATCGTGATTGGCCCAAATATTGTTTTTTTTGCTTTATAAGTTAGGTTCTCCTAACTTTTAAGCCGGTGGAATATGACAGACAGCAAGTTGAAAAAGATAATCGTTGCCCTTGTCGGCAACCCGAACAGCGGCAAGACCAGCGTATTCAATATGCTGACAGGTGCCAGTCACCACGTTGCCAATTACCCCGGCACAACCGTCGAAACGGTCCAGGGAATGTGCATGCACGGGGATTTTCGCATTGTATTTGTTGACCTGCCGGGCGCATACGGCCTGACTACGTTTTCCGCGGAAGAGCTGGTCGCACGCAATTTTATAATCGATGAAAAACCCGACATTGTTGTCAACGTCATCGACGCCTCGAACCTGGAGCGGAACTTGTATCTGACCACCCAGCTAATCGAGCTTGGCGTGCTGATTGTCCTGGCGTTCAATATGAGCGATATAGCGGCTCAGCGAGGTATCGTCTTTGATACGGGCCGGCTTTCAGAGCTTCTCAAAACCCCTATAGTTCGCACCGTTGCAAGTAAATCACAGGGCAGGGTTGATTTGCTCAACGCGATTGTTGCCGGAGCAAATGCCCCGCGAAAGCTCAGCACTAATCATATAACCTACGGCGACGAAATCGAAAACGCGTTGAAGCAAATCGAGCCGCTTGTCTGTTCTGAGCAGCCGGCACTTGCCTCAAGATACGGTTCGAAATGGATTGCCCTCAAACTGCTCGAACAGGACGGCGACATAACCGCGAAGGTCGGGGGTGGCCGGCTTATCGAAGTTGTTAATGGTACTGTTGCCAAATTAAAGACCATTTTCCGCGACGACCCCGAGGTAATCATCGCCGAAAGACGATACGGCTTTATTTCCGGCGCCTGCCAGGAAAGCGTAAAAGCGACCGTTGAGCTTACTCATACCACAAGCGACCTTACCGACGCGGTACTCACCCACCGCGTATTCGGCCTGCCCATTTTTTTACTGATGATGTATCTGGTTTTTTATTTAACGTTTTCAATTGCCGCTTATCCAATGGCCTGGCTGGAGCAATTTTTCGGCTGGTTGTCATCGGCGATTGCTTTAATCTGGCCCTCGCATGATGGTAACTGGCTGCGTTCACTTATAATTGACGGTATAATCCCCGGTGTGGGCGGTGTCCTCGTATTTTTGCCCAACATTCTTCTTCTCTTTCTCTCAATCGCCGTTCTCGAGGACTCCGGCTATATGGCCCGTGCTGCCTTTATTATGGACCGGCTGATGCACAAAATCGGTCTCCACGGCAAAAGTTTCATCCCTATGCTCATCGGTTTCGGCTGCTCTGTCCCCGCGATTATGGCCACACGAATCCTCGAAAATAAACGCAATCGCCTCACAACCATTATGATTTTGCCCCTGATGAGCTGCGGCGCACGCCTGACGATTTACGGCCTTCTCATCCCCGCTTTTTTCCCGCAGAACTGGCGAGGGCCTGTCCTGTGGCTTATATATCTGACCGGCATTGTTTTGGCTGTCATTGCCGCAAAGGTCTTGCGTCTCACGGTTTTCCGCGGCGATAACACCGACTTCGTTATGGAGTTGCCCCCTTATCGTGTCCCTACCTTAAAATCTCTTTCTGCTCATACCTGGCTGCGGGGCTGGTTATATCTCAAGAAAGCGGGTACCGTTATTCTCGCCTTTTCAATTATCCTGTGGGCTGCGATGAATTATCCCAGGGTCAGCGAACAAGCTGCTGCCGGCTTGTCACCCGACCAAATCCAGCAAACGCAACTTGCCAATTCTGTTGTTGGCAGGGTCGGGCGGGCAATCGAGCCGATTATCAAACCACTCGGTTTTGACTGGAAAATCGGAACCGCGCTTATCGGCGCAACCGCGGCAAAAGAATTATTCGTTTCCCAATTAGGTATTATATACGCCGTCTCTTCCCACGGAGATTCTTCCGCCACCACACTCCGTCAGCATTTACAGGCCGATTATTCCTCGCTTGTCGGCTTTTGTATAATGCTGTTTTGTCTGATTAGCTCCCCCTGTGTTGCCACCATTGCCGTTACCCGTTCGGAAGCCGGCTCCTGGTTCTGGGCCGCCTTCCAGTTTGTTTCCCTCACCGTGCTGGCCTATATCATCACCTTTGCTGTTTATCAGATTGGCTCACTCGTTATGGCTTTATAACAGCTTCAATATTGATAGTAGAGGGGGTCGATTTGCAGCCAGTCCTGTGCAAGTATCGCGAAGTCGGCAAAATCTATAATGCCGTTGGGAGCGAGCAGCGAATCGAGCGGCGAATCATTCGACAGCCAGTCCGCGGTCAAAGTCGATAAATCATTATAGTCCACAGTATAATCTATTGGCGGCAAATCGCCCGCCATAATCGGGTGCAACTCAAACGCAAAACCATAGCTTGCCGTTTCGTTTGTCGTCGGGTTGTTTGCAATTGTGATTGTATAATCGCCCGGCGTGAGTATGAGCAGGTCGCATTTTATCAGGTTGTCGTTCGCATCGTAGCCGAATTGTGCTTTACTGAAAATAGTGTTGGGTTCGTATGGGGAAACCACATTCATATCGAGGTTGGCCAAATACGCCGCCGTGAGATTACTACTCACTCTTCGCAGCCAGGTGGTCGTCGCTATAAGCCGGCATCTTTGTGCTATATGAATCGTGTATTTGTTTGACTGTCCTTTTGTAAGCTTGCCATATCCCCAGCCCATGTCCTGAGCGATTGTCGCTCCCGGCTCGACTTCGTTGGTATCCAGCAGTTGATAAGCTCGAAGACAATCGAGTCGGCCATATCCCCGGTCTGCCTGCCAGGTATTATTAGAATCCGCGGGGTTTGTTTCTGCACCCGTCTTGTCCTTGATATTGGGCATCGTGCTGTTAACCAGCACTGCCTTTATTACAACGCTGCTATTATCATTCGGCCCAGGCGTTGCATCCGCAAGCTCCAGTAACAGCGCAGCTGCCCCCGCGGCATGCGGTTCGGCCCAGCTCGTTTCCCCGCCTGTTGACCCAATCGTTGTCCATGCGGTATCGCTGCTCGATGTCGGCACTATCTGACTTTGTGCTGGCGCCATTATATCCGGCTTGCGTCTGCCGTCTGTTGTCGGCCCCGAACCGCTTATGAGTCCTGCCCAGCGATAATCAAAGGGGTTATTCGGGTCGGTAAGCCGAAGCCCGCCCGTGGTAATGCCGTTATATGTGTCGCCGAATACTGCTACATAAGTGTTTTCATTGCCCGCCGCATTTACAAAAATCACGCCATACTGATACGCGTAATAATCGTAAAGCAGAGTCAATGTATTGTTGCCATTGGGGTCGATTCCGGTAAGTTCAAACCCGGTAACAATCACACGGCAATTATAAGTTTCAATCAGCGCATTGAGGGCGTTAATAAGCCATGTGCTTGAAATGTTTCCGCTGTTGTTCGAAACTCTTGCAGAGTAAATATTCGCTCCTGGAGCCACTCCGATTTCGTTCGTATATGCGGCTCCACCGTTGCTTGCGATTATACCTGCCAATTGCGTGTCGTGTGCGATAATCGAAATACCGTCGCCTGAGAAGTCGTAATTAAAAGCATGTATAACGCCGTTAGCATCTTTGAATGCCTCATGCGTGGTTCGCACGCTGCCAGCCGATATGAATCCGATATTAACGCCTTTTCCCGTAATGCCGAGTTGATGTACCGCTATTGAATCAGACCCGCCAGGGCCGGTTGATTCTGCCAGACCATATACCTCCTGCGTCAGCACAAAATACTGTGCCAAAACGATAACACCCCACCATGCCATGATTCGGGCGTATCTGCTCACACCGTCCTCCATGGTCAATCAATACAAAATAACGTCTCATATTATAGACCGAAACAGGCCCAAAAATCAAGGAAAATCGCTTAAAACACAGCTTAAAACCGAAATGATTTATGCGTCATTTTGTGATTTTTACTGTCTGAACCACTCGACGAAACACTTTAACCCATCGCTTATTTCGGTATTTGGATTATATCCCAAATCCCTGCGGGCTTTTGTAACATCCGCATATGTCCGCTCCACATCCCCCGGCTGTAACGGCAGTCGCTCTATAACCGCTTTTTTGCCCAGCGCCTTTTCAATCTCGCCAATAAGATTATTGACCGTTATTGGTCTCGATTCACCGAGGTTATAAATGTTGTAACCGGCACACTTTTTAATGCTTGCCACTGTTCCGTCGATTATATCGTCGATATATGTAAAGTCCCGCATCATACTGCCGTCGCCGTAAACTGGTATCGGTTTGCCGTCCTCAATTAGCCGGGCGAATTTATGAATAGCCAAATCAGGCCTTTGCCTCGGCCCGTAAACCGTAAAAAACCGCAGGCAGGTTATCGATATGCCGGCGAGGTGGTGATAGGTATGACAAATCAGCTCACCCGCTTTTTTTGTCGCTGCGTATGGCGAAATCGGAAAATCAACGTTGTCGTCTTCCGAGAAGGGGACTTTTTTGTTGTTGCCGTAAACACTTGAGCTTGAGGCGAACACAAACTTTTTTATATTGTTCTTTTTAGCCGCTTCGAGCAGTGTAACCGTCCCGTTTATATTCACGTCCGCGTAAAGCGCTGGCTGCGCAATCGATGGTCTCACCCCGGCCCTTGCCGCCAGATGAACTATTACGTCTGCGCCATCGCTCACCACCTTATTCATAGCTGCCGAATCGCGAATGTCGGCCTCGACTAATTTGAATCGCTTGTTCCGCAGACAATCTTTGATATTGTTGCGTTTGACCTGCGGGTCGTAAAAATTATCGAAGTTATCCACCCCTGCGATGGTCCATCCGTCTTTTAACAGCCGTTCGCACAAATGCGACCCGATAAATCCCGCCGCTCCCGTTACTATCGCCTTCATATTAAAATCTCACAAAATATCCGGCCTACCCACGCTGTGATATTCTATTCCCGCCTTTTTTGCGATGTCGAGGTCGTAAAGGTTTCTGCCGTCGAAAATAACCGGCTTTTTAAGTTTTTTGACAATTAGCTCGAAATCCGGATTCCGGAATTCCTGCCATTCCGTAAGGATAACAAGAGCGTCCGCGCCATCGAGCACATCGTAGTCATTCTCGAATATCTCGACTTTATTGCCCAGTGCCGTTTTGCCGGTTGCCCCCGCTTCAGGGTCGTATGCCCGGATTTTAAAGCCCTGCTCTAATAGTTTATTCACGCAATTGATTGCGGGCGACTCCCGCACGTCGTCGGTTTTCGCCTTGAACGCCAGTCCCCATACCGCCAGTGTTATGCCTTTGCCCTTGCCTTTGAAATAGTCGCCTATGCGTCCGGCGAATCGCTCTTGCGACGCTTCGTTGGCCTTTTGGGCCGCCTTGGCCATCTTCATTTCCATTTTTTGCTGCTCGCCTGTGTATATAAGCGCACGAATATCCTTCGGAAAACAGCTCCCGCCGTAGCCCACCCCCGGGAATAAAAACGCTCTGCCTATTCGCGAGTCGCTTCCGATTCCCTGCCGAACTGATTCCACGTCGGCGCCCATTTTCTCGCAAAGTCCTGCTATCTCGTTCATAAATGATATTCGTGTCGCGAGCATCACGTTGGCCGCATATTTTGTCATCTCCGCCGACATCGGGTCCATAAATATAAGCCGGTTGCCTTTTCGCATAAACGGCCCGTAAAGCTGCTTCATCGTTTCCCTGACCGATTCTTTTCCCGTTCCGATTATCATCCGGTCCGGGCTCATAAAGTCCTCGACAGCCGAACCTTCCTTCAAAAATTCAGGGTTGCTTACATAATCGAATGGCTTATTGGTTTTGGCTTTCATAACCTCCGCCACTTTTTTGTGTGTCCCTACCGGCACCGTGCTTTTTGTAACAACAATTCTGTAGTCGGGCATAATTTGGGCAATATCACCAGCTACCGCCAATACCGCCGATATATCCGCAGAACCATTCGGCTGCGATGGTGTCCCAACCGCAAGAAATATTATCAGCGTGTTATCAACCCCGTATTTCAGGTCCGTCGTAAACTCGAGTCGTTTGACCTTCTCGTTGCGCTGAACTATCTCACTAAGCCCCGGTTCATAAATCGGTATTACACCTTTTTTAAGCCCGTCTATTTTTTTCCCGTCGTTGTCAACGCAAATTACGTGATTGCCCGCTTCCGCCAGACAGCCCGCTGTAACAAGCCCAACGTACCCGATTCCTACCACACAAACTTTCATTAGACCTGACTCTCCTTTTTAGATTCCCTCAGTTTCGTCAATTGCTTCTATCATATCCGTACCTATTTCTACGCTGGCCGCCTGGCCAAGCATATCTATCTGAAGCACAAGCCGCGTCTCATTCCTGGTCTTTACGACTATGCCTGCGAGTCCCGCCAGAGCGCCGCCAATCACTTTGCATTTTTGCCCGACCTTGATGTAATCGTGAGGCGATAAATTTGCGCCGCCCGCTATTGCACGCTCTATCTGCGACAACTCTTCTACTAATCGCTGCTGGTTCCTGACGTCTATCAGGTTCGCGACCCTGTTCGTTTTTAACGTCTCAACCCGCTGCTTTTCGTCTCCGCAAAAAAACAAATACCCGCCAAATATCGGCAACAGCGACTTTATCGTCCTGCCTCGCGTCTTTTTCACCTTCCAGCTCATCGGCAGAAAATAACTTATGCCCTTACCCGCCAAATCACTCGCAAGTGCCTTTTCATTCCGGCTTTTGGTGTGCGCGACCCACCATTGCCCCGTGAACTCGCGAAGCGTTTTCCCTTCGGGCCAAATCATCGCCGGATTGTCGCTGGGCTTCAGCAAACGCGGTTCTCCATAATCCTATTTATAAAACTCAAGCACCGTTTTGCCTACGTGCTCTATCTGTTCGGATGTCAGCTCCTGGTATATCGGCAGTGATAAAACGCTTTCCGTAAGCCCTTCAGCAGCCGGGAAGTCGCCTTTCTTATACCCAAGCCCTTTGAAGCAATCCTGTATATGCAATGGCTGCGGATAAAATATCCCGCTTCCGATACCCTGTTTTGACAGATACGCGTGTAGCATATCTCTTTTTGGCACGGTTATTGTGTATTGATGATAAATACTCACGTTGTTATGCTCAATCTTCTGCGGCTTAACTGTCGTCCTGGCAAACATACTATTATAAATCGCCGCGTTGTCCCTTCGTTTTTTGTTCCATTCATCAAGATATTTCAATTTCACGCTCAACACCGCGCCCTGGAGATTATCCATCCTGAAGTTGCCGCCTATCATTCGATAGTAATACCTTGGGTTTTCGCCGTGCACCCTCATTAGCCGAATCTTTTCCGCCAGTGCATTATTGTTTGTTACAACCATACCCGCGTCGCCGAATGCCCCGATATTCTTAGTCGGATAAAACGAATAGCACCCGATATCACCTATGCTGCCTGCTTGTTTGCCGTCCTGGGTTGCACCCATTGCCTGTGCGGCGTCCTCAATAACGAGCAATTTGTGCCGGTGTGCGATTTCCATAATCGGCTGCATTTGTGCTATCTGGCCGAAAATATGCACCGGTATAATCGCCCGTGTCTTTTTGGTTATTTTTGCCTCAATCTTCGCGGGGTCGATATTAAACGTCTCGGCATCGACATCGACAAAAACCGGTTTCGCTCCGACTCGCGATACCGTTCCCGCGGTAGCGAAAAAAGTAAACGGCGTCGTGATTACCTCGTCGCCCGGCCCTATCCCCGCTGCCATCAAGCTCAGTAGCAGTGCGTCTGTCCCGCTCGAAACCCCAGTCGCATATTTGCATCCGCAGTACGCCGCGGCTTCCTTCTCGAATCGCTCCACCGCAGGCCCAAGGCACAATATCTGGCTGCTGCATACCTCCGATACCGCCTGCATCAGCTCGCTTTTATATTTCACGAACTGTGCCTTCAAATCAAGCATCACGACCTGCATTATTTCACCTCATCCTTGTTTTATATCGTTGCCGTCAGGTATTCCGTTTCCGCGGAAAAACGCATCACTCCGCCGTATGCCGCCGGAATCAGTATCGTATCGCCGGCCCTGAATTCAACCGTGTTCCCTTTTCCCGCAATCGTCCCGAATCCGCTCATAATCATAATCGTCTTCATTTTCCCCGCTGACAGCAGCATCTCGCAGCTTCTCGCCTGGTGCCCCTTATCAACCTTGAAACAAGCGCTGTCAACAAGTCGCCCGACTGATGCCACTGAAAGATTATCTCCGGAAGAGTCAAAATGTATGCTCTCCATCGCCTCTTCGATATGAAGTTGTCTCGGTTTACCTTTGTCGTCAACTCTGTTCCAGTCAAACACCCTGTATGTCGTATCCGATGGTGTCTGAATTTCCGCTATCAGCAGTCCCGTCCCAATCGCGTGAGGCGTTCCCGCGGGCAGAAAATGACATTCGCCGACTTTTACCGGTACCTTGACTAACAGCCGTTCCACCGTTCCGTCTTTTATCGCCTTCGCAAACCTATCTTTTGTCGTGCCTTCTTTAAGCCCCTTGTAAATCACCGCCCCCGGCTGCGCCTGTATTATATACCAGCACTCCGTCTTGAAATCTCCCTTGCCCATCCGCTTGCAGGTTTCTTTATCGGGGTGGACCTGCACGCTAAGCACGTCTCCGCAATCCAGAAACTTTATCAGCAGTGGGAAGGGCAGCTTGAATTGCTCTGCCCCGGTTATTTCCTTCGTGTATTTTCGAATCACCGATTCTATTGTCTCACCCGTCAGTTCGCCGTTGACGATTTTCGACTTATCCTCGGGCAAATCCGCAAGCTCCCAGCTTTCGCCGATGCGTTTGCCCCTGGGCATTTCTCTGCCGAATACCTCGCGCAGCTTGTCTCCGCCCCATATTCGTTCTTTGTATATAGGCCCAAATTTTAACGGATATGCCTGCATACCCCCTATGTTAATCGGGAAGGGGGTTATTGTCCAGCCCTGCGTAGCTTTAGCGCAGTAGGGTCCACAGTTTGATGCCTCATATTAACCGCGCATTTTGCGCCTGCGCAGATGGCCAGTATTATCCCGAATATGGTTACGACGGAAGCCCCTGTTGGTAAATCCCATTTTGCCGAAGCATAAAGCCCCAGGACACTTGCCGCAAACCCAAGCCCCCAGCCAATCGATAACCGGCCCGCCACACCCCTTACAAAAAACATTGCACAAACCGCCGGAACCACTAAATAACTGAAAACCAGCAGCACACCTGCTACACGCACCGAACTTGTTACGACAAACCCAAATGTAACGTAGAAAATAAAATCCCATAAACGAATCCACAGGCCGCTCTCACGTGCCAGTGACGGATTCATCGAAATTAGCAGAAATTTTTTTCTTAACAGAAAATGCAGTAACCCCACGGCCAGATATATCACTGAAATTTTTAATATCTGGGGCCACGTTACAAAAAGAATGCTCCCGACCAGCATATCTTTTATCGCCTCCTCACCGTGGGGGGCCTTGTCGAGAACAAGAATTGCCGCAGCGGAGCTTACAGCATACACAATCCCGATGATTGCTTCCTGTGGGACGGATTCATCACGAACCCGTCCCAAGGCGAACAACCCTGCGCCGACAAAGGTAAAACCAAGGGCAATCAGATACGCCTCTGTGCTATGCAGCTCGTATCCGGCCAATAACGCCACTGTACTACCAAGTGCCGCCACTTGCGCCAAAGCTAAATCCACGAATATCACGCCACGAGATACGATGTGGATGCCCAGATAGCAGTGTATTCCCGTAAGTATCAGGCATGCCACGAACGGTAATAACAACAATTCAAGCATTCCATTCATTTTGATACCTCGCTTAATGCGTCGCTCAACCGGTTAACTACGTTGTCCAGCATCGCTATATAATCTTTAACCTGCTCATTGACGGCGTTGGGAACAACGACCACTTTTGCGCCGGTCTTTTTTGCCACTGCCTCCGCGTCATCGCGGTTATAAAACGGCTCCATTAAAATAACCCTGGCTTTCTCCGATTTCATTATATTTATCACTTCCAGTATATGCCCAGGTCCCGGCGGTATTCCCGGCTTCGGCTCAAGCTCCGCGACCACATCAAGATTGAATCGATTGGCAAAATAAGGCCAACTGCTATGATAAGTAACAATTTTCGAATGTTCAAATGGTTTGAGTTTGGCAACCCAGCCGGCAATAGCGTTATCCAGCTTTGAAAGAAACGCCGCCAGATTACGGTCGTAATCTCCCGCGTGCTCAGGGTCAAGCAGTTTGAGACGCTGGCAGATGTTTTTCGCTATGATTTTGCCGTTGTAAGGGTCAAGCCAGTAATGCGGGTTGCCCAAAGGATGAACGTCACCCATCGACCGGTCTATTTTTCCGGTGGGAACCTCGAGTTTCATAATTCCTTCGGAAGCATCCAAATGGCCCGGCGTGTTCTTTTGTATTCGCGGATTACGCGAGCCCTGAAGAATCAAACCTTCATAACCGATTTCCAGTTCCATGCCCACGCATATCCAAAGGTCCGCTTTCCTGGCCTTCATCATATAACTTGGTTTGGCCTGAATAAAATGCGGGTCCTCATCGCCGGAACCGATTGAAGTAACAGATACGTGTTCGCCGCCGACCGACTCTGCTATTGACGCAAAGGTTGGGGTTGTTGTTACAACATTTAATTTGTCCGCACCAAAACACCGGCAGGGGAGCAGGATAAACAAAACGCTCAAAATGAAGCAGGACAAAAACGCCCGTTGAAATTTAATCGAATTCATAATTTGTCTCCTTCTTAATTAGTATTGATGTGCCGGATGCAGCCCTATTAGGAAGTCCGCCTGCAGCCATATCTCATTTCTGTTAACATTGCCCGCGTAATTATCACCGTCGGTATGCTCGAACTGCACGCGCCAGAACATAAATTCGCTCTGGTGAAACGTCAGGCCCGTCGTATAAGAAGTTTCATGTAAACTGCTGCTATCGGGAAACTGTGTATAATCGTATCGTCCGAATACGCTCCATTCCCTGTTGAACTGGTATTCCAGTGAGCTGTACATACCGTGTGAGTTCACCGTGTTCTTGTCGCCTTCTTCCTTCTGGCTGAACAGAATTTCGTTCATCCACGTCAGCGATTTGTAAAGGCCGTATTGCGGGTCTCGCCATTTGTAGGTCAAATCCAGCCCTTCCACGTTTGACCGGTTTCCTCCCCCGGTGTTTGCATCATTATCGCCTGTCGCGAAACTTTCCCCGACCTCAATGCTTGAGCTCCTGTCCAAATCGAAAAAGTTTTTCAGGTGCGTAACATACATCAGATTATGTGCCTCGTCCCCGGCAAACATTGCGTCGTTGCCGTTGCTTTGCAAGTCAAACGTAAGCTGCATATAATTGTCCCACGGGTTAGGCACCAACCATGAAATTTCACCGCCGCCGTCGTTCAATCCTTCGTCGCCAAAGAATTTCCTGATTACGTTGGGCCTGTCAACCCATGGCATCGCGTGGGTATGAAACGTATTGGTTTTTCCGAAAGCCGAGTAGAATTTGCCGAACCTTGCCTGAAGGTCGTATGGCAGGTCCGTGTATGTGAAATATCCTTCTTCAATATCAGGGTTATAGGAGCCGTCATCCTGCCTTTCTATACTTAGAATTAAATCCGCACGCCCGTATGGGTCAACAGGACTTGAAAACCCGAATTCAACTTCCCTGAGCTGGGCCTTTGCGGTCTTGCTGGCTGCGATAGTATCAGGCGTTTCGCCTCTGGGCGTCGGCCCGCCGTGAAAAATAAAATCGCCTATTGCCGAAATATCAGGGTTAGAGCTCTGAGGGATGCTCGCCGGGCTTTCCTTATTTTCAGCATTCACTGCAACCGGCAACGAGGCCTGATTGGGTTCAACGGGCTTTGCCTGCACGGGAGCAGCGGCGGGCGGGGCCACGTTACTGCGTTTCAAAAGCTCGATTTCTTCTCTAAGCAATTTTATCTCTTCAGTGTGCCTTTCGTTTGCGTCCTTCATTTGCTGTTGAAGTTCGGCCACCTGCCCTCGTAATGTCTGCATTTCACTGTCAGTCGCATTTACCTGTTCTGCTCGGCCAATGCCGGCAAATAACAGGATTGTCAAAAAATAGGAACCATACTTGATGGCTCGTGTATTCATTTGTCTGTCTCCGTAAATCCATTGGATAATAGAAAGTCCCCGCTGTTGCCCGATAATGGTTTTGGCGGGAAAAATAAATGTGGTATTAACTTGGATTAGGAGACAACCGGCGGGGCACGAGGACCTAAGATACCCGGTATTGAAATCGCTGGCGCGACTTCGATATGAAATATCAAACGCTGTTCGCAAACAGAATACTGACTAATAACCGTTTGTTCTTCGACCGCTATACTATGGGGCAGCGAAAGCAACTGCTGGCAAATCGGGCATTCGTGTTCATCGTGCCCGGCGTGATGCTCTTCACATAAAAGATGTATGAACAGCAGGGCCTGTGTCGCAAGCAGCAAAAAGAGCAGCGTCGTTGTCAATATCAGTATCGTTCTCGTTGTTTTGCTCATTACAGATGTTCCTATGTGCACTCCGGACACAAACCTTCTAATCTCACCTGCTGCCTTTGTATCATAAAACCGGCAGGGGGGCTTGTCAACATCGCTACCGATACATCATGCAAACAGCTTGTCCTGCCGCAGGCGGTGCAGACAAAGTGCGGATGACACTGATGTTCCGTGCATTTGTCTGCAAGCTCATAATACTGGCTACGCTCTCCGATAAACGCCCTGTGCACCAGCTCCGCATCGACCATATTTTCTAACGCTCTATAAACAGTTACGCGATTCGGGCCAGCTTTACCAATTGCCGAAACAATCTCGTCAGCCGTCTGTGGCTTCGCCGCGTTCAACAAAACATCGAGAACCATTCTCCTTGGCTCCGTCCTTTTAAGCTTTGCCGAATCAAGAAGATTGTCTATTCTTTCTTTTAACGGCGATTTCATTGTTTCTTTCTACACTGTTCAAATTGTCAACTGGTCAGACATTGGTGAACATTTTAACCTAAGTGCAACTAAGTTGCAATAACTTTCAGTGAATATATTTGCGTCTATATAAGTGCTTGTAAATAAAAGGTTTAAGTTTAATGGTCTGCCATAAAATGTTAGTCCAAATGACTCCCTTTTTATGCCGTCTTTGCTTAAGTGAAGCCCTTATTAGTCCGAAAAATCATTGTTGTACGTGTGTTTCTATTAGCGTAAAAAAAGGGTTTTGAATGGTCTCTGATTTTCAAAAATTGATTGCCGATATGCCGCTATTGATGGTTATTGTCATCTTTATGATAGGAGCCCTCACCTCGCTTAGCTCAAGCACAATTGTGCGTGTTCCCGTGGCGCTCGGCTTCATCGCCGGCGCGACCGAATCGAAGAAAAAAGCCCTGTTTGTTACCTTCCTTTTCGTTTTCGGCCTCGTCACTGCCTACACCGTTTTGGGAATGTTTCTCGGAACGGTAGGCCGTGTCGCCTTCACGATTGTTCAGTTCAACAAATACATATTTTATCTGCTCGGCTTCCTGCTTTTTGTTTTTGGATTGCTCATTGCGGGCCTTCTTAAAATAAAACCTATTCCGGCCGTCCTCCAGTTCCGCGAAAGCTTCAAACATGTAACATTTTTCGGTGCGTTTTTATTCGGGACGTTTTTTGCCCTTATTGAAATGCCAACCTGTCCGACAAGTGTGGGTATGCTCCTTATGCTCGCCAGCTTGGTTGTTACACATAATCTCGCGCAGTATGCCGTGGCGATATTTGTCAGTTTCGCCCTCGGCCAGAGTTTGCCCGTTCTTGCTGTCGCGTTATCTGCCAGTTTAGTCAAAACCGACGTAATTATGTTCCTCGCTTCCAAAATCCAGCGAGTCGAGGACCACATTGATTTAATCGCCGGTAATATGCTCATCGTATTTGGTATCTATTATCTGGTTATCGCCTGAGTTAATTTGCCTATGATGTCCGAAGACGAAAAACTTGAAAGTATGCTTGCTGACCCATGGCTCGCAAAGCCCAGGACGAGATGGGCTCTGAGCATTGTGTTTATTATGCTGGCTCTCTTTACCCTTAAGCCAGTTATCATAGATCGCCTCATTTCTCGCGCCGAGGCCTATTCCTCGTATAATAAGTTCAATAACACCGAAAGAGAATGTCAAAAGGCTATCTTTCTCGACGGCGACAATATCCGTGCATGGAACCTCCTTGGTAACGCTTATAAATGCAGGGGAGATATGGCCAATGCCGTCAATACTTACCTTAATGCCATTAACGTCAACCCTGCTAACAAAGTCGCGCACTTCAGGGTCGCGATGATTTATACCCTCGATAAGGATTATAACAGGGCCATTCCACATTTTGAGCTGATTAGAATCCTCGGCCCCGAATCTCCGGAAGCCCTTGCCCGTGACCCCTTCTCCTATTATCACGCCTCACTCGAAATGCTGTCGCTCTGCTACGAAAAAACAGGCAGAACAGACAAGATGAATGAAATGGTCAAAGACCTTGCCAGAACTTACTCTGGCGGTCCAAAAGATGAAGATATGCTTCGGCTGACCAACGCCAAATAAATTCTCATAAATTACCCGCCTTGACAAAGCACATTTTTAGCCGACAGCAATTTTACTATTCACTTTTTTCCCGAACCAGCTATGATAGCCCGTAATTATGAAAGTCCTGAAAACCGTATCTGAGCTTGGTCAGTTGCCCGATGGTTGTGTCCTGACCATTGGCAACTTCGATGGCGTCCACACCGGACACCAGCAGAATATAAAAGTTGCCCGTGATATTGCCACTCTCGAACGCACTTCGCTGGCAGTGATGACTTTTGAGCCGCACCCCGTCGCAATCCTGCACCCCGAAAAAGCCCCAGGCGTCCTCACGCCGCTCCCTCTCAAAATTCACCTATTAGAAAATTGCGGCGTCGATTACCTCATCATTCTCAGAGATACCACCAGTTTGCTTCGCCTCTTGCCGACCGATTTCGTGGACAAATTTCTCTTAAAAGATGTTCGCCCGAAAGTCCTCGTTGAGGGCGACGACTTCAATTTTGGCGCAAACCGTGCCGGCAATATCGATACCCTCAAGCAAATGGCCGAACCCGACGGCTTTAGCGTCGTTGTCGTCCCCTCAAAACTCGTCAAACTTCACACGGGGCAATCCCTTCGCGTATCGAGCACCACCATCCGCTATATGCTTCAGTCGGGACACGTCGCCGACGCCGCCTTTCTTTTCGGCAGGCACTATCGCCTCGTAGGTAAAATAACCTCCGGCAGGGGCAAAGGCAGACAGCTTGGCTTCCCAACCCTCAATATGCAAATACCTTCACAGATTATCCCCCAGGAAGGCGTTTACGCCGGCTTCGGCTTAATCGGCGATTCCGAAGAAGAGGTCTGCCGCTCTGATAATCGTTTGCCTTCCGTCTTCAGCATCGGTCAGGCCATTACCTTCGGCGACCAGCATTCCCAGCTTATTGAAGCGCACGTCCTCGATACTAATCTCGGCGATACGTCAGGCAAATGGCTCGCTATGGATTTCGTTGACCGTATCAGGCCTCAGAGGCGGTTTGAATCTCCCGAAGTCCTCGCCGCACAAATCGCCAGGGATTGCGATTCGGCAAAACAAATTTTGGCTAAACAGCACCAAACTCAGGTGAATTGATATGTTCAGTTACGAACTCGATGTAATAATTTTAATGCTTATTTTCAACGCGGTATTTACTGCGTATGAAATGGGCCTCGCCACCATCTCGCGCGCAAGGATTGCCATTCTTGTCAACGAACGCAAAAAAGGCGCCGATGCCGCCGCTTTTATGAAAGACCGTATGGAGGCCAGTTTGGCCGTCATTCAGCTCGGCGTTACCCTGTTTACTACCATTGCCGCCGCCGCCGGCGGTGTTGGTGCGCAGGATGCCTTTGCTCCTTATCTTGCCCAGCACTGGCATATCTCGATGACGCTGGCGAAGGTCGTCGCTGTTACATTTGTCATTATCCCGCTGACGCTTGTTACCATCGTCTTTGTTGAGCTTGTTCCCAAAATGTTCGCGCTAAACAACAAGGAGTGGATTGTCCTGCGACTCTCGCCTTATATGAAAATCCTGGCGAAAATCATCGACCCCCTTGTCTCCGTTATCGAATTTGTCGTCAAAAAAATTCTTGTTGCCATTTCAAAAATGCAGCCCGGAACACGCGACGCCCAAATCCCCTGGCTCCACGAGCTTCGCGCAGCCGTCTCGCTTGCCCGCACGTCCAAGCTTATGGGCGAACGCGAGGAAAAAATCGTTCTTGCCGCCGCGCACCTTTCCAGCCACTCCGCCCGTGACATTATGATTCCGGTTAAGGATATCTCCGCTATTTACGTCGGCAGCACCCTCTCTCAGGCCCTCGTCCAGGCCCACCTCGATATGCACACGCGTTTCCCCATTTGTATGGCCGAAAACGACCCGCAGACAATCGAACGCTACCTCAACTTCAAAGACATTGTCTCCGCGCTCCGCATAAACCCCTCCGACCCCACCATCAAAGGCATTTCCCGCCCCATGACCAGGGTCAAAGAGGATATGCCTCTGCCGAAGTTGCTCGAAATGATGATACAGGAAAAGACCCACATCGTTATCGTTGTCTCCGCCGACGATGTTGTTATGGGTATGATTACGCTCGAAGACATCATCGAAGAGCTTGTCGGTGAAATCGAAGACGAATTCGACCGCCTACCCACGCACATTCACCCCTGTCCCTCCGGCTGGATTATGGGCGGCGGCGTCCTTATGACAACCGCCACTTCAACCGTAGGCCTCGACTGGTCCGAAAAATTCACAGGCCGCGCCCCCACCCTCGCCGAATGGTGCAATCAAACCTTCGGCTCGGCTCTCAAAGGAGGCGAAACCATCGAATCCGACGGCTTGCGCGTTATCCCCAGAAAATTCAGACGCAAAAAACTCCAGGAGGCAATCGTCTCACTGATCTCCTCTAATTCATAAGGATTATAAAATGGAATACAAACCGAATATCGGCATTATCGGGGCTGGTATGATTGCCGGCTTCCACCTCGACGCAATACTCAATACAAAAAGGGTAAATGTCCTATGGCTCGCGGACGTAGATAAAAAAATTCTCGCCGAAAAACTCAAAAAGTATAATGTCCCATACGGCACAACGGATTATCGCGACATCCTGCGAGACAACAATATCGACGCCATTATTGTCGCCGCTCCGCCGTTTGTACATTTCGACGCCGCCGTCTTCGCGATGCGTGCCGGCAAAGATGTCCTTATTGAAAAACCACTTGTGATAAACCGTTCGCAAATGAATCGACTCGTAAAAGAAACCGAAAAACACAAAAACCTCGTTATCCTCGAATGTTCCGCAAGGCACACGCGCCTCCAGCCAAAGTTCCGCTTCGTTAAAAAAATGCTGGACAACGGCGACATCGGCGAGGTCTATCATATCCACCATAATCACCTGATGCGGGGGACTTTTATCGAATACAACCCGCGAGGCGTCTGGTCCCTGAAAAAATCCCTCGCCGGCGGCGGCCCCTTTCTCGACTGGGGTGTCTATGACCTCTCTTTCCACCTTGGCCTCCTCAACGACCGCCCCAAACTCGCCAAAATAAAACGCTTCGCCAGAAACGGCATCAAAATTTTCTCCAGCCCCAAAATTAAATCCGACGTCGAGGAGCACGGCGCCGCCTTAATGGAATTCGACACCGGCCTCACGTACTACTACGAACGCGGCGCAGGAGTCCACTGCGAAGTCCCCAACGAAACACGTATATTCGGCACAAAGGGATCGTTACGATTTTCCTATACAACCTGGAATTCGCCTGAAATAGAACACTTCTGGGTAAACAAAAACCGCGTCGAAAAACGCTCCGTCTATAAGGTCGATATGTCAAAGCACCCGGGCGATATAAATGCCCTCGACAATCACTTTATCGATTGTCTCGCGGGCAAGGCCAAGCCGGTGATGCCTGTTTCTCTTGCCGCAAAACACCTCGATATACTATTTCAAATACTTGGTAGATAGGGCTATAATGGCAACCCATATGAATAACAAGAACTTGCAAACTTGTCCGCCGTGGCGGGATGCAGTCGAACTCATAAATAAATCAACCAGTGTGCTGATTACCACCCACAGCAAGGTTGATGGCGACGCCATTGGCTGCTGTGTCGCGATGTCCGAAGCGTTTTCCGCTCTTGATAAGAACCCGCAGATTCTCTTTCTTTCTCCATTGCCCGGCTGGTATGGCTTCCTGCTTGAAAAACCTGTTCTTGTCCTCGGGAGGGACATTTCAAAAGACCAGCTTCAACAAAACAAATTCGACCTCATCATTATCGTAGATACCAATAGCTCCAGCCAGTTACCTGGTTTTGAGGAATATCTCAAAAAGGCCGATACTCCAGTTCTAATTATAGACCACCATGCCACCTCCGATGGTTTGGGCGATATCGAACTCGTTGACTCTACCGCCTCAGCCGCCTGCTCCGTTGTCCTCGACCTGTTTCGATTTGCCCATTGGCCCATCACCCCCAAAATCGCCCAGGCCCTTTTCGCCGGCATCGCCACCGACACTGGCTGGTTCCACTTCGGCAACACCACAAGCCGATGCCTCCATGATTGTGCAGAATTAATCGATGCCGGCGCAAATCCCGACGATATTTATCGCCTCATATACCAGACATTCACACCACAGCGGTTCAAACTTATGACCGTGATGCAAGACACCCTCGAATTGCATTTCGATGGCCGATACGCCTCGCAGTTTCTCACACAGCAGGATTTCAAAACCACCGGCGCAAAATACGAAGACACCGAAAATCTCATCGACCAGTGCAGGCGCATCGCCTCAGTCGAAGTCGCCGCATTCTTTGTCGAATTAAAAGATGGCAGAATACGTTGCTCGCTGCGCAGCAGTGGGGCAGTTGATGTCTGCAAAATCGCCCGCAAATTCGATGGTGGCGGCCATACCGCAGCAGCCGGAGCATACCTCCCCGGCCCACTCGACAACGCCAAAAAGCTCATCCTTGACGCCATCAAATCTCAATTGATTTAGTCATTGACGAATGATTCCACGTCAGGTTAAATATCATTTTTTACGAACTTATTATAAGGATGACTGATATGATTATTAAAGTTAGCAAAAGAGCACAAGCCGTGCCCCCGTCGGCTACGTTGGCCGTAACCGCAAGGGCGAAAGAGCTCAAAGCTCAGGGCATCAACGTCATCGGTTTTGGCGCAGGCGAACCTGATTTCGACACCCCGCAATACATCAAAGATGCCGCCATCGCCGCCCTAAACGCTGGAAAAACAAAATATACCCCTGCTTCGGGAACCATCGAGCTGAAAAAGGCAATCGCTGAAAAATTGCTCAAGGATAATAAGCTCGAATACAAACCCGAGCAGATTGTTGTTAATATCGGCGCCAAGCACTCTGTATATGGTGCGATGCAAGCCATTCTCGATCCGGGCGATTCGGTTATTCTTCCGACTCCATATTGGATTACCTACATTGAAACTATCAAATTAGCCGGGGCGAAGGTCAAAATTGTCAAGACCAGCAGGCAAAACAGTTACAAAATGACTCCCGAGCAGTTGAAAAAGGCCATCAGCCCCAAAACTAAAATGTTTGTCCTCAACTCCCCCAATAATCCGGGCGGCTTCACCTACACCCCCGAAGAACTAGCCGCTCTCGCCAAAGTCCTTGAAGGCACCGATGTCGCAGTCCTCTCCGATGAAATCTACGAACGCCTTGTTTACGCCGGCACAAAATTCATCAGTTTCGCCGCACTCAGCAAAGACGCCTACGACCGCACCCTAACCATTAACGGCTTCAGCAAAACCTATTCAATGACCGGCTGGCGACTCGGCTACACCGCAGGCCCCGTTGACGTCATCAAAGCAATGGGCCGACTCCAGGACCATTCCACAAGCAACCCCGTAACCTTCGCACAGGACGCCGCTATCGCCGCCCTCAAAGACCCCACTAACGAAGTCGAAAAAATGCGCGCCGAATTCGAAAAACGCGCCCAGTATATGGTTGACCGCCTCAACGCAATCAAAGGCGTTAAATGTACCCAGCCCACCGGCGCATTCTACTGCTTCCCCGATGTCTCCGCCTATTTCGGCAAAACCAAAGGCGGTATAGAACTGAAGAGCAGTTTGGATTTCGCCAAGGCACTTCTCGAACAGGCCAACGTTGCCGTCGTCCCGGGCCTGCCTTTCGGCTGCGATAAAAATGTCCGCCTCAGTTTCGCAACCTCGATGCAGAATATCACCGAAGGTATCGACCGAATCCAGAAATGGCTGAGTTCGTAACCGGTTGCTTTGGTTCTTCGGCCTGTCGGCCAGCGACCTGTATGGACGCGCCGAGCCGGGTTTGATATAATATAGTTGATATGATGCCGATTGTTGGTGCGACTAAGTCCAGAGTGATTCTTTTGGTGGGCTCATTAGCCATCATCACTATCTGTTTTGCGGCCTATATCCCCGCGATGAAAGCCAGCTTTATATGGGATGACGATTATTATGTTACTAATAACCCCCTGTTGACGGCACCTGGCGGATTGTATCGAATCTGGACCTCAGGTGCCGTTACATCGCAATATTTCCCCCTCACATACACAACGTTCTGGTTCGAGTATCGCCTCTGGGGTTTCAACCCAGTCGGCTATCACGTTGTAAACGTTGCCATTCATATCATAAATTCTCTGCTCTTGTGGCTGGTTCTCCGCCGGCTTTCCGTTCCGGGTGCATGGTTTGCTTCGGCCGTCTTTGCTCTACACCCTGTTCAGGTTGAATCCGTCGCTTGGGTTACAGAACGGAAAAACCTCCTCATGCTTTTATTTTCTCTTCTGTCGGTTCTTTGCTGGCTTAAACTTGTTCTCGATAATAAAACGGGACCAAAAGCATTTTTGTTTTATGCCGCCTCCTTATTTTTCTTCGCTTTGGCGCTCTTTGGCAAGGCAACCGCCTGCACGCTTCCTGCCGCGATGTTGCTGATTTTGTGGCTCAAACGCGTCCCTCTCTCGGCCAGACGTATCCTCCAGGTTGTCCCTTTTTTTGTAATGGCAGTTGGAATAGGGCTTTTTGTGATGTGGTGGGAAAAACGTCATCAGGGAACGGGGCAGATTAATCTTGGCTTGAACCTGCCCGCCAGATTCTTAATTGCCGGCAGGGGGTTATGGTTTTATCTCTCCAAACTCTTCTGGCCCGTCAATCTTACGTTTAGCTATCCTCGCTGGAATATCGACCCTGCTGCGATTCGCCAGTATCTATGGCCCGCCGCGAGCATACTGATGATTGCCTCTGCCTGGATATTGCGAAAACGCCTCGGCAGGGCGACCCTGACCGCGATATTATTTTTCGCCGTAACCTTGTTTCCGGTTCTTGGGTTCTTCTCTCTTTTCACTTTTATGTACACTTTTGTGGCCGACCATTATCAGTATGCCGCCTGTATCGGCCCCATTGCTCTTGTCGCGGGAGGCGGCGCTCTGTTGATGCGAAAGTCGGCTCCAGGCATAAAGATTGTTATCCCGCTGATAGCGGGCGTTGTGCTGTTCACTCTTGGTTCCCTCACCTTCCGGCAGTCCCGTATCTACACCGACAAAATGTCCTTGTGGAGGGATACCGTCAATAAAAATCCCGACTCATGGCTTGCCAATGCCCAGCTATGTAAGCTTCTATCCGACCAGGGAAATACCACTGAAGCAAAGCCCCATTTGGAGCGGGCGATAGAGCTTGCTCCTTATGTGCAGAAAATTGACTCACGTGTTTATGCGGCACTACTTTACGATATGGGTCTTATTTTAGAAAAACAGAATAAATTATCTGATGCCGTCAAATATTATCAGAAGGCACTTGATGCATCAGATTATTTCGAGGTGATGATGAATACTCATTATTGTCTCGCTAAAGTTTTAGCTCTGCAGGATAAGGTCGAGCCTGCTCGCGAACATTTCCTCCGGGCAATGGACATTGCAAGGACTCACAATAATGACCAGATGCTCAACATGGCCTATAGTGGACTGATGCTGTTGAATGAAAAGAGCGGGCATCCTGTTAATCGATGACCAATCTAATAGCCGCTGCTCTTTTTTCATTATTTAAATAATATTGCGACCTTTTTCTTTTGTGCCGCCGTTATCGCTTTTGGGTTTGTCCAGACCGCCATATTCAAACTTCGTCTGCAGTCGCAATTTTCGCAGACCATCTCGTGCCTGTCTGCCAGAATTGCCTTAATCAGTTCAAGGCAGTTGCCGCTTGCCCTTTGCAGGTTCCCGATTATCTCGCGTAAAAGCTCCTGCTTGTCCCTTTTTTTCTTCTGTGGCTTCCAGCAGTCGTAATCGCTCACCAGCGCAACCAGCGAATAGCACATTTGTGCCTCTCTGGCTAATTTCGCCTCCGGCATCGCCGTCATCCCAATCAGGTCTCCTCCCCAAATTCTGTGCATAAGCGATTCCGCCCTGGTTGAGAACGTCGGCCCCTCCATCACGACGTATGTTCCTTTACGATGCGTCCTGACATCTAATTTTTTCGCCGCCTCTGCGATAATGTTTCCCAGTCGATTACATGTCGGCTGTGCCATCTCGGCGTGTACTGCTCCGAAAGTGTCGAAGAAAGTATTTTGGCGTCTGAATGTTCGGTCAATAAACTGGTCAACTATGACAAGCTCGCCGGGCTGGATTTTTTTACGCAGCGAACCTACGGCGCATGTCGCTATGATTGCGTGGGCGCCGAGTTTTTTTAATGCGAAGATATTCGCGGCGTAAGGCACCTCACTGGGCGATAATTTGTGGTCTGGGCCGTGACGGTTGATAAACGCCACCCGTTTCTTGCCTATCTTGCCAATCATAATCCTGTCGCTGGGTTTTCCGAAGGGCGTTTTTATGTCGTGAAACTTCGCGTCTTCAATTTTGCCGGCCAGCACATCACCCAGCCCCGACCCGCCTATCAAGCCAGTCAATCCTTGCTCCATATTTGTCTCCAGGTTACCCTAAATTACCAACATATCTGCTTATATCGTCGATTAGAGCATATTTTCTCTAATTAGCTTTTCTGTTCTTTAATATCGTGGTATAATGTAAACTGCACCCGTTTTTTTATATGTAAAAAATGACGATAACCGAACGTATAAAGGAAAAGGCCCTTGAGCTGGGCTTTGACCTCGTTGGCGTTACTGATGCCTCTCCAGTCGGCAGGGAGCAGGTTAGTCGGCTTATTGGTTGGCTCGATGCCGGCTATGCGGGCCGGATGACCTGGCTGCACTCAAACCTCGAAAAACGCACCGACCCCGCCAAACTCCTGCCCGGCGCCAAATCCGTTATCGTCGTCGCCCTGAACTATAAGCCGCTAAAACAGAGGACAGAGGACGGAGGACAGAAGACAGCCCCTATGGGCCGGGTTGCTCAATTTGCCCAGTATGATGACTATCACCCGTTTATAAAAAAATTACTGCGTCAGCTCGCCGATTTTATCGCTTCAATAACCTGTCCGTCTATGCAGTTCAAGATTTGTGTTGATTCCACGCCTTTGCTCGAACGGGCACTGGCCGTAAGAGCGGGATTGGGCGTAATCGGCAAAAATCGAATGCTGGTCAATCCTCGCCTCGGCCCGCAGATTTTCCTTGGGGAAATCGTTACCAATATCGAGCTTGACTCGGATAAGCCGTTGAAGGATTCGTGCCCGGATTGCGGCAAATGTGTTGCTGCCTGCCCGACGGGGGCGTTGAAACAAGATGGCTCGTTCGACGCCACTAAATGTATCAGCTATCTGACTATCGAGGCCAATACCGATGTGCCTGCGGAGCTGGCGCCGAAGATTGGCAATCACCTCTTTGGCTGTGCCGAATGTCTGATGGCCTGTCCTTACCAGCAAAAATCGCCGACTTGCACCAACAAGGAATTTGTCCATCATCCCGACCGGGCTGAAATTGATTTGAATGATTTACTGAATCTTACCGAAGAGCAGTTCAAGATTAAATTTGTCCATTCGCCGATTCTTCGCCCCGGTCTGCCTCATCTCAAAAAGATTGCCCAAATTTGTATTCAGAACGCCAGTCAGAGTTCTTAACCACCAAGGCACTTAAGACACAAAGTTTTCCAGACACGGATTTACACAGATTTGCGGCAGAGTTTACTAACCACTATCGACTGCTCTAATTTCTCGCCTGTCCCGAGCGTAGTCGAGGGGCGAAGCGCGGTGTGCGGCTGCCGTTCTGTTACTGTTTCAACCCTTCCTCTTGACCACTGCTTGCAAAAAGGTACAATAAAATTGCTTTTGGCTGGAGGCAAAAGGCAATGAGGAAAAAAGGGTTTACATTAATAGAATTGCTGGTTGTGATGGCAATCATATCCCTGCTGATGGGTATGATGATGCCGGCGATAACGAGGGTGTGGCAGGCTGCCTATCAACTGGTAGCACCGTACGTTACAAGCACAAATCCTCAGGCATACGCCAATGATGTAACGCCTTCACTTGAGAAAATAACGGTTACATTTGACCAGGCGATGAAGGACAATTCATGGTCGTGGACGGGCGGAGGTGATACGTACCCGAAAACGACTGGTCAGCCGAGCTATGACCCAAATAGAACAACATGCAGTTTGCCGGTCAAGCTGGAGCCGGGAAAGGTTTATTGGGTAGGTATAAACGGCCCAATTTATTATCGGAATTTTAAGAGCGCCGAATATGGAGCCCCGGCCAAGCGATACGTGATTTTGTTTGCGACTATGGACCTAAATGGAAAGCCGACGGCTATACCTGATGATTTGTTGGCAAAAGCGAAGGAGATTAACTAACAGAGCAGGCAATTAACTTCTGTACTGCTTGCCCCCGCGTTTCATTTTGCTTTGCAAAACGGCGGGGGTCCGCCGTAGGCGGATTTTGCCGTTGTAGAAAAAACAGGGGATGGGTAGAATTGAGGGAAAGTTAGGGCGACCTGTTTATGGTCAAACTCCAAATGAAAACAAAGTTGGGCGGACCGCCGGAAACATTTAGAGCAAGTCTCAGGGTTGCCACACGATATTGGGAGCCTCGCCGCATTATCTACAATCTTGTTCTTGCTGCTGTCGCAGTTACCTGGCTCGTATTGACATGGCCCCACTTCCACTCGGCATTGACTCTGCAATCGTTGCTGCTGCTTCTGGTTCTCGCGGCCATAGCTAATGTTTGTTATTCCGCTGCATACCTCGCAGACATCCTGTTGCAATTTTCACCTCTTCGTGACCTGTGGCAGCGTCAAAAGTGGTGTCTATGGCTTGCAGGCACAATTTTCGCGGTCGTGTTTGAGTGCTACTGGATTGCAGACGAAATTTATCCATATATCAGATGAGCGCGAGGCCAGTGGATAAAAAAAAATAGCTGTCCCTGGTTTTTAGTTTAGCCATTTCGAAAGAGGCCGTTTTTCCTTGTTCATTATTTTTTGCTGTAAACCCCCCAGCAGCCCACCTGTTCGCTCACATTGACGCTTTTTAACTGAACCTCTTTCGGTAAAATCGGCTCAAGGCGTTCAAAAATATACTCCGCGACGGTTTCCGCGGAGGCGCCTTTGTCCCGAAAATACTCCGACTCATCCAGCACGGTTTCATTGAGTGTCATGATAACATTCGTCAGCCGGGATTTGACCTGAGCGAAATATATAACTACGCCGCTTCCTTGGGGTTTATCGCCGCAGACCTCAACCGTAACAGCCCAGCAATGTTCATGTTGTGGCCCTTGAGTTCCATCCGGCAAAGGCATACTGTGCGAGGCCTTGAATTGCGCCTCTACGCCAAGCGTAAACAAAACTATACCTCCAAAATACACAACCTCCAAAAACGTACCTGTTAGGCCATATTAAGCCCTAACAGTAGTCTTTAAATATTTTCGTCACTTTGTGTATGTTTTCTTGAATCGTTCTCCCGGCCGGCCTGTCCGCTATACGCTGCAAGCTGAATGTTCTCGCCTGCTCAACTGCTCTACTTTCTCGCCCGTCCCGAGTATAGTCGAGGGGCGAAGCGCGGTGTGCGACTTATCGGCTTAAAACTCACAGAATTTTACTGTCCGCAAAATGAAATTCCCTCGCTGGTGTGGGGGCTTATGTTTACGCATATATATGAGAAAGGTCTAGACCTATCGTGTCGCAGTGTATGACATGGAATTTTGGTATCCCGACATTGGGATAGAAAAGGTCTTTATCTTTAAAGAACGGATGCGCAGCTCTATCTTCAGAACAGATACATTTGCCTATGGTAATCTTCGTTTTTTAGCTTAATAATCAAAGATAATCGTACTTTATCATTGTTTATCATACTTTGTCATGAGATGAGACATAAGGCATCTTCAGTTTTTTTAGCATCACATTCGCTTTTTCAAGTTCTTTCGCCAAGCCGGGTATCTTCGGTTGTTCGCCTTCCTTCTTTGGCAATCTTCGTTTTTATGACCCGGCAATAAAGACCCTACGTTAAAGCTTCAGCGATGATAACGGGGCTAAATATTATTTGGAAATAGACGGAACAAATACGGGGGCAATTGCTGATTCGGGAAAATAAAAAAGCCCCGGTCAGGTTTCCCTGGACGGGGTTTTGCGTGCTTTAATCAGGAGATTATGTCATAGTTGGCTGTTGCTTGTTAATTTCGTCAACGGCAACGGCCTTGTCGGACACTATTGTAAATACGCTGTCCAGCGCCGTTACCGAAAAGATTCCTTTTGTCGCTCTCGCCACGCTGCACAGGACCAGTGAGTGGTTGCAATCCATCAGGAGTTTCCGCAGTTTGAGCAGCTTCGACAAGCTCGATGATGTAACGATATCAACGTGCGAAAAGTCAATTATAAGGTCGCAGCCGTCGTTTCTTTCGCGGACAGTGTCGATAGTTTTGGCAAGCTCTTCGTTCAGACCCGGTTCCGGGGGCGCCTCAACAAGAAGTATGTTTTCCGACAAATCCCTAATCTCCATTTTATCGCTCCTCTTTCAAACTATCGAAAAGTGTGGTTTACTCTATATAAATTATGCTCAAGTAACGGTTGATTTGCAAATGCCCTATAACTATTTCGGCAGTTTTGCAGAGAGGAATCACATATTTCGAGCGGCTGCAAAAATGGAACACGGCCGCCTGCTTTTATGGGACTAATTGCTGTCCGGCGAGGCAATATCCCAGCCGCCGCCTAATGCCTTGTAAATCGCGATTAAATCCGTAGAGAGATTGCGTGTGCTCTGAACAAGGGCGTCTTCGGAACTATTAAGCGAACCTTGCGCGACAAGTACATTGAGGAAATCGGTTTGTCCCTCTACGTAGAGCTGTGAGGAGAGGTCAACGGCCTTTAGGTTTGCGGTGACGGCGTCAATGAGGGCTTTATGGCGTTCGTGCTCATTGACGTAGGCGACAAGTGCGCTTTCCACGTCATTAAGGGCGGTCAGGACGGTTTGTTTATAAGTAAGAACCGCCTGTTGCTGGAGCGACTTTTGGACCTTGATATTGTAACTGACCTGGCCCGCGTTGAATATCTCCCAGCTGGCCGATGGCCCAAATGACCACGAGCGCTTGTTCCAGCTTAAGTTATCAAGACTATTTGCCTGGGTGGAGATTGAGCCGGCGAGATTGAATTTTGGGAACAGGTCGGCAGTGGCGACGCCAATCTGGGCGGTAGCGGAATGGATTTGTGCCTCGGCTCGCCTGATATCAGGACGCCGGCGAAGCATCTCAGAAGGCAGACCAGCAGGCACTTCGGGCGGTGTAAGGGGTATCGATGAGGCAGGGGAAAGCTCTTCCAGAAGAGAAGCGGGCTCCTGGCCAAGCAGAACGGAGATGTTGTATATAGCTTGTCGTGCGGATGTCTCAAACACGGGAATTTGCGACATTGTCGTAGCGGCCTGGGCGTCGGCGTTCGCGACATCGAGCGCACTGACAAAACCGCCTTGAAATTGCTGGCGGGTCACATCGGCGGTGTGTTTTTGCACCTTGAGGTTGTTCTTGGCGATGATTACTTCCTGCTGGTAGCCGCGGAGCTGCACATAGTTATTCGCGACTTCGGAAGCAAGAGTTACCAGGACATCTCTTCGGTCTTCAATTGCCGCAAGAATACTGGCATCTGCCGACTCGATATTGCGTCTGGTGCCGCCGAAAATGTCCAGCTCCCACGCTGCGTCCAGACCCGCCTGAAACAGGTTTGTCGTCTGTGCAGGCGCAGGTGTATGGTTGCGTGTGGCACTTCCGGTTATGTCGGCGGTGGGCCAGAATCCAGCGGCAGCCACGCCGCGTGCGGCCCTTGCCTGGCGGATTCTTTCTTCTGCCTGCTTTAGGTCGAGGTTTGACTTCATCGCGCGTTCGATTAACGAGGTGAGATTGACATCGTTGAATTCAGTCCACCACTTCAGCAGCATTGTATCCGGCGATGATACATTTTTTGTTCCTGCCCAGCCGGCGGGGGCGTTCGGGTCCTGCGGTTTATAGTCGGGGCCGACAAGGCACCCCGCCTGGAGCATCAGGCAAGTACAGCATAAGGACAACAAAATTACAGATAATACTCTTCTGTTCTCCGTCCTCTGTGTTCCGTCCTCTGTCTTCTGTTCTCTGTCTTCTGTTTTTTTCATTCGTATCTCAATGCCTCAATCGGGTCCAGACGAGATGCCTTCCATGCCGGGTAATAGCCGAAAATGATTCCAACGCTTGCCGAGACGATGACCGAAGCCACAATGGCCGCCATCGATGTTTCGGTGGGCCATCGCAGAAAGCGGGTTATAAGATACGACCCGCCGCAACCCAGGATAATACCTAAGATTCCGCCTGCAAGACACAGGACTACGGCTTCTATCAGGAACTGACGCAGGATGTCCCTTGCCCTTGCGCCGACGGCCATACGCAGGCCGATTTCCCGCGTCCGCTCGGTAACTGATACCAGCATTATATTCATTATTCCAACGCCGCCGACAATCAATGAAATTAGGGCGACAGCGAGCAAAAGCTTGGTCATAAGCGTTGTTGTGGAAGACAGAGCGTTTGTCATCTCGGTCATATCACGGATGTTGAAGTCATCATCTTTTGGGTCGCGAATACGGTGACGCTCGCGCAAAAGGGCGGTTATCTGGTCTATCGCCTGATGAATTTCAGCGGTAGAATTCGCTGCAGCCACAATCTGGTCAACGTTGGTAAACCGCACCGGCTGAGGATTGTCCGCCGCCTGTGTGTCTGAAGGCACCGGGTATAAAGAAGTCAGCGAATTAGGATATAACTGGCTGGGAGAGCTTGTCGTCGAGGTTGTGCTTGACGTTGTGCTGCTGGTCGATGTTGACGACGAGGCGCCGACCCTGAATTTTATAGTCGTCCAGGGCGCAAGTATTATGTCGTCCTGGTCCATACCCATCATATTTGCGCCTTTGCTGCTGAGAACTCCGACAACCTTGAACGATATGTTCAGAACCCGCATTTCTTTTCCTATCGGTGAGCTGCCTTGGAAAAGCTCCCTGGCAATCGTCTGGCCGATGAGACATACCTTTGTCGAATTACGAACGTCTTTGTCGGTGAAAATGTCGCCCTGCGACAAATCGGTCCAGTCCCGGACAATGAGATAATCAGCGGTCGTTCCGTAAATGCTCATAGGGACCCAGTTGCGGTCCTGATAAACCGCCTGGCCTCTGGCGCGAACAAGGGGGGCTGCGCTTTTCACGGCAGGGCAATCCCGGATAATCGCGTCGCAATCCTGCGGCGTAAGTGTCATGCTGCTGCCTGCGCCAAAACCAATACCGCCGCTTGTGGCGGCGCCGGGCAGGACAAGAAGAGTATTTGCCCCCATTCTCGCGATGGTTTTAGCGATGGCATCCGATGAGCCGGTGCCGATTTCCATCATCGCGATTACCGCGCCGACTCCGATGATTATGCCTAACATCGTCAGCATCGTCCGCATTGGGTTTTTGCCTATCGCCCGCAGCGCCGTTCGCAGTATTCGCATCATGCGGAATAACCTCATTGCGAACCTCCCTGCGATGTTTGGCTGTTCACGATTAAGCCGTCGTGGATGCGAATCTGCCGCTGGGTATGTCGGGCGACATTCGGGTCGTGCGTTACAATAATAACCGTGATACCTTCCTCCACGTTTAGCTTCTTAAACATTGTAAGCACCTCTTCGCTTGTTTTCGAGTCGAGGTTGCCAGTCGGCTCATCGGCGAAAAGCACCGAGGGCTTGTTAATCAGCGAGCGGGCGACTGCGACTCGCTGCTGCTGGCCGCCCGATAATTCCGATGGCTCGTGGTGCATCCGGTCGCCAAGCCCGACCCGGTTCAGAAGCTCTTCGGCGCGGCGCTTTACCTCTTTATCCGACAAATGTTCCCGCGTGTATGACAAAGGCATCATCACGTTTTCCAGCGCGCTTGTGCGGGCCAGAAGATTGAAATTCTGAAACACAAAACCGATTTTATGATTTCTCAGATTTGCCCGTTCGTCGGCTGATACCCTCGATATTTCCCGCTCCTCAAGCCAGTATTCGCCGGATGTCGGGTGGTCAAGGCATCCGAGGATGTTCATCAGCGTGCTTTTGCCCGACCCAGATGCCCCCATCAGCGCGACAAACTCTCCTTTACCGATGGAAAGCGTAATACCCCTAAGAACGGGGACATCAATGTCCCCCATGTAATAGGTTTTGTAAATATTTTTCAGTTCAATCAGTTCCATAGTGTTCGCCGCGAGTCCGCAAAATTTATTAACGTCCTGCCGGTCTGGGTCGTCCGATTTGCGGCGTGAAAGGATTAACCGTCCCCGAACTGCCCCCAGACATCTGTTGTTCTCCCGTGATTACCTGGAGACCTTCTTTAAGCTCATCCTGTGATGCCACGCCCTGCACTTCGGTCACTGTATCATCGCTTGTGCCCGCGAGCACCTTGATTGGCTTGACGAAGCCGTTCTCGCTGACCCACAAAGTAGCTTTCTTGTAATTTGAGGTCTGTGTCTTTGGCGCGTTCGGGTCACGCTGTTTTTTCCCCGAACCTTTACCCTGTTCGGCGGAGTCATTTAATGCCGATTGAT
The DNA here is from genome assembly GCA_049516395.1 of Sedimentisphaerales bacterium. Taxonomy (GTDB): domain Bacteria; phylum Planctomycetota; class Phycisphaerae; order Sedimentisphaerales; family Anaerobacaceae; genus Fen-1362. Next base: position 5,700 of record JBEKTD010000011.1, on the reverse strand, counting down.
ACTCCGGCGCAATCTGCTCAGCCCTTGGTTTCCATCTAAGTGCCGCGTTTGTTACCTCCAGAACGTTGTCTCTTCGGCTGACCTCGAAATTAACATTAGCGGTCAGGTAAGGAAGTAATTTACCGCTTGAGTTGTCTGTGTCGACCTCGACTGTGTAGGTAACGACGTTTTGCGTCATAGTTGCGTTGAGCCGAATTTGGCCGACCACGCCCTTAAATGTCTGGCCTTCGTATGTTGAAACAGTAAATGTTACCGGCTGTCCCTCGTAAATTTTTCCGATGTCGGCCTCGTTGACGGAAACCCATACCTGCATCCTTTTGAGGTCCTTGGCAATCAAAAATAAACTCGGCGTATTCAAGCTCGACACCACCGTTTGCCCGATGTTGACCCTGCGGTCTATAATGACGCCTTCCACAGGCGATTTTATTGTGCAGTATCCGAGATTTAATTTGGCTTTTTGAAGCATCGCCTCGTCTTGGCTGACAGACGCCTTGGCTTCCAAAATCGCCGCCTCGCCGACAGCCACGTTGGCCTGTGCAACCTCGAAAGCCGCCTTATACGAATCATAACTGCTCTTGGCAAGCGCCTCAGAAGGTCCTAACTTCTGGGCACGTTCCCAATCCAACCGGGCCTGGTCGAGTTTCGCTTTCAATTGTAAAAGATTGGCCTTAGAACTTTCCACTCCTGCTTTGGCCTGTTCCAACTGTGCGGTGGCCAGGGCGACGTCTGCGGCGTAACTTGTGTCATCAATTTTCGCCAGCACCGTATTTTCCGCAACTGGTGAGCCATAATCAATCTCATTGCCATCTTCGTCTTTGCCAAAAGCAATGATGAGGCCTGCGACCTGTGCTCCGACATCCACAAGCTCTTCCGGCTCGACTGTTCCCGTCGCGCTTATGGTTGACAGGATGTCGCCGCGTGTTACCTCGGTAGTGCGGAATGTGACATTTTTCGTCTTGTTCTTGTTAAAATACCACCATCCGCCAGCGATTCCAGCTACTATTCCTATTACAACTATTAGTAAAATTATCTTCTTCACGTTATATTCCTAAAAAATCACCTAACTCTTTTAATATACTATCGTTATAAGACGCTTGCCCCTTAACTTATATTGCCTCATTCTTGCCTAAATTAACAGCTAATCTGAAACTTTACGCTATTTGGCGTGGCTTGTTCAAATAGGACGGCTACAAAGGGCCGATATCCGCATTATTATAATACCAAAATTGCCCCCTCTGATTCAAGGTTTTTTTGCACAACACGGGGGCAAGACGATTGATTCATCCAGCGTCAGCAGATAGTATCTGATATGGGTCGTTTCGGAACAAACCTTAGAAGAATAAGGATGCGGACAGCTATGATTAAAAAAGATATAGAGGCCTTTCAGAAACGGGTCAAAAGCGAATTATACGAGAATATTATCCCGTTCTGGCAAAAGCACACTGTTGATAATGAATTCGGCGGTTTCGCGGGCCAGGTAGGCCGTGATTTGAAAATCGATAAACACGCAAACAAAGGATTGATACTCAACGCCAGAATACTCTGGACTTTCGCGGCGATGTATCGCTTTGACGCCAACCCTAAGTATCTCGAATTGGCAAAAAGAGCGTATGATTATCTGAACAGCTATTTTTGGGATATCCGGTTCGGCGGGATGTTCTGGCAGGTTGACTACCGCGGCCAATGCGCAGATGACTCGAAAAAGATTTACGGCCAGGCGTTTTATATTTACGCCCTTGCCGAATACTATCTCGCGACAAAAGATGCCGGCGCACTTGCGCGGGCAAATGAAATGTTCGAGCTTATCGAACGGCACAGCTTCGACAAAGTCAATACCGGCTATTTTGAGATATGCAGCCGCGACTGGACTGTGGCCGAGGGCGCACGCCTCAGTGACAAGGATATGAACGAAAAGAAATCAATGAATAACCATCTCCACATAATTGAGAGCTATACGAATTTGTATCGCTGCGAGCACAAGCCGAAAGTGGGGGAGAAAATCCTCGGCCTTATAGATAACTTTACACGCCGAATCATCGACCGCAAGACATTTCACTTCAACCACTTCTTCGATGAGCTTTGGCGGCCCAAATCGGATTCATATACCTTTGGCCACGATATCGAGGGAAGCTGGCTGCTTTATGAGGCGGCGGAAATTCTCGAAAAGCCCGCGCTAAGTAAAAAGGTTGCGGAAGTTGCCCTTGAAATGGCGCAGGTCGTTTTCAAGGAAGGCCTTGATAAGGATGGCGGACTACTATATGAGGGCAGGGGGGGCAAGATAATCAATTCAGACAAGGAGTGGTGGCCCCAGGCCGAGGCGGTTGTGGGGTTTCTGAACGCCTATCAGCTTTCAGGCAAAGAGCATTTCCTTCAGGCCGCTTTGAATAGTTGGGACTTCATCGAACGCAAAATTGTTGACCGCGAGGGGGGCGAATGGTTTATGAAGGTCTCGCGCGACGGCTCGCCCAATTTAACCGACCCCAAGGTTTCGGAATGGAAATGTCCCTACCACAATACCAGAACCTGCCTTGAGGCGATACACAGGTTGCAGGCCATAGGTAAATTATGATTTTACGGCATATAAAAGATTATTAGAAAAATGTTTTCGGCAGTCACTCATCGCTGAGCCAGTTCGCTGCAAAAATCGCAAGGTCCTGTATATCTACAGTTCCGGAGGAATCAATATCCGTGCCGCCGCAGAAGTTATTGGATGAGTCACAACCGGCTGTATGCCACCGGTCGGCAAAATATGCGAAATCGGTAAAATCCACGCCATCCGGACAAGCGAAATCACCGTACTGAGCATATTCCCAGTTCAACTGCGGATAATTTACTCCATCCACACACATCCGCCAATAATCGTTTGTGCCATTGGCTGTTTCATTGGTAAAATCCCACCCTGCGGTGGTAAATGTCGAAAGTGTTTTCATTTGTGCCGTTGTCTCGCCTGTCCCTCCAGCACTGGTCGTCTGACCAGAGGTGTTTATATCCCAGAAACCGCCCGAAACACTGCTGAAGTTACCTCCCACCAGCCCGCCAACATCTTCAGAATTAGAACCGCCGCTGACCCTACCTGTTGAATAGCAATTGCTGATACTGCCGCCGTTCAATCCCACCAGCCCGCCGAGTTCATAAGAATTAGAACCACCACCGACTGTACTCATTGAATAACAGTTGCTGATACTGCCATTGTTCCCCCCCACCAAACCGCCACCATAACCAGAAGAACCGCCGTTGACCGTACCCGTCGAATAGCAATCGCTGATGGTACCGCTTTCGTTCCATCCCACCAGACCGCCGACTTCACCAGAACCGCTAACCGAACCCGTCGAATAGCAGTTGCTGATACTGCCGTAGTTCAATCCCACTAAACCGCCGACATAGTTATCGCCGCTGACCGCACAGTTCCCAAGACCGAGATTCTTGACAGAACTTCCAGGATTGATTTGCCCAAATAAACCGAGACACGAATTGCTTCCGCCATTGATGGTAAAATCAGTGATTTTATGCCCGTTGCCGTCAAATGTTCCCGTAAAGGCAGTCCCGTGAAAGAGATAGCTCGAAATGGTATTTGCGGCAATGATTGCCGTCGTAAAGACCTGCCCCTGCATACTAATATCCGCCGTCAGGATAAAGCATTTGTTATAGTCGTTAATATCAGCAGCCAAAGCCAGTAAATCTGCTTTTGCGGCGATTTGGTATGGGTTGTTCGGGTCACCTGTCCCTCCGGAATAGCCAAAGGAAATAGACGACAACCCCACGATAATAACAGCCACAAAGACCATCCGACTCATTTTTGCTCCTCCTTAATTAAGCGTGTTAGTGTGTTAAAAAGTGTGTTTTACGTCGAAAACAGATTCTCCTCATAAAACCGATAAAAAGTACAGCAACGTCTATATATAAAGTGCGGCAAGCACGCAAAACGTTACACATTTTTTTGGGAAATTACACAAAAGATAACTTGGGCAATTTGTGGTCTCTGCCGTACAGTAAAAACACTCGACCCATACAGCTTGACCTGCATAAATAAACGCGTTGTTTCGGTCAAATTTAAGGCCGATTTCCAAAAAGATGCCCTATGGCTCACCCTAAGCCGAGTTCGTCGATTCTACAAGCCAAAACCCTGTCTGGCAGTAGTTCTATAAGATTATATAGACCGGCTTGCCATCTTCAAGTAATAGTCGCTCTGTCAACGGATATTGATTCTACTCAGCGCTCCGGTTCGTAGCCATTAGAGAATGCGAGATAAACAGTAATATCGTTAACCGCATCTTCACCGCTCTTCAAGTAATCGGCAGTTGTCATCCTGGAGTTCAGAGTCATTGATATTGTGCCTGAGCCTATATATCTGACGCCCATGTCGGTTTCATCCCATTTAGAATAGCCGGTAAGTTTTGTTGGAATAGTTGGCTTTTCGCTGCCAATTTTGGTTGGGCTCGCTTTTCCTGTCAGCAGATTGTGCTGTGTATCATTATCCTCAGATAGAATCCACATCACTGTTTTTCGAGCAATCTGTGCTTTTATCAGATCAAAGGATACGTCATTAGCTTCAATTTTGTAATATTTGTACTTGTGGCCTTCTGCATCTTTTTCCGTCCCAAACTGAACATTCCAAACGTTGATAAGGTTTGTATCGCTAACATTCGGTTCAACGACACTATACATCGTGTATTTCACAATAGATTGTGTCCAACTATTTCCATCGTATTGGAACTCCGTGTTGCTCTGCGTCGTGTTGTAAATAAGCACTTGCGCACCAGCCGTGGCAGACAGTCCCAGCAACAACAATACCAACAGCGATTTTTTCATTTGATACTCTCCTTTCATAAACAGATTAGACAATAATTTGTAACAGGACTGACCTTCCCCGTTTGTTTATTGTACCACTATATATTACCCAACATTCCCATATTAAACACTTGTCTATGCAACCAAACCCTCTTTGCCTTTGGCCCCTCAGCCAGGGGCAAATATGCTTATAACTGTTTGGAGGAGAAGGTCAAGAGAAAAAGAGCGGGTTCTATGGCGAATATATGGGATTAAAGTTCAGAGATGGGGGTGGGGGGAGAAAGATGTGGACTCAGACCGAGCTGAGTTCGTCGATTCTACAGCCCAAAAACCTATCTGGCAGCGGTTCTACAAGATTCTATAGACCGGCTTAACTGCGTTTCCTTCAAGAGGCGATCCACATCCTCCGCTATACCACAGTCGCCGCAGAGCAGGCGGTGGCTGCCTAAGCCAGTAAATATTCCAATGACGTTTAAATCGTTCTGCGTTTTTTCAGCACCACTATCCTTCCATCATTGTAAAGCTCATCCGAGTTCTTCCTTAACTCCTGAAAAAATTCCAGAAACAGAATACACTTTTCAGAAGTGTACTGCTCACGTCTGCCGGGGACGATGTGATTAAGATGAAGATATGCTTTTAAAGTACGTACAGCAAATCCGCTGTACTCAAACAAAAAATAGTTAGCATCAGGCACATACGCCCAGGAAGTTCCGATTCCAGCGTTTTCTGCGTCATAAATAGTATTGCGCTTATAATCGAGGTGAAACGGCGTGCTTATCAACACCACGACCGCCTGTCCCGCAGGAACATGTTTTTGTGCCGCAATAACCCGTGAATGCGTATCGCCGTAGATAACTTCCTGACTATATCCAATGTATTCACTTTTGGCGGCTAACCTTGAAAAGGCAAGTA
>JBEKTD010000010.1:0-97382 GCA_049516395.1 Sedimentisphaerales bacterium | reverse complement strand
CCCTTCTCGGCGATTAACGAGCGAGCCGCAGTCCGAATACTGCCCATCGCGGACTTGCCCTCCGACCACTTGGCAGCATCGATTCGGCCACGCATAATCGGTATGGCGACCGCCGCCAGGATGCCGACGATGAAAATAACCACCATCAGCTCTATAAGTGTAAAACCTTTTCTGTTCATCATTTGCTTTCTCCTTTTTAAAAACTGTAAACCGGTTTAATTACCGTTTCCGACCTGCTACAATGCAAATCGGCCAATTTGTGGGGTAACTTTATTACCTCCTCCGTATGGCTGGTTAGCCGCCGTTGCCGTTGCCGCCCATCGTGAATATAGGCAGATATAAGGCCAGGATAACAATCAATACAATCCCTCCGACCGTTACAATCATAATAGGCTCAAGCAGGCCAAGTACCGTGCTTATAGTGGCATCGACTTTCCGCTCGTAATAATCGCTGGTTCTTTCGAGGACCTGGGGCAGGGAGCCGCTTTCCTCGCCTACCTGAATCATCTTGACGACCATATTCGGGAAAAATCCGGCCGAGGCCAAACTTAGTGATACATTTGACCCCTGAACGATATGTTCGCGACTTCGAATAATAGCGTCTTTAATTACGTCGTTTTTGGTCATAGTGGAAAGAATATCGAATACCTCGAGGACGGAAACGCCCGCCGCAAGCAGCGTCGCCATTGTTTTACAAAAACTGACAACAAAGGCCTGGCTGATAATTTTACCTATCAGAGGTATTCGCAGGGCAAGCTTCGAATAGAAAATGTGGCCTTTCGGCGTCTTGTTGATAAAAGTGGCGACGAAGGCGAGCAGGAAGCACGAGCCAATGATGTAAATTAAATTAAAACGAATAAAGTCGTAGAAATCCATAAACGCCTGTGTAAAAGCGGGCAGCTTGCCGCCGAACTGGTCGAATATGGCGCGGAATCTCGGAATGATGAACGTCATAATGCCCGTAACAATCAGGACTATGAAAATCAGAACAAAGATAGGGTAAGACATTGCGCTCTTGACCTTTTTGGCTAAGCGGTCACGGCTGTCAAAATGCTCCGCGACCCTCTTTAACGCGCCGGGCAGATTACCGCTGGTCTCGCCAGCAAGAACGATGGCTTTGGAGAGCTGGTCGAAAACCTTTGGAAAATCGGCGATACCGCTGGAGAAGTTTTCGCCCTTTCGCATTTTGTCGAGAATGCGATGCAGCACTTCCTGGAGCTGGAGGTTTTCTATATCGGATGATATGGTTTCGATCGCGGTGGTAATTGGAATACCGCCCTCGACCATCGTCGTCAACTGCCAGCAAAGGGCCGCGATTTCGGCGGACTTGATTCTCCTTCTTTTCTGTTTTTTGGGCGCATGTTTAACGGCTTCAACAATTTCCTGAATCGATATCGGCGTCAACCCTCGCTCGCGAAGCCAGCCGATTACGTCATTGGCGGAATTGGCCTGTGTCAGCCCTTCTTTCCGCGAACCCGTTGTATCACACGCGCTATATTTGAAGGTCTTCATTAAAGAATCCTTGAAAAATCACTCCTCGCTCGTCTAAGGTTTGCAGTTCCCTCCGCAGTTTATGTATCGTCCCGTCAAAAATCGACCTTTAGTAAAACCCGTTTTAACTGCTTTTAAACCAATATCAGAGGTTTTTACGTCCTCTATTTTTCAGGCGTTTCTGAAATCACAACTGTCTGCCCCTCCTGCTCCACCCCTACATCCCCTATATCCTCACTAAACGTTACACCCAGTACCTCCTCTGCAGTTGTAAGCCCCTGAAGCATTTTTATCACGCCGCTTTCGAGCAATCCGCCATAACCTTTTTTCCTCGACGCAGCCCTAAGCTGCGATTCTGTCGCGGCAGCGGTAACAAGTTCCCGCATTTCATGGTCCATAACCAGAAACTCGAAAATTGGCAGCCGTCCGTGGTAGCCGGTGTTTCCGCATGCGGAGCATCCTTTACCATGACAAAGCTTGGCGTCCTTCAATTTTGCAGGGTCAACTTTCAGCCGTTTCAATACCTGTTCGCTGAGCGTTGTCGGCTCTTTGCATTTATCACAAATTTTTCTGACTAATCGCTGGGCGACTACCAGGTTAAGCGATGAAGACAACAGGTACGGCTCAATTCCCATATTAATCAAGCGAGTTATAGCGCTGGGAGCATCGTTGGTGTGGAATGTGCTCAGCACTAAGTGCCCCGTCAATGACGCCTTTATCGCAATTTCAACTGTCTCTTTGTCTCGAATTTCTCCTATCAGGACAATATCAGGGTCCTGTCTGAGTATGGACCGCAGGCAGGACGCGAACGTCAGGTCAATTTCCGGCTTGACCTGGACCTGGTTAATGCCGGCAAGACGATATTCAACAGGGTCCTCAACCGTGGTTATATTCACTGTCGGGTCTTTTAGGTGATTAAGGCAGGCGTAAAGCGTGGTGCTTTTGCCGCTCCCCGTAGGCCCAGTTACAATCATAATGCCGTGCGGCTGGTTTAGTGCGTTCTTCAGCACAGCCAGCAGTTCCGGCTCGATGCCGAGCTTATCGATATTGTGCGATGTCCCGGCAGTATCGAGAATACGCATAACTATCTTTTCGCCATATATCGTTGGAAGCGTAGATACGCGAACATCGATATCCCTGCTGGCCGTCCTGATTTTGAGACGACCATCCTGAGGAAGACGACGTTCGGCAATGTTCAGATTCGAAAGAATCTTTATCCTGGCAAGGACTGCGCCCTGCATATTCCTCGCGGGAGGAACCATATCTCGCAATATGCCGTCGATTCTCATACGAATCATCATCGTTTTTTCCTGTGGTTCAATATGCACGTCGCTTGCGCGGCTTTTTACTGCCTGGCTCAACAGCAAATCGACAAATCGAATAACCGGGGCTTTGCCTGCCTCTTCTTCACTGTCGTTGTCGCCGTCCGCTGCTTCTTCGAGAATCGACTCGACTTTTTCGTCGGCATCCCGGTCAAACCTGTCACCTTCCGTCTGCACCAGCTCTCTTAGCCGCTGTTCCTCCACGTCTGAACCGTGGTAAATTATCTCGATGGCCTTGCGAATTTCGGGGGCAGAGCCGATGACGACCTTGATAGGCCTTTTTATTTTGAGCGTTATAGTATCGATAGCTATAACGTTGAGCGGGTCTGCCATAGCAACGACAATTCTGCCGTCAGCTTCGCCGATGCCAACGAGGCAAAATCGCTTCGAGATGGCTTCGTCGAACATTCTCGCGATATTCACATTGATTTTGGACATGTCGTCGAAATGAAAATATTCCATAGAGAGATGTTCGGCCAGGGCCTGTGTAACCTGCTCCTCAGTCATCATATTGAGACGAACAATGGCCTCGCCGAGCCGGCCGCCGAGCCGGCGCTGCTCATCAAGCACCTTGCTCAGCTGGACACGGGTAAGCACTCCCTTGGAAACCAAAAACTCGCCAAAAAGATGCGTAGTTTTAGGTTTTTCCATAACAGAGGTTTCTGGAGCTGCCTTCATTCCACCACCTCAGTCCACATAAGTTCTTTCACGAGCATAATTCACACTAACCGCCATGCAAAACCCGGCATTTAAATTAACACAGCCATATAAGAACGCCGGGATTATCTTCCCTCTTTAAAACAGACACTCGCACACAATTAAAATATAGAGAAAAAACCGGGTGCTGCCAAAAATAACGGTCTAATAAAAACCTGTGAAACACATCCGATGATGCTGCCTCTCTCGTATTTGCCCCCCGCCCTCCAGGCGACACTTTTTATGGGACCGGCACAGTCAATTCGAGACCTTAATACTTTTAAATTCGCGGCAACTGTATTAAATTAAACTTTTTGCCTGCTGCCGCTCGGGGATTGAATCGCCGCCAGAGCAGCAAACTTGTCGTCGGCAAACTCAAATACCTCGTCGAGTCCGACTACGCTGAAAACGCTCCTGGTAGCAGCAGGAACATTACAGAATATCAGGCGATGTCCGCAATCGGTAAGCAGTTTGCGCAAGCGTAAAAGCCCCGATATGCTTGTCGAGGTCATTATGTCCACGCTCGAAAAATCCACAACAACATCACAGTCACCGCGGTCCCGTACGATCTCGACAAGTGTTTTAAGCTCACTCCTCATCCGCGGTTCGCGAGGCAGGTCAACAAGAATAATACCATCAGACCAGTTCTGAAATCCCATCACTTTTCTCCTAAAAGACCATACAGCTATATCCCGTTCCAATCACCTCTATCGGCACATAAAGCCGGACGGTTAATCAAAAAGACCTGCACAAAAACGGCCAAGAGCACTCGCCGACGACCGATAACAATTCGATTAACCGCGACTACGCAAGGACATAGAAATTGAAAGGATTAGCCAAAAAGGAGCTTGTTTTTCGATTATCGAACGGTAATGGCGACTAATTGAACGGCTACTGAATTTCCAGACCAAGGGTGGTAATATCGTCAACCTCCGAAGGGTCAATGTTCTGGTTCTGCGCCATCATATTAAATCTGTCCATCATCTCGACAATCTGCAGGTCTTTAAGCTCGAGGAATTCCTTCATAAAATGAAAGCCCGTCAAATCATCGTAGTTGCCTATGAACGGCTCAGCACCGTCGGAATAGAGTAGAATTTTGTCGCCTTGCTGAAGCTGGATTTTGTCCTCGGAATATTCGGCTTCCTTGAAAACGCCGAGTAATGACCCGCGTACTTCGAGCTGTTTTGGCTCCTGGCCCCGCCTCAATAATACTGGGTATGGATGCCCCGCGCGGGCGAATGTCATCTCGAGCGTTTCGGTATTCAGGAGGCAATAACAGCAGGTGGCAAACTGGTAGCCGGAAAGTTTCTGTGTGGCCATTTTCTTGTTGAGATTCTTCATTACCTCGGCAGGCGAGAAAATGTGATACGCATTATCAACGGTGGTTCTCATAACCAGCGCCTGTTTGAGGAAAATGGTCAACAACGCCGCGGGCATACCGTGCCCAACAACGTCGGCTACATAGAAGCCAAGATGCTTTTCATCAATCCTGACGGCATTATATATATCACCAGAAACCCACTCCGCAGGCAAAAAGACCGATGCCCATTTGATTCTCTCAGTATTTGGCAATTGGGTGGGCAGGAAGTCCTGCTGAACAAGACCGGCAAGGCGAAGCTGCTCGGTAAGATTGTCCACAAGTGCGCCTGTCATACTGAGCTGCTCGGCGAGCTTGTTTTTGTAAATGGTTTGTATCTGCTTTGGCGGAATGGCCGGCTTAACCGCTATCCCATCGCTTTTCTTGCGATAGGCAAGATTCACGCTTACCCTGGTCCAAAGCTCATCAATCGAAACGGCCTCGGTCATCCCGCCCATGCTGAAACTGCTTTTCGCCGGCGCCAGTGAAAAACTTTTCACCGGGACTTTTTCACGGCTGGTAATAAGAATGACGCCGATATTCTCCATTTCGAGCGTCTCGATTATTCTCGCGAGTTTCTGCTGCTGTGCGGCCTCGGAATCAACTGCATCAACTATTACCGTCCCCACAAGACCAAGTTTGTCTCTTGCTTCGCTGAACTTATCGATGCGCAGAAGCTTATAAGATAGATTCCTCTCCTTAAGCAGGTGCTTTATTTCCTGCGGCATCTGCTTTTCGTTGGTCAGATAAAGCACATCGATAAAATGTTTTTGAAGTTCGATGGCGCTTAATAATTCGCTCTGGACCATTTATTTATCCCCTTTTTAATACCAGCCCGAATTGGGCGGTAACAAACGCAATTCAATACACAACAATACAAACAATAATCAACAGGCGACAAATATGATTTTCGTCTCGTTCCCCTCGGCACTTTGTTAGTTTTTTTCTTTTTTTGTGTCTTTATGGATTATCGACAATATACCGATTTGAGTCCGAGAATAACGATGGTTGCAGTGCTATTAAATTCCGTGATGAGTGTTATCGACAGCCGTCAGCCGGAAAAAATCGCTGAGCCAATTCGCAAAATTGTGGCCCCCTGCTCCACCGCAATTTCGTAATCTGAACTCATACCCATACTTAGCTCTTCAAAACCCCGCTCGGCAATCCTCTCTCCACGCATTTCAAGGAAAAGTTCCCTGGCACGGGTAAAACACTCGCGAATCACGTCTTTGTTGTGTGTAAGGGGGCCCATCGTCATAAGCCCCACCAGTTTTATATTAGGCAGGGTATCAATCTGCTCAGCCAGATGCATTGCGGCCCCCACGGGAACCCCGTATTTCTGCGACTCCTCAGAGGTATTGACCTGGAGCAGCACACGCGGGACGGTATTCATTTTGGCAGCTGCGGCGCTGATTTCCTCGGCCAGACGAAGAGTGTCAACGGAATGTATAAGCGCAACCATAGGCAAAACCTGCCTGACCTTGTTTCGCTGAAGGTGCCCTATCATGTGCCAGTTAACTTTGCGCGGCATCCCCGGCTCATCGGCGTTATGCTGGATAAACTCATCAACCTGGGTAACAACCTTTTTGAGCTGCTGGACCCTGTTTTCGCCAAGCTCGGAAAACCCCAGCCGAACGACCTCCTCGATTGCCTCCTGCGAGGCGGACTTCGTAACAACAACGAGTTTGACCTCGGCAGGGTCTCTGCCCACACGGGCACAAACCGAAGATATGTTTTCCCTTAGACGCTTAACACGCTCTGCTATTTTTATCATAAACAATAAACAGCAAAATACACTGTTTCAATAACCCCAATAAAACTAGCGCGGAATAATGTCCCGCAAATGAGTAATTTACGCCAACATCGACATTGTTGCAAGCACATTTGGGCGGATTTGGATATGAGTTTTGAGTCGCAAAAAAGATGTTTATTGGACATTTTTACCTTGCTTTTTGTGACTGGCGGATATATAATAAATGCAGTTCAGGCAAAATGTTGTGAGTAAGCCCAATTCTGAACAACTGGGGCGGTAATACTTTTTGTTTGACAGTCAATCAGGGGCGGGTTAGATTTCACTCTTTGCCATAGCTATTTTACATCGATAAATACTGTGTTGTCGCAGTTCTTGAACCTCGGCGAGGCAGCGTGGTTTACCGGTTTCCCCCCCAGCCGGCTCCACCACCTCGCCTTTTTTATTAGCTCTTAATCGCCTTTGGGCCTGTAAAATGCCGGCTTAAAATCACGAAAACCGCAATAGCCGCAATAGCAACCGCCCCGCCAAAGATAAAGGTGTAAACAGGCGATTTGTCCCATAAGAAACCCGCAACGATGCCGGCGGGCAAAGCGGCCAGACCCGTAATAGTAGAGTATGTTCCCAAAGCAGTCGCCTTATACTCAGGTCCCGCCAGGTCGGATACCAACGCCCTTTCCGTGCCGTCAACTGCCGCGAACACCACGCCGTATAAAGCAAACAGGATAATATAAAACACCAGCGAATCGCAAAACGCGAAGCCAAACGACACAACCGCAAACATTCCGAATCCGAAAATAAGGACCTTCTGCCGGCCAATCTTGTCTGAAACAACTCCCAGCGGGATAGACAGCGCACTGTAAAATATATTGAAAAGTACATATAAAAGAATCGGCGCGGTAATTTTCCAATTACCCTCAAACAAATGCTGTGCCCTTAACACAAAAAACATATAGCTGAAATTGCCGAGGGCGAAAATAGCAGCCACCAAAATGAAAAGCTTCAGCGGCCTCGGCAAAACCGACAAGCTGAGTTTCAATTTTGCGTTTTGCCGGCCTGTTTCCGGCTCGCTGACAAATCGAAGCGGAACCAGCGAAGCAAGGCCTATTACCGCGGAGATTATGATTATGGCACCGAATTTAAGCCCCGTGAATTGCAAAAATATAAACGCCACCCCTGCACCAAGAACAGCTCCCGCGCTATCCATCCCGCGGTGAATACCAAAGCTTTTCCCCCGCTGTGCCGCGTCCACCGATTCGGCTATTATGGCATCTCTCGCGGCAGTTCGAAGCCCTTTGCCTACCCGTTCAATTGAGCCGAAAACAACCGCCCAGCCGGCCGTCTTTGAAAGGCCAAGAAAAAGTTTGAACACTGAGGAAATGCCATAGCCCGCGTAAACGAATATCTTCCGCTTGCCTGTTTTGTCCGACCAGTAGCCGCACAAGACCTTCAATAAACCCGATATACCATCGCGAATCCCACCGACCAAACCGACAATCTGGCCCGTCGCCCCAAGCGACTCCAAAAACATCGGCAATATGGGCATTATCATTTCGCTGCTCAGGTCATTGAGAAAACTGACTATGCTGAGGATTATTACGTTTCTAAAACCGCCTTTTTTGCCCGCCTGCGGTGAGCTTGCCTGCACTGAGTTTATCGAATGTGTCGAATCCGTGTTTTCCATATCCTATTGACCTCGAACCTGAACCGTAAAATTCCTGCTCCTCGGCCCGTCGAACTCGCAAAAATATATCCCCTGCCATGTCCCGAGAGCAAGTTGACCATCCTTTATCAAAACCGTTGCGCTGCAACCGACAAGCGAGCTTTTGCAGTGAGCGTCCGAGTTGCCCTCGTCGTGCCGATACCCCGCGCGAAGATGCGGTATCAATTCCTCCAGCGTCAGCAGAATATCGTGGGTAACGGACGGGTCCGCATTTTCATTTATTGTTATGCCCGCCGTCGTATGGGGACAATATATTATCGCGTCGCCCTCTTTAACGCCTGATTTACTAACAGCCGAAGCAACCTCGCCTGTTATATCAACAAACTCGCAGTAGCTCCTCGTGCTTATGTGAAAATCTTTAGTGATGATTTTCATAAAATACCCACACTCATTTTCAGCCGATAAGCTTTTTCACTTCGGTTATGAGCATTGGAATATCTGTTTTAGAAGTGCTCCACACGACGTTTAAGTCGATGGAATAGTAAGCATGAATGAGACGGTTCCTCATTCCAACTATTATAAACCATGGAATGTCGGACGTATCTTCTCGCAGCTCATCCGATACCTGGTTGGCCGCTTCGCCGATGATTTCAAAAAGATGAACAAGCGAATGAACCAGCTTGGGGTCGCGGTTCAAATCTTCTCGTTTCGCAAATTGCACATATTGCTGGATCTCAAGAGCCGCATCCAGCATATGTCTTAATCTTATCCTGTCTTCAGGACTGATATGCAAGTTGCGCATTTCGTATTACCTCATCACGAAAATACTTACTCAAGTCATCGGGTGTCCGTAAATCGACTTTCCTGCCAAGCACCCCCGTAAGCTCCATTTCCATCCTTACAATCGAAAACAACCCAGGTGTATGTCCCTCTTCAAATTCTACCAATAAGTCGATGTCGCTGTCCGGCCCCAGCTTACCGCTAATGGCTGAACCAAAAAGAGACAATTTTCTGATGTAGTTCTTTTTGCAGAACTCAATCAACTTGTCCCTCGGCATTTTTTCTTCAAGCGAATAACCCATTTTTATCTGCCCCTGTATTATATTTCCCTGTAATTATCAAAATTAAAGCAGCTTATGCAAGGAAAAACATTACATCTGCTCGATGACTTCGATACCCAGAAGATTATGCAGGCCGTGCTCGATTGTCCGTGCGGTCAGGTCGCAAAGCAGCAGGCGTGTTGGCCGTTTATCAGCCGAGGCGTCGAGAACCGGGCAATCGTTATAAAAACTGCTGAACTTCTGCGCAAGGTCATAAAGATACGCCGTAAGATAATTGGGTCTGTAATCGCCCGCCGAGGAGCTGACCGCCTCGCCATATCGAATCAAATACTTCGCCAAATCAATTTCACTCGGCTCTGTAATGCTCAACGTCTTTATGCCCGCAAGTTCTCGCTCGATATCAATGTTCCTCTCGCCGGCCTTTCGCTCAATCGACCTTATTCTCGCGTAGGCATACTGCATATAGGGAGCGGTGTTGCCCTCCATCGCCAGCATCTTGTCGAAACTGAAAATATAATCGCTCGTCCGGTTATTGGTATAGTCCGCGTATTTCACCGCGCCAATACCCACCGCGTTGGCTATGCTTTTCTTCTCATCTTCAGATAAACCCGGATTTTTCTCCTCGACTACTTTCCTCGCCCGTTCTATGGCTTCATCTAAAAGCTCTTTAAGCTTCACATTCTCACCGGAGCGTGTTTTCAACGGCTTCCCATCTTCTCCGAGAACACTCCCAAACGTTACGTGAACAAACTCCGTCCTCTGTCCTCCATCTTCTTTTCTGCATTCTGCATTCTCTGTTCTGCATTCTTTATTCTGCCCTCCGCCTGCCCCGCGTAGCCCTTTGGGCGAAGAAGGGTCCTCAGTCCTCTGTTTTATATCCCAGCCAGCCATTTTTGCCACTTCAAAGAGCATCTGAAAATGCTGTTTTTGTCTTGCGTCTGTAACATATATGATTTCGTCTGCCTTATATGTTTTTCTCTCGTATTCAATACCGGTCACCCTGTATCGAAGCGCCGCCAAATCTGTCGTTTGATAAAGATATGCCTCGTCAGACTTTTGAATAATAAACGGTAAGGGCTTGCCTTCTTTTGTCTTAAAACCTTCAGGAAAAACACATACTGCTCCTTCGGATTCCATAGCAAGCCCAGCTTTTCTTAAATCTTCAACAACTGAAACCAAACGTTTTTTTCTTCTGTAATAACTCTCGCCTCGAATGTCTTTTGATTTCAGCTTTACATTCAGTCTCTTATAAACTTTTTGACAATATCTTATGGATATTCTTCTAACAAGCGTCCAAGCATTTTTTTCCTGCTCATTATCTTTATCATCGATTTTTTGCAACATAGCCGTGATATGACGTGAAAGGGTTTCGTATGGTATTGAAATATACTCAAAATTTTCTTTATTGTTGTTATAAGATTTTTTCTTCACACGCGTTAGAGTCATTAACCCTAATCCAACTAATGACTCTTCTAATAGATTAACATACTGATAGAGAATTGTAATATTTTCCCATATTTTGCTGTCTCCTTTGTTCTTGAGATCGTTAAGAAATGGCCCGAAGCGTTTATTCCCGTCACCTCTCTTATCTATAAAATCTTCCTCCCAGTCTTCTTCATGTCGTATATATATTCGATTGCAAACGTTTTTCAGTTCTTGCTTATTGTTTGCATATATTTTTAAATCTTCAATATCATTCTCATAATATGGTTTGCCACCGTGTTTCTCGGCCATGCACATATGCCATAGACCAAGAATTACTTTCCCTAATGCAGTTCCCCAGTCGCCGATGTGGTTTTGGCGAATAACCTTGTGGCCTTCGAATTCGAGCAATCTACAGATACAGTCACCTATGATTGTGCTTCGTAAGTGCCCGACATGCATTTCCTTGGCAATATTCGGCCCTGAGAAATCGACGACTATTGTCTTTGGTTTTTCGACCTTTTCAATTCCGAAGTTTTCCGAGGCCCTACTAATCTGCAAAAGATTGTCTACGACAAAATCTGTTTTTAATCGTAGGTTTATAAAACCTGCCCCTGCTATTTCGGGTGTTTGGCAAATATCGCCAAGTTTACCTGTCGTGGCAAAGTTGAGTTTTGTATCATTTTGATCTAGCTGATTAAAAAGATTCAGTTCGCAAGGTCTGAGTTTTGCGACTATTTTTTGGGCTAATTCACTGGGATTGGTCTTTAGCTTTTTGGCGAGAGGCATTACGCCATTTACCTGGTAATCGCCGAACCTGGCGTCCGTCGCAGGCCGAACCAGGGCAACACATCCCGTCTGGCCGGAGACCTCGTCCATCACTTCGCTGATTCTCGCTTCGAGTATATTAAGAACGGACTGCATCCACGACGACCCGCAAAATTCTAAATTCTTAATTCTAACTTCTAAATTTTTAATTATAATTCTCTGTGTCCTCTGCCTGCCCCGGCGTAGCACAGCGAAGAGGGGTGTGCTCTGTGGCTAAAAAATACGATGCCTCTGTGGCTTAAATTTTCAATTTCTTCGCATCGCCCCAGAGCATTTCCAAATCATAGTAGCCGCGTGACTGCTTATCGAAGATGTGGACGACAACATCGACAAAATCGAGCAGGACCCAGTGCGAGGTCTCGTAGCCCGCCCTGCCGAAAAGCGACGATTTTTGCTTTTTGGCGATGTCGGCTATTTCGTCAGCCACGCTTCGCATCTGCCTGTCGCTTGTGCCGGTAAGGATAACGAAATAATCGGTAACCTGTGAGACCTTCCGCATGTCAAGGACGACGATATCGGTGCAATGCCGCTCGCCGGCTAATTTGGCCGCCGCGACCGCTAATGCCTTTGCCTTACGATTTAATTTTCTTATCAATCTGTCTTCCTGAAAATATCAATAAACACCCACGATAATACTCTGGCTGGCGTTATAAGTCAATGTCCCATATGGCAGGGTTTACTTCATCATTCGACATTGGTTATTGGATATTGGGCATTCCCTTTTGGTCTTCCGCCTTCTAACTTCTCCCTTGCGTCCTAACTATCCGCTACCCGCTGCACGCTAAACGCTGTTACGTGTGATAATCCGCGTTGATTGCATACTAAAAATCAGTTTTTGGTGACGGGGACAATATGATATTTTGACTTTTTATAGTGATTGTCGAACATGAAATCTATAAGGTAACCTACATATTCAATATTGGAATCACAGGGGATTGGTTTCATGTCTGCCTTCATTTTCAATTTGCCAGTTTCAGGATTCACGCTTTCAAAAACCATAGGAACGTCGATAAAATTATTATCTGAGGAATAATGAATATGAACCACACCGGCCTTAAATCTTTCTATAAGCTTGCTGGGTTTTTCTTTCCGGTCAACCATCGCAAGAGAATAGCCGACTGAAATTACCCATGGTTTGCCGCAATCCACACTACTTAATGGACTATAATGCGTAATACCACCTCCGCCCCTTCCGCCTGCGACTTGACATCCACTGATACATAATAATAACAACAACGATACAGAATATAATCCTGCCAATAAATACTTACCCATACATTTCGCTTCCTTATTTAAATCCACTGTAGAAATTGAACGAGATAAATTATTTCTTGCTGACGGGGACTCTGTAACAGTCTGTTCTACGATTTACGTTATAATGGCCATATTTGACAATTGAAAAATCTATATAATATTCCACATACTCAATATTAGAGTCGCAAGGAACAGGTTTCATTCCAGCCTTCCAATATAAATAACATTCGCCACGGTTGAGATTTGCACTATCCAAGACCATATGCACTGCAATAAAGTTGCTGTCTGCGGAATCTCGAATATGAACTGTAACATCCTTGCATCTTTCAGGATGCTTATAAACGGTTTGGGGCGGTCTAACAACTATGTCAATTGTGGCTTCCCATGATATACCACAAACTATATTTATTTGGAGGGAGGGTTCGCGCCCGGATTCTAACCGGCATATAACATCCACTGATACATAGTAATAACAACAAAGATACAGAATATAATCCTGCCCAAAAATCCTTACACATACACTTTGCCTCCTTACTATGTATGGTAGTCCGCGTTGATTGTTACATAGCCCTTGCTGAGGTCGCAGCCGACGCAGAAATCGCCGTATTTGCCCGCGCCCAAATCAACCGTTATTGTGTGGCTTGTCTGTGAGACAATTTTGCTCGCCTTTTTACGGTCGAAATCAGTCGGTGCGCCGTTTTTGAATACCGCCAAATCATCGAGTTTGCAGGACATCTTTTGCGGATTCAGCTTAACGCCTGATGAGCCGACCGCGCAAATGATTCTGCCCCAGTTGGGGTCTCCGCCGTGAACGGCGCATTTGACCAAATCATAATCCGCGACCGCTCTCGCCGCTTTTGCCGCCTCCGCCTCGCTTGCCGCGCCTGTAATCACCACCTTGAATATCCGTGTCGCGCCCTCCGCGTCGAGGGCCATTTGCTTGGCTAAATCCTGGCACAGGTCTATCAACGCAGCCGCGAATTTCTTGTATGATGAATCCTGACTTGTTATCAGCTTATTTCCCGCTAAACCCGACGCGAGAATTATCGCTGTATCGTTGGTGCTCTGATGACCATCGACGGTTAGTTTATTTAGTGAATCACCAATCGCCGCCTTGAGCGATTTTGCCAGCATCGGCTTTGTAATCGCAGCATCGGTCGTGATAAAGCACAAGGTCGTCGCCATATTCGGGCCAATCATCCCCGCACCCTTCGTCGTCCCCGCGATTACAACTTTCTTCCCCTGTATCTCAATCCGCCGACAGGCCGTCTTGACCTTCGTATCCGTTGTCATTATCGCCTTTGTAAAATTCATCCCGTCTGTCGCTGAATCCGACAACTCCCCAATCGCATCTTCGATACCCGCGGCAACGTTTCCCATCGGCAAATGCTCGCCAATGATGCCCGTCGAGGCAACAAGCACCTGATGCGGGTCAACCACAAGATAACCCGCAGTTTCTGCGCACATTCGGACTGCCGTTTTGAGTCCCTTTTCGCCCGTGCAGGCGTTAGCGTTGCCCGAATTGACAACCACCCCATAAATCGTATCGCTCCTGATATGCTTTTGGCTTATTTGCACCGCCGCCGAGATGATTTTATTCGTCGTGAACACCGCCGCCGCCTTCGCTCCAGCTGGACATACAATTAATCCCAAATCATGTTTACCCGATTTTTTTATCCCGCACTTCACCCCCGAAGCCAAAAATCCCTTCGGAGCAGTCACTGTACTATTGGCACTCATCATTCACACCTCTTTATTGTCTCGTTGTGTGTCCTACCCGTTGCTAAGTTTGCCCGCGATGGCTATCTCACGAAAACCCGCCATCGGGTCGTAAAATTTCTTGCTCAAATCAACGGCGTTTACCATAACGCCCGCTTTATTCTGTTTCAACTGCCCCGCAATCACCCCATCCGGCTGAATAAAACACGACGGATATGGCGAATAATACCCCGACGCGTTCGACATACTCACCCAGAAGTGATTCGTCGCCGCGTTGGCCTGCATCGTCTGCCTCATAATATGCGTATGCACGCTTGGGCCTTTTTGCCGGGCGTTATAAAACGACTGAAATACGCAGTTGACCCCCTGCTTATACAACGCCCTGTATAACTCCGGGAACCGCAAATCGAGACAAATCAGCAATGAACACTTCACGCCATTGATTGTGAAAAAGACAAATCGATTGCCGGGCTTAAACCGGCGTAGTTCGCCAGCCGTGCAAAACCGTTTGTCATATCGGTCCGCGATTTTGCCCTCCGGCCCAATCAAATACAGGCAGTTGCTTATCTTGCCTGAACCACCCAGCCGATGCACAGAGCCCAGCGCCACCCACATTTTCAATTTCCCCGCCAAAGCCATTATCCTGCTGGTTTCCTCTTCGAGGAGTTCCCAGTCAAATCCGTCAAAATTGGGAAAATCAAAACCAATATAGCCGGCCAGAGCGCATTCCGGAAAATGCGCAATCTCCGCACCTCCCCTTTTGGCCTTTTGCATTTGTGCGCAAATCTGCTTCGCATTCCGTTTTATCGATGCGCTCACCGCAAACTGACACGTCGCTATTTTGAGTATGCGATTGTTCATAAGTTACTTGCCAAAAATTCCTTCCATAACATCAAGAGCAAATCTGGCTGACACCGTCCCCGGCCCGCCGCTCATCTCAATACCGATTTCTACCGCCTCAAGAATTTCCTGCTGCGATGCTCCTGCTTTGGCTGCCTGCTCGATGTGCCATTGCATACAGGATTCGCAATTGATTACAACCGATATCCCAACAGCGATAAGCTCCTTATATTTCTTCGGAACCTTACCTTTACCGAAAGCCGCCTTTTCCACTTCGAGAAATCGTTCGTAAACCTTTGACTTTATCGCCAAAAACTTCTTATGCGACTGAATCCGCTTCTTCGACATTTCTTCGAGCTTACCCACCGCACTATCCCCTACTTCAGGCCCATGGTTTCATCAAGGCCGAAAATTATATTCATATTCTGAATCGCCTGGCCCGATGCGCCTTTAATCAGGTTGTCGATGGCTGAGAAGCAGACAATTGTCCCCTTCACAACCGTCGGGAAAACGTGGCAATAATTTGTCCCCGCGACGTCCTTGACACTCGGGCTTTCCGCACAAACCTGCACAAACGGCTCTTTGGCATAAAAACCCTTATACAGCTTCATCAACTGCTCATTCGTAACCTTGCCCTTCGGCTTCGAATAAACAGTCGATAAGATACCGCGGTCAAAAGGCCCGACGTGCGGCTGGAACAGCACCGTAACAGGTTTGCCCGCCGTGTCGCTCATAATCTGCTCAATCTCAGGCATGTGCCGATGAACGCCAATGCCATAAGCGAATATATTTTCGTTCATATTCGGAAAATGGAACTTCGCCGACGGGTTTTTGCCCGCGCCGGAAACGCCCGTAACCGAATTAACAATTACCTGCTCGGCCTCAATCAGTCCCTCTTTCAGCAGCGGCGCAACCGCCAGCGACGCACCCGTCGGAAAACATCCCGGGTTCGCAACCAATTCTGCCTCCTTAATCTTCTCGCGGAATAATTCCGGCAGCCCGAACGCCGCCTTGGCAAGATTGTCCGTATCGGTATGCTTTACGCCGTAAAACTTTTCGTAAACCGCCATGTCTTTGAGCCGATAGTCCGCGCTGAAATCGACAACCTTCACCCCCGCCTCCAGCATCTTCGGCACAAAGCTCATCGACACCTTATGCGGCAGGCAGCACAACACCACGTCCGCCACGTCCGCCAGCTTTTCCAAATCCAACGGCGTAACTGTCATTTCGCATCTGCCCTTGAATCGCCCGAACATATCGCTGATAATCCCGCACTCCTCAGGCAGCGCGCTCAAATACGTCAGTTTCGCCCCGCTGTGCCGAAGCAGTATCTCAATCGACTCCGCGCCGGTATATCCGCTTGCCCCTATAAT
Organism: Sedimentisphaerales bacterium; assembly: GCA_049516395.1. GTDB lineage: Bacteria > Planctomycetota > Phycisphaerae > Sedimentisphaerales > Anaerobacaceae > Fen-1362. Next base: position 80,606 of record JBEKTD010000010.1, on the reverse strand, counting down.
CGCAACACGTACCATATTTTCTCCTTACGCAAAAAGCTTCTTATGATTTATCTTTGCCGCAATTGTAATTTACTCAATAACACTTTGCAAATCAAAGCCCGCCAAAGAACTGTTTTTGACTTCACCACCAAACAAAAAAGGCCGCGGGAGTTTTCCAGCGGCCTTATGATAATCCAAATCGTTAATCGTTTAACGTTTCGAGAACTGGAATCTCCTTCGTGCGCCCGATTGTCCCGGTTTCTTCCTTTCGACCATTCTCGGGTCGCGTGTCAGGAATCCGCCGTCGCGCAGCATCTGGGCAAGACCCGGGTCGTATATCTTCAGCGCCCTTGCTATCCCCAGCACCGTCGCGCCCGCCTGGCCCGTCGTGCCGCCGCCGTTTACGTTGACAAATATATCAAGCGTCTTATCGGCTTTGGCCGCCACAAGCGGCGCCATTACTGCGCTTCTGTCCTGGTCGCTCCTGAAAAAATTATGAAGCTCCCTCTTGTTAATGACCAGTTTGCCGTCGCCGGGTCTTATCCGCACACGGGCAACCGATGTTTTTCTTCTGCCTGTGCCCCAGTAGAAACCGCCCTTGTCCGGCCCCTTTGCCGGTGCTGCCGGCGTCTCTTTTTTTACCGCTGTTTCCTCTGCCTTTGCCATAACCTGCTATCTTTCCGAAAAATTATATCTTCATCTCTTCGGGTTTTTGCGCCTGATACGTATGTTCCGGCCCGCGGACAATCTTCAGCCGAAGTATCATATGCCTGCCTAACTGGTTCTTCGGCAGCATACGCTTCACCGACATCTCGATTACCTTCTCCGGCTTGTCTTTGAACATATTCGCGAACGTCGTGTATCTGTGTCCGCCCGGATAATGCGTATAATAATCGTATTCCCGCTGCTCGGCCTTTGCGCCGGTAACGCGAATCTTTTCCGCGTTAACGACGATTACACAATCGCCGCCGTCAACGTATGGCGTATATGTCGGCCGGTTCTTGCCCATCAATATCCGGGCTATCCTGGTTGACATTCGGCCAAGAACCAAACCGTCGGCATCTATAAGCCACCACTTACGCTGGGCCTGCACATCTTCTGTTTTCATCAAAAACGTCTTCATACGAACTCCATACAATCTTCTAAAGCCCCTTATTTTAGCGAATTTTGACGGTATGTCAAATGCCGAAATGCCTTTTTTTAAGTTTTTTTCGATATGCCTGCCCTGCTTGCCCCGGCAATCCGTTGGCCGGGGAGCTACCTGTGGTGAACGCCGTCGAACCAGTCGAAGGACTTCTGCCCTGCCTGCCCTCTCGTAGCGTAGCGAAGATCCCCGCATGTCTTTGGCGGGGAGCCGTGCTGCTTTGGTTCTTCTGTCGGGGGCCCAGTTTCCGTTTTCGAGCCACAAGTCACGAGTATCCAGCATCGAGCGTCCAGTATCGAGTATCGAGTATCCAGTATCGAGTATCGAGTATCCAGTATCCAGCATCGAGTATCGAGAATCCAGTATCGAGAATTATCTGGACATCCCCCGCTGGCGGAGATATTCTCAATTTAGCACAGAAATCCAGTAAAAAGCCATTTTTTTAAGGAGAAGCGAATTATGAAGTCAATCAAAGCAATTCTGACAAGTGTGGCTCTTGTGGTCGTTTTGTCGGCATCAGTCGTGATAGCGGCCCAGGGCATTACGGGCGAATGGAATTTCACAAGCAAGTTCGAGGCAATGAACTCGGACGCGACCATGACGATTACCAAAAACGCGGACGGCAAATACGCCGGGACATGGTCAGCACAATGGGGCGAAAGCACACTATCGGATATTACGGCAGATGGCGGCAAAGTTAAATTCACCCAGACAAGCAGCTTCGGCGGCCAGGATATGAAAACCTCTTACGAAGGCACTCTCGAAAATGGAAAACTCAAAGGCACAGCCAAAGGCCAGTGGGGTGAGTTTACTTTTGAAGGAACTCGCGGAGAAACAAAAGACCAGAAAGACCCCCTCGCCGGCGAATGGCAGATGAATATTATGATACCCGCCAGAGAAATCGTTGAGAAGATGACCATAACCCAAAACCCCGACGGCAACCTCGCGGGCAAATGGGAAGGGATGCGCGGCGGAGAAACTACTATCTCTAATTTGAAATTCGCTGATGGCAAACTGACGTTTACTCGCACCGGCAAAATGGGCGGCAACGATTTTACATTGACCTTCGCGGGCACCGTAACAGGCGACACGATAAAGGGCACTTTCAGCAGTGACTTCGGCGAAAGAGAAATTACCGCCGTCCGCGCCGCCGCCAAAACGGAAATGCCAAAGGCCGAACCCAATAAACCAAAATAGGGCCATTCTGTTAATTTAGGTAATTCAACTAAATACTCACTCGCGAGGGTCTAAAAAAATCCGGGAATTTTTGAAATTTTTTTTACTCTTTGCGGCAAAAGAACTTATCGCTTTGGGGCATAAAAATAATGTGTCGTAACTCCTTAAAACCCTCTCAATTTCGCCCTATATATAGAGGAACGTTGTTCCTCAGAGGTTAGCCCCCAGGCCTGCCTGGGGGTCATTGCGAGGCCGCAAGGCCGAAGCAATCTTGCGCAGAGGCGCACGTAGGGGCAAACCTGTGTGTTTGCATTTCGCCCCGGGTGGGCACGGTCACAGGAACAGAAGTTCCATTTCGGATTTCAAATTTCAGATTTGTTTAGAGATTAGGATTTAGAAATTAGAACTTCTTGTTCTGGAGGATTTTATGTCAACAATTAACCTGACAATACCGAATTGGCTCGACCGTATCTGCACTTGGCCCGTAACGCTTTATCGCAAATACAAATATGGTTATTCCTTCCGTAAAATTTCCCTCGGCGATGGCCTTTTTACGATTCTTGACCAGCAGGATTACTATCGCTATTGCGACTTCAATTGGACTCTCGGCGGCCACGGCACTAAATTCTACGCCGTCAGGGTCGTCGTCGATGGCGCAGACCTTAAAACACTCCGCCTGCACAGGGAAATTATGAACCCGCCCGACAACCTCGTCGTCGATCACCAAAACACCGATTCCCTCGATAATCGCAGAGAAAACCTCCGCATTGTTACTCAGGCCGAAAATATGCTCAACCGCAAAAAAAGAAAAAACACCACCTCGAAATACATCGGCGTATGGTTTGTCAAAGAAAGGTCTAAATGGCAAAGCCGAATCACTCTTAAAGGCAAAAAAATAAACCTCGGCTCCTTCGACTCCGAAATCGACGCCGCACGCGCCTATGACGCCGCCGCAAAAAAGTTTCGCGGCGAATTTGCGAGGTTGAACTTTCCAGAATCAGCGTTCAGCGTGTAGAAAATTGTAATCATCCGCTTATGCTAATGTAAGCACCGGGAGAAACCGTTTTATGCACTTCAAGATGATTAGGACGAAGAACTGGTTTAGGAATAGGCATATCGGGCGGACCTACAATAAGCTCCACATGACTCATTCCGCCGCACCATATTAAGGAAACAATTCGTCCTTTTTTATTGCCAAGATCATGTACCCAAACTTCAAACGGTCTGAACTTCGCAGCAGCAACTGGAATATTTTTATCGGATACCTGTAAATAATTTTTACCTTCAGAAAATTGGGCGGATTGTGCCCAGTTGCGAAGTTCTGTGAAGTCCGCCGATTTCAGGTTGAGGTACATACCTTGGGCAGCAGCATCCCACCAAGGTATAGTGTATCCCATAAAAAAACCGACTATGACCGTCAAAACAAGAATAACGGCTCTAATGCCAGATACTTTTGGGGTTTTTCTTAGCCCAACTAATAGTCGAGTAACAGCGACAATTAATAAAATAGCAGCAAAAATTCCCTCGAAAACATGTAAGACTATATATATGAGTACAGATCTTGGCTGAATAAAAGTAGCAAGAAAAGGAATTAAGGGACAGGTCGCAAGGAATACAAGAATAGCGAAAGTAATCTCGGCAGTATAATTAGCCTTCTTGGTTTGGGGTGGCTCATTTTCCATGGACACATTGTAATCAGACTTTATATGAATGGCAAGAAATGTTAACTTGTCACCGATATCTGTTATATTTTCACAAACGAGGCGTCAAACGAATAATCAGCGTGCGGCGTGTAGCGTGCAAGGATTGTCGATTGCCGGTTGTCGATTGTCGATTGAAAAACGGGGCGGGGAACTTTTAATTGCGGTTTCCGAAGCGGGCTCGTCGCTTTGCTCCGTGTGCAGATTTCGGATTGCGGATTTAACGAGGAGGTTGGAAATTAAAATAGGGGCGAGGAAAAAACGGGTGCTGAACACGTTATCACCCTATTGGTAATAGCGGCCTTTTTCAACAACCCCGATGACCCTAGTTTCCCCTTGGTTTTTAACTATTCTAAATTAAAAAATCGCTCCTTAAGTTCTTCACAAGCGCCATCCAACCCGGGAAAGAGAGACCCTGCGGTAATGCCCATAAAACTAAGCTCTCGTATTACCTTTGCTCTTTCTTTGACAGGCAAATCGATTACTGTTAAATATTTTTTCCCGTTTGTTTCTTTTGACCTTATATACGTCTCAATGTCATCTATATTAGTAAACATCGAAACGGATTGCTGAGGTACCATTCTCTCGTTGTCAATCGCAATTAACTCACACGTAGATAAGTGGGGAATAGTTACATCCAGCTGGAGAATTTGTTCGAAATCGGATTTCCATTGTTCATACTCAAACGCCAGCACTCTTACTTTTTCATCATCCTTCGATAGTTTTATTCTATTCAAATCAATTCCTCTGTAAGCAAAAAATGCTGCTATAGCTATATAAGGTGAACACGTCCAGTCTAACAAGGGTGTCGGGTATCCATGATGTTGCAATAAATTATAGAACGCTCCATTTTCATTTGGTAGGTCTAAATTAAATACATGCTTCGTTCTTGCGCTTAATACTCTATATAAAGCCGGCACATCTTCTTTTGTAAATCTAATCAAATCAGCCCTCCCAGTCCTATGAAATGCTGTTCGTAATCTCCACGGATTATTCTGGCCTCTGAATAATATTTTTCTGCCTTCTAATTTTGAAACATATTCTTTAAAACCATTCCAATCTTTATTGATTGGTTTGTACTCTGATGGCTTGTTCGCATTGGTTTTGGGCAATTTGCAAAAACTGCTCGTTCCTATGTCTGTAACCCATTTTAACGACAAACTTTCTTCGTCCCATTCGCCTTCAACATCTGCGTGATTTGGAATGATTATGTTTGCTGAATATAAACTTTTACAATTTTCCCAAGTATCTATAATTCTATTACGCGGATTTATCGGCATAATAGTTCGTGTGCGAATCTTAAAAGTTCTATCTTTATTTGCAGTTCTAAAATCAGCAACAAGATTAGGTAGGTTTGTTATAGAATCAAAAAGATACGCAACTCCTTCATAATAATCTCCCCTATTATCAATATTTACAATTATTGAGCCGTTATTTGTGCCTTCGTATTTCCCAATCCATTGACCATGCATTTTCTATATACTCCTGAAATTTGGGGACGCCATGATTATTTCCTTATAATTTATAAAGCTATCTGCCGGACGGCAAAGTTGAGGAGCAAAGGTGTGAATCCTCTTTAATTCTAACCACGGACGGTGAGCATGTCGAACCGAAAGTTCCTGATAAGACACAAAGTTATATTTTGTTATTAAAAATCAGTGTTTTCTGTGTAATCTGTGGCAAAAAAACAATTCTCGGCAATATCCTCATCCCAAAATCGACATTCGGCAATCGGAAATAAATTTATCCGCCTACCGCTCCGAACGCCCTTTTGACCTTTTCGGTCTTCATAAAAATGAGCAGCAAAATCATATATAACCAATAAATTACAGACAAGGCACTATCACGAATAATATACGCAAGAAAAATCCATGGAGCATGTCTCAAACCGATGAACATAGCACTAAAGAAAATAACCATTAATGTGACCTGGAGCCAGCCATATAAAACAGAGCCACGTCTGGCCCATCGTTTCATAGCCAACAAACCAAACCCAAGCAAAATAAGCCAAATTGACAAACCGAAACCGATAACGATTACGAGAAAATCCAATATCCCTGTTTCTGTGATCTTATCAAAACCATTAATAAAATTCAGCAAACCATAAACCATATGTACCAATGAATAACAGCCCAATATAATGTTCATAATGCCGAACACCCAAACAACCATCGGCCTTTCCGCAGCGTAGCGAAGGTCCCCGGGGGGATTCTTCATTGGCTCCGCATCAGGGGACCCAATGTTTGCCTGATTCTGCCCTGTATCGTCCATTTTTCAATATCTCCTTTTTTCGGAGTCCAGGCAGCGTTGACGCTCTATTTACCCATATTGCCCATATCAGCAAAGTTTTATTCTTGTGAATTATACAAAGATGCCAACTGGTTTTCAGCATGAATCTTCCTCGGTTCAATAATAGAAAAATTAAAAAATATTGTTTGCAATGTAATTTCAGACCTGCTATATTGACATCAACAGGTGAAAGGTATTTAAATGCAGGGAGCAACCACACCAAATCGAGGATGCCGGGAAGAGATATTCTCTGAAGCCGAGCTGAACCAGCTCGTACAGGAGCTTTCTTTATCCTCCAGGCAAACAGATATTGTCCGCTGCCTTTTCGCGGGCTATTCAGACAAACAAATAGCAAACCAGATGCAAATCCATATTCCCACGGTCCGGACGCATATAACCAGATTATTCCGAAAACTCGACGTTGATGACCGCGAAGAGCTGATTTTGCGCATTTTCGGCCATTTCCGCACAGGATGCCGAGGGGCTAACTGTCCTCGAAAACAATGACATCGGAATTGACGCCTTGACGTAAAACAGGTTCGTGCTATACTTCGATTAATTGGTAAATGGGTCTCTTTAAATTGCTTATCGCCAATATTACGATAAACAACGCGAGGGAATGAAAAGAAACGGGGAAGGTTAAGAGTAAAGAAGGAGGCAGAGTATGAATGCGTTCAAATTCCCTTAACTTGTGCACACTGCACAACATCTGTGCGGAAGAGGTGCAAAGAAACTTGAAGATGTGCAAAAGGAGAGAGACTCATTAGTTTGTTTTAAAAAGGAAAGATGAAAATTCATATCGCGTGCAGAGTATGTAACATTGTTTGGTGTGTTGTCAAACGAATCAAAAGCTGTTGCGATATAGGAGCAAAAGAAAGGAGCCAAAACGAATGAAACCATACCCAAACCATTGGAAGCATGGAGTGGTAAGACATACGGTGCTGTTTGCGGGAGTTTTGCTGGTGATGTTGCCTCACTGCGCGTGGGCGGTCGTTGCAGCCTCCGACTCCCTGTTTGTTAACTACGGAGGAATTAATATGACCGTTACCATTCCTGAAAACGGCAGCGGTCCCGAAGGAATCGCGGATATTGGACCTTTTAACCCGTTCCTCCCTGTAACCGGATACGTGACTCTCTTAGAAGCAGACCAGACGATTAGCGATATTCTGGTCAGCTATACCGGATCGAGCCTACAATTATACTCAGATGGCTGCCCCGGCTTTCCACCAGACCTTAGTGGTCTCACTCAACTTGCGAGTATCCCTGAGACCGGACTACCCCAGTCCGTAGGTAATTATTTTGGAATCGGCGCGGACCAAATCATTGTGGCTTCTGATGTGCCCGAGCCGGCAACACTTGCTCTGCTGTCGCTTGGCGGGCTTGCTTTGCTGAAAAGGAAAAAATAATCAACTGATAAAAAAGCACAAAAGCAAATGGGCCATAGTTTTTCGCTATGGCCCATTTCGTTTTTACCGCAAGACAAAAATCTACGAGCAGCCCATTGAGTTTCCACAGTTAAAGCATTTATAGCAGGTTCCGTTGCGGACGGTGATAGAGCCGCAAATATCGCAGGCGGGAGCATCATCCTGGAAGTGCTGGAACTGGGAATTGAACTGCTGCATAACCGCGACGTCGGCCTTTGTGCCGTCCGGCAGCTGCGACGAGCCGGTCGTAACAAGTGCCTCTAAGCCGGCCATCCTGTTGGCCCCTTCGACCTTGCTCAGGACAGGCGGTATAGAGACGATGCGCGAGGGCTTTGTCGTTTCTTCGCAGTTATCTTCGTCATCCTCATCGGCTTTGGCTTTGGCTTCTTTGACCTCTGCTTTAACCTCGGCGAGTTTCTGGGCAAGGTCGCGGGTCTTTTCCACAACCTGACGGGCGGTAGTAACGTTCTTATTTTCGCCGCCAGCCGAGGCGGTCCGGTTCGGGGTATTATGTTCCGCGTAGCCCGGGATAAACTGGCAGCCCATCCAGCAGAAAATATAATCGATTACGCTCTTGGCAAACGGGATATCTCTGTTAGAGGTCATTCCCGCCGGCTCGAAACGAGCGTGGCGGAACTTATCAACAAGCGTAATCAATGGCACTCCGTATTGCAGCGCCATCGACGTGCAAGTCCCAATAACATCCATAAGGCCGCCGACGGTGGAGCCCTCTTTTGCCATAGTGATAAATAATTCACCGGGCTGGCCATCTTCGTAGAGGCCGACGGTGAGGTAGCCCTCGTGGTTGGCAACGGAGAATTTATGGGTGATGCTGTGGCGGGTGTCGGCGAGACGATGCCTGTAAGGTCTTGCGGGGGCGACAGCTACTTTATCCTTGTTTTTATCTTTGTGATTTTTGGTGGAGACGGGCTGGAGCATCTTGGAGCCATCGCGGTAAATGGCGACGGCTTTGAGGCCCAGTTTCCAGCCCTGCATATACGCGGAGGCGATTTCATCGGTGGTGGCTTCTTTGGGCATATTTATGGTCTTGCTGATGGCGCCTGTGATGAAGGGCTGGACGGCGGACATCATTTTAATATGGGCAAGATAATGAATATAACGTTTGCCGTTGCGCGGCTTGAAGGCGCAGTCGAAGATAGCCAAATGCTGCGGATTGAACTTTTGGGCGCCTTCGATGGTTTCGTGCTCGTCGATGAAATCGGCGATTGATTTTATTTCGTCGGCACTGTAGCCGAGGCGTTCGAGGGCCATACCGACGGTGTTATTGACGAGTTTGAGCATACCGCCGCCGGCGAGGAGTTTGTATTTTACCAAAGCGATATCCGGCTCGATACCCGTTGTGGCGCAATCCATAAGGAAGCCGATTGTGCCCGTGGGGGCAAGGACGGTAACCTGGGCATTTCGGAAGCCGGTTTTTGAGCCAGAGTCGAATGCCTCATCCCAGACGTCCTTGGCGGCGTTGCGGAGATAAGCCGGGCAATGCGATTCGGGGATGCTGGAGGCATGCTGCCTATGCATATTTATGACTTTGAGCATTGATTCGGCGTTTTTGGGAAATTCATCGAATGCGCCTTTTACGGAGGCGATTTCAGCACTGACGGTATAGGCGGCGCCGGTCATAATCGCGCTAATGGCGGCGGCCAATGCCCGTGCCTGGTCGGAATCATAAGGAAGCGCAAGGGCCATAATCAGTGAGCCGAGATTGGCGTAGCCAAGGCCGAGGGGCCTGAAAAGATGACTGTTGATTGCGATTGCCTTATCCGGGTAGGAACCGTTATCGACAAGGATTTCCTGTGCGATGATGAACAGGCGGACGGCTTTTTTGAAAGCGACGATATCGAATGTGCCGTCTTCTTTGAGGAATTTCATCAGGTTGAGCGAGGCGAGGTTGCAGGCGGAATCATCGACGAACATATATTCGCTGCACGGATTGGAGGCGTTAATACGTCCGGAGGCCGGGCAGGTGTGCCAGCGGTTAATGGTGCTGTCGTACTGGATTCCGGGGTCGCCGCAGAGGCGAGTGCCTTCGGCGATAAGGGTCATAAGCTCGCGGGCGTTGTGCTCTTCGATTTTTTGACCATTGGTTACGGCGTATGTGGCCCACTTGGCGTCTTTTTCGACTGCTTCCATAAATTCGTCGGTTACGCGGACCGAGAAATTGGAGTTCTGGAACATCACGCTGTTATAGGCCTCGGCGTTGTGGTCGCCCGTGTAGCCGGCTTCGATGAGGGCCCAGGCCTTTTTTTCTTCCTCGGTTTTGCAGGTGATGAATTCTTTGATGTCAGGATGAGTAACCTTCATTGACTGCATTTTCGCGGCGCGGCGAGTTTTGCCGCCCGATTTGATTACTGCTGCAATCTGGTCGTAAACGCGCATAAAACTGAGGGGACCTGACGGTTTGCCGCCGCCCGAAAGTTTTTCCTTGGAGCTGCGAAGCGTCGATAGGTCTGTCCCTGTCCCTGAGCCGTGTTTGAAGAGCATCGCTTCGCTCGTGGCGAGGCGCATTATGTCTTCCATTGAGTCCTTGACGGACTGGATGAAGCAGGCGGAGGCCTGCGGATATTCGTAGGAGTTCTCGCAGGGGACGGCTTCGCTGTGCCTGGTGTCCCAGCGATAATTGTGCGAGCCGCCTTCGATGCCGTAAACATCGTAAAGGCCCACGTTGAACCAGACGGGGGAATTGAATGCGCCGCACTGGTTGACGCAGAGCCAAGTCAATTCGTTATAGAAGATTTCGGCATCGGCGTCGGAAGCGAAGTACCCATCGTGTTTGCCGCGGTCAGCGATTGTCCGGCAGACACGGTGAACTAATTGCTTGACGGAGTTTTCTCGCCGGCCTGATTCGATGTCACCATAGAAATATTTGCTGGAGACAACCTTGGTAGCCAATTGACTCCAAGAGGTCGGGACTTCGATATCGTTTTGCTCGAAGACGGCCTCGCCTGTGTCGTTGGTGATTTTGGCGGAGCGCTTTTCCCATTGCAGCTCGTCGAACGGGTGGACGCCCGGGGCGGAGAAGCACTGCTCTATCTTCATGCCTCGATTGAAGTTAGACGAAACGGGGACAGTTTTGCCCATCGGCTTGTTTGATTGAGTGTTTTTGAAAGGATTATCAGGGTTAAACGACGCAGTCATTATAATGCCTCCATGCAAAATCCGCCCAAAAAGCGGGAAATATTAAACATACAATAGGTTGTTAAGGCGGGCAAAATAATACCATATATAGTGTAACGCCCGCAAAATCAGTATCGGCAGGTTAACGAGATTTCGATATGGTGTAAAGAGCAAATTAACGATTTTTTCATCATTTTTTTGCGCGCTTTTCATATCTCTTTGCTACTTCACAATCTATGGCGCGAAATTTTTTTTCAAATAATAGAAAATTCTTATAGACCAGCAGCAATTAACCACTGCTGCGCAATCCAGGCGTGCGCCCAAACTTCCGGATGAACGGAATCTGCCGACCAGTTTTGGGGCGGAACTTCCTTTATACGCTCATCGATTGCCTTTTGGAGAGGCACTAAACAAGCGTTGAAGTCGGCAGCGATGCGGCGAACAGCTTCGACAAACGTGCGAAGATGAGCGAACATAGGGTCGTTATAATCATCGCAGAACATAAACGGCTCGCATATCACAATTTGGCTGTTACATTTTTGTGTCACCATCGAAAGAAGCTGCCTGTAAGTGGCTTCGTATTCGTCGAGCGAGACGGCGTAAGGCAATTCGTCGTCGGTGTCGAACTGGTACCAGACGTCGTTGACGCCGATGAGGATGCTGAGGATATCAGGGTTGTGGTCGAAGCAATCTTTTTGCCAGCGGGATTTGAGGTCGCGAATGGTGTCGCCGGAGATTCCGGTGTTTAGAATATCAAGGTTGTATGTTGGGTATTTGCCTAAGAGAAAATTGGCGATGAAGTTGACGTAGCCGAAGCCAAAGGGCGCGCAGGCCGGGGAGTTTCTGTCAGCGTCGGTGATACTGTCGCCGATGAAAAGAACGGTTTGATTAGGTTTTAATTCGATTTTGTTCTGCATAGGACAAATTTTACCACTAAGACACCAAGACACAAAGAATTTCAGACACTGATTTACACGGATTAACACGGTTTTTTTTAGCCACAGAGGACACAGAGATTTCCGAAGCGGGCTCGTCGCTTCGCTCCGTGTCACGGATTTTTATTTGGCCACAAAAATGCACAAAAGGTTTTTAGACGCAGATTGCGCAGATTCCGCCAAACTGACTGAAGGGCCGAAGGTCTTGGGGAGCAGGTCAGTCGTTCTAAAAGTTTTTAGTGCTTAGTTTTGAGTTTTGAGTTAAGAAAGAAAAATAAAATATCAAAAATAAAAATGCAAATATGTGGTATCCCGAAGGGATGGATTTTAATTTGACACCTCGTTTGTGAAAATATATAGTTAATTTAGTAAAAAACAGTTTTTTAAGGCCGGAAGAGATTCCCCCCTTTGCCTGACAACTTTGCTGAATGGCATGAATAAGTATCGTATCCCAGGATTCTGTCTGGATGCGTAATAAGTTAAGGTTTTTGCCTATGGTTAGTAGGGAACAACACTTAAAACAAGTAAGTGAGCTTATAAGGACATTTGCCGACCCTTGCAAAGGAATAATTTATCATTATACCTCCGCGAAAGGTTTTCAGGACATCATTGAAAGCGGCGAAATATGGCTGACAAACACTGAATTCGTCAATGATACCATAGAATGTAGGACCTTGCAGGAAGAAAATAATCTATTCGGAATAGATGATCTTTCCTTTAATAGATATATAAAAAAGTGGTGGGACAACTTCTTACGGGATAGGGACAGAAGCAATAATTATTATATAACATCCTTCAGCAAAATACCTGATTCTTTGGAGCAATGGCGGGCTTATGGCAACATATGCATAGGTTTTGAAGCCCAACGATTAAAAAAGAATGGGTTTTCTCTGTACGAATGCGTTTATAGCAAAGAAGAAATCAAAAGATGGATAATCGAAAAGGCCAAGGCGGAAGAATGGGTGTTGGATGAACCGGACAGAACAAGAAACTTTACTGGAAAAGATGGTGTCGCGACAACCAGTTATGAGGATGGAAGAGACGGTGCGGCATTCGATTTGATATTTAATGCTTCAATAAAACTTAAGCATTCTTGTTATAGTAATGAAAAGGAAATCCGATTGCTGGCTGTATCAAGTCACGACTGGGGATGGGAATCTAAATATCCGTTTTTGTTTGATAAAAACCCACCCATACATTTCCGACCTCATCCGGCGTACAAAGTGCCTGTTCCATATGTCAAATTCTTTATTCCAGATAATACTGAAGAGCAATGCGATCCCAGCAAAGATTACACAGGTAAAACTGAACTTCAAATAAAAGAGGAGAAGCGAGAGAAGGAAAAAGAACAGAAACGTTCTCTTTTACCAATTCAAGAAGTATGGGTTGGCCCTATGCCACACAAAGAAGAAACGAAACTTGCCTGCGAGATTCTGCTACGTGAAAGAGGGTATAAAGATGCCCAAACAAAATTATCAGAAATACCCTATCGAGGGTTTTAAATAGACCAATCCGCCTGCGATAGAGTAAATACCTTCTGCGAAAACACTTTTATTATCCCCTCACAAGCTTATCCTATTTCTTATCTTCATCAAACTCTTCAATTGTTTTTTTAACCCACATAGAAAACCACTCTAACCAAACGATAAAACCAAAGCATCCAAAGAGAATTATAACTTCCCAAATACTACGATAGCCACCAATGGCTATAAAAATAGCCGGCCCTCCTACTGCAAGAATGACAGAGTTAACCCAATTAGTCCAATATAATGACCAAGCGAATAAAGCACCAAATCCACAGAGAAATATAACTTCCCAAACACTACGATAGCCCTCATCGGCTATAACAATAGCCGGCAATCCTACTGCAAGAATGACAAAGTAAACCCAATGGTGTATTCTAAAAATTCTACGGGCTCTTTCAGTGCTAATTTTAGGTTTTCCGCTGTCCATTTTTTCACCTGCCTTTTCGCCTTGTTTTTTGGGTGATTGTCAGCTCGAAGGATTTAAGCAGAATATCAGATATACACGCTATCGGCAAGGCCAGCGGTTTAAGGTTAAGCGTGCCTCGCGAAGGATTTGAGATTTAAAATTTCAGATTTGAGAAAATCTGGATTCCCGCTTCCGCGGGAATGCCCCTCCTTCGTTAAAACTACGGAGGGCGGGCAGACCCCGAAGCAGGCTTCGGGGCTAACCGAGACGGAATAAACCTTTTATTAATAACTCGGTAAAATTACAATAACCAACATATGAGTGATACGAAAGCAATACGTGAGCGGATACAAAGCTTTCCGACGGGGCCGGGGTTGTATTTTATGAAAGGGGCCAGGGAGGAGGTCCTGTATATAGGCAAGGCGAAGAATTTGCGTTCGCGGGTGGCGAGCTACTTCCAAGCAGGCAGCGACATAATGGAATCGCGCGGGCCAAAGATTGTCGAGATGCTCAATAAGGTCGAGACGGTGGATTACATCGAGACGGAAACGGAAGTTGACGCGATGCTCAAGGAGGCCCGGCTAATAAAGGACATACAGCCGGCGTATAATTCCGACCTGCTTGACGACAAGACGTTTCCATACTTAGAGATTACGACGGGCGATGATTTTGCGGGCGTGTATATAACGCGCAAGCCACGGTCGAAGGGGAACCGCCTCTTTGGGCCGTTTGCCAGCGCGAAGGATTTGCGGGCGGTATTCGTGGAGCTGCAAAAGATATTCAAATTCAGGAGCTGCACGCTGGATATACGGGCGGACGATGAGAAGAGGCGATTTTTCAGGCCCTGTATATTGCACAGCATAAACCAGTGCGTCGCGCCGTGCGGGGCGAGAATCGAAAAGGCGGAATACAAAACGATTATCCGCGATTTGATTAAGTTTTTGCAATCGAAACGGGCAACGGCACTGAGGCAGCTTAAAAATGAAATGGAAGAGGCGTCGGCGGGGATGGATTACGAGAAAGCGGGGATGCTGCGAGACCGGATTCGGCTGATTGGGAAATTGGACGAGCGGGGAGAACCCGACGAGGACGTTCAGCCGGAGGTGTTTGCCGCGGAACCGACTGAGGCGTTAGTGAAACTGCAAAAGATTTTAGACAGCCCCAATCCCGTGAGAATCATCGAGGGAATCGATATCGCCAACATCGGCGGTAAAGAGGCGGTGGGATCATTGGTGAAATTTATCGACGGCAGGCCATTCAAGGCGGGGTATCGGCGATTCAAAATCAAAACGGTCGAGGGAAGCGATGATTACGCGATGATTGCGGAGGTGGTCAGACGCAGATATAAATACGCGCTGGCGGGCGAGGAGCTTTGGCCCGATTTGATATTGATTGACGGAGGATTAGGGCAATTGCACGCGGTGGAAAACGCACTACGAGAGTTATTTGCCACAGAGGATAAAGATATTTTAAGCCACAGAGAGCACCCCTCTTCGCTGCGCTACGCCGGGGCAGGCAGAGGACACAGAGAATTTGCAAACAATGTCAAACTGGCGGGGATAGCAAAGCGAGAAGAGGAATTATATCTTCAGAAAAGTACAAAGCCGTTGAGATTACCGAGAAATTCGCCCGCGTTGAAATTACTGCAATACGTCCGTGACGAGGCGCATCGGTTTGCACAGCATTATCATCATCTCCTCAGGAGTAAAAAACTGCTGGAATGATTATGAGTTACACAAACCGAGCGGCGATGCGCATCAGGATGCGTTTGAGGAAGGGTTTGGCATAAGAAGTAGCGATGAGGGTTTGTCTGATTGCGTCCGAGGAGCCGGGACCTAAGCCGGTCAGTATTGTGTTGGCAATGTTGGCGGATTCGTTGATTTGGAATTCGTAGCCGCGGATGATTGCAACGGGGATTCCTTCGCCGGTCTGGCCGAAGACGAGTGCGGAGGCGGAACACAATTCATGGCCGATTAAATCCATGCCGCCGAATTTTGGTTTGTCGAAAATGTCTTTTTGGCCGAATTGTCTCGAGACGGGGTTGATGCCTGAGGAGCCGATGGCAAAATCCATTGTGCCGAATGGAATCATTTCGGTATCGGCGAGAATGACGGCAAGTTTTTTGCCGGTTAATTTTTGAAGTCCTTCGCGTATGTCTTTTGCGGCCTGGTCGGGGTCTTCGGGAAGCAAACTGACGATGCCTTTTTCGTGGTTCGAGCCATCGATGCCCGCATCGCAGGTATGCAGACGACGGTTTTTACCCATAGTAATGCAGAGGGCCTGCTCGTGCTCGACAAGCTCGGTTGTCACCTCAGTGTTTTCGGAAGCGCCGAAGATGTGCTTTTGGATGACGCCTTTGAGGGGCATAATCGCGAGAATTTCGTTATCCTCATCGAAAATCATCTGGAGCCACTGTGCGTCCTTGCCTGTTTTTTTCGAGATTGAGATCGCCTTTTCGCCGGGGACAACGTCGGCCAATTTTCTCATACGGCCCTGGGCCTTGGAGACGATTTTGCTTGTGAGGACAACAATATCGTTTTTCAGCAGGCCGCCGATTTCCTGTTCAGCACAGGAACGAATTATTTCGGCGAGGTTGTCGCCCTGCTTGATTTTGGGGATTGTCCCAAGGCCGAATACTTCTATTTTTTTCATAGTCAATCCTTTTTGATTCCGGCAGCCGTCATTCCTTTTGTCGTCAGGCCCGTTATACGTATGTCGTCGCGGATGTGTTTTATTTCCGAACGAGACAATTGTAAATTATCTGTCGCCCGCGAGATATCTGCGTCGCCTTTGGCGTCCAGTATTTTCGGCGCGACGTATATGACGATTTCATCGGCGAGTTTGGCTTTCAGGAATGAGCCGATGACAGTCGGGCCGCCTTCGACAAGCAGACGCTGGACACCGAGTTTGCTTAGGTGGGAAAGAAGGAATTGCAAATTTGAACGCGATGCGGGACAGGCAAGAATTTCAGCCCCCCTGCTGACGATTTGCTTTGTCTTTTTGGCTTTGATTCGCAGAGAAGCGGACTGTGTCACTATGAGCAAGGGGACATCTGACGCTGTTTTCAGCAATTTGCAGTTGAGAGAGATGCGAAGGTGATTATCGAGGACGATTCGTAATGGTTTTTTGCCATTAGCGAGCCGGAGAGTAAGCAGCGGGTCATCTTTGAGGACGGTATTGATACCCACAAGAATCGCGCCGACTCGTTTTCGCAGGTTGTGGGCGTCTTTTCTGCTTTGTTCACAGCTTATCCACCGTCGTCCGTCGCTCGTCGCTCGTGACCCGTGACTCGTTTTTGACCAGGCGAGTTTGCCGTCGATTGACTGCGCCCATTTCAATGTTACCCATGTTTTACCAGTTGAGGCGAATTTGAGAAATGGCGCGTTAAGAACCCTCGCTTCGGCCTCACACAAACCAACCTCAACTTTGATACCTGCCTTTCGCAGTCGCCTGATACCTTTGCCGTTGGTGTGCTTTGACGGGTCGATGGTCGCAACGACGACCTTTTTCAATTTTGCGGCGATAAGTGCGTCGGTGCAGGGGCCTGTTTTGCCAAAGTGACAGCAGGGTTCGAGGGTAACGAACATTGTCGCGCCTTTGGGGGTGACCCCCTGCTTTTTGCAATCTACCAGCGCGTTGATTTCAGCGTGCGGGCCGCCAAATTTTTTATGCCACCCCCTGCCGATAATTTTGCCCGATTTAACGATAACCGCCCCGACAGCCGGATTCGGTTCAACATTACCGAGACCTCGATGTGCGAGCTGCAAAGCTAACTCCATATAATTCCGGGCGTGCATCATAACATTGCTTCAAATTCCTTTTCGCTAATCACTTTCACCCCAAGCTGACGGGCTTTGTCGAGTTTGCTGCCGGGGTTGTCGCCCGCGAGGACAAAATCGGTATTTTTGCTAACGCTCGACGATACCTTTGCGCCGACGATTCTGATTGCCTCTTCGATTTGCTGGCGGGAGAAGTTTTGCAGTGTGCCCGTAACAACGATTGTTTTGCCGGCGAGTTTGCCTTCGGCTTTTTTCTTTTCAGGCAGTTGGGGCTTAACGCCGGCTGACAGCAGCTCATTTATGATTGCGATATTGTGCTCGTCGTGAAAATACTCATAAATGCCTTCGGCGAGTTTTTCGCCAACCTGTTCAATCGCGTCAAGTTCGGCCTGGGTCGCTTTTATAATCGCTTCGAGCGAGCCGAAGTGCCCGGCTAAATCCTGCGCGGTCTGGACGCCGATATGACGAATACCAAGGCCAGCTACAAGCCGCCAAAGAGGTCGGGTTTTACTTTCTTCGATTGAGTCGATTACGTTTTGTGCGCTTTTATCCGCCATTCGCTCCAACCCGAGGAGGTCGTCTTTGGTGAGTTTATAAATATCAGCAATGTTTTTTACCAAACCGACTTCCACTAACTGGTCAATCAATGCCTCACCTAAGTTTTCGATATCCATTTGCCCCCTGCCGGCGAAATACCTGATTCGTTCCTTCAACTGGCCGAAGCAATGCGGATTGATACAACGCAGGAAGACACCTTCCGCGTCTTTTTTTACCTCGCCGCCACAATTGGGGCATTTTGTGGGCGGTTCAAAAGGTTTTGCCCCTTTTGGCCTGCGTTCTTTTTTGACTTCGACGACCTGCGGAATGATTTCGCCCGCTTTTTCGATAATAACGGTGTCGCCCTCGCGGACATCGAGGCGGGCAACCTGGTCGAAGTTGTGCAGGGACGCCCTTTTGACGGTTGTCCCCGCCAATAAAACCGGTGTCAGATTCGCAACGGGGGTCAGTGTGCCGCCCTTACCCACCTGGACAACGATTGACTCGACTTTTGTTTCGGCCTGCTCGGCGGCAAATTTATAACTTATGCACCATCTCGGCGAACGACCCGTGAAGCCAAGAATCTCACGCTGTTCGAGATTATTGACTTTGACCACCATACCATCGATTTGATAGTCAAGCTTTTCCCGCTTGTCGTCCCAGCTATTGCAAATCTCTATGACCTCATCGATATTTTTTGCTTTTTTGATATTCGGGTTTACGGGCAGGCCAAGTTTTTTGAAGAACTGCAACATTTCGTAGTGGTCTTTTGCCAATGGCTTTGAAATCTCGCCGGAAGCATACGCGAAAAAGGACAGGTTCCTTTGCGCGGTGATTTTAGAATCGAGGAGCTTTAATGAGCCGGCGGCGGCGTTGCGGGGATTGGCGAATAGCGGCTCGTCAGCCTTTCCTCGCTGTTTATTGAGGCCTACGAATGACTTTGTCGGCATATACACTTCGCCTCGAACCTCAATGGTATCCGGCACATCGCCCGTCAGTCGAAGCGGAATCGCCTTTATTGTCCTGATATTGTGCGTTACATCGTCACCTTTTGAACCGTCGCCTCTTGTGGCACCAAGCACAAGCACCCCTTTTTCGTATCTCAAACTTACCGCAAGGCCATCAATTTTCAATTCGACGACGTAATCGTAATCTTTGCTTCCAAGCACCTTTGCCACCCGTTCATCGAACGCCCGCAATTCCTCCGCATTATAGGTATTATCCATACTGAGCATCGGCACGGCGTGACGAACCTGGGCGAAACCCTCAATCGGCCTTTCCGATACCCGCTGGGTAGGTGAATCGGTGGTAATAAGATTGGGATGCTGCCCCTCTAATGCCTTTAGCTCTGCAAAAAGCTTGTCATATTGCTGGTCGGTTATTTCGGGCTGGTTGAGGACATAATAAAGGTAATCGTGCCTGCGTATCTCGGCACGCAACTGCTCAATTCGCTTTTTCACATCGGCGGTCATAATGGGGTATTTATACGGTTCGGCGAGTTGTTTTGCAATACGCCGGCAGGCAACAATTAAGAATTAAACCGCCTCTTTTCGGGCGATGACGATACCGAAACATTTGTAACGCGGAATTCTTTTGATGACAATTTTATGGAAACCGGCCTTTTTGCAGAGAGCGGCCCACTGCTTAAGAGAGATACAGTATTCGCCCTGGTTGAGGATATGCTTTTTGCCGTTATCGAACATTTTTACGAACGCATCCACGCCCCCATCCTTCAAAGCAGATATCCATTCCTGCTCCAATACCCTGATGATGCGCTTAAACCTGTTAATGTCCGCGTGGTTGCCGGTGGAGTCCATATCAACATCGCCGATTATGAAAATACCGCCCGGCTTAAGAATCCTGCGTATCTTCTTTAATGCGCTCAGTTTTTCCTTAAGATGATGAAGGGTTACTGAAGATGCCGCTATATCAAAAGTATTGTCCTGAAACTTCAACGAATCCGCATCCATCAATTTGCAAACAACCTGTTTATCTATTCCCAGCCGTTTGATTTTATCCTCAAAAACCGCCATCATATCTTTTGAATTATCGACCGCTGTAATAAAGCAGTTTGACGCCTTGAGAAATTTCAAACTAAGAAGTCCCGTCCCGCAGCCGATATCCAGCACTTTATCATTACTTTTAACTGCGGAATTTTTCACCATCATATCCAACAGGTCACGATGGAAGCCGAGCATTCCCAAAGTCCGGTCATATTCATTTGACCAGCCCCTGAACCAGTCACGGGTTACTTTCTTGCCTGTTTTTCCCGGCATACCCTTTACTCCTATAGTAAACTACTATGGGTTAACACCCATAGCATTTAGGTTTCAGGCTTCCGCCTGTCCGCCTTTGGCGGATAACTTCATCTACGGGTTGCCACCCGTAGTATTGCGGCGGAAGAATAAACCTCTGCTTCAAGCAGTAACTGCTACGGCCATAAGGAGGTAATTTATACGCTTTGCCAAGCTGTTTTGCAATACGCAGGTGATACTTACCCATCAGATGTGGCGGAATTCATTTTGGCAAAAAAACACAAGATAATTGTTGCTTACCGGCTGGTGGAAGCATAGAATACTGCCGGTTGTGTTTTGCGTATTCAGGCGGTGTTCGCACTGTCAAAATCGGCCAAAGAGATTAAGAAAGGAAAGCAAATGAACATTTATGTAGGCAACCTGGCACCTGATGTAACCGAAGATGAACTTCGGCAGGCGTTCGAGGCGTTTGGTCAGGTCCAAACGGCAACGGTAATAAAGGACAAGTTCAGCGGCGAATCCAGAGGATTCGGATTTGTCGAGATGCCGGCAAAAGCCGAGGCTCAGACGGCTATCACCGAAATGAACGGCAAAGACCTGAAAGGGCGAACACTGAACGTAAATGAGGCAAGGCCGAAGACCGAGCATCGCGGCGGTGGCGGCGGCGGATACGGCGGCGGCAGACGCGGCGGCGGCGGCGGTGGTGGTTATGGCGGCGGCGGCGGTGGCAGACGCGGCGGCGGCGGTGGTGGTTATGGCGGCGGTGGCGGCGGCAGGTACTAACCGTTAGCAACGAAACATAGCATTTTCAGGCAGCCGGAACTCAATATTGAGTGTTTCTTATCGGCGGCCATTAGTCAATAAAATATAAGAGCCCCTCTCAACAACGAGGGGCTCTTTTTTTGAACAATCAAAAAACTCGAAACGCAGCTATCCAACCTGTTGTTTTTTCGTAGAAATAAGCGAAGGGCATCCCCGGCACATATAATTTCTCCTTTACCTGCTTAGCGTGAATCAGGTTCCATATGAACAAGCACATCGACAATCTGAGGGAACACGCTCATTATCTCTTTTTGAATTGTATGATTTAGCAAATGCGAATCCCGCATCGTCATATCCGCGTCAATATGGATATGAAGGTCGAGATGCACGTCATCGAGCCGGCCTCGGGTGCGAATCTTGTGGCAGCTTTTTACACCCTTTATTCCAAGCACGACCGCTTCAATCTTCTTGGTATCCGTTATCGCGACGGCATCGCATAATATCGCCGACTCCTGCCGTATGATAACAAACGCCGAATGCGCGATAAATCCCGCAATAACCAGCGTAATGACAGGGTCAACAATCGGGATGCCCAGCTTCACGAAGACCAATGCCACGATAACTGAAAACGAGGTAGATATGTCCGCCCGCGTGTGCATCGAATCGGCAACCAAAATATCGCTCTGCAGTTGTTTCCCACGCCGATATTCATAAATCATAACCGCGATATTGATAATAAGGGTAATAACCATTACCGCAAAACAGATAAAATCGACATGGGGAACTATGGGGTTGATAATCCGGACGACGCCCGCTTTGCCGAGATTAAACGCCACTATAAGAAGCATCGCGGCTATCCCCAGGGCAAAAAGCGTCTCGTATTTCTTATGGCCGTAAGGATGGTCCTCATCCTTCGGCTGCGAGCAGAAGCGAATACCGATGAGACCTATTATATTCGAAATGCCATCGGACACAGAATGGAAACCATCTGCGGTCATACTGGTCGAGCCGCTTATATATCCAAAAATTATCTTGGCTGCCGCGACCGCCCAGTTCAAAACCAAAACAATCCACAGGACTTTTTGAATCTCACGATAATGCTTTTTTATATCAGCCATTATGCGATTCCTCTTGCCCCAAAAGTTGTCTCGGCGGTCTGCATACTATCAGGGGATGTAATTTTTCATCTTAACAAAACACCCCCCTTTCACAAGGGAGGCGTTTATCAACAATACGAATGTCGTACGGTTGTACAAAAACTCCCCGACCAGGGCTCGAACCTGGAACCTAGCGGTTAACAGCCGCTCGCTCTACCGATTGAGCTATCGGGGAAACACAAATATCACGTCAGATTATCACAGATTTGGCGGGGTTGTCAAGCGAAAGGGCCGATTTTGAACCAATATCCGCAAAAAATTAAGTAGCAAACAAGGTCTGCCCTCTGGACAAAAAGGTAAATTATTTGTATACTTCAGGTTTTTCAAGGTTTAGGCGGTCGCGGCGAGAACCGATAATAAAGGGGGTTTGAGCCACCCGGCCTGTCGGCAGACAAGGCAGATACGCGTATTCCAATGGTTTTAAAGACATGGCAAGAGACATACTTGACATAGGCGGATACACTATTAAAAAACGCATCGGAGTCGGTGCGCGCACGACAATCTACCTTGCCACCGACGACTCGGACGGGAAAGAAATCGCGTTAAAGCGTGTCATTCTCGAAAGGCCGGAGGACGTCCGCATTTTCGAACAGGTCGAGACCGAATTCAAAATCGCGCAGAAAATAACCCACCCGTACATTCGCAAGTGTTACAAGCTCAAAAAAATACGCAGCATGCTCAAAACCAAAGAGATGCTGCTTGCAATGGAATACTTCGACGGGCAATCGCTTGAGGAAGGGCCTGCTTTGAGCCTGCTCGACGTAATGCTCGTATTCCGAATGGTGGCGACGGGGCTTAACGCGATGCACCAGTGCGGGCTGGCTCACTGTGATATAAAGCCGAATAATATCCTGCTGAACAAAGCAGGCGCCATCAGAATCATCGACCTTGGACAGAGCTGCCGGATAGGGACAACCAAACGGCGTATTCAGGGCACGCCAGATTATATTGCACCCGAACAGGTTCAACGCAAGCCATTAGGCCCCAAGACCGACATTTTCAACCTTGGCGCAACAATGTACTGGGCGTTGACCGGCAGGACAATCCCGACCATGATACCTAAAAAAGACCCATTCGGACTACCCGTGCCGCAGGAGCAGGTGCGTCCGCCTAATGAAATCAGACCCCAGATACCGGCAGGTATATCCAAATTAGTGATGGATTGCATCGAGGAAGACCCAATAAAACGGCCCGCAGATATGATGGCCGTGATATCCCGTCTGGATTTGATGATACACAGCATACTCAGCAACAAGTCGAAGACAAACTCCCAATAACCCTTGACAGAACAAAGCCGCAAAGCTATCCTTCCCTTAGGTTTAGGCAAGAATCTGCTATTTAAACAATATGGACCTGAAAGATGCCCGAAAAAATCATCGAGATGTTAAATAAAGGCATGGAAGCCAACAATGCGGACAAATTCAGACAGGGCAACCTTGTTCGTCTGCCCTCTCACGGGTCTGTAATAATCACGGGTGACCTTCACGGACATCGGAGAAATTTTGAACGGATAGTTGCGTTAGCCAACCTGGGGCAGAATAAAAACACCCATGTAATCCTTCAGGAAATCATACACGGCGGCCCGGAGGACGAAGAGGGAGGATGCCTGTCATACAAGCTGCTGTTCGACGCGGTTGCTTACAAGGTAAAATTCCCGGACCGTGTGCACATAATAATGGGCAACCACGATACGGCGTTCATCAGCAACACCGACGTTATGAAAAACGGCAAAGAAATGAACGTGGCGATGCGTTCCGCGTTAGACAGGGAATTCCGTCACGCCAGCGAACGGATAAAACTGGCGATAAAGCAATTTTTGTTTTCCCAGCCGCTTGCGGTCAAATGCAACAACGGGATACTTGTCTGTCATTCACTTCCTGGGGACCATTATGCCGATAAGTTTGACAAACGCATTTTTGAAAGGCAGCTCAGAATCAACGACATAATCAGGCCTGGTTCGGCGTATTTGCTGACGTGGGGCAGAAGTCACAGCCAGCGTTTGCTGGATGCAATGTCAAAGTCACTCGACGCGGACACTTTTATCCTCGGCCACCAGAGACAGGAAACCGGATGCAGCAAAGCGGGTAACAATCTGATAATTATCGCCTCTGACCACGACCACGGATGTGTACTGCCCATAGACCTTGCCAAATCATACACCGTCGAGAAACTGCTGCAACTCATTATACCATTGGCGGCGATAGCATAGCTTGCTGCTTCGGGATAGCTTTTTTATTTATACCACCGACCATCATCAGAGAACCGCTTTTGACGCTCCAATAATATCGGACCATCATAATTTTAATGACGCTGAGTTAAAACGCCATTTAAACCACATATCGCCCCCTTGCTGTTTATAGCATATAACTATCTTATCTATAAGGATTTATGCACCACATATATCATCTAACGGTTGAACCGGAGGCGCCAGGAATTAAACCCCACATAAAAACCGTTCTTTGATTAAATCAGCCCTGAAAGATGCCGATATTACAACATCGTAACTTTTAGAAAATTGTGCACTTGCGAAAAAATATTGAAAATAACTGGATGTAAAGTATTTTCGGCTACGACATATCGCTAAATTGTTATGGTCTTAAACTATGAGCGAGCAATTTACAATACTGATTGTCGAGGATGAGGCCCATATCAGGAGAGTACTGGAATACAACCTCAAGCTGGATGGCTTTGAGGTGTATCTGGCCGAAGATGGCGCTACGGGTATGAAACTTGCGCATGAGAAAAACCTGGATTTAATACTGCTTGACTGGCTTATGCCTGTAATGAACGGGCTACAGATTCTCGCGAAACTGAAGGCCGACAGCAGCACCGAACACATCCCGGTCTTTATGCTTACCGCCAAGGGTATGATTAGCGACGTCACACAAGCGATTGAAATGGGCGCCGATGATTACATCACAAAGCCATTTAATCCAATACAATTAGGCAAAACAATCAGGGAAAAACTTGAAAAATGCGCAAAAGCAAAAAAGAGCTGAAATCCCTTCTTTCGCCGGTTTTGCCGACGAAAAGAGCCAGGTTTACATTAACTGCCCATGTTACAGGGTAAATTTTTAATTTGGAAAGTAATGCTATGAAAACACGTGAAACAAGGCCAGCAACAAAGTGGCTCCTGTTGCCATCCATCCTGATGGTCATAAACATAAGCTCGCAAATGGCTGCAGCAGAACAAAAAGAGCCGAAACAAAAAACCGACTTGACCGATCTCTCAATAGAAGACCTGATGAATGTCGAGGTCGTGTCCACGGCGACACTGACCAAGACCACACCTCGCCTTGTCCCGGCTGCAGTAACAACCATCACCGCCGAACAGATTAAGGCCTCCGGCGCACGCAGTTTGTATGAATTGCTCGATATCTATGTCCCCAACCTGCAGGTAATACGCCATCACTGGGAATCAGACCACATTGGACTGCGAGGAAGCATCAACGACAGGGACGATAAATACCTCCTGCTTGTCAATGGACGCGTTATGAATGAGCACACACACTATGGAGTGCTGACCGAACGCGACCTCGTAATGCTGCAGGACATTGACCATATTGACATCGTGCGTGGCCCGGGTTCCGCCCTTTACGGCCCCGGTGCAATATCGATGGTTATTAACATAATTACTTTTAACGCCAACACCTTCAAAGGCACGGAGGTCACAGGCCGGATGGGCGCTATCGATGAGTTCTATTCAGGCGAAGTGAAACACGGCCAGGCATTCGACGACAACGACGGCGGCCTTTTCGTATATGCCGGCGGCAGCAAACAAGACGGCGCAAGCAAATATGATGCTCCACTGATTTTCCCTTATAACTTCCCCGGTGGCCCTGACGCGGGTGACCCATTTACAAACGCCCCTATATGTCGTGACGGACAATCTGCCAGAAACGAACCGCCGGCAAAAATGCACATAGAGCTAACAAAAGGCGACTGGGATATCTGGGGACGTTACACCCGCGGCGGTCAGCAATTTCCATGGGCACCTCAAAGTATTGTTCCGGCACCAGTGGGGTTTGGCGTAACGCCTATTACTAATAACTATTACTATTATCAACAGATGACCGGTTTTATCGGGTATAAACAGGAACTTACAAAAGATATCGATATCGACTACTCAGCCAGCTATGTAACGACTGATTTTGCAGAATACAGACAAAATTCAATGTCCGATAACTATCGTGAAGATGAGTACAACGGCAAGATATTATTGCAATGGACGCCCAACGAACAGCACAAGATTGCCTTCGGCTCCGAGATATCCCACCGTGAACTTGGTTACCAGAATCCGCTCTACGATACGGCTCCGCTAAGCCAGGAACTGACTCCTACTATGCCGCGATGGTCAACAAATATGTATTCACTGCTGGGTGAATGGCAATGGAATATCAACAGCGAGTGGACAACATTCTTAGGGGGCAGAATGGATAAGCATACATATACCGACCCGATGTTATCGCCCCGTGCGGCGATTGTTTACTCGCCGACCGAAAAAGATACCCTTAAGCTGATGTGGTCTCGCTCGGTGCGTGCAAACAACGAAGAAGAAATGAAACTACAAGCTATGAATGGCGGCGGCAAAAGCACCCCGGAAAAAGTCGATACCCTCGAATTTCGTTATGAAAGGCAACAAAATAAAAACTTCGACTTCGACGCATCTTTGTTCCTACATTACAATTTCTACCTTGTCTCGTGGGACGCAACTACTGGACAAAGTGCCGCTGTCGGGACACAGAAAGACTGTGGCTTCGAGCTTGAGGCCTCCTACCACACCGAAACGACCCGTTTAATTCTATCGCACGGTTATACTAAACTGCTTGCATTTAATCTTGAACCGGGCGCAAGCACTTTTGAAACAGCCAAACCATACGGCTATGGCGACGACCTGGATAACTGGTCCAATAATATTACCAAACTAACGGTTCAACAAAAACTCGACGACAAATGGACTTTGAACGGATCGTTCCGTATGTACTGGGGATTCCCCGGTACGAAGGATTATAATAGACTTTATCCCGATATCTACTCCGGCGGCGGCCAATTCATCGAAGACGGATGGGAAAAGGCATATCGAGGCGACTACTTCCTGAATCTCGGTTTGGAATACAAGGCGAGCAAAAACCTGACCATAGGTATAACAGGTTACAACCTGCTGGGTATTTTTAACATAGACCTCAACAAACGCAATTACCTGGACAGCAACGGTGATTACCGTTGCGAGGCACCAGCCATAGGCGTTTCTGTGGAATACAAATTCTAACGACTGGGTACTATTTAGGTATATAACTTATGGCTCGAGAAAAAACGCATAACTTAAAGAGCAAGACCTCACGGTCTGCGGCAGGAACAGGAGCCAGGCGAATAGCCGGACTACTTGTCCCCTGCCTCGTATTACTGAGCGGCATAATGATATCCGATGTGTACCCGGCGGAATCGCAGTCGGCCCAGTATAAGGAATACGAGGTCAAAGCCGCCTTTATGTATAACTTCCTGAAGTTTGTTGACTGGCCCGAAGAAAAAACGGCAAAAACCGGCAACCAGATAACCATCGGTATCATCGGCCAGGACCCGTTTGGCGCCGCTGCCGATATCCTAAAAGACAAAAAAGTCGAGGAGCGCAATGTTGTTTTAAAACGCATTGACAGTTTACAGCAACTCAAAGATGCCGCAGGAAAAGACAAGGCGGAATTGACTGAAAAACTTAAAGCCCTGACCAAAAGCCATATCATATACAGAGACAATGACAACAAAATCGTTATAAAACCGGAGGATGAGTTTGACGGGCTCAAAAACATAACCGACGCGGCCGCACGAGCCGCAAAAATAGAAGAGCTTAAAAAACAGGGATATCTTCTTGCCGACCCGTCAAAGGCTGAAGATATCAAGGCAGTAATCGAAACAATTGCCAATGGACAAATGGACGCTCTCAAAAAGTGTCATTTGCTGTTTATATGCCAATCGGAAAGAAAAAACACCAGGGAAATAATTGACCTTTTAAAGAATAACGGCGTCCTGACAGTATCCGACACGCAGGGGTTTCTCGAGGATGGCGGTACCGTAAACTTCGTTATCGAAGACAACAAGGTTCGATTCGACATAAATCTGACTGCATCCGAAAAAGCAGGACTAAAAATCAGGTCTCAGCTTCTCCGTCTTGCTAAAAAAGTAATCAAAGATGGTTCTGAAGTAACGGGCCTCTCCGAAACAACACAGAAGGAGGCCAAATAACCATGCTGTTTATCCGGAATTTGGCCATTAAGCAAAAGTTGATTGCCATCGTTATGCTAACCTGCTTGTTGGCATTGATGGTGGTGGGCGGAGCATTTGTGTTCTGGGAATGGCAAGGTCTGCGGAGCAACCTCGTTGAAAAGCTTTTTACCGAAGCACAAATCACTGCAGACAACTGCAAAGCCGCGTTGACATTTGAAGACACAGGAGATGCAGATAAAACCTTAAAAGCCCTCAAGGCCGATTCTTCAATCGTCTTCGGCTGTGTTTACAAAAAAAACGGAAATGCGTTTGTCAGTTACGCCAGAACCGAAGCCAATAAAGAACATTTGGCAATCCAGGTTCAACCGCCGGGTTATAGTTTCTCAGACAATCTGTTAACCGTCTTTGAGCCAATAGTGCTCGACAATGAGACAATAGGCACTGTATGCCTGCGTTCAGATTTAAGCCCTATGTACGCGGCGTTAAGACGCAACGCACAAAACACTGTTGCCGTTCTGCTGCTGGCTGTCATAGCCGCATGGATTGTCTCGGCGCGACTGCAGCGTTTCATTTCAGGACCGATTCTCAGCTTGGCCAAACTGGCGCAAGGCGTATCAAAAAAGAAAGATTACTCCGCCAGGGCGATAAAAGACAGCAATGACGAGGTCGGTCTGCTTATCGATTCATTCAATGAAATGCTTGAGCAAATACAGGAACGCGACTCAGAACTGGTCAAAGCCAAAGTAGAACTGGAGTTGCGAGTCCAGGAACGCACTTCCGAACTGACCACCGCCAATAAACAGCTCACCTCTGAAATAACAGAGCGAGAAAAAGCGGAACATAAACAGGTGGAACTGGTCAAAGAACTTGAGGGCGTCAACCAGGAGTTGAAAGATTTCGCCTATATCGCCAGCCACGACCTTAAAGCGCCTCTTCGAGCGATAAAGACGCTTGCGGACTGGATATCCACCGACTACGCCGACAAGCTCGACCAGGACGGCCAGGAGCAATTGAAGCTGCTCAGGCAACGAGTTGACAGAATGCACAACCTCATCGACGGGATTCTGCAATATTCCAGGGTTGGCCGTGTCCGTGAAAAACTTTCCGAAGTTGAGCTTAATAAGCTTCTGCCGGAAATCATAGATATGCTCGCCCCGCCGGCGAATATAAAGATTACTGTCGAATCGGACCTGCCGACGGTCAAATGCGAGGAAACACGCATTACACAGGTCTTCCAGAACCTGCTCAGTAACGCCGTGAAATATATGGACAAGCCCGAAGGGCATATAAAAGTGCACTGCTCCGAAGACGGCGAATACTGGAGATTCGGCATCGCCGACAACGGCCCCGGTATCGAGAAGAAACACTGGGAACGCATCTTCAAGATATTCCAGACACTTGCGCCGCGTGATGAATTTGAAAGTACCGGTATCGGGCTTACGGTTGTTAAGAAAATAGTAGAGCTTTACGGCGGCAAAATCTGGCTCGAATCCGAGGTCGGTAAGGGAACAACGTTCCTGTTCACCTTCCCAAAAGCTGGCGCTCCTGAGCAGCCGCCGGAAGAAGATACTGTCGAAGTCGGCGCAGAGGAGCACTCCAACGGCAGCGAAGGCCAGAACAACGAGGGCTGAAAATGAAAAACTACAAACCAACATTATTAGTCGAAGATGACAGCGTAGATGCAATGAAGGCACATTATCTGATAATCATGCGAACTTCGGCACAAAATGGAGGAAAGGCAATATGTTGGATACCGTAGCCGTTCCAGAACAGTTTGAGCCGATTTTCCGGAAAGCTCAAGAGTATGTGAGCGCTTACTTCAGTCAAAAGAAAGAAGACGCCTCGACAGGTACGATAGAGATATTCGGCCAGAGGTATATTCTTATCAGAGCGGCCTCGATGTCGGTGGATTTCTTCGACACCATAAAAGGTATGTTCAAGGACTGGGGAGAGGAGAATGCATCAGAAATGGCGAGGACCCTTCTTTTTGACGTTGCACACGCCATCGGAAAGATGGACGCCAAGAACTTCCATCAACGAATGGGTCTGCGGGACCCCATAGAGAAGCTTTCCACAGGGCCAATTCATTTTGCTTATACAGGATGGGCTTTTGTTGACATATCACCTGAGTCAAAACCGACAACGGACGAGAACTACTATCTTATATATGATCACCCATTTTCGTTTGAAGCCGATGCGTGGGAAAAGAGCGGCAAAAAGAGCAGTTCCTGCGTCTGTACTATGAATGCCGGATATTCATCCGGATGGTGTGAGGAAAGCTTTGGAATTCCGCTGGTTGCCTCTGAGATAATGTGTAAAGCCAAGGGTGATAGTGCCTGCCGGTTCATTATGGCACATCCCTCCAAGATAACACAGCACCTTCAGGCATATTTGCACAGCCATCCGGAAATACCTGAAGATGCAACGCTCTACAAAACAGGAGGATTTTTTCAAGAGCTCAAGCAGGCACAAGAAAATCTGCGAAAGAGTGAGGAGCGATTTAGAACCGTCTTTGAGAATACCGTCGTCGGCCTGTATAGAACGACACCCGACGGACGAATACTGCTGGCAAACCCGGCGCTGGTGAGAATGATGGGGTACCAGTCCTTCGAAGAGCTGGCACAACTCAACCTCGAAAAAGAAAGTATCGACCCATCCACGCCCCGCTCGGTGTTTAAGGAACGCATCGAAAAAGAAGGCAGCGTCGTTGGGCTTGAGTCCGTCTGGATAAGAGGCGACGGCACCAAACTGTTCGTCTCCGAAAGCGCATCCGCCGTAAGAGACGGCAACGGCAATATTCTTTATTATGAGGGCACCGCCGAGGACATCACAGAGCACAAAAAAACCAAGAAGGCGCTCGATAAACTCAACCAGGACCTTCAGTCGGCAATTGACGAGCTCAGCCGGTCGAACAAGCAGCTTCATGATTTTGTGCATGTTGCCGCCCATGACCTGAAAACACCGGTTCGCGGAATCGGCACCCTCGCGGACTGGATTATCACCGACTATGGCGACAAACTCGACAACCAGGGCCGCGAACAGGTACGCCTGCTTAAAACCAGGGTCATCCGAATCGACAAGCTAATCGATGGAATGCTTCAATTCTCTAAAATCGTTCGCACAAAGCACAAAGAGCAGCAGGTCAATCTAAATGCCATACTCTCCGACATTAAAGGCACGATATCACCGTCCGACCACGTCGAAATAGCCGTGGACAGTATGCCCGCTATCACCTGCGAGCGCGAACATATTGAACTTATCTTCCAGAACCTTCTGACAAACGCGGTAACCTTTATGGATAAAACGAATGGTAATGTGAAGGTCGGCTGTGTCGAGCAGGGAGATTTCTGGAAGTTCTATGTCAGCGATAACGGGCCTGGCATTGAGCAGAAGTACTTCGAAAAAATCTTCAGGATATTCCAGACGCTGCCCAAAAAAGATGAGCCGGAAACCGCCGGAACAGGCCTGGCAATTGTAAAGAAAATAGTCGAACTCTATGGCGGAAAAATATGGGTGGAATCACAGCCCGGTTCCGGCAGCACATTCTATTTCACGTTCCCCAGAACTATTGAGGATATATCGTATGCAGCCACTAAAACCAGTACTGCTTGTTGAAGACGATAACGTTGACGCTATGACAGTCAAACGGGCAATGCGAGACCTGCATGTCGGGCATTCCGTTATGCGTTCTGTCAACGGCGAAGAGGCGATGAAATATCTGACTAACCCCGACAATGAAAAACCCTTTGTTATCCTGCTCGACCTCAATATGCCCAAAATGAACGGTATGGAGTTTTTGAAGGTAATTAAAGCCCACCCGGAACTCAAAACCATACCGATTATTGTGCTGACAACATCAAGGGAAAAACGGGACGTTCTCGAAAGTTTCGAACTCGGCGCCGCGGGATATATGGTTAAGCCGGTGGATTACTCAAAATTCGTGGAAACACTCGGCAGTATAATGATGTACTGGAGCACAAGTGAACTGCCTAAACCCGAACTTATAACTGCCGAAATAAATCGTAACCTTAACGCTCCCTTTTGAGCAAAAAAGCCGGACAACTTGAAATTACTGGATAAAAATGGAAACAGAACTAATCAAAAATACACAGACGATTGCAGCGGAAAACACTGCTCCCGACAGCTATCAGCATCAGGAACAGCAAACAAGAGAGCAGTTGTTAAGCTGCATAAGGTCTCTGCGAGCCCGCATTGGCGGCCTGGAACGGCTCGAAAGCGAGCACGAACGCGTAGAGGAGGCGCTTATCAAGGCGCTGCGGGAATGGGAGGAGACATTCAACGCGACACGAGACCCGATTATGCTCGTGGATAAAGAATTCCAAATCGTGCAGGCCAACCATTCCGCATCGCGATTTTTCGGCAAACCGCTCGGGACGCTCCTCGGACAAACCACCCACGGATTGCTTTATGAAACAGAACTGCCGCCGGACAATTGTCCTTTAAAAATTGCCAAACAAACCAACAAACACGAGGAAACAGAATTATACCTGTCTCAGAAAGACGTCTGGATTGTCGCTTCTGCGGACCCCGTAATGGACGATGACGGAGATACCGCGTATTTTGTCTATATACTCAGGGATATTACCTACCGCAAAAAATCCGAGGAAACCCTTGCGAAACTAAATCATGACCTCAGCAAAACCGTCAGGGATTTAGAGACCTCAAACCAGGAGCACCGCAGTTTCGCCCACATTATTGCTCACGACCTCAAATCACCCCTGCGAGGCATCGGCACAGTCGCCGACCGCCTGATTAGAAGCTACTCTGACAAACTTGACAAGGAAGGCACCGACCAACTCCGGCTGCTTATTATCAGGGCCAGGCGAATGAGCGATTTCATCGACGGCATTTTACGATATGCCGAAATCGGATACGTTTGCGAAGAACGGCATAACGTGGACGTAACCGCCCTGCTCACGGAAATAATCGGAGAAATCGTAATCCCGGATAATATCGAAGTCGTTATTGAACCAAACATGCCTATTGTGCTCGCCGAACGGCTGCGGCTCAAACAGGTATTACAGAACCTTATGAGCAACGCCGTTAAATATATTGACAAGCCAAAAGGACTGATAAAAATCGACTGCACCGAAGAAAACAACTTCTGGAAATTCAGCGTCGCGGACAACGGGTGCGGAATCAATGAAAAATACTTTGAGAAAATATTCGAGATATTTCAAACGCTGGTGCCACGCGATAAAACGGAAAGCACCGGTATTGGGCTGACCATAGTAAAAAAAGTAGTGGAACTATATGGCGGCAAAGTATGGGTGACATCCAAAATAGGCGAAGGTAGTGTGTTTTTCTTTACTCTGCCCAAAACCATTAATCAGGGAGACGAAAAATGCCATTGTTAAAACCAATACTGCTTGTTGAAGACGACATGGTGGACGCAGCCACCTCAAAACAAGCCCTGCATGACATCAGGGTCAAAAATCCCGTCATTCACAAAATGGACGGTGAAGAAGCCCTCGAATATCTCAGGGACCCGAACAACGACAGGCCGGCGTTCATACTGCTGGACCTCAATATGCCCAGGCTGAACGGAATCGAGCTGCTCCAGATTATGAAGGCCGACGACGAGCTTCAGCATATACCCGTTGTTGCGCTGACGGTTTCGAAATATGAGCAGGACAAGCTCGACACATTCAACCTTGGCATAGCCGGATATGTAATAAAAGCGGTTGATTACGACGCTTTTCTGCGGTCCATGGACATTATTATTCAATACTGGGCCTGGAACGGGCTTGTAGAAAAAGAAAGGGAGACAGATAATGCGAGATTATAAACCTATCTTACTGCTTGAAGATGACACCGTTGACGCAATGACCGTCAAAAGGGCATTGAAGGAAATCAAAGTCACAAATCCGCTGGTGCGGGTTTCCAACGGCGAAGAAGGCCTTGTTTACCTTAGAGACGAAACCAAACCCAAACCCTGCGTCATCCTGCTCGACCTCAATATGCCCAAGATGAACGGCATAGAATTCCTCAAAATCGCCAAAGCCGATGACAAGCTCAGGAAAATCCCCACGATAGTCCTGACCACCTCGAAAGACGACCAAGACAGATTCATAACCTTCCAGCTCAGCATCGCCGGCTTTATCGTCAAACCGGTGGACTATATCAAATTCGTGGAGGCAATGAAAATCGTTAACCTGTACTGGACTCTTAG
This sequence comes from Sedimentisphaerales bacterium, assembly GCA_049516395.1. Classification (GTDB taxonomy): domain Bacteria; phylum Planctomycetota; class Phycisphaerae; order Sedimentisphaerales; family Anaerobacaceae; genus Fen-1362. The sequence continues at coordinate 45,990 of JBEKTD010000010.1, read as the reverse complement.
TGAACTGCCAAATACCGAACAGGAGAACGTCAATGCGAAGCTCACGACCGATACTGCTTGTCGATGATGATAATGCCGAGATGGTGACGGTCAAGCGGGCATTGAAAGAACTCAATGTTCCTAACGAGCTTGTGCATCATCTCGACGGCGAAAATGCCCTGAATTATCTCAGGAACAATGCCCAAAAGGGCCCCTGTGTCATTTTGCTTGACCTGAATATGCCCAAAATGAAAGGTACTGATTTTCTTGCCGCCATCAAAGCAGACGCGGAATTGAAGCAAATACCAGTGATTATCCTTACTGTTTCCAACAACGAAGACGACCAAACGAAATGCTTTGATTTATGCGCAGCCGGCTACATTGTAAAACCAGCCACCTACGAAGAGTTCATCAAAGCGATGGATGCGCTCGACGCATACTGGACCCTGAGCGAACTGTCCTTCCCTGACCCATAAACCTATGGAAGAGAACAGATACAGAATACTCCTGGTTGAAGACGACCGGCTTGACCAGATGGCGTTCAAACGAATGGTCAAGGAGGAAAACCTCCCTTACGATTACACAATCGCCGGCTCGGTTGCACAAGCAGGCCAAATCCTCGGCGGGGAGAAATTCGACCTGATTTTCGTGGACTATCTCCTCGGCGACGGGACCGCTTTCGACCTGCTCGATTCTATCGTCGATACCCCCACGGTTTTTGCCACCGGAACGGGCAGCGAGGAACTCGCGGTTAAAGCGATGAAGGCGGGAGCTTCCGACTATCTCATAAAAGACCAGGCCAGGAATTATCTGAAGGTCCTTCCTGAAATCGTTAAAAACGCCATAAGGCATAAAAAAGACAAGGACGAGCTTAAACAATACCATGAGAAGCTTGTCGATTTGGTAAAAGAACGCACCGAACAGCTCGCGGAGGAAAAAGAGCTGCTGGCGGTAACCCTTTCGAGTATGGGCGACGCCGTAATCGCGGTTGACGCCGAGAACAAAATAACGCTTCTTAACAAAGCCGCCGAACAGCTTACCGGCTGGCGATTTGAAGAAGTGCATCATAAGCCGGTCGATGAGATAATCAGGATTATCAACGAACAAACCAAAAAGCCCGTTGACAGCCCCATAGACCGGGTCATTGAATCACGAGAAATTGAAAGCGGCACAGGCAATGATGCCATCATCGCCAGAACCGGGCGGGAATGTCCCATAGCCGCGACGGCTGCACCCATCCGAAGAAACGACGGAACGATGACCGGCATCGTAATGGTGCTACGCGACGTCTCGCAGCAGCGCGAAATCGACCGTATGAAGTCGGACTTTATCTCATCGGTTTCCCATGAGCTGCGTACCCCGCTCACCTCGATAAAGGCCTACGCCGAAACAATGCACGATGACCCCGATATAGCACAACCAACAAGGCAGGAGTTCCTCCAAATCATCAACGAGGAATCCGACCGGCTCACCAACCTCATCAATGGAATCCTCGACATTTCCAAGATAGAGGCCGGCACAATCGAAATCATCCGCAAACCCATCAATATGGTCTCGCTCGCAAAACACGCCGCTGAATCGCTCGAACACGTCGCAGGCAAAAAGAAAATCCGGCTGCAAGCCGATATTGCGGAGTACCTGCCCGAGCTGCTCGGCGACGAAAACAAAATCTACTCGATGATTACCAACCTGATTAATAACGCCATAAAATTTACCCCCGAAAACGGCACCGTCTCGGTATCGGCCCAGTTCGTTAATAATGAATTGGTCATAAAGGTCTCCGATACCGGTATGGGAATACCAAAGGATGACCTGAATAAAATTTTCGGCAGATTCTACCGCGTCCACCGCCCCGGCAAACAAATCCAGGGCACAGGCCTCGGCCTTGCTATCGTCAAGGAAATCGTCATCAGGCACGACGGCAGAATCGACGTCGAAAGCGAGCCCGAAAAAGGCAGCACCTTTACCGTCTATCTCCCCATCGCAGCACAACCCGCCCACGCCGCTACCAAATAACTCGCCGCATGGCGGGTTGGACGTTCAATGTTGAATGTTGGATGTTCAATGTTTGTGGTTTACCTGCCATTTTTATCTCGGCAATTCCTCTCCGCCTGCCTGCCCCGGCATGTCTTAGGCCGGGGTCCCCGAGAAGTTCCTACTTTGGCCCCGTAACAGGGGATCCAGTATAAAATCATAAATTGGTTATTCCTCATCCCCCACAGCCCGCCCACGCCGAAACAAGATAACTCCACTCCGCATCCCAAAATTTTACCCGCCGAAGTGCCTGCCCTACATAGCGCAAAGTGCGACGGAGGGTTAACGAAGGCGGGCCGCAATCCTCAATCGGAAATCATCAATTGCTTAATCACCCTGCCGAAAAAATAATCGTTACAGATTTCTCTATCGACACCTCTACTGCCGAACGCCCCGGTTCAGCGGCGAAACGCTGTCCGCTGTAGATGCATGTTACGTCCTCTGTTTACCCCGATTCACCATCACCGTCCTATCAATCTAACGGTGGAAATTCCCAAGTACATGATTGAACGTACTTAACGCAATTTCCGTTTGAGTCCCACGCAATACACTCCTTTGTACATACCATTTGTCCTGGCAGTCGAAGTTCGCCGCCTTTATCTGCGATGCGAACAACAGTACCCTCCCTGAACGTCGCAAGTTCCTCACCATTGTTGTCAAGGATCGCCCGTCCGTCCTCGGAAAGTCGGAGGCCAGAGGTAAAACTTCCTTGTTTTGCCCCAACTTTCTCCTTGAGGCAGTCACAATTGCATGTCACTGAATACTGACGTTCACACTTAACACATGTGCCTGACAGCGTCGATGGGCCAGCGAACCCCCCTGAGACATGACCGCAGTTACCTACATAGGCACCACAGTTAGGACAATACATACTCTTTGACATAAATTCATCCGCCTTTCTTTGCCTAACTACTATTTATATGGTTTCCAGATAAACCCGCATTCGGGTTTTGCTTTGTCTGAAAATCTCATTTTTCGCCTAATTGCCTTAAAATAAACGGCTTATGCTACTATGAGAAGTAGCGACTTCTTGCTCATAATCCATCGGAACACTACGGATCAGGCACGAGTTTATCCGTCGCCTTCATCCACCAGGATACGCTTCTCGTCAATCCACTTCAAAAAGACGGGCCTTTTTTTAGCGTCCGAGGAAATCAAAAACGCCTTCTTTCTTGTTCGCGTGAGAGCGACAATAAACTTGCAAATGTCCTGATCAGATACTTGGCTCTTGTCCTTTATGAAATACTGATCATCAAAATACGTAATGAACACATAATCCGCAGCCAGTCCTTTCGAACGCTCAATGGTCGTTGCGGTGATTGGAATATTTCTTATTTCTGGAATAGATAAATATGGCCTATTAGAATTTGGTTTACAAAACTTGATTTCATCTTTCAGATAGTCCGTTGCTATCCCATAGGCATCAATGCCAACTTTCTTCAAAAGTTCAGCAAGGTCGGTTTTATCTTTGTCTTCAGTTTCGTTTTCATCTTTGGTTTCGTCTTCATCTTCCATTTGCTTTCTGTCTCTCACTACTCGGAGAGTCTTGAGCATTTTTTTTACCTCTCTTTTCTCGTCTGCTTTAATGAGATCCGAAAACCTTTTTGCGTCATCTTTGTCAGTCTCTTTTAGAAGAGTTTTAAAGTCTGTATCTTTTAGAAGGTTCTTTGCGATTATACGCCAACCTAGATTGCACTCCTTGTTTTCTAGCAGAAGCTTTAAACCATCCAATAGAGTCGGTTCTTCCATGCCCTTTTTCCCCATGAACTGGACGTTTTCAAAACCTTTATTCTTCAGGGCAGCGACTACAATTTTACATTGTATATTTGTTGGACAAATGATTAATACTGTGAATTTGCCTCTCACTTCTTTGGCGATCTTTCCTATGTGATCCTGAATAAACCAAGGAATTTGCGATGGGTATAACTGTCTATAGATAAGCTGGGGATTTTCATCGCTAACCCTGTCTTTATCTTTATCATCAAAGTACTGAAAAGGTTTGTTAGTTCTGCTGCTTAGATAACCATCCTTTTTTGCGCCAGCAACAATGTCATTGGTCGCCTCAACAATTACCCGCGTACATCTCGAACAATAGGGTAAACGAAACGAAATATAACCAAAGTTGACTTCGTTATGTCTTTGACGAATATGTTTGGGGCTCGCACTTTTGAGCGACTCATACAATGCTTGGTCGTCATCTCCCGCAAGAAGAATAGGACTCTTCTCGGCAAGGAGGTCAATGAGCGACACTTCTAATGTGTTGAAGTCCTGAAATTCATCCACCACAATCTGTTCGTAAGTCGGTATCTTACTTCTGTCTTTCTCAAAATGCTTAACCACTGCGAATACAATATCCGGAAATCCGTAGTGCCCATAGTAATCCTTGCGTTTCTTATAAAACTCTATTTGGTTGCCCGCATCGGCTCTGTTGTGGAATATATGGTCAAAATCAACTTCCTTATTCAATAGTATTTTAGCATCCTCCTTAATAACTCCGGTAAGTTTGGGAAAGATTTTAATGTCTTTTTCCGTGGCTTTTTTCAGTACGCTGCGAGCAAAACCATGCAAAGTTTTCACGTCAGAAATCCCACAGAGTTCAAGAGATAGATCCTCAACGAGGGCGTTTACAAAGGTAAGCGTTAAGGTGTTCTTTTTCCCTTCCAGAATCTTCTGGAATAAGTGTGTCTTGCCCGTTCCGGGGCCAGCAACGACTATCTTCTTTTTTGAGGGCGAGTTTAGAACTGCCTTTTCGCATTCTTGTCTTTCGCGAATGGCGGTCGCATATTTGTCTTCTTCAACGGTCTTGTCTAAAACAGATCCTTTGGCTTTGATGTTCATGTATTCTTTCTCTTGCGCCCAGCAATGATTATACAGTCTGCATAAAATAGCTCACAGAACAGCCATCACTGCATTTACGGTTGTTTTTGAGTCAAAGGTGCGTAACTCCTGCTTCTGTTAGTATTATCCTCACGATTGTCGAAAAAGACAAGGAGAATTGCTGATAGCGTTCAGCGGACAGCGTATAGCGTTCACCCCGTGAGATAGGCAAAACCACCATCTCACGGGGTAAATCTGTGTCTATCTGTGCAATCTGTGGCTAAAAATATGAGGCCTCTGTGGCTAAAAATCCCGCGAAAAGCGGCCTTGACTTTTGGCCCCCCAGGCGATAACCTTATCGCCATAATATTGGGCAGCCCCATAGCGCAAGGGATTGCATAAGCAAACCACTATAAGTAACAAAGGATGGTTTGAACCTATGAAGAAAGACAATGAGCCGCAGGAGCGGTTCGAGAATATACCAATACTCGATGAGCTGAAGAACTCATACCTCAATTACGCGATGAGCGTCATCGTATCGCGTGCATTACCGGACGTCCGCGACGGCTTAAAACCCTCCCAAAGACGAATTCTGGTCGCGATGAACGACCTCAACCTCGGCCCGCGAAGCAAACACCGCAAATGCGCTAAAATCGTCGGCGACACGGGCGGAAATTATCACCCGCACGGCGACCAGGCGACTTACGGCACCCTCGTCCGCCTGGGCCAGGACTGGAATATGCGTTACACGCTGGTTGACCCTCAGGGTAACTTCGGCTCAATCGACGCAGACCCCCCCGCCGCTATGCGTTATACCGAGGCAAGAATGACCTCGGCGGCGACGGATATGCTTGAAGACCTCGAATACGAAACCGTCGATTTTGTGCCCAACTACGATGAGACAAGAACGGAGCCGACGGTATTGCCTTCGAAACTTCCGAACCTGTTAGTCAACGGCTCAACCGGTATCGCCGTCGGTATGGCAACCAACATCCCGCCTCACAATATCGCTGAGATTTGCGACGCCCTGCTGCTTGTCGTCGATGACCCCAAATGCGGCTTCAAAGATATAATGGCAAAGCTTCCCGGCCCCGATTTCCCGACAGGCGGAATCATCTGCGGCAGGCAGGGAATTGTCGAGGCCTACACAAAAGGCAAAGGACATCTCGTCGTAAGAGCTAAGGCCGATGTCGAACAGTCAAAAAAGGGAAGAGAATGTATCATCATAACTGAAATCCCCTATATGGTGGTCAAGACGAGCATCGTTTCGAAAATCGCCGACTGCGTCCGCGACGGGCAAATCGCCGAGATTTCCGACATCAGGGACGAGTCGGACCGCCACGGTATGAGAATCGTGGTCGAAATCAAAAAAGATTGCGACGCACAGGTCGCCCTGAACAAACTTTTTGAGTTCACCCAGTTGCAGACCACCTTCGCCATCGCCAACGTCGCGCTGGTCAACAACCGGCCCGAAACGCTCAACATCCGCCAGATGCTCGACCTGTTTATCGACCATCGCAAAATCGTCATACGCAGGCGCAGTATGTTCCTGCTCAAGCGATGCCAAAACAGGGCGCACATCCTCGAAGGCCTCATCCTCGCGGTCAGCGACATAGATGAAATAATCGAACTTATCAAAAAATCACCCGACGCCCCGACAGCCAAGCTGAACTTGATGAAAAAGCCGTTGAAACTCGCGGAAACGGAAACCCTGCGAAAACTCCTGTCTAAGGAATTCTTAAAAGAAAAGACAAAGGAAAAGCAGTTCCTCACAGGCCCGCAGGCGGACGCCATCCTGACAATGCAATTACAACGCCTGACGGGTCTCGAAATTGAAAAGCTCGCAAAGGAATACACCGGCCTCGTTGAGCAAATTGAAGGTTACGAGGCGATTTTAGCCAAGGATTCAGTGTTGATGGACATCATCCGTGAAGACATCCACGAGATGAAAACCAAATATGGCGACGCCAGGCGCACAAAGATAACCGCAAAACAGGCCGAGACCTTCGACCTTGAAGACCTCATCGCCGACGAAGAGGTCATCGTTACCGTAAGCCACTCCGGCTACGTCAAGCGAATGCCTGTCGACACCTACCGCAAGCAGGGTCGAGGAGGCACCGGCGTAATCGGCTCAGATACCAAGGAAGGCGACTTCATCGAGCATATGTTCACCGCCTCCACGCACGACTACCTGCTGATTTTCACCAACCGCGGCAAGTGCTACTGGTTAAAAGTTTACGACATCCCCAGCTTGACGCGACAGAGCAGAGGCAGGTCTATCGCCAACCTGCTCAACCTCGGCGACCAGACAATCGCCTCAGTTATCAATGTCGCCCGGCTTGTCGAAAACGAAGAACTGCCCGAAGACAAACAGCCACAGCTCGTTATGGCGACCCAGAACGGCCTTATCAAGAAGACAAAACTCTCCGCATACAGCCACCCGCGCTCCGTAGGCGTTACAGCAATCAAGCTCGACCCCAACGACACCCTTATCGAGGTCGCCCAAACCACCGGCAAAGACCACATAATCCTCGGAACACGCGACGGTATGGCTATAAGATTCGATGAGCAACAGGCACGCTCAATGGGCAGGGTATCGAGGGGCGTCCACGGAATCAGGTTACGTTCTGGCGACGCGGTCGTCGATATGGTCATCGCAGAAGAAAAAGCGTCGCTGTTGACCGTCTGCGAAAAGGGTTATGGCAAACGCACTTCGCTCGACAACTACCGGTCCCAGAATCGCGGCGGCGTAGGACTGATTAACATCAAGACCACAGACCGCAACGGCAAGGTCGTCGCCCTCAAGGCGGTCCAGTTCGAAGACGAATTGATGCTGATTACCGCAAACGGAATCATCATCCGAACGGGCCTCGACCAGATTCGCCCGATAGGCAGAAACACACAGGGTGTCCGGCTGATTAAGCTCAAAGAAGGTGACAAGCTCGTCGCCGCAGCAAAAATAGGCCCCGAAGTGGCGAAGGAACAATCCGACGACGCGACAATACAGAAAGCCGAACTGCCGCCGCAGGAAGAAACCGAACCAGGTCCGGAAGAGGAAGAAATCGAAGCCGAAGATGAGCCGGAAAAAGACGACAAGGGTAAAAAGCCGGACAAGAAACCCCGCAAGTAAAATCGGCTTATAAAACACAGGCGGGTATAGCTATGGCAAAAGCCAGCGACAAGACGAAAACTAAGCAATCGCTTGTTTATGTAATCGCGGGCGAAGACCCCTCGTTGGTAAACGCAAGATACACCGAAATTATCGACGGACTTGTCCCACCCGAAGAAAGGGATACCGGCCTATTGGTTGTCGATGCCAACAAAGCAGTCATAGGTGAAATCCTCGAAGAGTTGAGAACCCTGCCATTCTTCACAAAAAGACGAATTGTCGCCCTGCGAAACGCCGACAAATTTATCTCCGCCCACGGCCAGCAGGATGAGCAAGATGAGCAGGACAACCAAGACGCCCCTGCCGGCTCCAGCAACCGCGAAATCCTCGAAAGATACTTTGATAGCCCCTCACCTACCGGCATTCTTGTAATGACGGTTTCCTCCTGGCCGAAAACCACACGCTTAGCAAAAAAACTCCCCGATATCGGAACTCTGGTAGAGATAAAACCACCTAAAAGCGAAGAATTCCCCAGTCGGATTATTAACTACGCTCGTGATGCGCACAATAAAACCATTGATTATAGGACAGCGGGTTTGCTCATCGAGCTTGCAGGCGAAAATCTCACCCGACTATATACCGAAATCGATAAACTCGCCACATACGCCGCAACCGAAAAAGCAATAACAACCGCCCACGTTGAATCGCTTATTGGCCGCAATCGAGAATTTGACGCCTTTGAGGTCATCGAATCCTGCCTCCAGCGAAAAACTGGCCCCGCAATCGAACGGCTGCGCAAAATGTTCGCCGAGGACAAAGATGCCGAATATAGAACTATCGGCGCATTCGCGTTTCACATTCGCAGAATGTTTATCGCGAAAAAACTGCTGATGGAAGGTAATTCTCAATATGACGTCGCAGGCAAAGCCCGCATTTTTTACAATAAACAGGCACACTTTGCGCTGCTTAAACGATTATCCCTCAAACAAATCGGCGACCAGCTCCAGCAGTTAGCTGCAACCGATTACGCCATTAAACGCGGCCAGGCCCAGCCCAGAATCGCAATAGAACAATTCGTCCTGCAATTGTCCTCATTATAATTTAGCCACAAAAAAGCACAAAATTATTCTCTTTTGGCATTATCATAAATACAGAATGCTATGGCACGTTTTAATTGCAATCGCTCATCGGGAATATTTTTTGCCTTGTTATAATAAGAAGATTGCTCTTCTGGTGACAGCTCATTAACCAGAAAACCTTTTTCCACATACGGTTTCTTAATATTGTTCATATATTCCCATACACTATTATTGAGTGCAAAATTCAGGATTTCACAAGCAACATATTCCCATGCTTTTTTATCTAACAACCCTTGTGTTTGAAAATAATTCAGTGCATCGAATAGGGTTAAAGTTTTGTTCAATAGTTTCCCATCCTTGCTTGAATCAATTTGTTCACCGTCTTTAATTCTTTCGTAAAATTCATACCAACCTTTTCCTATAAAAGCACCATATAGTTTTTCTATTAATTCCCATCTTTTTATTGAATTATTGCGTCGATAAGTTTTTAATGCATAACTTGCCACAACAAGTGCCCCCAAAAACCCCAATCACCGTGGCCCAAGGAGCCAATCTGGCACCAAGGGAGAAAGTGTTTTTGCGGGATTCAAGAAAACAGTACAAGGAAAGGTTAATCATTTCCCAACTCCTTTTTTGGCATTTGACACTGCCGCTTTATTATGACCCCCGTAAAGCAACCCGGCGTGAAACGCCGGGCTAAATACAAAAACAAAAATCCGTGTAATCTGTGCAATCTGTGGTTACGAGAAATTAAAGCTCGCAAATTCACCATGATATTTCCTTGCGGCCGCGTCGTATGCCTTTGCCGCCTCAACCTCAGAATCAAATGCCCCTAACCACGTTTTCTTGCCCTTCTTCCTAATTGCGGCGGCCCATTTGCCCGCTCGCTTTTGAAAAGCAACACCGATATACCGTGATGAGGTCTTTAACCTCGTCTTCGGTCTGTTACACGCATTCTGAGATTGCGTCGCCGGTCGCAAGCTATCTCTGCGATTATCCAGTCCGTCTCTGTTTCTATGGTCAACAATAAGCCCCGCCGGCTGACCCATTATCTCCCGGTGCATAGACACAATCGCTGTTTTTTTTGGGGCGATCAATTTGCTTCAAGCAGCATATAAATTGGTTCCGTTTCCATCCCAGAAATCTCATAAATAATTTGACATAAGCCGTAGCAATTGATATAATAAGGGTTTAATGAAGGAGAGTGCTGCGCCAATAATTATAGGCTTTGTGAAAACAACGGATTACATAACAAAAGAGAAAGGAGCCAATAAAATGCCATCTTTACAAATCAGGATTGTACGCGCATTTCTGCTCTCGACAACTGTTTTTTTTATTACGGGCTGTTTTTCATCGAATCCACAAGATATACAGGCCTTTTTGAAACCCTACCAGACCGATGTCACCACAGAAAAGTATATTCTTCAACCTCCGGATGAGGTTGAAGTGCACTGCGCCAGAATCCCCGAGTTAAATTTACAGCGTATGCAGATTCGGCCCGACGGCAAACTCAGCTTTGAGATACTTGGCGAGTTCCAGGCAGCAGGGAAAACGCCGGAGGAAGTTGCCGACATTATCAAGCAGAAAGCTTCAACGCTTTATGCACTCGTCGGCGACCAACCCATCGAGGTTCGCGTCGTTGCCTTCAAAAGCAAGGTGTTTTATGTTCTCGGCCAGGTCGATCAGCCCGGGTCTAAAGTTTACACTGGGCGAGACAGCGTGATGTCGGCTATTTCCGATGCACGGCCCAACCCGATGGCGTGGCTGGGAAGAATCCAGGTAATAAGACCCTCAGGGGATGAAAAGGTGAAGGCAAAGATATTTGAAGTGGACTTTGACAGGATGGCAGCGCACGGCGAGCTTGGCAAGAACGTTCTGCTGCAGGAAGGTGATATAATATATGTACCACCAACCATAATGGCTTCTGTAGGAAAAACGGTACAAGAAATCTTGGCCCCAATCACCAGCACTGCCACTACTATTACTGTCGTACAAAGAGCAGTGGTTGGTCCATCTACAACACAAAGTGGACCTTAATCTCTTATGTTGGCAGACTTGAAATATGATAATTTGATAAATTAGTCTAAGATTGCAAGAGAAACATACTTATGTATGTACGCCGTACGCTGAAAATGGTTCACCTTGCGGGCACCATATGGTTTGTGGTGTGCCTGGGTTATCTCTCGATGCTGATAATGCGCCAGGCAGGGTTTAACTGGTGGCTCATATTTTCTCTATCCGGGCAATCGGCATTATTGATATTTCTGTTAATCAGCTTTTATCTGTTCGCTATATTCGGCGCAACCACCACAGGCAAAAAAACGACTGTTGAGCACCCTCTTACCAGCTCAGGCCCCTACCTAGCTTTTTACGTCTCGGTGCCTTTACTGGGTGTTTTGACTGGCGCCGTCGCAATGGCCGGCGAGACGAGAATCACACAGTTCCTTTCGGGTATTGCTCTTGGAACGTTGGCAGTGACGTTCCTGACGTGGGTTATCATAGACCCTCTGGCCTCAATGTTGGAGACGCTTGCACCCACGAGTCGAGAGCACCGGCTCCAGCGCCTGGCCGAAGGCAAACGCAAGCTGGAGGAACGAAGGCGCAATCGTGAGGAATTACTTAGCCGGCTGTTTGCACAACAGGAGCAGGACCGGCGTCGCTGGCAGGTGCTTCTGACGCCTGATGCCGAAAAGCTCACAGCGCTTCTGACTGCGAACAGGGCAAATTTTGCACAAGCCGAACGTCAGGCAGTGGGTATAGGCGTTCGCGCATGGCAAATTGGAGGACTCGAATGTATGCGCCGGCTTCACGGCATGGCGCTGGAATTGTATAAGGAGAAATATCAGAACCTGACTATTACTGACCACATCTCAAACTGGTGGGATGGTATTGGGAGCTGGCGAAACCCCACTGTTGGTTTCTGACCCCCGGCCTAAAAGAAGGAGTGAGGACACGTATAAGCATAAAGTTTTAATAACAGCAATGGTTGTCTGCCTTGCCGTTTCGGTCTCGGACGCCACCATTATTTATGTCGACGCCAACAGCAGAGGGGAATATCCACGATTCAGGACGCCGTAAACGACGCAAACCACGGCGACGTAATAATCCTCCAGCCGGGAATTGACACCGGCACTGGCAACTACAACCTCGACCCAAAGGACGGCAGAACCTTGGCCTAACGGCAAACGAATCAATATGGGCGCCTACGGCGGGACGTCTCAGGCGAGCAAAAACGGTAATATCGCCTAAACCTGCGCAAAAAAAACGGGGCTGGGTCATAATTCCCAGCCCCTTTACTTTACATCACAACTCCAAAAGTTCACAAAGTCCTGCGTCTTTTAAGCCAGCCGACAAGACCTACACCGATGCTGCCCAGCAGAATAGCGCCAGGCACCGGAACGACAGCGGTGCTGCCGCCGCTGAAGCCGTAGCTGCCGAAGTCGGAGCGACCGCTGCCGAAGTCCTGGGCGGTGTTATCGTTGGAGATTTCATCGGTATCCAACGACACTGCCCCGGTTAGCGCGATGGCTCTACCGCACAGAATGTCTGCGCCGGTTTTGATGGAGATGTCATGTTCCGCGAGAATATTTCCTGCGAACGTACTGTATGTACCGAGAGTCGCGGAGCTGCCGACCACCCAATACACGCCGCTAAGTGGACCCCCACCGATCACGTTAACAACCGAGTTGTTTGCTGCAGTATCGAGCGTGCTGCCTATCTGAAAAACGAACATCCCACCGGGGTTGCTTGAGAAGTCAAGAGTGAGCGTTCCTGTAATCGCAGCCGACGAGGTAAATTTATAGATGCCCGGGGTCAGCGCCCCCAGGTCACCAGCATGGTAGTCACCCAGATCCGTACCACTCAAGTCGGTGCCGCCCGGCAGGCCTCCCAGGTACTTGTACGCACCGCCGGCATCAAACTGAGCCTGCTGCGCAACCCCATCAGTTGCGTGGGTCGTGCCTGGAAGTAAGACGCTCCCCGGAGGAAAGCCAGTGATCGAAGTACCCGAGTAAAGCCCCAAATCTCCGTAGATGGTGGTCGGGCCGGTGTTTGTCACCGTCGTGGCACCCAGTACCGCGAAGTTCTGAGCCGAACCCAGTTGAGTTGGTGAAGCTAATACTGTGGATGAGCCGTAAAGAAGCACGGCCATCGCAAAACCTGCTACTAAACAAATTATTGTTAATCTTTTCATATTTTTCTTCTTCTGGCTCGCAGGGAACAGAAAGGACGCTTGTTACGTCCTTCCTGCTATCCTTCAAGCTTAAAAATTCATCAAAGTAATTCCTTACAGTGTTCTTCTCCTTCGCAACCAGCCGACAAGGCCTACGCCAATGCTGCCCAGCAAAATTGCTCCCGGAGCAGGGATGGTGGTGCAGATGGTATCGACGTGAACCCAGTCCAGTGATCCACCATCTATAGTGATTGTTACTGTTTCTAAGTCCGGATTTGGCTTGAACATAAAGCCGAAACTAGTTCCTATTCCATTAGGTGCAGATCCGGGGAGGGGCCTGGATGTAACGTCGACTGTGGGAGCGGTTCCTGCCGCTGTAGCATCTTCTACGCTGCCACCTGTTAGCCCTAAGTCAACCCAGAGATACTTAACGGGGTTGCCGGCATAGTTATTGATTGACAACTTTACAATAATCAGGTTGCCTGTGTCTACGAGAGCGCTGCTTCCATCCCAGGTACCAGGAAATGTCTGTGCGATAACCATCTTGCCCGGGTCCTTGAGATTGTATTCTTGCTCAGGGTAGAACTGGATAGAATTATTTGGATTCTGGGAAGCTGGCGTGAAATCCCAGACTTGATATGTAGTGCCGGGGTCGCCCTGCTTCCAGTATCCGAGACTTTGGTCACCGATGTTGATAGTTGGGGCCGCCAGCGCGGGTGTTGCCATTAGCGCCAGCAAAGCCATTATTAAAATTAACTTTTTCATAATCATCTTTCTTCTCAAAAAAATCATCAAGGTAATTCCTTACAGTGTTCTTCTCCTTCGCAACCAGCCGACAAAACCTACACCAATGCTGCCCAGCAGAATTGCACCGGGTGCAGGAACTGGATTAGTATTAATGGTACCACTAACGGAACCGTCTGTCGTACCATCTACCAAAATAGTCCCACCGGTTGTATCGGAAAGGGTGATGGCCAGATTGAGTGATTTTCCGCCGGCATTCAGCATATTCTGTATCGCCGTCAGGGCAGGCGAGGGTGGAATAGTTTGGGTGACACTGACCAATGTAATATCCTTAAGTGTGGCAGTGTAAAGTAGTACACCTTGCCCACCGTCAACAAGGTTACCGGTACCAAGAGTACCCGTCAAGAAATCGGTTGTTCCATCAGTAATCGTGATTGTAGTGGAGCTTGACGGCGACACAGTAGCGCCAGAGACAGTTAATTTCGGGATAAGAATATAAGCGCCCGAACTTCCCGCCAAGGGATCACTACTGCTGCCAAGACCCAGTGTGATATCGATTACTGGATTAAATGTAAATGTATGTGTCAACACAGAATAATCAAAGCTGCCTGTGGATTGCGCAAAGTTGATAGTCGGCACAGCCAGCGCGGGTGTTGCCATTAGCGCCAGCAAAGCTGTTATTAACATTAACTTTTTCATTTTTATAATCCTTTCTATTTTTCCCGGCAAAAATGCCGGATTCCTTATTAAAACGATTCAAACCTTAAGAAGTGTTTCGCGATGACACTCCTGCGGGTTTTCCAAAAAGTTTCTCTGCGGATATAGGAGGGCCACGCGGTAATTGGCAGAAAGAAATGAATGCTGGTTTGAAACAGACGAACTGCCTGATTCCGGAAACCAAACAGTTAGATAGCTGGCTTAAGGCAAGCTGCAATTCGAGAATCGCGTGATGCAATGCTCGCGTATCTTTACCGGCCACGCCGGAAAAATGCCTGATAAGTACCGTGCGATTATTTGTGAAGGCGCTGATGTCTCGAGGTATGCCGGCAAGGTGGTGCAAAAGACCTGCATATCGGGTCTCTTCACTGTAACTATCCGGATAATACCCGCCTCCGAGAGGATACGGGGCAGCAAGTGCCGTGTTAACTTGTTGGCCGCTGTGGACTCTTCGGCTCAGACGTGAGGTCAGTTCGGGCAAGGCCCAAATACCTGTCTGGCCCACCCACAGCAGCCCCGCCAGGACAGCCAGCCAGGCCCTGCGGTCCTGAATCAAAGAGATACATATGAATCCCGTCAGAACCATTGCTATCGCCGACGGCAACGCGGGCAGGCAACGCTGGTCCCCTGATGTCACCGTTATCTGGCTGCCGGACGGCGGCCGGAAAATAGCCCCGGCAAATTCACTTATCTGGCCGCAGACCGCATTAGAGCGGGGGTCACAAGTGACAACACCTGCGGCGTGGTCGGTCGAAGAGGGTATAATTCGAGCAGGACTATCCGAAATGATAGTAGGAGATGCGATTGCAGCAGAAGCTGCAAACAGCAGAACCAACGCAGTAAAGATTTTCTCCCGTCTGCTCAACAAGTTCTTCTCTTCTCCAAACTAAAACTAACGAGGCGTTATACTATTGGGGATCCCTCCCCGAACCCAAATACACTAGGTATATTAGAATCCGCCATAGGTATATTAGAATCTACCGTAAGCATTTAGTCAACAGAAAAGTCCGAAAATACTGAGAAATACTTGTGGGGAAACCCTAATTGGTATATTCCACCCCTTGATTTTAGCTTAAAAACGAGCATGTAACTCTTTTGGGTTAACCTGAAAATGGTAATGCTCTTTGTGACAAAATTGCTGGAATACCTTAGTCGGAGGCGGGAAAAAGGAAATGAAACTTATGGCAGGTATATGTTCAGGATTAATATCCTGTTTGCTTGTGTTCTTTAATGTGTCTCATCAGATGCCCCTGTAGCCGGTTTTGCCTGCTGTCTCATATTAACAATAGTCATTCCGCAGCCGACGGTCCCGGGTTTACTACAGGAACTGGTTACCTGTTCAACAAAGGTCAACAGCATCTCTATTTTGTTGGTGACGTGGATTCTCCGGTAAATGTTGCGCAAGTGTGTTTTCACGGTGCCGGCCCTTATCCTCAGGCACGTTGCTACCTCTTCGTTGGCAAACCCCTGGCATACGTGTTTAGCCACCTGTAGCTCACGCGGGCTTAAGCGATAGCGGTGCTGCACATAGAGCCACTGTCTATCATCAAGCAAACTTACATCAGGCCGCTTATACAGTGACTCGTCCGCCCCGTTATCAGTGCCGCCGACTTTTCTTCTTGGTTGTGATGATTCCAACATATTAATTTCCTCCACCTGATAATTGCACCAGCAACCGATGTGCCTCGGCGATATCATCGCTGCCCAGGCCACCAAACTCTTTGTTTAACTCAAGGGCCTTGTTCAATTGCTCAATTGCCTGAGCTTTTTCTCCAAGGTCTGCCAAACACCTTCCCAAATGAAAATATGAAGTGACTATAGCCAGCGCCCGGCTCGGATATAAGCGGACGCACTTGTTGAAATCCTGCACCGCTTTGTCGTACTGCCTCAGCCGATAGTATGCCATACCACGAGTGTCAATCAAATCAACGTAGTCAGGCGCCTTCGCCAGGCCGCGTTCAGCAAGCTCTATCGCCTCCTTGGGACGCCCCTGCTCCTCACAAAGAATCCACGCAAGATTATTGACGACGACCAGATTATCGGCCTGCAGTTCAAGAACCCGCTCGTACAGTTTTGCCGCTTCTGCCGAGCGCCCGGACGTCTGCAGTAACATACCAAGCCGCGTCATTACCACAGCAGAATTCGCATCTCGTTTCAGAACGCATCGCAATAATTCCTCGGCTATCTGTTTACCTTCGCCGTCTTTGACTCCCGCGAGCTCGTCGGCGATAAAGACAGTTGTTCTTGTCTCATTGAAATGCTCTTCGCACCAGGCGGTAACCTTCTCTCGCAACTGGTCCCACAGTTTGTCGTCCCGCAGCAGTCTGATTTTTGCCAACAACGGACTGGGGTCGTTCGGTTCTGACTCGTACAACACTCGGAGTATTTCCTCTGACTCGGTCTTACCGCCGTTCTTGTACATCGCCATGGCAAGAGCCAACTTAATCCTGCGCTGTTGCAAAGCGTCTGCAGAAACCGGCTGTTTTCTGAGAAGATTTACTGCTTCCCCATACTCGCCTGCGGCCACGTATGCCTCAGCCAGAGAAATTGTCGCGTCTGCGTTGTTCGGGTCAAGTTCCCACAAAGCCCTCATAGTCGGCAGCGCCAGAGCCGGAGACCTTGCCGCCTCCCCCCTCGCCTTCAACAACAGCAGGGTTCTGTCATTAGGCCTGTGGACAAGACCACGCAAAGCAATGTCAATCGCCTTTGCTGGTTTTCCGTCCTGCAAAGCAATCTGTGCCAGAAGCACCCAGGCATCTCCAACCTCCGGCTGCCTTTCGGTTATGGACTGAAGGATACCTGTTGCCTCCTCGATTTCTGGAGCTGTCCCTTTAGCAAGCAGCAGCTGCGCTTTCCGGAGGCGAAGCTCAGTATCTTCAGGATTAGAGTCCATCGCTTTTTGCAGAATCGACTCTCCTTCCTGACGTAAAGCATTATTGTCCGATGCCAGATAAATGGACACTGCGGTTTTCTGGATTTGCAGGTTATCTGGTATAACAGATAACGCGTGGCGAATATCGGAAATTGCCTTGTCAGATTCTCCAAGTGAATGATGGAAAATACTCTTGGCAACCCATGCATCCGCGTTGTTGGGTTCCATCGTTACTGCACGTTCAAAATCTTCTCTTGCCTTGTCGGCCTGCTTCAGAACAGCGTATGTCCTGCCGCGAAACAAGATGGCGGAAGCAGTATGCAATTTATTCACCATTTCATCACAGACGTGTAAGGCGTCGTCGGACTTTCCCCTGCGAATATCCAGTTCAACTTGTGTCGCAGCAATCGGCAAAGAATTCGGCTCTTCGGTCCTCAACTTCCCCACCAACTTATCCGCTTCCGTTAATTTATCCTGCCGAATTTTCAGCAGAGCCAGAGACAAGCACACCGAGCGGTTATTCGGGTCTCTGACCAGCATTTTCTCAAGAAAGTCATTCGCAGAACCAAGGTCACCGCGTCCGAGGGCACCCTGAACCTCCAGCCGTTCCAGTTCGGGATGGTAAAGCTTCTCTTCGGCCGCCCGCTTGAGAATTTCTTCCGCACGGGCATATTCGCCAGCCCTGTAAAGAGCGGCAACTGCGGGCACTATTATCCGAATGTCTTTTGGTGACCGGTTAATCGCCTCAGTATAAGTTGAAATCGCAAGACGCTGGTCATCCCCTTTTTCGTATGCCGCCGCCAACAACATTCGGCTGGTCTGGTCATCGGGATTGGCCAGAAGATTTTTCTGAAGAAGCGACACGATTTGAGGGTATCGACTTTTGAAATCTTCCTGAGCGAACCAAATCTTTGCCTGTTCATATCGCCACTGCCAGCCGTCATCGCCCTCGATGCTCTTAATCCTGTCAACAACATGCTGTGCACGGCTGCTGTCTTTTAATACTTCCTCACATGTCAACAGCTCCCGCTGGACGAGAATGTCGTCCTGCAGCTCCTCGGCAAGCGAGTTGAGCAGCGAATAACGTTTGCCGTCCTCGTTCCAGCGACTATAAACGTCACTCAGCAACAAACCCATCTCCCTTTTCGCTGGAGGTTGTCCCCCGGATGCAAGGGCGTTCTTAATCAGCGTTTCACATTCCTGATGGTCTCCCTTTGCTGCCAGCAAAACAACAAGATACCTCAGAACCGCCGTGGACTGCGGGGATGTGCCGATAGCCTCGCGTAGTTTTGCGATTGCGTCATCGGTTTTGTTCTGTGCAACGAGTAAGTCTGCCTCGGCTAAAGTAACCTTCAATTCAGCCGGATGCGACTTCTTCAAATCGGCTATTAGTTTCTCGGCCTCAGACAAGTTGTCCCGCTGAAGAGCAAGCCGAAACTGCAAAAGTTTGACTTCGAGGGCGCCATTAGTGGCTTTATCAAGGTTATCCAGTGTCGCTTCTATATCACGATACGACGGTGACTCTTTATCTGTCTTGCTGCCCGCGAGCACTTGCATCCTCGCCTGGATATCCAGTAAGACCGCATCGCCGCTATGCGGGGCGATTTGCCTTGCCATACGAGTTTGCTCCGCCACATCAGCCCATCGACCGGTCTCCGCCAGCATCCGTGCAAGAGTCATACGTCCGCTAAAAAGATTCGGTTGTTCTGAGACGATAGTTCGTAACTGATTGATACCTGACTGCCTGTCACCAAGCCGCCATAGCGTGTTAGCCAGTGCGATTCGCGCCCTCGCGGACTTAGCCCCCAACTGAATCGCCTGACGCCAATACTTGACAGCTTCATAACCGCGTCCCTGGCTTTCAGCCAAAAGCCCCTCCAGAAAAGCCGTCGTCGAAGGAGCAACATTCTTTTGGCGCATCATAGAGATACACTCTCCGGCACGTTCAAGCTGACCACATCTGATGAACAACTCTGCGGCATCGGGCATAAAATCCCAAGGTTGAGACGAAAGCTCTTTCAATCCGGTGTCCGCAACTTTCAACATCATATCATTTGAGTCCGATTTAAGTGCAAGCTGCGCCCATAGCTGCCACAGAAGCTGGTTGTTTGGCTCCGAAGTATGAACAATCTCGAGTTGTTTTTTGGCGCGGTCCGCAGCGTCCGCATTAATCAACCCCTCCGCAAGCCGAAGCCGTGTAGTTGAGTCGGACAAATCCTTTTGTTCTGCCTGTCCCAAATCGGCCATCGCATCATTCTTGTTTCCCTGCCTTAAGAAGTATGCCCCGCGAGCAATGTAGGCCTCTGCGGAAGAAGGGTTTGTTTTTACTGCCTGGTCAAACCAAAAGTTAGGGTCTTCGGTGAAATCTTCGGGACGCTGCTCAACCAGCTGACCCAATACCTCATAGGCCGATACCTGCTCGGGATTTTTCTCGATGATGCTTTTGAGCTCCTTTGCCGCTTCTGTAAATTTGCGCTGGTTTGCCAGAGCGATTGCCAGGACTTTTCGCAGTTCTATCGATTCGCCCGCTTGCAGTGCCCGAGTAACAACCAGTTCGGCTTCTCCGGGCATCCCTATATTTAAATACATTTCACTTAGGGGCTTCGCAGCTTTGAGGTTGCTTGGGTCCAGTCGCAAAACGTTTCTGTAAGCTGCTATGGCCTGCTGAACATTGCTTTGCTTGAGGGGTCTGATATTGAGTTGCGACTCGGCATATTTGAGCAGTGTCGGCACATCATCCTGCATAACACCGAGATAACGGCCAAGTTGATTTGCTGCCTCTTCCCACCTGTGCTCATCATACGCTTTGTTCCCGAGCACAAGCCCCTGTTCGACCCTTCTGCTTCTCTGCCATTTACGTAAACCAAAAGCGGTCGTACCCAGAACAACAAACCCTATCAATAAAACTATCGCCAACTTCCAATTAAAATATCTCCTTGCCATCTCGCTTACTCCTTTTTACCCTTTTAAGTGTGTGTCCGGACCTCAAAATTGGCTGACGAACTTCGCTACCATTTTTTTGGCAGTTTGCCAGCATATCCACAAATCCAACTTCAACGATAAATCTCTAACATACTTGATATCGTAATGTATCCATTCCTGGAAATCCTTCATTGGCTGGCGGGTCCTGCACATCTGCCAAAGGCCGGTGATGCCGGGCCTGACCGACAGCCGGGCGTCCCGCCAGAACGGACAAAGCCGGTTTTCACTTTCGGGAGACGGCCTCGGACCCACCACGCTCATCTGTCCCAACAGGACGTTGACAAACTGGGGTATTTCATCGATATACGTCTCGCGCAAAAATCTCCCGACAGCACTTAGTCGCGGGTCGTCGGTTATCATAAACTGCGGCCCATCGGCCTGATTCAAAATCCGAAGCCGCTCCTGCATTTGGTCGGCACCGACCCGCATGGTCCTGAACTTTAGACACTCAAACCCATTTCCATGCAACCCCTGTCGTTTATCCTTGAAGAATATCGGCCCGGGAGAGGTCAGCTTTATGACCAGCATAATTACTGGCAGAACAGGCGCAAACAGAATCAGCACAATTACACTTGTAACAATATCAAGAACCCTTTTAATGAACCTCGCATACGAAAATTTCGGCCATTCTCGGAAATTGCCCCGACATAGATTCTGTTGGGCACCACCCCACCCCAATCCTGCATCCGCTCTACCCGTTGTCCGCGAAGACCCGTTTGGAACAGCCGGCGAATTAGTGAGAACCCTCTCTTCGATGAGTTCGCCATCCTTCACTGATACACCAGGGCAAATAGCGGATGCCCTTACAACAGCATCCCTGCCTATCTCAACATCATTGCCGATTATCGTCGGACCAACTATAATCGCGTTTTCACCGATATTGACACGTTTACCAAGCAGTGTTTTGCCAAAGAACCTCGCACTTTCTGCTATGGCGGTATCATCCCCGTTGTTGTTACCTCTCGAATGGTCCGCACAGTGACGAGCAAACATTGCAATTGAACCCAACCTGCATTGTACTAACTTCAGCAAACCATTTTCTGTAGTCAGGTCCAGCACAGAGCCTCCGACATTGACGCTGCGCACCACGAGCGACTTTGAATAACACAGATCAAGTAGCTTATCGAAAGCCAAAGGCAAACCGCCTTCCATCAAGAGCCTGCTCAGCACGCCAGCCCTCAAGAAGAGATGATGAGGCCAGTCGTCTGGGACTGGAAATGGCTGGGCTGCATCTTCATAGAACAACCGAAACCCAACAAGCTCATTCTGTGAAGTGGTCAGGACCTTCTCGTATGAAGCTCGTAGTTGAGTGACTATGTTCATTGCTATCACATCCGCCTGGCTATCAGCTAATATCTCACGGATTTGCTGATTATCCACCGCTGTAAGAAATCTCCCGTCGGAAACGACAACCCAAGAATTTTCTCGCACAGGTCCTATATGTTTGGAACAAATGGGCACGGTTTCTGTGTAGTAAACTATACCTGGCCTGCTTTTTATATCCGGAACAGCCCACTCCTGTGGAATTGCTATTGTCCTCCCCGTCTTGCAAAAGCCGGCAGTATCATTGAGGCAGTCAAGAACAAAACTCCCAAACGGTTCGTTGCACACCATAAGCCGGAGCAGGTCGCTGCTATCTTTTGCCTGCTGTTTGCTTGTATCGCGTAGAACAATCAGATTTCTTATGATTCCCATAATTGATTACCTACATGACGGTCAGATGTCACGAAACCAAATCGTTAGGTTTCTCATCAGGGTTATCTGTCGGTAGCAACAAAGGTCGCTTGGCAGCATTTCTGCCGTTTCGTTTTGTATGCCTGCCCTGTGCGTAATAGCCATATCCATAACGGTAATAACTCCGATCGACTGGAACGTTGCTGAGAACAGTCCCCAATATTCTCACGCCTATCTCATTGAGCCTCTCCTTTGTTTCTTTGAGGTCCGGCGAGGTCGTCTGGTCGGCAAAACCGGTCAGTATGACGGCGCCTGCCGCCTTGGCCCACAAAAGGGCATCAGGAAATGCCAGCACCGGCGGGGTATCAATGATGACGTGGTCGTACTCCTCGCTAATATTGTTTACCTGCTCCGCCATCCGTGGCGAAGCCAACAACTCGTAAGGGTCAATAGAACTTTGGGAATCCGCTGCAAGCACATACAACCCGTTTGAAGACACAGCACACGCAGCTTTCTCAGGTTTGTTTCCCAAAAGCACATCCTGCAGACATCTTGATTCTCTCGGGATATTCAACAGCCGCCCAATATCAGGTTTTCTCAAGTCACCGTCTATCAGAAGAACTTTCTTACCCGACCTTGATAGACTTGTGGCAAGGTTAACAGCAAAAGTGGTCTTGCCGTCTCGCGGACCAGGGCTGGTAATAACCAGTTTCTTAGGCATACCTCCATCGTCAAGTAATCCCAAGTTGGCGCGAATTGTTTGATAGTCCTCGGCCACCTGTCTTGACCAAAGAGCTTGCTCAACTGTTCGAGGACTTGTGGTGGTCCCGATTATCCGAATTCCAATGTGTCTGAACACATCGTCGGGAGTGTGCAAGCTAAGGTCTGCCTTGTCCCTTACTATGGCCCCAAACAGTCCGCAGGCCAGCGCGCCAAATATTATCGCCAGAGTAAGCTTGACTCGTTTATCCTGAATGCTCGCGATATCCGCGTTATAGGCAACTGAGACCCGCGCAGGACGTTTTCGTTCCATTTCCAGCTCTTGTATTCGTCGCCCAATAGTGTCGTATACCTCCTTCGTTGAAGCCAGTTGTTCTTTAATCTCCTCGATAGCCAACTGCTTTCGTCCCACTTCCACTGTCTTGGCATCTTCCTTTGCGAGCATTTCCCGAAGTCGATTCTCATACACAACCGTCTGCTCAAGATCCAGCCGGGCATTAGCTAACTCGTCAGCGCTGGTTTTATCCATCTGTTTGGACATCCGCTCCTCGAACTTCTTACTCACTTCTTCCCGCTTCTCGTCGAGTCGCGATTGAAACGTCTTTACGAAATCCTTTTTCTGCTGCAACATAGGATTACTCGGCACCATTATCTGGCTGGAAAGAATCGCATCTTGTTCCAGTTGCGCCAATTGCTTAGTCAGTTCCTTCACGGCAATGTCCGAGTTTAGGTATTCCTCACTCATCTTCATCAATTCGTCCGGCGATAAACTTGGCTTTTTCTCCTCGAGCAGCTTAATCTGTGTTTCAAGCCCCATTCTTTTTGCTTCCACTTTTGTCTGTTCAGCCAGCAAGTTCGACACTCGCGCCAACATCATATCCTGCCGGCCGGTCAGTGTAACACTTCCATATTCCTGCCCAAGCTGCCGAATCGCTTCTCGCTGACTTTCGAGTTTCTCGGCCAAAACCTTCTGCTCATTCTCAAGAACCGTCAGTTGCTGATCCCGCCCCTGCAGAGAGTTGGAGACCTCGACAAGCATATAGGCCTGAATGAAAGCATCAACAATCTTCTTTGCTTCTTCCGGGTTGTTGCTCGTCATCGTAACTTTCACCAGTTCGCTATTACGAGCCGCCACAGATGTAATTATCCCGTCGTACATCGCCTGTTTTAATATATTCGCCGCATCAAGCTTTACCTTGCCTATGTCCATCTTGCGTCTCAATTCTGCACCAATGCCGGTTATTCGGTCTTCAAAGAACGTCAGATGCTTGTCCGTCAAATCATCCGCCACTCTCTGGATTACCTGAGGGCTAATAACCATATCTGCCTGAGTGTTCATAAAGCTTTGGTAGTTTGATATTTCTCCCTTATCGGCCTCTCCAGTAAGGATATTCGACAAGATAGGGGCAACTCTTATTGCGCCGGTCACATCATACCGCGGTTCTAAAAACAACCATATTGCAGGGATTCCGATTGCACACATTACAAGAAATACAAGCACTGCAATGTGCCAGCGACGAAGAACACCAGCAATCAAGCTGGATGTCGAGGCACTTTCAGGCATGGGGGGCATTTCAAAATCGATTGGGCTGCGTTCAATCGAAGCGCCCTCATACTTTTCTATGATATTCATGTATCAACTCTCCTTTCGGCTCAATTTGCTGTGCCAACCGGTCATTGGGCACCCTTGGTTACCACTATTCTATCCTGCTTTGGGGCTGTCGTTAGTTTTGCCAAAAACCAAAGTTCCCCAACTACTATCGCAAGGGCCAGCGGCATCATCGCATATCCACCAAAGTCGTGAAACATCTTCTCCCAGTATTCACCTTTAAGTACTGTGAAAGCAATCGCGGTAATTGCCAGTCGCACAGTGTTGCAGAGCAGAGCGATGGGCAAGCTGGAAACAAAGACTATCAGCTTTTCCCACCACACCCGTTCGACCAGCAATACCACAAGGCCACTAATTACAAAAAATGCCGTGACCATCCTTAACCCGTTACACGCTTCCGCCACTGCGACGGCGACATTACCGATATGAATTATATTGCCTTCGTGCACAACCTCGTAACCCATCACCTCCAGACAGAACACCGCAGATGATGTAGCCCATTGCTGCAGAGGCAACGCGAGAGCGGCCTGAATCCGATTGGGCCAAGGCAACATCAAGAGCAGAAACAGCACTATCGGAGACACTTTGCGGAAAAACTTCCACCCAAACAAGAGCAACACCAGCGCAGCAATGCTTAAAACAATCGATAATCTCTCCGCGGAACTGTACATAAAGAATAGACCGAAGAATCTCACCGCCTGAACTCCCACAAACGCCAGCAGACCCCACAAGGATGGCTGTATCTGAACTCCGATTATCTGCCGGCGCCTCGACCACAAGATGTAAACAGCAAGAAAAGGAACCAAAAGGCCGGAGGAATACTCATCACTCCTCTGCCAGGTATTCCACAGGTCCATAATCCCAGGCCAGTAAGACCACAAGAAAGCAAGGAATACAAACCCACTCGCCAACCACGGCAGAATGCTTCGTTTCTGTTGTTGCCTTCGATTCGGTTGTTTTTTGTTCAGATTGCCAAAAGCCTGTTGCGGTTGCAATCCGCCAACTCCTTGTTTCTCCGGCTTCGACGCCCCGGTAATCGACCTTTTCAAGCTTCCCTTCGGTTCAGATGGTATACAGTTGCCCCCTGTCACGCTATTGTCCGGCACGACCACATTGTAATCGACGAGGCATCGTTGGATTTCACAGTTTTTACCTATCTGCGAATCATCCCAAATAACACTGCCGGCAACAACACTGTCTTCGCCGATACTGACGTTGCGCCCGAGAATAGTCGGACCAAATATCACAGCACCTGTTTTGATGCGAGCACCATCGAGAATAACAACCCGGCCGCAAAGCCGCACTCCTGACTCAACAATTGCCCCATGACCCTTCCAGATAATGTGCATGCTATTCTTCTCACACATTTTCAAATCGATATCCGTTTCTGCCATGTTTTCGATGTAGTTGCTGATGGCATCCAAATATCCTTGCCAATCGCGGAAATTGCCGGCGCTGCGTGGCAGCACAGAATAATGCACATGTTTACCGGCTCGTAGCAGTTCCGGAATCAAACTTTCTTTTATGTCGTAATAACCTACTGCTGGAATGTGTTCCAACACAGATGAATTGCAGACATAGATGCCAGCTGCCTCACCCCTTATCTTGTCATTTTCCGACGCTGGATTGAACGCCACAGTTAAGTCGGCCCCCTGTTCGTGGTGAGCAGCTATCAATAAACTAATATCGGGGGGACGTATCATATTGGCAGGAAATACAAGGACCAATTCGTCTGTCTTACCATTCACAGCGTCGCGAATGGACCCTGCGGTGCCGACCGGCAACGATTCCTCCAAAAAACGCACATCTAACGTCCTGATGTTTTCAATATCAATTGCTTTCTTTAGCAACGAACTGTCACCGTTCAAACAGATTGTTATGTGCCTTATCCCCTGATTGGCTAAGTGCAGGAGCAGGCGTTTCAAGGTAAACTCTCCTGCCACCGGCCACAGCGGTGCAGGTAAACGTGATGCTATAGGGCAGCGCCCAAAATCGCGAGATCCCGCGAGTATAATAGCAGCAATCGATTTGATACTGTTCATTCGCTTCGAATTAACCGTCTATTTTTGCAAATTGTTAAGAAAATCACGGATTCTGTCTGCCACAGCATCCGGATTTGCTTCTCTTTCTTTTGGGACAAATGTTTTCAACTGGCGGATACTTTCGGGCAAATCCTCGGTATCGTAAGCCGCCAACACGTACCCGAGCTCTGAAAACTTCTTAGCAATGGCCGATTGATGGTCATTAACAACCTCGTGGTATCTCCTGAGCCTCGGCATTACGAGCAATGGTTTATGGTTACATAAGGCCATGGTTATCGTACCCATTCCTGCGTGGCCGATTATCCCGGAGGCTTGTCTCATATAGTCGTCAAACACACCTTTCTCCAGACAAGCTGCCGATTCAAAATTGCGAGGTTTGTAGGAGCTTTCGCCAATCTGGGCAAACAGTGTTTCGCTAATCAAACCCTTATCAATAATGCTATCGACCGCACGGACGAGCCGGTCGAATGGAAACTGTGTTCCAACGGTTAGAAAAATCATATTACTGCACCTATGTACTCGACGTTACTATATTTGTGAGCGAGTTCGGGCCACTGAACAAGAAACAGGTCAGCAATGGGCCGGACTAATCTGCCTGATAATGATATCCGATCCACATTAGTGATGCTGTCAATCCAGATAATCTTGGCACCTAACAATTTGCCCAAAAAACAGGCGATGCATCCAACAGCCGCTCCTGTACTTATTATAACATCAGGCCGTTCTTTTAGAATAATTCTGATACACTGCAACAGCACCTTAAATACTAATATCGGATGTTGCCTGTTGCATTCCCCGACAGTATAAACTGGGCCGAAATTCTGGAGTTTTTCCCTGACTACTTCTGTAGTAGTGAGGGAAAATGTTTCATATCCATTCCAACTATCAACTAACTTGAGCAATTGGGAAAGATGCCCTCCGGCGGAAGCAACCAGACAAATTTTGATTTTTTTCCCAGCTCCCATTTATTGAACTGTATTTGTCTCCACCTTATTATGCTTTTGAACACCATTCTTGCAGAAGATGTCGTCCCAGATTGCCAGCCCCAAAAGGGTCCAAATTTTCATGCTGTTATCCTTTCGCTTCCTGTCATGATCTTCAAGAATCCGTTGCAGTTCCTCATACGACAGGATTTGTCTTACCAACCCATCGCGCCGGCAAATCCAACCACGACACATATCACGCAGTTTGCCTCTGAACCACTGGGCCAAAGGAACAGAAAACCCGACCTTACGACGGTTGACAATGTGCCCGGGCAAATACTTGAACGCTATCTGTTTTACCAGCCACTTGCATGTCAGGGCCTTAACCTTGACATTTACTGGCAGGCAAAAAGCGAATTCCACCAGCTCATGGTCAAGAAACGGAACCCGGCCTTCCACCGACGCCCCCATGGTCATCCGGTCTCCACGATCCAACAAGTTGTCGGGCAGCCAAAGTTTACAGTCCGTGTATAGCATTGCATCCAACGGATCACACCCTTTAGCTAATCCCACGTATTCCCTCGTTGGGTTTTGCCACGAATTGCGCGAAAGGAACAGCTTTTCTTTTTCTACCTGTGTAAATGGCGAAAACCACTGGGCCCATCGGTCGGCTGGGTCTTTTTCACACAGACTCTTTAGTGCTATTTCGACCCTTCGAAAACTTGCTGGTAGTTGGCGCCCTATGTAGCCAGTTAGACTTTTCGGCAAAAAGTTTACCACGCCTGAAAATCTATCCCATGCATACTTTGGATAGCCGCCAAATAGCTCATCACTGCCCTCCCCGGACAACAGCACCTTAACGTCTTTCTGAGCCATATTGGCCAACAAATACAAGGGGACATCTGCCGGCTCACTTAAAGGACTGTCACGCAGCCACGTGAGCTTTTCCAGATGTTCGGCAAAGCAATCTCCTTCGAGCACCAGTTCATGGTGGTCGGTCTGGTATTGTGTGGCCACAACCTTGGCATATTCCAGTTCCGAACTGGCGAAATTGCGGAACCCCACCGAATAGGTTTTGACGGAGGCATTCGTGAGCTTGCTCATCATTGCGACTATCAAACTGGAGTCCACTCCGCCGCTTAAAAACGCGCCTAGCGGCACATCACTGATAAGCCGCCGTTTGACCGATTGAAACAGCATTGACTCGACCTGCTCCTCGATGCTCTGCAGAGCATTTCCGCTTCTGCCGGTAACTTTGGCTCGCTCGGGATATAATGGAATATCCCAGTAACTCCTTTCAACACACCCGTTCCGGTTAAGAAGCAGCATATATCCGGGTCTGAGCTTTGTTATACCTTGGAATAATGTCCCCGGCGACGGAACCGACCGATATGTCAAATAATGCCAGATGCCTTCGCTGCTCGGATGGCAATCTACGCCAGGATGCTGCAAAATAGCTTTCGGCTCGGAACCAAAAATAAACTCATCGCCTTTCTGAGAATAATACAACGGCTTTATACCCATACGGTCGCGAACTAAAAGCAACGACTGATTACTACTGTCCCATATCGCAAATGCGAACATGCCTATCAGATGGTCCACCATCTTCGGACCGTACTCTTCGTAAAGATGAACCAGAGTCTCGGTATCGCCATTTGTCCTGAAACGGTGTCCAAGCGAAATCAGCTTTTCTCGTAACTGACGATAGTTGTATATCTCTCCGTTGAATGTCACCCACACCGTGCCGTCCTCGTTGGAGAGCGGCTGACTGCTACCCGCTACGTCTATAATGCTCAGGCGAACGTGACCAAAGGCGACGTGACGGTCGTTGTAAAACCCTTCACCGTCGGGCCCGCGATGACGCATAACATTTACCATTTTTCGAACAATGGCTACATCCGGCCGTTCAACCGTAAAATTAACTATTCCCGCTATTCCGCACATTTGTCTTTTCCGATTGCAGATTTTACTTAGACTGTTGGGAACCGAGTCGCTCAACAAGCTGAAGCACTTCTGCCGCCTTATTTTGCCATGTATCCTTGGCCACTTTTTGCCTCCTTTTTGTAACAAGCTCAGGGCAATCTTCAGCAATAGCTTTTTTGATACAATCTGCAAATTCTTCCGGCGTTTCAGCTTCATACACCACGTCACTATACTTTTGGAATTCATTAAATGATGTGCTAACTACGGGTTTTCCCAATGATAGATACTCCTTAAGTTTTATCGGATTGGCCGCCGTCGTCCAATTAGACTTACACCAGGGTATGAGCGCCACATCAAGGAATTTCCCGTATTGCGATATTTGCTCGTAAGGTTTTTGGCCCAATAGCCAGACATTCTTTTTTTCTCTTAATTGCAGGAAGCTAGCATCAACCTTCCCCACGAAAACAAAAGATACGTCGGGGAGCAAACTAATAACCGCCTCAAGGTAATTGATGTCTATTTTGATGTCTTCGACCGTGCCGATGTATCCAGCTATCGGTCTTGGTATCGAAGCGATATCCGGCGGCGATATACCGTTCTTGTCAGTGGAAGAGAATAGGTCATAATCAACGCCATGGTCCAAGAAAAATGCCCTCTTGCACTGTGCTCGTTCTTGCTCGTAAAGACTGGTACTCACATAGATTGTGAGATCTGCCTCCTGTTTTAGCGTCTTGTCATCTTGGGATACACTCTGAGAATTAACCAAAGGAGTGTCTTCAAATCGGTCAGTTCGTTGGTAGACCAACTTCGATTTCCTAAACTTCCGTGCGATGTTACATGCTACAGGGACTGCAACCCATACAAGAGGCGTATGCAGTTTCAGCCGCTTTGCAGCAAAGGATATCTGTAAAGCCAGAAGAGCCTCATTCAGTGGCCTGAGCCATCTGATATGGTTCACCGGTAGACTAACGGGACTAAAGACCCAAAAGTTGTTTTCGATGTGCTTTAGTCCTCTGAAGATACTTTTGACCTTTCTCGCCACTTTTGTAAACAGTTGCCCTTTCTTACCTACCTTGGGTCTTTGCATTATGATGGAATTTATGTAAAGCACTGTGCCGGTCGCTGCAAATCTACGCATCAACTGGAAATCAATATGACCCCTATTGTGATACCACCAATCTACGCCGCCGAAACATATTACATCTATCTGGTTTTGGTTGTTCATCTTGCCTACCTCCATCGTCTTGCCGTGCTTTTATTTGGAAATGCCAACAGTCCTATCGCTATTTTAGATACTGTGTTCCATTAGCTTTCTATTCATCAGCAATTTTCCCCATATATCAGTAATGATATTGCGGCATAGCAGATGTTGTTAACACGGATATATATAACAATCTTTAACTGCCGGACTTGACACTAAGCCCTCTGCCGCCTTCGAAAAGAAGTTTTTTCATTCCCGTAAGATAGGTAAGCATCTTCATACGGCAATAATCCTTTTGTGTCCGGGCGAAAATGTATTTTATAAACCACCATGGAACACGAATCGTAAAAAACAACCACACCAGAATACAGGCTATGCTATACTCCAGAGAAGAATGGTGTTTGTGCATAAACTGCAGGATACTGCCTCTCAATTGTAAAGCCATTTGGGATGCCATTTGCTTACTGCTCTGCCCGCCGAGATGAACAATCTCCGCATCAGGAATAAACAGGACCTTCCATCCTCCCTGCCTGAACCGATAGCACCAGTCCGTTTCTTCACCATAAAAAAAGAACTGCTCGTCCATTAGGCCTGTCTGCTCGATTGCCATACGTCTTACCAGCATAAAGCACCCTGTTACGACGTCAACCTCGCGGGTATCATTCCTGTTCCACCAGCTCATTTGCTCTCGACCAAAAAATTTGCTCTTTGGAAATAACTTAAACAAATATGTGCTGGATAAAAACATATTCAAGAGAGATGGAAACATAAAACAGGTGGGCTGAAGAGTTCTATCTGGGTTTAAAACACGACAGCCAACAACCGCCGCTTTTGGGTTGGCATCCGCAGACATTACTGTTTTGAAAATGGCTTTGTCCAGTATCAGCGTATCACTGTTCAACAAAAGTACATATCTGCCTTTCGCAACTGCTATACTCTGGTTGTTGGCCGCTGCAAAACCACGGTTCTCAGTATTTTCTATTAAGATAACCTGAGGAAAATCTTTCTTTACCATTTCGACAGAACCGTCGGTCGAAGCATTATCTACGACAATTACCTCAAAATAGATTTCTTTTGTCTGCTCGTATATAGAGAGCAGACAGTTACGCAGAATATCTCTGGTATTCCAGTTAACTATAATAATCGATACATCGAAATACATCATTTATTCTCTTCTAAAAACTGCGACATTGTTAGTACATTCATTCCATTTTCTTTAGCTTGCATTAAAGTCGTTCGCCCTAACTCTAAAACCATATTGCTTTTGTTTTCATTGGTACGGTCAAAATCATGAAGCAGTACCACTGCTCCTCCTGACCCCATCAAACGAGCATTAATACTCTCAACATCTGGTCGGCTGGTCGAGAAAGCATCACCAAAATCAAACGTCCAATAAAATATCGGCACCTTGCGAATCCAAAGATAGAACAAACATACTAAATTTAGCCTTCCAAAAGGTGGGCGAAATGGATAGACACCCTTATTAGACCCTAAAGCAGAATCAATAGATTGCCAGCCTCGCTTAATATCGGCTAAAGCATGAAATGGTAAAACCTTCAAATAGTTCAAGTGGTCGTAACCGTGTGAACATATTTCGTGGCCAGCGGCTGCTATCTGCCTGACGATTTCTTCTCTACCTGAAATATTTCTGCCTAATAGGAAAAAGGTCGCCTTAACATTATATTCAGCCAGGATATTTAGAATCAATGGCGTTAATTTAGTACCAGGCCCATCATCAAATGTCAGAACAATCGCTTTGGATTTAATAACTTTACGTGCAAGCAAAAACTTAGCAACTATGCTTAGGATATAGGGTACGCCTGCATACAAAAAGATGATTATTAATACTACCAGAGCAGTTAATAAAAACAAAATTAGTCATCGCCTCCTTAGACACTTTTAGACTCTTTAGTCTGAAGCATCTTACGCCAATTTCGCTTAATCCAGCCAACTAGGCCAATTTTCTTCAAAACATATCCCAGTCCTATGGATATCGCTGCCATAAATGATTGCAACATATCGATAAATATGGGATACATCCGTGGTGCATAAATAAGAACTGAGGCCTCGGGCCAATAGTTTGTTCCTAATTTTTTCTTGTAGTCAGCATCACCAAAACCGTAATCTAGTTTGTGAATATCCGCGCTGGCACAAAGCTCTTCAATGACCTTTATCCAAAGAAGCATACCAGGACCAAACCTAGCCCACTTTGGGTCATAACCCATATACTCTGGCCAAAATGTTGTACCATAACGAATACCAAATTCAAATGCAGAAGGCTCACCTCCAATATCCATTATATAGGCTTGTAACCAACCTTTCTTTGCAGATTGGGTCAATAAAGAACGCGTCAGTGTATCATCGGTAAATCCAATATTTAAAGTGTGTTTATATGTGCGGGCAGATATCTTTGACGCAACATCAGCTATGTAATCCACGTCTTCTGCACTTTGATAACACTTTACTTTAACAGAGCAAGCACTTTCTGCCTCCAACCTTCTCAATAGCCGACCCCACTCACGTTTATGCTTGCTCGGTATACTTGCATAAAATAGTTCCACACTATCAGGTATAATGGTCTGCCAATGGGGTTCTATCGATGGAAAATGATGTCTGCACAAAACATTAGTTTTTTTTCTTACAAGCTGACGGATAGGAGAATCTATTTTCAAATGATTAAAGACCACTACATCAGCCTCCCTTTTGGAAAGCACTAGACGTAATTCCTGTAATAGAACACAGAGAGCATTGTCCGTAAATTTGCCGATAAGACCACCGTACACAATGGATAAGCCCTTCAATGCCGGTCGAAACAAAGTCTTGTACCCAATTCTGCAATTGAGCTCAATCATTCCTACCCTGCCGATTGCCATCGCCTCAGAGCTGCCATTATATCTCAAGAGTATAATATGCGGCCGTACAGTATCCTGTAACGGTTCAATGACAGAGATAAACCGGTCAATATCTGCATTTGGAACAGGATATGTCTCTTCTTTTTGCAGCTTTTCCCACACGGGGCGAAGCGATTCAACCTCCGTAAGGTTTTTTGCAACGACAATTTTCCATCCATCAGGAAGCATTGTTTTGTGATACTTGTCCATTTTAAAGTATTTGCCTTTAAACCTTAAATCTTTGCGGGATTATCCCTATCCGTTTAAAATTTCTACCTTCATTAGTTATAAAACCGATTGACGAACCTATCATTCCGAGAATGATGTAAAAAAGTGATATCATTTGCCCGAAGAAACTAACCGACATCCAAACTACTATCACGGAAAACAATACACTTCCAAATGACCAATAGAGCGACTTTAACTCTGGATTTCCAGTTCTTTTATACATGCGTATAACTCCGCCAAAGGCTGTCGCAAGCACACTACACAAGGCAATGATTCCCAGTACGCCATATTCCACTCCACTCAAAATGAATTGATTAGTCACATCCGTTTTTCCAGAACCCAAACTACTTCCCCAGCCAGGATCGCGACCGCCATAACCAACCACATACCATTCATTGAAATGTTCTATTGCAAGGTCCATCAATTTCGCGCGGTGCCAACCTGCACCTCCAACAGGGTCCGCATAGGAAATAATGACATGGTAGAATGGCCTGTTACTGACTACTCCGATGAATACACAGAAAAGCACAAAAGCAATTAACAATGGTTTAACCAATTGGCGGTGTTTTTCAATTGCCAGACAAAAAATAATCACTGTTGCCATCATCCACGGACCACTGGACATACTACTCATACAGCCTACTATTGCTGTTCCCGAAAAAACATAGGCCAAAACATTCCAGGGTCTTTTCTGATGACGTAAATAATAAATCAAAGGCAAAAACATGGCGAAACAGCAGCCAAATAAAATAGCATGCTCAAAAGGCCCTATAGCACGAGTCAATCCCCATCTTGCCTCATAACTTTCCCAATGATAAAACCATTCAGAATCTTGACACAGCGAAAGGAAAGGCTTCCAGCTTGTGATAGACTCAATCACCCCCAAAATTGCCAGAGGTGCAAGAACAACACTTATACATTTAATGACAATTGTTAATGTGGGTCTGTCGGTTATAATTAGCCGGACGACAATGTAAGCAAACCATGTATCAAATAAAAATCCCCCTCTATTTATCATTGCATCAGAAAAAGGTATTGTGATAAAATCCACCCCTACATAGACCACCATACTTAATGTTACCCAAGTGTCTAATCTGGACCAAATAAACTTGCTTCGGATTTGATTATCATATAAACACCGCAGCAACAATAAAAGGACCACAATCCGACTTGCCGGCAGGTGGATTGCGCCTATTATTAATACAAGATAGTGAGGATACCACAGCAGGGCTGTAATATATGCAGCCAAGGCATAACTTGGACGAAGCACTACAACCAACAGAGAGAAGATAACTGCCACTATTAAAGTTATCCCCCCACTCATCGTCATCATAACTCATTTGCCCCTATATTTGATAGAGTCTGCATATTCTCTTATTTCTAAAAGACACATCCAGCCGCAAAACATAACCTGCTTCAAAGTGCCGCCTATTAAACAAAGTTCTTCTTTTTACTAATGTAGCGCCTTGCATTTATCTCTACTGCAGGAAGATGCGGCCAAAAAATAATTCATCTTTTCATTCGTTATAATGAAAAGTTCTTTGTTAATAGTAGTAGCGCTTGTTCAAGCAAGCCTTCAAGGTGGTTTTAAAACCAATTCGTTTTCTTCGTAGCATATTCATTATGACAGGGAATAAGTATTTCATTCGACCAAAGAACAGCAGTTGGTACCCCGCCATCCAACCATGCCGTATGTGTTTGGAATCGACTACAAGATGCCCGTTATAGCCAAGCATATCTTTCACAGTGATAGAATCAGCTATCATATCGCCTGAATCAATTGCCGAGGCAACGACTTGCCTGCCTCGTTCAGTTCGGACCATAATCGCCGACCTGCCTTTGCGCTCCGTTCTGACCATTTCGTCTGTCCAGGGGTCCGAGACCACGATGTCGGCAAACCGGCCCCAGTGATCCAAACAGTTCGAACATCTTAAGTAATGATCTATCCCGACTAAGTATTTGAGTTCATCTCCAAGAAGCGGCCGTTCTAAAATAACGCCATTATCACCGTATACCCTGAAA
This sequence comes from Sedimentisphaerales bacterium, assembly GCA_049516395.1. Lineage (GTDB taxonomy): Bacteria > Planctomycetota > Phycisphaerae > Sedimentisphaerales > Anaerobacaceae > Fen-1362. Next base: position 10,253 of record JBEKTD010000010.1, on the reverse strand, counting down.
CTTCCAGGCCACCCGTTTCCTCGATAATTTATGCGCCGAACATCCGCAGGATTTATGCCATATCGTTCAAGATAGTTTTGGGTGCTAAGTCGTGAAGCCATTCCTGCGCAAACTAGTCCAATAGTCAAGACGATACGTTCTCGCAATATGGGTATCAAACCTTGTAGCTTAGTCAATCCTTCAATCATACAAGGTGTGCCCACAAATACATAACGCCCCGGGCGCTTCAGCACGTCGGCCAGAACAGTGCAACTCGAAACCGGAGTGTATTTTGAAGCTCGCGCATTGAGAAGAGATTCCCGGTCTGTGGCGATAAACGACTTGGTCACCAGGGGATTGTTTTCCCCACATATGGCAACAACACCACTATCGACAAGCCCTTTGTCCATCAGATGTATAATCATCCCGGTTATGAACCCGCCTGATGAAGCATCCACGCGTATCTCATCATCCCTCGAATGGATAAGATAGCAGTCATACGAGGCCTTTGCCAGCTCATCCGAAAAACCTGGATCGGTTCCTTTTAGGAGAAATGTACTGGGGCACACTTTAAGACACTTCCCGCACTGGATACACTTTCCCGTACCGATTCTCGGATAGTTGAACCGGCTTCCATAGATAAACTCGATACAAGAGGTAGGGCATATCACCGAGCATGCGCCGCAGCCACAACAGATTTTCTTGCGAACTATTGAATCTGTTGATTTATACTTACTCACCTGGCGTTAGTCCTGAATTCTGTGGTTTTTCATAGGGCTTAACAAAATCTTCTAAATGTGTCTGCAAGTCCTCAATATCTTTATCCCACCACCGCTCCTGCTTCAACTTCCGGACCGTCTGCTCGGAAAACCTGTATTTAACTACCTTGCCTGGATTGCCCACGACCACGGCAAATTCCGGCACGTTTTTGGTTACTACAGTGCCGGCCCCAATGATTGCACCATCACCGATGATAGTAACACTCGCCAAGATAATGGCATTCTGTCCTATCCAAACATCGTTGCCTATTTCAATGCTTCTTCGTGATATTTGTTCGGTTTCTACGTATTTCAACGAGGGATTATAGAAGAATGGATGTGTCGATTTGAAACTGAGCGGATGGTTGGCGTTATATATGTACACATTTTCGGCGAATGAGCAATATCTGCCAATCTTCGTAAACTCCCGAATGTTGGTGAGGTTGAAACAGCCGCCGTAACTGTACTTGCCGATTTCAATATTATGATATCTGGAAAATATTGCCCGTAACGTTTCCGAATACATTTGGCCACCCTCGAACCTCGTTACTAAAGCTCGAATGGCTTTCTTCGACCTCCAACTTCCCAGGGCGTACAGCTTGAAAAAAAGCGTAGATAACAACTTCATACCACCTACAATTCCGATTCTTTGAAGATATCCAATACTTGGCGTTGAATAGAGGGTATTGTATTCTGTAAGTGCTTACGAATTAGCTCTCTTCTCTCGAAAACCGAACCGATTTTCTCGAGCAACTCGTTTTCAGTGCAGGTTCTCGCATCAGAAACACAATCACTCAAACCGATACTCTCAAAAACTCCATAAAACTTTTTACTATATGCAATACCTACCGCCGGTATTCCTTGGGAAAGCGATGCAATACAGGCGTGCATACGCGAACCTATAAAAAAGTCGCACAGGCCTATGATATACTTTATCTCTCCCTGGTCGTATTTGCCTTTTACAAGGAAAATTCTACCTTTGTATTTATATCTTAACTGCTCATATATCTTGAGGCACGCGTCAGGATCGCTTTCAATAATATTGCCTGCCGGCGGAAAAACATGAGAAATTAACAGAACAGATACGTTCTGTTCCTGCAGCAGCGTTTCTGCAACGGCAATAATCAATTCGCGATAATTGCAACTCAAACCAAACATATTATCCCGGTTGTAACCTCCGTTGAATAACAGCCCGCTAACATTCAACCCGATTATAATTGAGTCCCCGTTTCTCGCAATTTCCGATGGCACAATGTCAAAACGCTCCGGCTTTCTGGCATCGAGGACAAACGCAACATCGGGAGCAAATCTCACTTTTCCGTTGGCGTGGTTATTAAGCAGTGTGTTGACATATTCCACACCTGACCTGTCTCTCGAATAGACCATACTGGCCCGTTTTAGAATGTATCGGGCCATCCCTTTGGCTAAAGGCCGCTTAAACGGCCCATAGGTCTGAGGCAGCATTACCAAATCCTTGTCAAACAACAGAACAAGCCATTTTCGCAAAAACCCTAGTATAAATCTGCGCATACCATAGATGTCACTGAAACTGTCACCACCGGTAATGTCCGCGACAAGGTCAATATGGTTCATAAAGTTAAGAGTCGAATTGCGCCGTGCACAAAATCGCCTGAATTTCTCGCTGCGCAATAATTTGAATAGAATCCCATAAAAACACAGCATAACAAAATGATTTTCAAGAAATATATTCCTGCAAAATCGAATAGGCATTTTTTTTATCATCAGGTCTTTGTCGCCTATCCGTAATCGATACTCCCCCACCTCTCTGCCGCTATCCAACTGTGTTATCTCGGCATCAGGCCATTTGTTCAAAATGATCTTTATGCTCGATTCGGCCAATGCGCTGACACCCATATTGCCAGTATCAAACGATGCTCCAAGAAGGCATATTTTCATATTATCTTTTGTTATCCTATCCCTTATTACATTTGTCAGACATCCTCAGTCTCAATTGAAGCTGCAAAATCCAATGTTCCCGCAGTTCCTTTTTTGCCAGTAAACGGGACAGGTTGAAATTTTGAAATCGCAAACTTCGCCAGATACCCTGCGTATGATGCAATAAGTACGGCAGCGCAGACGATTAAGACTAATACCGGCGACCTTATACCAAAAATCCTTAGCAAACCGGCAGTTGTTAATACCGGCAGCGCAAGTAATACGCCAGGGATGTAGGAACGAATATAATCGCCGAATTTAAGGTCGATAATTCTCCGGCACCAAAAAACCTGAACTACCTGGGCGACAAAATTACTCAGCACGACAACAACGGCAGCCCCTGCAAGTCCAAGATAAATAATCGCTGGGTAAATAAGAACGGCGATAATTACCAGTCGCAATGCAACAAGTAGGCGGTGCAAATGAGGCCTTCCTACCGCCAGATATGTCGTAGCCAAAACAGCGCCTTCAGACCGGTTCAGAATCTGAATACTCAAAATACCGAATGGAATGGCTGCCGCGATATATCGCTCTCCATAAATAAGCAAAATTATACCGCCTGCACAACAGGCCATAAATACTACCACAGGAATACCAAAAAGGGCTGTCCACTTAGTAATCTTAATAACGTTGCGGCTGAGCCCGGTTTTGTCATCCTGCTTCTGAGCAAAAGCCGGAAGTAAAACAGGAGAAATTACGCATGAAAATAACTCGATTGGAAAAGCCACCAATGTTAGTGCCAAGTAATACATGCCTACCTGTTCATTGGGTACGAGTTTGCCAAGAACTAAAACATCGGCTTGCAAAGCGGCCATAGTCAAAATGGGCAGACCAAACATCCTGCGACCAAATTTCATTAACTCACCCAGATATTCCCGATTAACTTTGAATCCCGGCATAAACGGGACGAGCAGATACGATGCCAGACAAAGTACGGCAGCTTCAGCCACATAACCAATCACCAGCGCCCACACGTTGCGTATTATAAAAGCAAGGGAAATTGTTGTGATTGCACCTGCGATAGCGCTGCCCTGGGTGAGAAATACTGCCCTGCTGAATTGGTATTCCTTCTCAAGTACATAGGCACGGGGGCTAACAAAATTTCTAAAGAGAATAGCAATAAAAGATACACGAAGTAATCCCAAGAGTTCCGGCTTATCGTAGAAGGAGCTTATGAACGGAGCTGAAATTACTGCAATGAGAAAAAGGCCTAAACCACGAACGACTTGCGCCCACCATGCGACATTCAGGTAATCATTTTCCGCTCCGTGTTTATTCTGGATGACCGATTGTTTTATGCCAACCTCCGTAAAGGCTTCCAAAGCTACCATTACAACCCAGACAATTGCCATAAGGCCGAATTCATGAGGCGCCAAGACTCTGGCAAGTATCATATTACGGATAAATCTTATCGACTGTGCAGTTACTGTTCCTGCACCTAAGGCCATCGAGCCGCGCACACACAATCCTTTCAGATTGTTTCCAAGTATCAGACTGCTTACATTGGAAATAACTTTATTTAACATCAAAATTAATACCTTCAATTATTTTCACTTATTACTGAAAATATTTCAGGACTTTTTCGTATAATCATTGCTCACCCGCTCCTCACTTTTCTTTTGAGCCCGCGGTACAGCGTATGAATCCATTTATGCTTAGCTAAAAACCAAATAAGGCCAAACCAAAGAACAAACAAATATCCTCTAAAACCGCGCCCCACAGCGGCTCGTTTAACTTCGTGAGAGTTGGTTGCCCAGAATCTCTTATATTCGGCGTCCCCCTGGCCAAAGTTAAAGTGCAAAATGTCGTTTTCGCATGCATGGCGAATAACTTGCATAGTTAATATTTTACCCACAGAGAGTGACGACTCATATTTGAGTTTAAAAGAGGTTTGATAATAATGGAGTTGTTTATGGACTATTAATGTGTAAACAAAGGCTGCATCTTCTCCATCGATAGTTAATATCCATATATGCGCAAAACCGTTTTTCGCCATATTCAACAAGAGCTTTTGATTAAAATAAATGTTTAACGTGACTGCACCGCGTCTTTTCATCCAACTCGCCTCTTGTATAGCGGCTATCCGCTGTACAATATCCATTGAAATTTCTTTTCCTATATAGTGTTGAACTGCAGTGTTATTCGTTTTAAATAGCATTTTCTCTTCATATCGCAACTTCTTCCGCCGGTTGGCGGATTTTGTCTTAAGGAGATATTCATCGTAAGATATGCCCATATTGATATAATGGCAGGGATTACGATACGCATGCCGGTATAAAAAACCATTCTTCGCCAGTTCATTAAATAATTTACCAGTTGCCTCGTCTTCTGATGAAAGGTCGTTTATATACAAAACATCAGCCACTTTCTCCTGCTTAAAAGATTTAGCCAACACTTCAATGGCTGCAGGATAATTTGGGTCTGATAACAGACCCAGATAAGTGTGTAAACCAGTGCCAATAGGTACTGCTATCTTGGTGCATAGCGATTGTCGCACAGTGAGTGGGAGAAGCGCCACGAGTTTTGTGCCTGACCACACAAGTACAAACGATGGAGTCCCTTTGAAACGTTCCTCATCGATAAGAACAGTTACCCACGCACGCGAAAGGTAGGGTGGTGCAGCGATAGAGCACTCGAAGAGTTCGTCCCAGTCCTTACCAATTGTTAGAAGGGCTTCTCTTCCATACATGACTTCGACACGCAAAGGAGCATTATGCTCATCACACATATTTTGCTCTCCGCCTCCTTGCTTACGGCCACATTCCTTAATTATACTTCGCGCAGGCTCGTACCACAGATTCGGATATTCTGTCAATATCACTCAAACTCAAATCTATATTCAGAGGCAAATTTAGCACCTCACAGGAAACTCTGCTTGCACGCGGGAATTTATCTTGGGAAAAGCTTCTCGGAAGACCAAACAACATTCCTGCATCAATACCCTCTTTGCACAAGTATTTGTGAATTAGTGGTCGTAAGACCGCTTTCACACGTATACTATAGTGACTCATCGGGTAGGGAGGAACCTGTGGACAAATAATTCCATCCATTCCTTTAAAATTAGAATGGTAGCGTTGAGCTAATAGTATTCTTTGTTCCGAATATTCCTCTGCGTGTCTTAAGTTGTAAAGCATTAGATGTCTGTTCACATAAGTCGTGGGCAAAAACCATTCTTTGGAAAGCGACTTGTCCCGATCCAAATATAGTGGTGAAGAAACAGACCGATTGTACATGCGTTGTCCCATAAGATGCTTTGCATCTTTAATTCTTTTCAAGACACTATATGTCACCTGATTGTACATAAAATTAAGAGCAATCATTCTTAAGCTGTTCCCTATTAACAACGTCCTACTGCAACGTGAGAGAGAAGTATCACGAATTTGCCTTACTCTATTTGCTAACACTAAGTCCTTTGTGAAAGCCATGCCTCCCCAGCCAGCGTACATACATTTACCGGCACCAAAACTAATAACTGCAAAGTCGCTGTCCGTGAGTCTTTCAAAATGTTCTCGGGTGGGTACCGTCATGGCCATGTCTATGATGCGAATAATCGGAGTTGCTGTAGCCTGCCGTGCGATTTCAGAAAGGTCATAAGTGTGGCCATATATTTCACAAAGAACAATGGAATAATCCCCAACCTGTTTCTCGGCCAAAGACAGCCTGTCCATCAGAAAGCTATCTTGTTCAACATCGATAAGGTCTAATTTGCCTCCGGAACGGATTATTGCCTCCCAGACTACCGTACACGTATATGCTGTACACAATACTTTAGTCCCAGCTTTGCCCGTTGCCTTTAACGCCCAGCAAATTCCTGCCCGGCATGATGGCAGTAGAACCGCGTGTGGAATTCCATAGACTTGTGCGTACAAAGCTTCTACTTGCCCGGTGTCCACACCACGCGATCCTTTAAGAATGGACGTAATAACACGGCTGACTCCGAATGATGGCTTTCTCCATGGTATCATTTGCTGCTGTTTTCCTACGATATTGTCCAGACAACTCAGTCGCGCATTTCAAGCATATTCAGAACTCGAGTGAACTAATATCTTCTGCCCCGATCTACACTTCGTCCCCGTGGGCTACATCGGGGAAATCAACGTAACCTCTTGTCACACAACATGTTACCCGGCTATCTGCAACCCAGAACGTCGCCGTTACTCGGTGTTTTTCACATTATCTCTGATCGGATGGACATACCCCGTCGTCCTGACTTTGCCGCTCTCATCAGGCAGAAAATCAACTGTGTGGTCTATTATGTCACGCGCAGCCTTTCTGACCGAACTTTCCAGCACGGAGCTTATCTGCACCTGAGCCACGTATCGACTCGGGTCTCTGGCAATATTAAATGTGCGAGCAAACACCCCTGATAAATCGCCTTCATCTGCTGTAATACGGCCATTGCGGACATAGAAACTCATGACAACGACTTCGTCGAGTGCCAACGCATTTTTCCGGAACCGCTGCACAAGACAATCTACCTGCCGCCCTGCTTTTGAGATGAATTGCGACCTTTCGGTATTCTGGTGCTGCCAGCCGTGCGCCGGATAGCATACACCAGGCCGGTGCCCAAGTATGCCGCTGGGCCGGCTTGAACAATACACCATATAAACATCCGCCCAGATACCTTCAGCGGAATTAACATATCTTCGACTGAAAAAATCATCTGCAAAATTTTGTTCCATATACTCTCTGGTAGTGGCCGGAATGGTCAACTCGCTACCGACCCAGTTGCCAATTTGAATGGGGAATGCACTCAATGGAACCGGTAGTTTGATTGGGGCATTAGTCAGTTTGAACCGATTGGCCAAAACGCGGTAGCCCGCACCTGAAACTATAATTGTGATTACGGCCAATGCCCAGAGTACCCACGTCGATGGTTTCCATGACTTTTCATAGTCACTGCCATAGAGAACACTTAGGCTCCTTGGCATACCGACTTCCGGTCCCATAATATTCCCTTTTCGACTACCACCTAACGCATAACCCGAAAGTATAAATCACCAGACAAAAAATTAAGGCGACCGTCGCCTCCCAAGCTGGTGTTCCGTCCTATAAATCAACTTCCCTCGGGTTACAGTTCTCGCACTGAATTACATTTAACCCAACTCCATGGGGTCAAAAATGTTGATCTCTTCGTCCCTGAACACAACCGCTGCAAATTAAGCGGTCATTTAAATATAGTAACAGTTATTTACCATTTGTCAAGTCTATTCCCTTCCATAGTACAACAAATAGTTAATCCAAGGTTGTTATAAAAACACCACAGAACACCTATAAACTCATTGTTCATGCTCCAAAATAACGTCCCATAAAACCTCAAAAAACGGTGTTTGGGGTTGGGCAATAGGGGAACAGCCGCACCTATGGGCCGCAGATAGGCAATTTCCGATGCACTTACCCCCCTGATATTGAACAATCGTATCAAGTGCGTCTCACACAATTTTTAGTTTCATTCGACCTGTTTTGCTTCCTGGCTGTTTATTCTTATTATTTATATGGTTACGTGAGCAAAAAGTAAACTACTATGGGTTAACACCCATAGCATTTAGGTTTCAGGCTTCCGCCTGTCCGCCTTCGGCGGATAACTTCATCTACGGGTTACCACCCGTAGTATTGCGGCGGAAGAATAAAGTTGCAGTTGCGTGAGGCCAGATTTATGATTACACACTGTTTTAAGAACTGGCTCTCACAAACTGTTTTTTGGTATTGGGGAGGGCTGGTAATGAGAACTATAACAGCTTTGTCTGCTTTGTTACCGGTGAGCAGGCCCTATCGCCCGCTTATACATATGTTGGTCTGCCTTCTCATCACTATCGCTATCTACTGTTGTGCTTTCGCCGTCTCCACGGCAACCGCAGCAACTTATTATGTTGATGACGCCAACGGTATTGATACCAATACTGGCGACAGTTTCCATCCCTGGAAAACAATAAACAGGGCGGTTGAGGGCAACAGTCTTTCCCCTAATGTTGTTGCCGGAGATACGGTTTATATCCGCAGTGGCACTTATGCCGCTACGACTTTTAATTATATTCCGTCACCTGAACCGACATCCTGGACTGATGTGATTACTTACAAAGCCGCAACAGGGCATCATCCTAAAATCAGCAGCGGTACGGGTGCGGCTTTAACTATCTCTTCGCCCAATAATACTTGTTATAGGCGATACCTTGTATTTGACGGTATAGATATGGAGGTTACAGGCACGGGAATTGCTAACGTTGTTTATATTAAATATGCTGGTTGTGTCAAGATTCAAAATGCAACCATAAAGGGTTATTGGGACCCCAGCATTGGTGGCCCTAACAATGGCGATTTGGTGCCTCTGAATAATATTACTCGTATTGGTATTCTGGTCGATACCGGATGGAATATTACATCTAAAAATGAAGATTTCAAGTTTATCAATTTGGATGTTAGTCAGGCTTTCGATGGAATAGTAACATTAGATAATTTAGGCACAGGATTCGAGATTAGGGATTGTAATGTTCATCTGATTGCAGAAGCTCCGATTGAAATAACTTATGCTGGCGAGAATCACGGTGAGATACTTATTCAGGATAATCATTTTTATAATACGCAGGCAAAATGGCAGGGTACGGATTATAGTCACGGGGCTATTGACTTTCATAATAATCACACTACCGTTCGTGGCAATATTATACACGCAATGGGACGGAGTTATGGAATAGGTTTTTATCCGGATGCTTCGATTCTTACTGGCGGTGGCTACAAAGACCTTCTTATTGAAAATAATATGGTTTATGATACCGTTTCCTCCACCGCTTTGGGAATTTGCACACTTGGCGATGGAGATATTACAGTAAGAAATAATACTTTTATAGGCGGGCATTGCACGATATGTAGCAATACTTATTGGGACTATTACGGTGGAGGGCTTTTTTCGACAATTCCGATATCTGGTACGAGTGGTGCAGGATTGAAACTCTATAATAATATCTTTTGGGGATGTCCTGACATTGCAGTAGGTCTTACCGGTTTTACTGCCCATGGCAATATAATTTATGCAGTTTGGGACCATAACCCAACGCCTTATACCTGGGATGCAACCAATGAAATTGTTCATAAGGGTATGGCCGTTCCGCCTGTTCAGACAGATTTTATTACTAACTTTTTTACAGGTATAAATTCTGATGATTATGTAACACGAGGTACTGATTTTGTCCGGTATCCGAGTAATGGCGGCCCTCACGGGATTGACTACACGAGCAATTTTGCTCTTTGTGCAGGTTCGCAGGCGGTTAATTATGGCATTGCAGCACAGCAGCCTTCGATAGATATATTGGGCAATGCCAGAGATGCGAACCATCACAGTGCCGGATGCTATGAATATATTTCAGCGCAAACCTACACTTTGAATACAACGGCTGTCAACGGCACGGTTGCAAAGTCGCCGGATAAGGCCAATTATAACTCAGGCGACACGGTAACTCTTACAGCGACGCCGAATACAGGTTACAATTTTGCCAACTGGTCAGGCGATGTCTCCGGCACAAACAGTTCTGTGACAATCACTATGAATTCAAACAAGTCGGTAAC
>JBEKTD010000009.1:0-106387 GCA_049516395.1 Sedimentisphaerales bacterium | reverse complement strand
GGCCCGCATACTATGCGGCTGTTGATGGATACGAATGACTGGAGCATCGATAAGCTCGTATTTACGAAATTCGGCAACGGCACCGGTTTGGCTCTTCGCGAGGTTTGGTTAGGCATATCAGGAGGAGCAGTCAGCAATCTGACATCAAATGTGAATTACCCCTGGGATCCTAACAGCAGGTTTTTGGAGCATAGTTTTGAGGGGCCTACAAACTGGACCCAGGGTTACGGTACAAGGATTAGGGGATACCTGCATCCTGTTACCACCGGAACATATTATTTTTACATTGCCAGCGATAATGCCAGCGAATTATGGTTAAGTACCGATGAAAATCCTGCCAATGCTGTAAAAATCTGCCAGGTATCGAACGAGGTAAATGATTATCAATGGGATTACGCTGCGGAACAGAAGTCATCAGCAATAACACTGGTTGCGGGAGGGGCCTATTATATCGAGGCAAGACACAAACAAAACAGCGGCATCGACAATATTGCAATTGGCTGGGAAGGGCCAGGCATAATCAGACAGGCCATTACAGGCGCTTATTTGTCTCCGTATGTTATTGGCTTTGTGGACTTCAGTAATTTTGCGAACCAGTGGCTGAAGACCAATTGCAAATTAACCAATGGCTGGTGCCAAGGCTGCGATTATAACCATGACGGCAAAGTTCAGCTTGATGACCTGTTGCAGTTTGCCGAGAACTGGTGGCTCTACGGCGGCGAGTAGCTGATAAAGTCAGGTTGATTACGAATATAAAGGCCACCCCTGTGTTTTGCTGTCGCAAGAAATCAGCAAGAGTGGCCTTTTTTATTGTTACTCGTAGCGTAGTGACTCGATGGTGTTGACGGCGTGAATACCTGGATTGTCAGTGACGATGAAACGTTGTATCTACTTTGACTCTTGGTAAATATTAACTCGTGGTACATCTTTCGTTTGTGCCACAAACAGAAAGAGCGGTAAGAGATGAACGAACGATTGAATGCTCTGATTGTTGCGAACGTGTGTCTACTGATGCTTCCGGTAGTCACGTTAGCGCAGCTGCCAACGCCGACCTACGGGTGGAATCTCGGAAATACATTGGAGCCGCCCTGTGGTGAAGGTTGCTGGGGCCCGGCGGCCACCCAGGCGCTGATCAACGCGGTCGCTGACGCTGGGTTCAACACTGTTCGCATCCCGTGCGCGTGGGACAGTCACGCCAACCAGACCACGTACGTGATTGATTCTACATATATGGCGCGGGTCAAACAGGTGGTTGACTGGTGTTATGCCAGGAACCTGTACGTCATTATCAACTGCCACTGGGATGGCGGCTGGCTGGAAAATAACATTACGAATGATGTGAATACAACGATCAACGCGAAGCAAAAGGCCTACTGGACACAGATCGCGAACACCTTTGTCAATTACGATGACCACTTACTGTTTGCCGGCTGCAATGAACCAGGCGCTGACACTGCCGCGGAGATGTCCACGTTGTTAGCTTATGAACAGACGTTTGTGAATGCAGTCCGCGCCACAGGCGGTAACAATAGTACCCGCTGGCTTCTGGTCCAGGGGCCAAACACGGATATTGACCTCACCTACTCGTTGATGAATACATTGCCTACGGACTCGGCGACCGGCCGCCTGATGGTCGAGATACACTATTATTCCCCGTATAACTACGTCATGATGACCTCAGATCAATCGTGGGGCAATCAGTTCTTCTATTGGGGACATGGTTATCATTCCACCACCGATACCGCTCACAACCCGACCTGGGGCGAAGAGGACTATATGGCGGCGGAATTCCAGAAAATGACCGACAAGTTCGTAAGCCAAGGAATCCCCGTGGTGCTTGGCGAGTTCGAGGCCATGAAGCGCACGACTCAACTTTCGGGTGCGGACCTTGACTTGCATCTTCGGGGGAGGACGTATTACCATAAGACTGTTGTTGATTATGCCAACAGCCATGGATTGAAGCCCATCTTTTGGGACATCGCGGGGGTGACCTTCGACTGGACCACGGGTGCGGAGGTTGACTCGGACAACATAAATGCTTTGACGGGAGGCGCCGCGCTCCCACCCCCCCCAAGCAATCTGCCGACGGTCTCGATTACGCTGCCATCAGATGGGACTGTATTTACCGCTCCTGCAAATATCACCATCAATGCTACTGCATCTGTCAGTGGCGGCACGGTAACTAAAGTCGATTTCTATCAGGGTACAACATTATTAGGAACTGATACGACCCCGCCTTATTCTTATATATGGAGCGATGTAAACGTCGGTCGATACAGCCTTACCGCCTGGGCAACCGATAATAATGGCGGAGTAGGTATTTCGACAGAAGTTAATGTGGCAGTAGTAAACGGCGATGCTACCGGCTTTATTCTTCGTGAATGGTGGACCGGTATTACTACAGGAGCGGCAGTGAGCAACCTGACTTCGGACATAAATTATCCGACGAACCCAAATGGGCGAGCACTGATTACCTTACTGGAAGGGCCGACAAACTGGGCGGATAATTACGGAACACGTATTCGCGGGTATCTGTATCCGCCTGCAGACGGCAACTATACGTTCTGGATTGCAAGCGATGACGCCGGCTCGTTGAGGCTTAGCACAGATGACGACCCTTGTCACGCTGTCCAGATTGCGTATGTGGCAAACTGGACGAATTCTCGCGAATGGAACAAAGAAAGTAATCAGCAGTCGTCGCCAAAACCACTACTTGCCGGACACAAATATTACATCGAGGCATTACAAAAAGAAGCCGGCGGCGGTGACAATATCGCTGTGGCCTGGCAGGGGCCGGGTATAACGCAACAGGTAATTGATGGAGTATATCTGTCGCCTTATTTATATAATTTCACAGATTACTCGACGTTTGCTGGCCAGTGGCTTAAAACTAATTGCAATCAGTCCAATGCATGGTGTATGGGCGCAGACCGCGACCGTGACGGCAATGTACAAATGGATGACCTGATGACATTTGCCGAATGGTGGCTTTATGACAGCGAATAAGCCGGTGTAGGCAAATTGGCTGTGATATAGTGGTTGGATTTATTTTAGGTGGATTTGTTTTTTAGGAGATATGGTGATGAGGTCAAAAAAATTTGTTGCGGTTATTGTTTTTTGGGCTTTCTGTTCCTCTGTTGGCGTGGCTAATATAAATGTTACGTATAACATCAATACCAACTCAACTCGAACACCCATCAGCAAATACATATACGGCACAAACTTTTACATGGACACGGATTACACCATTCAAAGAATCGGCGGAAACCGCTGCACCGCCTATAACTGGGAAAACAACTGGTCCAATGCCGGCAGCGACTATTATTTTGAAAACGACACGATGTGGGATTCATCGAATCCCCCGGTACCCGGCCTGGGCTATACTAAACTCATCGACCAGTCTAATTCAGTTAACCAGGACTCTATAGTAACCCTGCAATTGGCAGGTTACGTTTCCGCTCCAGTCTCTGGGATGGATTTGAATGCCTTCCCTGCTCCATCGCAGTATTTTTATCCCGTTCAATTCGCCAAAGGCGCTCCATTCTGCAGTCCGCCGAACAATCCAAACACTTCCGATGGCGTTGTTTATATGGATGAATTCGTGAATTTTCTCGTTTGGAAATATGGTTATGCAGGCACTCCGACCGGAGTCAAATTCTACTCTTTGGATAATGAGGTTGACATTTGGAATGCAACTCATTACGAAGTTCATCCGGCACATCCCTTATGCCAGGAAATTAGAGACAAAGGCGTTGCTTGTGCGACAGCAGTCAAAAATGTTGACCCCAATGCCCAAATAACGGGACCTGTCCTTTGCGTGTTCACGGGGTTCCTAAATCTGTGCGGTGCATCCGACTGGTCAAGCGTGCAAGGAAGCCGGCCTTGGTTCATAAGTTATTATCTTGATGAAATGAAAAAGGCGTCGGATGCCAATGGAAGAAGGCTCCTTGATGTTCTTGATGTTCACTGGTATCCCCCGGAGGATGACGGCAACGGCCATGGTATTTGTACCGACGGTCTTAACGATGCGCGACTGTTTAACGCAAGAATGCAGGCGCCGAGAACCTTATGGGACACAAGTTATGTTTGTCCAAATAATAATACATATCCTAATGGCGGTTCAAGCTGGGTAAACCAATCGTATTGGGCGCAATTTTTGCCGATTCTCACAAGATTTAAATCTGACATACAGACTTACTTTCTGGACACCAATATAGGAATCTCGGAATATACCTGGGGCCCTTCTGAGCAATGGGCAACCGGTATTACCACAGCGGATTTCTTAGGTATTTGCGGCAAGTATGGCGTATATATGACTAATTACTGGGGAAGTGGCGGCTATATTGACACAGCGGTACAAATGTACAGGAATTACGACGGTCTCCATTCGACTTTCGGTGATACCAACGTTCCTGCGACTATGTCAGATAAGGTGAACAGCTCTATTTACGCCTCTGTATTCGCAAGCAATGCTAATGAGCTTCATCTTATAGTTATCAATAAAAGCCAAACTGACAATATCACCGGGACATTCAATATCAACAGTCCGCAAAACTTCTTGGCCGGCAGGGTCTGGAAATTCGATAACACCAGTTCAACCATTTCGGAAACCACCGCAATCAACACCATCACAAATAACTCGTTCACTTATACCATCCCTGCGATGACTGTTTGCCATATTGTGCTTCGGGTAACCCCGCTAAACGTTTCCATAACTTCGCCTCTCGACGGCGATAGATTTACATCGGGAAACGACATTATCATTGAGGCAAATGCTTCCGCTGTTAACGGCTTCGTAACAAAAGTGGAATTCTTCCAGGGTTTGACAAAACTGGGTGAAGATACAGAACCGCCCTATTCTTATACGTGGAACGATGTCAACTTGGGCCGATACAGTTTGACCGCACGAGCAACGGATAATAATAACGGGACAACTACCTCAACGGCAGTAAATATCAATGTTGTCAGCGGCGATGCCACCGGCTTTATTCTTCGTGAATGGTGGACCGGAATTTCCGGAACATCTGTCAGCAACCTGACTTCGGACATAAATTACCCGACTAACCCGAATGGGCGAGCATTGCTTACCTCGCTGGAAGGGCCGACAAACTGGGCGGATAATTACGGAACGCGGATTCGCGGGTATCTGTACCCGCCAACCAGCGGCAATTACACGTTCTGGATTGCCAGCGACGACAATGGTCAGTTATGGCTTAGCACCGATGACAATCCCAGTAATGCCGTCCTGATAGCTTATGTAAACGACTGGACCAATTCACACGAGTGGACTAAATATACTACGCAGACATCGACGCCAAAATTGCTGCTGGCGGGGCATAAGTATTACATAGAGGCCTTGCAGAAGGAAGGTGGCGGCGGCGACAATATCGCTGTGGCTTGGCAGGGACCAGGTATAACGCAGCAGGTAATTGACGGGGCATATCTGTCGCCTTATTTATATAATTTCACAGATTACTCGACGTTTGCCGGCCAGTGGCTTAAAACTAATTGCAATCAGTCCAATGCCTGGTGCAGCGGTGCCGATCGCGACCGCGACGGCAATGTGCAAATAGATGACCTGATGATATTTGCCGAATGGTGGCTTTATGACAGTGAATAAGCCGGTAAAGGTTAGTTGATTGTAAATATAGGGGCCGCAAATTATTTTGTGGCCCTTTTTATTTTAGCGGTTATTCGTGGCGGAGGGATTCTATTGGGTCCATATTTGCGGCACGGTAAGCCGGGTACAAGCCGAAGGCGATACCGACCGCGCCGGATATGCCGAATGAGAGCAGAAGCGACGTGATGGTGATTACGGTCGGCATATTGCCGAAATGAGTTACGAAGAAAGGTATAGTGCAGCCGAAGAAGATACCGAGTATCCCGCCGGCAAAGGTCAAAAGCAGGGTCTCTGAGAGGAACTGGAAAATGATATCTTTCTTTCTTGCACCAAGCGCCCTGCGGATGCCGATTTCACGTGTTCGCTCGCTTACAGTTGCGAGCATTATGTTCATAATTCCTATGCCGCCTACGAGAAGCGAAATTGCGGCGATAGAGCCGAGAACGATGCTGAAGATTCGCTGCGTGCGTTTTGCCTGCTCCAGAAGTTCGAGGGGTACGGTTAATTCATAGTCGGTTTTTTTATGGAATCTTTCGAGGACGGTCTGGAGGATATCGCGGGTGGGCAAAACGAGGTCGGCGTTGGCGACTTTGACAACGATTTCCTGCAGCTCAACTTTTTCGACGTTTGCGCCGCTTTGCCCCGATATCTTAACGGACATCTCGCCGAAACGGTTTTTGACGGTTGTCAGGGGGATATAAACATTTCCCGCGTTTGCGCCGGCTTGTTTTTTTGATGCCTCAGCGTCTTTTGCTTGCTGTTGTTCTGAAGATGCCGCGATGGGCTGCGGACTTACGATGCCTACGACGGAATAATAATCGCTTCCAATTTTGATAAACTGTCCGCGGGGGTCGTCGAATTTGAACAGTTCGTTCATAACTCTTTCGTCGATGACGCAGATATCCTGTTTGTAATCCATATCGTAACTGGAGAGGAACCTGCCCATTACCAGCCGGATGGGGGATGTTTCGAGATGCCAGGGGACGGTGCCTATGACCTCGACTGGGATTTTTCGGTTTCGATACCAGGCCTGATGCGCGACACGCCGGATTGGGACGATAACCTGTATATTGGGAATGCTGTTTCGGAAACGTTCGGCGTCATCGTAAGTAAGACCGTATTCCTGCAAGCTTTGTTGCTGGCCTGTGGCGTGCTGGTCTTCGGGGGGCTGAATAGTTTTGACGATGATATTGAGCGAACCGAGTCTCGCGATTTGTGCCATTGCGTCTCTGCTTGCGCCTTCGCCGATGGCAAGCATTGCGATTACGGATGCGACGCCGAATATGATACCAAGAGCGGTAAGCGTAGAACGAAGGCGATGAAGCCATAAGCTCTTAATGCCAAGTTTCAGAGTCCTTTGGGTTCTATATAAGAACATGTATCAGCGGTTATACCATTGTTTATCTATTCGCCCGTCGAACAGGCGTATTTCTCTTTGTGAATGTTTGGCGATATCCTCATCGTGTGTGATAATGATGAGGGTTTTTCCCTGCTGGTAAAGCATGTCGAGTATATTAAGGATGTCCCTGCCGCTCTGGCTGTCGAGGTTTCCGGTTGGTTCATCCGCAAGAATAATCAAAGGGTCGTTTGCCAGCGATCTTGCGATAGCGACTCGCTGCTGCTGGCCGCCGCTTAATTCCGATGGTCTGTGGTGGACGCGGTCGCCAAGTCCTACCATTTCAGCTAATTCTATTGCCTTGGCTTTGCTTTGGTGTTCAGGCATACCCTGATAGAACATCGGGACTTCGATATTTTCCAGGACGTTCAATTGCGATATAAGGTTGAATGACTGGAAAACAAAGCCGATGTGCCTGCCGCGTATTGCGGAAAGCTCGTTGTCGTCGAGGGTGGCAACATCATGGCCGCCGAGGTAGTATTTCCCATTCGAGGGCCTGTCCAAGCATCCAATAAGATTGAGCAGGGTTGATTTGCCTGAGCCGCTGGGGCCCATCACGGCAAGGTAGTCGCCTTTCTTTACGACAAGGTTGATTTCCCGCAGGACTTTAAGCTCGACGGCGCCAAGCTGATAGTTTTTGCAGAGTTTTTCAAAAACAAGGATTGAGCCGTCGGCGGTAAAATCAAGGTTCCTGGCTGGTAGTTTGTCCATCGCTCTGCTGCCTCATACGATTTTGGGATTGTTTGAATTTCTCGCGGGACCGTTCGTCCATCTGGTTAAGGTCGGGCATTTCGCCCTTGGCGGCCCTTTCTCTGAACTGTTTGATTTTTTCTTTGGTTGCATCATCAAGCTTGTTGAAGTCAGGCAGCTCCCCCATTGGCCCAGGCGGCATACCCTGTGGTCCCGTCATACCCATCGGCATACCCTGTCTTCTTCGGCCGGCCCTGTTGGGCTCCGATGTTTGCGACTGGTCGTCGGTTGCCTGGGCCAGCACCGGCTGTGGTTGCTGTCCATTTTTGGGGAATTTGTCGGCTAATTGTTTTTCCGACTCTTTTTTTGTCTCGTTAATTCTGGGCGGGTTAAGCATAACTTCTTCGCCTTCGTTGAGACCTTCGAGAATCTGGACCCATGTATCATTGAACAAACCTGTTTTAACCTCTTTTTCAATGCTTTTGCCGCCGTTTACAGTGAAACACACTTTTTTGCCGCTTCTGTTGGCGACGACCTGGACAGGCACAACCAGGGCGTTTGGCGCATAATCGACAAAAATTTCGACGCGTGCGGACATTCCGGGCTTGAGGAAGCTATGAGTGCCTTCGATACTGACCTGTGTTGTATAGACCTTGATGTCGGGACTAAGCCAGTTTCTCTGCTGGTCCGGCAATGAGGCGATTTTGATGACTTCGCCGTTGAATGTCTGGTCTGGGAAGGCATCCATAACGATAGTGGCTTTCTGTCCCAGCTTTATTTTATCGACGGATGACTCGTGGACGTCTATTTCGGCCATCATTGAAGATGTATCGGGCAGCGTGATAATTGTTTGTCTCTGATAGACCGTTTCGCCCGGCGCGATAAGACCGGCGCCGCGGTATCTGCTCATAGTGTCCATGCTTGAGCCATAGACGACTAAGCCCGGGGCGGGCGCTTTAATAACACAGGCGGCTAATTGTTTTTTGCTTTTTTCGAGACGGTCCGCCTGAAGGTCCAGCCGGGCCTTTGCACTTTCAAGCTGGGCCTTGGCCTGCGCAAGTTGAGAACGCGCCTTGGCGTAAGTGCGTTCCAGGTTGCGTTTTGATTCGAAGTAAGCGCTTAAAAATGTCTGGACCTGTTTTGGGAAATCGTAAAGCTTGTAGAGATTGAGCGAGACAATCGCCTCTTCTTCCTGTATTTCATAACTGTCTCTTGAAAGCGCGTCGCGGTCCAGTTCGATTTTAGCGACGTAGTTCGCGTCAAAAAGCTCCTGTGTTCCTTCGAGCTGGTATTTTGCGTTTGCGAGATTCGCCGCCGCCAGTTTGATTTTATCCTTCCAGCCGTCAATGTCCTGTGAGCCCTGGCCTCCGAGCTTGTTTGTGTCCTGGATGAAGTTATCGACGTCGATAATAGCCGAAGTATCAACGTTGGGGTCGTTTGCTTCCTTGATGGCGTCGATGATATGATTTGCGAGCGTTTCGCCGAGATACTTCTGGAAGTCCATAAGGGCGAACCTGACTTTGAGTTCTGCCGCTGTAATATCGCTTTCGTTTTGTTTGACCTGTATGTCGTAGGCCTCTTTTGCCTGCGCGTAGCTTGCGTCCTCGGTGGTGAAATCAATTTGACGCTGGGTTTGCTGTTCTCTTAAGTCGCCCGAATCAAGCTCGACGAGGATTTTGCCGTTGCATACGTCTTCGGGAGTGACATACGAACCTTCCGGGACGATATTGATGATTGTTGCCCGGCCTTCGACTTCGGATTTGAGATCGATGGATTTTCGTGCCTTAATACTGCCGCTTTCGGTAACGGTAACGGTAAGGTTGTCTCGGCGAGCGAGGAAGGTACTGAGGGCTTTGGACGGCGCCGGCGTGGAGGTTTTATTCGCGGCCATTGTCATAATCAGCACCGCTATAATAACGATGACTAAACCGGTGGCGATAAACCATTTGCTCCGCCACCATGCCGGTTTAGAGGTTGTCTTTGGAAGATTGTTTGCTTTGTTCTCGTTCATTTGCCTGATCCTTGGATACTATGACTGATTGCGTCCACATTCCGTCTGGTTTGACCTGCAATATGCCGACGTCGCGATAAAAGCTCAGTTTGGCGATGGTGTGGCCCACCAGTGCGGATGTAAGATCGTTTTGTGCCAGCAGCAGCGAGTCCTGGGCATCGAGCAGGTCTCTGGTTTTTGCCCTGCCTGACTTCAGCAACAATGGCATATTTTTAACTCTTTCCTCGGCTATAGCCAAGCTTTTTTTCTGGGTAACAAACTGTTCCGCCGTTGCCATTAATTGACGGTATGCCTGGCGGACGTCCTGTACAACTGAATCAACGCTCTGACTGTATGCCCGCTGCTGTTGTTGCAGTGTTATCAATGCCTGCCGGTAGGCGTTTCGCTGGTTTTTCCTGTCAAAGGGCAAATCGGCGGAAAGCCCCCAATTGTAAGTTCCCTTGTGAAATTGAAAGTTGTCTATATGTTCGTTACCCTGTGAGTTGACATTTGCGCTGCCGGTAAGGTCGAGCTTAGGGCCAAGTCCTTCGGAGGCAAGTTTGACTTTACGTTGAGCGTCTTCGACAGCGTCTGCGAAATTGGCTAAATCCAGCCGGCAGCTCAGCGCGGTTTCGATTGCGTTATCAATCGTGTATTGCGGTGCGGTTGTGCCGTAGTTTCGCAGCGATCTAAGTTCATTCTGGTCCAGCTCAAGCGTGGTGTTGACCGGCAATGATAACCTGATTTTGAATGAATCGAGCGATTGTTCGTAGAGCTGAAGGGTTATTACATAGCTGTCATAAGCGCTAAGTTCCCGCTGCCTGGCTTGGTCAACTTCGTAAGGAGCCGTGCGGCCGGTTTTGGCCTCCATTTCCGCCTGTTTTCGGTATTCGACGCTGCTGTTCCAGTTGTTCTTGGCGTTGGTTACGCCGTCTTTATTTTGCAGGACGCCGTAATAAGCGGTGATGGTATCGACTACGAAGGTCTGGCGATAGCGGTTGAACGTGCGTATCTGGTATAAAACATTTCGTTCTGTCTGTGTTAGATTCTCCCACGCGGTTTTGCCGCCGCCGTTACCGAGCAGGGGTATATCCAATGTGCCGCTCAAAACGCCGCTTAACGTGGTGCGCGGGTCGCCTGTTAAAAACCTTGCCCAGTCAAATACCAAACTGGTGTTTAACAAAATTCCATCTGGCGTCAGGAATGTTTTTGAAGTGCCGACTTCCGATTTGATAGTTCTGTCTTCAGGCGAACTGCCGTTTTTTGTGTATTCGTAATCGATAGTTCCAAGCCACTTCAAGGCATATTTGTAACGCTCTTCTGTCAGTGTCAAAGCTTGCAAATAAAGTTCTTCTTTTTGGAACTGATAGTCCCGATTGTATTTTGTGGCTATGGCAACTGCCTGTGCCAGTGTGAGGGGCTCTTCAAAAACCGGGGTTTTGTCAACGTTCACGTCGTTCGGGGAGGATATATTGCTGTCACTGATAATATAGTTGGTTTTTTGGCCGAACTTGTCCTGCCACTTGGTATCGATAATTTTGTAAACCTCTTTGTCGGCGTCGGCCTTATGAAAATCAGGGTTGCACCCTGTCATTACCAAAACAATGACGCTTAATGCGTAAAACGCCGATATCAGTCGATGTTTGTTTTTCATCACCTCTACCCGATGCCACAAGTATACCTTTTCATAATTATACCAAAAATGGCCTCTCAATTAAAGCCCTATTATGGTCATGTTTGCCTGCTAAAAACGCCTCTGTCTTCGACGGGCAGGAACTTTACGCATTGTGCTGGTTGTATGTTCTGTAACGGCTGGCTTTGCGTGGTATCCGGGTCTAAAAGCGTAAGATTAAGTGCAATAGTTTAGGGCTTAATCTGACACTTCTGTAGGATATTATCTATAGCCGGCACAGCGTAGCGCAGGTCTTAACGGAATCAGAACGGAACTGTGCCGAGCGAGAAAAAAACCTGCCCTTCGCAACTGCTTCGGCGAAGCAGGGGCCAGCCCTTAGTAGTTTTAACGAAGAAGGGTATAACCTGGGTGAGAACTTACACCAGGCCCGCCCTCTTGGCTCTTTTTGCAGCGCGTTTCTCTTCTAATGTTCTTTGCGGTTTCTTCTTTGTCTCTTTTTTGGTATCGCGACTTTTAGACATATAGTATCCTTTCCTTAATTAATTACGCCGCATTATATTATGCGGGCTATTTTGCCGTTTAATATTACGGTTTCCGCGGTGACAAGGCAAGCCCAAAACGGTGTAAATACAACGAACAATTGACTGTCTGGAGCTAATAAATTACACTAACTCAGTATGAAAACAGATACAGCGAGGCATAAGGCCCAGGATGAGCTGAAACCACGGCTTATCGCCTTTGAAATCACGAGGCGATGCCGGTATCACTGCAAACACTGCCGGGCGAACGCCGGGCTCGCTGGCGGGTCGGAGCTGACAACCAAACAGTGCAAAAAAATAATCGCCTCAATCGCCGAGTTTGCCAAACCAATCCTGATATTGACGGGCGGCGAACCGATGGAACGTCCCGATTTGTATGAGATTATCGAATACGCCAAAGAAGAAGGCCTTCGCGTCGTGATGGCGACCTGCGGCTATCTTCTCGACGATGATTCGATAGCCAAGCTAAAAAAAGCTGGTGTTTCCGCACTATCTTTCAGTATCGACGGCGCCAATGCTGAGACCCACGACCATTTCCGCGATACTACCGGGGCCTTCGATACGGTGATGCGCGCCGCTGAAATGGCCCGCAATGCGAAGATGCCTTTCCAGATAAATACCACGATACACAAGCAAAACGCCGGCGAAATCATCGGTATTGCCGAGCTTGCCAAACGTCTCGGTGCTATATGTTTCAACACCTTTATGCTTGTTCCCACAGGCCGGGCGGCTGAGATGGATGATGCCGTCCTCGACCCGATTCAGTACGAATATATCCTCAACGAGCTTCTGCGTATAAAATTGAAAAAGGAAATCGATGTCCGCGTTACATGCGGCCCCGCGTTTGCCAGGATTTGCGAGCAGGCAAAGGCGCGGGGACTTGTCGCCGAAGGTGCTGGATGTATGGGAGGCAAAGGGTTCGGGTTTATAAGCTTCAAAGGCGACGTGCAGACCTGCGGATTCCTCGATATCCCGGCGGGCAACCTCGTTGATAACAGCTATAACTTTGCGAAAATCTGGCGCGAATCGGAATTCCTCAATGAAATCCGCGACGCCGCCGGGTTTGAAGGCAAATGCGGCGAGTGTGAATACGTCGAGGTCTGCGGCGGCTGCAAAGCCAGGGCAATGACGATGATGGGTAATTACTTAGCCGGCGACCCGGTTTGCGGATATGTGCCTAAACGGGGGCGGTAAAAATGAGCAACCTTTCGGCGTTTGATAAGCGGCTGTGTAATGAGTTGCAAATGGGGCTGCCGATAGTCGAAAGACCATTTGCGATAATCGCTAGGATTCTCAAAAGCAACGAAACCGAAGTCCTCAAACGCACGCGGGCACTCATCAAACTCGGTGTAATCAGACGCCTCGGCGTGTCGATAAACTGGCGGGCGATTGGCAAGGCAGGCACACTTGTCGCGGCTCATATTGAGCAGGAGGATTTGAAAAAGGTTATCTCTGCTGTTAACAAATTAAAAGGCGTATCGCATAATTACCTTCGCGAGCATCATTACAATCTCTGGTTTACTCTGCGGGCCGATTCGCAAAAGAACCTTGAAACGATTTTGAAAAAATTGTCGAAGCGTTTCGGTGCAGATTTCAATAGTTTACCTGTTGTGCGGGTCTTTAAATTAGATGCGCGTTTCGACGCGGCAAGCAACGGAAAGCGATTGCTGACTGGATGCCGAACATTGAATAATGAATGCCGTTCACTTTGCGTTATCGATAAGCAGATATTGGCGGGATTGCAGGGGGGACTGAAAGTAGTCAAACGGCCGTTCAATTTTCTTGGTAAAGATGCGTTTGAAAATTACGACAGTTTGCTGCATATCGCGGAGATGATTCATAGCGGAGTAATCAATCGGCTGGGGGCGATGGTAAATCATAATAAGCTGGGCTTTACCGCCAACGCGATATTTGCTTGCGAGGCAAAAAAGTCGCGGGTGATTGAAATAGGCGAAAAATTAGCGGCGATGGGAATTGTCAGTCATTGCTACGAGCGGAAAAAGTTTAAGGGCTGGCCTTATAATATCTTCGCGATGATGCACGGCAGCAATATGGGGGATATTCGAAAAGCGATAGATGGATTTGTGAAAAAAGAGGGGATAGATTCATTTGCAATTTTGCCGACAGCGGAGAAGCTGAAGAAGTAGAAAACAGCGGACAGAAAATGGGGGTTAAACAATGCGGGAGAAGATTTGACCTGTCGGCGAGGAGGGATATAATACCAAATTTGAGTTAGGATAAGATTATGGGCGATAAAATTGTGCGAGCGATTTTTCCGGGGTCTTTTGACCCGATTACCAACGGGCATTTGGACGTGATAAGCCGGGGTATGAAGCTTTTTGACGAGCTGATAGTGGCTGTCGGCAAAAGCCCCCTGAAAGACCAGCTTTTCACTCCTGAGCAGCGCGTTGAAATGATAGCGGAGCTTATAAAGGACATGCCCGGCGTGTCCGTGGAGGGCTTCGACGGGCTGACGGTGGAATATGCCAGGCAGAAAAAAGCCAACGTTATTTTGCGTGGCCTGCGAAGCTTGACGGACGTGAATTATGAGTTCGAGCTTGCGATGACCAACCGGTCTGTTACGGGTATAGAGACGATATTTGTAATGACGACTGAGCAATACGGCTTTATCAGCTCGACGCTGGTTCGTCAGGTGGCATCGCTTGGGGGTGATATATCGAATCTCGTGCCCGAAAATGTGTATCGCCGGCTGAGAGAACGATTCAAGAAACAATAGCAAAAGTGGCGAAAATGATTAGATACGACAGGTGAGGCGTCATATCGCCTCAAAATGTCATTTTTTTGCGGTTTTTGAGTGTTGGAGATATAGCTTTGTTTACGGTTGGCATAGAAACGCAATTTAAGGCCTGGCACAGTATTCCTTTGCCAGACGGAACCAAAGAGCCCGAACATGAGCATTTCTGGGCAGTTGAGGTTGAGGTTTGCGGTAATGCGCCCAGTAAAGGCGGTATGGTGATAAATTTCGCGCAACTCAAAAGCCGGCTTTTGGATGTTACTGCAACACTGAACGAAACTATATTAAATGAGTCGGATTATTTCAAGGACAAATGCCCCTCAGCAGAAAACGTCGCAGTGTATATTTTTGACCGCCTTGAGCCGACTCTGCCGGATAATGTTCGGCTAAAGAGCATCAGGGTGAGCGAACAGGTGGGATGCTGGGCGAGTTACAGCAAAGGATAACGGGCAGGGTAGAAGTTGAGATGCAAATTACGGAGGACGGGGAAATTGACGATTATATCTGCGTCAGTATGGTATAATAATCAGGTTTAATCGAGGTATTTATGCAGTGTGAAGTTTGCCAGAGTAAAGAAGCGACGATACACCTGACGGAGATAGCCGATGGTGTCAGGACGGAGATGCATCTTTGCGAGCAGTGCGCACAGGAGCAGGGGGTCGGGACGAAAAGCTATATCCCGCTCAACGAGCTTTTAAGCAGCCTGCTTTCGGTAGGCCCCAAGGGCGAAGAGCCGGCCCAGCCGAGCGCCGGTGCCGGGGAGCAGGTATGCCCTAACTGCGGCTACACGCTGGAGAAGTTCCAGGAGAAGGCGGTCCTTGGCTGTCCGAATGATTATGAGGTCTTCGAGAAACAGCTTTCGCCGCTGATAAAAAAAGCGCACGACGGCGCGACGTGCCACTGCGGCAAAGTTCCGGCGAATACGCCCACCGATTCGAAAAAACAGCTTGAGATTACGCAGCTGCGCCGGCAACTGGATGAGGCGGTGCGGAAAGAAGATTACGAGCTTGCCGCGAAATTGCGGGATAAGCTCGCTGAATTTAAGTAACGCGTTTTATCGCAATGAAACTTACTGAAATAAGCGGGAATATCAACGAGTGGTTCAGCGGGGAAGGGCCTCTCTCGGACGTGGTGATTTCCTCACGTGTTCGCCTGGCGCGAAACCTCGCGGGACACAGGTTCCTGGCTGCGTGCCCGGCGACCGAAAAAGCGGAGATATTAAGAAAACTCAAAGACGTTTTGATGGGAATCGATCTCGGCGATGAGGTGTTTTACATCGGCGTTGACAAAGTGCCCGCGCTGGAAAAACGGTTCCTTGTCGAGCGTCATCTCATCAGCCAGAATCACGCCTTTGGCAAAGGTCCCCGCGGTGCGGTGATTGCACGGCGCGAATTTTTCACCGCGATGATTAACGAGGAAGACCACCTGCGTCTGCAGGTGCTCAAGGCTGGCTGCCAGTTGCCCGCCTGCCTCGAACAGATTAACCGCATCGATGATATGATTGAGCAGAAGGTTGAATACGCCTTTAGTCCCAAATACGGCTATCTTACCGCCTGCCCCACAAATCTCGGGACGGGAATCAGGGTATCGGTTATGCTGCATCTGCCCGCGCTGAAAATGACGGGCCAGATAGAAAAATTTCTCAACGCCACAAAATCGCTTGGGTTGGCGGTTCGCGGACTGTTCGGCGAAGGTACCGAAGCGGCGGGCGATTTTTACCAGCTATCCAACCAGACAACCCTGGGCGTCCGCGAGAAAGATATTGTTACCCAGTTCGAGAAAACGATTATCCCTGAAATTGTCGAATATGAGCACGCGGCCCGCAGCCAGCTGCTATCGCACGACGCCAGTTTGCTCGACGATAAAATATCACGTGCACTCGCCCTGTTGAAAAACGCCAATTTGATTAGCTCACAGGAGGCGTTGTTTTTGCTCAGTCACATCCGGCTTGGGCTTAATATGCACAAACATCAGGGGGCATCGACGCCCGCAATCGACCGGCTCTGCTCGCTGGGTAATGATATTGGCAGCGCAGGCACAAGCGACCGGCTGTCGATTGCCACGGTAAATCGCCTGTTTTTACTGACGCTGCCCGCCCATTTGCAACTCAACTACGGCAAAGAGCTTGATTCCACTCACCGCGACGCACTCCGCGCCCAGATTATTCGTTCAGCCCTCAACGGTTAATCGGTGTCCCTGACTGCCGTTAGCGTCTGCCAAAATGGCAAAATACATACGCCACTAATCTGTTCAATAATCGTAACTCCTTTATTTTAATATTGTTATGGCATATCGGCCTTCGGCTGGGCCTTTGGCACGGCGTTTGCACTTTTAAGGTAGAAACAATGCTGTTACAAATAAGCGATAAATAGAAAAGGAGCTAAATATGGCTACGAACAAGATAATAGGAATTGATTTGGGGACGACAAACTCGGTGGTTGCCGTAATGGAAGGCGGTTCGCCGAAGGTCCTGATTAACTCATCCGGCTCACGACTGACGCCCTCGGTTGTCGGCTTCACCGACAAGGGCGAACGATTAGTCGGCCAGATTGCAAAACACCAGCAGGTAACCAATCCTGAACACACGGTTTTCTCAATCAAACGATTTATGGGCAGACGCCACAATGAGGTCGGGTCCGAGGAAAAGATAGTGCCTTATAAAATCGTGGGCGGCGCCGATGAGCTGGTAAAGGTCAACGTCCGAGGCAAGGAATATACGCCGCCTGAGATATCGGCGATGATTTTGCAGGATTTGAAAAAGACGGCTGAAGATTACCTCGGCGAGAGCGTCGAGCGAGCGGTCATTACCGTGCCCGCGTATTTCAATGACGCGCAAAGACAGGCGACCAAAGACGCAGGGGCAATTGCGGGCCTGAAGGTCGAGCGAATTATCAATGAGCCGACGGCAGCAGCCCTTGCTTACGGCGTTGATAAACAGAAAAATGAAAAGGTAGTTGTTTTTGACTTCGGTGGCGGAACGTTTGATGTATCGATACTTGATATAGGCGGTTTCGAAGACAAGAGCGGCGTCATTGAGGTTTTGAGCACCAACGGCGATACTCACCTGGGCGGCGATGACCTCGACGCAGTTATGATTAATTACATCGCCGAAGAGTTCAGAAAGAAAGAAGGTATCGACCTTCGCAAAGACCCGATGTCGCATCAACGAATCAAAGAAGCAGCGGAAAAGGCCAAGTGCGAATTGAGCAGCCAGGTGGAATCGACAGTGAATCTGCCGTTTATTACGGCGGATGCGTCGGGACCCAAACATTTGCAGATGACGATTACCCGCAGCACGTTTGAGGCGTTGTGCGAGCCGGTATTCGACCGTCTGAAGAACCCATGCCTCAAGGCGATAAAGGATGCCAAACTTGCGAACAAGGATATCGCCGAAGTTCTGCTCGTAGGCGGCTCGACAAGAATCCCGAAAGTTCAGCAGATTGCGCGCGAGCTTTTCCAGAAAGAACCCAACAGAAGTTTAAATCCTGATGAGGTCGTCGCGATGGGGGCGGCTGTCCAGGGCGCGGTTTTGGCGGGCGATGTAGGAGTCAAAGATATTTTGCTGCTGGATGTAACGCCTCTTTCACTGGGCGTTGAGACACTTGGCGGCGTTATGACCAAACTTATCGACCGCAACACAACGATACCCACGAGCAAGACCGAGATTTTCTCGACCGCCGCGGATAACCAGACAACTGTTGATATTCACGTTTTGCAGGGCGAGCGCGAGTTCGCCAGCGACAATCGTTCCTTAGGCAGGTTCCAGCTTGCAGGTTTGCCGTCAGCGCCGAGAGGCATCCCGCAGATTGAGGTTGCTTTCAACATCGACGCCAACGGCATTTTGAATGTATCCGCAAAAGACCTTGCGACCAGTAAGCAGCAGTCGATTGAGATTAAATCCAGCTCAGGCATAAGCGACCGGGATATCGACCGGATGAAAAAGGACGCCGAATCGCACGCCGAGGAAGACAAGAAGAAACGCGAGGTCGTGGATTTAAAGAACCAGGCAGACCAGCTTGTTTACGTTACCGAAAAAACGCTCAAGGAGCACGGCAGCAAGGTTTCAGGCGACACTCGCGGCAAAATCGAGAGCGCGGTCAATAATCTCAAGGAAGTTGTCAAGGGCGACAACGCCGACGCGATAAGAAAGGCGATTGATAACCTCAATAGCGCAAGTCAGGAACTTGGCAAAACGCTGTATGAGGAAGCCGCGAAGAAGACCGCGGGCGGCAAAGGCCCGGCAGGCCCGGCTCAGCAGGATGCCCCGCCTCCTCCGCCTGCCGAAGGCGAAGTCCGCAGAAAAGGCGGCGGCGACGACGTTATCGACGCGGAATTTGAAGCCAAAGACAAAAAATAAGAGCGAAAGCGGCACACAGGGCATAAAGACCATGAGCGCAAGTATTTATCTTGCGCTCTTTTTATTTTATCTGGGATTTTAATTTTTCGATGGCAAAGCGGGCAACAACGTTGTGGTCGAAGGCCATATTCTGGGGCAGGTTGTTGATATCGAACCATTGCGCCATAGCGGCGTCATCGCCGGCTTTTACGCGGTCGAGTCCTTCTTTGATTATGCCCATATAGACGACGGTGATTTGCCTTCCTCGCGGGTCCCGGCCACAGGTGCCGACGGTGTGCATCTGTTCGAGGCGGATTCCTGTCA
The DNA here is from genome assembly GCA_049516395.1 of Sedimentisphaerales bacterium. Classification (GTDB taxonomy): domain Bacteria; phylum Planctomycetota; class Phycisphaerae; order Sedimentisphaerales; family Anaerobacaceae; genus Fen-1362. Next base: position 87,104 of record JBEKTD010000009.1, on the reverse strand, counting down.
GGCCCGTTTCTTCCTGTAATTCTCTGGCGGCGGCGTCATCCAATTCTTCATCCATACCAATAAAGCCGCCGGGAATGGCCCACTGGCCTTTGAAGGGTTCGTTGCCTCGTTTGATGAGCAGCAGCTTGATTGCGTCGGCGGTAACGGCGAAAACTACCGCATCGACAGTAACCATAGGCCTGGGCCAGTCGTAAACATATTTTCCTTTCTCGTTCATTTTGGACAGCATAATGAATATTGGGAATTTAAGCAATTGCCGAAAGGGAGGTAAACGCATAAAATAGAGGTATGCACGACGTTGAAACGGTAATGAGGAATTTAATCGAGATATCAGATGTTGCGCTCGTTGACGGGTGGCGCGGATGGGTTGCGGTTCGCGCCGCGGGCAAAGACCAGTTTTCAAAGGCAGGATGGGAAAAGCTGTTGGCTAAGCCGGAGAAGTTACTTGAGGGGGCGCAGCAGACGCTGAAAATCGAGGGGTTGAATACCGTTACAGTTAAATACCTTGATATCGGGGGCAGGGGCGTCAAGGCGGTGATAAAACAGAGGCAAGCCGGCAGTGGGATTCTGGGAATTTTCAGGTCGATGGGTGCGGCTCACGCAATACGGAATTTTATCGCGGCGGTCAAAATCAGGCAATATGGTCTGCCTGTCGCGGCGCCGTTGGCGGCGGTATATCACAAGAAATTTTTATTTTGCGACCAGAGCATATATATCAGCGAATATATTGAGGGGACAAACCTGTACGAGTTTTTGAGGAATGTGAGGGCGCAGGGCGAGGAGCGGTACTGGATAATGCGGGAGCTTTCGGCGCGGATGGCGGAAATCTTCGCGGAACTTCATAAAAATAATCTATGGCACAGGGATGCCAAGGCGACGAATTTTGTCGTTAACCAGGACAACGACGGGGAGTATCGCGTTACGATTACAGACGTGGACGGGATTAAGCAGTATTTTTCCGCCAGCGAAGACAGGCAGATGCAGGGACTGTGGCAGTTGGCGGCGTCGGTTATGGAGTTGCCGGGCATTACGCGGACGGATTATCTGCGGGCATTCGAGATATACTGCGATGAGGTGAGGATACCGGAGGGAGAGCGCAGGGACATATTCAGGCGGCTTGTGCAGAAGGCACAAGCGAAGTATCGTCTCAAGCAGGCCAGACAGGGACGTTAAATGATGGGCGACGAGCCGAGACGCATTTTGATTATAAAGCCGAGCGCTTTGGGAGATATAACATTAGCGCTGCCGGTGTTGTCGGCGCTGAAGAGGAGTTTTCTGGAGGCGAAAATATCGTGGTTTGTCAGGTCTGAGTTTGCGCCGCTGATAACGGCACATCCGTATATATCTGATATTATCCTGTTCGACCGCAGAAAACTATCCAAATGGTGGTGCAGTCCGAGCAGTTTTAAATCTCTGGGGTCGCTTATAAAGCAGCTCAGGGCAGGCAAGTTCGATTTGGTGTTCGATTTTCAGGGGCTTTTCAGGACGGGATTTTTCAGTTGGGTAACGGGCAGCAAAAGGCGATTCGGGATGGCAGGGGCGAGGGAACTGGCTCATCTGTTTTATACGGATAAAATTTCTCAGGACGCTTCGAGCATTCACCTGGTTGATTATTATTTGAAAATGGTTGTTGCGGCTGGCGCAAAACATGGGGAAGCGAAGTTCAAATTGCCCGAGGATGCGGGGGCGGCGGAACAAATCGACAAACTTTTGAAATCGCAGGGCGTGAACGCCAAATATGCTGTGATTGTACCCGGGGCGGCACAGCCGAATAAGCGATGGCCTATTGAGCGATTCGCGGAACTGGCGGGCAAAATCAGCGAGCGATTCGGATTATCGATTGTAGCGACGGGTTCGCAAGGAGAGCGGGAGTATATTGAGGCAATTCAAACAGGCGGGAAGGCACGCATAATCAATCTGGCGGGGAAAACTACGGTGCGTGAGCTGATACCGTTAATAAAGAAGGCGTCGTTGGTCGTGAGTAATGATACCGGGCCGGGGCATATCGCGGCTGCGCTCGGCGTGCCGATAGTAATGATATTCGGGCCTACGAACCCGGCGAGGGTGTGCCCATATAAGAGGCCTGAGTGTATCGTGGCGATTGAACTGAACGAACGAGGAGTGAAGGCAGACAGCTACAACCCGAGGCACGATATTACCCATATCACCGTCGAGCAGGTTTTTGAGACGGCCTGCCGGCAAATCAGTGAAAAAGGGGCCCCTTCGACTCCGCTCAGGGAGGGCTGACCCATTTTTCGCTACAATTGTTTTAATGTGGCGGCGCAGCGTTCACAGACGTCCGGTTGCTGCGGGTCGCAGCCGACGCTGGGCCAGTAGTTCCAGCATCGCTGGCATTTTTGATGAACGCTTTTCTGGGCAATCATCTGAGTCGGGCCTTCGGCTTTTTCGAGCTTTACCTCGCTGACAATGCAAAGGGCGGCGAAATTCTTTATTCCAAACTGCTCAATTGCGGTAGCATCTTCACTGCCGCAGCGGATAGTTACGCTGGATTCCTGATTACTGCCGATAAGTTTATCGCGACGCAACGGCTCAAGTGCGAGAAGAATGGCATTTCGCAGGGACATAAGCTTTTGCCATTTGACTTCACCCGCCTGCCAGTCGATTGAGGGGTCAACTTTGGGCAGCATCGCGAGGTGAACGGTCTCGACGTTTTGCGATTTGTGCTGGATTGCTGCCCAGGTTTCCTCGGCGGTGTGGACGAGGATTGGGGCGAACAACAGCGTGAGCGAGTCGAGGATTCGATAGAGTGCGGTCTGGCAGCTTCGGCGGGACGGGCTATCTGCGGGGTCGCAATACAGGCGGTCTTTGAGCAGGTCCATATAGATGCTGCTCATCTCGATGCTGCAGAAATTATAGAGCAGCGAAAACGCGCGATGATAGGCGAAGTCATCGAATTCTTTGGTAACGCCGGCTATTAGCTTTTGGAGCTGCTGCATCGCCCATTTGTCGATTTCGAACATTTTGTCGTAAGCGACGGTGTTTTTGGCGGGGTCGAAATCGTAGATATTGCCGAGGAGATAGCGCAGGGTGTTCCGGATTTTGCGGTAGGCGTCCTGGGTTTTGCCGATAAGCTCGTCGTTGCAGCGAACGTCGTCCTGATAGTTGACGCTGGCGACCCATAGGCGGAGGATGTCCGCACCGTATTTGGTGACCTCGTCCTGTGCATTGACATAGTTGCCGAGGGACTTGGATTGCTTCATACCTTTTTCATCGACGGTGAAGCCGTGGGTGAGGACGGCCTTGAAAGGCGCTTTGCCGATTGCGCCGAGTGCGGGCAATAACGACAACTGGAACCAGCCGCGGTGCTGGTCGCTGCCTTCGAGGTAGAGGTCAACGGGAACGGGCCAGCCGGCTTTTGCGGCGACGCTATACCAACTGCATCCCGATTCGAACCAGACGTCGAAGATGTTTTCTTCTTTTTTCAGCTCGCTGAATGAGAAGCCGGGGGGCAGTTTGAAGTCCGCACCGAGGATTTGCTCCGGGGAATCGGTAAACCAGCTATCGGAACCTTTGACGGCGATGTGTTTTGAAACCGCCAGGACCGATTCTTTTGTCAAAAGGGCTTCGCCCTGAGGATTGACAAAGACCGGGATAGGAAGGCCCCAGCTTCGCTGTCTGCTGATGCACCAGTCGGGGCGCGATTCGAGCATACCTTCGATGCGTTTCTGGCCCCAGTCAGGAATCCAGCGGACGTTTTTTGTAGATTCGAGTGAGAGGGTGCGCAGGGTTTTGCCAAGGCCGGGGATTTCTTTATCGACGCTGATGAACCATTGTTCGGTTGCGCGGAAGATGACGGGGGTTTTGCTTCGCCAGCAGTGGGGATAGCTGTGTGTGATTTTCTTTTCAGCCACAAGAGAGCCATCTTGTCTTAGGTAGTCAATTACTTCCTTATCGACCTTTAAGACGTTTTTTCCGCGGAGCCATTCGGGGACGGTGTTGTCGTAAGAGCCATCATCTTTCACCGGCGAATATATAGCCAGACCATACTTTTGCCCCGACATATAGTCCTCGATGCCGTGTCCTGGGGCGATGTGGACAAGGCCAGTGCCATCTTCGGTCGTGATATAATCGGCGAGTATAACTTTATAAACGGCTCCGTCCGTCAGGTTCTTTTCGGTAAACGGATGCGAGTAGCATAATCCTTCGAGATGTTTCCCTTTTATAGGTTTGGAGATGACTTCGAATTCACCTTCTTTAAGGCCAGCGGCATTGACTACCGCTTCAACATGTTGCGAACAAACTATTGAGCAATTAAAATCACCATTGTGCTTATACTTTAACACTACATATTCAAGTTCAGGATGCACGGCAACAGCCAGATTAGCGGCTAATGTCCAAGGGGTTGTAGTCCAAATCATAAGGTCGATATATTGCTCACTCGGACCTTTTAGAAACTTTCTAAGTTCTTTAACGGATTCTTCGTGGAGGTGGAAATTGACGAAAATGCTTGGTGAGTCGATATCTTTATATTCGAGTTCCGCCTCTGCCAGCGCGGTTTCGCAGCCGACGGACCAGTGGATGGGTTTCAGTTGTTTTTTGACGAGACCTTTGCCTACGAGTTCTGCGAAGACCTCGATGACGCCCGCCTCGTAAACGGGTTTGAAAGTGAGGTACGGGTTTTCGAAGTCGCCGAAGATGCCTAACTGCTGAAACTGCTGGCCCTGGAGCTTGATGTATTTGCTCGCGTATTTTTTACAGAGTCCGCGGATTTCTGGTTTGCTCAGTTGGCGGATTTTGTCGCCGAGTTCGGTAACGACCTTTGATTCGATGGGGAGGCCGTGGCAATCCCAGCCGGGGACGTAGGGGGCGTCGAAGCCGGTCATTGTTTTATAGCGGATGACGAAATCCTTGAGGACCTTGTTGATGACGTGGCCCATGTGGATGTCGCCGTTGGCATAGGGGGGGCCGTCGTGGAGGATATATAACGGGGCACCTTTCCGGGCGGCCCTGATTTTGCCGTAGATGTTGCCTTTTTGCCAGTCCTTGCGCATCTGGGGCTCGCGCTGGACGAGGTTGGCTTTCATCGCAAAACTCGTTTGCGGCAGGTTCAATGTTTGGCTGTAACTTTTCTTGTCGTCGGACATCGTAATTCCTCAAATATCAAAAGCGAGTATATTAAACGTTAGCGACCATGCAGTCAATGTAATGACCGGACGGCCGATTTATATAAACGAAAAAGGCCTTTCAGGATTGTCGCCCTGAAAGGCCTTTATAAATCGATATTTGACGCTTTCAGGACAGCTTTGTTGTGTCTCCTATAATGATAATAATCGCAATGACAGCGGGGCACATAATGTGCTTTGCCTGTGCGATTAACCGTAATGTAGATTGTTTTAACGCCATAAACTCACCTTAACAACATTACAAATCTACCATAGTAGTCGGTTATTGTCAATCGTAAGTTTAACAGCCATTGACACAAGGTAGGTTTGCCTCTTATAGTATTGGCTTTATTAACCGTATTTATTTTAAGAAACGAACAACGAAAGGACTATTTTGATGGATCCTGCGATTTTCAAGGCATACGACATCAGGGGTGTTTATGGCGAGCAGTTTAACGAAGAAGATGCGTGGAAGATAGGTTTTGCGACGGCGCGTTTTCTGCCCACCCTTCTTCACGGTTTCGACAGGGGGCAGACCAATGGCAGGGCTATTTGCGTGGGGCGTGATATGCGGATTCACAGCGAGTTGCTTGCCAAAGCTCTTATTGAAGGTATTACCTCGGCGGGTATCGACGTTATCGATATCGGTATGAATGATACGCCTTTTATTTATTTTGCGGTCAATCACCTCAACACCTGCGGCGGTATCCAGGTTACAGCTTCGCACAATCCAGCCAAATATAATGGCTTCAAGGTATCAGGCCCCGGTGCAAAACCCGTCAGCGAAGATACCGGCCTAAAAGATATTCAACATATCGCGATGTCCCTGCTGCATACCAAGGGTAAGCCCACGGGAACCGTTCAGAAGGTTGACCTGACGGAAGAATACAAAAAGCACGTTTTGAAATTTCTGCTGCCCAAGCTGCGAAAGCTCAAAATAGCCATCGACGCCTCGAATGGTATGGCGGGCAAAATGGTGCCTGCCCTGTTCTCCGGGCTTGGTTTGAAAATTATCGAGTTGAATTTCAAACACGACGGCAAGTTCAAGCATGATCCAAACCCGTTGGTTGATGAAAATCTTGCTGAGTTGAAGGCAGCCGTTCGTAAACAGGGGTGTGACCTCGGTGTTTGTTTTGACGGCGACGCAGACCGGCTGATGATGGTTGATGAGACAGGCAGGACTATTGGATGCGACCTGATGACTGCGCTTATGGCGGGGTATTTCCTGAAAAAAGAGCCGAAGTCAACGATTGTTTACGACCTTCGTTCGAGCAGGGTGGTTGCTGAGGAAATCATAAAATACGGCGGGACGCCTCGGCGGGAGCGTGTGGGCCACGCCTTTATGAAAAAGGCGCTGCGCGATTCGCACGGTATTTTCGGCGGCGAGTTATCCGGGCATTTCTACTACCGCGATAATTTCTGCGCCGATTCGGGGATGATTACATTTGTTCACATGCTCAATATTATCAGTCAAAGCGATGTGCCGATAAGCGAGCTGGCAAATCCGCTTCGCAGATATTTCGCTACTGGCGAAATAAACTTCAAGGTCGAGGACAAAAAGGCCAAGATGGACGAGCTGGCGAAAAGATACCGCGACGGACAAGTTGACTGGCTCGACGGCGTTACCATTGGTTTCAAGGACTGGTGGTTCAACTGCAGGCCGAGTAATACCGAGCCGCTGCTTCGGTTACGTGTGGAAGCCAAAACAGAAGGGCTGCTGAAAGAGAAGCTTGCAGAGCTTGAAGCGTGTCTTGGCAAGCCGGTATGACCAAATGATATCAGGCGAGTTCCTCGCGATGCCGCTGGCCAGCACTGGAATTATGTTAACAAGGACGATATTAAATCATTGAAATAGTGGCGAAAAAAATAGTGTTTTTTTCCTTATCATCCGGTTTTAGGCATGCTCGCGGCGGTCAAAATCACACATGGTGTGTTAATCGCTGATGTTGCCTACGAGGCACTTGGTGTTGGACTGTGAAGGTACTTGGTTTTCTTCCAGCCTTTTCTGAATTCGCGGAACAGTAATTGCTGAAGAGGTGAACTACCCAAGAAAATTCTGCGCTTTAGAGAGGACAAAGCAGAAAAAAGAAGCCCCTGACCCTTCGCGAAATGTCCCGAGACATCCAGTGTTCCTAAACCTGTGTCGACAACTGCTTTTTCTACCTCAGTGAGAGATGTATTTCTTAGTCCGAAATACTCCTCAAGTTTGACACGGATTTCTTCCAAATCACGTTCAACCACCGCAAAGTCCTCTTCGTCGGTTATGCCGGCGATTGAGCTTCGCAGGGGTTTAATCCTATCCCGATATTCTTGAATGCGGTCGACAATGAATGCTTCGGAGGCCAGTCTGCCAGTATTCACATCATCCTCTCCCCATAGCTTTCCACCGAGCAGTGGGACAGTAAATCTCAGGAGTCTTACACGAGCATGTAAGGTATCTTGTGTAGCACTAACCATATCATCATAAATCCCGCGAATCAGACCGATCACATGATTGGTCATGTCCTCGGGTACTCCGCAATCATAGCAACTACATCTCAACACAAAGTCGCGGCGTATGGCGTGAGATTGATAAACCATGTCTGTTATATTTGCACGAATTCGGTATCGCAAAGCACGCAAGAGAGTAGCGACAACATAATCATATAATTCTTGTCCAATATCAGCGAATCTTTTTCTGAAGACGATCGCCAATGAACGCGCCCATTCGCCGAAAGAGTCCTGTTCAATACCGTTCTCTGTAGGAATACGACGACGATGACTGTCATTAACTTTGCGAACTCTTGTAGATTGAAATTTAGCCCAGTCACATAGGCGACTGAAGGACACCCCTTGAAAAGAAGACTGTTTAGGTAGAGATTGATCGACCTGCTGCATCTTCAAAAGGTGATCACCAATATATTCAGCACCTTCGGTCTGGAGCCAAGAGAGGAGAGCATTTTCATTTTGGGCTACTGTTGGAATTTCTTCGGCGTTGAGATTGAGAGGTTTTACAATACCACGCTTCAATAGTTCAGACAAGAGCGCTGGCTTGGTACCAAAATCCTCATTTGAACAGTCCTTGAGCTTGATAGGATGAGGAACATAGATATTCTCGTAAAAAATGAGTGTCTGGGCAAGATCGCTATATGCTTGCAGAGCAAAGGGATCCTCGGGTGTTTTTTCAGAGGCTTTACTGGATAGATAGTCGTCTGCACTTATATATGTTGTTACATCGGTCAAAATACAAGATCTTGTCACGATTGAAATCTCCCAACGCTTTTTATTTAAGATCTCCCATACGATCAGCCACAAAACGGTTATAGGTCACGGAACGATTGCATCCATTTATGTTTCTATGTAATTAGACCCCTTTTGTCAAGCTAATTTCGCGGAATAGAGGGATAGGATGGGGCAAACTGTGAATTACCCAAAACAAGTCCATTAGGCATTTATCTTTACAGAAGTAGCTGATATAATTAATATCTGCATGTTCCTGCTTGTCGGGCTTATACAAAAAAGTGGTAGTAAGATGAATTGTGTTCGATATTCTTAGGATGTCTATTATGGAAATCAACAGGAAAACGTTTCAGACCCCGAAAGGCCTTGTTGAGGGAGTCCAGACGAAATGGCCCGGCTTTAATATCCTGATTGTTACCGGCTCGAAGGGTTTCCTCTCTTGCCCCGCAATCGATGTTGACGCCTGCCAGAGATATGGCGTCGCCGCGGCTTTGGTCGAAAGCTCGCCGGCCAATCCGATTGGCACGCTCGAAAGATTTCCTGACAGAAAGGTTACAAAGGTCAATGAAAAGGCCAAATCGCTCGGCATTAAGGAAGGTATGCCCGTTGCCGATGCCTTTGCGTTGATTGTATAGTATCTGGCTGACTTAAATTTTGGAGAGCATTATGAGAATCACACACTTTCTCACGATGGTTGTTCTTTTTGTGTTTTTTTCAAATCCTATCTTTGCTCAGCAAGAACCGATAACGCTAATGCTTCCACAAAGTCCATACATCGCTAATCCCAATCCGGCATTGGCGGATGCCAATTGCCTTTATATAGCTATTAAGCTGCGAGGTGCATATAGCGATTCCAATTCGGAGCTTACTACTCAGGTCGAGCAGCAAGTCAAGGTTGCGTTAAGAGATTACGATATCAACATTATAGATACCAATGTGGACGCAAACTCACCGCTGGCAATGCTCGCAAAAAAGAGGTTTGGTTCTGTATCTAACCTTAGATGGAAACCTGCCAATGTTCCTGAACTTCGCATTGAGATTGATTTGTTGAATCTTCCTGATACCGACCAGTGCGTTTTTCGCCTTCAAACCTCTTTTTTGAAAAGGGCCCAGCTTGAGAATGGCCCCAAGGCCAATATGATGACTGATGTCTGGCAAGATGAGCCGGTTATGCGTTTGGTTGCGACAAAGGATTTAGCCGAGTCCCTTATCTCTGCGGCTATTGTTCAGACGCGGGCGTTTATTGGGTCGTGGTCTGTGACCAGGGCAGCAGACAAACAATCGGAGGTCAGTCAAACAAAACCATCGTTGCGCAAGACAACTGATGAGAATGATACAAAACCGGTTAAACAACAAGATGTTGAAGCTAAATATGTTTCTTCCAAGAACAGCCAGATATTTCACAAGGCGAGTTGTCCGTCTGCGAAGAGGATATCTATGGGTAATCTTGTGAGTTACGCCACGAGGGACGAGGCAATCGCCGCGGGCAAAAAGCCCTGTGAACGCTGTAATCCCTGAATAAAATGATAACCACACCAAACCAAATATCAAAAAATGGGTTTGTGATGGCCGTAAAAGATACCATCGGCGGGTTTGGTCAATTGCTTTGGCCCGCCAAGTGTGTCAATTGTGGCGAGCATAGCGTCGAAACCGGAAGCGGCCTGTGCAGCGACTGCTGGGAAGGACTCACTTCCGTATGTTCCGCAGATTATTGCAGGCGTTGCGGCAGAAACGTAAGCCCTTATGTTGCTCGTGAAGGTGTTTGCCTGAATTGCCGTGGCGAGGAGATGCATTTTGACAGCATTGCTCGAGCCGGTATGTATGCGGAATCACTGCGGGATATGGTGAAGGCGTTCAAGAATGACAAAACCGAACTTGATTCGTTAATGGTATGGCTTGCGGATACCGCGTTGCAGACAAGCGCGTTTTTTAATGATATCGATTTTTTTGTGCCGGTGCCTTTGTATTGGCGAAAACGCATACGTCGTGGTTATAACCATTCGTATCTTGTGGCAAGAAAATTAAAGCATCCTACTGCCAAGGTCAATACCGACCTTGTCCGCATTCGTCACACCAAGGAGCAGCCGACGATGATGACGGTAGCTGCCAGAGCAAAAAATGTTGCTGGCGCATTTGCTGTCCGTTATCGACATTCCTTCGCAGGTAAGAAGATTTGTCTTGTCGATGATATTAAAACAACAGGAGCCACACTGAACGAGTGCGCAAAGACACTCAAAGAAGCGGGGGCGTCAAAGGTTTTTGCCCTGGTGTTATCGGTAGCCGGTCAGAATACGAGATAATTTTATATTTACCGCCAGGCACGCGGAGGTTACTGAGACAAAATACAGGAAAAACTCTGCGTGTTCTGCGTTCTCTGCGATAAAAAGGTATTGGTTATTTCTGGCAGTAATCGATGAGGCGGGCGATTTCGCTGCGAAGGTCTTTGCGGTGAACAATCATATCGACGAAGCCGTGTTCGAGCATGAACTCCGCGGTTTGGAAACCTTCCGGAAGCTCGACTTTAATTGTCTCGGCGATAGTCCGCGGGCCTGCGAAACCGATTAGCGCCTTTGGCTCGGCAATGAGGCAGTCGCCCAGCATCGCGAAGCTGGCGGTAACGCCGCCTGTCGTGGGGTCGGTCAGGACCGAGATAAAGAAGCCGCCTTCCCTGTCGAGTTTGGCGATAGCTGCGCTGGTTTTCGCCATTTGGCCCAGCGAAACGACGCCCTCGTGCATTCTTGCGCCGCCAGATGAGCATATAGCTACAAGCGGAAGTTTTTCTTCGATAGCTTTTTCGACAGCCAGGCAGAGTTTTTCGCCGACGACGTAACCCATCGAACCCATCAGGAAATTCGGCTCCATAACGGCCAGCACCACGCCTCTTCCCTTGATGAATGCTTTGCCGATTCGCATTGCTTCTTTTGAGCTGCTTTTATGTTCGTCGGCTTTTAGTCGCTGGCGATAGGTTGTGCCCCTGAAGTTGAAATCAAGCGGGTCATTGCTGGTAAGGTGGTCGTGCGTTTCCTCGAACGAGCCCTCATCGACCAGGTAGCTGATGCGGGTGAGCGAGTCTATGCGGAAGTGGTAATCGCATTCGGGGCAGACGTTGAGGTTTTTCTCGACGGCGCTTTTGTAAAGCATTTGCTCGCAGGCCGGACAACGCGTCCAAAGCCCGTCGGGCATTTCCTTTCGCTTTTTGAGCGAAAAGCCGTTCCATTTCGATTTCGCTTCTTTTGCCATAATTGCCATTCAAGTCCCGTCCACAGGATTCAAAAATTCTACCAAAAAAGCGAACGGATTTCCAGAAGCAATTATTTACTAGCCCGTCGAATTGCGTTTATAGCGGCGATTCGATTTTTCCCTCCGAAGATTGCTCTGCCTGCCACAAGGGTGTCGGCTCCGTAACCAACCACGATGGGCGTGGTTTTAATGTCGATACCACCGTCAACCTCGACCCTGATTTTGGGGCCGACGATATTGCGGACGGTGTGGATTTTCTTCGCGGCTGAAGCGATAAATTTCTGCCCGCCAAATCCAGGATGAACCGTCATTACAAGAATCATATCGGCAAGATGGGCTATCTTTTCGATTGTCTTAACCGGCGTTTCCGGGTTAAGGCAAAGGCCGGCCGATACGCCCATATCGTGAAGTATCCTTATCAATTCTGCCGGTTTTTTTTCGACCTCGATGTGAAACGTAATATTGTTGACGCCCGCTTTGACGAAAGCGGGGGCGTATTTTCGCGGGTCGGTAATCATCAGGTGAGCGTCGAAGAACAGATTGCTGTGCTCGCGGAGTTTTTCGACTACCGGCGGGCCGATGGTGATATTCGGGACGAAGTGCCCGTCCATAATGTCGAGGTGGACCATTTTGACGCCAGCTTTTTCCACGACGGAAAGCTCGTCAGCCAGACGCGCAAAATCAGCGCTCAATATTGACGGCGCTATCTCGATTGTCCCTGGTTTTGGTAATATTCTGTTCATTTTTTTCCTTCAAAACGCGGTTTTTAAGATAATCGCTTTTGACGTTAATTGCAACATATTAGTCTTTCGTTGTTATAACCAGAAGTTTTTTGGAGCATATCTTTTCGATAATGCTATAATATCTGTGTTTTGGCTGGTAGCCAAGAGAAGAAGGGTGATGACATTATGTTTGGGCGGATTAGTTATGTCTGTGCCGCGGTTGTATTAATTGCATTCACGGCCTCCGTTTTTGCCGGTCAAGCTCAATATGTAATTGAAATCAGCGTCGATGGCCTTGGCTCAAGTTATCTTTCCTCGTTACTCGGCAACGGGCAAATCCCCAGCCTCTCACGCATCCAAAGTCAGGGCGTTTCTACGCTCAATGCCCGCGACGACTACGATATTACGGTCACGCTTCCTAACCACGTCACAATGGTGACTGCTCGGCCGGTCATGGGGACTTTAGGCCATAACTGGGTAGAAAACAGCGACCCCGAGGAAGGGCAGACGCTTCACAATAACAAGGGAGAATACGTAGCTGGCGTGTTCGATGTCGCTCACGACAATGGTCTTCGCACCGCAATGTATGCCACCAAATCCAAATTTTCATTGTTCACCACATCCTATAACGCCGTCAACGGAGCTGCGGATACTACCGGCGTTGACAACGGACGCAACAAAATCGACACATATCTTTGTGATGACAGCCAGTCGATTACTGATAGCTTCATCAGCGAGATGAGTTCTAATCTGTTTAACTACAGTTTTATTCACTATGGCGATTGTGATGCTGCAGGGCACGCATACGGATGGGGAAGTGAAGAATACAATAACGCGTTGATTGCTGTTGACGGTTATCTCCGGCAGATATTAACTCTTATAGACAATAGTTCTGTGCTGCGAGGCCGGACTGCAATTATCCTTACTGTCGACCACGGCGGCTGCGATTACGACCATTCGGATCCCACTCTCCCTTTAAACTATACGATTCCTTTTATTGTCTGGGGAGCGGGTGCGGCAGAGAATGAGGACTTGTACGCACTCAATCCGAATTCGAGATTAGACCCAGGCACAGGTCATCCATCTTATGACGAAAGTCTTCAGCCTGTGCGCAATGGTGACGGCGCGAATTTAGCACTGGAGTTGCTGGGACTCGGCGCAATTCCAGGCTCATCGATTAATTATATGCAGGATTTGGTCATACCGGAACCGGCTTCGGTATTATTGCTCGCGATTGGCGGCATAATGCTGCGAAGGCGTTGAGGCTTTTTGCTGCTGCAATAAAAAAGCCGCCGGTTTTTTCCGGCAGCTTTATCTTTCGTTGGTGCAGTATTAATTATTTTTCATCCAGGATTTCGAGGCAGACGAATTTTTTGCCTTCGAGGAATTCAAGCGACGCGCCGCCGCCCGTTGAGATATGCGTAACCTTCTTATCAAGGCCGAGTTTTTTCAACGCGCTTGCGCTGTCGCCGCCGCCGATGACGCTTTTGGCTCCTTTGCTTGTCGCGTCCGCAACCGCCTGGGCGACTGCCTTGGTGCCTTCATCGAAGGGGGGCATTTCAAAAACGCCCATCGGGCCGTTCCAGACGATTGTTTTTGCGTCTTTGAGCTTGTCGGCGAACAGTTTGCGTGTCGCCGGGCCTATATCCATACCCTGCCAGCCGGCTTCGATGTTGCCGGTAACGACTTTATTCTCGGCGCCCGCCTTGAATTCTTTGGCGACGACGGTATCGATTGGCAGCAGTAATTCGCACTTCGCGGCTTTGGCTTTTTCCTGAAGTTCTTTGGCTTTCGGGATGAAGTCGTCTTCACAAAGCGAATTGCCGACGGTTTTACCGTTGGCCTTGGCGAATGTGTATGCCATAGCGCCGCCGATGATTATTTTGTTTACTTTGGTCATCAGGTTTTCGATGACGCCCAATTTGTCGGAGACCTTTGCGCCGCCTAAGATTGCGACGAATGGCCTGACCGGGTTGGTAACGGTATCGCCCAGGAATTTCAGCTCTTTTTCGACTAAGAAGCCGATGACGCGGGGTTTGCCCTTCATCATCGCGGGCACGGTGTACATCGAGGCGTTATCGCGATGAGCTGTGCCGAACGCGTCGTTGACATATACATCCGCGAGGTCAGCCATCTGCTTTGCGAAATCGTCTTTTGCCTTGCGCAGGGCCGGGTCATCCTTTGCTTTTTTGTCTTTGATTTCCTCTTCTTTGTGGAAGCGGACGTTTTCGAGGAGCAGGACATCGCCCGGCTTGAGCGCCTTGGCTTTGGCCTGAGGGTCTGCACCAACACAATCATTGGCGAAGATGACTTCTTTGCCGAGGAGTTCCGACAGCTTTTTGGCGACGGGCTTCATCGAGGCCTTTGGGTCCGGCTTGCCATCGGGTCTGCCGAGATGGCTTGCGAGAATAAGTGCCCCGCCGTCTGCGAGCACCTTTTTTATTGAGGGCAGCGCCGCGACGATTCTTTTGTCGCTGGTGATATTGCAGTTTTCATCGAGCGGAACGTTGAAATCCACCCGCATAAAGACCTTTTTACCTTTGACGTTTATGTCGGCTATCGTTTTTTTTGCCATATCCTTACCTGCTTTATAAAATCGAATATATAATAGAAAAATCGGGTCCCGGTTCACCGGAACCCGAAGGTTTATTTAACCTAGTTTCGCCATTTTTTCCATAATATCAACAGTGCGGTTCGAATAACCCCACTCATTGTCGTACCAGCTTATCGCTTTAACGGTTTTGCCTTTTACCATAGTGAGCAGTGAATCGAAGATGCTCGAAGCGGGGTTGTTGACAATGTCGCTGCTTACGATTGGCTCATCGCAATAAACGAGGACGCCCTTCATCGGGCCTTCCGCTGCTTTTTTCATCGCGGCATTTACGTCGGCGACTGTAACGTCTTTCTTTACGTTGACGACGAGGTCAACCAAGCTGCCTACCGGGATTGGGACGCGGACTGCGAAGCCGTCTAATTTGCCATCGAGTTCCGGTACAACCTTGCCGATTGCCTTTGCTGCGCCTGTACTTGTGGGAATTATATTTGCGGCAGCGGCTCTTGCCCTGCGGAGGTCCTTGTGAATCTGGTCAGCGACTTTCTGGTCGTTGGTATATGCGTGAA
The DNA here is from genome assembly GCA_049516395.1 of Sedimentisphaerales bacterium. Classification (GTDB taxonomy): domain Bacteria; phylum Planctomycetota; class Phycisphaerae; order Sedimentisphaerales; family Anaerobacaceae; genus Fen-1362. The sequence continues at coordinate 71,680 of JBEKTD010000009.1, read as the reverse complement.
TGGTGGTCATTACGCCGCTCTCGATGCCGAAGGTGTCATTGAGTACCTTGGCGATTGGGGCAAGACAGTTCGTTGTGCAGCTTGCGTTCGAGACGCACTTGATATCCTTGGTGAGCTTATTGTCGTTGACGCCCATAACGATTGTGGCCTCGATGTCGTCCTTTGCCGGGACGGTGAGGACAACCTTCTTTGCGCCGGCTTTGATGTGGTCGCCGTAGCCGCCTTTTTCTGATGATGCCTTGGTGAACAGGCCTGTTGATTCGACGACGATATCGACGCCCATATCCTTCCAGGGCAGTTCCGCTGGGTTCTTCACGGCCAGAACCTTTATGGTCTTTCCGTTTATTATGATGTCTGAGCCCTTTGCCTCGACTGTTCCCTGCCATTTGCCTTCGACGGTATCATATTTGAACAGATGCGCCAGCGACTTGGCGTCTGACAGGTCGTTGATGGCGACCAGCTCGAGGTTGTTTTTGCGTGTCATCAGGATTCTTGTTACTGCTCTGCCGATTCGGCCGAATCCGTTAATTGCTACCTTTGTTGCCATTTCTGAATCTCCTTTTTTGACTGTGATGTTAAATAAGGTTTCTTTTCGCGATTAAGCGTTCCGACAGGCTGGAACACAAAGGGAATAATGTATTTGCGCATCTTCTGATTGTCAAGAGGATTACGGACAATCTATTCACTTTTCGGGCAGGGGAGTAATGGCCCAAAAAGGGTTCAGCAAGGCGTTAGACGGCTATTGTTTATTGTTTCGGGCTAATTTGTCATAATCAGGTCGGTCGGCTTTCGCTGCGGTATGGGCAACGGGCTGCCGCATTGCGAGCAGTTGTCCATTTCAAGCCCGCGTTTTTTGCCGCAGGCGGGGCATTTGATTACCGGCGTATGATTGAGAGCCAGATAAGTCAGTAACCCTGCTAAATTGAACGCACCAACGATAATAAGCCACAAAATCAGCTTGTCCCACGAGGTTCTCCTCGCCCAGCCATGCCAGAGGGCAAATGCCATCATCATTACGCTCAATACATAATTCAAGGAACTATGAAGCGGTCGAAATCCCATGATAATAGTGACATAGCCCTGCATCATACCTGTTCCTTCGGTACGGAATTTATCCAGGCTGTCGCCGTACAAAGCCCACAACAAATTAAACACCGTGGGCGACACATTAGTTATCCACTTCGGGAATTTATATTCAGGATTCAATGCTTGTGATGCCTGCACTACGGGCTTTGTCCAGTCGAATTGATTAACAAGCTCCAGCTTGCCGTCATCAATGACTTTGTAAAGCCCGATTGACTGTGGCTGCGGCTTGCTGTTGTATTCCCACTGATACAGTCCCATGAGTTTCTGTGATTTCGGCGGGTTGAAGTTTGTATCACGATATTGAACGAAAATTGCCTTGTCGGTTGCCGTGAAATCCGAATTATACCGCCACTGCCAAAATATCTGGTTTGGTTCCTGCAGTTGCTCAGGTAGTTCCATTGTAATCACCTGGTTTGGCTCTCGCATTATCAGGTGGTGATTGTTGTCGGATGTTAGGCAATCAATAAGAGGTCGATATCGAATATCGGAGCTGTCCTTGGGATAAGTCGGTCTCCAGTGATGCCACCTTACGGATTTGATATCGGATTGGGTGTTTTCGAAAAGCGTTTCGACGTTGCGGGCGAGGAAATCAATCTGGTAAATTCGATGTTTGGCCTGCCATAGCATTACGATAGATGACGGGTCTTCATCAGTCCATGACGTGAAGCCCTTAAATTCGCCAAATGGTTTTGCCTGAGCTTTTGAAGCGACAAATCCATTCGCTCCAAGATAACCTATAAACCTGCCTCCGGCCTCGTAACCGGCAAATGCCTGTGCTTCAAGGTCATATCGCCAGACCTCCTTAAATTCTCCTGAGACCCTGACCGGCGCCTCTATGAAGCCGGGCAAACCGGGGCTCAACTGGGATATATCCCGCATTTGTTGCTCGTTGAAATTTTGTGTAAATGACGCCCAGTCGAGATACTTGGAAGGACGGTCTTTGTGAATACCCTGCCACAAAACAAGTCCGTTTACGTCAGTTATTTCCTCTTTTGCGTAGCTGTCATTATGCTGTGTATCTACCTTGTTCGCAAGATATATCGTTCCATCAGGAAGGAACAGCTTGTCCGCTTTTTGCATCCTCCACTCCGGGCTGTCCGGTAACGCGGATAACGGCTGTTTTTTGACAGTATATACCCACGCCAGCTGTACGAGAATAATCTGGACAATCAGCACAACGAACATTAACAGAACCAGCGTGATAGCAGCCCCGCTGAGTCGAGCAATATATTCTGAGTTCCTCTTTTTTGCCATTGTTGGGTCCCCTTTACTAAAACTCCCTGTTTAAGAATGCCTCACAAATCAAAAAGAGCAAAACAATCGTGCCGATAACAAGCGTGCCAAAGCCCCACCAAAGCGTCCATTGCTGTGTGAGGGTAATAAACATCCAGAGCGCAAAACCGAGTCCCATCAGCTTAGTTGTGTACCACCGTGTTTTGCTCAAACCCACAAGAGTCGCCCCGAGGTAGAACAGCAGACCCATACCACAAATCAGCCATCCTCCGATAAAACATCTTTCGGGCAGCGGAAATACAAAATAGCCGGACGAATTGGCGCGCCAGAACAGATAACACCAGACCAGCCCAATGGCCACAATCGAAATAAGGCCTGCGCATATTTTTGCCGCAAGTATTGTTGTTCTGTGTGTTGAACGATGAACGCTAAATCCCCACGTCCCCATAAAGTCATCGGCCCAGAACTGGCGCACACCGAGCGCCAGGCCGAGTCCTACAGCCGACATAAACACAAATATACTAAAATCACTAATCGGGCGTGTTAGTAGTTCGTAACCCCCAACTTCCGAATAACGTTCGAAAACGCGATACTGGTACCCTATTTGCCGTTGTTTGCTGTCTATAAGCTTGAGACTACCGAAAAGCAGCAGGATTGCCGCTGCTGTAGCCATCCAGGGCAGGCACTCGCGAAGCTCTTTTTTAAGTAATGCGAAAAATCTCATTTTATTTTTCCTCCCAGGTAAATGGTTTGTTTCGGCCGGCAGGGGCGGTATATTCGATGAACTGGTCTTCGAGATTCATATTTATGGTTTGATAGTCCGCAGCGCCGCTGGATTTTGCCCATTCGGCTATTTTTTCATCAGCCGTGCCGACCAGAATCATTTCAAGCTCTTTATCAGAACGCCTGGAGCCAAGCAAGCCCTCGATATCGATGGTTTCAGGCGAGGTCTGACCAAAAACGAATCTGACTTTTTTTACTGCCGTCCTGAATTGCTCAAGGGAACAATCCGCCCTGATTACTCCTTTGTCTATTACGACTATTTTGTCGGCGACCCGCTCTATATCGCCGAGGATATGGCTTGAGAAAAGAATCGTCCTGCCCTGGCGCATAATCAGCTCAATTATTCCCTCGAGAAATTGGCGTCTTATCGCGGCGTCAAGTCCCAGCGTTGGGTCATCCATTATCAATAGTTCCGGGTTCGGCGCAAGTGTAAGGGCGAGCGATACCTGTGCACGCTGACCGTTCGAAAGATGTTTTATCTTTTGTTTTTTCGACAGGCCGAAGTAATCAATCATGTCCCAAAAGAAGTTGCTGTCCCACCCGGCTTCGCCTTGTTTTGTCGAGGCGGGCTGTTCGTGGAAAAACGCGCTTTGGAATTTGGCAATCTCGGCGATTGTCATCCAGCGAATGAGACGATGACCTTCCGCGACATAGCCGATACGCTGGCGGATTGCGGGCGTGAGGTCCTGGGAATCGCATCCTAACAATCGTGATGAGCCGGCCGTCGGCTTCAGGAACCCCAGCATCAGTTTTATCGCCGTAGTTTTGCCTGAACCATTTCTGCCGACGAAGCCGCAGATACATCCTCGCGGAATCTTCAAATCGATGTGGTCCACCGCAAGCTTGTCGCCGTAAAATTTAGTCAGGCCCTGTGTTTCCAATACGAACTCAGTCATTTTTTCGCCTCCCGCCCTGACGTGTTTTGATGAATTTTTCCAACCTGTCTTTGAACATAGCGATTATGTCCTGTGATTCGAGGCCGAGATTAAGTCCTCTTGAGAGGATGCCGTCCATTCTGTCCGTCAGCATATTTATATCCGCGGCGTCTTTGTCTCGCGACGATGGGTCTGCGACGAATGTTCCCGAGCCGGTCTTTGTGGTGACTAAGCCGGATTGTTCGAGGATTGTGTATGCGCGTGCGACGGTGTTGGGATTTATAACAAGCTCAGAGGCGAGTTTTCTGACGGCGGGGAGCTTGTCGCCGACGGCTAACTGGCCTTTGGCGATTGCCTCGCCTACCTGCTCAACAATCTGCAGATAAATCGGCTCATCAGAACCCGGCGTTATTTGTATCCAAAGTGCCATTAAAACCTTCTTCCTGCTTACTGCTAACGCAACTCTTAATACCCTTGTCGGCAATAGTGTATTATTGTCATTAGTACATTATGTACTATTGGCAAATACAATGCAATAGCATTTTTAAATATTTTTCAAAATTTTTTAGGCCTCTGTCCCATATTATCTGTAATGCCAAATTGGGCATCTGCGATTTTCAAAAAAGTGTTTCATACAGGCGATTTTGTTCGGTTTTTGTTAGGGTTTTTCGGGCGGTCTTACCGATAGAATTCTTACCACGAAGACACTAAGACACGAAGAAAAGAATTAAGAATTAAAAGAAAAAACTTAGTGTCTTTGTGCCTCCCGTAAGGGATGGCCAAGCCATTAGTGGTGAAGAATGGAGCGTGTATTATGATAGAAAGAATTGGGCCGGTATGCAGGTTCGGGCCTGGCGGTGATTATGAATCGGTATGGCCGGGCGACTGGATGGAACAGGCGACGCAGCCGAAAAACGCGATTGGCAGGTTGTTAGACGTTATTGCGGGTATGACGGATGTGCTTCGAGGCGGCAATCGATGCGTTGAGGTAACCGGCCCGATTGATATAGAGCAGGAGAACAAGTCGTATGAGTCAGACGAAAGAGGAACAGGCAACCGGCGAGGGGCTTACGCCGCGGCAAGTTCAGTTGCTGAGCACAATTGCGGGCTTTCGGACCAGCCGGGGCTATTTGCCGACGATTGGAGAGCTGGCGCAGCAGTTAAGCATAAGCCGAACAACCGCATTCGGGCACATCGAACAACTGCGAAGAAAAGGGCTTCTGTCGGGTCAGCAGTGTCCTTCGACGAAGGCCAGGGCACGCTCTTTGAACTTGACTTCAAAGGCGCGAAGACGGCTTAAACAGATTCCTGATATCGAGCATCAAGCATCGAGCATCCCCCAAAAGGGGTCCCTTACGGGAGAGCATCGAGACGAAGGGATTCCCCTTGTGGGCAGAGTCGCCGCCGGATTACCCGTTGAGGCGGTCGAGAACAAAGATTACCTTTCCATCGAATCCTGCTTTGGCAATACAGGCGATATATTTGCCCTTGAGGTCAAAGGCGATAGTATGGTCGGCGAGAACATCCGCGAGGGGGATTATGTTATCTGCAAACGAACAGCCACGGCCTCGAACGGTCAGTTGGTTGTGGCGATAGTCGATAACGAGGACGCGACCTTAAAAAGATTCTACAGAGAAAACAATCTTGTCCGTTTACAGCCGGCAAACGACGCTTATGAGCCGATTTATTCAAATAATTGTCAAATCCAGGGTGTAGTCATCGGTCTTGTCCGAAAGCTCTAATTTTTCGTCAAACCCGTCACAGCGGGTAAGCGGGTATTGTCACATTATTTTACTTAAGCCACTCCTCCGCCAATACCGCCAAATCCATTAAATCGACACGGTTATTTCCATCCTTGTATATATCCGCTTTTATACCGCTGGTCAGCCACTCCTGTGCCATTATTGCGAAATCTGCGAAGTTAACTGTGCAGTCGTTGGTGAAATCAGCTTTTAGCCCGCATCGCTCGTATGCTCCCATATCCACAACAGCCACACCATCGCCGTTGCCATCCGCAATACGCGGATTACCCGCAATATCAAATGGAATCGGCTCTGTGGTATTGCCGTCACCGTCGATGTCCGTTATATCCGCAGGGACAAGATTGTTATTGCCGGCATCGATGCAGGGACTATCGGCCTGCAAACGAAAATCGTCCGGCCCCATGAAAAGCGGGTTGGCATTCATATTGCCTGTTCCGGGCCAGCCGGCATTTACGTCGCTGTAGTAAATGTTGGTAGTTGAGGCGTCGTTATTCCACAGCCATCCCGGTCCGTTCCAGATAATGCAGTTTTCCATCGTTACAGTGCTGGGAAGTGACTGCTCTTCGGAATCGCAGGCCAGAACCGCGCCATTTGCGGATATATTGCCGCTGAATGTGCAATTGCTTATTGTCGGGTTGCTATAGAACTCGAATATGCCGCCGCCATTGTCGGCTGAGTTTTGAATCAATACACAATTAACAACCGCCGTGTTACTCAAAAAATCGTATATTCCACCGCCGCTGCCGGCCGAGTTGTTGACAAATGAGCAATTGACTATTGCCGGGTTTGCCAACAGGTTATATATTCCCCCGCCCTCGCCGGCGGCATTTTCGCTGAACATGCAGTTGATTATCTTAAGGTTGCTCTCAACGTTGCAAACGCCTCCGCCGACATTTGCCGAATTACCTGTTATTTTACAGTTGGCTATAGTCATATCTCCGGCTGAGTTGTATATTCCGCCCCCGTATAAGAATGAACCTTCGCTGTCGTTGGCGTTACCGCCCGTAATTGTAAAACCATCCAGTATCGAGTTGTTATTGCCAACAACAACATCGAAGGAATTATCCGAGTTGTTATCCGCTATGCCTATATCACCGGAAAGTATTGTAGGATGCGCGACCCAGTTGCGCTGTTGGCGCTGTGTTTCTGTGCCGGTAAAACCGCCGTAAACAGCCACACCCGGTTTCATAACAAAAGAAATCGTCCGGTCACTATCAGTAGTGGGCTTGTATGTTCCTGCGACAACCCATACTTCGGTGTTGCTGTCCTGAACCGTATTTATGCCATCCTGTAATCGCCTGAAGGGGTCGCTCTGCGTCCCCGTCCCCGGGTCATTTGGCGAATTAGCATCCACATACAGAACGGCAGGCGGTTGCGAGAAAGTTATAAGCACATCATGGTTGGCCTGGATATTATGCAGGGTATATGTTGAACCGGCCTGTTGCACGCTGTTGCCATCGACGAACCACGTCCCGATTATATAGCAGGGGTCCGCCGTCGCGGTAAACATCTTGTCATCGCCCTGATATACTATCACGGCGCCGGACGGCAAAATATGGCCGTGCTGGCCCGCTGTGGCGGTAATTGTGTATTGCGGCAGGGCGCCAAACGTCACATACACAGTATGGTTTGCCGTGATATTTGTGAGCGTATATGTATTGCCGCCCGTTTGAACAAGGTTACTGTCCAGGTACCATTCATCAATAAAGTATCCGATGTTGGATGTGGCAGTAAACGGCACACTGCCGCCTATGCTGCGGGCGATGATACCGTTGGGAAAAATCGAGCCGTTTGGACCGGCCGTAGCGGTGATGGTAAACCTGATATTAATCGAAACCGTTGCAATATTAGAATCTCCGCCATCAGGCGGTACGCCGCCATCGTTGGCTTTGAAAGTAAAATTGTCAGCTCCGCCGTAGTCGGTGGCGGGAGTGTAAATAACATTATTGCCATTGCCGACAAGTGTATAAGGGACAGAATTTATGCCGCCTGCACAAGGGTCGCTCAAGGTCCCGTGGCCGGGCAATGAGGCAATAATATAACTAAAAACGCCTGGAGGGTTCGGTAAGCCATCGTCAGTGGCCACAAGCGTAATCGATACAGGAGTATTGGTTAGTGTGCTGGTGTTAACATCTTGAGTGATAGGCGGTCCGGGATTGTTTATTGTCAACCCCCTGATGCATACGTTAGTATGACTGTAGTAGGTCGTTAAGTCAGTGAATGTTGTGCCGGTGGAGCTTATATAGCTCTGCCCCGGAGAAGCAGTAGCACCCGAAGAATAGCCCGCAAAGTCCATTTCTACCGGAATAGGCCAGTTATACCCCGGTGAGGTGAACTTGATTACGATAGCAAAATTATTGCCTGTCTTCAGGTTAATTGGGGAAGCCAGAGGGATTGTATGGTAGCCCGAATTAGCAAGCGTGCCGGAAACAGACCCCAACAGGGTTGAAAATGTGCTGCCATTGAAATTGTCGTACACGTAGATTACGTAAGAAACGTTATCGGCAACGGCGTATGTGCCGACCGCCGTTAGCTGCTCGTTCGCAGTAGGGACAAAAATGTTGGCGGCCCATGCCGTGGCAGAGCCATACCCAAATGATGTTGTCATCCCCAAGGGATCGTATTGGTAATTAGTTCCGTATGATGAGGTAGAAACGGCGTCGCAGAAAGCTACTGCGGACTTGACGCCACAAGTGTCATAGTAAGAAAGCCAGAAGTATCCGTTACTGCCCCAGCCGGCACCCCAGCTGTTCTTAAGAAGCCAGGCGCCATTACCCGGTGCTCCGGGTACAACTTTGTTATCATCCCAGCCGACAAGGGTAATGGCGTGGTTACCGCCGCCGCTGCTGCCATTGTAGTAATATGTGTATTGCGAAGAATTGTAATATGCGGAATCCCAGTACATCGTTACGTACATAGTGCCGTATGTCATAAGCGAGCTTTTGATGTCACTGTCTGTGAAAAACCACAATACGTTCTGCACGTATTTTCGGCACGGCCCTCCCGGAGAGGGACGGTCATCATAGTCATGGTAGGGGTCGTCGGCTTCACTAACCGGCCCTGACCAGCGAGTTAGATAGGCCGTGCTTATATCGGCGTTCCCCCCGTCACAAGGAGCCCAGTCAAAACCGTGGTAATTTTTCAGATTGTTTTCGGAGAGGTCCCAGGTCTCTGCCACATTCTTCAGTAGCCAGCCCTCAAGTGCCCCATACGTGCCGAAGGCCCAGCAGGAACCACAATTACCCTGGTCCTTGACTGATGTGACCCATCCATAATTCCTGAGGTCGTAACTGGATGGAGGACTGCCGAGTTGTGAGGTAAGTTTGCGTGTCTGAGTCAGCAGATGAGACCTGTCAATCGGCGAAGGAACCAGACCCAGCATATGACCCTCTGCGTCACGCGATTCGAAATTTAAAGTGGCCATCTGGCTTTGCCGCGCAGTAAACTCTGAGTTGATGGGGGCGAGCGAAGGTGAAACAGAGGAGTCACTTGCCGCTAATGAGATACTCGCTTGAAGACATAGCAGCAAGACCACATATTTGGCTATACTAAAGGCGTTAACATGTCCTTTTTGGGAAAGGTTCGTTATTTCTCCGAATTTTGGCGATTCCATGTAATGCGTCCTCCTTATTTGTGCGTTTTCTGAGAAATACCGAATCGCATACCGGTGCAGAATATAATTCGCGATACGACTCAGCCCTTGAGAATTGATAACCATTCTCCTGCTCCTTAAACGAGCGTGTTAGTGTGTTAAAAAGTGCGTTTTTACGGCAAAAACGGCTTCTCCTAATAAAACAGATAACGAATACAACAACGTCTATATATAAGGCACTACAAGCAAGCAAAATGTTACACATTTTTTTGCAAAATTACACAAAAGATAATTTGGGCAATTTGTCGCCTCGGTTTGTTTCCCAAAATAGACCTGTTTGTTTAATTGCGGAAGCTGCATACGGAAGAACAGGGGATAGGACTTGTAAGATTACCGTGGGGGTATTAGAATCGCACCTTTTCCAATATATCTTGAAAGATGGTTAAATCGGGAAGCCGGCAAATGGAAATGCGATTAAGGTTTTTGGGGGCGGCACAGAACGTAACAGGTTCAAGGCATCTTCTTGAGGTTGATGGGAAAAAGCTGCTCGTTGACTGCGGGCTGTACCAGGAAAGGCAGTTTCAGGACAGAAACTGGGCGCCGTTCGTTGTGCCTCCCAAAAGTATAAACGCGTTATTTCTTACTCATGCCCATTTAGACCATTGCGGTTTATTACCCAAGCTTGTGCGAGAGGGTTTCAGTGGGAGGATTTATTGCACACAGGCCACGGCGGAATTAGCGCGGATAATACTTCTTGATTCTGCCCGGATTCAGGAAGAAGATGCCGAGTACAAACGTAAGAGACACGAAAAGCAGGGCAGAAAAGGCCCTTATAATGATGAGCCGCTTTATACGGTCAAGGATACCGAGGCGTGTTTCTCTTATTTTGAGCCGCTAAAATACGGCCAGCAGATAAACATAGCTGAAGGTATAATAGTAACCCTTTATGACGCAGGGCATGTGCTTGGTTCGTCGATGGTAAAGGTCGATGTGAACCGGAACGGCGACAAAAGAACAGTGCTGTTCACCGGCGATATGGGCAGACCCGGCAGGCCTATACTGCCTGACCCGAGCATTCAAGAAAAGGCGGATTATGTTATTATCGAATCGACATACGGCGACAGAGTTCACTGCGAGACCTGCGATGCGAAAAAGCAGATAGCCGACGTTATCAATGCGACCAAAGAAAGGGGCGGTAATATCGTCGTTCCAAGTTTTGCCCTTGAACGCTCGCAGGAAATCCTGTTTTACTTAAAGGAGCTGCTGCTTGAAGACGCCATACCGCATTTGATTATTTTCTTAGACAGCCCGATGGCGGCGAAGATTACCGAGATTTTCAGACACCATCAGGAATTGTTCGACGAAGAGACACAGGAGATGCTCAGGGAGCATCATTCACCTTTTGACCTGGCCGAGTTGAAAGTTACGACGACAAGCGAGGAATCCAAGGCAATCAATCACATAACAGGCACAGTAATAATTATTTCCGGCTCAGGGATGTGCACAGGCGGCAGAATCAAACATCATCTGGCAAATAACATCTCGCGGAAAGAAAGCACTATAATGTTCGTCGGGTATCAGGCGGCGGGGACATTAGGCAGGTTAATAGTCGATGGCGCAAAAAAGGTGCGAATCCACGGCGAGGAATATAAAGTCAAGGCAAAGGTTGTGCAGATAAACGGCATTTCAGCGCACGCGGACCGCAACGATATGCTTAACTGGCTTAAAAATTTCAAATCGCCTCCCAAACAGATATTCCTTGTTCACGGCGAAGTCGAAAGCGCACAATCATTCGGCGCATTTTTAAGAGATAAAACCGGCTGGCAGGTCAGTATCCCTGCCTACGAAGACCAAGTCGTTCTCGAATAATCCCCCCCGCGTAATCGATTTCGCAAACAGAACTCTAACTTGACGGCGGCAAATCAGAAAATATTATAGTGAATACCGTTTGCCCAGTAGGCAGTGGTTAGCATGGTATTTTGTTATTGTCCCGGGGATTGAATAAGATGTGTGAATTTTGTTTAAAGCACGGCGAAGGCCAAAAATGGTATCTTCAGGCGAATAATTATTCGGAAGATTTACTCAATGACGTCCGCAGGCGGAGAATGATTGAGAATTTCGCAGCGGACGGCGAAGCCACGGCCAAAACCATTGAGAAAATGAATAAGCTTCCCAATGCTCCTAAATTCATACAGGCATTGGTGAGGCGGCTTATCCCTCGTAAAATGAAAAAACAGCATTACGGTCAGGTTGTGCCAATCGAGGATATTGAGAAAATTTTCGGTTTTGTTAATTCGATTGCCCGAGTGGCGTGCTATTGCAGGCATTTTACCACAGGCAAGGAGAAACGGTACTGCTACGGCATAAGTATGGGACCCAACGGCGGGAAATTCGGCGAGATTATGCGGGGCGTTGACACAAGCTTTCTGAATGGGCCTGATTCGCCGGGCGTGGAGATGATTACCAAAGAGCAGGCGATTGCAAGCTTTCGCGAGCATGAAAAGGAAGGGCTTTGTCATACCGTGTGGACGTTCCAGACGCCGTTTATCGGCGGCCTATGCAACTGTGACCGTGCCGATTGTCTCGCGATGCGATGCACAGTAACCTACGATATTCCAGTGATGTTCCGCGCCGAGTTTATTGCCTATGCCGACCCCGACAAGTGCATCGGCTGCCGGCAGTGTATGCGGTTGTGTCAGTTCGGTGCAATCTCGTACAGCGCATCAAACAAAAAAGTGGTCATCGACAAAATGAAATGCTACGGCTGTGGAATCTGTCGCTCTCTTTGTGTCAAAGACGCTATTCGCCTCGAACCTCGCGCAAGCGACCCGGTAACCGCGAAAATCTGGTAATTTGATTAACTGCGGAGTTTGTGAAGGATATGCCAATACGCGCCGCGTGAGCCGGTTTTAATGGCGTCAACGAGTTCTGTGTTATCGTTGTAGTTATGGTCAGTTAAGGCCGCGTCGGCCTCATCAATCGGCTCGAAGAATCTTTTGTCGCCCGCGATAAAATCCTTTATCAATCTCGCGGGGTTTGGGCCTAACAAATGCGATATGTAAAACGTCGGCCTGAACAAATCCACGGGGCCGGCATATTTTCGTTTGATATTGGGGTTTGTTTCCATCGGACCTCCGGCAGCCGCCGTAATCGCCATATCGGTTCCCGGATAAATTCGCACGCCAAGCGGCGCTCCTGCACAATCGGGATTGATTTGCTTGATGAAGTCGATTGATTCTCTGACTGACGCTGGTATTTCTCCAGGGCCGCCGAAAATCAGGTCAATCATTACGGTGATTCCATTATCTTTGCACCACCGAACAGCATCGGCGAGGTCCTGTCTTTTATGTTTCTGGTGATAGGCCCTGAGCATCGTTTCGCAGCCGGAATCGCCGGTAAAGTCGATGCCGACGCAGCCGGCCTTTCGCATAATTGCCGCTAATTCTGCGTCAAAGGGCACAACTGCCATATATGCGTACCATTTCAACTGTTTGCCTAATCCGCGCCGGACGAATTCTTCGCAAACGGCGTATGCATGGTTGCGAGCAACGTTGAATTCGGAATCGCAGATGTGCAGGACGTTTATTCCTTTGGCGAGCAGCGTTTCGACTTCATCTGCGACTTGGGCCGGCTTTCGCACTCGCACAAATTCCCCTTTGCTTATTCTGTCGGCACAATAAATGCAGTTGTGGCCGCAGCCGCGTTTGGTCTCGATGCCGAGCTGTCCACCCCGATTAAAATAGGTAACATTATCGACTGTGTTCCTGCCTGTGGAAAGCGACAACGGCTCAGGCCATATTGGCTTATTCGTGCGAACTGTCTGGTCTTCCCACCAAGTTAGCCCCGCGACTTTGTCAAAATGTTTTTGTCCCTGTAATTGTTCGTACAGTTCGATTATCGCCTGCTCGCCGTCGCCGCGGATGCCGAAGTCGGCTTTTGTGTATTCGACTATCTGCTGCGCGAAAATTGAAAAACCCACGCCGCCGAGGACAATCGGCGCATCGGTGAGTTTGCGAATTGCTTTTATTTGCTCGGCGAGTTTCGGCACAAACCACTGACAGCTTGGCCAGAAACAGTCATCGACATTGCGAAACGATAGCCCGACAAGCTCAGGAGTATGTTTGCTGAAATAATCTTTCAGCGTTGCGTCTTTATTGTCGGCCAAACACAAATCGACAAGGTCAACGTCAATACCGGCCTGTTTGGCTGCACCGGCAATATAATCCAGTCCCACAGGGGCAATTGCCGGCTGCATCGTATTGGTGTTTATCAGCGTAAGCATCTTATTACGTTATGTGTTTTGTGCCTTGCGGGCTTTGGCGCGTTTCTCTGCAAGCCAGCTAAGGAGAATACCTAACTCGTAAAGCAGATACATTGGGATAGCGAGCGAGAACATGGAAATCACATCTCCGCTGGGTATAATTACCGAGGCGATGATTACTATAGCGAGAACGGCGTACTTTCGGCTGCGATGGAAGGCCTCAAGGGAAATGAAACCAATTCGATTCAGGCACAATATCACAAGGGGCGTTTGGAATGTCAGACCGAACGTCAGCATCATAGTTGTAACAAACGACACATATTGACGAAAGGTAAACGACGACTGAGCGGCCAGGATATCTTCGTTGAACTTTATAAGAATTTTGATAGTAAGCGGCGCCACGAAAAACATAAAGAAAAGAGCGCCGATAATGAAAAGAGCGACGGAAAAAGGTATGGTCATATAGACGTATTTTTTTTCGTGAGGATAAAGTCCGGCGGCCACAAACATCCAGATATGATAGAAGACCCAGGGAGAAGCAAGGATTAGTCCTGATATCATGCATATATTGCAGTAACTGATAAAGCCCTCCGCCGGCCCCAGAATTAAAAGCCTTGCTGCCGGATTCGGATTATTACTAACTGCTTTTAGATATGGAGCCACGATAAAGGATATTATGCCCTGACCGAATATAAAGCAAATCGTCATTCCGACTAACAGACCGATGATGGCCATAATTAACCGGAAACGCAACTCTTCGAGGTGTTCCCCGAATGTCATTGTAGTGTCAGGAAAACCGTCTTTCTTGTCTTTGCGGCTCATCTGGTGCCGAGTAATGAAAAACCTGGCGGCAATTTAGGGTATAATGTTTCAGTTATTATTTTGGGTGTTTTTAGGCGCCGTGGTTTCGCTGGTTTGTTTGGCAACGTCGTCTTTCACCTTACTAATCTCATTGGCAACATCGCCTTTAATATCATCGACTTCGCTCAACCCTTTTTTAAACTGACTGACACTTTTGCCAAGACCACGAGCCACCTCTGGTAATTTTTTGCCGAATACCAACAGGGCTACGATTAATATAACCAGCCATTCAAATCCCTCCGGCATACCCAGTGCCTGAACGTATTGCATATATGCGCTCATTTTAATCTCCTATACAAATCTTCGTAGTAGTTACACGGTAAAAGTTAAGTTTCTATTAATAATAAAACATCCGCCGTAAATAATCAACCATCAATTATCAATGATAATACGCCTGCGAATCGGCCGGATGCTATCGAATCGCGGTTATTAGTACGATTTTCACGTCCCTGTCGCGGTCTTTGGCAGTATTCATTGTATTGCCCGTTCTGTCAACCGCGATGCTGTTGCCGCCATAAATTCTGCCTGACCAGGGGCCTCTGCTTATCCTGCCCACAGGATTTGTTCCAATAACCACCGCACCTGTTCGTTTCGCGGCGTTTATAACGACGTTATGAAACTCCTCGCCGTGCGCGGGCCATTTTAGCTCCTCTTCCGCGTAGCCATAAGGCACCAAAAGCAGGTTCGGCTTCAGCGCTGCCATCCGGTCGAGAAGGTCTTCGCGATGCGTGTCGGCGCATATAAGCAGGCCAATCTTGCCGAATTTGGTGTTCACCGTGGCGATGTCGGATTCGCTTCCTGCAGAATAAGGGGGAGACATCAGTTTTTGCGGGATGTTTATCTGGCGATGTTTGAGCAGAATCTGTCCCCGGTCGTCGATGAGCATCGCGCTGTTGAACAATCTTCCCAGTTCAAATTCCTCAACGCCGATACAAAGATATACCCCGTATTTTTTCGCCAGCTCGCAAAGCTGTTCCGAATCCGGCCCTGGAATCGTGCAGGCCCTCGCATGCGCATCGGAATTGAGCCAGCCAAGCATTGTCGCTTCTGGAAAGCATATCAATTCTGCGTCTTTTGATTTGGCTTCGGCTATGGCGTTTTCGATGCGGACGAAATTGCCGCTCCTGTCGCCGTCGAGGATGAATATCTGGCACATAGCGATGCCGGGGCCTTTGCGCTTGGACAGAATGCGGATGATTGTGCCTATGACGACAATCGCCACGAACAGCCCGCCCCAAACCGATGCCCCGTCGCCTGTGCATAATATGCTGAACATTTCGCCTTGTTTCCCCAAACCAGATTGATAAATGATTACTGATTATTATGCCCGCTGCCGGCAAATAATCAATCACCATTTTTGGGTTTTCCCCTGACTGTCATCGGCGTTTCATCGCAGTTGAATCGTCGATTGTGATTGCGCGGAGCGTCGGGCAGCGCAAAGAATTTCGGTGACTATCGTATTATTTTCGAGAGACGCCAGCTCCTGCGGTTTTATCCCGCATTTATACCAAGTTCACGGAGAGCGATTTTGGTTTCTTCAATCTTCTGAGCGGATGAAATACTAAAACGCGGGGCAAAGCTAAAAGTAAAAACTATTGAAAACAGAAAAGATTTTAATTCAAAGGCATCAGAAACCGGACGCCGGAAACGTCAACCAAAACAGGCATCTTTACTTTCTCATTTGGGCTGACGACGTACACATTCAGGGACAACGCAGTTGTGTGGTTGGCGTCGGTTCTGTCCTTTATCGAATAACCGGCGAAGGAGGATGTAATGTCAAATGCAGGGGTGCCTTTTGACGGGTCATGACAGGAATTGCAGGAACTTTTGTAGCTGCGAATGTTTGCTGTGTTTACATCGCCTGTCAGAATAATACAGCGTCCATTGGCTGCATCTGATATGACCCACTTTGCCTTTGTCTGGCTTAACGACGCATGCTCAAAACCTAATATGCCCCGGTTTTCACCCTTGCAATAATTTTGCGTTTTGCCGTTTGGGTCTTTAGCTTTATACGTATAAACGTCCCAGACGTTGGCTGAACCGCCAGCCGGCAACTCGAAGATAACAAACGCGGTATTGGTATCTTTAATCTGCCCCCAGGCATTTGAATCTGAATTGTATTTGTATTCCGCGTTGCTCGCCTTCATGTTATAGACATGCACGTCGGCACTGGCCGGCATAGACACCCCAAGCACCAACAGGACCAGTAACAATTGTTTCATTTTTCAACCTGTACGCTTATTTTCCCCTGACTGCCATCGGTGTTTCATCGCAGTTGAATTGTCGATTGTGATTGCGCGGAGCGTCGGGCGGCGCAAAGAATTTCGGTGACTATCGTATTATTTTCGAGAGATGCCAGCTCCTGCGGTTTTATCCCGCCGTTAACTATCGCAGCGAGATAAGTCAAAGAATCACTGTAAGGAGATTCGATTGGTTTGGCGGCGATTTCCTGCTCTGGTTTTCCATCGATGCGCAAAATTACGTTTCTGCCGTCAAGGGTTTTAATTGAGCCGGTTGTGCCGTAAATTTCAATGTCATCTCTGCCATAGGGCCAGCTCCAGGAGGCCATTATGATGACCTGTGCTTTGGGGTAGGTAATTATGACGGTCGCGTCGTCATCAACTTTCGGATAGATGTCCGGTTTTGTCTGCCGGGTGACAGCGGTTACGGAGAGTGGCTTTTGGTTATTCAAAAACCATGTTGCCATGTTAGCGCCATAGCAGCCGAAATCAAAAAGAGCGCCTCCGCCGTTTAAGTTCGGGTCCGTAAGCCAATTGAGGAATTCAGGCGAACATCCGATTTCCTTTGGGCCTGAATGGCCTTTGTAGAAGACAATTTTGCGAATCTCGCCGATGGCCTTTTGCTCGATTATAGTGTCGCGCATCAAGGTATTCGCGGGTTCCCATGTCGTATAGTAGTTGACGAGGACGTGTATATTGCCTTTTTTCGCGGCTTCGGCCATAGCGGCTGCGTGTTCGATACTCACAGCCAGCGGTTTTTCCATCATCGCATCTATATGATGCGCGGCGCAGGTCTGGACAACTTGTAAATGGTCAAAAGTAGAGGTATAGATGACTACGGCCTGCGGTTTGGTTTCGTCGAGCATTTTGTTGAGGTCGGTGTAAATTATGGATTGCGGAATATGGTATCTCATGGCGTAATCAGCGGCGAGTTTGGCGTCTGGCTCGGCGATGCCGACAAGGGTGATGTCCTTGCGGTGGGGAATATCCTTCAGCAGGCCGGTAACGTGGCCGTGGACGAGGCCGGCAATCGCGAGTCGAAAGGGCGGTTTGGCGTTAGCGTCTGCCTGCTGGTTTGTGTCGGATGGCGAAGCGGCAATCGCATCTGTATTAACAAAACCAATTGTTGTTATTGCGACGACAGCGAGCAGAAATATAAAGGTTCTTGCGGACATAATTTCGACTCCTAAATTTCGAAGATTTCTAAACCGGCATTTTCCATTTAACACTTTTTGGCCTTTCAAAACCAATATGATACCACACTTTCTCCAAATCGCAACCATTCGCTATACGCTTGCCTCGGTTTTGCTCGTCTAAGTAAGCTGGACAACTTTGGTTTGCCTTCATCTGGTTTTGATAATCGAGAGAACCAACATTTTTTCTCAACTTGACATATGTAGAGGTGGGGGGTATAATAACCATCTGTTTTTAGGGGCAATCCCGATAAAAGCGGGATGCGGAAATTTATGCAGCTACTTTCCGGTCGTGCGAGAACACTTGAAACCGTTGTTAGCGTGCTGATTCTGCTAATTATGGTCGGCACAACGGTCAGCATCTATATCATTTCCCGTGACTATAATATGGCTCGTTTCGGCATCACGTCACAGCAGGAAAGCGGCGGCGATTTTCCGCCTGTCGGCAAAGTCGAGACATATAACAACGATAATCTTTACGAGAAAATCGACGGCAAGGCCCCTATGTATCAGGATGCCGGTTTTGTCAAGCTGACTACCCAGCGGTTCGCGGCCAAAAGTAATTCCGAACTTGGATTCGAGCTTTACATTTACGATATGAACAACGCAAAGAATTCCTTTTCGGTTTACAGCAGGCAGAAAAGGGCGGATGTTACTGACCTGAACGGTTTAGGGGCTTCGGCGTTTGGCTACGTGGCGGGCAACGAGATCTGCATATCGCTTGGCAAAAATTATATCGAAATGATTGGTTCAGCCGAATCGAATGAACTGGTGGACGGGATGAAAGGTATCGCTAAAGACATGTCCGCCAAATTTAAGCCGACGGACAACGACAAGATAGCCGAACTGGGATATTTCCCGATAGAAGGCACGGTGGCCGGGACATGGAATCTACAGATTGATAACGCATTCGGTTTTGACGGGCTTACAGACACTTATTCGGCGAAATACAAGGTCGGTGATAAGGCAGTATCGATATTTTTAAGCAAGCGTAAAAATACTGACGAGGCGAAGGCAGTCGCGAAGAATTATTATGATTTTCTCATAACCAACGGCGCCAAGGCAGTTACGGTTGACAGCGAAATCCTTAAATCCGCCGGCGCATCGGTCGTGGATTTTTACGGAAGCTTCGAGATGGTCTTTTCGGCGGGTGTATTTGTCGGGGGCGTTCACGAGGCGAATGACAAGCAGGCGGCGGAAAAGGCGGCGGAAGTTTTAATCGCCCGGTTGAAAGAACTCAATGACTGAACCAAACCAGATAAATTCCACTCGCAGGCAACTGCTTATCCGCGGGGCGAAAGCGGCGGCCTCAATTGCCGCTACTGTTGGTGTTGCACGCTGGCTTTATGACCCTAAAGGGCCTGGTGCGAAAAACGAGGAAATCGGCTTTTTGGGGACTTCCGTAAAAGGATTGCCTGATTTTTCGGTACCGCGTAAAGACGGGCAGGTAATAAGCATCGTCAAAGGCGAGAACAGGGCGAAAACGGTAAGCAAAGCGATCGAGCTTCTCGGCGGTATCGAGAGATTTATAAATCCGGGCGACGTCGTCGTAATAAAACCAAACGTCGGTTTCGCGACGCCGGCCATTCTCGGGGCGACTACACATCCGGATGTTATTACCGCGGTCGTGAAATTATGCTACGAGAGAAAGGCGCGCAAGGTCATAGTAACCGACAATTCAATAAATGACCCGGCGAGCTGTTTTACGATAAGCGGTATCAGCAAAGCCGCGTCAGCAGCGGGTGCCCATGTCATTATGCCAAAGGATTCGTATTTCAGCCCGCTTACACTTGAGGGCAGCTCGCTGATTAAGGACTGGCCCGTTTATTGTGCCCCGTTTGCCAAAGCCAACAAGCTTATCGGCATAGCTCCTCTGAAAAACCATCATAGAAGCGCGGCGTCGATGACTATGAAAAACTGGTATGGCCTTCTCGGCGGCAGGCGAAACGTGTTCCATCAGGATATCAACAATATAATCGCTGAGCTTGCCATGCTCGTAAAGCCGACGCTGGTCATACTTGACGGCACCGTTACTATGATGACCAACGGGCCTACTGGCGGGTCGGTGTCGGACCTGAAAAAAACAAATACGATGATTGCAAGCTGCGATATGGTCGCGGCGGATGCCTTTGGATGTTCACTGTTAAATCTCAAACCCGCGGATTTGCCCTATTTGGCAATCGCTGAAAAGGCAGGCGTCGGGACAGTCGATTACGAATCGCTCAAACCATTGAGGGCCGAAGTAACCTGAAAATAATATGAAAATCACGACGGTTCGAAAAATAAATCAGTTGTTCTTTTTTGCCCTGTTTGTGTGGTTTTGCATCGTTACCACGGTCGGAGAAAAGTTCTGGCAAATCCGGAACTGGCCTATTAACTGGATTTTGCAGCTCGACCCGCTCGTCGCGCTGGGCACTATACTATCAACCGGCAAATTTTACTGGCATTTGCACTGTGCGCTGGGGACGGTAATCCTGACGATAATCTTCGGGCGGTTTTTCTGTGGCTGGATTTGCCCATTTGGCGCAATACATCAGTTCGTCGGCTATCTGGGTAACCGGGGCAAAAAAGTCGCCGAGAAAATACGACTAAACATATACCGCAAGGCACAGTGCATAAAATACTTAGTCCTGATTTTCTTCCTGGGGATGGCAGCGTTTCCCTCGCTGGCAAACACTCTGCAAACAGGATTGCTCGACCCTATCCCGCTGGTAACCCGCTCATTTCAGCTTGTGCTGTTGCCCATTTTTGACAGGAGCGCGTATTTGACCTCGGTCAACGCGCGTTATTATGAGTTTGGCTGGCTGATATTCGCCGTATTTGCAACAGCAGTCCTGCTGAATCTTTTTATACCAAGATTTTACTGCCGGTTCATTTGTCCTACCGGCGCGTTTTTGGCAATCTTGAGCAGGTTTTCGATTTGGCGCATCGGCAAGACCAAAAGCGAATGTATCAACTGCAAGATGTGCGAAAAGGCCTGCGAGGGCGGCTGCGAGCCGAGCGGCAATATCAAAATCGCCGAATGTGTGCTTTGTTTTAATTGCCGGGATGACTGCAAGCACGACCTCATCGCTTATCAGACCGTTCCCTCGCTTGCGGGTGAAACGCAGGTCGATGTTTCCAGAAGGGGATTTGTATTATCGTTTGTTAGCGGGGTAATAGCTGCTCCCGCGATTCGACTAAGCGGCAAAGTCGCCTCGAACTGGTACACCGGTGTTGTTCGCCCGCCTGGAGCTCTGGCGGAGCCGGAATTTCTGAAACGATGCCTCAAATGCGGCCAGTGTATGCGGGTTTGCCCGACGAATGTTATTCAGCCAGCCGGTCTGGAAGGGGGCCTCGAAGGATTATGGACGCCGATACTTAATAACCGCATCGGCTCAAGCGGCTGCCAGTTGAATTGCGTCGCCTGCGGACAAGTCTGCCCGACTTCGGCAATCAGGCCCATTACTCTCGATGAAAAAAGAGGCCTCGGCGATTTTGCCTCCGCCGGTCCCATCAAACTCGGAACGGCATTCGTTGACCAGAGCAGGTGTCTTCCCTGGTCAATGAATAAACCCTGTATTGTCTGCCAGGAAAATTGCCCAGTCAGCCCCAAGGCGATTTTCACGAAGGATGTTTTTACGACTGTCAGAGACGGTGTAGTTTCGATTAAGCAGGTAACGGAAAATACAATCGAGATTGACGGGGGTATCCCCGCGGATAAATTCGGCACGGGCGATTATTATGTTCTTTTTGAGGACGGCTCCCGGCGTAAAATCTCCTCAAATACCGCTACTTCAGTAGGAATTTCCGAAGGCAAATTGCCTGCCTCGGCCGGTAAAATCAAAATCCAGGTGCGATTACAAAAACCATGCGTGGATATTGAAAAGTGTATCGGCTGCGGCGTATGTGAGCATGAGTGCCCCATCAGCGGCAAAAGGGCGATAAGAATTACTGCTGAAGGTGAAAGCAGAAGCACTGACCGAAGATTGCTGTTATAATAGCAGAACAAGGTGAACAGAATAGTGTTACCGAAGGTAGATAATAGTTGAACCTGTATTTATAACCTGAACTAAAGAACAGTTTATTATGGAGAGTTACCGATGAGCAGTGAATTTAACAGAAGGAATTTCTTGAAAACAATCGGAGTGGCGGGTTTAGGTTCTGTTTTGGTATCTAAGGTAAAGGCTGATTCGAATGAACCAAATGCCGCGGGCGAAAAACAGCAGAGCGAAACCCCACAGGTCCCCACGCGCAAGTTCGGCAAGTCGGGACCTGATGTGTCGGCGTTGTCTCTCGGAGCAATACAACTCATCGATAACCAGGTTATTCTCACAAGCTCACTGAAATGGGGCGTTACTTACTGGGATACCGCTTATGGCTATACCAACGGCAACAGCGAGCTGTGTATTGGCAAGTTACTGGCTGCCAGACCTGAAATGCGAAAGAAACTGTTTATCGCTACCAAGGCCTCTCACGCCCAAGGTGCGGAGCAAGTTGAAGGCCGGCTTCAGGAGTCGCTCAAAAGAATGAATACCGATTACGTTGATGTTTTATACGGCGTTCACGGTTTGAATGATATTTCGCAGCTTACCGAAGACCTCAAGCCCTGGGTGGAAAACGCAAAGAAAAAGGGCCTGATAAAATACTTCGGTTTCAGCACACACACCAATATGGCCAGGAATTTGTTCGAGGCGTCAAAACTCGGCTGGGTCGATGCCATTTTGACGACGTATAACTTCCGTCTTACTAAAGACCCAATGATGCAAAAGGCAATCGATGCCTGTCACAAAGTGGGAATAGGGCTTACTGCAATGAAGACCCAGAAGAGCGTAAACGTCGAGACCGACGAGGACAAAAAACTGATGGAGCATTTTACGGCGAAAGGTTTCACCGAGGGGCAGGCGAAGATAAAGGCCGTTATTGAAGACGAGAGAATTGCAGCCGTTACCGTCGGAATGAACAGTGTCGCCATTATCAACGAAAATGTCGCCGCGATGCTCGACAAGACAAAACTTGCGCAGGATGACAAAGATGCCCTCGCCGAATACGCAAGCGCAACCTGCAGCGGTTATTGTGCCGGCTGTGCTAATATCTGCGATGCTGCCTCCGGCGTGTCAAATATCAGTGACGTTATGCGGTCACTTATGTATCACAACAGCTATGGCGACAGCCAATTAGCACGACAGACGTTTGCTGAAATACCCGCCGATGTAAGGTCGAGGTTATTGACGGCCGATTATCGGCTCGCGGAACAGCGTTGCCCGCAGCGTATGCCGATTGCCCGGCTTGTCCGAGAAGCCGTCGAAAAACTTGCCTGATTAGCTATTTACGCGATGAGAATTGAATAGGCGAAGCGAACAAGAGAACCGGCAGCAAAATGCTCACGGCTGATTACATTGCTGTTTAGTCAAGATGTTTGCAGCGATTACCTGTCGCCCGGCTTATGAGTCAGGCAATGCGCACGCTTGCCTGATTAGTAAAAAAGCTTATTTCGGGCTGTTTAGTACCCACAGGCATCCGAAAAAATATTGTCATTTATTAAGCCATAACCCCTTTTTAATACAGCACTTACGATGGGCCATCCATTTTTTATTTGGTTCTAATTGTTCCTTTAGGGTACAATACAACAGTAGAGAGGTAGTGGTGTTAAGGTTTTGGCTTCGGCGAAGTTGGTGTGATGAGAAGGTTTTATTACAACGTGTGGTATCCTTTCACAGTTAATAAGAGAAGGATACTTATTCTTGCAATAGCGACGTATATTGCTTTGTGTTAAGAAAGTTAAAACCTTTTCGGCTTTTCTCCGACCGCTCTTGTTGAGCGGTTTTTTTATGCGCTCATTTCTTAATTTCTCAAAGATTGACACTTCGCGGCTCCCGATTTAAGCTTATCGCCTAAAGAACCATTAGTTAAACTGGAAAGGGATTGCCAATGATAGTCGTAACCGGCGGGGCGGGCTTTATCGGCTCAGCGTTAATTGCTGCTTTGAATAAACGCGGTATCGACGATATCCTCGTTGTTGACCGGCTGGGAAGCGACCAGCGGTGGAAGAACCTCGTCAACCTGCGCTTTGCCGACTACCTGGACAAAGACGAATTCCTCGAAATGGTGGCCGAAGACGTTGTTAACTTTTCCACGGACGCTGTCTTTCACCTTGGTGCCTGCTCATCGACTACCGAGACGGACGCGTCATTTCTTATGGAGAACAATTTCGAATACACCAGACAACTTGCCCAGTGGACGACCGAAGAGGGAATTCGGTTCATTTACGCCTCCAGCGCCGCTACCTACGGCGACGGGGAAAACGGCTTTGCCGATGATGAAGATAAAATCGAAACGCTTAAGCCCCTCAACCCCTATGGCTATTCGAAGCAGTTATTTGACATCTGGGCAAAGAGGAACGGGCTCCTCGGAAAAATCGTGGGGCTAAAATACTTCAACGTCTTCGGGCCAAACGAATATCACAAAGCCGATATGCGAAGCTTTGTCCTAAAGGCCTTCGAGCAGATAAACACTACCGGCAAGGTGCATCTTTTCAAATCGCACAGACCCGACTACAAGGACGGCGAACAGAAACGCGATTTCCTTTACGTCAAAGACGCGGTCGATATGACGCTTTTCTTTTATGATAACCCTGACACTTCCGGCATATACAATCTTGGTGCAGGTGTCGCTCGTTCCTGGAATGATTTAGCAAAGGCGGTATTTGCCGCTATGGGCAAAAAGCCGAATATCGAATACATCGATATGCCAGACTCTGTCCGCAATCAGTACCAGTATTTCACCGAGGCCGACATTACCAAGCTCCGCGACATCGGCTACGAAAAGCAAATCACCTCTCTTGAAGAATCCGTCAGGGATTATGTTACACAATATCTTGCGCAGGGCGCATACCTGAACGGCACGTAAATAATATGCCGTTTACGCCGTATTATTTTTTAAATTGGTTCAGGCATTGTAAGTCGGCCGGCATTTCAGGAGGCGGTCAGTCATAACAGGTATAAGCGTTGCAAATCCCCTCCGGCAGGCGTATAATCGCCCCGTCTTGTTCGCCGACGGCGAATTTATTGATTTTTATGAGGATTTTTGCGATGCAGATTCCGGAACAGTTGAAATTACTCAAGCGAGGCACGGCTGAGATTTTCACCGAGGCCGAATTGGCTGAAAAGCTTGCTAATGCTGCCAAAGATAAACGCCAGCTCCGCATAAAGCTCGGTCTTGACCCCACAAGCCCCGATATTCATCTTGGCCATACCGTTGTGCTTCGCAAAATGCGCCAGTTCCAGGACATGGGCCACAAAGCCGTGTTGATTATCGGCGATTATACCGCTCGCATTGGCGATCCAACGGGCCAGAATACCACTCGCCCGATGCTTTCGCCTGAGCAAATCGATAAAAACGCAAAGACATATTTCGAGCAGGCGGGCAAAATTCTCGATACCTCCGCCGACAAGCTTGAGGTTCGGCATAACTCCGAATGGCTCGCGTCCCTTCATCTTGCCGATATTATTAAACTTGCCGGCAATATGACTGTTGCGCGTATGCTCGAACGCGATACGTTTGAGATTCGTTATAAGAAGGGCGACGCGATAGGCGTCCACGAATTTTTGTATCCGCTTATGCAGGGCTACGATTCGGTTGCTATAAAAAGCGACGTCGAACTTGGCGGCACCGACCAGACCTTCAACAATCTCGTCGGTAGAGACCTTCAGCGAGTCAATAGTCAGTCCCCGCAGATTGTTATCACCTGTCCCATTCTCGTTGGCTTAGACGGCAAAGAAAAAATGAGCAAATCGAAAGGTAATTATATAGGCGTTACCGACCAGCCCAAAGATATGTTCGGCAAAGTGATGAGCATCTCCGATGATATGATGGCAAATTATTTTACCCTGCTTACCGATTTGCCCGCTGAAAAAATAGCCGAATTGACTAATTCGCAGAAGACCCACCCAAAAGAGGCGAAAATTCTTCTTGCAAAAACAATTATCGCGCAGTTTTATAATGTGGTTGCCGCCGATTCTGCTGCGGAACAGTTCGAAAAGGTCTTTGCTCAAAAGCAACTGCCTGATGAAATGCCTGAATTCAAATTACCTGCTGAGCCGGTTTCAGTAAAGCAGTTACTAATCAACTGCAAACTTGTCGAATCAGGCGGCGATGCCAAGCGTATGTGCGTACAATCGGCCGTAACTATCGATGGCCAAAAAGTTACTGACCCGAACGCTCAAATTACTCCCGCAAACGGGATGACAATACAGGTCGGCAAACGCAAATTTGCGAAAATTAAAGTGAATTAAACTTCGGCGAAATGAAAGTATCGAGGTTTGGTCAAAAGATAAAACGCAGGTCGGGTATCAGCCAGTTGATGGTTGATATGGGCGAGGGGCTAAAGGCAGGCGTTGATGTCCTGATGCTCGGAGGAGGTAACCCGTCACATATACCTGGAGTGGACCGGGTTTTTCGACAGTGTATGAGCGGGCTTCTTGCGAAAAAAGGCGCATTCGAAAAAGCGGTCGGAGATTATGACCCGCCGCAGGGCAATAAGGAATTTATTGAAGCAATCTGCGAATTGCTGCGGGCTGAATGCGGGTGGAATATCAAGCCGGGGAATATCGCTCTTACAGCGGGCAGTCAGTCGGCGTTTTTCATACTTTTCAATATCTTCGCGGGCGAGTTTGAAGACGGCTCAAAAAAGAAAATTTTGCTGCCGCTTGCTCCCGAATACACCGGCTATTGCGACGTGGGTTTTACCGACGGGTTGTTTGTGGCGAATAAGCCCGATATCGAACATATCGATGAGCATACCTTCAAATATCACGTGGATTTTGACAGGCTTAATGTAGGCGAGGATATCGGGGCGATTTGCATCTCAAGGCCTACCAATCCCACGGCCAACGTGCTGACCGATGCTGAAGTCGCTAAGCTCGATTCACTTGCCCGGGCAAACAACATCCCGCTGATTATCGACAACGCATACGGCTTGCCTTTCCCTAATATAATCTTCACCGAGGCAAGACCACTTTGGAATGAAAATACGATTGTGTGTATGAGCTTGTCGAAGTTCGGTCTGCCTGCGACGCGGACGGGCATTGTCATCGCTCGCGAAGAAATTATCGAAATGGTTTCGGAGATGAACGCGGTGATGAGCTTGAGTACGGCTAGTTTGGGTGCCGCGATTGGGACCGAGCTTGTGCGGACAGGCGAGCTGATTCGGCTGAGTAAAGAAGTGATAAGGCCCTATTACCAGGACAAGGCAAAATGGGCAGTTGCGAGGATTTGCGGACTGCTCGACGGGATTGATTTTCATATTCACAAGCCGGAAGGGGCGTTTTTCTTGTGGCTATGGCTGCCCGGATTGAAGATTACTGATGCTGAATTGTATCGGCGGCTGAAAAAACGCGGCGTTCTCATAGTTCCCGGTCATTACTTTTTCCCCGGACTCGAAGACGACTGGGGACACAAACAGCAGTGCATTCGCATAAGCTATGCCCAAGATGTTGATAAGGTCGAAGCGGGCCTGAAAATAATAGCCGAAGAAGTCAGGATTGCGCATAGATAGGCGCAGCCGGAATCATCTGATATTTCCCCTAAAGCGATAATTCTAAAACGCCCGGCTGTTGCGATTAAATCTTGTCCCGAAACAGCTGAACAGATAGCCTAGGACGAAAGTCATCACTGTGCCTGCCACTATCAGCCAGCTCCATGCCAGCTTGATGTATCCGCCATGAGACAGCAGCAAAAGAGCCGTCATAGATAAGGCGCTGATAATCATTGCCGCTGCATTGCTGATGTTGGCTTTGCGTTTTGTTAATACGCCCAGCAGGAAAATGCCAAGCGTTGCACCGCCCGTCAAAGACATTATTTCAAAAGCAAACCAGAGAATATTTTCCACCGGCTGGCACGCGAAAGCGATAATCGCCAGTATCAGGCCGAATGTAACCACTCCAATCCGGGAAACGAACAAATAATGGCCCTCTGTCGCGGACTTCTTAATCAACGGGCGATAAATATCCGTTACAAACGACGATGACAGTGAGCTTAACGGCGAATCAATGCTGGCCAATACAATTGCCGAGAGCATCAGTCCTTTTAATCCGATGGGAAGAGAATATGTTACGAAGTGGGAGAAGACCTCCTTGGTTTTTTCCGGCGCGGGCACGCCGGGATTCTGCCGGTAGAAAACATAAAACAGTGTCCCTATTCCCAGGTACAGGCATAGAATCGGCAGACCTACCAGTATAGTAGAAATAATTGCCTTCTGACTTGCCCTGCGGGTTTTCACGGTAAGCAGCCGCTGCATAAGCTCCTGGTCGGTTCCGAATACG
This sequence comes from Sedimentisphaerales bacterium, assembly GCA_049516395.1. Classification (GTDB taxonomy): domain Bacteria; phylum Planctomycetota; class Phycisphaerae; order Sedimentisphaerales; family Anaerobacaceae; genus Fen-1362. The sequence goes on along the minus strand of JBEKTD010000009.1, from coordinate 43,492 downwards.
GCAAGGCCTATGAAAAACGCGTTGGCGGTGCCCGCCCAGAAGGTTGTCGGGTTATTGAGGTCGAAATCGAATTTGAAGATACTCAGCCGGCCGGCCTCATTGGCAATGTGCCAGGCGGATGACAGGCCGCCCTGGATTTTAAGCAAAAGAAAAACAAAGAGCACACCGCCCGCCAAAAAGAAAACCAGGGTTTGATATGCGCCTGCCCAAACCACCGCTTTTATTCCGCCGAACGCAATGAAGGCGATACTTACCATCGTAAACACCAATAGCGTCGTCGCCAAAGGCCAGCCCAGGATTATCCCCACTCCCAGACACGCGGCATATAATCTGACGCCGGATGCTATTAAGCGTGTGATAAAAAAGAAAATCGAGCCGGCGTACTGCGTCTGGGGCCCGAAGCGATGCCTGAGGAACTCGTAGATGCTCGTGCAGTTGTACTGGTAAAATACCGGGATGAACAGAAACGCCACCGTAATTCTCGCGGCTGCTGAACCGATAAAAAACTGAAGATACTGCCAGTTTTCACTGTAGGCGGTCGCGGGCACGCCGATAATCGTCAATGCACTTACTTCCGTCGCGACAAAAGACAGACAGGCCACTATCGAAGGGACTTTTCGTCCGCCGATAAAAAAATCTTTCGTATCTTTTTCTTCGCGTCCGAAGATATATGAAATAACAAAAAGCAGGATAATCGCAAGGCCCACCTCTATTAAATCAATCAGACCAAGTGTTCCTGATATTTGGTGCACCGTAAGAAATTCGCTCATACACCTTCCTTAATAGCTCTTCTCAACGACTGTCCGCATTCGTCGAGGATGGAAAGGGCCTGTCGCAGATTAACTTTGCGAAAGTGCATTACGATTGCGGCTTTGACTTTTCTCCCGGCACGTTCAAGCAATTTGATTGCTTTCGCGCGGGGAAGTCCCGTCAGCTGAACAACAATTCTTTGAGACCTGTCACGCAGTTTCTGATTTGTCGCGTTGAGGTCAACCATTAAATTCCCGTACACCTTGCCCATTTTTATCATTGCGGCTGTTGTTAAAATATTGAGTACGAGCTTTGTTGCGGTGCCTGCTTTCATCCGGGTTGAGCCGGTAATAATCTCCGGACCGACAACCGGATCGATAACGATTTTTGCCGGAATATCCCTGATGCCTTCAGCCGAGCAGGTAATAAAAATTGTGCCCGCCCCGATTTGCATTGCTTGTTTCAGTGCGCCTCGCACGTAAGGAGTCAGCCCGCAGGCGGCAATTCCGACAACTGTGTCCCTGTCGCAAACCCCGCGTTTAATTATCGCCTTGGCTCCTTCATTCGCGTTGTCCTCCGCCCCCTCGATTGACCGAACAAGTGCACGTTTGCCTCCTGCGATAATTCCCTGCACTAACGTCGGCCTGACGCCGAAAGTAGGGGGGCATTCCGAGGCGTCAAGAACGCCCAGCCGGCCGCTTGTCCCCGCGCCGACGTAAAATAATCGGCCTCCTTTCCGGAAATCCTCGACTATCATATCAACCGCCTCGGCTATTTTTTTGCGTTCTTTGCCGACGGCCTGCGCAACCAGCATATCTTCGCTGTTGATTAGCTCGACTATTCCCACGGTCGATAGCCGGTCGATATTTTTACTTCGCGGGTTGCTGTGCTCCGTTGTCGGAAGTGGTCTATGCTTTTTCATTATGCCGGTATAATTTTTCCTAAAACCAATTGTTGTGTTGCTCCCGTTGCGCCGGGAACGTTGTTTGGCTCGCCTTTAATGGTCGCGTATGCGAGAATCGCGAATGAAATCGCCTCTTTGGCGTCGCAGCTGATTCCAAAATCATCGCTTGTCAAAATCCTGCTTTTGCCAAGACCATACCGCAGCATTTTGACCAAAGTCGAGTTATGTGCGCCGCCTCCGCACAATATTACTTCATCAGGCATTCGGGGTAGGAAATTTCGATATGCCCGGACGATGCTCTCGGCGGTAAACGCGGTAACAGTCGCTATAATGTTTTCGGCTGGTATCGATTTTTTCTTCATCTTTCGATATAACGCGTCGCAATAATTGCTGCCGAATTCCTCTCTGCCTGTTGATTTTGGCGGGCGCAGACCAAAAAACGGATGTTTCAGCAAACAATCGAGGATTGTTTTGTCGATTGTGCCTCGTGCCGCGATTTTGCCTCCGCGGTCAAACTTTTGTTTGCCCCTGCTTATGATTGAAACAATTCCGTCTATTATCATATTGCCCGGGCCTGTATCGAAGGCGATTATATCGCCTGTTCGGCAACCCGCCGGCAGGGAGGTAACATTGGCGATGCCGCCGATATTCTGGATTGCTCGATTGCGACGTTTATCGCGAAACAGAAAATAATCCGCAAATGGCACTAACGGCGCACCTTGTCCGCCGGCGGCCATGTCCCTGGGCCGAAAATCTGCCACTGTTGTTATGCCTGTTCGCTGGGCGATTATCGATGGCTCGCCTATTTGCAGGGTTGACCGAACGGTTTTTTTGCCGAGACGCCTGCCTTTGGGATTATGATAAATGGTCTGGCCGTGAGAACCAATCAAATCAATCGTGCTGAGGCCGATACCGCTTTTTTTGCATAGTTTTAGAACCGACTCGGCAAAGACCTCGCCAAGCACAAAATTCAAATGACAAACATCGGCTACGTTGCACGATTCTATTCCGCAGAGTTGAATAATATCTCGACGTAACTCCGCAGAATAAGGGAACGTGTCAAACGCCCGCACACTTACTTTTTCATTATCGATATCAATAATCGCCGCATCGACGCCGTCAACAGACGTGCCCGACATCAAACCTGCGACGCGCATTTTCGATTTTTGTGAAAGCTCAGCTATTCGGCTCTTTGTCTTCATCACAATTTCTTTTTCAACGCATCTTCGGCGAGATTAAATAATCGCAGATTATCATTCAGCCGGGAAAGCTTGTTACGTGCCAGCCATAGTTCCTTGAAAGCTGTTTCGATATCTCGCATTTGCTTGAGCAACTCTCGCAATTCTGAATTTTTAACGTTTTGCCCCGCTCGCAGCGCCTTTGCCGCCAATGCCCTTTTGCTTGCTAAGCAATCCATACGCGCGGCCAGCTTCAATTCCTTTAACGCTGATTGTTCAAAATCCCCCATTGGTTTTACGTCTGCAGGCCAAAGCTTATCATCAGACAACTCTGCCGTTATTTGTCGCAGACCTTCCTCGCTCATCAAATCAATTGCGCTGCATTCTATTGTTTTGTCCCGCAGTATCGGCTCAAAAAATGACTGAAACAGCAATGATTTATTCGGCGAAGTTCTCCCACAGGTGATGTAGGCGCTGCCAAGCAATCTTATCGCCTTAGCCATACGATTGTCTTTTTGGCCGAAAGCGTGATAGCAGAAATTTTCGGTGAACCTGACATTATCAACAGCTTTACCATTCCACGCGCTGGCGGCCCCGTGTGCAAAACTGTGCAAACTGACTCCCAGGAAATTACGATGTCCATTATCGCCCCAGTCGGTGTTCAACAGTCCTTCCGCATGATATTTACGGCCCGCAGCGGCAAAATTAGTTACGTTACCCATCGAGTTGGGTAGGCGTGTTCCGTGCGTCAGCCAGCTGCTTGTCCCGGGACAAACCATAAACGATAGTCCCGAATTTGCTATTTTCTTGGTTCTGGCGATGTTTGGGCCGTTGCGTTCATACTCCCAGTTAAGCAGGACCAAATCTTTCGGCAATTTGCCTAACAATTCCGGATGGTTCAATATAATGTCCGCCCAGGCGTTCATTCGCTTGCCGTGTTTTTCACAAAGACGATGAATCTTCAGGATGAAATCAAGGTAAACCTGCCCCGGTCCGATGCGAAGTGCTTTTTTATCGCTACGACCTTTTCCAAGCTCCCATGTCTCGTCGCAGCAAACGTTGAAATCCTCTGCCTCGAAAAGCGGCACAAACTCGCTGTAAAGTTCCGCGACAAGCTTGATTGCATCCGGGTCGATGGGGCAAAGGGTTGTGCCCCCCGGAAGGCCGCGAAACCCCGGCTTTTCGCCTAAGCGTCTGTATTTCGGCAGGGACAGGATTTTCTCAAAATGCCCGAAACTCGCAAGCGAACCGACTAACCGAATATGGCGCTTTTTGCAATGTTCCTGTAAAGAAAGGATTTCCTCCGGCGTGAATGGACTGTAACCTTTGCCGATTTCAGGATGTTTCCTAAAAGTGAATACATTTTCAACGTAAAGCTGTATTTCGTTTATTTTCCAGTGCGAAAGCCACGTGGCCAGCTCTTTCAGAGTATCAAGTTTGGGCACTTTCCCTCTTGAACAATCGAGATATATGCCTCGCCTGCGAAAATCCGGCTCATCTTCTATTTTACACAGGGGTAGCGCCTTCCCGTATATCTCCGTTATTTCACGCAATGTTTGCAGGGCGTAATATGCGCCTGCATCCGTTTTCGCGTGGATTTCAATACCTGTCTGAGTAATTGTTAGACGGTAGGCCTCACTGTTGGTAATGTTTTTATCGCGATATATTCTTAACACTGCCTGCCTGTAGGAATCGCTGGTTATATTCGCGATGAGATGATACTTTGACAAATCACAGCCAAGCTGTTTAAGGCCGATTGCGTCAGCCATATTTGAACAGGCAAAGACAGGCCGAGCGGGCCAGCGGAAAAACCCTTTCCGAAGACCAATCTTCTTTACCGGAACCACTAACCTGGCAAAATGACCTTCATCCTTGATAGCCATACCGTCAGTATAGCACGATCTTAGCATACGCCGCAAGTTGCCATACCATCGCCTGTTTCTTAACGCGTAACTGTGTGATATCGATGGCTTGCCAAGGCGTAGTTCGCCGCTCAAATATACATCAGAAAAAAGTCCGGCTTCGCCCTTTAAAGGCTTCGCCGTGACAGTCTTCATCCGCCGACAAGCGGCGAACGAAGACTGGAGACGAAGGGAATCGAACCCTCATTCCCGCGATGCGACCGCGGTGTGCTCCCGTTACACCACGTCCCCATTACTGCTCGTTAAAATTGCCACTTGTCGTAGCAAACCATATTCTTAATCGGCTCCCGCGTCGTTTGCCTGGAACCCTTCTCGGGATAGCCAAGTGCCATCAGTTCAATTATAGCAACATCTTTTGGAATTGCCAGAATCTGTTTGACCTTTTCAGCGTCAAATGAGCCAATCCAGCAGGTCGCCAGGCCCAGTTCCGTTGCCATCAGGGCGATATGCTCCAGCGCAATTGATACATCAATCGGGGCAATCTGCTGGCCGCATTTCATCGTATCTTTGCATATGCTGCAGGCCGCGATAATTGCGCCGGCAAGTCCAAACGAATCCTGATGATTCGTGCAGCCGGCGACCTGCTGCTTTATTTTTTTGTCGGTTACGACAACAAATCGCCAGTCCTGCAGGTTCTTGGCCGACGGCGCCTGACGGGCCGCCTCAAAAATCTGGTCGAGCTTGTCCTGTTCCACCGGCTTATCCAGATAAGCCCTGCATGAATACCTTTTTTGAATAACTTCAATAACTTTCATCGGTTCACCTCAAAAACGCTTTTTATAAGTCCGCCTATCCTGAATTGCGCGGATATAATAAGCAATTAAAAATGTTGACGCAAGGGCCAAAAAACCACAAGATTAACCCACACCCCGCCGGTTTCAAGGAGTAAAGTTATGCAAAACGAAAAAAGGAAATACACACTGGGAGCAGATAATATTTCCCGCCGTGGGTTTTTAACTTGCGCCGCCGGCACAGCGGTCGGCTTTACAATCCTGCCCCGCTACGTCCTTGGGAATTCCGGCTTCACCGCACCGTCAGAAAAACTGAATGTTGCTGTTATCGGTGCCGGAAACCAGGGAATGAACGATATGAGGGGTCTGCTCCAATGTTCCGATGTGCAAATAATCGCGGTTTGCGATGTTGCCGAGCAGGCAGCTTCAGACGAAGGCAAGGGCGGAATAGGACGAGGCCCCGCCTTAAGAACAGTAGAAAGTACCTACTCAGGCAAAGAACAGACAAAGGATTACGGCAAATGTGAGGGATTCGCGGATTTCCGTGAAATGTTCGACAAGGTAAAAAATATCGATGCGGTTATGATTGCGACGCCAGACCACAACCACGCAATCGCAACGATGTGGGCCATCAAAAATAAAAAGCATGTCTATTGTGAAAAACCGCTGACCCACAATATTTATGAAGCAAGAACGATAGCGGAAGCCGCACGCCAGGCAGGTATTGTTACTCAGATGGGTAATCAGGGCCATTCCGGCGAAGGAATTCGTCTGACGGTTGAATGGATACGCGATGGAGCCATCGGCGATATAAGAGAGGTTCATTCGTGGAGCCGTAACCCGGGCAGGTATGATGAGAATAATACAACAAGACCCAAAGAACAGCCGCCTGTGCCGCAGGGGCTTGACTGGAATCTCTGGCTGGGGCCAAAAGCATATAGACCTTATCATCCCACATATCATCCGGCTTTGTGGCGGGGATGGTGGGAATTCGGCAACAGCACTATCGGCGATATGGCCTGTCATAATATGGACCCGGCTTTCTGGGCGCTTGACTTGGGCTATCCGGAAAGTGTCGAAGCAAGCTCGACTGAATTTAACGATGAGACTGCACCAATCGGGGCGATTTACTATTACCAGTTCGGTGCTCGCGGGAAAATGCCCCCCGTCAAAATGGTTTGGTACTCAGGCGGTATATTTCCACCCAAGCCCGAAGAGCTTGAAGAACAGCGACGACTTACAGGCGGCGGGAACGGCATATTATTCATCGGGGATAAAGGCAAGATTATGTGCGACGGATGGGGAGGCGCCCCGCAAATAATACCACAGTCAAAAATGAAAGAATATAAACAGCCGCCAAAGACCATTCCGCGAGTTGGAGGCGACCATCTCAGAAACTGGATAGACGCTTGTAAAAAAAGCACAAAGGCCTGCTCAGATTTTTCTTACAGCGGTCCAATGACCGAGGTGGTCCTGCTGGGCAACGTGGCGCTGCGAACAGGTAAAAAAATCTACTGGGACGCCAAAAATATGGCGGCAACCAACGTACCGGAAGCTGAGCAGTTTATTCATCCGGCATACCATAACGGTTGGACATTGTAGAAGATTTCAGTATAATGAGCAGCATTGCGGGTTACTGTAGTCGCGCAAGTACGCCTTATGTTTAATGTTTAGGGGCGGTTAGCTCAGTTGGCCAGAGCGCCTGCCTTACACGCAGGATGTCAGAGGTTCAAGTCCTCTACCGCCCAGTATTCATTCGCCTGCTTCTCGGCGGGCTGCTCATGGTTTTCCGGCCGGGTTGGCAAGTGTGATTTCATTTCGCTCGGCGGCTCTGCGTTTTAAAATCTCTCTGTGAGCGGCGAGGACGTTCATCGCGTCTTCGATAGTCAGGTCTTTTTCTCGCTGGGCAATATCCCTATGCCATTCGGCGAAGGCCCTGGTCTGTTTATCGATTTCGTTGGCGTCTAATATGCCGGCGTGTTCCGCCTTTTGCTTTTCAAAGTCATCCAGCAACCTGATGAAAATGTCCTTTTCCATTCGCAGGTCTTCCAGCTTCTGGCTCGTTATGCTCAGGTTTTCAATGGCGATATCGAATCTGGAAACGGGCCGGGGATTGTCCGGTGTTTTGCAGCCGGCGATTATCAGCAGGTATAGAATTATGGCTGTTTTTTTCATTGTTGAATCTTACCTGTATTTAAACGGTACTCTTGTAATATTGTATATTTTCGTGGTTCCGAATCAAGCCCAAACCGCGGTGTTTGACGCGACCAGTTTCATTAGTTATAATTCCAGCGGTGTTAACGCTAACACATAGTAATTTACGTTTGGAAGGCGCATTAAGTTATGATTAAAAATACGGTTGTTGATATTTTTCGGCCCGATGAAAAGATTTCGGCGGTTCTGTATGACGCGATGGTTATCATTTGCGGCTCATTGATACTTGGCCTTAGCTCGCAGGTGAAAGTGTATCTCCCGATTAGCCCGGTTCCAATTACCGGCCAGACATTTGCCGTTTTGATGCTGGCTGCGCTGCTCGGTTCTAAACGGGGTGTCTTGGCGATTATTGCGTATCTTGTGGAAGGGGTTGCAGGGCTGCCCGTCTTTGCCGGCGGAATGGGGCCGGCGGCATTGATTGGTCCGACGGGCGGTTATCTTGTCGGCTTTGTTGCAGTGGCGTATGTCGTCGGCAAATTAGCTGAAATGGGCTGGGACAGGCATGTCAGCACAACCATAGCTGCGATGCTTGTGGGCGAAATCGTGTTATACGCATTTGGCGTTTGCTGGCTGGCGATTATGACCAATATCAGGATGGCGTTAACGGTTGGCCTTTATCCTTTTATCGTTGGGGATATTCTTAAGGTGGTTCTTGCCGCGGCTGTTTTGCCGGCCGGCTGGAAACTGCTGAATTGCCTGAAAATCAAAAGCACGCAATAACAGGCCGTAAACGATAAATCGACTACTTTGCCCCTGCGTCGGAGTTTTGCCGATACAGGGTATCCAACTGGTTTTTGCTTTCGTTCAAGCTGTTCTGGATGCCTTCTAATTCGACTTTTGACAGCGACATTTGTCCCTGGAAGATTGTCAGTTCCGACTGAATGGTGTCGAGGTTTTTTTTCGTTTTGTTCAGGTCGCCCTGAATTTTTTCCATATCGGTTTTCGATGTGGCGATTCGATTCTGGATGCGAGCAAATTCCGCTTTTGCGCTTACAATCTGTTCCTGCATAGATTGCAAACTCTGGTGTGTGCTGGTCATTTCGTTGTATCTGTTCTGGATACTTTTGTATTCGGCGTTAAGGTCGTCCAGCCTGGTTTTTGTGGACATATAAAGCCAAAAGAGGCCGACTATAATGACCATAGTAACAGTGGATAGAACTATGGTGAAAATTTTGGAGGAGGTTGTTGCGCGAGGCACAACGGGTTTGCGGGCGGTTTCTGCAATGTTCTCATTTTCAAATTCGCTCAACTGCTCAGGGGAAACATCTACGACGAATTTTTGCCCCTTGAATTTTCTTATCTGGATTACGCCGAGCTGACCCTGCTGTTCGACTATGTCGTTGGAGATTCCCTGTCGTGTGGCGTACTCATCGAGGGGAATGAGATTCCGCTTGAAATGCGAGGACGACTCGGCTTTCTGCACGGCCGTATCACCTCCGGTCATTTCATTTTCCGGCTTTGAACGCGAATTTGACTGGTTATTATCCATACTTTCCGGCTTACACCACGTGGCCGTATAAGCAGTAATAATTTACCAGTGATGAGTGGATATTACCAGAAAAAACCGGCCAGCCGGAGAGTCGGCGAGAAGATTATTCATCTCCCAATTAGACAACAACAATTTTTGCGTCTGAAAGCTTACTTTTTATCGGAACCGCCGTTTTGCAAATCGTCGAGCGTTTCAAGAACCATTGGTATGTGAACGTAAGCAGGACCGCCCGCCATCACAACTGATACCGATGCCGCTTCAAGAATCTGCTGCCGGGTAGCTCCGCTTTCCAGACATTTTTGTACGTGGGAACGGATGCAAGGCGGGCAATGCATTGCTACGCCTATGCTCAGTGCGATAAGTTCCTTTTCCCTGCTTGTCAATGCGCCGTCTTTCATCACTTTTTGAAATAGTCCGCCGAATCCCTGCAATGTATCAGGAATTTCGGTTTTTAATTTATCGATATCTGTTTTGAACTTCGCAAAAAACTCTCTTGTCTTGTCCATTCTTAACCTCGTAGTGTTGTGTATTTTTAGATTTCCTTAAACGCCTCACCAAGCGACTCAATTATGTCCGTTGCGATTAAACTTATTTGCCCGAATTTCTTTGCCGCGATGTCTCCTGCCAGCCCGTGAACATACACACCAAGTGTTGCTGCGTCAAAATTGTTCAAACCCTGACCAACCAAGGCGGTCATTATTCCCATCAGGACATCACCCGTTCCGCCTGTAGCCATACCGGGATTGCCCGTTTTATTCACATATAATTTTTCTCCGTCAGTAACTACAGTTCTGTTCCCCTTTAATACGACGGTTGTCCCGGTTTTGTTTGCCATTTGTATCGCCTGGGTTTTCCTGTCTGCGGGCAGGGGGGTTCTGAAAAGTCCCGCCCAGAGCCGTTTCATTTCGCCGGGGTGAGGCGTCAAAATAATGTCCGCTTTGCTTTTATGAGGCCAGTCATTTATTTTACTCAGGTTATCCAACCCGTCGGCATCGATAATCAACCGCAACCCTTTTTGTTCCAGCAGTCGCTGAAGCACCGAGGACACGCCTTGCGTAATACCGAGACCCGGACCAAAAGCGATGCAGTCGTTGTCTGGGAGTAAATTGAGAATTGTATTAGCGGCACTTGCGGCAATTCTGCCCGCATTATCTTCCGGCAGGGGGATAGTTGTGAAGGATGGTTCGATTGACGCCACAATTGGCAGGGCACTTTTAGGTGTCGCCACTCGCACTAATCCCGCGCCCGCCCGCAACGCTGCTCTTCCGGCAAGGGCCGCCGCACCGCTCATTCCGATACTGCCCGCGATAATGCAAACCTTGCCGAAATCGCCCTTATGTGCGTCTGCCGCACGAGGTTTTAGCCGGGGAATTTTTGTTACTGTCCGCATAGTCGCCTCAGTGTGTTTTTTCGTCAATTTTTTTGTTTATTAATGTTGCGGTTACAGCCGCGGAAAAACCGTTGTCGATATTCACGACTGTAACGCCCGAAGAGCAGCTATTGAGCATCGTCAAAAGAGCGGAAAGCCCCTCGAAACTTGCGCCATAACCGACACTGGTTGGCACAGCTATTACCGGGCAGCTCACGAGCCCGCCCACAACGCTGGCAAGCGCGCCTTCCATTCCCGCAACGACGATTATGACGTTGGCTTGTTGCAGTTTTGGCACGTGAGCAAGCAATCGATGCAGGCCCGCAACGCCCACGTCGCAAACCAGTTCTGTTCGCTGGCCCATAATCTCCGCGGTAACTTTGGCCTCGCTGGCGACGGGCAAATCAGCCGTGCCCGCAGTTACTATCGGAAGGACGGATTTCGATGGCGTGAGCTTCTTTTGTTCGAGAACTATCGCTCTCGCTGCTTTTTCATATCGTGCGAGGGGGAGTTGCCCTGTTTTCGCGATTGCTTCAAAGACGTCTTCTTCTGCCCTTGTGGCCAAAACGTTGTTGCCCTTCGCCGCAAGCGCAGCGAAAATTTTGATTATCTGTTCGGTTGTTTTGCCGGGGCAGTAAATCACTTCGGGGAACCCCTGGCGGATATGACGATGGTGGTCAATACGAGCAAAGCCGAGGTCTTCGTAAGGCAAATGGCGAAGCTTTTCGACCGCCTCGTCGATGGTTACCCCGCCGTTTTTCACCTGCTGCAGCAACTGTTTTAACTGTTCCGGCTGAATATGATTACTCCTTAACCGTTTGCCTTTGGTTCAAGCGTCAGGTCCGCGAACAGACCCGCTTTGTATTTATGATACGCAAGCGAAGCTACCATAACGGCGTTGTCGGTGCAATATGCTTTCGGGGCTACCAGCAGTTTTTTCGCCGGTGTATATGATTCGCACATCTTCGCGAGGGCGGCCCGCAGCGAGCTGTTTGCCGCGACTCCTCCGCCCAATAAAACGGTCTTTGCCCTTACGGTATCGATTGCCCTTTGGGTTTTTTCTATCAAAACATCAACCACCGCCGATTGAAAAGACGCGGCGATATCTGCGATTTCCTGTTTGCTCATCGAATCGACTTTGGATTGCCCCTTCATTTCCTGTCCCCGGCAGTGATAAAGCACAGCAGTTTTGAGGCCGCTGAAAGAAAAATCGAGCGAATCCGCCCCCAGCATCGAACGCGGAAAATCTATCGCTCGTGGATTGCCTGTTTTCGCCGCATTTTCAATCGATGGGCCGCCCGGGTAGGGCAGTTTCAAAATCGTGGCGACCTTGTCAAATGCCTCGCCCGCCGCGTCATCGATACATCGGCCAATCAATTTCAATTCGAGAGGCGATTCGCATTCGTAAAGACATGTGTGCCCGCCCGATACAATCAGCGCAATTGCCGGCAACTGCAAATTCTGCTCAGCTATCATTGCCGACTGCAGATGCGCGTGAAGATGATTGACCGCTATCAATGGTTTATTCCAAGCCATGCTCAATGTCTTTGCCGCCGTTACGCCCACAACCAGCGCGACAGCCAGCCCCGGCTGGTTTGCGACTGCGATTGCGGAAATATCGTCTTTGGCGACACCGGCGGTTTTGAGGGCCTCGGTTATTACGGGATAGATATTTTCGATATGGGCGCGCGAGGCGATTTCGGGAACGACCCCGCCATATTTCTCGTGCAGTTTGGCCTGCGAGGTTACAATCGATGATTTGACGGTCTTGCCGTCGGCGACAACCGCCGCGGCTGTCTCATCGCAGCTTGTCTCGATACCTAGGATGTTAATCGTTTTTTCAGGCATAATCCGGATATTAGCCCAACGGCAGGGGGCTGTCAACGCGAATGGCTGAGCATAAGGATTTGCTTGCAGACGCTTTTGCAGACGTGAAGCAGCGAAAACCTGATTGGAATCGGCTTGGCTAATACAAAATCGGTGCAGACAGTTTCAGGAAATGTGTCGCCTGCGATTTCGATATCGTTAAAATCAGTACAGCCGAAACCGATTTGTTTTGCGGTTCTTACGATGGGCAGTGATTCCGGCGATAAATTTATCAGCTTGCTGCATACTATTTCACAGGCCATCGGCGCTGTCCCTCCTATTAACCACCCAAGCGGCCTTGCTCTGCCGCTGATTGGTCCCGGGCCGTCCATTGTGATTACGCCGTCAATAATGGTCAGGGCGGGATTTATAAATTTATATATTTCGATGAGCAGCTTGCAGAATTTCTTTTCATTGCCGCCTTTTGCGAAATGCCAGTACGCCTTCCACTTGCCGCTTACACAGCCGAACATATTTTTTATCGCGAACGTTGCCACAAGCTGCTGATGTGACTTGAATTTCGGCAGGTTGATAATTTTATCGGCATCAAGTGCAGCCGAGCTTATACCGACATCGACGCCGGCTATCTGACGCTTCACCGGCTTATCTAACTGCCTGACGGGGACACCCAGTTTATTCAGCGGTTCTTCGAGTCCCAGTACGCTGACACATTCAAAGACGTCTCCCCACGCCGGCGAATCTCCCACAAAGGGCCTTGCGCCAAAATCCTTAAGTATCCTGGCGGTTTCTATTATGACCGAGGGGTCGGTTTGCGTGGCGCAATGGCGGGGTTTCGGGGCGATAAAGTTTGGCTTCAGGAGGATGCTGTCGTTTCTTTTCACGAATCGTCCGATTCCGCCGAGAAGTTCAAATTGTCTGGCGATTGCCTCGGCTACGACAGGTTCTCTGTATTCGGTACAGTATGTCAGCGCTACTATCGGTTTTATCGGCATGGCTAAAAAATCGATACGCAGACCAGCAAATAAACCGTAATGGCCGGCCCAGATCCGCTTTTGGTAAAGAATCGGCCCGCTGCCGTGGTTTCATCCGGATTGTATTCGCGCGGGCTTAGCAGGATAAAATCGCCCGGCTTCATCATCGCGGAAAATCCCGCTGAGTAAATTCGTAAGTCGTTTTCTCTGATTTGTTCCGCCAGTGCAGGCGCAGCGCCTTCGGTCGAGGAAAAAATTACAGGCGTTATCTGGATGCTCGCCAGTTGCGGTCTGTTCGCCTGTATCTCAACGTTGGATTCAGGTGGCTTGCCTGTCCTGGGTGAAGTTGAATCTCTGGTGATTTGTCTCGAGAGCACCTGTAGCCCGACAATTCCAGGCCCGACATCTGCATTTTTGGTGACGCCCTGCTTACCTATGAAGGAGATGGTCTTGTGCGGTATTCTGGTGATATTGACCATTTCCGGCTGGTTGTCCGACATTAACAGCGAGTTTGTGGGCAGTTTCTTCGCGTTTGCGTTTTTTAATATCTCGGTAACTTTATTAAACGCGGCGAAATTGCCCATAGCGGCTCGCAACCCGTTTGCTGCAAAACCGCCAAGGTCGTTGTATCGCAGTGTCCCCGGCTTCAGCATCTGCCAGATGCCTTCCATTGATGTGATTTTATCCACAGGCAGCTCATAACTTATGATTTCGATATTGGTTGTTCGCAGGGTCTGCGGCTGAACACGCTTGCCGGTCGGCGCAAGGTCGCCTATTTTAATGCCTTCGGTCTCCGGTTTTTTCTGGGTTTTGTCGCAGCCGGCAGGCAACATTACAACCGAGCAGACAAACAAGATTTGTAACAGACGAGCCATAAGTATAGGTTAGCCGGTCAGGAAATATCTGTCAATCGAAAGGGCACAGGGATTATTTTAGGGCGAATTGCCGAATACGGTCGAAAAAAGGCGTTCGTTTTTGCTCCACGCACTGGGCGGCGTAAAAGTACATCGCAGCCGACCAGCTTTGCCAGTCCTCGCCGCGGGGGATGCCGTTTTGTGCCTTGAACCATTCGTTAAATCCAAACTCAACCTTTGCCTTGCGGGCAGGCCTCACAAGTTCCGTCAACACCAGGAGTTTCTTCTCAGCAAGCTCGTATTTGCCCGCCGCCACAAGTGCTGCCACGTAAAACCCGCACACAAAAGGCCATATCCCCCCGTTATGGTAGTCCCCCGGCTTGTTGTATCTCGCGTATCGGGCAACCCAGTCAGGGTTCCCGGGCCTGATATACGGAAAAAAATTCGGCGGCAGATTCACCGTCAAATCGCCATTTTTTCTCATCGACCGGCATTCCGCCTCGACCCACGATATTATTCTTCTCGCCCTTGAGGTCGATGCCAGCCCAGTAAGAATTGCAATACTGTTGCCTAACAGGTCAAAGCGTTCGCTTCTGTAAATCTTGTAAGCCCACAAAGCATAGTACGGTTTATTCGGCAACACAAGCCCTTCGTGTATGTGCTTGTTTTGCCTGTCGCCGCGCACGAAAAATTGCCCCATTTGTTCTTTAAGTTCTGCCGCTCGCCGATGTTGCCCGAACAAATGCAGATAGGCATACACAAGGGTATTCACATACAACCCGTATCCAAGAACCCATTGCTCATCACGCCAGTCGCTTGTCGGCAGTTGAGCTACGAGGACGCGGTTTGTGGGGCTTTGATGTTCCATCCAAACAATCGCTTTTCGGATTGTCTGCTCGAGGAAATTTTTCTTTCCCGTTACCTTCCTGAACAGGGCGACGGCTATCAAAAACAGGGGAGTGCAGTCGCTTGACCCGCGGTCTTCGCGGTCGTGAACCAATGACGGGATATGTCCCTGCGGACTTTGATTGCGGGCGGCGGTTTCGAGCGTCTTTTGCAGGGACTTGATTAGCTCGGTTTTTCCCGTCAACAGGACACCCAGCGACGACACCATCAGGTCTCGTGTGTATGGTTCCGGATATCCCCAGCCGGCTGTTCGGGGCAAACCCTTGTAGCGGCCGTGAGCGTTGTGAAGCAGGACTTTTATCGCCGCTTCTTTTGCTCTGGTAACCAGTGCTTTATCAGGTTTATTCACGTTACGAAATTCCCAGCCGCTTTGAGATTATCTCGACAAATCTTTTTGCGACTACGCGGTAATCAAATTTTTCCACTACTCGCCGTCTGCCTGCCTCGCCCATTTTTTTTCTCAGCTTTGCGTTGGTCATTAGCTCCATCAGGTATTTGGCGATGTCGTGTACGCTTGCCCTGTAATCGACGATTCGCGGCTCTTTGAAGACCACTTTGCGGCTTATTTTGTGCCCTGATTCGTCGTTGAGAATTGTTTCCCTTAGCCGAATTTCGGTAGCGACCTCTGCCAGAAAACCGGTTTCGCCGTCAACGATAGTATCGAGTAGTCCCATTGCTTTTATACCTATTACCGGCTTGCCGCAGGCGCCAGCCTCAACCTGAATCATACCGAATCCTTCCAGTCGGGATGGCGCCGCATAAATATCGCAGGCAGCCAGAAGATAGGGCATAAAATTCCGGCTCGTAACGTTCGTCGTATATGTAACATTTTTTTCGATTCCCAGGTCGGTTGCCAGTTGCATATCGATTGAATTTTGCTTTTCCGTCCTCGGCTGGGGCCAAACCTTGCAGACGTATTTCCAGTCAGGTGCCTTTGTGTCAATCAGGGCAAGCGCCTGCATAACCTCCTGTGCGCCCTTCGATGTGGCGTCGCCTCCGATAGTCATAATCATTATCTGGTCGGGCGCGATGCCGAACGATTCGCGAACCGCCGTAACCTTGGGGTCGTTCTTGTCTCGTGGTATGAAGGCATCGGTATCGCAGCCGACGGGCAGCACCTCGATATTTTTGCCGCTCAGGCCGTCTCGAACATAAACACTTTTCACCCAGTTGCTTGTAACAAGTATCAAAGGCAGTTTTTCAAGTATCTCGTGATAATCGCCCATATAGCCATCCGCGACTAACCACGGCACTGGCTGAACACCATATCTTTGCGGATGAAGCACCAAATAAGGCGTATGCCCCCAGTATCCCACGCCGACCACGATATCTGGCTCGAACCAGCGATAGTACCATTCCTTTTCCTGTGCCGATTCGAAATTCACCGAATGCACGTCAACGCCAAGCTCCGTCAGGCCCCGGTGCAGCAAATGCCCCTGTGTTGCCAGGCCCGCTGGCGACGGCGGATAATCATAAAGCAGCAGAACCTTCATTTTTTTTCTCCTCGATTTGGCGTTACAGTTGTGCCGAATTGCCAGAACCCTTCCTGTTTCGGGCAGCATTTGGCCTCGAAGCTGTCGGCTGCAAAACCATACATTTCTGTTATGATTCCGTACTTTTCCTGCCAGATTGTGTCGGGCAGCCAAATCTGTATATCAGCGTCCCGGCTGGTTTTTGGCAGATATTTGCCGCCCCCGTCCTCATACGCGAACATCCATACCAATTTGCTCGGAAGTTCGCCTGTTGTGTGCAACGATAATACCGCCCTTGATGCTTCCTCATGTCTCAAATGCCGTGTGTATTCGCCCCATCGGCTGTGCGTAAGAATCAGGTCGAATTTGTCCATAGGCAGCAGTGACAAGATTGTTTTCCTGATTTCCTTTTCAGCAAGGGGCTTTTGTTCCGGGCCGTCGTCGAGGTCGCCCATAATCCCCTTTGCGCCAAGATAGTCCATTACACGGTTGAATTTGGCACAGCGCTCAAGGTCGCTTTTTCGGCAAAGCGTAATCACCGTCCAGCGTGTCTGTGGGTGCAGCAGCATCAGCCCTCCTGCCCATAGCGTTTCATCATCGGGATGGGCGACGATTAAAAGACAACTGTTGAATTCCCATGATTGTCCTGCTTTTGAAAGTGTCATAGTATATGTCTCCGGCTTACATCGGGGTATCAGGTTATCAGGTTATCAGGTTATCAGGGTATCAGGTTGTCAGGATACACCTTGATTTCCAGCATCTTTCTTTTTTCTGACATATCTAACATAACCATTAATACCTCTTATCACTTCCTCATATCGCTCTACCCAATTTTGCGATTGGTCTGGTTCCAGATAACCTTTGATTGCTAACTGGCGAGTTTGATTCTGTGTTTCTCCAGCTTCTTTCCGTGCTACGTTGAATCCCTTTATTTTTTCGTTGTAGTAGTATGCGCTATACCCCTCAGCGATGTTGTCGCAGACCGACGAAGATGAGCGTTCTATCTGATTTTTGATTTTGAAGGTTTCATCTCGTGGCAGTGTTTTACAAAAATGGTGAATTTCTTTCATAAGACCGATTGCCTTCTGCCAAACCCAAAGTTCTTCGAATCCTGCCACAGGTGTCGCTGGTTGTGTGTATTTCTTATCTGCCGGGCAACCTGCTCTTGCGATACTCTGTCTATCAGATGTTTTGTTTTCTCGCATTCTTCCTGATATCCTGATTCCCTGGTTTCCTGATGTCCTGTTATGTTCTAGGCATGACCTATAAACAGCAGGATGCCCTTTCTCATCAGCATCACCGCAATCGCCGCCAGAAGCAAGCTCATTATTTTTGATAATGCCTTCGTCCCCGCTTCGCCAAGGCCTTTTATCAGCCAGTATGAGCCGCTGAAAATAAGACCCGCGAAAAGAATGTTCCCAATTACCGCGATGACAGTTGGCAGAAGACCGTATTCAGAGATTATTAAAAGCGAGGTTGCCAGCACCGCCGGCCCCACAATAAGAGGAGTGCCGATTGGCACCGCCCCAAGGTCTTTGACGGGCATACGTCTTTCTTTGGTATGACTCACAAGGTCTATTATTGCTATGCAGAAAAGCAGCGCGCCGCCTGCGACCATAAAATCGCCGATGGTAATACCGAGCAGCTTAAATACCAGTTTGCCGATGAGGATAAACCCGACCGCTAGCAAAAAAGCCGTTATCATTGACTGGACTATGATTTTGTTTTTTTGCTGTTTATCAAGGCCTTCCGTCAGCGAAACAAATATCGGCAGCACCCCGATTGCATCGACTGCCACGAACAGCGGTATGAATGACAGCAGGATGTCCTTCAAGACGTCCGTCGCGTTTTTCACGTCGTTTGAATATAGTTGCAAATCCATAACAATCAGTGTAAATTAGATGCGCACCTGCGGTCAATACTTTTATTGGGGTATAGTGTAATGGTAGCACAACTGACTCTGGATCAGTTAGTCTAGGTCCGAATCCTAGTACCCCAGGTTGATTCTGCCTTTGGCAGAGTCAACCTGAGCAGTTGAGCATTTGAACAGGTGAGCAGGCGAAAACGCTCAACTGCGGTTTCCTGTTCAACTTTTTACTGCTCAATTTATTGCATCTTGTTTCCGGGACAGACAAAGGCGATGAGGTTCGCCCGAATCGCTTAGCGATTGATTAAGCTAATGACCTCTACTCGTTGCGGGTAGAGGTTTTTTGTTTTTTATGGAGATGAAGGCATGAACGCAGATTTGGTTCCGCTGGTTGTAGGTGGTTTGATTTTCGTTTCGAGCTTGCTGTCTTTGAAGTTGGGACTTTCGGTAGCCATAATTGAAATCTTGCTTGGCGCAATCGGAGGTTATTTCGGCCTAAAGTCCGAGGAATGGATGACTTGTTTGGCCGGCTTTGGCGGCATTGTCCTAACGTATCTGGCAGGGACTGAGATTGATACGCGTCTGATGCGGGAAAAATTCAAGGAAAGCATGCTCATAGGCGGCTTTTCTTTTCTGTGTCCTTTCTTAGGTGTTTTTCTTTATACCTATTTTGTCGCGGGCTGGTCTCTTCAGGCGGCTCTGATAGCGGGGGTGGCGCTATCTACGACTTCCCTTGCCGTGGTGTATTCAGTTCTTGTTGAGACGGGATTGACGTCAACGGAAATAGGCAAGTTGCTTATGGCGGCAACTTTCGTTACCGATATGGGAACCGCCATCGCCCTGAGCATTTTATTTGCCAAACCAAGTGTTTATACGTTGGTGTTTTTGACCGTGTCTGTTGCCGTAATAATTCTTGCGACTAAATTCTCGCATAAAGTGTTTCATAGCCGGACGCTGAAAAACAAGGTGATCGAGCCGGAGATAAAATACATATTCCTGCTTTTGCTTGTGTTTATGTTTTTCGCCAAGCTGGGCGATGGGCACGCTGTTTTGCCGGCGTTCCTGTTAGGACTATTGATGTCTCGCCATTTCAGCGAAACAACGGGCACTAAAGCGGTCAGAGACCGCCTGCGCACTGTTGCTTACGCTATCATAACGCCCATATTTTTCATCGTGGGCGGTCTTAAAATATCGGTGCCTTTGATAATCGCGGCAGGGGGGCTTTTTATCATTTTGTTCCTGCTGAAAATGATAACCAAATTCATCGGCGTTTATTTCCTCGCGAGGAAATATATTCGCAACGGCAGCACATACACAACATTATTGATGAGCACCGGGCTCACATTCGTAACCATATCGAGCGTGTTCGGATTAACAGCCGGCTACATTGACCAGGTGCAGTATTCAGTCCTGGTGGGCGTCGTAATCGCAAGCGCCATCATTCCCACGTTCATTGCCCAGAAGTGGTTTATGCCCGTTGAAGAAGAGGATATCGTTGATATGGACAGCGACGGCAAATAAATGGAACTACCATTCAAACTCCGCGACAATCGACGTATAGTCGCTTGAGCAGGGTCATTATTGTAACTTCTTACTTAACAAGCAGTTAAATCATATTTTTATGGCAAATACCGTGAGATATTCAGGTTAAAAGCACAGTTCTTGAATTTAAATCAAAATTTCAAAAAGATTTTTCTTGACTCGGTTAGATGGTGTACTATAATACTAATACAATGATAAACTTTAAATTAGACAAACAAAGCTATGTGCCTTTTTATCGCCAACTCGTGGATATCATACTGTCCAGCATCGCTGCTGGCACAATCCTGCCCGGCGAAAGATTGCCGACTATCCGCGACATGGCTGTAAAACTAGAAGTCAACCCTAATACTGTTGTAAAGGCCTATTCCCAGCTTCAGCTTCTCGGCTTTCTTGATACGCAGCAGGGTACAGGCGTATTTGTTCGCCCACAGCCGCCGGCCCAAGCCCAAAAGAGTGCCGAAAATCAGCGGGCTCTCGAAGAGCTTTGCAGAGATTTTATTTCGAGAGCCCAGTTGCAGAACCTGACAATAGATGAGATTATCGAATATTTGCAGAGCATGCAGAGACAACCGTCAAAATAATAAAGGAGAGTCCTATGCTTTTTAATATTCCAGTCAGACTGATATCAGAAGTAGCTAAAAATGTTAGAAAAAAACAAAACCCTGTTAGCGAAAATGAAAACCTTGTTAGTGGAAAGGAGAACCCTATGTATGATGCTATGACACAACTCAACAAAGACCATGCTGTCCGTCAGATTCAGCGAATCAAAACCCGTGCGCCAATTACCCTGGTTACTGCTCTCATTGTTGTGGTGACAATTATTACCGGCGTGCTTAGGTTGAAGGCGGAGGACTCGACTATTGCTGTTGCAACGTTTATTATCGGCGGAATTCTTGCCGCACTGTGGTCATTGTCTGCGCACCTTTTGGCCGAATGGGATAAAGCACTTGTGTTGCGATTGGGACGTTTTCGTTCTGTCAGGGGCCCGGGCTTTTTTATGATTATACCCATCTTCGAAAGCGTTATTCGCGTTGTGGATATGCGAGTTCGCACCACAACTTTTTACAGCGAGGCGATGCTTACCAGCGATACCGTGCCTGTGAATATCGACGCAATCGCGTTTTGGCATGTCTGGGATAGCCAAAAAGCCCTGCTTGAAGTCGAAAGCTACTATCAGGCAATTTCGCTGGCTGTTCAGACCGCGCTTCGGGATATAGTAGGCATCCATTCCCTTGCTGAAATTCTTTCCGACCGTGAAAAGGTTGCTAAGACGCTTCAGAAGGTGCTTGAGGCAAAGACAGAGGCCTGGGGTATCAGTGTCACCTCAATCGAAATCCGCGACATAGCTATCCCTGAAAACCTCAAAGACGTTCTTTCCAAGCAGGCCCAGGCCGAAAGAGAACGGCAGGCACGAGGAATACTCGGAACGGCGGAAATGGAAATTGCCGAGAAGTTCGCAATGGCGTCTAAAGGATACCAGGATAACCCTGTTGCTTTGCAGCTTCGCGCAATGAACATCGTTTATGAAGGCATACGAGCAGGCGGTTCGCTTATGATTGTGCCGAGTTCAGTTCTCGATACGATGAATCTCGGTGGCATGGCGGCCTTGGGACAAACCCAGCGAAATCTTGCGACTCAGCAGCAGGCAAAGCCATAACAATAATGTGCAGACGATGCCATGGCAGATTGGAATTGCTTTTACCAGTCAAGTTCCGCGATAATCGGTGTGTGGTCGCTGGGGCGGGGCGGAAACCGGCCCAAAGACCAATATCACCAATCACTCAAAGCATTTCGCCTGCCGGAAAAATAGACAAGATTTTACTTGATGTGTTCCGGCGGGCAAGATAGAGATATCCGATGAAATATTGATATAGCTCGACTTATTGTAATTCTGGTTTGGAATATTATGCAGAAGAAGGCCCATAAGGCTATTTTATCAGGAAACCATATAACCATAGTTGGGAGAGTGAATAGATGAGAAAGAAGCTCTGGCTTTGTGTGCCATTTGCGGCATTATGCGTCGTGGATTTTGGTCTGACCCTCGCGGGGCAGTCTCCAGCTTATTGGCAGGGGAATTATAGTGCAGTAGGTGAGTGGTTCCCTCTCTTCGCTTTGGTCCTGCGCCATGGACCTATCCTTTTCCTGTTTATGAGTATGCTTTGGATTTTCGTTTTCTCCACTCTTATCGTGGTTCTTCCGGATATTTTTTCCCAAATCCTGTCTCTCACGCTGGTCATTGGCAATACGTGCGGAGCGCTGACCTGGTTGGCTTTTCGATTCCGGTTTGACCCCCTTCTATGCATGTTGTTGTTTGTTCTGTCGGCTGCCATCTTCATAATCACACAGGCAAGATGGAGGATGACCCAACCAGCACATGCAGCGGAACGCGCGTCGCCGACCGTTTCGCATCCGCCAAAATGCGGCCGCTGATGCGTAGCATTGGGTCTTTCCATTTTGCAGCCGGATTCTGCCTTATAGCCGGCTCTGCGACCTGCTGTTAAAAACTTGTTTGTGCCCCGGTGCTTTGTCGCAAAAAACTATACGCTAAACGCTATCCGCTATTCTGTTTTCTGACTTCTGTCTTCTTTACTCACATCTCAAACTCAGCGATAATCGGCGTGTGGTCGCTTGGGCGGGGCAGCAGGCGTGGGGCTTTGTCGATGTAACACGCGGTGCATTTTTCGACCAATGGTTTCGTTGCCATAATGTGGTCCAATCGCCAGCCGAGGTTGCGCTTCACGGCGTTTATTGGTCTGTAATCCCAAAACGTGTATTGCTCCGGTTCTTTACAGTGCAGCCGAAATGCGTCAACAAATCCCCAGTCCATTACGTTTTTCAATTCTTTATGAACGTCAGGATGATAACAAACATTTCCCAATAATCCTTCGGGGTCGTAAACGTCAATTGCTTCCGGTGCGATATTCAAATCGCCAACCCACAAAATCGGGTCAGTTGGTTTGAAATGTTCTTCAAAGAACTTGCGCAATCGTCTAAACCACACGAGTTTATATTGGAATTTTTCCGATTCAGGCAGATAACCCTGCGGGATGTATGTGTTGATAATTATCATCCCATTAATTTCGGCCTTTATCAGCCGGGGCTGGTCCTTCGGCTCATCATCGAAGCCGGCCTGCACGTCCGCGATTCTGCTTTTCGCTAAAATTGCCACGCCGTTATAACTTTTCTGGCCTGCGAAGGCGTAATTGTATCCTGACTCATCGAATACTTCAGTCGGAAAGTCCTTGTCCTGAACTTTTGTTTCCTGCACACACAGGACGTCTGGTTTGGTGTTTGCCAGCCAGTCGAGCACAATAGGCATTCTCGCCCGCAGAGAATTGACATTGAAGCTCGCCACAATCATCAGCGTTTACCTTCGCACATTGTCAGCAGGCCGAGTAGAAAGCTGAGAGCACTCTCTGCGCCTTGATTTAAACTGACACCTTCGGCTCCCAGTCCGTCGCCGCAGCCATTGCTCTTCGAATCGTAGAGCGGTATTCCCAAATCATTCTCACCCAAAAACCAGTTAAATGCTTTTTGCCGCAGCATCAAATACTTTTTGTCTTTCGTCGCCTTATATCCGGCGTCTAACATTAGAATTGTCCCTGCTGCTTCGATTGGCTGCTGGTCAAACTGTGCTTTTTTACCTCCCCGCGGAAACCAGCCCTGACAGCCGACGAAACTGAAATGACTACCGGTGAAAGTGCTTGTGAGAACAAAGTCGCAGATTTTTTTCGCAATCTCAATATACTTCTTGTTACCCAGTGATGTCCCGACCGTAAAAAGCGCACAGGGCAGCATCGCATTGTCATAAGTGAGTATGTTCTCAAACCAAGGCCAATCGGGCTTCATATTTTCTTCAAACCGCGACACAATCAAATCCGCCGCGGTAGCCATACAACTTTTAGCGTTTTCCGCATCCGGGAACCGTTTTAGATAACCCGCTAAACCCAATATCGAATAAGACATTCCACGTGGGTATTGCTTCTTGATAAGTGGTATTGCTATATCAATTCGCTCTTGAGCTATTGGTATGTAAATCTTGGAGGGGGGTTGTGCCAAAACAGTTCCGAATGCCCAGATTACCCGCCCCAGTGCGTCATTGACCGGCTCTGCCTTGTGCCATGTTCTGTCGAAATCCATAAAATTCTTCACGGTGCCATCGTCATTGTGTGCGTGCAGAACAAAAGACAGATACTTGTCGATTAGTTGCAGCGTCTCCGGTCCGCCATCGATATTATCGATGGCGAGACCTCGCCTTAAGGCGGGCTTGTGGTAAAGGGCATAGTGTTTCGTTGCCACGATTAAAGCCCTTGCGTTGTCATCGGTCGTGTAGCCCTCGCTGCGAAGCGGTATCGTGAATTTGGCGTGCTGAAACAGCCCCGTATCATCGGTCAGCCGATGAAGATGCTCCAGCGACGGCTTGGGCAGAGATAGTTTTGCCATACGCCAATCTTATTGTTGCGCCGAACCCGCGTCAACAAGGTTATCCGTAACAGTATCGCTATATACTATGGCTCCTGAAACAACCACGTCGAGAGATACCGTTCACCCGTGTCAGGCAGGATAACCACGATTATCTTGCCCGCGTTTTCCGGGCGTTTCGCCACTTCCAGCGCAGCCCATAAAGCCGCACCGCACGAGATACCAACGAGTATGCCTTCCAGCCGTGCCAGCCGCCTCGCGGCATCGCCCGCGTCCGCCTCTTTTACGCGGATTATCTCATCGATTATTTCCCTGTTCAAAACCTGCGGGACAAAACCCGCGCCTATTCCCTGGATTTTATGCGGCCCCGGCTTTCCTCCGGACAGCACGGGCGACCCCTCAGGTTCGACAGCGATTGCCTTGAAGGTTGGTTTTCGCTGCTTGATTACCTCGGCGACTCCGGTGATAGTTCCGCCCGTCCCGATGCCGGCAACGACGATATCCACCTTGCCGTCGGTATCGTTCCATATCTCTTCAGCCGTAGTCCTGCGGTGTATTTCAGGATTTGCAGGATTATTGAACTGCTGCAGAATTACGCTGTCAGGGGTTGTCCTGGCAAGCTCTTCCGCTTTTTCAACCGCGCCTTTCATTCCCTTCGGGCCTTCCGTGAGCACTAATTCCGCGCCGAAGATTTTCAGCAACTGTCTCCTTTCTACGCTCATCGTTTCAGGCATAGTCAGTATCAGCCGGTATCCCTTTGCCGCTGCTACAAACGCCAGCGCAATTCCGGTGTTGCCGCTCGTCGGCTCGATAATCACGGAATTTTTGTGAAGCAGTCCTCGTCTTTCCGCGTCTTCTATCATTGCTACTCCAATGCGGTCCTTGACGCTTGAAAGAGGATTGAACGACTCCAGCTTGGCCAATACCGTGGCATTCAGGCCTTCCGTAATTCTGTTCAGTTGCACCAAGGGCGTGTTGCCGATGGTCCTGGTTATATCTT
Organism: Sedimentisphaerales bacterium; assembly: GCA_049516395.1. Classification (GTDB taxonomy): domain Bacteria; phylum Planctomycetota; class Phycisphaerae; order Sedimentisphaerales; family Anaerobacaceae; genus Fen-1362. The sequence goes on along the minus strand of JBEKTD010000009.1, from coordinate 18,074 downwards.
TAAATATTCTGCTCATTTTATTTCTCCTTACTTATGTTCAAACTTTTTTCAATGCCTGTTCGATATCCGCGATAATGTCATCGACGTGCTCGATGCCGATTGACAGCCGGATAAAATCAGGCGTTACGCCGGTTGCTAACTGCTCCTCAGGCGACAACTGCTGATGTGTGGTCGTAGCCGGATGAATGGCTAAGGTCTTCGCGTCGCCGATATTTGCAAGGTGCGAAATCAGCTCCAGCGAATCGATAAACTTTTTTCCCGCCTCCAGGCCGCCTTTAACGCCGAATCCCAGAATTGCTCCGGCTCCCTTTGGCAGATATTTTTTCACTCTTTCTTTGTCCGGGCTTGAATCAAGTCCCGGGTAGGTTATCCACGAGACCTTGGGGTGTTTACTCAGATATTTCGCTACGGCCAGCGCGTTTTCAGAATGTCTGGGCATTCTTAGGTGCAGCGTTTCCAGTCCCTGGAGGAACAAAAACGCGTTGAAGGGCGACAGGGCGGTTCCAATGTCGCGTAACAGGGTAACACGCGCCTTGATAATATAGGCGATATTGCCCAATGGCTTCAATGCCTCAACAAAATTCAGGCCGTGGTAACTCGGGTCCGCGTCGGCAATCAGCGGGAATTTCCCGTTGGTCCAGTCGAACTTCCCGGAATCGACAATCAGCCCGCCGATGGATGTCCCGTGCCCGCCGATAAACTTTGTCGCCGAATACACAGTGATATCCACCCCGAAGTCAAATGGTCGCAGAAGATACGGCGTCGAAGTGTTATCCAGGATAAAAGGAATGCCGTTTTTGTGGGCTACTTTGGAAATACCCTCCAAATCCGCAACGTTCAATTTCGGGTTACCTATTGATTCTGCGTAAATCGCTTTCGTCCGCGGCGTTATGGCCTTTTGAAACGCCGCAAAGTCGTTTGATTTGAAAAATTTGACGTTTACCCCGAATTTCGGCAGGGTGTAGTGAAACAGGTTGTATGTTCCGCCGTAAAGATTATCCGCCGATACTATCTCATCGCCTGCCTGCGCGATATTCAGAACCGCCAGCGTGCTTGCTGCTTGGCCGCTTGAGACCGCCAGTGCGCCGACGCCGCCGTCCAGAAGGGCGATTCGCTTTTCGAGCACGTCATTTGTCGGATTCATAATCCGGGTGTAGATATTGCCGAATTCCCGGAGTCCGAACAGGTTTGCGGCATGTTCTGTGTTTTTGAACTGGTACGATGTCGTCTGGTAAATCGGCACGGCCCTGGAACCCGTTGTCGGGTCCGGCTCCTGTCCGCCGTGTAGCAGTATCGATTCCGATTTCAGTTTCTGGTCAATTTTACTCATTTTGTATATTCCTTTCCTTGCGTTAAATTCCTTGTTTCCGCTTAAAATGCGTATTGAGCGCTCAATACGAGTCCGTCGCCGAGCCCAAATGCTTTTGTTGATTTTTGGTCACCGGTGTTGACGTACGCCGCAACCAGCGTCAGGTTCGGGTTCACAAACCAGGCAACGTGTCCATCCCAGTAGTTGGCGTCCTTCCAATCGTCGTAATGTGCTCCCTGTTTGTATTCGAAGCCGACCGCAGCGTTTGACAGCGGAATTACATCGACGTTTCCGAACAACACTTCTTTTCTGCTGTCGTTGAATCCGAGGACGCCGAGTGTCTGGCTATTGGTGGAAAGCACGCCGCCGGATAACAGCACCGGCCATGGCAGTGCCTTAATGAGCTTCGTTCCAACCAGATAGTAGTCAGCTCCTGAATTTGATGAGTTGAGTAGTTCCTGTGTGGTGTTTTTAAAGACCCCTCCGATTGAAATCGCCGGCAGAATATCGCCTTCAGAAAGCAGCAGCACTTTTGCTCCGAAGTTGTCTTTATTTATTGTCTTGGAATTTGTAAAGTCAACCGTCTCATGGCCGTATGAAAGCTCGACACGTTTGAAAAATGTTTCCGCGACGCCGAATGTCGTCCAGTCGATATCTCTTTCGTGAAGATGAATGTTCCACAAACCGATCTGTGGCTTGCTGATGTTTTCGCCGAAGAATGAATTTGCGTCGCCAGCGGTACCTGCCGTGTACGCAAGGGGGTTAAATGCGATACCGCCGACTCCTTCAACATTGTTTAGTGGAACACCCGCTAAAGCCATATTCGTAAAAACGCTTGCCAAAACAACCAAACTTACAACAATTAACTTCTTCATCTGAAAAACTCCTTCTGTCTGGCAGGGGTTTCCAGATGACTGGTTGTTCCTGCAAATAGTTTTAGTTTTTTAACCAACCGTTATGTTACTTCAGCCAACGAGGCCTGACCGCTTGACCCAAAACACTGCTTGTGCTAAATGCCACCTCCTTTCTCAACTAAGCCGCTGTCATCGTAGCGTCTCTTCTGTGTTATCTCGATTTGTGTTATTTTTGAGTTATGCACCTTTATTGTTACGGTTCCATAATCAAGGCCTATAACCGCGTTTCGAATGTCCTTAATGATGGCGTCGTTTGTTGTGTTTTCATTAGTATCCTGTTTCAAGCCCATATATTGCCTTTCTAAACCTATACTTTGCACAAGCATATCCTACTATGCCTACTGATATAATGGGAATAATAACATATCAAAAAACCTGTGTCAAACACTTTTTTTAAAAAAAATTATTATTTTTTAATGCCAGGTTAGGGTTTGTTCGTATAATATACTACCAGTGCAGTAGGAATAGTGGAGAATTGACCATGAAACTATCAACAAGAACAAGATATGCGATGCGGGCGGTTTTGGAGTTGGCGGAAAACTTCGGCAAAGGGCCTCTCCAGACAAGGGTGATCGCCAAGAATCAGGATATTTCAGTTAAATACCTTGAGCAACTTATGGCTGCCCTTAAATCTGCGGGCCTTATAAGAAGTCAGCGCGGCGCAAAGGGGGGATATATTCTGGCTAATCCACCCGAAAAGATTAAACTAAGCGATATTTTCGATGTTTTTGAGGGGCCGGTTGTTACTGTGGAATGTGTAAGCAACGAAAAATACTGCAATAAGGCGGTCAATTGTGTTGCCAGGCAAGTATGGGCCGAGGTCCAGCGAGCAGTAAGAAATGTTTTACAGGCAACGACATTGCAGGATGTGATTGAAAAATCCAAAATCAACAGGTCGGATTACCAGATATAGGATTGGGAATTGCTATGAGCGCGATATTTGATGATATAACCGCTTCGATTGGTTTTACGCCTCTTGTCCGGATTAATAAATTGAGTCCGGGCGGGGCGACAATACTTGCAAAACTTGAGTCCAGGAATCCCTGCGGCAGCGTCAAAGACAGGATTGCGTTCTCAATGATTGAGGACGCTGAAAAGAAAGGATTGATAAAGCCGGATACTGTTATCATTGAACCGACGAGCGGCAATACGGGCATAGGACTTGCCTTTGTCTGTGCGGCAAGGGGATATCACTTGATTCTGACGATGCCGGAGTCGATGAGCATAGAACGTCGCAAGATACTGGCGATGTTCGGCGCAAAAATCATTCTTACTCCTGCTGCCGAAGGAATGAGAGGCGCGGTAAAAAAAGCCGAAGAGCTTATTGCCCAGACACCAAACGCTTTTATGCCGCAGCAGTTTAAAAACCCCGCCAACCCACAGGTTCACCGTGAGACGACAGCCGAGGAAATATGGGCGGATACCGATGGCAAGGTTGATTTTTTTGTGGCCGGTGTCGGCACAGGCGGAACGATTACCGGCTGCGGCGAGGTATTGAAGAGCCGAAACAAGAATCTCAAAGTTGTGGCTGTCGAGCCGAAGGATTCGCCTGTGCTTTCAGGCGGCAAACCCGGCCCACATAAGATTCAAGGTATAGGCGCCGGTTTTTTGCCTGAGGTGCTCAACCGTGAGATAATTGATGAAATAATTCAGGTTACAAACCAGGATGCTATGGAGACCGCTCGTCAACTGGCATTCAAAGAAGGAATACTGGGCGGGATAAGCTGTGGTGCTGCTATATGGGCGGCAGTACAGGTCTCGCAGCGTTCCGAAAACAAGGGTAAAACGATAGTTGTGATTCTGCCCGATACCGGCGAGCGTTATATATCTACTGAAATGTTTGCCACCGTCACATAGAAACTGCTGGGTAGTTGCAGGAGAGGACTTTATATGGCCAAAGCTGATTTGACAGACAAAAAGCTCGAGCAATTAGTCGCTGAAATTATCGGAACCTACCAGGGCGATTTGGGGATAAATTTTATCGACGCAACCAATCTGCCCGTGCGGGACAAAATCCTCGAAGTACTTGATATGATTTTCGAGGTTCTTTTCCCGGGTTTTACCGGCAAGAGAACAGTAACAAAATCGAACGTCAATTTCGTCGTAATAGACGTTCTTTGCCATATTTACACTGAGCTTTCCACCCAGATAGAACGTGCGCTAAAATACCGCTGCCGGCTGGAAAGTTGTGATACAGGCGGCTGCCATAAAATGGCCGAAGACGCTACCATTCATCTCCTGACCCAATTGCCACATATCCGCGAAATGCTCAAAGGAGACGTCAAGGCGGCGTTTGACGGCGACCCGGCCGCGAAATCTCCCGAAGAGATTGTCATAAGCTATCCCTGCATAATAGCGATAGCCATATATCGCATTGCCCACGAGTTGTTCATAAAAGAGGTGCCGCTGATTCCGCGAATTATGACCGAGTGCGCCCATACCAGGACGGGTATCGATATTCACCCCGGTGCCACAATCGGAAAAAACTTTTTTATCGACCACGGCACGGGCGTCGTGATTGGCGAAACGAGCATTATTGGCGATAACGTTAAAATTTATCAGGGCACGACGCTCGGAGCGCTTAGTTTTCAGAAAGATGCTCAGGGCAGGATTATTAAGGGAGGCAAACGCCATCCGACAATCGAAGATAACGTAACGATTTACGCCGAGGCGACGATTCTGGGCGATATAACAATAGGAAAAGGCGCTGTCGTCGGCGGAAACGTCTGGATTAAGGAATCCGTTCCGCCGGGTGTTACCGTTACAACCCCCAACGCCGAGCTTGTATATAAAAAACACTCCGCCAAAAAGTGCGGCAAAAGAAAAACGAAAAAATGAACGAACGATTGATTGAAAAAATCGGGCAATTGAAGGCCGAGCGCAACGCCGTCATACTTGCGCATAATTATCAGCCCGGCGAAATTCAGGATATTGCGGATTTCACGGGCGATTCGCTTGCTTTGAGCGTCAAGGCAGCGGCGACCGGTGCCGACGTGATAGTTTTCTGTGGCGTGAAATTTATGGCGGAGACCGCCGCGATTTTGTCGCCCGGCAAAACAGTCCTTTTGCCGGACAAAAACGCTGGCTGTCCCATGGCGGATATGATTACCGGCGAGCAATTAAAAGAATTAAAACGCAAAAACCCTGACGCTTTGGTGGTTTGCTACGTGAACAGCTCCGCGGAGGTGAAAGCCGAAAGCGATTATTGCTGCACAAGCGCAAATGCCGTCGAAGTGGTCGAATCGCTGCCGAAAAACAGCAAGATAATTTTTGTTCCCGACCAGCATTTGGGGCGGTTTGTGATTGAAAAGACAGGCCGTGAAATGATTTTATGGCCCGGATATTGCCCGACGCACGCGTTTATTACCGAAGACGACATAAAAAAAGCCAGAGATGCCCATCCCGGCGCTATTGTGATGGCGCATCCAGAATGCACCGAGCCGGTGAAGGCCGTCAGCGATAAACTCCTCAGCACGGGCCAGATGCTCAAATTCGCCAAGCAAAGCGACGCCAAACGATTTATTATTGCTACTGAGACGGGAATAATTCACACGCTGAAAAAAGAAAACCCAGGCAAGGAATTTTATCCGGCGACCACTCGGGCGATTTGCCCGAATATGAAACGCATAACTCTTGATAAGGTGCTCTGGTCGCTTGAAGATATGCACTATAAAATCACAGTGCCTGAAGATATTGCGGCAAGGGCTAAAATCGCACTCGAAAAAATGGTCGCGATTTTACCCGCTAAATAGAAAGGTCATAAATAATGAGCGATGAGAAAAAACTTCATCTCGAAACGTTAGCCATACACGCGGGCCAGCAGCCGGATTCAGACACCGGCAGCAGGGCGGTCCCGATTTACCAGACATCGAGCTATGTTTTCAAAGACAGTAATCACGCAGCGAATTTGTTTGCGCTCAAGGAATTCGGCAATATTTACACCCGGCTGATGAATCCGACAACCGATGTTCTCGAAAAGCGTCTGGCTGCCCTGGAAGGCGGCGTCGCGGGTCTTGGGCTAAGTTCGGGGCAATCAGCAATTTACGTAAGCATCCTGAACATCTGCGGCGCAGGCGGCCACTTTATTTCATCCAGTTCGCTTTATGGCGGAACTGTTACACTTTTCGGTCATACCTTGCGCAAACTGGGAATCGAGGTAACGTTTGTTGACGCTAAAAAACCGGAAAATTTCGCCAACGCGATTAAGAAAAATACCCGCCTCATTTACATCGAGAGCGTGGGCAATCCCAAAAACGACATTTTGCAATACGATAAAATAGCGGATATCGCTCATAAGAACGGCTTACCCGTTATATGCGATAACACCGTTATGACGCCGATATTGTTCAGACCATTTGAATACGGCATAGATATCGTCGTTCATAGCTGCACTAAATTCATCGGCGGCCACGGCACAAGCATCGGCGGCGCAATCATCGATTCCGGCAACTTCAACTGGGCAAACGGCAAATTCCCAGAATTGACCGAGCCGGACCCCAGCTACCACGGAATCAAATACGTCGAAAGTTTCGGCAATCTCGCTTATATCCTCAAGGCGAGAGTCCAGCTCTTGCGAGATATGGGCTCGTGTATGTCCCCGTTTAATGCGTTCTTGTTCCTTCAGGGAATCGAGACGCTGCATTTGCGTATGCCCAGACACAGCGAGAATGCCTTGAAAGTCGCGCAATGGCTCGAAGGACATAAATCAGTCGGTTGGGTGAATTATCCCGGTCTGCCCTCGCATCCTGACCATAAACTGGCAAAGAAGTATATGCCTGATGGGCAGGGAGCTATACTGGGCTTCGGTATCAAGGGCGGCAAAAAAGCAGGAGTCAAATTCATAAACGCCGTCAAGCTCGCGAGCCATCTCGCCAATATTGGCGACAGCAAAACGCTCGTCATTCATCCTGCCAGCACAACGCATCAGCAGTTGAATGAACAGGAACAGCTCGCCGCCGGCGTAACGCCCGATTATATACGCGTCTCGGTTGGCACTGAACATATCGATGATATAATAGCTGACTTTGAACAAGCGCTTAAGACAAGTCAAAGGTAGAAAATTATGTGGGAGTACACAGATAAAGTTCGAGAACACTTTTTCAATCCGCGAAACGTCGGCGAAATACCCAATCCTGACGGCGTGGGCGAGGTCGGTTCGCTTGCATGCGGCGATGCGCTGAAACTGACTTTCAAACTCGACGAGAAAGGCAACATCAAAGACGCCAAGTTCAAAACCTTCGGCTGTGCCAGCGCAATCGCCAGCTCTTCCGCCTTGACCGAGATAATCAAGGGAATGCCCCTTGAAGAGGCGGCCAAAATTACAAACAAGGATATCGCCGATTACCTCGGCGGCCTGCCCGAACAGAAAATGCACTGCTCGGTTATGGGCAGAGAAGCTTTGGAAGCGGCAATAGAGAATTACAAGGGCGGCAGCAAAAAGAAACACCAGCTTGAAGGAAAGGTCGTCTGCAACTGCTTTGGCGTTACCGAAAAGGAAATCGAAAGAGTCATTCACGAAAACAACCTCGATACCGTCGAGCAGGTTACTAATTACTGCAAAGCGGGGGGCGGCTGCGGCGGCTGCAAAGGCGAAATCGAGAAAATTATCGAACGTATCAAGGGCGAAAGAGCAAAACAAAAAACTGTGCCCGCTCCCGTGAAAGGCCAAAAGCTGACCAACATCCAGAAAATTCAACTCATTCAGCAGACAATCAACGAACAGATTCGCCCCGCACTGCGGGCGGATGGTGGAAATATTGACCTGATAGATGTTGACGGCAACAAGGTCATTGTTGCTCTTCGCGGTATGTGCGCACAATGCGCCTTGGCGAATATCACGATGAAAGACCTCGTTGAGGCCAAAATAAGAGAGTTCGTAAGCCCCGAAATTTATGTCGAAGAGGCAAAGGATTTGGCCGACGACCAGAGGAAATAAAAATGAAAACAATATATTTCGACAACAACGCCACCACAAAAGTCGCTGATGAGGTTCTCGAAGAAATCAAACCGTATTTTTGCGACCTCTACGGCAACCCTTCGAGTATGCACACCTTCGGCGGCCAGGTTGGCATTAAAATCCGCGAGGCACGCGAAAAAACCGCCGCTCTCCTCGGCTGTGACCCCGGCGAAATAATTTTCACCGGCTGCGGCACCGAAAGCGACAACACCGCCATAAAAGGCACGCTTGCTGCTCATCCCAACAGGCGCAAAGTAATTACGACTCGCGTCGAACACCCGGCTGTCTTGTCGGTCTGCCGCGACCTTGAGAATCAGGGTTATACCGTTGTCGAATTGTCGGTCGATAAAAAAGGCCGGCTCGATTTGTCGGAGCTCGAATCGCACCTTGACGACAACACCGCAATCGTAACGATTATGTTCGCCAATAACGAAACAGGCGTGGTATTCCCCGTCGAGAAAATCGCCGAGATGGTAAAAAGTAAGGGTATCGTTTTTCATACCGATGCCGTTCAGGCGGTTGGCAAAATCCCCATCAATCTCGCTAAAAGCAATATCGATTTGTTCAGCTTATCTGGTCACAAGCTCCACGCTCCCAAAGGCGTCGGCATTCTGTATGTCCGCAAGGGCACTCGCCTCGCTCCTTTTATGCTTGGTGGTCACCAGGAAGGAGGCCGTCGGGCCGGCACTGAGAACGTCCCCGGCATAATAGGTCTCGGCAGGGCCTGCGAGCTGGCTATGCGGAATTTCGACCAGGAAAATAAAAAGGTCAAATCGCTGCGTGACAAGCTCGAAAAGGGCATTCTCGCGAAATGTCCCGATTGTATGGTCAACGGTGACACCGAAAGCCGGCTGCCAAATACGAGCAACATCAGTTTTGAATTAATTGAGGGCGAGGCAATCCTCCTTATGCTCGACAGATTCGGTATCTGCGCTTCCAGCGGCTCTGCCTGCACTTCCGGCTCGCTCGAACCATCTCACGTCCTTCGTGCTATGGGCGTCCCCTTTACCGCAGCCCACGGCTCCATCCGCTTCAGCTTGAGCCGGTACAATACTGAGGAAGAAGTCAATTACACCATCGAAAAAATCCCGCCAATAATCGCCCGCCTGAGAGAATTGTCGCCCTTCATCAAAAAATAGAGACGGCTATCAGAATTTCTACTGTCTGCGTTTATTTACTTCGCAGATTGGGCATTAGCCCTGTCGAGAAGTTCAATGGTGTGTTTGATAAGCCCCGTGTTGCCGTAATCGCCGTGGCCAGGCACGACAATTCTTGCGTCCTTATATTTGTCTAACACTTTTTCAACGGACCTGGGCCATTTTTGCATATCCGCGTCCGCCGTATAACCCGCGTCTTTTGAGTTCAGTGACTTTATCATGCACCCGCCGAAAAGAATCTTTCTTTTGGGGAAATATACAACCACGTTGTCAATTGTATGGGATGGCCCCGGGTAAAAAACATTAACGTCCTCGTCCCCGATTTTCAGGTGTAGCCCTTCGTTAATATCGAAGATGTGATTTGGCGGCACAAAGGTAAGGTTCTTGTAAACGTCATAGTATTTCTTATTTTCGGGCGATTTTAATTCTTCCAGCAGCCAGCTCTTTTCTGCCTGTCCCCGCTCAGCTATGAGTTTTGCGGTCATATTTGAGCCATAGACCGAGATGCCTCTGTTTAGCAGAAACTCGTTACCACCAAGATTGTCAACGTGAAAACCTGTGTTAATAGCGACAAGATTGACCTCACCGAAACTATTCTTCATCCAATCGACCAGCGTCCTTGCGCCTTGATTGTCGCACAGGGTGTTGACTAATATGCAATCGGAATTCGAGGCGCGGATAAGCAGCGAATTTGATGCCCAGGGAATACTATGCGTAACAATAAATACATCCTTTTCAATTTCCGTTACAGATAGATTCTCGCTGAGGGCAATTCTCTTTTCATTTGCCGTTGCGCCGCTGGCAGTAGGCAATACCAATAATACCAGAAATAGTGCTCGTAATAGTTTATTGCCTGTCACACCTGTTTCCTTCTCTGTAAGTCATATCAACTGCTTAAGTTTGCTTTGACTGCCGCCAATGGTCAACAACGACTATAATTAACACGATGGGCGCATAAAACTCCAGCAGTATAATCAGCTTGTCAAGGCCTTGTAGTCGCCATATTAATATCGGGATAAGGATGATCCCTGTGAAAGAAAGAATTCTATCCCGTCCCTTGAAAATGTTTTCAATTCCGGGGTATCGGTTTCTTATACAAATTGCCGCCCACCCGGATAAAATTCCGGTTGCTGCCCCTACGAGCACATCTGAAGGATGGTGTGCGAGCACCACGACCCGCAAAATAGCGACCCCGCAGCAGCAGGCGGCAAACGCAATCGTGGCGGGCCAGGGCATCGCAAACGCCAGAACCGCTCCTGCCGCGAATACGCTTGCAACATCACCGGATGGAAACGACCAGCTTTTATAAATTCCTTTTGCGTCACTGCCTTTCGTTTCGACGGTTATAACGTCCCTCGGCCTGGGTCTCCTGACCGTCTCTTTTATTACTGTTACCGCGGCTAATGTTATCAATAAAGACAGCAGGCATACAATTACCGTCTTGTGCTTTCCCGTAAGCCACACCCACGCCAGCAAAAGCCAGATTAAGGGGTAAGCCCTCCCTAACATTTTTAACGCCTGTGCCCAGAGGGTCCTGTCCCACTTCTGCGGATTTTCTCGCAGATATGAGAACACTCGCTCATCAACAGCAAAAAAGCAAACTGCTGCCGCGGCCAGCAGAAGGCCTGCGAGCAGAAGCAGTACAATCGTCCCCCGGTTTGTTTTCCCGGTCTCAGCGGCTACTGCCTGTTTTGTGTCTTGACTAATAATGCGATAACCTCGATTTCCTTGCCCTTGGAATAGTTAATGCCTTTTTTTGACGCGAGTTCTTCAAAAGCGATATCACCTGCGTTTTGCCTGATACTCTCGAAGTCATTTCTTGGCATTATCAGCACACGGTTTCCTGTGCCTTTAAGCCACTCAACGACGTCATCTGTTTTGCGTAATTGCGTAATTTTTCTTCCAACGTAAAAATTCAGCGTTGGCTCAGCGTATTTATACATAGCAACGGGCACGTCTTTGCTCGTTTTTTCCCTGATTGCCTTTGCTATATGAGGACTGATTTTAATCGACTCAACCGCGGGCAGCAATACGAATAATAACGGTATAATGAGAATCAGTGTTCCTGCGAGGATAGCTTTTGCCGTGCCGTTGAATTTTTCACGTACCTGTAAATAACAGCAGATTATTGTCATCACTAATGCGACTGCTCCGCAGATAAGCCCCGGCGTTATAAGTCCTTTGCTTTTTGTAAAATACCCAATGCCGATTAAACTCGCCGCGATGCCTAATCCCACCGGTCCCGAAAACCACGCGCCCCCGCGAAGCAATTTGCGGTCACGCTCATTTAAAACGTTTTGTCCTGCTGTGACAATTGTTGCCGCTGTCACTACCGCCATCGCGGGCCAGGCGAACAATATATAATGCGGCAGCTTCGTTGCTACTAATGTCATCAGGACTACCGTTACTATTATCCAGCTCAATAAAATATTTCTCGCCCCGGTGTTCCCGATTCTTTTTCCCAAACTTGCCGAAAATGCCCCGGGCAGAAAAATCACCCAGGGGAAAAACCCAGCGACCATAATCGCCGGATAATAAGGCAGGTATAAAAGAAAGTTTCCGCCGTGGCCTTCCATCGGCGAAAGCGCACGCCCGACAATATGTTTCCCTAAAAATACCCGGAATAGTTCCCCGTCGGCGGCCCTGTTGGCCGGAATTGCCCACAGCAAAAATATCCCCGCTGCAATAACCACCGCAATCGAAACCCATATAAAATTGCGAATAAAGCCCCCGATATTCTCCCGCCCGAACCAGAGCGAGACAATAATCACGAACACAGGCAGCAATCCTAAAGGTCCTTTTGCCAGCATTCCAAGACCAATCAAAACCCCCATTGCCCCGGCGTCAAACGCCCGTATTTTTTCTCCCAGCCGACTGATGAAAATCGCCATTGCCCCGACAATAAACGGCATCGCTATGCCGTCCACCAGCGCCGAGCTTCCCACAAAAAGCATTAGCAGTGTCGTGCCTAAAATCGCTTCGGCCCATAATCCAGCTTTTGCGTCGAAAAGTTTTTTCCCGATAAAAAACGTCAAAAGCAAAGTTACAGCCGTCCCCATCACCCCCGCGAATCTGCACGCTATTTCACTGGAGCCCAGCAATCGAACCGGCACTGACATCAGCCAGTAAAGCAGAATCGGCTTATCGAACCACACCTCCCCGTTAAAAGTCGGCACGAGATAATTGCCGCTCTCAACCATCTCCGCCGTTACCCTCGCGTATCTCGGCTCATCACGGTCCCACAGTGTGCTGCTGCCCGCTATCAGCAGATATAACGCCGTAAATCCCGCGCAAATCAAAAGCGCCTTTAGCCACGGATTTGCGAATCGCATTTTAGCTGAATCTGTCATTTATTACGGCGGACGAAAGTGAAAATCCATATCGAGATACGAGCGACGAGTAACGAGCGACAAACAATGCCGAAGGAGGGACTTGAACCCACACCCTGTTGCCAGGACAGGATTTTGAATCCTGCGCGTCTGCCAGTTCCGCCACTTCGGCTATTTAGGCAGGATTATCGATAATTCCGCCGCGTTTGTCAATCGCCGCCCTTGAAATGATTGAAAATCACGCAAATTTGCCTTCTGTCGGGCTTCTTACGCAGTTTTATATTGACACAGGCGAAAAATAGTATAAACTATCCTCCTCACGCGAAAGTGACTAAGCCGAACCTCGAATGTTTGTTATTCCTTGTAAGGGTCTTTGATGTATTCAGATTATATTCGTAATGTTGCTGTAATTGCTCACGTTGACCACGGCAAAACAACCCTGGTTGACCAGCTTCTCTACCAGTCCGGAATGTTCCGCCAGGAAGAGCTTGATAAGCTTCAGGGCGGCGAAAACAAACTCATTATGGATTCCAACCCCCTCGAACAGGAGCGGGGCATTACAATCCTAAGCAAAAATTGCTCCATTTTTTATACTGACTCAGAGGGCGACGAATACAAAATCAACATCATCGACACCCCTGGCCACGCCGATTTCGGCGGCGAGGTCGAACGTGTTCTCAAAATGGCGGATGGCGTCCTGCTTCTGGTCGATGCTTTTGAAGGGCCTATGCCCCAGACGCGGTTTGTATTGACCAAGGCGCTCGAAAATAAGCTCAGGCCAATAGTGGTTATTAATAAAGTTGACCGCGAAAACAGCAGGCCCGACGATGTCGTCAATGAAGTATTTGATTTGCTCGTTCAGCTCGGCGCCGGTGACGAGGCGCTGGATTTTCCCATTATTTACGCCTCGGCCAGGCAGGGTTGGGCGTCAAACGACCTGAAAATTAAAACCGACAATATGAAGGCCGTTTACGATGCTATCATAAAACACATCCCGCCGCCGGAGGCAATTCCCGATGCTCCGCTGCAAATGCTTGTGACAAATCAGGAGTATTCCGATTACGTCGGCAAAATCGCCATAGGAAGGGTTTTCGCGGGCAATCTCAGTGAAGGCCAGAATGTTACCGTAATCGACACTGCGGGTGTTCATACTCAGCAGCAGATTATGCAGATTTATCAATTTCAGGGGCTTACGCGCAAGGTCGTTTCAAGCGTTCAGGCGGGCGATATTTGCGCCGTCTCCGGCCTTGACCCCATTGGTATCGGCGACACCATTGCCTGCCCCGATAACCCCACCCAGCTTCCGGTTATTCCCGTCGATGAGCCGACGATGACTATGACCTTCCGCGTCAACGACGGTCCTTTCGCCGGCAGGGACGGCAAATACGTTACCAGCAGGCACATAGGCGAACGTCTCGAAAAAGAGCTTCAGCATAACGTCGCACTGAGAGTCGAGCCGGGCAAAACCCCCGAAGAATTCAACGTATCAGGCAGAGGGCTTATGCACCTCGGTATCCTTCTCGAAAATATGAGACGCGAAGGTTATGAGGTTTGCGTCGGAAAACCCAGTGTCATTATCAGAAAAATCGACGGCATAGACCACGAGCCGATAGAATTGCTCGCGATTGATTGCCCCACGGATTGCCAGAGCGCGGTTATGAGTTTGGTTGGCGACCGAAGAAGTGAAATGATTAAAATGGACGCCAAAAGCGGTGCAAACACCTTTATTCACATGGAATTTTTAATTCCTTCCCGCGGTCTCTTCGGCCTCCACGCCAGAATGATGAACGCCACTCAGGGCAGGGCAGTTATGCACCATACCTTCGAAAGATATGAGCCGATGCGTGGCGCAATTCCCCAGCGAAAAGCGGGCGTTATGATTGCCACCACCACAGGCCCCGTTACCGCCTATGCCCTCGACGCCCTTTATGACCGGGGCATATTCTTCGTTGAGCCGGGCGAAGTCGTATATGATGGCCAAGTTGTCGGCGAACACTGCAAAGACGATGACATAGCGGTAAACGTCGCAAAGCTCAAGCAGCTTTCCAACATGCGTACGACCAGCAAGGACGAAGCCGCCAAAATCAGACCCGCACGCATAATGTCTCTTGAGGTCGCGATGGAATACATCCAGGAAGATGAGCTGGTCGAGGTTTGCCCCAGTACGATTCGGCTGCGCAAACGCCAGCTCAAAGAATCCGACAGACGCCGCTTTGCCCGCCAAACCTAAAGTTAGTCGAGCATACTGAAATATGTGTTTTTAGGGCAAATAATAGCCATGTTTTGTTATGGGACGTAAATTTACCGCGAATTCTCTTGACAGGAATGGTTCTTATCTGATATAATACACCCCAATGATTTATTAGTTGTTTTTTGGAGGATTTGGTGAAGAACGGCTGTCATCACGACAGGTGTGTAAGGGTTCTCCTTGGAGCAGGGTGCAGGTCTGTAACTCTGACAATGCAAAATTCTTTCACCTCATATCTTCTCTTTAAGTTAATGACGCATACAAAAAACCAAAGTCGTTTCTGGCTTTGGTTTTTTTCTTTACTCTCATGGACGGAGGAGCACGGGTAGGCGGATGGTGAAAAACAGTGGGTAGATTATGTTGTCTGCCCAAATCCAGTTACCCTCCCACAAGGATGTATGTGCCGGATGTGCGCATATTGCGCACCTGGCGTAATTACAGGGTTATCGTTTACACATTTTTTTGTTGGAGGACAAAGTGATGAAAACGTCATCAACATCCAGACAAGCGAAAGCATTAGTTAGCATTTTGGTCTTATGTTCCGTAATGGGTTTTGCGGTAACTGCAAAGGCCTATGACTATCGTGCCAGGTTTATTCAGGAATGCGGCTGGCTCGCCACCCAGCAGCAATCCAGCGGCGGAATTCAAGAAGGAGAGGATTATACCACCGCTGTCGAATCCGACAACACGCATGAAGCTGTATGGATATGGTCTCGTTATGCTGAATTGACGGGGGACTATACCACCTATCAAACAAAAATAAACAATGCCTGGACTTATCTCAACGCAAACCCCGCCTGGCTTGAAGGAGGTAGCATCACGAATTATTACACCACATATAACTGTGCATGGGGTATGCTTGCGGAGATGAAATATCGGCAGGTCTATCAGGGCAAGGCAGGATACGTGGACCATACCGCATACGGTCATCAATGCGCAAGCACTCTTCATCAGGGTAATTGCGGCACAAGCGGCTCCGATGGGGAGGCCTGTATTCTTGGACTTGCTGCCGGCGCCTTGTATCAATATGGAGTATTTGACTCCAATACGGTAGCACAGGCGGATGCCAATACTTTTGGTAATACTGTACGGACCTGGCTAAATGGTAGCGCAGCCAACTTTAAGGCGGAAGCCTGGGCGATTTCAGGCGGTGCGGCTGTCTGGGGTGTCTTGAACTCATATTATAAGGTAAATCCAAGCGGCGCAGCGGCCTGGGCGACAAACGCCGATGCTAATATGCCTCTTAATGCGATGAATGGCTCCAACAACAACTATGAATTTGGTCATGATGGATGGTATGCCTGGGGGCACTATGCGGCCAGTCAATACCTTGGAATCAACTCTTTCACAAAGTACCGAAATATCATCGATACAATTTTGGCTTCAGACAACGATGCCGATGGCGGAACACGCCAAGGTATTACTTATGCCGATACTTCGGATTATGCCTGGGCCACGGACATACCGCAGTTTGCTGCAAACTACGGTCTGATTGGTACGGTAAATTATACTATTTCCGGAACAATAACATCAGGCGGCTCGCCCCTTGCGGGCGTAAAGATGTTAGGTCTGCCCGGCGACCCTTGCACTGATGCCAATGGCTTTTACACTACTTCCCTGGTTCCCGCCGGTTTTTATGGCACAGTAACACCCGCAAAGGTTGGATATTCCTTCACACCGGCCAATACGACTTACAGCAACGTAACTTCCAGTTACACAGCCCAGAATTACACCGCTACTGCAATTACTCCCGTCAGTATCGGTTCCTGGGTAGCAGGTACGACTCACGCAAAGGAAACAGGCACCAACCGTGCGCTGCTCTTCGTTGCTCATGCTAAACCTACCAGCAGCAGCTCAATCCTGAATACTGTAACTTACGGTGGGAAGTCGATGACTAAAGTCGTCGATATAAACGCCGGTTCCAGTTCCACCTATGCATATGTTGCGGCATTTATCCTCAAGGAGTCAGATATCAACTCCGCAACCAGTACCACCTTTACTCCTTCCTGGACTTCTGCACCTTCCAGTGTTACATACTCCAGCGTATTCCTTAAAGATGTTAATCAAACAACTCTTGTCGGAGCAACCGCCAGTAACGGTTTGACAAGTGTTGTTTCAATAGCAACAACTCCGCTTGCAACGAGCAACGGTGATATGGTAATTGAAAATGCCGCTAGTAGTAACACCGGCACATACCTGATTCCAACCGGCTGGACCGAAGACAATGACCTGTCAGTATCCGGCTACGATGGTATGTGTGGGCACAAAAATGCGGCAGGTGTTAATGAAACCCCGACCATAACCCAGGGTACGACGGCATCAACCCGTAATCATTCGCTCATTGGCTATGTGGTCAAGGCCGCGGCAGTAGTTGCCCCTCCCGGCAAGGCGACTTCTCCGAGTCCGTCCAGTGGTGCGACAGGTGTCAGTACAGCTACTGGACTGAGCTGGACGGCTGGCTCAGGCGCTACATCACACGATGTTTATTTCGGCACAGCAGGTTCACCGCCATTGGTTAGCAGCAGTCAGGCGGGCACAACCTATAGTCCGGGAACACTGCTCAACAACACGGTTTATAACTGGCGTATTGATGAGAGGAATGCCGGCGGAGTGACCACAGGCACGGCCTGGAGCTTCACAACTATCGTTAGAAGAACCTTAACAAGTTCTACAACTACTGGCGGTCATGTGACAACTCCTGGCGAAGGTGCCTTCCAGTACGACAACGGCACAAATGCAAGTATCGTTGCTACGGCTGACGCACATTATCACTTTGTAAACTGGACCGGCACAGCAGTCACGGCCGGCAAGGTCAACAATCCCAACGCAGCCAGCACGACTGTCCAAATGGATGCCGACTACACGGTAGTCGCTAATTTTGCTATCGACCAGTTTGCAATTACCGGCTCAGCGGGAGCCAATGGTTCGATTAGTCCGTCCGGAACATTTAATAAAGATTACGGCAGCAGCCAGTTGTTTACCGCTACCGCCAATACGGGCTACACGGTTGACAAGTGGCAGGTTGACGGCGCTGATGCTCAGACGGGCGGCACGACTTACACATTAAGCAATATCACAGCGACCCATACTGTTGCTGTCAGCTTCAAGATGCTCACATACACGGTCACCGGCACAGCAGGTGCTAACGGCTCGATTGCCCC
>JBEKTD010000008.1:0-114020 GCA_049516395.1 Sedimentisphaerales bacterium | reverse complement strand
CCCGCCTCGTCCTCTGGGGACGGGCGAGATCTCGCCAAAGGCGGAGAAGACAGAAGACAGAATAAAGCAACCCGTTGTCCGTCCTGCATCGGTGGTCTTGCGTTTCAAAAAGCATCGATGGGATGGCTAATAACAGAGAAAATACCGCTGCTGGCAATGTCGGTGTTTTTAAGCGTGATGACATTTGTTTCACAAAAACAGGGAGGAGGGGTTCCTGCGCTCGATATGATACCGCTGGATTGCCGGGTGGCTAATATGTTCCTTTCGTATATAAGGTACATAGGTACGCTGATATGGCCGAGCGGTCTGGCAGTATATTACCCGTATTCGTTTGTGACTCTTTATGATTTTTGGACAGTGACGTGCGCAATACTGTTTATCGTGCTGACAATCGTAATTGTTTACTGCGTAGGCCGGCGGAAAAAATACGCGGTGGTCGGGTGGTTATGGTACGTCGGGACACTTGTGCCGATGATAGGACTGGTCCAATCAGGCGGGCAGGCAATGGCCAACAGATATATGTACATATCGATGCTGGGCCTGCTGATAATAATTACCTTTGCTGCTAATGACTTTATCGCCGGCCGCCTTCGTCTGAAAATTGTCGCAGCAATATTGGCTGCTGTTTTGTTCTCCGCCTTAGTCATACTCACCCGCATTCAGGTAGGCCATTGGCAGAATAGTATAACTTTGTATGATTATGCTCTTAAGGTAACACAAAATAACGCACTGGTAGAAAACAACTACGGAAGCCTCTTATTTGAGACAGACCGGCTCGATGAGGCCATTCCGCATCTTAACAAGGCACTATCAATAGTCCCAAATATGCCTTCAGCTCAAGATAACCTGGGCAGGGTTTACCTGAAACAGGGGAAGCTCAACGAAGCCGCCGTATGTTTTAAGAGAGTTTTAGATGAAGGCAAGGTTACCTCGGAAGTATATAACAACCTGGCGTCGGCACTTGGTATGCAAAAAAAATACGACGAGGCGATGAAATATCTCAACAAGGCGATGAAACTTGAGCCCAACAATCCTGATATTCATAACAAAATGGGAATGGCATTACTCGCAACCGGCCGGCCCGGCGAGGCCATTACACATTTTAAGTACGTCCTGCAAACAAACAAAATCCCCGCGGAGGTGTATGCGAATTTCGGCTCGGCATATATACAAGTTGGCAAGTACGACCTAGCGATCGAAAACTTAAGCAAGGCAATAGAGCTAAAACCCAACAATATCAGCGTGCTCAATAACCTGGCGTGGGTTCTGGCAACAGTTAATGACGTATCAATGCGGGATGCCGACAAGGCAATAGAATACGCTCAGCGTGTCTGTGAGCTGACGGGGAACAAGGAAGCGGACCCGCTGGATACTCTCGGCGCAGCATACGCCTCGGCTGGGAAATTCGCGGAAGCAAAAGCAACGGCGGAGAAGGCGTTGAATATCGCCAAATCATCCGGCAGAGAAGATTTGGCCGGTAAGATTCAGAAGCGGATAAAACTTTACGAGGCCGGGCAGCCATATCGTGAGCAATAACAAGATTCATACCGCCCGAAAATTATTTCACAATTCCCGGGGCAACAATCGGAAGATAAAATACTTGACAAAGGGAAATATTTTGTATAATATGTTTGTATAACATCACTGAGCCGGTTACGAAGGTCGCCCACACCAGCGGCGTTCGTAATCTGCTCGCGATGGTACTCTAAAACGGGGCAATTTGATGGAACAGGAAATTCTGGACCAAATCGAGCAGGTTGTCGGCTACCGGTTTTCCAGCCGCAAACTTCTGGCGGAGGCCTTTATGCACGCCTCGGCGGTCGATAAACGGACGCTAAGCAACGAGCGTCTCGAATTCCTCGGCGATTCCGTTCTTGCCCTGGTAATCTGCAAAACCATTTTCGAGCGTTCTCCCGACGACCTTGAAGGCGACCTGACGAAAATGAAAAGCATGCTCGTTTCGCGAGGAACTTGCGCCCAAGTCGCCCGGAATTTAAACCTGCACAAATTCCTCAAGGTCGGGAAAGGTATGGCGGGCAGCCAGTCGCTCACACATTCGCTGGCAGCGGGCCTTCTCGAAGCCCTTATAGCGGCTATTTATCTCGACGGCGGCTTCGAGCCGGCAGAAACCTTCATTCTTAAAAACTTCGACTCCATCATTCAAAAAGCCAGTGTTGAACAGGCACAGGGCAACTTCAAGTCCATTTTACAGCAATTTGTTCAGCAGCACTTCAATACAACACCCACCTATGAGCTTTTGGATGAAAAAGGGCCTGACCACAATAAATGCTTCGAAATCCAGGTTGTGATTAACCAGAGGCATTTTCCCAGCGCCTGGGGCAACAACAAAAAAGAGGCCGAGCAGAAAGCCGCTCTCAATGCCCTAATCGAACTGGGGGTAATCAAGGATTATTGCGAAGAACCGCAGCCGGAATAAACCATGTTTATATCACCCAATAATCAGCCAGGCGACAGCCGCTAACGCCAGTGCCGTTATCACCATAAAGACAAATATCGAACCGAACAACAGTATGGTTTCTTTAAGAAAGTTGCCCACTGTAACTTTTGGCACCTTTGTCGCCTTATATACCACCGCTATTGCCGCCAAGAGGGGCAACACCAGCAGCAATGACCGCGGATTAGTCCCAATATCCTCGGGGACCCTGAACTGCGCCATAATATCAGTCGCAAGAGCCAGCATATTTATTGCTCCTCATTCTGCGTCTTGCGGAGATATGCCATATATACCGAATTGACTATACAGAGCAGGTTAAGCAGGCCCGAAGCGCTGGTATATATCTGGCCCATTTCATTAGGCCTGCCAAAAACCGGGAAGCCACCGCCCTTGGTATAAGACCCGATAATCGCCACCAGCGGTGAGTTGGCCATCTGAACCATATACCACAACCTGGCTCCGATTGGGTCAACCACGCCTATCGAGCCGATATACAGACCCGCCATAAAAATCGCGACTATCGTTACAAATATTATCAGCGCGCGGCTCGTCTCTTTAAGCACGAGGTATCCGCCGCCAGGCAAAAACCATCCCGTCAGCGCCACCAGAAACATCAGCGGCCAGGGATTTTCCTCTGTTTTATGATATGACACCGTTATTTACCCGCTCGATTAATATCAGCAGGAACCGCATTCGGCTCGGCCTTCGGCGAGTTCGCATCCTGCTGCTCTTTTATTTGAACATACTTCATACGAGTAACTATGTTTTTGGGGTTGTAATACGATATAGCCAGCGCCTGAGAATCAGCGTATTCGTTCCTGACGACCTCCGATGCCTTGGTAACATCAAATATTTCCTGATAAAGCCGGTGAATATTCGCGCTCTCGATGCAGTAGTAGCACATTCCCGGTTTGAACTCCATGATTTCCCCCTGTTTGGCCAGCGTATTACTGTCCTGGGGTATAAGGGCGAATACCTTGTCCATAAGCAACTCTTCCCGTATCGTCCTGTCGAGAATTATTCTGGCCATCGGATTGCCCTGAGAACGGGCCTTTACCCTCTCAATCTCCTGAGTATCTACCCTGCGAAGTCCGCTTCGTTTGTTCAATGCGAAAGTCCGGTTCTTAACCGGTATCGTATTGGAATCGCCCGCGTTTTTGCCGTAAAGCGTGTTAAACCGTTCGATTGCTGCCTTCCACCCGGCCGTTGTCGTCAATGTAACAAACTCTTGCACTTTGGTTTTGGTCTTATCCATCACCGCGAGCAGTTTAAGGTCATCGGTTATAAGTTCTCTTATAGTGTTCGAATCCGCATGTTCCAAGCTATTCTGTTCAAATTGTATGCCGTGTCTGTCAATCCTTTCATCTATATTTTTCGGTTCGGCGGCCTTTTCAGCCGCGACAATCCGCACCAGCATCATATTTTTGCCTTTGTAACCATCTGCGCTCATTTCCTGTGCGTCCTTCAACGGGCCAATATTTTCATAAAGTCGCGGTGCCTTAATATCCATCGGGCCAAGCTCGCTGACCTTCAACTGCTCTATCGCGAACAGCACTCGCACAAGTGAGGCCTCTGCCACCCCGGCCCCGCCAGTGTAAAGCGAGCTAAGATTCTTATCGCTCTGAATATCAGACACGCTCAACAAGCCCGTCCTGCCGGCGTAAACTTGTACTTTGTGTTTTTCAGTCAATTCCGCCGCCACTTTCGTATAATCAACGGCCGCCTTGTTGAACTGCTCGTCTGTCAGTTTTCCCTTTTCAGCATCCATCTCGGACAAATTAATCTCAGTAAGCGACTTGGCGTCGGCTAATATCTTTTCAGCTTTTAAATCGACCCTCTCCTGGTAAAGCCGTTTCGATATCTGCGACGCTACTTCTGCGTAGCTGTGGATTTTCACTACTAACTCGGAATTGGGGTCGTTCGGATCCGAATAATCCCTGTATGCAATAGGCGGCTGTGATGAATGTTGCTGGTAATAATCTTCGGTTTCCTGCTGTGTTAATGGCTTAATCGTCGCGGCAACATCATCCAGCCGAACGGTTATATACTCAAAACAAACCCGCTCGGGAAGCTTATAGCCAAAACCGTACGGATTATCCTTGTTCGGCTCGCCGGCGAAATACCATTTATATTTGTCGAACTGTTCCGCAACCTTACTCGCTTCCGGCTTGAACGACTCATCCTTGAACGTGCTTGCCTCAAACACAACGTAATTTACGTCAAGCGTTTCCCGGTGAATGTTTGTCTGGTGGATAATCTGTGGTATGGTTGTACTCTCCGTCAAGCATACCACGCCACAGTAATTGACAATCGAACTCATATCAGCAAATGCCTCAAGCACCTGCTCTTCGGAAAGCCGGTATTGTTTTTCTATCGCGCTGATAATCTGGCTATAGGTCCTTCCCTGAAATATCCGCGGTATAAGCACCTCGAGTTGCTCTTTCGCTCGCTCCATCGATGTCTTTATCCCGGCTTCATGAGCTTCCTTTGTCAGTAAAATCCAGTATATGCTGGGAGGATATTGCTTGGCGTAAATTTCATTTATCTGATTATCCGACACGCCGTAATCGTCCATCGTGGCAATTTGCTTTATCCGGCTGATTGATTCGACGGCGGCGGAACGCTCCGGGAAAATCAATTCCCCAAGTAAAATTGACCTCATATCCTGCGAAGACCTTTGACGCGGGTCCGCAGGCCTAAGCACTGATTCCAGGCCCAGCGCCTTTAACGCCTCTATCTGCTGATTAGCCGAAGCAACGTCCTGCCTGGTTATCTTCTTGCCGTTGCCGTAATAGGCGATTGTCTTTCCCTCGCCCGTTCTTGCCGAGCTGAAGTAATTCATCAGCGGCTCGATTGTAAAAACAATCATCAGCGCAATGACTACAAAGGCCATTATTTTGCGGTTGTGCCTGCGAAACCATACCATCAAAGTCATTTTGTTGCTCCGAAAATGCTAACCAACGTTTTTTTCTAAGTTGCACAAGTATAAAGAATGGTCTTGTTTTTTACAACCAAAAACAGCCCGGCATTAATTTGCTTCTTCAGATATTATTTCCCCCTCTAAAACCTTCTCCTCTGCGCAAACAACACCTTTTGATGCAGGTTTTGCTTGACTTGGCAGGGCATTTTTGCTACCATAATGTTGTTGCACGTGCAACCAGGCGATATCCGCCGACCCCGTTAAAACGGGAAAAATAGACACGATGCAGCAGGGAGACGGGTGACAAAAAACGATTATAAAATCGCCGTGTCTCCCTTTTTTATTACGGTTTTTTACTGGATTTCCAGTATATTTGTGAAGAGCACTACCGCCTCGCCCAACTCGGCATTCGCCTCGATTGTCCCGACAAGCCCGACTTTTTTATCAACGAATTTGCTCAAATCCGCATCCGCAGCAGCGCCGACAGGCCTGGCGTAACATAGTGTCTTGCCATTCCCGTCAACAACCTTGTAATACTTTGCGCCGGGCGTCTCTGCGAACAGGGGCGATTCCTTAAGCGTGCCTATGGCCGCGAATATGCCCTTGTCGTCAATCTTCGAAAGCCCTTCGTTCTTTGCGCCTTCTATTTTTTGCTGGGTTTGGGTGAACTGGTCTTCCTGAACCTTTATCGCGTCGGCGACTTCCAGCGAAAGCTCGTACTTCTCAATCGTCTTCAATAATCCAGCCGCGCTGCGTGCCGCCCTGGGGCTTTGTTTGTCGCCCGCAATAACGGCAATCGCCTTCTTCAGCTCAGCGAAGTTCTGGTCTGCTGCCGGTTTTGCACGCTCCGCCTCAACTTTTTCTTTGAGGGCATGCACCTCACCCATTCTTTGCTCTTCTATTGTAACAACAGGAGTCGGCGAAGGCGTATTCGGCTCATTTGGTGAAGAAACCGGCGTTTTTAGCTCGCCTGGGTTCGTCGGGAAAGGCGACGCCGGCATAGGATGCGCGGTCGCCGGCATTGTCGATGTCGTGGTCGTCGTCGGCGCTGCAGGGGTCGGAGCCATCAGCGTTCCAAGAGGTTTGGCATTCTGGCTGCTTACCCACAAATATGCTCCCTCAGGAGGGGCTATCTTGCAGTAACCGTCTTTTTCCTCGCCGACTATGGTTATTTTATCGCCCTTGTTGAGCTTTACCTGCATCGACGTCGAGTGCATCGGCTGAACCTCGTCCGACCCGGCGTAAACGCGAACCGCTTCACCGATGACCGTCCCGCTCGTATTATTCTGCGGGTCAATCTGGACATATTGCTTTGAAATCCAGGAATAACTGCCAGCTGGCGGTACTACCTGAAGCCAGCTGAACTTGTTGCCGACGACCTTGACCTTGTCGTCTTTCCTGGCCTTGCCGCAATTATAATACTGGGTGCCCGGGCCTGACCGAATATACACGTCGTCGCTTGTTATCTCCGCCAGAAACGGAAACGCAGGCAGGTTCAGGGCATTCGCCTCTGCCGCCGGAACCGCATCCACCTGGGCGGTATTAGCCGGCCGTGACGCAATAGCAGGCAGACAAATCGCCGCCACAAGAACAATAATTGAAAATCTCAGATAAGATTCCATTCTTCGACCTCCTAACAAAAGGTTTTTCTCCATAAACGCCTACCGCCCCACATAATCCTTCACACCAACAGGGCCACAAACTTTTACCGTTCACAAAACTATCACCGCTGCCCTCCCTTGTCAACTATTTTGTGCCGCTCTTTTGATATGACTTTGGTGGCTTTTCTTCGAACACTGGGAAAATATCGTTTACCCGCGGAAAAAATAAGGGCTTAAAACCGACAGATACGCCAAAACCGTCGCAAAAAAGAACGCGACTCTCAAATAATGGCTAAAATACAATCTCCCCGCAGGCATCATAAACAATCGTTGTTAAGAGCAAAGCCATAATAATAATTGGCCCGTAAAACAGCCGACGGCAAATATTCTGCTTGTTCGCTGTAAGCAGATAACATGGACAATACGATGACCTGCCCCGAAGAACATTTTTCCCTTATTTATGCCCTTGCTGCGAATTTCGTTCGCGCACTTTTGACATTATTTCATCGATAGCGTCGTCGTGGCCATTGAGTATGTCACGTGCGAATTTTTCCAATTCGTCTGTATCATAAGGAGGTTTAGAAGAATAAAGAGTAGCGCAAATATCAATCAATGTTTGGCGGAGAATATAAAGTTTTAGATCAAACCCCGCTTTTTTACGTGTTGCAATTTGCCGTTCGTGTTCTTTAACCACATTTTCATAGCCGGGACTATTCGGATTAACTTCATACTTGAATACTCCCGGTGGTTCTTTCCGTTCTTTTGGTGCATTATTATCGAGGACGAGTTTGAGGCCTGTTAAACATGTTACTATTGCCTCTTTCCTTGCTTTCGCAAATTCCTCAGCCGGGCGTTCATAGTATGGAGCTATCTGGGAGCTGCTTAAGCGAGTATACGTCTCACAAGCTGTAATAGTATCGAGGGGTTGTTTCAAAGCTTTTCTGCAATATTCAGCCGTTTTTGTTATTCGTATGTCATTCGGTGACGAATACCCCGCGTCGGCATACATTGATGCGATTTTCGCATAGATTTTCCCCTTATCTTCCGGTGAATTATGGTCTTTAAGCAGGTCGAGACATTTATCTTCCAGTTTTTGAGCATCAGTTCCTCTGCCTTTGTCTTGAGAGATAATCCGCTCAAGATTTAGTTCAAGTGATACGTTCGGGTCTGTGGAATAGCCTTTTGAGGCCATTATACAGACAATAATAGTTGTTATCTTTGCCAACGAACTAAAATTATTCCCGTACATTGCTTTATCTCCTTTTCCTTTTTTCATTCCACCCATTATTCCAACAAAACTATCACCGCTCTCCCATCTTGTCAACTTTCATATTTACACGGGGCTTTGTTCAACATTATCAGCCGGCCAGACGCGAATGTGCCGCTTCCATCATCAGTAAAAACGCCTGCGCCTCGGTGCTGGTTCCCGACCTGTCAAACAACGGCGAGCCGCACGCACCCTGCACAGCGCCGTACTCGTCAACCTTGGCGTGTGCTCCCGCCCGCATCTTGTCCGCCGCTTTGAGGTAACTATCTTTCAGCCAGCCGGACTTTACCCCCTTGTAAATCGAATACGCTAACATCTGTGATAAATTGGTCTCGACAAATGTATTCGTATCGTCAACCACGTCGTGAAAAAGCCCGTCGGGCCGCATAAAAGAAATACAGCCGGCTAATAATTCTTCCGTATAACCAACCAGCTTTTTGCGGTCATCCTCTTTATCCTTCGGCAGCGTATCGATTATCTGCGCCATTCCCGCTGCGCACCAGCCGTTGCCCCCGCCCCAGCACGCCTCATGCTTGAAAACCTTTTTCTTGTCATCCCATATATGCGAAAATAGCTTCTTGTCGCTTTTCCATAAAAATCCCCGGTAACAATCGACTTGCCTGATTGTCTCCTCGAAATCGCCCATAAGCGCCAAAAACGGAGGCGTCATAAACATCGCGTCGCTCCATATTTCTTTGCCGGGCGTAACGTGACATATCGCCCCGTTTTCAGTCCTCGGCGCCCTTTTTTTGAGATATGTATATAACGCGTCCGCTGCGTCTTTCAGTTTCGAGTCGCCGGTAACCTTGTAAGCATACAAAATCGCAGCCCCATTCGAGCCGGGGTCGGTTACCGCGTTTTCCGTTCCGAGCATCGCCACCCGCCCGTCTTCTTTCCTGCGGATAACGGCCTCCTTACCCATCAGGACAATGATGTCTTTTTCTCCCAGTTCTATCATAGCGTGCGATGCCACCCCCTGTTCCCAGCTTGCCCGCTGCATACAAAGCATCGCGATTTTGGCTTTCTCAACCAAATCGTTCTTCACGGGTTTTCCTGATTCTGCCGAAACCATCTTTGAGCTATATCCCCCAACCGCCGCCAGAATCGGCAACGCCAAAACGTCCCGTCTTCGCATTGTCCTTACCTTTCAAAAACATATTGTTCGCTCTTGCTAAAACTATTCTGTAGCAATTATAATTACCCCACTGATAAAAAACAGTTTATTTCATTTTGCTGAAAGGAGAATAGCATGCGAACCATAAGAAATCTTACCGTTGCAATAATAGCAGTGGCCTCCATTATGACACAGGGCTGCAATGAAAGCCAGAAGGCCTCGGCTGGACCAAAAACATCCGCTAAAGGCGAAAAACCGGCCGCGATGAACTACGATATCAAAGAGAGGGATGCCTTCACCCTGATGGGCATTCAAACCCGCATTACCTCCGCTGACGAAAAGAATCCGGATACATATACCAAAATATGGGATGCCTTTGAACCATACAGGACGCAGCTTCGCCCCATCAGCGCCGGCTGGCAGCTTTATGGTGTCACTTTCGCGACGGACAAAAAAGACGCATTTGATTATCTCGCCGGAATGTCCGTCCAAAGCGGTGCCGCCAAACCGGACCCCAATCTCGTAACACGCAATGTCCCCGCTGCGACATACGCTGTCTTCAAATGTGCAAGCCAGGATATGGGCAAGACATACCAATATATTTACGGCGAATGGCTGCCTGGCTCACGTTACAAAATAGACAAAAATGCCTGCTGCTTCGAACAGTACGCCCCACGGGAATGGATGAACCGCCCCGTCTATATCTATATCCCTATCGTGCCGAAATAGGCGCGATATCCTAGAAAGCAGATAACTCGTTCTTATTGCTTCTAATGCTACTCGCATTTGAAGACGCGGTAAGAATGCGGCTTGATTGTCATTTTGAAAGCCATCTTATCGGGCGCCGGCTCCGGCTGTCCCATTCGCCTCGGCTGGGTCACTATCGCTTCGCCTTTGAGTTCTTCGCCGGCCAGAATGTCCTGCAATTTATTTATTCGCTTGTCCGCCACAATCTTCACGTCAACCGGTTCGTCGCGGAACGACTCGACGATAAATGTGTCATTGTCGTAAACAAATATCGCAACCTGGCTGGGGCTGTCCAGCCGGACATACATATCTTTTGCCACCACGGCCCTGATTTGAGTCAGGACCTCCGCAGGCAGATTGTATAAATCCCCGTAGTTATCGGGAATCGTCAGCACATACAATCGGCTGTTGGCGTAATCCGCCGAATGTAAAACAGGATAGCCATTGCCGCTGGCCAGACAGAAAATTTCCTCCCACGAATCATTGGTAAGGTATTTAATCTGCGGAATCATAATCTCCTGTTTGGACTCACATACCTGGCCCAATCTGCGCTGGAATTGGAATTTTTTAGCGAGTACTTTTTCATCGCCTATTCTCAATTCGACGATGTCCTCTATCCCCTTGCCCTGCAACGCCTTATATAATCCCGAAGTGATTATGACCATCTTGCCGTCAACTAACTGCTTTTCGATTTTGGCCACTATTTCCTTGTCAAACTTCGCCGACTCGGTCAGGAATATCACGTTGGCCTCCGCCGGAAACTCTGGCATCAAATCCATCGGTATCCCGCACATACCAATATAGTTGTGCAGGAAATCCTCTCCCGTCGAATGATATGGTTTGTAGCTTTTGACCCCGACCGGCTTGCCCAGCTTGCCTAAAAATTTATCAACCAGCTCTAAACTATACCCCGCTGGTCTTGCCATTGAGCTTGGCGCAACCGTCGTGCCGTCACCCTGCGGTGAGCTTGTCGAACCCGTTAATTTTATCGGCTTCATCATCTCATTAAAATCGAAGCTCGTCTGTTTTCCTTGCCACTCAGCACGATATTCCTGCGGTATAGGCCTCAGCATTGCACTGAAGTTGAAAAGTGTAATCTCCGGCGCCTTGGCGAACAGCGTCAGCCACAATTGCTCCGCGTAACGGTCCATATATCGAATCCCGAATGTATCAACCCATCCGCCGCCATTGCCGCCCGGCTTTATGTTCTCGAAATACCGGTATATCAGATAACCCTCGTATTGCTGAAGATGCTGGTCCGTATAAACCGGGTCTCTCGTCTCTGTCCCCGTGTATATCCCGTCAAAAATCTTCGGCTCCGCCTCAAGGTTGAACCCGCATCCTTGGAAATGCTCATACCAGTTCGGGTACTTGATTACCATTTTCACCTTCGGATTTACCGCCTTGGCAGGCCCCACAACTAAGTTCCTTGCTGCTCCCTTCATCAGGTCAATCCTGAATTCCGACCAGCTCTGATTGCCCTTGGCTTTGATGCACGATTCGCATTTGCAGTTGGTAAAGAAAAAGTCATCGAGAATAATCTCGTCAAATAATTTCGCCGTATATTCCGCTATTTCCTTCACCCGTTTGCGCGATTCGGGTTTGGTATAACAAAACGTCTGGAAGCGGTTGCTTTCCATCATCGTAAAGGTAATGCCGCCCGCCACCTCGACGCCTTTGTCCTCGAAAAATTTCTTCGCCGCCAACACCGTATTCACATCCACCAGGATATTGTTGCGGCTCGTCTCTAAATAAATCTTATCGACCTTAACCTGCCTCGATATCTCATCCCAGCTTGTCGCCAGCCAGTTGGCGTCGCCCATCTGGTTCACATCGCGGGCCGGAGCGTAGATTGCCACCTTGAAGTTCTGATACCCCTTAGCCGAAGTCGAAAAAGTCGAACACATAAGAATTAATACCCCCACTGCAATTCCTGCGATAACCTTACGCATACCATCATCTCCATTTTAGCCGGTCAATATTGGTCAATACTGTGTATAAGATAGTGAATCTTATTGTATTTTGGCCCGTTGTCAAAAAGAAACCGGCCTGAAGAAAGCTCCTGACGATTGTTGAATTCCTGCTTGTCTTTATGGTATAGTCGCAGCCGAAAGGTGTGTAATGCCGGCTAAATTGAGTGACCATAATCTGCAGGAACCCGTATCCGCGTATATGCGGACCGATTTCGTCACGCTTAAACACGATGAAACCGTAGCTCATGCCATAAAATCCATCAGGGATAACGCTTCCCCTAAAGATATCCTTTATCTCTACGTTACCGATGAGTACAATCGCCTCACAGGTGTCGTCCCCATAAGAAACGTCATCACCAGCGACCCCCAGACGAAAATCTCGTCAATTATGCTAAGTTCCCCCGTCTCGGTCCTGCATTCGCAGTCGGTTTTGCGTGCCTGCGAGCTTTTCACGGAATATCGCTTTCTTGCTCTGCCCGTAGTCGATGACGATAATAAAATCATCGGCATCGTTGATATCAATCTCTTCACCGACGATGTCGTCTTGCTCAACCACCAGCGTCAGCTCGAAAACGTCTTCCAGATGATTGGCGTCCACGTCTCCATCGGCAAAAAGGTTTCTCCGTGGTCGGATTTCAAAGGCCGGTTCCCCTGGCTCTTCTGCAATATCACCAGCGGCATTATCTGCGCCTTCATCGCCAGCCGCTACGAGCTGCTCATCAGCCAGCTTGCCATCCTCGCGATGTTCATCACCGTCGTCCTCGCAATCTCCGAAAGCGTCAGCATCCAGTCAATGGCCCTTACCCTCCAGGTCCTCCTCCAGCGAAACGTCTCCTGGCGGCGCATATTGATGGGTGTCCGCAGTGAATTGCTCACCGCTGTCCTCCTCGGCGCCGGCTCTGGTTTCGTCGTCGGACTTACTGCTTACTCATGGAAGGGCGTCCTATGGCAGGGTCTCGCCATCGGTCTCAGTATCTGGCTTTCCGTCATCACCGCCTGTCTCCTCGGCGTCATCGTCCCCACCCTCATACGAAAATTCCGCATCGACCCCAAAGTCGCCGCAGGCCCCATCGTCCTCGCCGCCGCCGATATCGCTACCCTGCTCTTTTACTTCTCCACCGCAAACTTCATTCTCGGCTGACAACCGCACAAAGAAAAAAGCCGGCTAAAAAACCGGCTCCTCTCAAATCACTAATGTCTGTTTCGACGCGTTGCTGATTTACCTGCCGACCGGCAGCGAATGTTTCTGCCACCCATCGAAGCCACCTTCGAGCTCCATCACCGGATACCCGTTTTCCGCAAAGAGTTTGCATGCCTTCGCCGCCAGATGGCACTGCTGCGAGTAGCAATACACAACGTTGGCTCTTTCTTTGCTCAGTCCATAAAACGAGTTCCACCGTTCCTTCGGAAGGTTTACTGCACCCGGTATATGACCTTTGCTGAAATCCTCCTTGTTGCGAACATCAAGGATGTTCACGTATTCGCCGCTTTCAATCATTGAGTTCAGCTCGATCGGCCCGATAGTAAATTCGAGCTTCGCCTCGAAAAACTCCACCGCTTTTCTTGTGTCCGTTAGCGTAATCATTGTCAGCTCCTTTCAAATTTATGTCCATTGTGAAAGGTTTCAACTCTGTTTCTTGCTCTGCTTACTTATACGATTGGCGTAAAATTGTGCTTATCAGAAAATTGCTTAGGGGGGAACTGTCATTCTCGTGACCTCTTGTCATTCCCGCGACACGAAGCGGAGAGCCCGTTTCGGAAATGCACTTTTTGTCATTGCGAGGAGCAAAGCGACGAAGCAATCTCGACTTTTTCAACAGCCCCCGTCGCCCGCGTTTATGTGAGCAATAAAGATAGCACATTTAAGCATAACCCCTATCACTCCGGCTAAAACCAAACCGTATAATGAAATGATGGAATGCAGGAAAAAATCGTGTCTGTTGTGGGTCTTAATATCGCTGCTATCCGTCGCCGGCGGTAGGGCGGCCGCTTCGGATGACTTTTATAAACAGTCGCCCCTTATTACCAACGTTTACGCGACCGCCTATTATTGCGTTTACAACTCCGAACTCGCCGGCACACAAACCATCACCACAACCATTTCAAACAAAACCTGTACCTTGAAAGCATCCTTCTTATATGGCGGCCTTGGCGTCGCTATGCAGGGCACAGGCAAAACCGCCCCCGATGGCGACTATATCAAATATACAGGAGGTGCAGGCCCCTTCGTCCGCCTCACAGGCCCAAACGCAGGCAGAAACCCCGAAGGCAAATGGGTCACCAATCCGCAAACCCTCCGCAATCACTACGCACGCCTCGGCATCACCGACTTTACCGGCTTCGGCAATCTGGCTCTTTTGCATCCCGACTCCGCCGCCTATTCAATCGTCCCATCAATCGCCGGCTCGACAGGCCAGCCCCTCACTCCAGGGTCCTCTATCTCCGCCGATTCATCACTCATCCCGCCCGGCCAAACCGTTACCATTCTTTTCAAAAACGGCGCAACCACCCCCGCAGGCCTTACCTCCGCAAGTTTCATAGTTCAGGATTCCGGCCAGTCAATAAAGGGAAAACGCATTGATATCTATTTAGGCGAAGGCAAATCCGCAATCGACGAATGGAACCGCACAGGCGGCAACCGCTACGTAGATATTTATCCCGTGAGAT
This sequence comes from Sedimentisphaerales bacterium, assembly GCA_049516395.1. Classification (GTDB taxonomy): domain Bacteria; phylum Planctomycetota; class Phycisphaerae; order Sedimentisphaerales; family Anaerobacaceae; genus Fen-1362. The sequence continues at coordinate 99,276 of JBEKTD010000008.1, read as the reverse complement.
AAGTTTTTCTATCTCACTGGATTTATTACCCGCACGCCGTTATTGGCGGAACAGACCCCCCGATTAAAAATTTTGCATTTATAGGCATTTTTCTGTTGCAAAATGAATTGTTATCCGACATATAAGAGAACAATTCGTTTGCCGGCTCAATGGTGTGGGCCGGCTAAATCAAGATTTTAGGTTCTTTTTTTATGGAGGTTTTTTTAACATGGCAAAGGCAAAAGAAGTTTTGATTGTCGCGAGCAAAGTCAGAGCATATGTAAAGAGCAAGAAGATGATGACCTCGTCTGATGCGATCGGCGCCATCAGCGATAAGGTCTATTGCATGCTCGACCACGCCTGCGAAAGAACAAAAGCAAATCGTCGCAGCACTCTTAAACCACAGGACCTCTAATCTTCATTTTCATTGCTAAGCAGGCAGCTGCCTGGCAATGGCGGTATTGGTCCGAACATAACACCCTTATTTTAAAGGGGTTATGTTCATGGAAGCAAAAAGCATAGAAAGGCCGATATGTCTTCGGGCATGTCGGCCTTTTCCATTGTTCTTTAGGGTTAAATCCCCTGTCCGCCGGCTGTAATACTGCCCATCCCGGCTTAGTTATCACACCTTAAAGCTGTCGAAAACCCGCATTTCAAAAAATCCCGAAAATTTTCAAAAAATCTTACAATTTCTCATATTGCCTGCCTGCCCTGTACCGGACCGGTAAAATCCAATTGCGTAAGGTTCAAATTGCCCCATTAGCCAAAAAAACTCAACTGTAAGGCCTGAAAAGCCCGATTATTGTATCAGATAGCTTATTTTTGGATGTGGCGTCCGCCTTTGTTTTTGGACGTAATTTAAGATGGTCTAAATTCCTGACGATACCGTTTAGAGTAAGCAGTCGGCGGTTTGACGGTTTATTGGAGTATTTGTTATTCCACACCGCTTTTTATGGAACGTGGTTATAAATCATTGCAAATTAAATAATTAACGCATTGTATTATTAACGCCTGGTAGGCAACGAGGTAGAACAATGAAAGTTTTCATGCTTGGTTGGGAATTCCCCCCGTACATCAGCGGCGGACTGGGTACGGCGTGTTATGGCCTGACCAAGGCACTGGACCAGATGGGGGTTCAGATAACTTTCGTTTTGCCGACGGCGGTTCAAACACAATATGCAAGTCACGTGAAATTGGTAAGCCCGGCAGTTCAGGCGGAATCGGCGGAGACGTCAAAGCGGGTGCTGCATCTGAAAAATGTGAAATTCCGGAAGCTTACCTCCGCGTTACAGCCATATCAGACAGCGAACAGCTACCAGAAAAGAATCGAGGATTCGCTTGCCCAGCTTAGAATGGCGAATGGCAAGACAGACAAGTTTATCGGGACGCTGGATTACAGCGGGGATATGTACGCGGAAGTTCAGCGGTATGCGGAGCTGGCGATACGACTGGCGGCGAATGAGGAATTCGACGTTATTCACGCCCACGACTGGATGACGTATCCGGCAGGGGCGGCGGTGGCAAGGTTGACAGGCAAGCCATTGGTGATACACGTTCACTCGACGGAATTTGACCGCAGCGGCGAGCACGTCAACCAGATGATTTACGACATCGAGCGGATGGGGATGCACGTTTCGGACAAGATAATCGCGGTGAGCTATCTTACGAGAAATATAATCATCAGCCGGTACGGGATAAGCGGCGACAAGGTCGAGGTCGTTTATAACGGGGTTGAGAGAAACGGCAATAACTGGCCCATCGGGGATACCGTAATCAACAGGGACGAGAAAATCGTTCTGTTCCTGGGCCGGATAACGATGCAGAAGGGGCCTGATTATTTCCTTCGGGCGGCCAAGAAGGTCCTGGAGAAGATGGACAACGTGAAATTCGTAATGGCCGGGTCGGGGGACATGATGAACCGGTCGGTCGAAATGGCCGCGGGGCTGGGGATAGGGAGCAAGGTTTTATTTACGGGCTTTTTACGAGGCGACGACGTTCATAAGATTTTCAAAATGGCGGACCTGTACGTTATGCCATCGGTGTCGGAGCCGTTCGGGATTGCACCTCTTGAGGCATTGGACAACGATGTCCCGATTATAATCAGCAAGCAAAGCGGCGTTTCAGAGGTCATTCAGCATGCGCTGAAGGTCGATTTCTGGGACGTCGATGAGATAGCGAATAAGATAGTTGCCGTATTGAAGTATCCGCCACTGGGGATAACGCTGCGAAGCCACGGCAATTATGAGGTAAGAAAGCTTCGGTGGAGTGATTCGGCGGCAAAATGCGCGAGGATTTATGAAGATACGCTTGTTGGGGCGAGCGCATAACTGAATTGAGAATTCAGCAATTGCCGATTGTCGATTTAGGTATGCGGATTGATAATGATAAAAGAAATATGCAAACGGAAATGGGAATACGAGGATAACATACTTTAGACGAGGGCAAAGGAATGGCTTCGGTTTGCTTTTACTTTCAGGTTCATCAGCCGACACGATTAAGGCATTACACCGTATTTGACGACCACAGCTATTATTTCGACGACCACAAGAACGCGGAGATTTGCCGAAAGGTCGCCAACAAATGTTATCTTCCCGCCAACCGCCTGATGCTCGATTTGATTCGCAAATACGACGGTAAATTCAGAATCTCATACAGCGTTACGGGAATTCTCCTGGAGCAGCTTAGTGCATATTGCCCTGAGGTACTGAGCACGTTCGATGCGCTTGCGAGGACGGGGTGCGTGGAGTTTCTGGGGGAGACGTATTATCACAGTTTGAGCTTTTTGTATTCGCGCAACGAGTTTTTGGCGCAGATAAACAAACATACACAGAAAATAGAGGAGCTATTCGGCCAGACGCCGAAGATATTCAGGAACACGGAGCTAATCTATAATAACGAGCTTGCGCAAATGATAGAGTCGATGGGGCGTTTCGACGCGATAATCAGCGAAGGAGCGGACCATATACTTGGGTACCGAAGTCCGAATTTTGTGTATAGTCCGAAGGGGTGCAGCCGGCTGAAACTGCTGCTTAAAAATTACCAGTTGAGCGACGACATCGCTTTTCGGTTTTCGAACAGGGACTGGGCACAATGGCCACTGACGGCGGACAAGTTCGGGCACTGGATAAGCAAGGTAAACGGCAACGGTTTTGTAGTGAACCTGTTTATGGACTACGAGACGCTGGGCGAGCACCAGTGGAAGGATACGGGGATATTCGATTTTATACGACATCTGCCAGGCGAGGTTTTCAAGCATCCGGACAATGACTTCAAGACGCCGAGTGAGGTTGTTAAGGCGTATAAGCCGATAGGGGTGATTGATGTGCCTCACCTGATTAGCTGGGCGGACATCGAGAGGGACTTGTCGGCGTGGTTAGGCAACGCGATGCAGTCGAACGCGATTCATGAGCTTTACCGGCTGGAAAAGAAGATTAAAGCATCTGAAGACGAAACCCTCATAAATGACTGGCGCAAAATGCAGACATCAGACCATTTCTATTATATGTGCACGAAGTGGTTCGCGGACGGGGACGTACACAAGTATTTCAATCCTTATGATTCGCCATACGAGTCATATATCAACTTCATGAACATCTTAGGCAACCTCCAGGGGCGGTGCGCCAGACATCAGCAGCAGGCGGTGCCGGCAGGGGCGGTGGCGTAAATTAGTTTTTAGTCTTTAGTTTTTAGTTGGTTGCCACAGAGGTTTCTTGTTTTTTAGCTACTGATTGCACTGATGGACACAGATTTTTCAGCCACAGAGAGCACCCCTCTTCGCTGCGCTACGCCGGGGCAGGCAGGGCACACAGAGGACAGTCAGCTTTGTGTTCTTGGCGGAGGCAATGCTCCAAACCTTGTTTGTGTGCTTGCCACCCGCCTTCGCCCACAAGGGCCTATTGCCCTTTTATAAAGTTGACTGTTTAGACGCAAAATTTGTTGTCGCCCACACCTAAGGTGTTTACCGGCTGACCACAAAATAACACGGATTTCATTGCCGAAGCGGGCTCGTCGCTCCGCTCCGTGTGTAGATTGCGGATTTTGGGATGCGGATGCCGCCGGAGGATTTTGATGTTATCGCCTTATGGCTATAAGCTTTTTTAACCTGCCGGTTTTATCTTTGAATCGCCCTGAAGAAAGGCTCCCCTTCGACTCACTCAGGGCTGGCTGACCCCTTTTTCTCCAACTCCTTTATACGGATATTGCGGAACTCAAGGGCGTCATCATGGCCGAGAAAACCGATATGGCCTTTTTTATTCTTAAGGCCTGGGTGTTTGTGGCCATCCACAGTTGGTAAGGTAATCTTGTCGAGGTTGGCATCAACAATAGTTGTACCGTTAAGGTTTACGATAATATGGGGGCCGTCGGCGACGATTTCCTCATAGTTCCACTGGCCGAGGGGTTTTAAGCAGCCGGTTCTGGCCGGGACGACGCCGTAAATCGAGCCGTGGTACTGATAAGGTTTGAGTTTATAATAGTTCTTGTGATTCGGGTCATTGTATTTTGCGCTAGTGTCGTCGAGTATCTGAATCTCCATACCCACATAAGCGGCGTCGCCTTCAAGCGGGGTGCGAATACCGATGCCGTTGTTGGCGCCGTCTGTAAGTTTAAATTCAAAACGAAGAACAAAATCACAGTATTGTTTTTCAGTATAGAGATTGCCACTCCCAACATTTGGCAAAACTACAATATTGCCGTCTCGTGCAGCATAGCCGGCCGTGTTGCCTACCCAGCCGGTCAGGTCCTTGCCGTTAAACAGTGGAACAAAGTCCTCGGCTTTCTCCTCAACCGATACATTCTGCTCCGAAGCTGCGCCCAGCGACATCGGTAAGCAAAAAAAGCACAGAGTTAACACCGATAAAACAACCAACCATGACTTGTTATTCATTTTTTTTCGCCTTTAAATCGCCCTGAGAATAAGCCAAAGAGGTTTTCTTTTTATTTTAGCCACAGAGAGCACAGAGGACACAGAGAAATTTTATTTTTTTAGACACGGATTAACACAGATTTACACTGTTTTTTTTCACCACCGAGGACACGAAGAAACACTAAGTTCTGAAACCACGGATTAACACTGATTGACACTGTTTAAGCCAGTTTGTAGGCGATTTGCTCGTCGAGGATGTCTTTGACGGTAATGGCACGAATTATCTTGCCGGTCTTGTTTTTTTCAAGTTGGATGCAGGTTTCTTAGCCATAGATAATTAGTTTAAGCAATGCGTGGATATTTGCAAGGTAGAATTTAATTGCGGATTTGCGATTCCGAAGCGGGCTCGTCGCTTCCCCCTACGTTAAAACTTCGGAGGACAGGTCGCTCCGTGTGTAGATTGCAGATTTGAAGACGGAAGACCGATGACGGATGACAGAGGATGGATTGGAATGTCCAATCCGCCGGAGGCGGATAAATGTCCAATATTAAATGTTCAATGATGAAGTAACCCCGTCACATGCCAAGGGCAATGATGACGGGGCTAAATACGGATGAGGATTTGGTTATTTTGACTCGTAAAAACAATTGACGATTCTGTTTGGCTTACGATAGAATAGTTTTCCAGTGGAGTTGTAATTATGGAACGAGAAGTCATTTTTTTGAGAGGGACTTAAAAATGAGGAACATAACAATCGTCGTTATTATCAGTATTCTTGCGATATTTTTTGCTGGGGGGTGCTCTACGAATCAGAAGCCGGCGCCTGCCGAGTTAAAATACGGTGATTTTCCGCCTGCGCTTAGGAAGATGATTGACGAAAAAATAGCGGAGGTAAATTCGGGCGGGGTAATATGTGTAGCCGGGAGAGTAAAGATGAGCGATGGGGCACATATCGGGAGCGGAAAAGATGTTAAAGTGAATTTCCAAGCCGGCTCTGATGAGCAGCTTTGGATATACGACGACGGGTGGTTTATTATGGGGCGACCGGTTAAATATAACACCAGCTACGGACCGGGGAAAATTGTGATAAGGGCCTTCGGATATTACCCGATTGATGCGGCCATACCTATTCTACAGAAAGATATTACATACGCAGAATTTATATTGAATAAGACGCCGGCCGAAAAACTGGCAGGTATTTCAGGTGTGATAACGAATGAGCAGGACCAGAGCATCGCAGGAGCAATGGTCAATATATCATTTCCGTTATCCTATAGTGTAGTGAATGAACAGCCGCAAAGGTCGATGAATACAGAGCCAAACGGACATTATTCGTTTGAGGGGTTATCCTCAACTGAATATCATCTCTGGATTCCGGCATTTGCCGATTATGCAGGTATTGCTTTCGATGTAACACCACAGGCGGGTGAGAAGAAAATAGAGAATCGAAAACTATATAAAAATCGCAGTATTATTATTGATTATGTATATCAGGCGGATGGCAATCGAAGCTTTACGGAGGGAAATATTAAAAAAGGACAAGTTGAATGGAGTGTAGGGCCTGATGGGATGGATTTTTCAGAGGGCAGGGTAGTTGGTTATAACTACAATAGGATGATGCGAGACCTTGAAATGCGTCAAGATCAGGACAGGCTGATATTCCAGATATTTTATTCTAATGGGAAGAACGGATTTTATGATGCGGGGGAGGCGGATTTTGAATCTATTACAGAGGCGGCAGAAAGCGGTTATACCATGATGCCCAAGCCGTGTATAGTCGGCCACGTATATGTTATCCACACATACGAAAAGAATTACGCGAAATTTATTGTGAGAAACATTTCCGAGAACAAATAAGAAAAAAGGGCAGACACGCAGGTCTGCCCGTACAATGCGGTGAAGAAGTTATTCGAGAATGGAGGTGACGGTTTGTTTGGAAGCGCCGTCGGGTTTGAGGACCTTTTCCATTTTGGACGGATTTGAGGAGCGTGCAATGGCTTCTTCTCTGGCGATGAAGCCCTTGAAATAGGCGTCTGCGATACTGTGGTCCATCGTCTGCATACCGAATTTTCTGCTGGTTTCGATGATGTTGGCGATTTCGTAGATACGGTTTTCGCGGACGCAGTTTCGGACAGCCGAGGTGCAGAGGAGAATTTCGGTGCAGGGGACCATACCCGGCTTGTCAATTCTGCGGAACAGTGTCTGCGAGATGACGGCCTGGAGGGTGTTGGCGAGCATTGTGCGAATCTGGTTTTGCTGGCCGGCGGGATAGATATCGATGATACGCTCGATGGTTTGAGCGGCATTGATAGTATGGAGTGTTGAGAAGACCAGGTGGCCTGTTTCGGCGGCGGTTACGGTGGAGCGGCAGGTTTCGAGGTCACGCATTTCGCCGACCATAATGATATCGGGGTCCTGACGCAGGACGCGTTTGAGGGCGGAGCCGAAGCTTGGGCAGTCGAAACCGATTTCACGCTGTTCGATTACGCTCATTTTGTTTTCGAGGGCGTATTCGATGGGGTCTTCGAGGGTGATGATGTGTTTGCGGTATTTGGCATTTATGACGCCGAGCATCGAGGCGAGTGTGGTGCTTTTGCCTGCGCCGGTGTGTCCCGTAACGAGGACGAGTCCGCGGGGCAGGTCGGTGAGTTCTTTAACGATTGGGGCAAGGTGCAGGTCATCGATGTTTGGAATATGATTTGGAATCAGACGAAAAGCGATGGCGATAGTTCCTCTCTGGTAGTGAGCGTTGACGCGGAATCGATGGCCATCGTCGAGAGTGGTTGAGAAGTCGGCGTCGCGGAGCGTTTCGAATTTTTTGAAGCGGTCGGGGCCGAGCATCGCAAGGACCATTTCCTTGGCGTGTTCGTTGCTGATGACGGGGAAATCCATATCAATAAGGTCGGTGTTTTTACGGAGAATTGGCGGCAGGCCGACGTTGATGTGAACGTCGCTTGCGCTTTGTCCAATAGCAGTCGTAAGTATCGTTTTTACGTCAACCATAAACTCTCACTCAGAACAACTCATTCAAAGTATAAGATGTTTATTCAAAGGTACTTAGCGCAATACCGGTAATCCGGCATAATTTCATCGACATAAAGAGGGGGCGGCTGAACCAGTTTGTTGATTATTGATGATTGAAAATGGGTCCCCTGTTCAAGTCCAAAGCAACAGTACTCGGGGATGACGCTATCGCGTCAATTACACAGATTTTTAGGCAGCCACAGAGATTTTTAAGCCACTCCCTAAGGGATGCCTTACGGCAAGAGGGCACAGAGGTCACAGAGAATAAATAAAAAGATAAAGGAAGGGCCGATAAAAACACGGATTAAATTGGGTTGTGTTTTAGAGCGATGCCGTAGAATCGCCAGACGGACTGGAAATCTTTATAGGACATTTTGATTTTGCCGAGGATGGGGTCGCCGATTATTACGTTTTTATCAGTAACATCGAGAATGGCGACGCAATGGTCGAGAAGGAAGGCGTCTTTGATGACGGCAAGGGTGACATCAGCATCTTTCAACTGATTGATAGAGTCGAATTGGCGGAAGCGGCAGTCAACGCCAGAGGCGGCGTAGCGATTATCGATTGCCTTGTAAAGCTCCCAAGGCATAGTGCCAACAATGGGGCTTGTATGTGAGAGAACGGCTAATTCGCCTTCCTGGGCTGGAACGCCAAGTTTTCGAAGAGCGGTAACGGCGGCAGCGGGGCCGCAGGTGTATGAGGTTGATTGAACGCAGATATTGTCGGCATCGGTTTTGGTTGGCAGATTGGCGAGGTCGTTTTTGACTATTAATGGCAGCGCAAAAGGCAGGACCGCGCCCCAGGCAACGACGGCAAGCATAACGAGGAAAACGACGGATTTTTCGATACGGTTTTTGAGCCGGCCAATCAGGGTCATAGCGCCCATTGTAACGGTGAGGGCGATAATGACGAAACGCAGACGGCCTGAGGAAATCCAGGCGAAAAGGGTATTTGAGGCGTTAAGGCCTGCGATGGTGATGAAGAGCAACAGGAAGATGAGTGCCAAGGGAAGGAGATAGCCGAAACCCCACCAAGGGTTTTTTAGACGCGAAAAGGAGCGGCCGCATTCGGCCCCTATAACCGCTGCATATATGACGCCTGCTAATTCGAACCACCCCAACATTTTTCTTCCCCTCCGGCCTGTGCCGGATTAACGAGATGACCTGATGATATAAGCTGATGCTCCCTCACTCGCCTGATTTTGAGTATAGCAGATTAGGGGGCTTAAATCAAGGGAAATCAGAGGACAGACGACAGAAGACGGAGGACGGTTCATATCGCGGATTTGGGAACGATTGACCCGGCTTCGTCTTTGACTACCCGGCTTCGTTAGGAACTACGCCGAGGTAAACGCCGTGGCAAGCAGCGGATAAGGACGGGGGATTTGGGAATGGTTGACAGAGTGTTGTTGCGAACATAAGATTCATAAATTCGTAACTATACTTCATATTTTCCACTATCGGGTTGTTTGTTTTTAGGGGACGGTAATGTTGTTTTGGCATGGTAAAAAAAGCGCAATCGCATTTGGGTTAGTTTTGGCAGTGATGCTGTGGGCGGCGGTCGGGTGCGCGGCTTCGGGAGATTGTCCGAAGTTTCTGGCGGGTCATAAGGTCGGGATGGTTCAGTCGGTGCTGATAGGCGGGGCATCTGGGCTTGCGGCGAGCAGAAAGAATCCGGGGGTGTTGTGGATACATAACGATTATGGGCCGGCGTGCGTTTACGCGATGACGCCTGAGGGAAAGCATCTGGGGGTGTATAATCTTGCGGGGGCGAAGAATCGCAACTGGGAGGATATTGCTATTGGGCCGGGGCCTGAGCCGAATGTTGATTATATTTACGCTGGCGATATAGGCGATAATAACGCGAAAAGAAAAGATGTAACTATCTATCGGATTATTGAGCCGAATGTTAATGTTGGCCAGGCGTCTGTGAATGTTACTATTACTAATGTTGAGACAATTGTGTTGGTTTATCCTGATGGGCCGAGAGACGCGGAGACGCTGCTGCTTGACCCGCTGACGAAAGATATTTATATCGTTTCAAAAGAGGGGACGAGCAAGGTTTATCGAGCGGCTTATCCGCAGGCAACGACGGGAAAGACGACGTTAGAGGAAGTGGCGAAACTTCACTGGGGGATGGCAACGGCGGGGGATATTTCGCCTGATGGGAGGGAGATAATCGTAAGGGGATATTTTGGGGCGTCGCTGTGGCTGCGGCCGAAAGACGGGCCGATGTGGAAGGCGTTTGAAAACAGCGAGTGTTCGATTCCGATTATTTTAGAGCAGCAGGGGGAGGCGATTTGTTTTGACGCAAACGGGGCGGGGTATTACACGACGAGCGAGCACAAGCATCAGCCGATTTATTATTTTCCGCGTGATACGAAATCAAAGAACTAACGGCGGGGTTTCGTCGGTTGCGGTGCTGCGAGATACAAGCGTTTCACGAAATTTTGTTCGCTGGATGTGAGCGGGATGATGCCGCCGAAATGCGAGGCCCATAAGCGGACGAGGATTGTGCCTGTGGCGAAATCCTTAACGATGGGTGCGTTTTTTTTGTCGGCGGCGATGAAAAGGCCGACGCCTTTGACGAGAAACGCGGAGATAGGTTTTGAACCATTACGCACAATTTTTCTCATACCTGACGCGATTTTTTCCGCGGAAGGAGTTTTGACCCACATCGGGGTGCCGTTGACATAGACCATTTCTGCGGGTTCGAGAGGACCCATCGCGAGGAGTTTGGCGGCGTCGGGGCGATTCATAAAATGGGCCATTATTTTATTGTAAATGAAGGTTACTGGGAGGTATTGGCCGGTAGTTTTGAGGACTGCTTTTTGAATAGCGGATTTGACTGCGATAATTTTTCGTGCAGCCGGCGGTTTGAGGCGTAATGCTTTTAATCCGGGGAGATTATTTTCGCAGCGGTCGAGGACTTTGTACAGGAGGCGCATAGCGCCGGGGGCATTTTTGGCGGCGACGAACAGGCCGTGTTTGGCGAGGAAAATAATCGCTGGTTTTTGGCCGTAACGCTTTTGGTAGGCGGTTATGAGGCGAGAGGTTTTTATCGCGAGCGGGAAGCCGGGCGGAGCGTAGGGAATCCAGAGAGGTGGATATTTTTCGGATTTGAAGAGTTTTGTGATTTCCTTGCGGCCGTTTTTGGAATTTACATACGCGCCTATTACTAAAGGGTGCAGGTGGATGACGCATTTATCAAGAAGAGCGTGGAGATTTGCTTCGACGGAGGGGCGGGCTGTGCTTGCGATTCCGTCACAGCAGTATGTGAGGTGACGGCTGATGATTTCCTGCTCACGTCTGGCGGCTGGGAGTTTGGCGAGCTGTTTATCATTGATGACGCCGTGAAGTTTGTCGAGGCGGAGTTTTCGCCAGCCGCGTTTGGCGTTCATATCTTTGAGGGCTGTGCCACTTGCCTTGATGAACATATATTTGCCGTCGCTGGTTTTAACGGAGGTGTTGCCGCCGGCAGCCTGGGTAAGGGCAGGGTCTTTGCCCGTTTCGTTGGATATTCTTATCAGAACCGAAAGGGCGTTATCCATTTGACACAGGTGAAACGTATCGTTCGAGGAGTTTTTGTTCGGCCTGGGCGGTCCAGATTCCATTGTCGAGACAAGCGGCGACGTCGGGGAATTTTTCGGTCATTTTGGCAATCATGGTGAGGGGTAATCCTTTGCAGACGGGGTAGGCGATAATTTTTCCTGCGATGGAGCGGTTTTCGATGGCGCGGATTCCGTCGAGGACGCCGTCGAGGCCGCAGACGGCAGCGACGGAGATATTGGTATCGAGGACACCTGATTCGAGTTTTGCCAGCTCGCGTTTCATATCTTCGAGGACTGAGCCGCTTGTTCCGACGAAATACATTTGCTTTTCGATGTAGGCATCGAGGTTTATTTTGGCGGTCATTGTGTCGGGGATTCCGGCGAAGATATTTATGATGGCACGTTTACCTGCGCTGAGGACGGCCGCGGCTACAAGCTCGGGGGCGGGTGCCATAATGACGGCGTAGTCAATGCCTTCGGGCATTTTATCTTTGACGGGGCTATATTGTTTGTACGGGACGTTTTTAGCGGCTGCCATAGGTTCGGCGGTTTTGAGCAGGGTAGCGAGTCGTCCCTCATCGGAATCGCCCGCGAATACGCTGACGCCTTCGATGCCGCGGTAGATATTGCGGATGACATGCATTGTGCCCATAGGGCCTGCTGCGCCGACGATATTGATTTTGTCACCTTTTCGGACTTCGCTGGATTGGGGGATGTGTTTCATCGAGTCGGCGGGGGCGTAGCCGACGGTTCCTGTTATACGGATTCCTGCGTAATGCACTCTGCCGATCGGGACGGCGACGTCTCGTCCGAAACGTTCGCCGCAGAGGACGATATTGAAAAGTCCTTGCGGGCCGACCTTTGAGAAGAGAGCTTCGACCCTGTCGGGGTTTGCGCCGAGATAAATCACATCGTCGAACCTGGAGTCAGTCAGGCGTGCGATTTCGGGGCAAAGCTCCATATTAACGCCGGGGACTTCGGGAGGTCTGTATTGTGAGGCCCAGATTACTTTTGCGGGCTGCCCCCATTGTTTGAACAATTCCGTGAGGTCGTTGGGGGTTACAATTACGTCGGCGACAATGAGCATTGTGTTGTCCGGCTCGATGCGCTGGGTTTCGTCGGAGGCATAAGCATTTTCGACGCAGCCCCAGGGTTCGATGAGTGCGATGGCCGATGCGCTTAATTTTTCAGGCGCGGGGATGAGCATTGATTCACCCTGCGGGGAGGTGATGACTCTTTCGTCCATAAGGACGTATTCCTGAAGCGCTCCTTCGAAATTGTAGCCGAAGGCGCTGTTGGATTGAGCGGTAGGGAGCCAGCGGTAATCGGTCTCGACGAGGAAACGTTGGCCCGGTTTGAATTGTGTTACGCCTTTGCCGACGGCTTCGATGCGGACGACGGTTTCGTGGCCCGGAACGGTTGGTTTGTCGGCGGGGACGTAGCTGCTGATTTCCTGAAGTATGGCGGGGGTGATGCCAGATGTTATCTCTGCTTTTCGAGGATGTGCGGCGAACTGCTTGATGAGCTTGAGGTCGCTGAAGCAGAGACCAACCGCTTCGACTTTACAGAGGACCTGATGAGGCCCCGGTGTGGCGAGGGATTTAGCTTTGTTGAGGACCAGCTCGTTGGCCGCGACTAACTGCACGGCGTGTTGCGTCTTTGGCAAGTCCGACATACTCCAGTTAAGGCCTTTCAAATATATTCACCGCATCAACTCAATTTTGTTAGTTTATATCTATTGGTCGAGCGATGCAATGTCTTATCGTTTTTTTATAATATTTTTTTTGGGCGGTGTGTTTTGCGGGCGGTATTGTTTCGGCGTGAACGAGCGGCGGACAAGGCCTCTGGCCTGCGAGATGCTGCCTAACTGCCCGGTCGCGCGGGCCTGCATCAGGATGTTGCCTATTGCGGTTGCCTCGACTGGGCCTGCTGCGACAATTTTGCCTGTAGCGTCGGCGGTTAGCTGGTTGAGCAGGTCATTTTGCGAGCCGCCGCCTACGACGTGGAGGCGGTCGAGGCGACTGGCTGTTACATCTTCGAGCTGATTTATAGTTTCGGCGTATTTTCGTGCGAGGTTTTCGAGAATCATCCGCACCATTTGGCCTTTGTCGTCGATGGTTTCTTGTCCGGTTTTGGTGAGGTAATCATTCAGTCGGCGAGGCATATCGCCCGGTGCGAGAAAACAACTGTTATCGACATCAATGGAAGCGGAACCGGATTTTGCCTTTGCCGCCAGTTCGGTCAGCTGGTCGTATGAGAGGTCGGTGCCCTGTTTTTGCCAGTGTTTTTTGCATTCCTGCAGGAGCCAAAGCCCCATTATATTTTTGAGCAGCCGGATTTTGCCATCGACGCCGCCCTCGTTGGTAAAGGGATACGCGAATGTTTTGTCGTTTATGACGGCGGTTGCGGATTCGATGCCCATCAGGGACCAGGTTCCGCTGGACAGGTATGCCCATCTGGTTTTGTCGTCGGCGGGCACGGCGGCGACTGCGCTTGCGGTGTCGTGTGAAGCAACTGCTATAACGGGAATCCGTGGGCAGCCAATTTCTTTGGCTGCTTTTTCCGTCAATGTTCCGATTACCGTCCCCGGCCGTACGATTTCGGGCATAATATCAATCGGCAGATTCAATTTCTCAAAAATCGCCCGCGACCAGGTGCCTGAGCGCATATTCATAAACTGGCTTGTGCTTGCGAGGGTGTATTCAGCGTATGGTTTACCTGAAAGAAAATATGAGACGAGGTCGGCTATGAAAATCAGTCGTTTTGCTTTTGCCAGAACCGGTGAACCGGATAATCGCATCGAAAGAAGCTGGTAAGCGGTGTTCAACTGCATAAACTGGATGCCGGTGTGCTCGTAAATTTCTCTTTGAGGCATCAGTCGAAACGCGGCATCAAGCATCCCGTTTGTTCTGCCGTCGCGGTAGTGCCAGGGGTTTTCAATGAGGTCGCCATTGTCGTCGAGAAGGCCGAAGTCAACGCCCCAGCTATCGACGCCGATGCCGGCGATACGGGGCGATTCTTTGACAGCTTTACCGATACCGGTTTTGACTTCCGATATAAGCTGGGAGAAATCCCAGCGTAAAGACCCATTCCGTTCGACCGGCCCGTTGATGAATCGATGAATTTCCTCGAGACGAATTTTGCCCGCCTTTGGCGAGGCCTCGCCGCCAGGCGGGTCTGCTGAGATAATTCCCAGCATCACCCGCCCGCTCTCGGCGCCAAGGTCAACCGCTATATATCGCTTTTCGTCTGCCACAACAAATTCCTAAATCTTAGCCACAGAGTTATCGTATTTATATTTTAGCCACAGAGAGCACAGAGGTCACAGAGAAATTTAACCACAGATTGACACAGATTTACACTGATTAAATAATTTCCGAAGCGGGCCCTGTGGTAAAAGATGTTTTAATCTTCGGGCGGGGCGGTGAGATTTGTCGCGGCCTGAATACCGGAAGACATTTCGTTAATAATACCGAGCTTTACGTATATGGGGCGAATATTTTTTCTAAGTTCGGGAAGTTTAGACGCGAACAGGGCAGCAGCGAGGACGCACAAGGCGCCGCCGATAATCAAGGTATTCGGTGCGCCTATAGCGGCGGCGAGAGTTCCTGCCATCAAGCTGCCGAAGGGGGCGGTGCCGATGAAGGCCATAACGTAGAAGCTCATAATGCGGCCTCGTTTGTCGTCGTCAACGATAGTTTGGATGATAGTATTGCTCGCGACCATTTGCACCATCATTCCAAGACCCGCTATGAACATCAGGGGCAGAGAAAGCCACAGTGTCCGAGACAAGGAAAACGTGATAAGCCCGATACCGAAGAGGGCGGTGGATAAAGGAATAATTTTAGTGAGTCCTCGGACGTTTTTTCTTGAGGCAAGATAAATAGCTCCTGTCAGAGCTCCGGAGCCGGCGGCGGCCATAAGAAGGCCGAGGGTAATGGGGCCTCCATGAAGGATTTTGCGGGCAAAGACGGGCATAAGCACCGAATATGGCATTCCGATGAAGCTTACCAGTGCAAGCAGAAGCATAATGTATCTTAATGGGGCAAAACCGGAGGCATAGTTGAAACCTTCCTTAAGCTCGTGCAGGACAGCGGTCGTTCGAGGTTTGGCATTTTGATAAGTTATTTTCATCATGAGCAGGGAGGCGATGACGAAAAGGAAGCTGACGGCGTTTATGGCGAAACAGACGCCCTCGTTAGAGGCGGCGATGATTATGCCGGCGATAGCCGGGCCGATGAGGCGGGCGCTGTTGAACATCATAGAATTCATCGCTATGGCATTGCTGAGGTCCTCCTTGTTTTCGACCATGGCAATGACGAAGGATTGTCGCGTGGGCATATCGAAGGCGTTGATAAGGCCGAGAAAGATGGCGAGAAGGATAATGTTCGTGATACCGATGTGGCCTGTGAAAAACAGGATTGCCAAAAGCAGGGCCTGAAGCATAGAAAGGGTCTGTGTGGCGAGGAGGATACGGTAACGATTCCAGCGGTCGGCCATAACGCCGGCGAAGGGCGCGACAAGGCAGGCAGGAATCTGGGTTGCGAAACCGACCAGTCCAAGGAGGAATTCTGAACCCGTGAGGCGATAAACCAGCCAAGGCAGAGCGATTTGCTGAGTCCAGGTGCCGACGAGGGATATAATCTGGCCCGAAAAGAAAAGGCGATAATTCCTGTATCGCAGGGAACGAAAAATAGCTTTATGTCCTTTTAGCTCATCCACTTTATGCTCACCGGCACCGGCGGAATCTATGCCGGCTGTTTTTATTCATAATCATCAGTCATAACCAATAAATAGTCAATACGTAGTTGCTCTTAATCGGTGCGGGTTTATAATCTTTGTCACGATGAGAGTTTTGATTTATGGAGCCGGTGCGGTGGGTTTGGGTTTGGCGAGCTGTCTGCTGAAATCAGGAAGCGAGGTTTGCCTTATTGCCCGACCGGATACTATCCGCGAGCTGAAGCAGGGGGGCTTAAGCAGGACGGGCATATTCGGACAATTCCACGCTGAGCCAAGCTCATTTGCGGCATATCAATCTTTGGATGAAATCAGGGATACTGTGTTTGATTTTATTCTTGTTTGCGTCAAGTCGTTCGATTCCGCATCATCGGCGGAAGATATTTCGCAGCATCCGGTGATTCTCAACGAGGATACAAAAATTGTTCTTTGTCAAAACGGCTGGGGCAACGCGGAGAAGTTTTTGGTGCATTTTCCGAAAGAACGCGTTTACAGCGCACGGGTGATTACGGGGTTTACGCGGCGCAAGCCCAATGAGGTCGAGATAACGGTCCACGCGGACGCGATTCATATCGGTTCGCTTTTCGGCTGCGGACTTGAGCGTGTCGAGCCGATTGCAAAAGCGATTAGTGAAGGCGGGATTCCCGCTGTAACCGTTGGCGATATTGAAAAGGACCTGTGGGCCAAGATGTTGTACAACTGCGCTCTTAATCCTCTCGGCGCAATTCTCGATGTTCCTTATGGTGTGCTGGCTGAAGATACTTACAGCAGGGAATTGATGAACCGAATTGTCGGGGAGGTTTTCGCGGTTATGGGGGCGGCTGGTTTTAAGACACACTGGGTGACATCAGACGATTTTCTGAAGGTTTTTTATGAAAAGCTTGTCCCCGACACCGCCAAACACAAGTCATCGACTTTGCAGGACATAGCCGTTGGGAGAAAAACCGAAATCGAGGAATTGACCGGGTCAGTATTGATGCTGGCGGACAAGCACGGGGTTAATGTTTCTTATAATCGTGCGGTTTATGCGATAATAAAGTTTGTCGAATCGCGGCGAAGCAGGTAACTTTGGTAAATTATCGATGTCTTGCCTATTTTGAAGCAGGCAATAAAACGTGTTTGGGGTAAAAATGCACTTGACAAAAGGGGGCTTTTTCAAGAAACTGTAGCATAGTTGCCGATTGAATAAGGGGTGGGTTTATGAGGCCTATGAAACTGACTAAACGAATGCCGAGTGGCAGAGAAAAGGACCAGGCAGCCATAATCAAGCTTGAGCAGCTTCGTGAGAAGGTTTATGCCGAAAATCCGTCTGTTGCGCGTCATGCGGCGTTTAACCTGTCGTGGATGCAGGAGGACGGATACGATATTCTCAAGGAAGCGTTATTCAGCACGGCTTGCAGGGCGACAAAGGGAGCGGCGGCATACGGTCTTCGCAAGATGCGTGGCAGGATGAAGAAGAACGGGATAGCTCTTCTTGTAGAGGGGCTTAAACATTCCAACGAGGGGACGCGTCAGGTTTGTGCGAGGGCATTGTTACTGGAAAAAGAATCGAAGGAACAGGCGACTCGGCAACAGCAACAGCCGCGACAGCCGGATTCGCAGCCGCAATTCAAACCGAAATTTAAGCCGCAGTTCAAGATTTCCGAAATATCTCACAAGTCAATGAGGGAGAGGCCCAGAAACGGCAGAGAAAACCCGCCTCATCCTTCGAGGTTTAACCGGTAAATCCGACCCCCGCCTCATGTCCACCACACAGACGGCGGATAACCAAATCTATAACTGGTTGAAAAGGCACGTCCTATTTCGTAATATGTTTCCCAATTGATTTTTTCGCTATTCGTCGATTTTTGAATGCGGGAGACGATTATGACATATTTGGCAGTTCCGATAGCAGCCAAGACATTGCAGGAATCCGAGGAGCAGATACAGGCCGCGGTTGTCGCAGGCGCGGAACTCCTAGAATTGCGTACGGATTATCTCGTGCAATTATCCGTCGAGCTTGCGTTACAGGTTATCGAGGCGGCGAAGCAGCTTGCGCCGGGGTTGCCGATTATCGTTACCTGCCGGGATTATCAGCAGGGAGGGATGCTGCGTCATACGAATGATTTGCGAACGAACGTTCTTACCGCGGCGGTTCGGGCGGGGGCGGATTTCATCGACGTCGAATACGAAAATTTTGCATCCGTGGCGATTGGCAGTAAAATTAAGCTTGCGCTTTCGACGGGGACAGGGACGCGGGTGATTCTGTCGGACCATAACTTCCAGACGAGATTTAAAAACATTACCAAGCATTACTGGGAGATTGCCAACACGTTTGCCGGCGCGATACCCAAGCTGGTATATTCGGCGCATCATATCAACGATTGTTTCGATATTCTGGATTTGATGCACGGCGCAAAAGGTGAGATGATTGCGTTTTGTATGGATGAGCCGGGATTTGTGACGAGGATTTTGACGAAAAAATTTAACGGTCTTGTTAGTTTTGCCAGTATCGGCGCAAAGACGGCGACGGCACCGGGTCAGCCGACGGTTGAGCAGGTGCGAGACCTTTATAGATGGGATTCGATAGACGCGCAAACGGAATTTTATGGTGTGATTGGGGACCCGATTGCGCATTCATTAAGCCCCGCGGTTCACAACGCGTGTTTTGCTGAGCGGGGTTTGAACAAGGTTTATGTACCTTTGCTGATTGCGGGCGGGCAGGCGGAGTTCAACGCGTTTATGGATAATATTCTCGCTCGGTCGTGGCTTGGTTTCAAAGGTTTCAGCGTTACGATTCCGCACAAGGAATACGCGATAAATTACGTCAAAGAAAAAGGCGGCGTTATCGACCCGCTTGCCAAAAAAATTGGCGCGGCCAATACAATAATCATCAACGAATCACAGTTGTCTGCTTACAATACCGATTGCGTCGCGGCGATTGAAGCGATAATCGCTGGTCTTGGGATTGACCGTGCGGGTTTGCGGAAGATGCCTGTCGCTGTAATAGGCGCGGGCGGGGGGGCAAGGGCGATTGTCGCGGGGTTAGCGGATGCAGAAGCGAAAATAAAAATATATAACCGCACCGTCGAGCGGGCGAAACATCTGGCTTCCGATTTCAAATGTGATTACGCATCCCTTGATAGTTTACACAAACTGAAAGAAAAGCTAATCGTCAACTGCACGAGTATCGGTATGTATCCGCACGTTGACGCGTCGCCGGTTGATGTCAACCTGCTGCAAAAACATATGGCGGTTTTCGATACGGTTTATACTCCGCCTGAGACGCTGCTGCTGAAGCACGCAAAACAAACCGGCTGCCGCGTAATCTCCGGCGTGGATATGTTCCTCAAGCAGGCCGCAGAGCAGTTCAGGTTATTCACGGGCAAAAGCCCGAATGTCGAGACAATGCGTCAGGTTCTGGCGATAAAATAGAAAGCCACAGAGAAGACAGAAAAGCATATATTTTTTATTGAACACTATGAACATTGACTTTAAAACAAGTATCAGAGTTTTAAAATGGGGAATTTATAATGGCAAAAGAAGAATCATGCCCACTATGTGAAACGTCGTGTACGTATTATTATCCGCAGCAGAAAATCGACACAGACGACGGCAAGCAATGGGTGTATTGGATAGAATGTCCCGTTTGTGGTAAATATGCCATTACGACGGAAGCAAAAGATTGTCTACGAGATAATCCAAATCGAAAAGAAAATCGTTACATAATTTCTAGCGTAACACGGAACCTTTATGAATCTGGGGAAGAAAATATTAGCATAATTTCTGGTATAACGCAGAAATCAAGTAAATCAGAATTCATGATCACAGCCAAAATGCTTCGTGATGATTTGGAATTCCAAGTAAACTTTTTGAGCAAAATGCCTAAAAGTGTACTTGATAAAGCAGCACTTCTCATGCAATACATTGGTCGTAAATCAGGTCATCCTGGTGATAGTGTATTAGTTAGACCTTCACAATATTATCCTCTCTGTTTCTGTAAAAATGCGGAAGAATTAACATTTTATATTGATCATCTTAGCGAAGATGAAGACATTAAAATAGTAGAAGGCCCAGCAGCAGGTTGCGAAGATTACAATCTTTCCCTAACAGCAGAAGGATGGCGGAAAATCGAAAGTTTGACAAAGCCTAATCTGGGATCCAAGCAAACGTTTGTAGCTATGTACTTTGATGAAAGTCTTAAAGAGATTTTTACGAAAGGGATTTCGCTTTTGGAGGAAGACACTGGTTTTAAAATGTATCGGGTTGACCAAGAGCAATTCAACGAAAAAATATGTGACCGTATTATAGCCGATATCAGAAAAAGTCGGTTTTTGATTGCTGATGTAACGGGTTTACGTCACGCAGTCTTTTTTGAGGCGGGATATGCTATGGGATTAGGACTTCCTGTAATATTTACTTGCAAAGAAGGAACAAAAATAGAAGGATGTTTTGATACTCGTCAATACAATCATATAATCTGGGAAAATGCCGAAGATTTGAAAAGTAAACTCAAGGACAGAATTCTGGCAACGATAGGCAGAGCTTAAGTTAATTTAAATTCACTGTGTTATTTATTGCCTCTGTGGCTATAATAAAACCTATGGTAGCGATGAACGAGATAGAACGTTTTGGCAGGCGAATCGGCGAAGAGTTTGGGGCCGAGAAGGTGATACTATTTGGTTCGTATGCCCAGGGCACGGCCAAACAGGATTCGGACATTGATTTGTTAGTGGTGGCACAAACAAAGCTGCCGCCCAACGAACGATATGGCGCTATTCGCCGACTGTTGGGGGACTATCCCGCCGGATTTGATATTGTTGTGGAGACGCCGGAGGAATTTGCTCAATGGCGAACGGTTGTTAATCACATTGTTTATTTCGCAGACAGATACGGAAAGGTCTTGTATGAAAGACCCAATTCGTGAAGCGGTCAAACAATGGCTGGCAAAGGCCGAGAGCGACTGGTCAACCATTGAAATACTGATGGCCAGCGAACGTTGCCCGGCAGAGGCAGTATGTTTTCATTGCCAGCAGTATGTGGAGAAACTTCTCAAAGCATTTCTTACTCTCAAGGGTGTCGAAGCCCCCAAAACACATGACCTGCGCCGGCTTATTCAGTTGGCATTACCACTTGAGCCGAAACTTGCGGAACTGGTTGGGGAATCTGACGCTCTGACGGTGCACGGCGTTCAATCAAGATATCCCGGTGATTTCTGGCAGGTGGAAAAGACCGAAATGAAACATTTGTATGAGTTGTCTCAAAAGTTCGCTAATATATTGCTTCCTCGGTTGCCATAGGGTTGTTGTCTCACTATCTTAAGAGCAAAGTAATTCCTGTTCATTTCATTGTATTAGCGGGGGGTTGTGGTATAATAAGGGAGAAGGCGGTGCAAAATATGAACAGTCATGTAGCGATACACAGAGAAAGAATAGAGGCATTTTGTAAGCAGCACAATGTTTGCGAACTTGCGCTTTTCGGTACGGTTCTGCACGATGATTTTCGCGCCAACAGCGGAATCGGCGTGCTGGTCGGTTTTAAACAGGAATACATGCCCGAATCAGTTAAATTAGGCGAAATGCAGAATGAACTTGCGAGGATATTCGGCCAGAATGTTGACCTTGTGGAACGTCAGGCCGTAGAGAAAAGCGAGAACTATATCCGCCGACGGCATATTCTCAAAGCCATTGAGCCGATTTACGCAGCAGGGTAAGACGAGCAAAGCGACCCATCCTTAAAATCAATGCCAAGGGAGGCGTTTTCAAACAAGCATAAAACTTTGCTAAAAGTTACTGTCATTGTCTTTCAATGACCAAATGTGTATAATCCCCGTTTTGCTGACATTAATTGAGGATGAAAATGGCGAAGAAAGAAAAGGTAGTATTGGCGTATAGCGGCGGGCTGGATACGAGTGTTATTCTGCCTTGGCTGAAAGAGACGTACGGTTACGATACAATCGCGTTCGCGGCGGATTTGGGACAGGGCGATGAGCTTTCGGGTATAAAAAAGAAGGCGCTCGCAAGCGGCGCGTCGAAATGCATCGTCAAGGATTTGCGGAAAGAGTTCGTCGAGGAATACCTCTGGCGGCTGCTCAAATCCGGGGCGATTTATGAAAATGGATATTTACTCGGGACGAGTATTGCGCGTCCCCTGATTGCAAAATATCAGGTTGATGTGGCTCACGCGGAAGGTGCGATGGGTGTTGCTCACGGGGCGACAGGCAAAGGCAATGACCAGGTGCGATTCGAGCTGACGTATATGGCCCTTGACCCGACGCTGAAAATCATCGCGCCTTGGAAGGACCCGAATTTTAAATTGACCAGCCGAGAGGCGGCGGTTGATTATGCGAATAAGCA
The DNA here is from genome assembly GCA_049516395.1 of Sedimentisphaerales bacterium. Lineage (GTDB taxonomy): Bacteria > Planctomycetota > Phycisphaerae > Sedimentisphaerales > Anaerobacaceae > Fen-1362. The sequence continues at coordinate 76,786 of JBEKTD010000008.1, read as the reverse complement.
CGGGATACCGATTGACCAGAGCAAAAAGAAGATATATTCACGAGACCGGAACATCTGGCATATCAGCCACGAAGGTGCGGACCTCGAAGACCCGGCGAATGAGCCGAAAGATGAGCTGTGGGTGATGTCGGAGCCGGTTTCGAAGGCGCCCAATAAGCCGGATTACGTGGAGATTGGTTTTGAGCAGGGCATTCCAGTTAAATTGGACGGCAAGGCGACCGATAGCGTAAAGCTGCTTCAGACATTGAACGAAATTGGCGGCAAGCACGCGGTTGGGCAGATTGATTTGGTTGAGAACCGTTTAGTAGGAATGAAATCACGCGGGGCATACGAGACGCCCGGCGGGACGATTCTGATGACTGCTCATAAATCGCTGGAGACGCTGACGCTTGACCGTGAGACGGCGCACTATAAACAACAGGTATCGCTGAAATACGCGGAGATGGTTTACTATGGCCAGTGGTTTTGCCAGTTGCGCGAGGCGCTCGACGCGTTCATCGACGTTACTCAGCAAAACGTTACCGGCACGGTGCGGGTGAAACTTTTCAAGGGCCGGTGTACGCCTGCGGGAGTGAAAAGCCCGTTCAGTTTGTACAGCGGCGCTTTGGCGAGTTTCAAAATGGGCGCGGAATACAACCAGACTGACGCGATTGGTTTTATCCGGCTGTTCGGTTTACCAATGCAGGTTGCGGGCGCGGTGCGCAGAAATACTAAAAAGAAATAAGCAGTGAGCGGCGATAAATGCAGGGAAGCGAAATAGTAATGCCGACGTGGTTCTGGATAGTATTTCTTTTTGCTATCGGCTGTTGCGTTGGCAGTTTTTTGAACGTCGTTATTTACCGCGTCCCGCGAGATAAGTCGCTCGTCAGGCCGGCGTCGGCGTGCCCGTCATGTGGAAAGCACATTCATTTTTACGACAACATACCGCTTTTTTCATGGCTGCTTTTGGGAGGCAAATGCCGGTATTGCAAGACGCAGATTTCGCCGAGGTATTTTGTTATCGAAATGCTGACGGGCGTGGTTTTTGTCGGCACATTTTTGCTTTTCTTTAATTCCGGATTGCGCCACGGGATACCGGAGTTTTTATCAGGCGGCTGGATTCTGTACCTGATTTCCGTTGTTCTGCTTTCTGCACTTATTGTGTGTTCGGCGATTGACCTGGAGATGTGGATTATACCGTTGTCTGTTTGCTGGTTCGCTACTGCGGCGGGGTTGATTGGCGGGGCGATTGCACCGCTGCTCATTCATCCGGCGACAATTCGTCATTATTTTCTGCTGCCTACAACCACTGATTTGATATTTATCAATCACACGACGGTTGCATCATTATCGCTGGGGGCGACAATCGGGCTGGGCATATCGATGCTGCTGCTGGTAACAGGAATTTTAAAAAGAAGTTACGATTTTTCCGGGATTCAGGATTTGTCTGAAAATTCTCAAAATCCTGAAAAGCCAGTCGGCTCATCCCCTCAACCGGGTTCTGGGCAGAATAATTTGCCCGCTGATGTGGAATTTAATGACCGAGTTGAGATGTTGCGTGAAATGCTTTTTCTGCTTCCCATAATCATATGTGCACTGGCTGTTAACTGGCTTTTCAGCGGGTATTCGCCGCCGCATCAGTGGTGGTTTGAGTTTTCGCAAAGGCCTGTCATTGAAGGAGTTATGGGAAGTTTGGCGGGGTATTTTGTGGGCTGTGCGGTTGTCTGGGCGACGCGGATTTTTGGCACACTGGCATTTGGAAAGGAGGCGATGGGGTTAGGCGACGTTCATTTGATGGGTGCGGCAGGGACTGTAATCGGGCCTTTGTTTATAATTATCGCTTTTTTTGTTGCGCCGTTTTTCGGGCTTATTTGGGCGGCGGTGCAGATGTTTTCAAAAAAAACCAGGCAAATTCCTTATGGTCCCTTCTTGTCAATGGGAATAGTTGTTGCTATGATTTTTCACAATGGTATTATTGACTATCTGAAAGTTGTGTTTGGCAGATAAGAAAGGAATCGCTTTAATATTTTTAAGGAGACGTAGAAATGCAGTTTACAAAAAACAAAGTGGCGTTACTGGTTGCGCTAATAGCTGTTACGATGTTCTCCGGCTGCACCGACTGGAAAAAGAAACACGATGCGCTGAACGTCGAGAACCAGAACACAAAAGGACTGCTGGAACGTGAGAAGGCGGAAAATGCGCAGATGGCCGACCAGCTCGCGAAAGACCAGCAGACCATTCAGGACCTGCAAAAACAGATTGTCGAAAAGAAGAGAAGTCCCGCTGACGCGACCGGCTTCGGCGAGGGTTACGATGTGAGCTTCGATGCCAATGCCGGCACGATTACGGTAACACTTCCGAACGCGATTTTGTTTGACGCGGGCAAGGCCACGCTGAAAGGTTCAACAAACAAAGAGCTTGACCATATTTATTCGGTGCTGAAGGCAAAATACCCCGGCAGGCATATTGAAGTGGCGGGGCATACCGATTCCGACCCAATCAGGAAATCAAGCTGGAAGGACAACCTGGAGCTTTCCTCGCAACGCGCGATGGCGGTTGCCAGGTACCTTACACAAAAAGGTGTTGCTGAGAACAAGATTTCGGCGACCGGCTATGGCGAAGGAAGACCAATCGCGTCAAATTCAACAGCGGAAGGCAAAAAGAAAAACCGCAGAGTCGAAATCGTTGTTCACATGATGAAATAACACAACCGGCCTGTTGCTGAAAATTCGCAGGATTATTAAAGCAGCCCGTTAATAAGCGGGCTGCTTTTCTTTTGCAAAGGCGGTTGTGTTGATAATTCCCTGTTTATTTATACGGACAGTCACCGCCCCGTTTTTTCCGGTGTAGTACGATTTCAGTTCTGGCCGAGGTCCGATGACTTGTCCTTTTTCATAGGAAGATTCGTTGCAACTGGCGATTGTAACGGCGGCTCCGGTTTTATCGACGAATGACGGCTCGGTGGTTTTTGCGGAGCCATGGTGAGGCATTATTAAAACGTCGGCTTTGAGGTCAGGATACAGGCGGAAGATTTCTCTTTGTGCGAATTTTTCAATATCCGAACATATCAGAACTCGTTTGCCGGCGTATTCAATCAAGGATACTACCGATTTGTCGTTGTCGCTGACTGAATTATTTTCCTGTATATCAGGAATTGGCCAAAGCGCCTGTACTTTCGATAAGCCGAATTTTTGTGGGAGGTTATTTATGTCTGCTACGTTTATATCTGCTGTTTGTCGCAGCTCGTTTTGCAGGAATTTTGTTGTTTGCCTATTGTCCCCGAAAAAAGCTTTGCTTGCATAGACGGCGTTTGCGCCGATGTCTCCTATTATTTCCGGTATGCCGTTGATGTGGTCAATATCACCGTGGCCAATAACGACCGCGTCAATTTTCCCTATGCCGTTATGTCGCAAAAAGGGAGATACGACCCGTGTCCCCACATCGGACCTGTTTTGTGAACCGGCGTCAAACAAGATATTGCTTCCTCCGGGCATTTGAGCGAGTATCGCCTGGCCGTGGCCTACGTCGAGAACCGTAACAGTCAGATTGTCCCCGTGTGTCCTTTGCCACCAGGGAGGCACCAGTGAGATGACGAGCGTAAGGGCTGCTGTTACACAGATGATATTTTTGAGTGTTTGTCGGCGTAGGGGGAAGAAGAACGCGAATATTATCAACGCGTAGAATAATAAAATTACCGCGATGTTAGTTTTTCCCGTGAGCATTTCGGATATATTCAGACCTGCGAATAGCTTGACAATCCAAATCAGCCAATTTGACAGCCAGTTAATTATTATTCCCATCACCGCGGAAACACTCGGCAAAAATAACGCTACAATCAGTTTCAGGTATCCTAAAAGAGATATCAGCCCAATGAGCGGAGATACGAGCACCGTCCAGATGGTGGTGAGATACTGGATGCCGTGAAAGTGATAAAGGAGTATTCCGACGTTTGCGAACCAAGCGGCCACGCTTACTGCGAAGGCGGATGTGATAAGTGATACGATTTCAAAAATACCACGGCTCGACAGATTTCGTTTTTCCGGCTCGACGAACCAGCCGGAAGTTGTTTCGGTGAGGAAGTTTTGAATTGGTTTTGAAAACAGCAGGATGCCGAGAACTGAGACAAACGAGAGCTGCCAATCGGGCTGGAAGATACCTGTTGGTTTCATAAGCAGCAGGACAACAGCCGCCAAGGCGAGCGAGTTAAATGAGTTTGAATTTCGACGGAATATAAACGACGCACAAAACGCGAAGCATATAAACGCGGCCCGTAATGCCGGCGCATTTTCGGGGACGACCATAAGAAAAAGCAGGGCGGCAATGGTGCATACAATCGCACGACCCGGCTTCATAAGACCGGCGGTTTTGCAGACCCACCAGACAAATCCAATCACCATCGCAAAATTCATCCCTGAAAGACAAACAAAGTGCAACAGGCCCGTTTTGCGAAAGGCGTTATAAGTTTCTTTGTCGATATTTGTTCTGTAACCCAGGACAAGGGCGAGGAGCAAACTTTCGGATTGGTCACGCGGATATGGCCCGCCCAAAAGCGAGTTAACAGCAATCCTGCTCAACCACGATTTTGCTTTGGTATATAACCCTGTGGTGCTGGCATTGCTGCTTAATAGTTCGATTGCCTGGCGTGAATCGGCTGAGCCGGCGACAAAGACGCTATTGCGAGCCATATATTTGGCGATATCAAACTCGCCGGGATTTGTCGGCCCATTGAATTTGTTCAGGATGCAATATATTTGGACACGGTCGCCTTCCCGCAGGTCGAAAATCGGTTCATTGACTCTTATCCGGGCAAGCCCGCCTGTTTTTATCCAGCCGGTGGTTGTTTCGGCTTCGGTAAGTTCCAGGTAAAAACTGCTGCTCTGGTCGGTGGGTGTGAATTTCGAGAATTTCCAGTCGTTGCCGTCGATATACGGCTCGGTAACAATCACGCCACGCACGGCTGCCAGGTTTGGCTCGCTGCCTACGAGATTGCGGATATCATTCGGCGGTGCGCTATTGAAACTTGCCATACGGATTACGCCGAGACATGCGAAAAGCGCAGTTGCCAGGAGAGGCAGGGTATAAAATTTTAGAGTTTCTGATGTGGGCCAAAAGAAATAAATTATCAACGATAAAATTAATATTGCTGTGCAGAAACCCAGCAGCAGCCATCGGCTCCAAACAGGCGAGGGGAAATGGTCTTGTATGATTATTCCGGCGATGAGGCCAATGGCGCAAAATACAAGCGGGGCTGTGCTGACGGTTTGCTTATAGTAATATGCCGGACATCGGTCGAACTGTCTGTCGATTTCCGCCAATCTTTGCTGTATGTTGTTCAAGTTCTCATCTTCCTAATAGTTTATGGAAGTTGGGAAGGGTGTTTATACCGAGATATATTCCTTCGGCTTAAAGTTTATTTCTGTTATCGTCTCTATTTATTTTCCGGCAAAATAGTCCACGGCTGGGCGGGCAAATTCGGTAAATATCCTTTGAGCCGGCTGTACTGGGGATGCTCGGTGAGAAAATCCACCGAGTTGAAATCCCTGTCGCAGGAGCTGCCCCATTTGGCCCATAGCTGCCAGTTTTTGGCCATTTTGGAATCGACAACCTTGCCGTCGATTGCGCCACTGGGACTATATGGTTTTCCGCTTGCCGGCACGGAGCCATCGTCCAGCTCAGCGTGCCCGCATATAGTCCTCGATGACCGGCTTTCTTTTTTGAGGTAAACGTCATAATGGTCAGCCAGCAGATTTTTGGCAATCTCCGCGGTTATCCTGCCGTAATTTTCCTTCATAAGCTGTTCCCAGCGGACCCGCCTTGAAACGCATGGATTTCTTACGTCGTCATAAGTAGCGCTTGTTTCTTTCCTTAAAATTTTCAGGTCTTCCGCGACGTTGGAGCCGGTGAAGTACCCATTGGTTTTTTTCTCAAGGTTATGATATTTCAGTCCAAGCTCCAGCCGGGCGATTTCGCCTGTATTGATATCGCCGATTAGCCAGGAATTGGCGTAGGCGCCGCTGTTTTTGTCAGTCATTATCTTCGCCCACTCATTGATGTCACGTGCGTACTGCATCGCCTTTCTTGCCCGCTCAAAGACGGGCGTGCCTTGGGCGTTAAATCCTTTAAAGGCGCCGATGGTGGTCTCAGTCCCAATCAGGCCCGCTGAAGTTATAAAAAAATCCGTCGCGCTGTATATGCACGGTCCCCACGTCTGCATCAATATACGATTACCCTTCTGGGGGACAATATCCACGATAATGTTACAGAACTTCAGTTCCGTATATGAGGCCCATGAGTTGTGCGCCATAACTATGGAGCCATCTGCTGTTGCGTCTCCGGCGGCTATAAACGCGCTGCAGCCGGGGCCATCGCTGCGAATCTTGTCTTTCTCCTGTGGATACCAGTACCACGCTATATCAATAAACCCGTTCATTAAAAGCATCTGGTCGTATGTGATTTCTTTGCCTGCTGCCCGCGCCCCAGCCGTCATACCCTGCATTTCCTCGACGTATTCCTTTGATACCTTGTCCTTGAATAATCTGGCCGCTGCCTTGACGAAGAAATCCAGTTTCTCACTTGTTTCAAACTCCTGCACGTACGCAAGCGTTTTGTTAAAGTCCTCTATTTCATTTGCCGTCAGATACCCGCGCTGAAATCCCCTTTCAAATGGAGCGCCATCGATATGCAGAAAAATCCAGCCGTTTTTGTCGTACCGGTATGCCTTGCTGAGCCATTGTTTTTGCTGCGAGGCGCTTTTGACGTCCCCTTGCGATACGTTCACTGGTGAACACGACTGCATTAAAAAGGCAGATAACAACAGAAGACAAGTCAGGATTCGATTGTTTGTGTCCATACTATTTATCTCCTTTTTCTGACCGGTTTGATTTCTGTCAGGCGATTATAGCTGGATATACTCTTTGGGCTTAAAGTTTGTCTCCATCGTCCAGGTTGTTGCTTTGCCGCGTTTGAGACAGTAAACAACGAGGACGTCGTAGCCATCCTTATCGACCCATTCTTTCAAAAACGGGAAATCTTTTACGACTTGTTTTTTGAGCGCAAGGTTTTCGATTTCTTCAACTGAGCCGGAAATGCGTATCTGGCGTCCCTCTGCGGCATTGTAGAAACACAACTCAGCATTTTCGTTTTTTGAAAGCTGCCTGTGCAGGTCCTTATTTTCGCCGGTATTGAAGATGATGCCGTTTTCGTCTGCTCTGTAAAGCATCATCATCCGGACGTGCGGCTTGTTGTCCTCAGCCGTAGCCAGCGCAAAAACAGGATTGTTTCTCATTAACTCGAAGACCTGTTCTTTTGTCATCGCGTCGTTCTCCTGATTATGATTTTGTGATTCGTTCCAGTCCGCCCATATAGGGCTGGAGGACCTTTGGCACCGTAATCGAGCCGTCGGCGTTCTGGTAAAGCTCCAGGATTGGTATCAAAACTCGCGGGCTTGCGATGACGGTGTTATTAAGCGTGTGGCAGAACAGGTTTTTCTTTGTTGCGGAGTCCTTGTATCGCAGGTTCATTCGCCTGGCCTGAAACTCGTAAAATTTACTCGCGCTGTGCGTCTCGCAGTAGTTATTCCGCGAGGGCATCCACGCCTCAATATCGTATTTTTTCGCCTGACCTCTGCCGAGGTCGCCCGTGCAGACGGCGACGATGCGGTAGGGCAGCTCGAGCGCTTTCATTACGACTTCCGAATTGCTCAGAATTTCCTCGTGGAATTTGTTACTTTCCTCGACGCTGTTTTTGCAGATTACGACCTGCTCGACCTTGTCGAACTGGTGAATCCTGTAAAGGCCATAGGTGTCTTTGCCCGCTGCGCCTGCCTCACGTCTGAAACACGTTGACATCCCCGCGAATTTAATGGGCAGGTCTTTTTCTTCCAGTATCTCGCCCATCCTGAATGCGGTCAGGGGCACTTCGGCTGTCCCTGCGAGGTTCACCTCGTCTTTTTCCATTCGATAGGTCTGCTCTTCCGAGCCGGGATAATATCCGGTTCCGCGCATTGCCTCATCGCGCATCAAAAGCGGCACCGACATAGGCGTATAGCCCCTGGCAATCATAACATCCATCGCGAATTGCAGCACCGCCCAGTGCAATCTCGCCCCGTCGCCCTTGAGAAAATAACTTCGTGTCCCCGCTAATTTTACTCCACGCTCAATATCGATTATTCCGAGGTCAACGCCTAATTGAACGTGGTCTTTGGGTTTGAAATCGAACTGGCGAACCTGTCCTTCTCTTCTTAACTCGACGTTTTCCGTGTCGTCTTTGCCTAGCGGCACAATATCATCCGCCGGTTGAGCCACAAGCAGCATCAGCGAATCGGCTTCGGGCTGTAACTGTTTCACTTTTTCTTCGAACTGCGACTCGTCGGTCTTGAATTTGGCTAATTGTGCCAGTGCGTTTTGTTTTTCGTCGCCGGCGAGTTTTGGTATTGATTTGCCGATGCGGTTTTTTTCAGTGGCGATTTCCTGAAGGTGTTGTTTGGCCGAGAGCAGCTCCGCGTCAATAGCCATCAGCCGGTCGATATCAACCTCGATATTTTTGTTTTTCGCCGCCTGTTTGAATCGCTGCGGGTTTTCCCTTATTTCTTTAATATCAATCATCGTTTTTTACCTTTAGTCCTGATACTTTTTTACAATGACGACGTCATTTTGTCCTCCGAAGCCGAATGACTCCTTCATTGCGATATTGACCTGCATTTTTCTCGGCGTATTTGGGACGTAATCCAAATCCAACTGCGGGTCGGGGTCATTTAGATTTATAGTTGCTGGCACAATGCCGTCGCGCATCGCGAGTATGCAGGTAATGATTTCCGCTCCGCCTGCCGCGCCGATTAAGTGTCCCATCGAGCTTTTGATGCTGCTGACGGCTATCTGTTTGGCGCGTTCTTTGAACACTGCTTTTATCGCTTTTGTTTCTATCGAGTCGTTTTCCGCGGTGCTTGTGCCGTGTGCGTTGACGTAATTTATGTCCTTATAAGTTATATCTGCGTCCGCGATAGCTGCTTCCATTGCCTGAATCGCACCTCGCCCTTCCTCGTGCATATCCGTAACACGAAACGCGTCTGAACTGCTGCCGTAACCGATGATTTCAGCGAGAATTTTTGCTCCGCGTTTTTTCGCCGAGGTCAAGCTTTCGAGTATTATAATCGCCGCGCCTTCGCCTAATACGAATCCATCCCTGCTGGCGGTGAATGGTCTCGACGCGGTCTGCGGACTGTCGTTTCTTGTTGACAGGGCAGTGAGCCGGTTAAATCCGGTTTGTCCCAGCGGGTGAATCATCGAATGAGCGCCGCCTGCAATCATAATATCTGCGTCGCCCCTGCGAATGGCCATTGTCGCCTCGCCGGTTGCCTGGGTGCTTGCCGCACAAGCAGTCAGGCAGCTTCGTATCGGGCCTCTTGCTCCTGTGAGCATCGACAGATGCGCCGCGGGCATATTAGCTTCCTGCTCCAGTTCGTGCCTCGCCCGCATTTGCACCGCCGCGACGTCGGCCCATTTTGTCCAGTCCATAACATTGGCCTGGTTATCCCAGCCGGCTGCGATTGCGCCGAAGAACGCCTCGTGATTGGCCGCTCCTTCGCCCGCGCCTAAGTAAATCCCGATTCGTTTGCGGTCGATACCGTCGGTAGGGTTGTCGGTTTCGACGTTTATGCCCGCCTGTTTGCAGGCCTGGACAGCCGCGCCGACGGCGAATTTGCTTCCACGATTGCCGTTTTTGTGCAGGTCGGGATTTTTTACGAACTTCGCGACGTCGTAATTTTTCACTTCTGCACTGAATGTTGTCGGGAAGGTCGAGGCATCGAAAATAGTTGTTTTTGCGACGCCGCTTTTGCCTGCCAGTAATGCCTGCCAAGTTGTTTCAATATCGTGTCCCAGCGGGCAAACGATTCCCATCCCGGTAATTACGACGCGCTCTTTTTTTTCATTTTGTATCATTATTTTAATTCTCAAATTTTTTGAGTATGACAGCGGTGGTTTGTCCGCCGTAGGTGTAGCCGCAGCACAGGGCGTAGTGAATATTCGTCTTTTGTGTTGTTGTTACGATATTGAGATTGCAGCCGGCGGCTTTTTTAACACAGTTTTTCGTTGCTGGTATAATGCCATCTCTCATCGCTAAAACCGCCGCGACAACATCAAGTCCCCCACAGGCGGCGCCCGTGTTACTCAACATGCTTTTCGTCGGCCAAACTGGTATTCGTTTCACCTCTTCGCCGATTGCCGACTCGATTCCTTTCGCCTCGGCGAGGTCGTCCTGCGGAATCCCAGTGCCGTGCGGTATTATCAAATCGATATCTTTTGGTGATATATTCGCCTGCGCGAGCGTCTTTTCAATTGCTATCGTTAATCCATATCCATCCGGCTCGATATGCTCATACGCCGAATTAATACAAGCGCTTTGGCCCGTGCCGACAACTTCAGCGTAAATTTTTGCGCCGCGTTTGGTCGCGTTGTCGAGGTTCTCAAGCACGACGATTCCGCCGCCGTCGCCGAATACCGAGCCGCTCGCGTCGGTGTCAAAAGGTCTGCATGCCCCCTCAGCATCGTCATTATGTTTACTTGTAGTCCGTTTAATAAGGCACTGGCGCATTATCAAAACGGGGTTTACTTTTGCTTCCGCTCCGCCCGCAATCGCGATGTCACCATTGCCCCGCGAGATGACATCCATCGCCTCGGCTATCGCGATGTGTCCCGAAACCTCCGCGCAGGTGATTGTGTTGCTCGGCCCCTGTATGTCGTGAATGATACCGACGTGGCAGGCCAGCATATTCGGCAAATACTTCAACAGCCACAAGGGTGTTACTAATTCGAGTCCTTCTTTGCCCCATTTTTGAATATCGAATTTGCCATCGGACAAGCTTTTGGCGACCGCCGGCGCAAGCTCGCAGGGGTCGCAGCTAATAAGTCCTGCGCCTATATTGATTGCCATACGCTGCGGGTTGACGTTTATTTTCTGCTCGTCGATGGCTTTTGTAATTAGGCCGCTATCCCTGACTGCCTCATCCGCCGCGATTACAGCAAGCTCGATATCCTTTGACATCAGCTTGGTCGCCTTGCGGAATGACTTGGGGACGTATTGCTGGATTTTGTATTCCTCGACCTCGCCTGCGAGTTGACAGGTGAATTTAGCGGGGTCAAATTTCGTTATCCGTCTTATGCCGGATTTTCCAGCGCAAAGTCCTTCCCACGTCCGGGCCGATGTCAACCCCAGCGGGCTTACTGCTCCAATTCCTGTTATCACTACACGGGTCCGTCCCACAGGGTCTGTTCTCCTATTTGTCGGCTTTCTGGAAAACCGCTCCCTGCAGAAGCGATTTGAACATATCGGTGAACACAAAGTTCTCCTTCGGGAATTCTTTGCCCGACAGGTTTTGGTCGATGTGACTGAACATCAGGTCAATGTCGGCTATCGGTTTGTCGTCGCAGGTGATTGTTCCGGTTGTGCTGGCAGCTTCGGGGGCTATCGACTCAATCTTTGCCGATAATCTCAGCGTATCGCCCGGTCTGACGTAATCGTGAAATACCGCCTTTTTAATCTTCGCCAGAATGACCTTTTCCTGGAAATTTTTCGCTTCGCCCACTAATATCCCCGCCGTCTGCGCCATCGCTTCAATCATCAGACACTCCGGCATAATGGGAAAGCCGGGGAAATGGTCGTGCAAATGCTCCTCGGCCAAGGTTACGTTCTTTATCGAGACCGCCGATTCGCTGCTTTTGAACTCAACGAACTTATCTATCCAAATCCAACGCATAGCGGGGCATAATAAGGCAATTTCCCCGATTTCTCAAGCAAATCTTTGTCAGCCACTCCTTATGGTCAAGGTCTGCGCAAAAACAGGATTTTGGAAGAAGTCGAGGGCATAATAATCCGCGTTTTTACGCTGATATTGGGGAAAACCGCCTCAGAGGAGATAAATCTTGACAGTTGTAGCGGATTATTGTAAAATTAATGATACCATACCGCATAGTACACGGAAAAAATATGTTTTTTAGCCGTGCAAACGAGGAATGCCAGTTTAACTGCCTTCGGAGAGGGCTAAAGCCGTTTACAATTAAAATAATCGCATAAAAGGGGCGGGCTATGAAAAGAACAGCATTAATAATTTCAGTTTTGTCATTAATAGTTATTTCCACTGACGCATTCGCAGCCAAACTTGTCAGCACAAAAGTTGTTGACAAGGACTTCTTAATGGTCCAATTCAAAGACGGGGATGTATGTTTTTTAGACAATGCGCAGGGGCAATATGCCTATATGGGCGATCATTTCTCGGGTTGGGATTGGGTGGTGAGTTACGGAAGCGCACTTAACACAACAAATGCCGCCGCGACCGCGAGCTGGGTCATAACATCAACCAATGACGCGGATTACGGCACAACCGGCCTGAATCCGACTGCCTGCTACCGCAAATCAAAACTCAATGGTGCGTCTGAAGGTAGCTGGGGCAGCTACGACTGGAATTACACTTATACGATGGAGCACACCATTTATTTGAAATTGCCGTATTCTCTTGCGCAGGGAAACAGCTACACCCTTACAATCAATTCAAATACGAATTCCGATACGCTCAGCCAGACCTTTACTTTCGATATATTCAACAGCCCATCTGAAGCAGTGCATGTAAACTTAGTTGGATATCTTAACGATGCCAGCACAAAAGCCGTCGATTTGTATATGTGGATGGGAGATTATAATATGGTAAACGCCAATGGGCGTGACTACTCGTCATTTGTCGGTAAAAATGTTTATATATATAATGTGAATACAACCGCCACTCAGCAGGTCGGAACCGTCGCCCTTTGGAAAAACAGCGGCTCGGATGTAGGCGGTTTCAACCTCACTATGTCAAATGTCTGGAAGGCTGATTTCACCGGCTTCAACACGCCGGGCACCTATCGCATCGCGATAGAAGGCGTAGGCTGCAGTGAAAATTTCGAAATCAAAAAATACGCGTATTTTGAGCCCTTCAGGGTGAGCACCATCGGTTATTTTTACATGCGTATCGGCGAAGATTCAAATTATACCGGTATGCCGGTCCCGCGCAGGCCTCTTTTTATTCCCGGTGTATCACCATCGAGTACAAAGGTTTATATAACCACTATGCAGCCATGGGCTTCGGGCTGGAGCAGTATACCTTCCGATGTCTGGGACAACCCTACGTCTTGGGCCCCCTATGTAGAAACGGGCAGTCCTCAGAACAACAATGCCACTGGCGGACATTCCGACGCAACTGACTGGGACAGGAATCAGGGGCATATTTCAAACATTTATGATATACTGCTACCCTATTTTCTTACCGATGGCAACCTGAATGATGACAACCTGCAAATTGCTGAAAGCGGCAACGGCATTCCTGATATTCTGGATGAAGCGAGAAACGAAGTCGATTTCTGGCTTAACTTGCGAGACGGAAACGGGTACAGTTACGGACTTACTAACCCCACCAGCGAAACCACTCCGATTCTTTACCAGGCGGGAACCACAGCAATATCAGCATGGGCAAGTGCCGCCAACGCGTCAATGCTGGCCAATTGCTTTATGCTGGCAGGTATTAATGATTTGAGAGATTATTATACAAATGCCGCAGTCACGGCTTATAATTACGCATCAGGCCTTTCCGACCAGCAGCTTACTACGACGCAGGGTGTCGGCGATTACACAGTCAGGGGCAAAGACCTGAAAATGATGGCCGCGGCATTCCTTTACAATGTGACGGGAAATACTGCTTATGAAGATATGCTTAATTCCCTCTGTGATGTGACATCAACTACCTCCGCGGTAGTTAATTCAGGCAGAGATCAGCTTTGGGCCTGTGCCGCCTATCTCAAAACCAAACAAACTGTTCATTATCCCACGTTATTCAGCAACATGAAGGCCTCTGTTATTAATGAAGCCAAAAATGTTGAGTCGAATAATACCGCTAATCGGCCGTCTCGCAGGGCCACAGACAATGCCCCGGCATACTTCAAAACATCACAAAATGTAATGAGGTGCATAGTTGCCCACGCCGTCACCGACAGCAGTACCGATAAGAGTACATTCGAAAACGCAATGGTCCTCGAAGCTGACTGGGGGCTTGGACGCAATTCTATGAATAGGATTATAATGACTACCGCCTGTACTAACCTGGCAAGCAAGCGAAGTATTGAAAATATGTACACTACCGGCAGAAATGACGGCTACCCCGGCCTGCATCCGGGACACACACCCTATTTGAATACCGACGACTGGGATTCTTCGAGTACAGGTATGACTGGGAATAAGCCGAGCAGGTTGACTGCTCTATGTTATCCTGCTTACGGGACGACGTCCACTATTGGCTGGCCGAAAGCGGAAGGTTATTTCAATGATAGATATGTATGGTCCCATTCAGAATTTACGCCCCAACAGACCATGCACGGCAAAGCGGCCCTCTACGGCTATTTATATGGTTTATATAAACTACGCGCTGATTTCGACGGCGATTCAAACGTGGACATGGCGGATTTGGCTGTCTTTTTCGGTTCCTGGTTAAAAGTCCCTGGCAATGCGGGCTACGATTCACGTACAAACCTTTACGCAGATTCGTCCGGCATAGTGGACTTACGTGATTTTGCTGCCTTCGCGAATGAATGGAACCCAGGGCCGTAGCGGTTCAGCGATTACGGAACAATCAGGGACAGCCACCTAAAAGTATTTGTGGTAAAGATGCTAAGCTGCCTTCAGCTTGCTCTGGACGTAGTTGACAATCATACCCACTGTGAACAAATCGGGTAATTTGCTTAGTTCCGGGTTTTTAGCGAATTCACTGACGTCGGTATGGGGCATTTTGGCCTTTAGCTCAGCGATGCCCTTGGCGGTCAGTTTGCCGTTGCTTATAAACTCGGGGTTGTTCATCAGCGTTTCAGCAGGGAACAATTCTTCCCTTGCGATTTTAATTCCGAAGGCCTTTTCGAGGCGGAACACTATATCGAGGAAATCGATACTCTCCGCTCCCAGGTCGCCCATAAGCGTTGCTTCGGGTTTTACCTCGTCGTCATCGACTCCAAGGGCATCAACCATTACGGTCTTGACTTGTTCCAAAATCTGTTCTCTATCCATAGCCATATCAATCCGTCTCCAGTTTCTTTTTCAATCTGAAATCTAAAATCAGAAATCCGCAATCAGCTTATTTTTTCAGCAATTGCCAGCGTTTTTTCATCTCGCTGATAATGTTGGCATCCACCGCCGCTAAGCTTGAATCTTTTTCGGCGAGATTAAAATGTCTCAGGCCGAATCTGGCCTCGACAATCTGTTCGCCGTTTGATACGCCTGTGCCCGTGAAACTGCTTACGTTTTCCTCGATTGTTTTTGCCTCAACCGAGTATTCTATCTGCATTCCAGGCGCCAGAAAGGACTTATATTTAACATTTCTGGCCTCTTCGAGCAAGACCATACTATGCGCAAAGTTTTCCGTCGTCCGAACCAGCCACGATGCCGACTCGATGAGTCCTTCCAAAAGCAATACCCCCGGCAGCACCGGAAATGTCGGGAAGTGGTCGGCCAGGTATTCTTCCGCCAGCGAGACGCTTTTGACTGCCTTTATCCGCTTGCCCGGCTCGATTTCAACAATTTTATCAATCAGTATAAATCGCATGTTCGGGGCAATTGTAGCCATCGGGCTGGATTTTTCCAGCATTATTTGCTTTGAGATAATGAAGTTGAACCCTTCGACTGGTTCGGCTACGCTCACCACAGGTCGCTTCGCTTGCTCAGGGAAGAATCTGGAAACAATAACGAAATATGTTATAATTGTTCGCTATGAAAGTTCGCAGTGCAAATGTTACTGATGTAAAGGCCATACACGCCCTGATAAATTGTTTTGCGGAGCGTGACCAGATGCTGTTTCGCTCGATGGCTGATATTTTTACAAATCTCCAGACCTTTCTTGTCGTTGAGCTCGATGGTGAGACAATCGGCTGCTGCGCACTTGAGATAATCTGGTCAGACCTTGCGGAGATAAAATCATTAGCTGTTCATGAGACGCACCAGGGCAAAGGAGTGGGGGCGATGCTCGTAAACGCCGCGGTTGAACAGGCACGTCGGCTGGGAGCGCCTAAGGTATTCGGCCTGACGCTTAAACCGGAGTTCTTTGCCAAACTTGGCTTCCAGGCGGTCAACAAGGATTTATTGCCTATGAAGGTCTGGAGCGATTGTGCCCGCTGCACCAAACAGCAAAAGTGCGACGAAACAGCCGTCGTCAAACTTATCGAGGGAAGCAGTTGTCCTATTCGACAGTAGAATGTCAGCCGACCTGTCTTCGCTGGAATAACGCTACTGCCAACGCTAATATACCTCCCGCATAGCAAATCGCGTATATAGCGGTAATCAGCACATATTTGATGGGCAGTGTGCTTCCTTCAAAAATAGCGTCGCTTATCCAGAAGACCTGAAGATTAGGAATGGCAAAATAGCATATTTTTGCCCAGAGATGGGTTTTGGCGAGGGTGCCGAAAGCCCAGTCAGAGACAAGCCCCAGTAGGAAGACGCCTACGCAAGCCGAGAGAGTTACCACGATATTGAACCGACAGGACAGGGCCACCGCCAATGCCGCGATTATAACCGCGGCCAGAAAGAGCAGAACCGAGCCATAAACATCAACCGCGTTAATGTTATTATTAGCAGGGTTGAACTTCCAGTCGCGGTCGAAGAAAATAAAGAAAATTAGAGCAATTGTGCCCAGGCCGGCCAGTAAAACCATAGCCGTTGAGGTGGACTTCCAGTCATAAGTATAGTTAAAGAAAGCAGTTAGAAGGCAGGTAAGAACGAGAATGGTCCCTCCGGCTGCTAATACGGTATAGTCATTTGTGGAATCAACATTTTCCAGAACGCCGTTTCTTATCGCCATTATCAGTGCTATGGTGCAGATATAATGGGCCATAGCCACCGCCCCGGTAACTCCCAGAAATTTGGCTAAAATAAATATCGGACGTTGCACGGGCTTGCTTAAAACAGTCATAATGGTTTTATTCTCGATTTCCTCCGCCACTGCCCCTGAAGCGGAGAAAATTGCTATGAACAAGCTGGCTATGAAAAGCGTAGATAAACCCAATTCGCGCAAAAGCTTATTGTCGTCATCCAGTGTGTACATCGAGATTCCCGGACTGACGAAAAACAGCAGCAGGGCGGCGATGATAATTATCGCATAGACCGGCTGGCGTATGGTTTCTATGAAGGTATTTTTTGCTATTGTAAATAACTTTGTCATTCCTAACAACCTTTCTGGGAATCGCTGTTTTTCGGCGCCTTTTGAGTTTTAGGCAACGGTTTTTTGCCTAATTTTGGCGATATATTCTTATATGTTACAACAACCGGCTTGTAAATAGCCGGAAATTATTATATCTATATGCCCTTTGCTTTTGGGGTTCGGTAGAAACTTTAGGAATTTGATAAATGACAACATCATCAAGACCAGCAAAACTTGCTGCAATTGTGTCGCTGATTATCAGCGTCATCTTCTTTGTCATTACGATTCTTATCGGCAGATGGAGCGGTTTTTTATCCGTCTATTCAGAGAGTTTTGTTCTGCTTGGCTCAGCTTTAATCTGGCTGGTTTTGCTTATTCAGTTCCATCAGAGAGCTCTTGCCGAGCAGGAAAAGCTCGATATGAGCGCGCTTGCCGGCGAACACAGGACAGATAAAATCTTTCAGCAAAAGGGCGAGCAGGCACAGTTGTTCGCCATCGCCCAAAAGCGTCTTGCGATACTTGAAAAGTGGTTCCTGCCTATTTTCTCATTCCTTATCGCTGCCTATCAGGTGGCCATAGGCCTGTATCTGCTCAGGGGCGTTTCGGATTCGAACCCGGCTATCGGTAAACAGCCGCTGTTGTGCGCGGTTTGTATGATTGCTGTTGCGTTTGTGAGCTTCCTGATGTCGCGTTATGCGACCGGGATGTCAAGACAGCCGGAATGGAAACCGTTGCGGGCGGGAGGCAGTTTCCTGTTCGGCTCGGCGATTTTGTCATTTGCGCTGGCGATAGCTCTTGCGCTGGTTCAGTTCAAACTAATCACCGTAATCAGGGTGATTGATTATTTGATTCCAATCCTGCTTATTATACTTGGCGTTGAGAATCTGCTTAACGTTATATTTGATATCTATCGTCCTCGCCTGAGCGGTCAATACAGCAGGTCGGCGTTTGACAGCCGGCTGCTTGGGCTGGTTAACGAGCCGGGCGAAATTCTCCATACGGCCACGGGCGCAATCGATTATCAATTCGGATTCAAAGTTTCCCAGACGTGGTTTTATAAGCTTCTCGAAAAAGCCGTTGTGCCGCTTTTTTTCTTCGGTGCTATTACGCTGTATCTGCTTAGCTGCGTCATCGTTATTAATCCAAATGAGCAGGGGGTAGTCGAGCATTTCGGCAATCCGAAAGACGCCCAAGGCAATGTCTGGCTGGTTGGTCCGGGTATCCATTTCAAAAGGCCTTGGCCTGTCGATATTGTTCGAATATACCCCACGAGCGATATAAAGGAATTGCAAATCGGCTACGTGCCGAAAACTGACCCCAAAACCGGGCAGATAATCCGTGAGCCGTTGCTATGGGGTAAGGACCATTACAAGGAAGAATACAACATCCTTGTTGCGAGCCGTCTCGGCGCGGAGAAAAATTCGCAGGGGGCAGTGCCGGTCAGCTTGCTCAAGGCAAATGTTCCCGTGCATTACGTTGTCAAAGACATTTACGCGTTTCTTTATAACTACGACAATCCCCAGAAACGGCTCGAAGATATATGTTATCGCGAGCTTGCGAGGTTTGCCGCGAGCTCAACCATTGAAGTTGACGATGAGGTCGCTTTGCAGACCAGCTTGCTTGGCGCAGGCAGGTCACAGGCCAAGCAGATTCTGACGCAGAATATCCAGGCAGCCGCGGACAAGGCGGGCCTTGGCATCGAGATTGTTTTTGTGGGCCTGCAGGGGATACATCCGCCTACACAGGTTGCCGCTGATTATGAAAAGGTTATAGGCGCTATTCAGAAAAAACAGGCGATAATTCTCCGGGCGGAGGGAGATCGAAATCTTACACTTAGCACGCTGGCCGGTTCGGTCGAGGGCGCATCCGACCTTTATGTTCTGGCGTCGGAATACCAAAAAGCAAGACAGGAAAATGACCATCAGCGGACCGATGAGACTGCCGGTCGGCTGGATAAGGCGTTTGGCCAGGCGGACGGCGATATATTCTGCATGCTGCGGGAGGCCCAGAGTTACAGGTTTGAAAAGGCCACTATCGCCCGCGCCACCGGCGAACGCTTCGACAGCCAGGTAAAGGCATACAGGGCTGCGCCAGAAATTTACAAACGCCAGCAGCGTCTTATTGCGCTGGAGGAAACGCTCAGACCAATCAGGAAATACGTTATTGTCGCCGACCCGAATGACGCGGAGACATTTATTGTTGACCTTAAGGAAAAATTAACGCCGAGCTTGTATGATATCGGCGGGGTTCAGGAGAGCAGCTCACAATGAAAAATATAACAATAACCATCTTTATCGTTCTGCTTTTTGTCATTTTGGCTCTTGTGTTCACGATGTTCCAGGTGCGAGAGACCGAATCGGCACTGGTGATGACCTTCGGCAAGGCCACGCGGCAGATAACCGAACCGGGTTTGTATTTCAAGTGGCCCCCGCCAATCGAAATGGTTCAGAAGTTCGATTCGCGGTCGAGGGGTCTTGTGGCCGAGATAGGCGAGACGCCCACAAAAGGGGCGGTGCCGATTATCGTCAACACGTTTATCGTCTGGCGCGTCGCCGAGCCGCTTGCGTTTTTTAACGCAGTAGGGACTGTTTCGGAAGCCGAGAACAAGCTGCTTACCCAGATAAGCGATACTCAGAACAAGGTTATAGGCAGGCATGACTTCTCCGAATTTGTCAACAGCGATCCTACAAAAATAAAGCTCGATGAAATCGAAAAAGAGATGCTGGCTGAGATTCAGAAGGCCGTGCGAAGCGACTATGGAATTGAAATCAAGGCGATCGGCATAAGGCAGCTTAAAATCAGCGAAGACGTAAGCAAGGATGTGTTTGAGCGGATGAGAGCCGAGCGGAATCGCAGGACCGAGGCGACAATCGCCGAAGGCAACGCCGCATCCAAGAAAATCGTTACAGATGCCCTTTCGATGCAGACCGAACTGCTCGCGGCCGCGGAGGCCAGGGCCAAGGCCATTCGCGCACAGGGCGACGCCGAGGCCGCCCAGTATTATAAGCTGCTTGAACAGGACCCGCAGCTTGCTATGTTCCTGCGCGATATTGACGCGCTCAAAAAGATACTCGAACAAAGAGCGACGGTTGTTATCAGCGCGGATACCGAGCCGTTCAAACTGCTCAGGCAGATGCCGGACCTGAAACCGAAAGAATAATTGCTGTTTGTTTCATAGGCGGATTTGAAAGATATGACGGAAGAACACGGACACCATCACGAGCACGAACATAATCACGCGACGCCGGATGACGCGGGCCAGGTGCGGCAGGCGGACCCCGGCTATGATTACCTGTCGGGGGCATTGAAGGTCAGCTTTGCCGTCCTCAAGGTCATAATGGTCATACTGGTGATATTGTTTTTGTTTTCCGGTATCCGGACGGTAGGGCCTGGCGAACGTGCGATAGTTCTGCGGTTCGGTAAAATCAGCGGAGTCGGCGAGGCACGGCTGCTTGGGCCGGGATTGAAATTGCTTTTGCCCTATCCGATTCACGAAATCGTTCGAGTTCCCGTCGAGAAAAAGGTCAACCTGGCAATCAATTCGTTCTGGTATTATCAAAAGCCAGGCGAAGAAATGGATAACGCGACCAACCAAAAATCATACGTGTCGCCGACGCTTAATCCCATTACCGACGGCTATTGCTTAGTGAGGGGCGAGAAACAGGAAGAGACCGCAGCCGTCGCCGAAGGCAGCGATTATAATATCCTTCACTGCAAGTGGGTTTTGACCTACCAGATTACCGACGCGGAAAGATTCTACAAGCACTGCTACGTGCAGGACGACCATCTTTCCGCCGGACAGAATTATTCGGACATCATTGAGCAAAATATAAATCCGATGCTGGAAAATATTTTCTCCGATGCGGTTGTCGCGACAATGGTAAATTACACAATCGAAGAGGCGATGTTTGAAAAGGTGGCCTCGGTTACAGAGCGGGTCAAAGAGCGTATTCAAAACAAGCTCAACGCATTAGACAGCGGCATTAAAGTTGTCTCGGTTCAAATCCGCGATATAACCTGGCCCAGGCAGGTAGGGGCTGCATTCCAGGCGTCTTTAACCGCCACCCAGAATAAGCAAAAGGCAATCAGCGAAGCAAAACTCAACGCGGAAAAGATTCTCAATGAGACCGGCGGCCCGATTGCCGGCGAGTTGCTTGCCTCTCTGCGGGATAGTTCCTCCGACAGCAAAAAACAGGAGCAGTTGTGGGAACAGGTTGCCGGCAGGGCACAGGAGCAAATAGCCGATTCACGCGGCTATCGGACAAAGGTTGTCGAGGACGCCAGGGCGAGCGCCGAGTACCTGCAAAGAATACTTCCGGAATATCGAAAGTATCCCAAGCTTGTCATCCAGAGGGTCTATCAGGACGCGATCGAGCAGGTTCTCCGCGACGCCGATGAGAAGACGGTAATTCAGCCCGCGCAGCACGGCAGAGCAACCGACGTCAGGGTTCTCATCAACAGGGACCCTGGGATAAAGCCAAAATCCGAACCCGGAAAATAAACTTAGTGAGGAATCCTGAGAGATAGATAATGGCCCACGAACATCTGCATTTTAAGGACGATATAGCAGTCGAGCACACGCACGGCAAACAGGTTCGCGTCAGTTTGGCGCTGCTGGGGACGCTGGCAGGGGGGACGCTGCTGCTAAGCCACTATGTAAGCAAATGGTTTGTTTACGGCCCGGATGCCTTCCAGACCGAGATTCTCGCGTTCGCGGGTGCAATCCTGCTTGGCTCCCCTATCATCTGGCACGCAATAAAAAGTTTAGTGCGCAAAGAAGCCCATATGGATGAGCTTGTGGCCCTTGCGATACTTGCCGCCATTGCCACCCGGCAATATCCTGCCGCCTGTGTAGTTGCGTTCTTTATGTTACTTAGCGAACTGGTCGAGAGCCGGACAGCCCTTGGCGCAAGGGCATCGATTGAATCGCTCATTAAACTCACTCCTCAAAAAGCAAACCTATTGTACTCCGACGGCTCCGAAACCGAAGTTATGGTCAGCCAGATTAAGCCGGGCGATATTGTTCGGGTAAGGCCCGGTGATAATATTCCGGTCGATGGCGACGTCGTAAAAGGTTTAAGCTCGGTCAATGAGGCCACAATCACCGGCGAATCGCTGCCCGCTGACAAAGTCCCCGGTATGCAGGTTTTCGCGGGCACAAGCAATCTTACGGGCGCTCTCGATATTACCGTTACCAAGGCGGGCAAAGATACCACCTTAGGCAAGGTCCAGTCATTGATTTTGCAGGCCGAGCATACCAAGATACCGATTATGCGGATTATCGACCGCTATGTTAAATGGTACACGCCGACCGTTCTTATGATTGCGGGTATCGTCCTGTTCTTCACGGGCAATATCAACTATGCCATTACCATTCTTGTAATATCCTGTCCCTGTTCATTGATTCTGGCGACGCCCAGCGCGATGGTTGCGGCGATATCTGCTGCCGCCCGCTTAGGCATACTTGTCAAGAACGTTGCCGACCTCGAGACCGCGGGCAAAATCACCGCGATGGTCTTCGACAAAACGGGAACAGTAACGACCGGCCGATTATATGTAACGAAGCTCACTCCTGCAAATGGGGTTGAGCCGTCAACACTGCTTTCACTGGCCTCCTCCGCTGAAAAAATGAGCAAGCATCCCGCGGCAAGGGCTTTGCTTGAGGTCGCCAAACAGGCAAATCTCGTTTTGCCCGAAGTGGATAATTTCCAGGAAACCCCGGGAAAAGGCGTTTCCGCCAAAGTTGCTGGCAGTAAGGTAATCGTCGGAAGGGATTCTTTCCTCAGGGAAAACCAGGTTAATATGTCAAATGTTGCTCTGCCGTCTATGCATGAGGAGCAGGGTTTCAGCACACTTTTTGTTGCTTTGGACCATAATTGCATCGGGTGGATAGGCCTTCAGGATAAAACCAGGCCCGAGGCAAAAGAAGCTATAGCAGACCTTTTCGCACTTGGCATCAAACGCATAACTATGCTGACGGGCGACAGGGACGAAGTCGCAGGGCGGGTCGCAGCGGAACTCGGCTGCACCGATTACAAGGCGCATTGCCTGCCCCAGGATAAACTATCTATCGTGGAAAAAATCAAAAAAGACGGGCATACCGTCGTTGTCGTGGGCGACGGCATAAACGATGCCCCCGCGCTTGCCGCGGGCGACCTCGGCATAGCCATGGGAGCGGCTGGTTCCGACGTCGCAATCAACTCCGCCTCAATCGCGTTGTTGAGCGACGACCTTAAACGATTGCCCGCACTGGTACAGCTTTCACGCAGAACGCGTTTTGTTATCAACTCAAACCTTGCCTTTGGCGTCAGCTTCATCATCGTGGGCATATCACTATCGTTTTTGATTCTGCCGACAACAGCGGCGTTCCTGCATTTTGCCAGTTCGCTTGTCGTTGTCTTCAATAGCGCCCGCTTAGTTCGTCACGGTGAAGAACTTCAGCACCATACGAGTGAGGTTGCGTAGAATACCTATATACAGGCCTGACGGGATTAACTGAAATTATGGAATATGCGATTGAAACATTTTCTCTTACAAAGATTTTTTCCGACTGGTGGGGCCGCAACAGGGTTATAGCCGTTGACGACCTTAATCTGAAGGTTCGCCCCAATGAGGTTTATGGTTTTCTCGGCCCTAACGGCTCAGGCAAAACAACCACGCTCAAAATGCTCCTCGGATTGCTTCACCCAACAAAAGGAAAGGCAATCGTTCTCGGGGGCGACGCCACCGACCCGCAGATCAGTCGCAGAATCGGATTTCTACCTGAAGAATCGTATCTTTATAAATACCTGACGGCCCGCGAAACGCTCGATTTTTACGGCCAGTTGTTCAAATTGCCCGCGAAAGTCCGCAAGATGCGAATCGAGGCGCTGCTGGATATGGTAGGCCTGAAGGCCGTCGCCAACAGGACCATCGGGACATTTTCAAAGGGTATGGCAAGAAGAATCGGCCTTGCCCAGGCCCTTATAAATGACCCTGAACTGCTTATTCTCGATGAACCAACCACGGGCCTTGACCCCATCGGCACAAGACAAATCAAAGACCTTATTATCGAACTCGCCAAACGCGGCAAGACGATTCTGCTTTGTAGTCATCTTCTTGCCGACGTCGAGGACGTATGTAGCAGAATCGCGATTCTTTATGGCGGCAGGATTCAGGCGGAAGGCGACGTCCGCGAACTGCTGCGGCACTCCGATAAGACCGAAATCCTGACCGGGCATCTAAGTCCGGCGGCGATTGAGAAAATAAAACAAACACTTGCCGAAGAGCACGCGGAATACACCATCGGCTCGCCGATAGACAAGCTCGAAACGTTCTTTATCAATATCGTGGCCAAGGCGCAACAGCAGGCCGTCCCGACAAGCGGCGCGGAAAGCAAGACGCAGATTAGCAATTTTCTTTCCGCAGGGACTAATGACCGTGTGAACCGGGAAGCGTTACTTAACCAGCTTGTTTCTGCTTCTGACGAACGACTGGCTGTTCCTGATACGCAACAGGTCAAATCTCAACCGGCACCGTTGTCGCCGGCTGATGAAAATCTGCTCAAAGAGTTGACCGAACAGGCCGATTCAAAACCGGTTGTTACCCAGCCGACACAAACCAAACCCGCGCCGGCGCAATCCGACCAGCCGAATAAGAGCGTCCTCGACGAATTAACGGGCCGGTCAGGCGCGGACACAAAGAACGCTCATCCCGGAGATTCCGCCAATGCGTAGCATCTGGGCCGTCGCTGTCAATATGATAAAGCAGGCCCTGCGTCTCAAAATAGCCGCGGTCTTTATAGTTCTGCTGCTTGTGCTTCTGCCGGTAATGGGATTGACTATGACCGGTGACGGCACGGTAAAGGGGCGTATGCAGGCGTTTGTCAGCTATGGTATGTCACTGACGGCGTTTTTGCTGGCGATGCTTACTATTTTCACAACCGCGTATTCGCTCACAAGCGACGTAAAAGACAAGCAGGTTTATACCGTTCTCACAAAGCCAATTCGGCGGTTTCAGTTTGTCCTCGGCAAATTGCTCGGAATTGTTATTTTAGACGCGGGTTTGCTTGTTCTTTTTTCCGTTATCATTTACGGCATTACCGTTTTATTGCCGAAGGTTCTGCACGCAGACGAAGCCCAGATGGCCCAGATTCGGGACGAATTTTTTACCGCCAGGGCGTCGGTAAAACCTGAAGAGCCGGATATATCGCAGGAGCTTGAACAGGCCTATAATAAGCTTAAGCTGAATGGTGAAGTTCCTGCCGGTGTGGATGAAACTCCGGTTGCCCGTCATAACTATATGAGTGAGCTTGGCCGGCGTATCGGGCTTAGAAGGCGGGCCGCCGCGGTGGGCGAAGAGCTGCTCCTGGAATTCAATAACGTTAAACCCAAAGACCCCAACCAGAACTTGTTCGTGAGATTCAAATACGACGTCGCGGTAAATCCTCCGGACCTTTCTATATACAGTAAATGGGTTGTCGGTGACGTTCGCCAGCTTCGCCTGGCGACCAATTTTGATACGCCGATATATTCACTGGAACGAAAAGATATTATACGCACGTTCCGTGAATTTTCAGTTCCAGCCGACGCGGTTGCGGGCGACGGTTATTTTGCCGTGGCGTTTATTAATGTTCCTCTTAATAATACGGCTGTTATTTTTCCGTTTGAGGACGGTCTTGAGCTGCTTTACAAAGCCGACACCTTTACCGCCAATTTTACCAGGGCGGTCCTGTTAATTTTTGTTCGACTTGTTTTTCTTGCCTCGCTTGCCGTTTTTGCAGGGTCATTTTTATCGTTTCCCGTTGCCATATTGCTTTGCGTGGCCGTATTTACTATGGCCAATATGAGCGGATTTATCGGTGAATCCTTTGATGTCGTCGGGGGCAATGTCAGCCCGGTATATACCTGGTTTCTTCAGCCGATACTTTCGCTTTTGCCCCATTTCGACAAGTTTGACTCTTCTCAATTTTTAGTTCCCGCCCGGCTGTTGAGCTGGTCTTTGCTTGCCTGGATCGGCTTTTCGACGCTTTGCCTCAGAGCTTTGCTGCTGGTGATTTTGTCGCTATTGATTTTTACTTACCGCGAAATTGCAAAAGTTATCGTGTGACGTTATTATTGGCCTGTGTCGGAGGTGTGAAAACATCCGCCGGGCGTCTGCCGTAGATTGTTCAGTCAAATACGATTATGCGTTTACGTGACAAACTGATTATTGTTTTAAGCGTTGTGCTGATGGTTGCCCTGCTGACCGTTGCGGGTATGCGTCTGGATTATATAAATTCGCAGCGGGTTGAAATGAAGCTGATAAGCAACGAGCCGCTGCAGAATGCACCGCCTTCGCTGGCCTTTGCGACGGTTGCGATGGGGGCGTTCAGGGGGCTGGTGGTTGATATCCTGTGGATGCGGGCCGATAAGCTCAAGGAGCAGGGCCAATATTTCGACGCAAAACAGCTTGCCGAATGGATTACCGTTCTTCAGCCGCGATTTGCGCAGGTGTGGGCGTTTCAGGCGTGGAATATGGCCTACAACATCTCCGTGGCTATACCGGCTGAACAGCCGGATCAGCGATGGCAGTGGGTTAAAAACGGCTATGAGCTTTTGCGCGACAAGGGCATTCCCCTCAATCCTAAATCAATTAGCTTGTATCGTGAGCTTGGCAGAATCTTCCAGCACAAGATAGGCAGCAACAGCGACGATGATAATAGATACTACAAGTTACAGCTTGCTCTTTCGATGGAACCGCTGCTCGGGCCGGCTGACAATGCGTGGTTTGAGTCGCTTGCTAAAGCGCCTGCCGGCTGGAGTCAGATTGCCGCCGACGCGAACATTGCGCCGTTTATCGCCGCTCTGAAGGCAGCCGACAAGAACTTCGAGGATGATTCGCGGTTTGTGGGCAATTACCTTTCTCTTCGGCAAAATCCAAACAGATTCGCACCAGCCGCTTTTAAGGTAATCGAGCGATTCAGAGACACAGCAATACTTCGTGATTTCGATGTTTTCGCAAAGGCATGGCAGCTTCGAAACGTCTGGAAACTTGACCCTGTTCTTATGCTCGAATTAAACCGTACATACGGCCCGACAGATTTCAATGACCCCAATTACCACTATCCGCTTGACTGGCGGCATCCGGACGTTCACGCAATTTACTGGACGGTTCAGGGGCTTCGCGTAGCGGGCAAAAAAAATGTTGTTAAGACGGGCAGGGGAGAGTACCCGATTGACGAAATCAATACCGACCGGATTGTTTCAAGCAGTTTGCAGAACCTGTTCCGGTATGGAAAAATCTTTATCTACGATACGAACGAAAATCCGGCCTCACCACAGGGCG
This sequence comes from Sedimentisphaerales bacterium, assembly GCA_049516395.1. Lineage (GTDB taxonomy): Bacteria > Planctomycetota > Phycisphaerae > Sedimentisphaerales > Anaerobacaceae > Fen-1362. The sequence continues at coordinate 49,299 of JBEKTD010000008.1, read as the reverse complement.
CCGAGCAGGTCGCTGCCACGGGGCCGACAAAAGATATATTTCTACGTGCCGATTTCAGGATGTTCGATTCTTACAACAAGGCCATAGTGGAAATAATCAGGAAATACGCCAAATCGGACGACCCGTCGGATGACTCTCATATGATTCAGCACCGCAATATGCTTACTAATGCTTTGACGATGTTTTACCAGGCGGGTCACAGGCAAAAGGCGCAGAAGATATATGATTATGTCAGGGCATTGTATCCTCGTCCGGAATTTAACGATCCGGCCGTCGAATCTTACATCATCCAGCAGATACGCAAGGACCTCAAGACCATCACAATTACCAAGGCGATGGATACGATTATGCCGATGCTTCGCGAGTCGTATTTCAGATATGCCCTGCGCGATGACGATGCTTCCTACGCCATCGAAAAGATGGCCGAAGACGTATATAATGTTTACACGAAACAATATGGCGATGAGGCACGGCTTCGTTTGCCGGAGCTTAAAATAATGAAATATAACGCGTTTATCGATTTCTTTAGCGACCAGGAGTATCCGCTGACAATGCGTCAGAATCTCCTTGCCCGGATAAAAATCGAGCAGCCGAAGCTTGCTGAACAATTTTCGCAGATTGAAGAACAGTTGATTCAGGAATCGCAGCAGCAACAGCAGCAACAACCAAACTCGCAATGATATTCCCTTCGCCTGATAAACACGATGACGACTTCACTTCCCAGCTGACCGCCTCCCAGCAAAAGGCCGTATTTCACCGCGACGGCCCCTTACTTGTCATCGCGGGGCCTGGCAGCGGTAAGACCCGCGTAATAACCTGCCGCATTGCCGCGCTCGTCAGTTCAGGTGTTCCCGCTTATAATATCTGCGCCATCACTTTTACCAACAAGGCCGCCGAAGAAATGCGCCAGCGGGCATTTAGATTCGCTGCGTCCGCAGGCGCGCATATCAGCACCTTTCACTCCCTGTGCGTTCGCATTCTACGCAGATATTCCGAAACTGCCGGCATCACCCCAAACTTCAGCATATACGACGATTCCGACCAGTCCAAATGTATAAAGCAGGCAATCGTCGACTGCAATCTCAATACCACTGATTTTTCGCCCGCGCGAATACTTGACGCGATTTCTGCTTTGAAAAATAAGCTTATCGACGCAGATGCCTTTGAAAAGGAGGCGTACGATTTTTCCTTGAAGACGCTTTCGAAAATCTATTCCCGCTATCAACAAATTCTCAAGGACCTCAATGCCGTTGACTTCGATGATTTGCTTATGAAAGCGGCCTTTCTGCTCGAAAGCAATCCCGCTGTTCGCGAGGAGCTTGGCAATCGATATAAATATCTTCTCATCGATGAATACCAGGATACAAACCACGCGCAGTATCGAATCGCAAAGGCGCTTGCCTCCTCGCACAACAATATCTGTGTGACGGGCGACCCAGACCAGTCAATCTACCGCTGGCGAGGAGCCGATATTCGCAATATCCTCGATTTTGAACGTGACTGGCCCAATGCTGTGGTTGTCCGTCTCGAAGAGAATTTTCGCTCCGCTCCGGCAATCCTTGAAGTTGCCGACCGGCTCATCGCTAATAACCAGAGCCGAAAGGAAAAACGACTAATCGCGACAAGACCGCCTGCGGGCAAAGTTATTATTGAGCCGTATGAGGATGAAGTCGAGGAGGCCATCGGAGTTGCGGAAAATATCAGGCAGTTGGTTGACCATGGCGTATCTCTTTCCAATATCGCCATTTTCTATCGTGTCAATGCCCAGAGCCGGGCAATCGAAGAGGCCTTCATAAGAAGCAAAATACCGTATCAAATAGTTCGAGGCGTCGAGTTCTATAATCGAAAGGAAGTCCGCGATATTCTCGCTTATTTGAAGGTCATCGTTAATCCCGCCGACAAAGTAGCGCTTCTGCGAATCATCAACACCCCCGCCCGTGGCATAGGCAAAACAACAATCGACAAGGTTCAGGACTTTGCCTCCCGTTGCAATATCGGCTTATATGAGGCAATTAAGACCGTTTCGCAGATATCGAATATCCCGCAGCCCACTGCCGGTAAACTTACCGCGTTCCTTAATATGATTGAGGGCTTTCGAAAGAACGATTCCGGTTCAGTCGCGGAAATGGTCGAGCGTGTCTTCACCGATTCGGGACTTGAAAAATCATTGATTGCCGAAGGCGCGGAGGGCAAAGACGCCGCCGCAAATATCGAGGAGCTTATCAGCGCAGCCGCCGTATATGATAAGCAAACCGAAACGCCTTCGCTGGTCGATTATCTCCAGCAAATCGCGTTGTTCAGCGATGCCGACGCGTATAATGTCTCGGTTGAACGCGTTGCGCTTATGACGCTGCACTCCGCGAAAGGTCTCGAATTCGGTACCGTTTTCATCGTAGGCGTCGAAGAAGGTCTGCTGCCGCACGAAAGAAGCGCCGATAACGACGACGAAACCGAAGAGGAACGCCGTCTCTTCTTCGTCGGCATAACACGCGCAAAAACCAACCTCTATATCAGCTTCGCTAAATACCGCAAAATCAGGGGCCAGACCCTCCGCACCATACCATCGCAATTCCTCTTTGAGCTTGGTCTTGCATTTTCTGAATCCTCTCAAAGGAACGATACCAGTTATTTGGAATAGACAATTTCAAATCATCAATCATCAATTATCAATAATCAATCATCGTCTCTTTTTAATCCCGGCGATATTGTCGTCCACAAAAAATTTGGTATAGGCACTGTTAAGGAATTTGCGGATATGGGCGATAACTCGGTTATTACAATCGCTTTCAATGCCGGCCATACAAAAGCCCTGATGCTCAAATATGCCAAACTCGTGAAACTATAGCTGGTTCAACAATTGCCGGAGGTACAATGGAGAGGTATATTTTAAATTCGATGATGTGTGTGGCTTTATTGCTGGCCGGCTGTGCGGGAACATCACGCTCATCACGCACAGGTGAGTATAAAAACATCGCATTAAACCCAAACGATATCCGCGGCCCGGCTGTAACTTATCCGCACGCTACAAGCAACAGCGAATGCAGGAATGAAATCTGTTACGCCGCTAAAAACGTCATCGACGGCAATACCGCCAATAGAGGTCACGGCCCAAAATTTCCCTTCTGGGGGCCGGATAAACGCACAGACCTGTGGCTCAAAATAGATTTTGGCCGACCCGTCGAGGCGGACAAGGTTGTCATTTATATAAGGGCTGATTTCCCGCACGATGCTTACTGGAAGGGGGGCACGATTGAGTTTTCCGACGGCTCGAAAGAAAAAATATCCTTTCAGAAAACCGCGATGCCTCAGGAGCTCAAATTTGCTCCTCGCCGAATCGAATGGCTTCGTATAACAGACCTCGTCCAGGATGAACCCCTCGGCTGGTGTGCCTTCACCGAGGTCGAGGTCTGGGGTTGGAAGTTAAAAGTCAGCGGTCGGTCTTGGCAGGTAATTAACTAACATCGTCGAAAGTTCTGTCATTACCTTTGGTTACAACGCTGGCTAGGTTTAATGGTTTGGTTCAGAGGAAGCTTCTCTCTGTTGTGATATCACCTGGTCAAGATTGTATCGGGCTCCTTTCATATCAGGGTCAAGTTGCAGCGCTTTATTGTAATATGTAATTGCCTCATTAAGTTTGCCCTGCATACTAAGCGCAACAGCCAGATTATTATATAAGGATGCAGAGGCTGGTTTTAACTCGAGGGCTTTGTAATAATTTTTTTCGGCATCAGAGGGAAGCTGGTTTGCCCTGTAAAGGTCACCGAGAGTAAAATATGCGGATGCTTTGTTTTTCAATGTATTTAGTTTTGCTTCTATTGCTTTTATTTGGATAGAGCGACATTCTACTTCTAATGCGTCGTTCTGTAAAATGGAACAATCGAATTGACGACTGGAACAATAATCGGTGACAAATTTCACATAACGCTGCATTTGTTGAGGTGTTGCGTTGGTAAAGTTAATCATATCCGTTCTCGGAGCATTTAATGAAAAAACCAAAGCTGCAAAATCTAGTTGCGCATTTACATCAGGGGAAATTTCTCTGAGGACTGTTATAGTGTCGGGTTTTAAATTTCGTTTGGAGTAGATATTTTCCTGGATGATCGGGTCGTCGATAAACATGGTTTTGGGGGCGGAATATTCCAGCCGAGGCCACGCATCGGTGTTAATAGGTCCAGGGCCGCACAGACCGCTGATATCTTCGGTTGCAATTAGTCCGTATAAAGATTTAGGATTAAGTAAGGTCATATTTTTGGACTTTTGGGCGAATTTGAAATTTCGTTCGGCATTATTAAGTTTAAGGCCATTATCTCCCATGCATCCAATGAGAAGGTAATCTTGTGCGGATGTATTTATTAAAATGCTGTTGGGGAAAACATCCGCGAATGTCCTGAGGACCATTGAAAACGAATGCCAATTCATTTGATAAGAGTAGATAAATTGTGCAAATATTCCATCCTGATTTAATCTGTTTTTGGCCAGCTCAAAAAAATCCCTTGTGAATAATGTTGCAAGGCCTGCCATCCAGGAATTGGAAGGTTCGGAAATTATTACATCATATTTGCGATTAGTGAGCAGGAGATGAACTCTGCCGTCCTGGATAATAAGTTCGGTTCTCGGGTCGGAAAGCACGTTACCGTTCCACGGCTTAAAAAAACTGTCTGCTTTGACTACCTGATTACTGATTTCCAAAATATCCAATCGTTCTATAGGATAGCATAGGGTTTCTCCGGCGGTAATGCCGCTTGCGAGTCCAAGCACCATTACTGCCTTCGGATTAGGATGAAATATAAGCGGGAAATGAGCCATTAATACTTGTGTAGGCATATCCTGAGAAGTTCCTGCATCTGGTTTTCCACTGATTGCCATGAAATAATCGATTCTGCCAAGTTCATCCTGAATTTCTAATACTGTGGTAAAACCCGCAATGCCGTCTCCATAATAGACAACCTTACCAAGATTATACTTTGCCAATATATCCGAACCATTCCAAAGAGCTTTCAACCAGCTGTTTTTATTAAACTCGGATCCAATCGCCTGTAGCCTGTGATATTTGCCCATGGCAAGAGCTTCTCTATTCCAACTGGGGTAGAACAGGCACAGCATTACTCCCAGCGTTGCCGGGACAAATACTGAAGCTAATTTTGCCTTATCCTGTTTGTTAATCCAAATGAACCATGCGGCAACGATGAAAGTTATTGAGGTCTGAATCACAAAAACAAGTTTTAAACTGTTTTCCTTTCCCATCAGGGGTAATAATAAGAAACCTGCACAAAAGGAACCCAGCACAGCCCCGATGGTGTTAATCATATAAGCAAATCCTATGGATTTCCCCACTCTTGAAAGAGAAGGAGTGCAAATTTTGCCCACCAATGGAAATGTCGCTCCCAGGAAAAAGGTCGGTAAGAACATAAAGGTGAATAAAATTACGGCTTTCGAAATGCTTAAAAGAATAAAGCTGTTTTGAAATGTATAAATCAGCTTGGCAAAAAAGAATTGGCTGTTGCCTAAAAGCTGGCTGACGGACAGCGCCAATAAGACCGCGGCTAATTGTGTGTATATCAAGAGCCATATTGGTTTTTTAGCTTTATCGCCGAGCCAGCCGAAAAATATACTCCCCAACGCAAGGCACGTGATAAAAGTAACAAGAACAATCGTGAAAGAATACGTGGTAGGTCCGATGATTAATCCTAATAGTTTGGTCCAGATGACTTCATAAGACATTGCACAAAAACCTGAAACAGCGAATATTATCAAAGCAGCCGGTATGACGCCTTTATAGATTGAAACTGTTTCATCCTGCCGGGATTGCTCGAAAGTGTCTTCTCCGGTCTGGTTTATTTGCCCATCATCTGTTTTTAATTTGTAACTTGTCCGGATAGATACCAGACCGACGACCAAATTTATCGCCGCTGCGAAAACTAACGTTCCTGTCATGCCGAGATAATTTATCAGCCAGAAACCGCATAAAAGAGAGCCGACTGCTGCTCCGATTGTGTTCAGGCCGTATAGATGCCCGATATGGCTGGCCAGATGGGACATCCTGCTGACGTAGAACCTGCATAAAATAGGCAGGGTAGCTCCCATACATATAACCGGTAAAATTAGAAGAACGCTACATACGACAAATGTTAAAAAGCTGTAAAGCATGAAGTGGTTGAAAAGCGAGTTGTAAATTACCGCACAAACTGGCTTAACAGCCGTCAGTATCATTGGTAGAAGCAGACAATACACCCCGACAGCAAGCTCCAGGATTCCATATATTCTTACCAGCTTGAGCGGATGCTTAATTCGGTCTGTTGTCTTGCCCGCCAGGAAACTGCCCAGCCCGAGGCCGCCCATAAAAACCGTAAGAATGATACTGACTGCGAATGGTGCTCCGCCTATAATTTTCACTATCATCCTGGTCCACAGGACTTCGTATATCAGGCCCGTCATGCCTGAAAAAAAGAAGCATATCAGAATCAGCGTCATTACGCTGCTAAATGGCGTTGAAGCATTTTTTTTCATATAATTTGGCGGTTCAGCAGAACTTTGTTATTTTTCAGGCCTTTTGTGCCTTTGTAATCAATTTATTTCAGAATCGGGTAATGGATTTTCGGATTCTTGTTTTTAACCCAGGGCAGCTTTTCCCATGTAATGGTTTCGTTACAGTCGTAGGCCTCTCGGTTCGCTCCACGGGGGAGATTTCCCCATACCATAAACCACGTCCATCGGGGCTGTTCGCGTAGTTTTTCCGGCGGCGGCGGCGCTCCTACCTCACCCAATGCAATCAATTTGTCGCCTGCCAGCGCAAGAAGCTGGTTGTAGTCATTAGGGTCGAAACCGTTTCTGTAAACATCCGTTGCCAGTATATCCACCACGTCATCACCAGGATAGACGCTGTCATAAGGGGCTACATTTTCCCTTATTTCATTGCAGTTATAAACCCATATCAGGTTATTAAGCTTGTGGAAATTCACCAGCCGGTCATACAGCATTCGATACAGTTTCTTTGTGCCGTTTTCGCCGGGTTTGCCGTTCCACCAGAAAAAGTCACCGTTTATTTCGTGATATGGTCTCCACAGAACCGGCACATCGGCGTATTTAAGCTGCTTGAGGAAAAACGCTATCACGTCAACCTGTGATTTCCATTTTTCGTTAATCGTTGTCCCCGGCGTGATTAAATTCTGCCACTGCTCGTCTGTGATATGGCTCTGTATTGACTGCCTGAAGTCAACCGGCTCCTCCTCGGTAGGGGGCACCGCGTGCCACATTATCGTTATTATGAATCCCTCGTTACTCCGTCGAATCGCCTCATCGACAATCTGCTGGCGAAAATTAATTCCGTCCCAGGTGCCCGGTGCGCTGAAGCCGAAATCGAACCCGCACAGTGCCGGATAATGCCCCGTCCATTTTTCAATCGAGGGAAGCTGTGTTGTTACGACAAGCGGCGCGCAATGCTGGCCGACAAGTGTCTGTTTGCCCGAAATGCTGTAAAGATATTCCAGCAGCTTCACTGCTTCCGGGGAAGCGTTTGGCGTCACCGGCTTTTTTGCAACATTGGCCGTCGGTTTCGTTTTTGTCGCCTGATTTACATCTGCGGATGATTTCTTTGGCATACTTGGTTCTCCTGCATTGGCCCAAAGCGAAAAAGAAGCTGCGCAAACAAACAGCATTAAAGCGAGTTTATCAAAGTTCATCGTTCCTGTTTCCTTCAATTATTCTTCAAAAAAGGTACTACCGCGTTAATGTCCTTATAGGTTTCATAATTCCAGTTGTTGCCGTCCGCAACTCTGATGATAGTATGTCCTGTTTCAAATGAAAGCAAATCCTCTATGAGCCGTTTGTGCTCGTTTCTCAAGTACGGAAGAACATCGCGCTGTACCCGCTGCGTATAGGCTCCTCTGCCGTAAACATGTTCGTCTGCTGAGACAATAAAAAGATATGGGTCGATTGTTTTGAGGTAATCTTCATCGACCGAACCGTGAAAATGATGATTCGCGTGATAGACGTGGGTTTTGAGAAAATCCGGGTTATTTGTGTATCTTTGAAGGATTTGACGCTGATTCTGGCCGTAAATATCGCCCCCGTGGGTATAAACAAATCCTTTGTATTCCATTCTCATTGAAAGAGATTTGGGGTTCTCGTCGGCGATGTTTATGCCGTCCTGATATGAATTCAGAATCGTAACATTCACTTTTTCGAATTCGAGCTGGTCGCCCGTATTGAAATCCTTGTAATCCTTTTTGGTCAGGCCTTTATATTTTCCCATAATCAGGCCCATGCCGCCGCAGTGGTCGTCGTGATAATGCGTAATCCAAAGATAATCCGGTGCTATTTTATGCCTGTCTAAGAAAGGAATGACACGTTCTTTGCACATTTGTTCGGTGCCCGTGTCGATAAGGAGAGTTTTACCTGTGGGCAAAAGCATTAAAACTGACACGCCGTGGCTCACGTCCAAAGAAACGATTGTCCATTCTGCTTTTCTTTCTGCGTCTCTTACATCAAGTTTGAATTTAACGGGTTCGATATTGCTGAAATTAAACGATATGTCGGTCCTGCCCGTTTCCAGTGTTGATAAATACTCCTTTGGGATTTTGACCATTTCTGCGTCTTGCGTATAAGAGACGCTTTTTTCTTCGAAAGGCACCTGCTGCAGCTTCTGCGTTATTGAAACGAGCTTGTTGCCGTTTTTATCCAGTTCAATGAATATGTCCGAAGTTGTTTTGTTTTTGTAAAATGTGTTTGTAACGGGAGAGATTTCAGGTCTTTCAAAAATAGGGCCATATACGGTGATGTAATCGATATCCATATTTCCCCAGGATTTACGGATCTCGATGGTGTTGGCGCCTGCGTTTAGTCCCACGTTTTTCTCAATCTCTGCCCATTTTGAGCTTGCGGGGAAACCGATTTCCGGCGCGTATTCTTTGCCGTTGATTAATATCCGCTGGGCGTTGTCTTTATTGGGCGAGCGGTATCCGATGCCGATTGTATATCTTCCGCTGCTGTTAACATCGACGCGGAAGACCACTGCTCCGGTTTTGCCCATTCGGAGGAATTTGCCGCCGCTTGCGGACACATCCTCCACAAGAGAAATGCCGTCAAGCAGGTTCCCGTCTTCTGCTTCATAGGTTTTCTTTTGACCAGCGAAAGTATTGACGCCGGAATAAACGAACCACACTACTGCCAGGGAAAACAGTAAAACTGTTTTTTTCATATCCGCTGTTTATGCCTTAATATGATTTTTAGTTATTGTTTTTTAAACGCCGGCGGCTTGTCAGTATTTTTTCATCAACTCCAGCATCTTGCGGTCGAGTTTGTGGCCCTTATAGTCCTCATATTCCACGTCTTCGCGTTCGCTGTCCATCACGCCGAACGGCCCGCGCAAATTCCACATAGCATATCCCCAGCCGACCTCTTTCCACAACGAAAGCAAATCCGTCATCCAGCTAATCGCTACGTTGTGAGGCGTCTTGTTAAAGCATCCCCATTCCCCCACGTGCACCGGCACACCCTTCGCCATCAACGGTTTCCACGTATCAATCAGAGTGGCCCTCAGTGCTGTCTTATCCCATATCTTGCCGTCGTCGCCTTTCAACGGCCAAGTGGGGACATTAAATGTTTGAAACGCATCTTTCGGCACCCAGCCCGCTGTATAATGACTTACACTCATCGGGTCATATCCGCGTGTGCTCTGCACGACACCCAAATCCGCTATGCCCATAATAGGTAATCTCCCCACGTCCTTGCCGTCCGCCACAATCAGCCGATTGGGGTCTTCTTCCCTTATCCCTTTTACTAATGCCGTAACAACCTCAACGTGCCGGGTTTCTTCTTTCAGGGTTGGCGGCTCATTAATCAAATCGAAGCTGAGCCGCGTACTTGGTATGCCCTTATATCGCTTCGCGAACATCTTCCAGTGAAAGACCGCCGCCGCAAGCGCCTTTTGCATTTTTTCAGGTGTATCTTCGTAAAGGTCCATTGGTTCCTGGTCCCGCCCGTTGATGCAATATCCCGGTATGCGATGCAGGTTGAGATTGATATGTATTTTGTATTGCTTGCCCTTCTCCACAACCTTGTCGATTTCTTTGAGCACGTTCTCATCGATATTATACCAGTCGTCTTTGTCTGCCCAGTTCCAGTAAGATATTGGTATCCGGCCAAAGTCGAAGCCCCACTCTTTTATTATCTCGAAATCCTTTTCATTGAATTTTCTTTTTTGCGGTCCTTTTGTGCCGAACCCTACGGGGAAATTAAATCCGCGATAGCGGGGAAACTTCAGGGTTGTTTTCTGAGAATTTATTGCCATGTTCGCTCCTTCTGCCGGCGTATTGGCGTTTTTGCACCCGGAAATTGCCGCCGCTGCTATTATGCTGCCTGTCTTCAGAAAGTCACGTCTGTTCATTCAGGGACCTCCATTTTCTTTGCCGGTTCTGTTTTTGTATCTGGTTCCAGTCGTCAACATTCTACCATCCCGCAGGACTATGTCAACGAAGCCCTTTACAAATGTAAATATGTCGAAGGCATAGCGTTTCAAATTCATTATTCAGATGATATTTGCCTTTGCCCGAAGTGACTACTATAATACCTGTTGGCTGGTTCTTGTAACCTAAGGTTGAAAAGACAATGTAAGGAGTCGAAAGATGAATTATGTTTGCAAAAAGTATAGCGCTGTTGTGCTGGTTATGGTATTGGTTTTGGCTGGCGTTTTGTCGGCGGATGTTCAGCTGCCCTCGGTTATAAGCGATAATATGGTCTTGCAGCAGGGCAAGGCCGTGCCGATTTGGGGCTGGGCGGACGCTAATGAGGTGATTACGGTTACAGGAAACTGGGGAAGCGGCAAATGGGAGACAACCGCCGACCGGGACGGCAAGTGGATGGTCAAGATTGATACGGGTAAAGCAGGAGGCCCTTATGAGATGACGGTCAGCGGTAAAAATCCCATAACGGTTAAGAATATTCTTGTAGGAGAGGTGTGGGTATGTTCGGGCCAGTCGAATATGGAATTTACGGTTAAGCAGGCAAAAAACTCCGCTGAAGAAATAGCCGAGGCCAATAACTATCCGCAGATAAGGCAATTTCTCGTGGGACGAAAAGTGATTTATACGCCTATGTATAATTGCAACGGCAAGTGGGTTGTATGCAGCTCGACAACGGCGGGGACATTTACAGCGGTCGGATATTTCTTCGGCCGGGAGGTTACTAAGCAGCTTGATAATGTGCCGGTCGGTTTGATTAACACATCGTGGGGCGGGACGCCGGTTGAGTCGTGGATGAGCAAAGAATATCTGGAAAACGACCCGAACTTTCAGCCGATTCTGAAGAGATTCGAAGAGACATCCGCCAATATTACCGAATTGAAGGCGAAATATCGGGAAGATATGCAGAAGTATGACACAATAGTTCCTAAATTAAAAGCGGAAGGCAAGCCGCTGCCACCAAGGCCGGAAGAGCCGATAGGGCCTGGGCATGCTTACTCACCAATGGGGCTTTATAATGGGATGATTGTTCCTATTCTTCCTTATGGCATACGCGGGGCGATTTGGTATCAGGGCGAATCGAACGCTTGGCGGGCATATCAGTATCGCACGCTGTTCCCTGCGATGATTAAAAACTGGCGGGACGCCTGGCATCAGGGCGATTTCCCGTTCCTGTTTGTTCAGTTGGCAAACTATATGGAACCGGAGCCCCAGCCAGTCGAGAGCGACTGGGCCGAATTGCGAGAGGCACAATTGATGACTCTTTCTTCGGTGCCGAATACTGGGATGGCGGTTACGATAGACATCGGCGAACCGGATATTCACCCCAAAAACAAACAGGACGTCGGCAAGCGTCTGGCGCTGTGGGCTTTGGCAAAGACATACGGCAAAAATATCGTTTACTCAGGCCCGATTTACAAATCAATGAAGGTTGATGGCAATAATGTCGTCCTTGCTTTTGACGATGTCGGCGGCGGACTTGTGGCTAAAGGTGATTCACTGAAGGGGTTCGCAATAGCCGGCGCAGACCGGAAATTTGTATGGGCGGACGCGAAAATTAAGGGCGACACAATCGTTGTAAGTTCCGATAAAGTTGCCTCGCCGGTTTCAGTGCGTTATGCCTGGGAGAAAAATCCGGTATGCAACCTTTACAATAAGGAAGGTCTGCCTGCGACACCATTCAGGACCGATACCTGGCCGGGTATTACCGCCGGCAAGCGTTAATCGGAGCGGATTGTGGCATATACTTTTTAGGAGTTGGCGTGCTGTTATCGCCGCGATACAATGACTAAGGGAAATTCATTCCCGAAAGCCAGCCGGCTTCTTGCAAACAGCCAGTTCAGGTTCGTTTTGGTGAAGCGATTGAAAGCTTGGGATGAGCTTCTTTTGCTGTTTGCCCGCGAAAACGGCCTCGATTATCCTCGTCTGGGCATATCTATCGGCAAATCCTGCGGAAACGCGGTTGTTCGCAATCGGTTAAAACGGCTGTTACGCGAGGCCTTCAGGCAAAATAAACACTTAATCGCCCCCGGTTTTGATTTTGTGGTTTCAATGTCGCCCCGGTGGATAAAACAAACCCGTGAAACAAAGGACGTAAAAGCAGCGTGGGGGGCGATAAAATTAGCGCAAATCCGCGATTCCTTCCTGAAATTGGCTGCCCAACTGACCTCGGCAGGGGGTTAATTTATAATCTTTAGCCCCTCTGATGCCGATAAATGCCTATGTGAGCAGAGGTTGCCCATTGGGCCCCAAAACCGGATTAGTTTCGATAGGTAAGGCAGCGAAAGAGGCGAGCGTATCACGCCAGTCGTTGCAGTATTATATTATGATGGGATTGCTCGAAGCAACCAAAATCACAAAAACCGGCAGACGAATGTTCGACCAGCGAACCATTGAGCGTATTAAACTTGTGAAGAAGCTCAATAAAAGCGGCTATCCCTTACGGGCCATTCGTGAGTTGTTTCTTGAAGGCAGAACTGATATGAAAGGAAAAGGGCGGTGAGCGATTACGAAACAATGCAGCGAAGACGCAGTATGGTCGTCGGGCTTTTTGTCATTGTGGCGGTCATCGCGTTTTTCTGGATGATATTCAAATTCGGTGACCTGCCTATTTTGGTCAGTGAGATAAGGTCATACGAGGTTAAAATTCAGTTCCCAAGCGCACCGGGCGTGCAGAGGGATACACCGGTTCGATTCTGCGGTTACCAAATAGGCACGGTAACAGATGTCAAGCCGCCGAATGTGCTCCAGGACCTCAACACCAAAAAATGGTATCACCAGACAATGGTAATCGTCAGTATTGATAATCATTTTAAGGATATCCCTGACATAGTAGAAGCAAAGCTGATGACGCGAGGGCTTGGTTCGAGCTATATCGACCTGCGTATTCCGCCCGTTGATGTTTTGAAGGGAAAGGTTCTTGTTGAGGGCAGTTTGCTCCAGGGTTCGACCGGCGTTTCGAGCGAATTTTTCCCCGAGGAAACCCAGGCAAAACTGGAAGAGCTGATTACAGGCATTTCCACGTTTGTCAAAAACAGTAACGACGTTATCGGCGACGCCAATAACAAGGCCAATATCAAAACCGCACTGGCCAATCTTGCAGATGCCAGCAAAGAGGCCAACGATGCCATCCGCCAGATTAAGGAAGCCGCTGACGCCGGCAAGACAATGCTCCAGAACGCCGACGCTAGGACCGCCCAGCTTACCACATCCCTTGTCGCGACCAGCGATAAACTTGGTGATGTTATGACCAATCTCGATAGTGTTCTTGTCAAGATAAACGACGGTCAGGGAACAGCTGGCAAATTAGTGAACGACGGCCGGCTTTACGAGCAACTGCTTGAAGACAGCAAACAGCTTCATCTGGTCCTGCAGGACATGAAAACCTTTGTTACCGAATCAACAGAAAAAGGCATTTCTATCAAGCTGAAGTAGGGTTGCCTTGCGGGCTGCAAGAGGTTATCATTTGCATTTCTTTGAGTCAAAATTGTGGAAGGTGCGCGCAAATGGCGAAAAGTTCGGTAATCCGTCCGACAGCGGAAGATAGAAAAGCAGTCGGCAAAATCGTAGAACTGGCAAAAAAAGCCGGTATCGATATAAAAAGCGGTAAGATAAGAAGAACATCATCCCGGTTTTGCCTCGGCGTTGAGCACGGCGATTACAACGGCACCGAGCTTTTCGGCGTGGGCACCGACCGCTTTATCTGGATGGCATACAAGCTCTCCGAAGATTCTTCAATGCGGCTTTACAGCGGCAATTTCCCCGGCGACGGTTTGGTTGAATTTGAGCCGGGTAAAATTCCTGAGCCGAAATCGCCGCAAACAGCCGACACGTGGGCGCGATTTGCTTATGGCGTTGATTTTGTTTTGCGTCGGGCCGGCTATAAAATCACCAGAGGAATCAACGCGGTAATCTACGGCAATATACCAGGCGGCGGGATGTCTCGCTCGGCGTCGCTGGCCCTGAACTTGATACTGTCTGTTCTGGATGCCAATGGCATTGAGGAAGCAGATAAGCTCAAGATTGTCGATTTGGCGCAGCAGGTCGAAAATGATTACATCGGTTCCCCCTGCGGCAAATTGGACCAGATTATGATACTCTTCGCCCGCGAGGGTTTCGGCACTTACTACAATCCCCAAAAACAGTCGATTCAATATATCCCCTTAGGCAAACGTGCTGCCGATTTCTCGATTGTCGTAATGGATACCGGCACTGTTCGCCCCGGGCTGGAAAAATCTACTTATAAAATCAGGAGAGCCGAGTGCGAACAATTCGTTTCGATTCTCCAGAGGGCCGGCTATAAAATTTCCTGTCTGGCCGACATCAAAACCGACGGCTTGTATGAAAAGATATTGGCGCAGTTTGCCGGCCAATACCCGGACCTTTGCGACCGGTTCAGATATATTTTCGCTGCCCAGCAAAGATTTTACGAAATGTTGGACGCCTGGAAACGAGGTGACGTAGCGACGGTAGGGCGGATATTCCGCGAAGACGGCATTGGCCTTCGCGACGAATATAAAATCTCAGGCCCCGAACTTGAAACGATGTGCGATATTGCCAGAACCATTCCCGGCTGTCTTGGCGAGCGAATGTTAGGCGGCGGCGACAAGGGTGCGGCTGGCGCATTGGTCAAGACCGCGAATGTCAACGCCCTCAAAAAGGCGGTTGATACCACATATCCTCGCAGCCGACCCGACTTTGCTGATAAATATGCTGTTCACGTCTGCAAAGTTGTTGATGGCGTGCGGATTTACGCCGACCTGCTCGACTAAATCATATCTGCTATTTTCCCGCAGGTGTAATCTTTATGAGAATGACGCTGTGGGGCCGAACCATTGCCTCGAAGCCATCGCTGTATGTGCCGATATTCTTTTGTCTCCAGAGGTCGCGGACGGCCTGATTCCCGGTTACGCCGAGCTGTTGCCACGTAACTTTGACGGCGTTCGGCTCTTCACCTGTATCGAAAAGTCCTACTGCTTTTGAGCCATCTTCAAGGTCTTTGGCCAATACTTGGGTTGTGCCCGCTACGTAGATTTGCTTTGCCATTTTACCGAGCGGGTCCTGGTTGAGGGCGAGTACCTCATCGTTTGTCAGCAGGTTTTTAGTGAAGTCGTCGAGCTGGTCGAGCGGGCAGCCGATGAGCAGCGGGCTTGACCACAGGCACCAAAGCGAGATATGTGTATATTGTTCATCAGGCGTTAATTTCGTGGGATGGGGCGATCCCCAGCCGACCTTTCCGACAACGAGCATATCAGCGTCTGCCCAGTGGCCCGGCCCGCTGAAGGGCGCCCATTTGAGATGTTCCTTCCATATATCGGTAACTCCAAACGCCCAAGTTTCGTGTACCTGCTTTTTGCTCCAGCCGTCGCGAATATCGCCCGTGGTTCTCCAACAGTTGGCTAATTTCGCACATATAGCGGCTTTGTCGAAGGACATACCAGCAGACAGCGAATAAATAATATCACGGCCTGTTGCCTTAAGGGCATTCGCCATCGCGGCGATTTCCTTTTCCTGATGTGTATGCCAGTCGAATTTAAGATAATCAATACCCCACTGCGCATATTGCTGAGCATCGTTTGTGTCGAAGGCGTATTTGCCAAGCCGTTTGTTGCTTTCATAGTTGGACAATTTTACCCAGGAGCCGTTCGGCTCATCGCTTGAGCCACCAGGGTAGCCCGCGTATGAAGTAATCCATGGTGTGGAATAAACTCCGACTTTCAGGCCCAGCGAGTGAACATAGTCACAAAGTCCCTTCATATCCGGGAATTTTTGATTTCCCTGGAGGGCATTGAAAAGTCCACCACGTTTACCCTGCCAGGTATCGTCTATATTGATATAGGTCCAGCCGTGGTTGACGAGTCCGCTGTCAATCATCGCCTTTGCGGACGCGCGGACGTTTTTATCCGAAACCTGAGCTGCCCAGCAGTTCCAGCTGTTCCAGCCCATAGGGGGGGTCAGGGCAATACTGTCGCCGACGACAATTTTGAATTCCTTTGTTGCGGTGCCTCGGGCGTTTTGTGCCTTGAGTGTTACATTATATGTTCCCGGTGCTGTCAGCTTTCCGGTTATCAAGCCGGTGCCGCTGTCGATTGTCAGTCCTGTCGGGAGGTTATCTGCGGCAAAGAAAATCGGTCGCTGGCCTGTAGCGGGGACGATGAAAAGGAAAGGACTTCCGGGCCTGACGCCGAAGACCTTTGCGCCGTTTATTCTCGGCTCGTCGGAGGCCTTGGGCGTAAGGATATATCGTTCCGTTGCGGGCAGCTTTGATTCCTTAGGCGAGTATGTTTTCTGTTGGCCGGCCATATCACATCCGGAAATTAAAATAAGAGCTGTCAGAACGCTGATTATCGCGATTTGTTTTCTCATAAGACCCGTCCTTTCTTATCCTTAAAACGACCATAAGTATTTAATTGCCCCATTAGCGGTTTCAAACTTTAACTTATTGCCGGCAGGTTATCAAGGACAGAAAAATAGTAGCAGAGCGGGAAAAATATTGCAAAATTATTGACGAACCATAACTTATCCTATATCGTAGCTACTACGATTGACGAGAAACAACCGGCTTCGGATTTTAGTGCGAGAAAGGGCGTGCAGATAAAATGACAAGGGCACAAAAATGACTTCGCAGCCAACAAAGACGCGACGGTCGAGCCACGAGGATATGCTTGATTTGTTTATTCAGAACTGCCGTCGCAACGGACTTAAGATAACACCCCAGAGGACGGCGGTTTACAAAACGCTGATTAAGTCAAAGGAGCATCCGTCGGCGGAAATGGTGTGGGGGCAGGTCAGGTGTTTGTATCCGGGGATATCGCTGGATACGGTGAATCGTACGCTTTTGACGCTTGCCGAAATCGGCTCGGCCTCGGTTGTGGAAGGTTCGGGCGACGTGCGTCGGTATGACGGCGACCTTGACAATCACCAGCACTTCAAATGCGTAAAATGCAAAAAAGTTTTCGACTTTCATTATGAACCGTTTGATGACATAAAAATGCCCGCGAGTATTGTAGCAAAATTCAAGATATTAAGAAAGACGGTATATCTGGAGGGCATTTGTAACTCCTGCGGGGGCAAATCGAGGCATAATCCTTCAACTACGGGAAATGGTGACCACAAATGAAAGCGGATACGAATTTGCAGACGTTATATTGGCCGGTTTTTATGAGGCGGTAACCAGAGTAGAGCAGGGCGCTCAATTCTGAAAGATTATTTTGGAAATTCAAACTTGACTGATTTTAGGAGAGCATAAATGAAGCTTAAAGGAACACAGACGGAAAAGAATCTTCTAACTGCGTTCGCGGGCGAATCGCAGGCGAGAAATCGTTATACCTATTTCGCCAGTCAGGCGAAGAAAGAGGGTTATGAGCAGATAGCGGCCATTTTCGAGGAGACGGCCAACCAGGAAAAAGAGCATGCCAAAAGGGAATTCAAATTCCTCGAAGGCGGCGAGGTTGAAATAACAGCGGCGTTTCCTGCCGGTGTTATAGGCAGTACGCTGGAAAACCTCAAGGAAGCGGCAGGCGGCGAGCACTATGAAAATACAATTATGTACCCTGAGTTTGCCAAGACCGCGGAAAAAGAAGGATTTCCTGTGATAGCGAATGTTTTCAAAAGCATTGCTATTGCGGAGAAGAGACATGAGCAGCGTTACGTTGCGCTGGCCAAGAACATAGCCGACGGGGTTGTGTTCAAGAGGTCAAAGCCGGCCAGATGGGTTTGCAGGAATTGCGGATACGTTCACGAAGGGGCTGAGGCGCCTGATACCTGCCCGGCCTGTGCGCATCCGAAGGCGTATTTTGAACTTGAAGCGGTTAATTATTGAGAGTATATAGGCAACCTCCCATCACAAAATAGGGGATTTGCTTATAGTAACAATTTTCTCGTTACTATATTCTGATGGGTGAGGGGCAAAGAAGCGAGGCCTGGTTTCATTCCAAAATAGGGATGAAACCAGGCCGTATCCCAGCGGTATGTTGGAGTAGTAAATTATGTTTAGAAGTTGGAAGGCACTATCAGTATATGGATTGGTTGCATCAATAGCGTTAATGTTTACAGGATGCAGGGAGAACATTATGGAAGAACGGAAAGGTTTGGTTACGATGAAGGGTAAGCCGATTACCCTTGTCGGTCAGGCGGTAAAAGTAGGACAAAAAGCGCCTGATTTTGAGGTTACGGCAAACGATTTGTCGCCGGTTAAGTTTTCGTCTTTTGCCGGCAAGGTGTGTATCATCGCGTCGGTGCCTTCGCTGGACACGTCGGTCTGCGATTTGGAGACCCGCAAGTTCAATGAAAAAGCTGCCCAGCTTGGTAGCGACGTCGTGGTGCTGACAATCAGTATGGATTTGCCTTTTGCGCAGAAGCGATGGTGTGGTGCGGCAGGGATAAAGAATGTTCAGACCCTGTCGGACTATCGCGACGCCTCATTCGGCAATGCCTACGGGGTGCTGATAAAGGATTTAAGATTGCTGGCAAGGACGGTTTTCGTTGTTGATAAAAAAGGTGTTGTGCGTTACCTTCAGATAGTACCTGAGATTGCCGCTGAGCCGGATTACGACGCGGTATTGAAGGCAGTCAGGGAGTTATAAGGACAAAGTTAAGAGGATTTTTGACTTATGACAAACGAGATTAAACCAAATGTATATGCGGTGGGGGCAATTGACTGGGACAGGCGATTGTTCGATGAGTTGATTCCGCTGCCGGACGGCACAAGTTATAACGCCTACCTGATAAAGGGCAGCCAGAAAATAGCGCTGCTCGATACGGTTGACCCGCACAAAACGCACGTTTTGCTTGATAATCTTGTCAGAGCCGGAATCGAGCGAATAGATTATGTTATCGCACATCACGCTGAGCAGGACCATTCCGGCTCACTGCCGGATGTGCTGCTGCTGTACCCGAACGCGAAAGTAGTTACCAACGCCAAGTGTAAGGTGATGCTGATGGACCTTTTGCGTATAGAAGACGATAGATTCCTCGTTGTCGAGGATGGGCAGGAATTGTCGCTGGGCGATAAGACGCTTAAGTTTGTTTTTATCCCCTGGGTTCACTGGCCCGAGACGATGGGCACTTATCTGGCGGAGGACAAAATACTTTTCCCGTGTGATTTCTTCGGGTCTCATCTGGCGGCAACCAGCTTGTTTGTTGAAGACGAGCCGATGGTTTATGAATGCGCGAAGCGGTATTACGCTGAGATTATGATGCCTTTCAGGGCGCCGATAAAAAATAATCTCAAGAAGCTCGAAGCGTTTGACATTCAGATAATCGCGCCAAGTCACGGCCCCGTTTATCAAAGGCCTAAGTTTATAATCGACGCCTATAAGGACTGGGTCAGCGATGACGTTAAAAATGAAGTTATAGTGGCGTATGTTTCGATGCACGAAAGCACGCGGGAAATGGTTGAGCATTTAGTAGATGCGCTGGCCGAGCGAGGTATTAAGGTGAGGCAGTTTAACCTGACAGGTGTGGATATAGGCGAACTGGCGATGGCGCTTGTGGATGCTGCTACCGTGGTTATTGGGTCGCCGACGGTGCTTGTCGGTGCGCATCCTTCAGCGGCTTACGCGACATTCCTGGCAAATGCTCTTCGGCCCAAGACCCGGTTTGTTTCGATTATCGGCTCATTTGGCTGGGCAGGCAAAATGGTCGAGCAGTTGTCGGGTATGCTTGGTAATCTGAAGGTTGAAGTTATAGAGCCGGTGATAACAAAAGGTGTGGCGACGGATAAGGATTTTGTCTCGCTGGACCTGCTGGCGGATAAAATCGCCACCAAACACAGGGAAATCGGAATTCTTAAATAGTTGTTAATGGCTGGGCGAAAAACTGGAAAAAGCCAACTCATTTTGATACGAAAGGGGCTTACAATGGCTGAGAGATACGAAGTTTACGAGTGTAAGGTATGCGGCAATATACTTGAGGTTCTGCGAGGGGGCAAGGGTAATCTGGTCTGCTGTGGACAGCCGATGACAAAATTGGTTGTCAATACAGTGGATGCCTCGAAGGAAAAACACGTGCCGGTCATCGAGAAACTCGCCGATGGCTTCAAGGTCAAGGTTGGCAGTGTTCCTCACCCGATGGAAGAAAAACATTACATTGAATGGATTGAGCTTTTCGCGGACGGCAAAGAGTATCGCCAGTATCTAAAACCAGGCGCTGCGCCGGAAGCGATATTCAATATAAAGGCGACAAACGTTACGGCTCGCGAACATTGCAACATTCACGGCCTGTGGGAAGCAAAGTAACCGGTTCGATTTATATGCTCGATAAGTATTCTAGCAAACGAGGGACCGCGAAGTAAGGAGATTGCTAATGGCGATAAGTTTCAACCTGGACGAAATATTTGAAATGGCCGAAGAGATAGAAAAAAACGGCGCTAATTTTTATCGTGAGGCAGCCAAAAAGGTTTCAGACAAAAAGACGCAAAATATGTTCGTTGCCCTGGCGGGTATGGAAGACGGCCATTTCCAGATATTCCATGAAATGAGAAGCCGCCTCAGTGCCGCCGACAGGGAACCGACAATTTTGGACCCTGAAAACGAGGCCGCTTTTTATTTGCAGGCGATGGCTGAAAGTCACGGTGTCGAGGGCAAAAAAGACCGGGCAACCAAATTCACCGGCAGGGAGACAATAAAAGAGGTCTTTGAGGCGGCGGTTGATGCGGAGAAGCTCTCGATAGTTTTTTATTCCGGCTTAAAAAAGTTTGTTTCTTCGGCTGGGAAGGAAAAGATTGACACGATTATCTCCGAAGAATTCAATCACCTGTCCATTCTGTATAATCAACTGGAGAAAATGCCGTGACGATGGTCAGGTCAATTTGACTTAAACCGGAGAGGCAGGAAGCCGAACGATGCTTGATTTGGAATCACTGTTCAAACTAAGCTATGGTATGTGCATCCTCACTTCAAAAGAGGATGATAAGCTAAACGGGTGTATTGTTAATACGGTGTTCCAGTTAACGCCTGAGCCGCCTGTGGTGGCCGTAAGCGTCAACAAACAGTGCCTGACACACCAGTTTATTGTCGCAAGCAGGGTCTTTGCTGTTTCAATACTTTCAGAGGCGGCACCGATACCCTTCATAGGGAAATTCGGTTTCAGAACAGGCAGGGACATCAATAAACTCGAAAAATTGCAGTATCGTATCGGCGAAACGGGAGCCCCGATAATTCTTGACTATACCGTCGGGTTTCTCGAAGCCGAGGTGATACAATATGTTGACGTTGGAAGCCACACGCTTTTTATAGGCAAAATAGTTGCCTGTGAATCGCTTGAAGGCAAAGGTTATCCGATGACCTATGCCTACTATCGCGACGTCAAGCATGGTCGAACGCCCAAGTCGGCGGCTACGTATATTGAACATAAACCTCAGGCGGCTGAAGGAGTAAAAAAGATGAAAAAATACAGATGTATTATGTGCAGTTATATTTATGACCCGGCACTTGGCGACCCGGACAACGGCGTCAAGCCGGGGACGAGTTTTGAGAATTTGCCCGCCGACTGGGTGTGCCCGGACTGCGGCGCGGGTAAAGACGAGTTTGAACCGGTCAATGACTGATTTTCCGGCCGGGCAGCCGTCGTCGCTGGTTTAATGGATGTCTGCTATGAGCGATATTTGTCCGATAGTTTTACCGCAGGAAATCGCCTGTGCGGAGGTTAATGCTCCTCCCTGTGGTATAGTTGTATTCGGGGCTTCCGGCGACCTTGTCCGCCGAAAATTACTCGGCAGTGTATTCGAGCTTTTCAGGCGTGGTTTGCTCAGTGAGAATTTTTACATCGTGGGCTGCGGTAGGAGCAGTTTTTCCGACGAGCAATATCGAACCGACGTCGGTAACGCCGTGAGTGAATCCGTCGGCGATGTCCCCCCGGAGCTGCTTAGAAGTTTTACGGACAAGATTTATTATATTGTCGGGGATTATGAGCAGGAGTCATTTTACAAATCAATTGCAGTGAGATTAACGAAACTTAACAAAGTGCATAATGTCGGCGGCAGCCGTATTTTTTATATGGCTGTGCCGCCTTTGTTGTATGGCACAATAGTGAAAGGTCTCGATTTAGCGGGTCTTTCCTGTCCGGGACTGCCCGGCTGTGAGCGAATCCGGATTGTTGTCGAAAAACCGTTCGGTGCTGATTTGAAAAGCGCAAACGAGCTTAATAACATCATTCAAAAGCATTTTACCGAGCGGCAGATATACCGTATCGACCATTACCTTGGCAAAGAGACCGTCCAGAACATTTTAATGTTCAGGTTTGCCAACACAATTTTCGAGCCGGTCTGGAATCGCAATTTCATCGACCATATTCAGATTACAATAGCCGAGTCCGATGGCGTTGAGCATCGCGGCGGCTATTACGACAGGGCGGGCGCATTGCGGGATATGTTCCAGAATCATATTCTCGGGATGCTTGCTTTTGTTGCGATGGAACCGCCTGTTTCTTTCGATGCCGATTCCGTTCGCGATGAAAAAGTCAAACTGCTGCAGTGTATAAGGCCGTTGACCGAGCAAAGCATAAACACCGATTTTATCAGGGGGCAATATGTAGCCGGCGAAGTTGAAGGCCAAAAAGTTTGCGGCTATCGCAAAGAGTCGAAGGTAGATGCCTCGTCGACGACCGAGACGTATGTAGCTGCGAGATTGTTTGTGGATAACTGGCGGTGGCAGGACGTTCCTTTTTATCTCAGGACCGGCAAACGACTGGCGAGAAAAAACACCGAGATTGCCATAACGTTCAAGAAGGTTCCTCATTCGATGCTTGTTTCCGCCGGCCTGGGTGATTTGCCCGCCAATACCCTCGTGATGCAGATACAACCGGAGGAAGGAATATCGCTGAGTTTCCAGGCCAAACGTCCCGGCTCAAAGGTTTGTATAGGGACGCTGAGGATGAGATTTAGCTATGCCGAGGTCTTCGGAGGCGAGCCGCCGGAGGCATATCAGCGATTACTTCTGGATTGTATGCTTGGCGACCAGACGCTTTTTACCCGCCAGGATGACGTCGAGGTTTCATGGGGGTTGCTTGACCCTGTTTTGCGGGCGTGGGCGAATAAACCATTGATGCTTTACGAATACAAGGCGGGTTCAGAGAGTTTTCCGCAGGCTGACCGGCTTATTGAATCCGAAGGCAGGACTTGGCGGCACCTGCGCGAGATATGAAATTATCTGTTTGGAGAAATATAAAATGGACATATTTGAATTCGCTATTGAAAAAGAACAACTGGCGGAACAATTTTATCGCGAGATGGTGCAGCGTGCGCCACATAAGGGACTCGTAAGCATACTGACAATGCTTGCCGACGAAGAACACAACCATATTGATGTTGTTACAAAAATGAAGGAAGGGTTCCCCGTCAAGGTCGCGGATACGATATTACTGACCAATGCCAAGACAATTTTTGCGAAGATGAGGCAAAGCAAAGACAAGTTCAAGTTCGGCGACAGCCAGATTGACCTTTACAAAAAGGCGCAGGACATAGAGAAAGACAGCAGGTCATTCTATCGCCAGAAGGCACAGGAATCGGAAAACCCTGGTCATAAGGCGATTTTTAACACGCTGGCGGAAGAGGAAAACAAACATTATTTCCTTCTCGAAAACATAATCGAGTTCGTTACCAGGCCTCAGACGTGGCTGGAAAACGCGGAGTTCCATCATCTCGAAAAGTATTAATGGGCGATATTTGAAGAGGGGCGAATACGGATATGGTGCGGGAGAAGCATATCAAAGCACAAGGCATTTCAATAGTTCTGTGCGGTCAGGCGGGTATGGGCATACAAACAGTCGAGGGCATCCTGACCGGTATGCTGAAACTTGCCGGCTATAACGTTTTTGCTACAAAAGAGTATATGTCCCGCGTTCGGGGAGGCAATAACTCCACGGAGATACGAGTTAGCTCCAAGCCGGTTTCTGCTTATATTGACCGTATAGATATTCTTGTTCCGTTGAACAAGGGCGCGATATCGCATCTGCGGGACAGGATTTCCGCGGACACGGTGATTATCGGCGAAGCGGAATTGCTGGGCGATGAGGTCTCCGGGGGTAAATTAAAATTCGTCGAGACGCCTTTTACTAAAATCGCCAACGACCTCGGCAACAAGATTTACTCCAATGTTGTCGCTACGGGGACGTTGGCGGGATTGCTTGGAATGAAGCTCGACGAAGTTTGCGAATACGTAAAACGTGCGTTTTCCACAAAGGCCGCGGATGTTATTTCTAACAACGTTAAAGCCGCGGAAGCCGGCTTTCGACTTGCTAAGGACTTGGCGGCCAGAGCCGGTATCCAAATAAATATCAGTCGGGACGCAGGTGTTAATGACCAGATTATACCGAGCGGCGGCGATGCAATAGGGCTTGGCGCTATGGCGGGGGGGTGCAATTTTGTTTCCGCGTATCCGATGACGCCCTCGACGTCTGTACTTAGTTTTATGGCAAAACACGGGCGTGATTCAGGAATAATCGTTGAACAGGCGGAGGACGAAATCTCCGCGATAAATATGGCGATTGGCGCATGGTACTCCTGCGCACGGGCAATGGTAACAACATCGGGAGGGGGCTTTGCACTGATGGTCGAGGGTGTGAGCTTGGCGGGTATGCTCGAATCGCCTGTGGTGATTAGTTTGGGTCAAAGACCTGCTCCGGCGACAGGATTACCCACCCGGACCGAGCAGGCCGATATAGAGCTTGTGCTCTACGCAGGCCACGGCGAGTTTCCCAGAATCATTTTTGCGCCGGGTACGCTTGAGCAGGCATTTTATCTTACCGCCCGCGCGTTTAATCTTGCCGACAAATTCCAGATGCCGGTATTTATTCTCAGCGACCAGTATCTCGTTGATTCTTATTACAATACCGCTGCCTTTGATGTGTCGAAAGTCAAAGTCGAAAAATATGTTGTCAAAACCGCTGCCGATTACAAACGCTACGAAATCACCCCCGATGGCATATCGCCTCGCGGCATTCCCGGCTTTGGAAAGGGCCTGGTCTGTGTGGACAGCGACGAGCACGACGCCGAGGGACATATAACGGAGGATTTGGGACTTAGGACAAGAATGGTTGATAAGCGACTGCGAAAACTCGAATCTGCCAAAGCGGAGGTTATCGAACCGCAGCTTTATCCAAATGGCAAATACAAAAATCTCGTTGTTTGCTGGGGTTCGACTTATCCTGTCATCAAAGAGGCGATTGAGCTTTTAGGTAAATCCGATACTTCTCTTTTACATTATAGCCAGGTTTATCCGCTGCACCCGCAAACCGCGGATTATCTGTCTAAGGCAAAACGGGTCGTTATCGTCGAGGGCAATGCCACCGCCCAATTTGCCAAGTTGATAAAATTGCATGCCGGCTTCGATATCGAACACAAAATTTTGAAATACAGCGGCCTGCAATTTTCGGTCGAGGAAGTAACTGTCGCGTTGAAAAAAATCCTGAAGTGAGGTTTTTATGGATACGAATGTTTTCGATATGGGTGAAATTGATATCGCCTGGTGTCCGGGCTGCGGCGATTACGGCATTCTCAACGTGCTCAAAAAGGCCCTTGCCGAACTTGATATCGCTCCCGAAAAGCTTGTTATGGTCTCAGGCATAGGGCAGGCAGCCAAGATTCCGCATTACCTGAAGACGAATTTTTTCAACGGTCTGCACGGCCGCGCCCTCCCGCCCGCTACCGCCATTAAGGCGGCCAATCCCTCGATGACCGTTATCGCGGAAAGCGGTGATGGTGATATGTACGGCGAGGGCGGCAATCACTTCATTCACACCATCAGGCGAAATCCCGGCATCACAAATATCGTCCACAACAATATGGTTTACGGCCTTACCAAGGGACAGGCCTCCCCGACCAGCCAGCTCGGGTTCAAGACCCCCGTTCAGGTCGCTGGTGTTACACTTGAGCCGTTTAACCCATTGGCTGTTGCGATTGCCCTCGATGCCGGTTTTGTCGCAAGGGCATTTATTGGCGACGCCGACAAGACAAAAGAAATACTCAAAAAGGCGATTACGCACAAGGGGTATGCCTTAGTCGATATATTCCAGCCCTGCGTTACTTTTAACAAAATAAATACGTGGCAGTGGTTCAAGGAGCACACTTATTATCTTGAGGATTCTTATGACCCGCGCGACCGTTCGGCTGCTTTCAAAAGGGCTCTCGAAACGGACAAACTGCCGCTGGGAATTTTTTATATCAACCCCAACAAGAGCACATTCGAGGATAATGTTGGGATTTATCAGCAGGATAATCGGCCGTTGTTTGAAAGAGAGCCGGATATGAATCGATTACGAATGCTTATTGGAAAATTCCGGGTCGCCGGCTAATCGCAGGAGTCGTGAGTTAATGAAAACAGTGACTGCTAATTCACCGGCTGATGCCTCTGCGGCAAAACCCGAAAAGCTAAGGGCATTATTCGAAGGGCTGTATGAAAAATACAATCGTAAAGAGTTAATCAAGCCCGACCCGCTGCAATTTATTTACCGATACAATAATCCCGCGGATATGGAAATAGTCGGTCTTTTGTCCGCGTGTCTCGCTTATGGCAGAGTTGAGCAGATTCAGAACGATTTGAATGATTTGTTTGGCAGAATGGGCAACAGTCCTTGTGAATTTGCGTTCAATTTCACGAATAAAGACCGGGTGTCGCTTGAGGATTTCAAGCACCGTTTCAATACCGGTAACGACATATCCGACTTGCTTACGCTGCTGAAAGACGTGCTTGCAGAACACGGCAGTATCGAAAAGTATTTTATGCTTGGTTTTAGTCCCGCCCACGAAAATACGATTTTTGCACTGATGCGTTTCTGCGATTCGCTTTTGGATAAGCATCGTATGACACATCAGGGGCATCGATCGAAAGGACTCGCATTTCTTCTCGCTGGCCCCAGCTTAGGCGGAGCGGCCAAAAGGCTTAACCTGTTTCTCCGCTGGATGGTTCGCAGCGATGACGTTGACGCGGGCCTTTGGCGCTCGGTTGATAAATCGAAGCTGATTATCCCCGTCGATGTTCATATCGCCCGGCTTTGCAGGATTCTTGGCTTTCATAGTCATAAAAATGTTTCTTTGAAAACCGCCGTTGAAATAACGCGTAACTTTGCCCTGATTTCGCCGGACGACCCCGTAAAATACGATTTTGCTCTTTCTCGCATCGGCATACTCGAAGATTGCACGGGCAAGTACCGGGAACAGTGTAACATCTGTGAATTGCTGCCGTGGTGCCGCAGCAGGAAGGACTGGTAATGACGAAGATTAGACCTGAAGACCTTGAAAAATACAGCTCAGCCGTAACGCTTTCGGATATGGAAGTTTTTGTGTTCCCGGAATTGTTCTACGCACTGATTCTGGCAAATATAATGAGTCCGCTTGTCTGGAAGTGGCGTGAAGAGGACTGCTTCAAAAAACTCAAAGGCAAGGACAGCTTCAAAAAACTTCTGCGACTACGCCAGTTCATAATGGACGAATACGATTTCAACCTTGATTTGGAAACCTGGGGGCTTACGAGCAAAACAAGGGAGTTGGGTCGTTTTGCCAAATTTGTTTCACCCGAAGACGTTGCCAAAAGCAACGGCCTCTTCGGCTACGAGGGCGACAAATACTATTTCGACGTGGATATACGAAAGCACTTCGGCCTGGATAAATACGATACCGACGTTATTCCCTATTGGAAGACCGAAACAGTTGAGGCGATGGAAGCATTCGTTCACAAGCCAAACTATTCCCAAAAAGCCGGCGAGTGCGTCTCGCTGTCTGCGCTGTATGCGGCCGCAGCGTTTATTGTTTGCGGCATACCGCTTGAGAATATCTACGCGATATTAACGCCGCTACATTCGCAGAATTTCATCGATATCCGCGACGGCGTCCTGACCAATAACCGGCGCCTCGTAACAAAGGCGATGTGGTTTAACGGCACCGAAATCTCAGGCAAGGCCCAGCGTGCGCTTCGCAACGAAAATGTAACAATTGTTGCCCATTCTTCCGGCCACATTCATTGTTTTTACAAGAAAGCTACGATAAAGCCTGATGTTTACGGGTATTTCATAAAGCAGCTTAGCTCATATTTATCCAGTGAGCTTTCGCTGGTTGTTTTCGCCAACTATCTCAGGAGTAATTCGTCTTACCAAAAATACTTCCAGCTTTGCCGGGATTGCCACGGCCACCCACAGTTTTTGAAAGCCGAAATATTGTTCAGTTATGAGCACGGCAGCGATTACCGTATTGCCGATAGCACGCACGAAAAATTGCTGGCGGAGGTGATGGACGAGGATTTTGTCTCCAAGGAAATTCCAGGCAGAGTCCGCTGCGATTTTATCTGTGATTTTATAACCAAAAAGAAAATTGATGTCCGAACCGACGAGGGCAGGGCGGCGATAACCGGATTCCTCCAGCCGTTTATGCCGGATGTTAAGAAGTTTGTCGATGAGCTTGCCGATTTTGTTCATTGTGAGCCGAAACTGCCTTCGCCCGAAAAAAGTTATCTGACGACTCCAGCCATTGAAATTGACGTTGACTGGACGCGCGACAAAATTATCGATTACCTGCAAAATCTCCGCGGCCAAAGCGTAACCGCTGACCTTGCCTTTTATGCTTATCGTGATATGGAGACCTGTGACTGGACGCCTTTTCTTAAGGCGGTTATCGAACGAAATCCTGTCTCGCTGGAGATGGCCCGGTCAATATCGCCCGATGCTGTCTATGGGCTTCTGCAAAAAATGGACGGTGTTTCGATTTACGACAGCAAACGTCTTGCCCAGCCCGATGAGGTCGCAAATTACCACAGGGGCGACGGCCTCGAAAAGGCATTGCTTCTGGCTAACGTCATTCACCAGAAATCCCCAAATGAAAATATCGAGATTGCCGTTGCCGGCAATAGTGTAGTTCTGAAAGGAGCAGGCGAATACCGTTTCGATTCATCGAAGGGACTCAAAAAACAGATTCGTATTTCGTCTGCCGGCGAGATTGTCGTGTCGGGTTGAAAACCAGCGCGGTTATTGAATTAAAAAAAATTATAAAAAAACGAACTATTTTGCGTTGACACCGGTATTAAATAGGACTATATTAGTCCTATAGTTATTAATCTTAAGGAAAGTATGGATATTATCAGGCGAA
Organism: Sedimentisphaerales bacterium; assembly: GCA_049516395.1. GTDB lineage: Bacteria > Planctomycetota > Phycisphaerae > Sedimentisphaerales > Anaerobacaceae > Fen-1362. The sequence goes on along the minus strand of JBEKTD010000008.1, from coordinate 19,770 downwards.
ATACGGATTACGCGTTAAGGGCTGCCGTGGAGCTGGCAGGCAGGTTCGGTGGTGAGCCGGTCTCTACTAAAGAAATTGCGGACAGGCAGAAAATACCTTATGAGCTTGCCTGCAAGCTTTTGCAGCGTCTTCATAAAGCCGGGATTGTAAAAAGCACAATGGGGCCATCAGGCGGGTTTATACTTTGCAAAAATCCGTCAAAGATTACCGTACGCCGGCTGGTCGAGACCATTCAGGGGCCTGTCCGGCTCAATAATTGCAAACTTTGCCGTCTCTCTCGTTGCTGCACTATAAGCCCGGAATTAGCCCGTCTCCAGGGCAAAATCAATGAGTTTCTTGACGGCCTTACTTTGAAGCAGTTGGCGGATACAAACGGGGCCAAAAAGCCGGCAAAAAGCAAACGCGGCGGGAGCAAAAAATGAACGAAAAGAAACGTAATTCGTCTGTTCTGGAAACCTGTCTGGCAAAACCCGTGGTTTTGGCGCAACTTATTGATTACGCCGACGACTCGGTAGTAAGTAAAACCATAATCGATAAGCCCGTCGGAACAATTACGTTGTTCGCCTTTGATGAGGGGCAGGGACTGAGTGAGCATACAGCGCCGTATGACGCGGTTGTGCAGGTTCTCGACGGCAGGGCGTTGTTGACAATAGGGGGCGAAAAAATAAATGTTTCTGCGGGCGAGCTGATTATTATGCCCGCGAATATTCCTCATGCGGTCGCCGCCGAGGGAAAATTCAAAATGCTGCTTACAATGATTCGGGCATGATGAGGCAATAAAACAGTAAAATAAATCGAAGCGAGATTGAAGGAGATATTTTATGGGTATGTTTTGTTATCAGTGTGAACAAACGGCGAAAGGCACCGGATGCACCGTTTTGGGGGTTTGCGGCAAAGAGCCGACCACGGCTGCCCTGCAGGACCTTTTGATTTATGCGTTAAAGGACCTTTCACGCTATGCCAATCGCGCAAGACAATTGGGCAGTGTCGATAAAGCTTTAAATGTTTTCACGGTCAAAGCGATGTTCAGCACGCTAACAAACGTTGATTTTGACCCAGCCCGTTTTCAAGGGTTTTTGAGAGAAGCGGCCTCGGTAAAAGAGAGAGCCAAATCGCTTTACGAAGCTGCCTGCAAACGCTCCGGCAAAAAAGTAGAACAATTGCCCTGCGAAACCCGGTGGTGGACTAATCTTGATGATTTGGATGCACTGGTTGAAACCGGCACCCTTGTCGGCGTACAGGATAAAATCAACGAGCTTGGCCCCGATGTCGCCGGCTTGCAGGAGCTGATTGTTTACGGACTCAAAGGGCTTGCCGCGTATGCCGACCATGCCCAGATTCTCGGAAAAGAAGATGACGCTATTTACGCGTTTATTCACAAAACACTCGACCGGCTTACTCAGAAGCCGACCGATATTGGCGAACTTCTCCAGACAGCTCTCGCGGTAGGTGAAGTTAATCTCAAGGCGATGGAATTGCTCGACGCGGGCAATACCGGCACTTATGGCCATCCGGAGCCGACACAGGTTCGCATTACCCCCGTCAAAGGCAAGTGTATCGTTGTATCGGGCCACGACCTCAAAGACCTCGAAGAGCTGCTAAAACAAACCCAGGGCAAAGGCATCAATGTTTACACTCACGGCGAAATGCTACCCTGCAACGCTTATCCAGGTTTGAAAAAATATAAGCACCTCGTCGGCAATTATGGCGGCGCATGGCAGGACCAGCGAAACGAATTCGATGCTTTCCCAGGCGCGATTCTGATGACTACCAACTGTCTGCAAAGACCAAAAGACAGTTATAAATCGAGAATCTTTACCTCCGGCGTCGTCGGCTGGACAGGTGTTACTCATATCTCAAACGGAGATTTTACCCCAGTCATTAAAGCTGCTCTGGCTGCACCGGGATTTACAGAGGATGCTCCTGCGAAATCCATAACAATCGGCTTTGCCCGAAATACCGTTATGAGCGTTGCAGGCAAGGTAATCGATGCGGTAAAGGCGGGCAAAATCAGGCACTTCTTCCTCATTGGCGGCTGCGATGGCGCAAAACCGGGAAGAAACTACTTCACCGAATTCGCCCAGAAAGTTCCCAATGACTGCGTTATCCTCACGTTGGCCTGTGGCAAGTATCGTTTCAATAAACTCGATTTTGGCGATATCGACGGCATACCTCGCCTGCTCGATTGCGGCCAGTGCAACGACGCCTACTCTGCTATTCAGATAGCCGTTGCCCTGGCGGGGGCATTCAAGTGCGGCGTAAACGACCTACCGTTGTCGCTTGTTTTGTCTTGGTATGAGCAAAAGGCGGTCGTAATCCTCCTGACGCTGCTGCATCTGGGCATAAAGAATATCAAACTCGGCCCCTCGCTGCCCGCGTTCGTCAGCCCGGCCGCCCTTAATGTCCTGGTTGAAAAGTTCAATATCGCTCCCGTTGGTTCTGTGGACGAAGATTTGAAAGCTATACTCGGAGCGGAATAGAGGAGGCAATATGGCCCTGCGTAATATAATTGTTATCGACGAAGAAAAGTGCAACGGCTGCGGGCTTTGTGCCAAGGCCTGCGCGGAAGGCGCAATAAAGATAATCCACGGCAAAGCAAAGTTGGTCAGCGAGACTTATTGTGACGGCCTTGGCGCCTGCATCGGTCACTGTCCGCAAAACGCCATCAAGGTTATACAGCGGGAAGCCAAACCATTTGACGAGGAAGCGACAAAAGAGCATCTCAGCCAGATAAAACAACCGCAGCCGACGCCGTTTATGTGTCCTGGTATGGCGTCCGCGCAACTGCGAAAAACCGCCGAAAAATCGGATTCGTCAACAGGTGATGTCTCATCGCAACTGACACACTGGCCTGTTCAGCTTAAACTTGTCTCCGCACACGCACCGTATTTTGCAGATGCATGCCTGTTGCTCGTCGCGGACTGTGTTCCTTTTACGATGGGTGATTTCCACAGCAGGTTTCTTAGGGGCCACAGTATTGTAATAGGATGTCCCAAACTTGATGATGCCCGTTTCTACATTGAAAAGCTTGCCGATATTTTGCGGGCCAACAAACTCAAGTCCCTTAGCGTAGTACATATGGAAATGCCTTGTTGTCATGGCCTGACTCGAATCGCACAAGAGGCATTGGCAAAGGCCGGAGTTGAAATGACATTCGAGGATGTTACGATAGACCTTAATGGCAGTGTAAACAAGGTTGAACAAATATCGGTTAATTGACCGGCCTTAGCCGGATAGTTTATGACAGATTTCGTTAAATCGATAGCGATGGGCTTCTGGAACACGGTTCTTGAGATGTCGCCATATTTGTTGTTCGGTTTCTTTATGGCGGGGTTGCTGGGAGTTCTTATATCGAAGCAGCTTGTTGAAAAACATCTCGGCGGCAGGGGGATTTGGCCAGTGGTCAAGGCCTCTCTTTTGGGTGTGCCTCTGCCCTTGTGCTCGTGCAGCGTCATCCCCGTAACAATGTCGCTTCGCAAACACGGAGCAAGCAGGGGGGCGGCGGTGTCATTTTTGCTCTCCACTCCGCAAACAGGCGTTGACAGCATTTTTGTTACGTATGCCTTGCTTGGCCCGGTCTTCGCCATATTCAGACCGATAGCGGCGTTTGTTACCGGCATAGTCGGCGGCGTGATGGTCAATTTGTTCGGCGATTCTCTCGAAAACGGCTCACAACAAAATCAGAGTTGCGAGGATGAATGTTGTTCCTGTGAGCATAAAACTAATCCTGTTGCGCGAATATTCAAATATGGCTTTGTCACGCTTCCTCGCGATATCGGCAGGGCGATGCTGATTGGTCTGGTTATTGCTGCCTTTATTTCAGCCCTTGTTCCCGACGGCTTCTTTGCAGATAAACTCGGAACCGGCATTTTCCCGATGCTTGTAATGATGCTTTTGGGAATACCGATGTATGTTTGCGCAACCGCTTCGGTCCCGATAGCGGCCGCACTGATGATAAAGGGGTTGAGTCCGGGGGCTGCTTTGGTTTTCCTTATGACAGGGCCTGCTACCAACGCCGCGTCTTTTGTTACCATCTGGAAAATTATGGGCAGGGCCACCGCGATAACTTATCTCGCTGCCGTCGCCGGATGCGCATTGCTAAGCGGCATAATTCTCGACTATATTATCAGCGGTGTTACACTCGCGCACACTGCTCATCATGGCTGGATGATGCCGCGGAATATTGAGTATATTTCAGCAGTTGTGCTTTTTATTGTGCTGATGTTTGCTATAATCCATAAACCCAAAGAATAAAGGATTAACTCGCAAGATTTTTTACGGAGATAAATACAATGGCAAAAACAAGTATGCCGCACGCCGGCCACAACAAACACCTTTGTTATTTGAACAATCTTGGCTATCAAATAAGTAATCCAAAGGAATACAAGACCCTTGTAAAGAACGCCAAATTTATATGCAAAATATGCGGCAGGGTTGCTGCCAGCGATAAGAATCTGTGCAAACCCGTAGTTCTCTAATAGGGTCCTATAAATCGGCGTCAGGGTAATTGGGTTTAATTGCAGCATTGGCGTATCTGTGACAGTTTCTGTCAGTCATTGCGCCAAAATACCAGCCCAGCTTAAGTAATATTACGCCCCCAAAACAGGGTTTTCCTTATCACATTCTACGGCAGTTGCGCCGATATTTTCCACAAGGCCCTTTCTTGGGTCTTTTTATCGGGAGTTTAATTTAAAGATGCGAGACCTGAAACCTGTTCTTCTTTTGGAAGATGACAGCGTTGATGCGATGACCGTTAAGAGGGCGTTGAAAGACCTTGACGTCAAAAATCCCCTTGTCCATGTGTGCGACGGCGAGCAGGCGCTGGAGTATTTGCAGAATAGCGCCAAAGCCGAGCCCTGTGTGATTCTTCTTGACCTGAATATGCCCAAAATGAATGGCATTGAATTTCTTAAGATTGCAAAATCAGACCCAAGATTGAAATGTGTCCCGGTTGTTGTTCTCACCGCATCCAGGGCCGACAAGGATAAACTCGAATGTTTTGACAATGGTGTTGCCGGCTATATAGTCAAACCGATAGATTACAAGGGGTTTCTCGATGCGATGAAGATACTCAACCTTTACTGGACACTCAGCGAATCATCTTGCAACCTGGTTGAAAAGCAGGATGTTGGAACTAAAGAAGCGGCCTGTCCCTGATCGGCAAGATTGTCAGGTCCCATAATTACCCAAAACTGTTTCCGCGGCTAAGCCGGTATTGTCACTCCTCCAAAAGAACGGTTTTTCTCCTCAAATCAGCTGTGTTTTGTACCGATAATCCTACCAGGTTTTATGTGCTACCAGTAAATTTGCAAAGGGGGCATAGATGAGAAATTTGAGACCGATACTGCTTGTCGAAGACGATAGTGTTGATGCTATGACAGTCAAACGCGCCTTCAGCGAGCTTAAGGTTACCAACGAGTTGGTCAGAGCAATCAACGGCGAAGCGGCGTTAAACTATCTGAGAGAGCATCTCGACAAGAAGCCCTGCGTTATTTTGCTCGATTTGAATATGCCTAAAATGAACGGCATAGAGTTTCTCAAGGTTATGAAAGCTGATGACGAATTGCGGCCAATACCCGTAGTTGTCCTGACAACCTCAAAAGACGACCGCGATAAAATGGAAAGTTTCAAAGCATGTGTTGCCGGCTACATAGTAAAACCAGTGGACTACAGGAAATTTGTTGAGGCGATGAAAGTTCTCAACTTATACTGGACACTCAGCGAACTACCAGGCAACGCCCCTGAAAATACGACTGTTGAGCTTCAAAAAGCTGCATGTACTGAAAACGCGTAAGTTGAGATGTTACTCTGGTTGCTAAGGATTAAGGTTTACAAGCCATGTGTCTGCGAATACTGCAAGATCTTCAAAATCCACAATACCGTTACCTAAAGGCAGTGGGCCGATGTCGACCGATGGCTCGCTCTGGTGCCAGTATTGTGCAATTTTGCTGAAATCCAGGAAGTTCACTTGCCCATCACCATCTACATCTCCTGATACTGTTACGAGATACCACATAGTTTGATATGTCGGCGACAACTCAATAATTGTCTGCCCATTTTCCACGTATGTCGGCACAGTGGTTTTTATTGTCCCGTCAGGCGACAGGGCATAACATTTAAATCCCTTGAACGGAACTTTTATCGTTGCTTGGACCGGTTCTATTAGAACGGGTACGTGCCCCCAGTTTGAACCTACTGTCGTGCGGTCTGCGGAGAATATCATCCCCATGTTTTCGCACCGGCCTATAGCAGTAATGAGGAATTTCCTCTTTTGAGGCAGCGGGCTTATTGTGTAGTCCGGCTCAAGTGATGTTATGGTCAGCGTAACATAATTTGGCTCGTTAACTTCGATAGTATTATTGCTTGCGGCAAGGAACTTCTCTTTATGGCCGACATAAACCCTTGCTGATTTGCCTGTCACCGTATATATCCCGTTGCCGTCGCTGCCGATTTGCCAGTTTACAGTTGTTTGGTTCGGCTCGGAGGGCGTTGTAATGGTTCCTGTTTCAAACAAGGCGTTAGTTATGCGTTTTGTAAGCAGGTTCTGCCGGATTATGCTGGAATTGCGGGTAAGCACTCCGAACATGTCGCTGTTGTATGTTAGATACTGTTCTGCCAAAGCCGGCACAGGCGAAGATGGGCTTGTTAATGCAATATAAGATTGAGTATTTCCTACCGGACCAATCCCGCTATATCGGAATATACTAGCGCCAGCCGGGAAAAATCCCCATTTCGCAGGGTTATTAAGTATGTCGAAATATCCTTCGAAGTAATTATCATTCCATTCACTGGGGCCGGAGTCATAACAGAAAAACCATATACCGTCCCAGTCCTGAGCAGCCGCAAAAGAGGCAAGCATCGGCACACAGGAAGCCTGGCTGTCTGACGGGGTGGGATGACTGTATTCGCTGACCGTAAATGGTTTGCCTGTGTAGGTATCGCTTTTGCCAAGTCGGCAGCCCGCCAGCTCGAAGGGGGTTGCTTCGTTTATATCGTCGGTCATAGGTTCTTGCTGGATATACCAGTTAACGGGGTCCCATGCTGTCCCCGGGAATACCGGGTGCTGCCAGTAAGCGTGACTGTCAACGTAGTCCATATCGCTTTGTGCGTAGAGTCCCAGCGGGCCGAAGACAATCGTTCCTGTAACTAACGCCTTGCATCCAAGGTCGTTTTTTATAAAGCTTCGCATATCGTCGAAATACGCCTTTTCGGTTTCCGCGAGAAATCTCAATTCGTCGATTGTCCGTTCTTCTACCTCGTCATTGACAAACAATCGCACCATGTCCGTCTCAATAAATTCATCTGCCATAAGACCGGTTTGTCCGCCGGTGCACAATTGCACGTTGGTTATGTAAACCGGCGTAGTATTTGCTCCGAAGATGAATGTTACCCGGCCATTGTTGTCACTGGCGGTGGCGGTGAAACCGAAAGTGAATGTTTGCCACGTTGTGCCCAGTGTAATCTGCTGATACAGGCCAAGGGCACTCCATGGGTCGTGGTCCTGCATCACATTGCACGATATCGAACGCGGCTGTTCGGCAACGGCGTCGAAGGTAAGCGTGTAGTACTGTCCCGCTGTCAATTGCAGGTTGTTTTGCATGATCTGCAGATGCCAGTCGGTACTGTCAATAACAGTTGGCGCAAGTTTGGCTCCTGTTCTCGATTGATATGTCGCAAGTGTGAAAGTCGCCTGGCAGCCATTGTCCTGTTCGAGATACCATTTGTCGTTGGCTTTGACATTGGGGTCGTTAAAATTTCTTTCGAAGCTTGTAATAACATTTGTTCCCAGCGGCTCAACATTCGCATCCCAGACACTTCGCAGTTCATTTGTGTCACCGTATTGGTTGCAAAGCCAGGTGTTATATTGCTGTTGCAGTATATTTGCGTAATACGCCGGCAGACTTCGCAGCTTTTGGGGGCCATCCCACATAAAGAAGCTGTCTTCGTTTGTGATTTCAATGAAAGCGATTGCCGGGTCGTCGGCAACGCGAATATTGCGGTAAGGGTTTACACGGTTAAGCATTTGCGTGGCGTAATCTTTCTCGGCAGCTATAATCGCAGGCGTGAAAATGTCGACGATTTTGTCATAATCCGTACAAGGGTCAGGCAGACCCAGATACTGGCTGTACTTTCGACCGACATGCAGATTCAGGTCGATATAAATACCCCTCTTGGCCATTTCGTTGACGTAGTAATCAAAACGGTCAAGCGCTTCCGGATATATCGTTGCTCCGTCTGTAGGGTCCCAGATACCGCTCGGATAATTCGATGTGTCCATATGATGGCAGCGAACAGAGTTTACGCCTGCTGTTGCCAGACGCTGTGCCGATGTGTTCGCGTCCGAATGACTGGGGAAATTTCCCCCGAACGTTAAATTTACTCCCCATATCTTGATTCGTTCGCCATTTTTCGTGAAATGGTCGCCCGTCGCCGCTATTCTGTCTTTAATATTGTCGCCGCCAATCGGCTGGTTTTGTATGGCTATCAGCGAGTCAGGATTTTGCTGAGACGGAATCACAAAGGGCGTCATTCCCTCCGGACATGTTACCGGCACGCCTGTCAGTCTCATGTTGTCTAAATAAGCAGTGTAAGTTGTCAGGCCATTATTCGAATAACTGCTCTGGAAGAGTGCAATATTCACATATGATGGGGTTGTTGCTGGTTTAATCGAATTGTAATCAACTGTCATCGTGATGGTGCGGTTTGCTTTATTGGTTCCGGCCCACGAAGGCAAAACATCGTCCCACTGTTGCCAGCTTATCTGGTCGCCCCAAATAGCAACACCGAAATTTATTCCGGAATCTCCTGGGAAATTTGCAGCCAGTGTGGTGATGTCAATGTTGAATTTTGTGTTGCCCATGAAGTTGCCGGGATTGACAGGAAGCGACCCAATGAATCCCCAACCGATAGGCCCTAAAACACCGAGGCTGTTCGAGCCATCCGTAACGCCAACGGTTTGGCCGCCGATAAGTGATGGTCCTGATGGCACCCAGCTGGTAATGGGATCCGAAGTCCCGTCTTCGAAACTGCTGATAAGCACATTGCTATCGCACAAATCGCCATAGCAGGCAGAGGCAGTAATAAATGCTAAAACAATAGAAAAGGATATTCTGATCACGCCATTCTCCTTTTTCTTCATTTTTATGGGTGCAGAATGCACTAATCGATAGCTAATGCATTTTAACCGACTCAAGCATAAATGTCAAGATTCCATAGCAAGGAAATGCGGCAAAGAATCGATATAAACAGGGTTGTAATGCGCCCGGCCAGATTCGAACTGACGACCTCCGGTTTAGGAAACCGGCGCTCTATCCAACTGAGCTACGAGCGCGACCGCTCTTATTATAGGGGAAAAGGAGTTTTTTTGAAGAAGAAAAATTTGAGCGTAGTGAGATAAAATGAAAGAAACCGGCTATAATACCGGCTTCTTTTAGTTGTTGCGTTGCCTGCCGCTAATAGATTATAGCGGTTGCTTCTTCTATTTTGCGGACGACCTCCGAAACGTCAGCGGGCATCGAAACATATCCGTCAAACCCTTTATTCAGCAATGCTGCTGCTTCGCCGCCTGCCAGGTGATTCACAAGGGCGATTACCTTGATGGTCTGCAACTCTTCGTCCGACCGGATATTCCTGCATATTTCCTCTGTGTCGATGTCCTTTGCCAGCAGGTTAACAAGCAAAACGTGCGGCTCAAATCTTTGGACCGCGGTTCCCGTCTCAAAGTTATTTTTCGCAATGCTCACTTCGTAGTCCGATTTAGTCTTCAGCGTCTCCGCCAGTTTTGATGCCGACTCGACATTGCTGTCTACTATAACAACCCGCATTTTGCCGACGGGCAGCGCCGGCACCGGCATATTATTCTGCTTCATAAACCGAATCAACTCATTGACTGGTATCCGCCGGTCTTTGCTTCCCGGTATCCGATAGCCCTTCAACTGCCCGCTGTCGAACCATTTGGACACTGTTCTCGGCGCGACGTTGCAAATCTTCGCTACATCACCTGTCGTTAATACGTTCTTACCTTTTGCCATTTTTATATCCCTCTTAGAACGTGCTTTTTGCCACTTACACGTCATTTATCGGTTTTAATACCTATGCCGTTTAGAACAACCAACCCAAGTCCAAACCGCATTACTGATATTGGCCTTCGCCTCTATTACTACGTCCTATAAGCCAAAACAGTTCCTGATGGCCAAAATGGGGCGGGCAGAAAGTATTTGGCAAACTTGGGTCTGAATGGTAAAATCTGTCTTTTCGTATAACCTGCATTTGATACTTTAAGGAGCCGTGGATGCGTATATTTTTGTCTCGTCCTGATATTACTGACAGGGAAATTCAGGCCGTAACCGATGTGCTTAAAAGTAACAATCTTTCGCTTGGTCCCAAACTCGGCGAGTTCGAGCAGGCCTTCGCTGAATATATAGGCAGGAAACGAGCAGTCGCCGTCAACAGCGGCACAAGCGGCCTGTATCTGTGTATGCTCGCCCTCGGTATCGGGCCGGGTGACGAGGTAATTACAACGCCGTTTACCTTCATCTCCACTTCGAACGTTGCCCTTATGGTAGGCGCAAAGCCCGTCTTTGCAGATATCGACCCGGTAACTTTGAACGTTGACCCGGCTCAAATTGAGAAGAAGATTACAGAAAAAACAAAGGCGATTATTCCTATCGAGGCCTTTGGCAGTACCGCCGACTTCGATAAGTATCGAAGTATTGCCGACAAGCACAAACTCGCGTTTGTCGAGGATAGCTGTGAGGCGCTCGGTTCAGTCCTGAACGGCAAAAAGGCAGGCACCTTCGGCGATATTTGCACCTTTGCGTTTTATCCCAACAAGCAAATCACCACCGGCGAGGGCGGCATCATCCTCACCGATAACGATAAACTTGCGGATATGTGCGTTTCACTGCGCAATCAGGGCAGGGCGGCGGGTGGTGGCTGGCTCAGCCACGTGCGACTGGGCTACAACTATCGCCTAAGTGATATCAACTGTGCCTTGGGTATTGTTCAGCTTTCGAGAATCGAGGAAATAAAACGCAAACGCAAACAGGTCGCCAAATGGTATCAGAAAAACCTCGCCGGCGATGACCGTCTGATTGTGCCGACCGAACCCGCTGGCTGTGATACCAATTGGTTTGTCTTTGTTGTTCGCCTCTCAGACAGGTTTACTCGCCAGAATCGCGAGGAGGTTTTGCAAACGATGCGCGACGCAGGCATACAGGTCAGCAACTATTTTACGCCAGTTCATCTCCAGGCGTTTATGGTCGAGCGTTTCGGCTTCAAGCCGGGCGACTTCCCTGTTACCGAGAAAATCGCCGAAAGGACCATCGCATTACCTTTCTACAATAATCTCAGCAAGGACGAAATTGGTATTGTCTGTGACGAGCTTCGACGAGCGATTGACAAGCTTTAAAAATCACACTTACAGCGCATAAAAAACGCCGTCCTTTAGGGACGGCGTTTTTGTATTTAGAAAAGGATACGTATTACTTGGGCAACTGGTCCTCAGCCGCCTCGCGCACAGTCAGGTCTGCGTAAACGACGCGATACATCTGGCTGCCGGCCGGGCGATACCAGAATATCGGCGTGTCAGGGGTATTTATCTTCACACCATTACCCGCGTACCGCCACTTGCTTTCCTCTCTGGGCAGTTTGGCCACGAAGAGCAATGCATTTAACATCTTGCTGGTATCAGCCTTGTCCCAGGCAGAGCCCTTGAGTTTGCCCTGTTTGGCCATTTCCATACAGACCTTGGCGAGCTCGGGTCCGGCCACCATCGGGGGGAACGTCTCATCGGTATTTCCATTGGCCCACCATCCTAGGAAAGCTACAAATGTCTCTTCCGTCTGGAGAGCGTCATCGGCTTTCATCTCGGCGCCCATCGGCTTGTATCCCGCCGGCGGCGTCAAGCTGAACAGCGAATCCTCAAGCTCGACATCGAACTTGATATTCTTCAATATAGTGTTCATGCCTGGGGAATTGGCATATTTATGTTCCACCTGCACGAGGTCGCCGGTCTTTGCGTCCAGCCAGATAATCGAGGTCAAATCGCCCTGCGTTACTCTGTATCCATCGCAGTCAATGCCGTCTATCTCCTTTGCTCCGAGGTTCTCATCGGCCTTTGCCGGCAGGTTCCTCATCGCCTCGAAAGATGCGAAGGGGCCGGAGTTACCTGTTGGCTTGAGGCTGTTTAAGTCGCCGATGGAATACCCGCCTTGCGGCACAATGGACATCGCCTTGCCGCTGTTGGCATCCAATATCACAACGTAACCGTCGATCGTTGTCGTCCGCAGGAAACCGGGCTCTTTGTATGCCACATCAACCTTAATTATTTCACCAGTGCCGTTATTGGCCTGTTTTATGACCGTGTACACTACCGTGCGGGCGTTTCGAATCTCCGCAACGACGTGGGCATAAGCGTTCGTTCCAGTCAGGAACTGAAGGCATACCAGCCCTGCGATGACAATGACGGCAGCCGCCGCCAATTTTGTTGTTCTGCTTTTCATAATAATTCTCCATATATTCGCCTTTTCGGAAGGCGTTGGGATTCCTGTTTCTTCGTGTGCCTTCAGTGCGTCGTCTAAAATCTGCTTTCGCAATTCGGCACCGGCTGAAAAATTCATTTTCTTTACAACACTTTCTATCTTTTCTGACGGCCTCATTTTTGTACCTCATCATTTAACATTGACCGCAGTTTATCTAATCCGTATCGATATCGACCTTGAACGGTATTGATTGACACGCTTTGCAGAACCGCTATTTCCTTGAATTTCATTCCGCCTTTCAAATGCAGGACCACGGTCTCACGTTGCTCGTATGGCAGCTCCGCCAGAGCGATGTTCAGTTGCTGCGATACCTCGTCACGTATGACTGCCTGTTCAGGGCAGTCCGACTCACCAATCAAAGCATCTTCTTTTAGTTCGCCCGGCCGATACTTGGTTCTGCGAATCTGGTCGCGTGCCTGATTTACTACACAAGTTGTCAAATAGCTCTTAAGGTTTCCCGTTTGACCGAAACCCTGCCATGAGGTCGCGAATCGAACAAATACGTCGTGCACAATGTCCTGGGCCGTATTGAAGTCGTTGGCAAATCCCACTGCCAAAGTCAGCAGATAGTCGAGATACTTCTCGTATATGCGGCAAAACGCCTCCTTGCTGCCTTGCCTGAAACGCCATTTCAAAATTTCATCTTCTATCATCTGATTCCGGTTGAACACCCTTTTAACGGTCGCCGTTCACTAATAACACGACTAAGCCGTATGTTTTAGTATAGGCGAAATAACATTTTTTAAGAAGCGCATAAAAAAACGCCGTCCCTTAGGAACGGCGTTTTGGGTTTTGCATATGCCCGGGTTATTTAACCTGGTAATCTTTGGCTGGTATCAGCGAGTTGATAAGACCATCCAACTCCTCTTTCGTCAATTGCCCGTTGACCGCGATTATCAGAATCGTCCCGGAAGGCGACTCAACGATATAGCCGTTGCGGTTCGCTGCCGGTTCGATACCGGAGCTGCGAAGCGTCAGGTCAGTCCACCATGCCACCGGACCTGCGTGTGCCCATACTTTGTAACCATTTGGGTAAACCGTTTTCTCTAACGTCTTTCCAGCCGCTTCTATTTGTTTGCTTATCGAAGCAAAATACTTGTTGTGCGTTTCGGACTGGGCAAGTATTACATCCCGTTTGTCCTGCGCCTTGTAGATTATCACAAACATTCGCTTCGGTGCGCTCATTGTGTCAAGCACGTCCACAATCATCCGTTGCTGGGTCCAGTTCGGGTCAGTCGCGAATATATGTGTGTCGAACGAGGCCCGCTCTGCCATATCCCTAACGGAAATATTCGGAATCGCAACGTCGGAGGCCACAGTGACCGGGCTTGGTGTTTCACCGGCCAGCTCTTTGTTGTTCAGCTCAGCAAGGTTCCACGAAAACTCTGGTTTTTCAACCGACTCGCTTAGTACCCTTTGGACGGTAACCTGCGGTTTTCCGTTGGTGATATAATCTATCTCGGCGACAATCTCGTCGCTCTGCCGGACCTTGAACAGATAATATGTGTTCAGTTCGCCCGTAAGGCCGATGAAACCGGTCTTATATACGGTTACCTTTGTCCCGTCTGCCAGAACGTCGTTTGTAACCGCCTGCACCGGCTGCCGAAGACATTTTTCATCGAGGCACTGCTGAACCCCCGCAGTCAAACCCAGAAATTCGGCCGGATTGTCCGGTGCCTTGAAATTCGCCGCAACGGCTTCGCTCTTCATTTTTATCGTTCCGTTATTCATCGACTCGGACTGATATACGAAGCTGCCGTCGTAGGAGTTGGCGAAGATAATATTGCCGTCTGTTTCCATAACACGCGCGAAACGTCCTGTTGCAGCGTCATACCACGACTCGTCCTGGATTGTATAAGCCTGCTGCGCACTTTCAGAAAGTTTAATCCGGTTCGTCTCGGGCCACCCGTTGGCCTTTAGCGAAGATATCGGAAGCCAGCTTATCATCCACTGACTAAAAATTTCGTGATTTATTTTGTTGACTTCTTCAGCGGATTTTCCTGTCTCGCCCAGCTTCTCGATAAGTTCCGCCCCTTTGTTTGTGGTCGGATAAACCGTAATCTCACTGACTAAATGCACAATTCCGGTTTTGGTAAACAGTTCCTTTTCCGCCGCCTGTGCCTTTGCAAGCAATTCCAGAGATGTTATTGGTGTTGTTACGTTTCTCTCGAACATTTTCCAGCTTACAAGCCCTACGATGGCTATTACCGCTGCCGCCGCTACTAATCTCATTGGTCTGTTTTGCATAATCGTTCTCCAAACCCCGGCTTGCCGGGATTGTCTTTCTTGTTGCCATTGACGTCGTGCAAAAGCAGCCAGCAATTCCTGTTCGAGCTTATCTCTGTGACGGTGATCCGGTTTGTCGTCGAATGTCATCTTGCTCATAAGTTCTTCAAATTTTCTTTCATTAGGATTCATATTGTCACCTCCTGCCCGTCAAGTTGGGTCGAAGAGATATGCTTTCGCAGTTTTTCGATTGCCCGCGATAACTGACTGCGGACAGTGCTTGCGCTTGTGCCGACTACCTCGGCGATTTCCTCTGCTTTCATGTTTTCAAAAAAACGCATTGTGACGATAGCTTGTTCTTCCGGCTTTAACTCCAGTATCGCCTTTTTAATGACGGCCTGATTATGCTGCGACTCGTCAGCCGCAACTGCCTCATTGGCGTCACTGTTGCTCGACCCCCGCCAAACCCAGGTAAGTATCGCGCTTCGGCGAGTAGTCTTTCTAATGTGTTCATTGACGGCGTTGGTCGCTATCCGGTAAAGCCAGTTCCGGAACTGCTTCTCATTGCCGTCAAATGTCTGGAAATTTTCCACCATTTTCAGGAAAACTTCCGACGTGATGTCCTCTGCTGTGGTTCTCTCAAAGAGCCGGTGTGCACAATATCTGAAGATAGCATCGTAGTGACGTAAATATAACCTTGTGAAGGCCCCGGGGTCACTTTTCGATTGCGTCATCGTGTCCGGCTCGAAGGCAAAACCACTCAGTTCGCTTATACTCATCATTCTGCTCTCTAAATCGAATTGTAAATTTCTTGCTATCATCGCAAATATAAATGCGCAACTGCTTAAAACGCGGCAGACAAGTATAGTAAAAATAATTGATTCAAGATAGCACTTGTTGTAAATCCTTGTAAGGCAGGTGGTTAGGGTTACGCGGAAAGGTCAATTATTTTTGCTTCTGGTAGGCGGTTTTTTATGATTTCACCTGCCAAATCGACCCATCTGCCGCATTTATCCAAAACAACGCTGTCGCTGCTCGCGACTATTTTTTCGCTTTTTATCAGCACTGCGTCCGGGCTTGTAACAAGGTCTATTTCACATTTCCAGTTGCTCTTTTCCGCAAGTTCACGAAGAAGAGTTTTTAATCGCCCGCTGTTTGATACGGGACTATCCAGTAGCCACAATGCCTCGCCGATACCGGTTTGTTGTAGAAAGCCGCCGATAAGTTCGATGGCTGGTATTGTTTCTGTAACCTTGTGATATGTCCCGTGAATACTTGCCAAATCCCTGCAGCACCCGTCTCGCCCCCTGAAAATCAGCCCGCCGCTCATTGCCGCTTCAATTGTTATCAAAACATTATATCCGTCAATTGCAATTACTTGCCCCGCAATCTTGCTGATTTCAAGTTGTCGGCTTTTGCGGCTTGCCCGCTGCTCATCCGAACACGCGCTTCGCATCACCGCTAATCGCTGTCTTTCGGTCAGCGTGAATCGGTCGCCCACAAGCTTCAGTGAACTTTTTTCAGCATATCCTTTGCTTAGCAAAAGCGAATAATCCGAAACCGCTCGCCGGATGTTCGGTATCCAGACCTCTCCAAACAGTTTTTCGTCGGCAGGGTGCTGTCCCCTGTGAACTCGCTTGTCAGGCATAAGCACATTTCCTGTTTTATGCTGATTCTGTTTTTATTACTTTGGCTTATCTTCCTGAAGTTGTTTGGCTTTCTCGAAGCACAAATTGGCATCCTTGGTATTGCCTGTTATCGAATAGACCTGTCCAAGATGCGAATATGTCTGAGCCGAGTCGCCTTTTTCTGACAGGTCCGCCTGTAGCAGCTTTATAGCTTCCTCGAATTGTCTCGAAGCCCCTTCATTGTCGCTGGTTTTGTTCAAAGCGATTCCAAGATAGTAATGGAGCATTGCCGTGAAGGGCTTGTTTGTTTTTATGTCATTTTCCGCCAGCACCGAACCCAGCACTCCGACGACTTCCTGCCACTCATTGTGGTCTGCTAAAATCTTCCACATCGAAAAATTTGCTTTCGCCGACAGCGGGGGACAAATTTTAACCACCATTCGGTATTTTTCGAGGGCTTCTTCCCATTTTCCCGCCGAATTCAGCTCTTGGGCCTGGGTGATATACTTATCAGCTATTGATATGGCCGATACCGCTCGAACAACGGGCGCCATAAAGTTCTCTACGGGGACATAATCGTCATCGAGGACAATACAATTCGTCTTTTTATCGAAAGCAGTCAGGTCATTTTCATCGCGTATTATCAACTGTGCGTCGGCGAGGTTTTCCTCTGTATTCAGGTCCTCAAGATTAACCGGCCTTTTACTCGCTATCACTATGAAATTAGCCGGCAAATCATAAGAAACGGACCTCGTTACCACGTAAACGTATGGAAAGGTCAGCTTTATTGTGCCTACAAAACTTGCAATAAGTTGGCCGCTGTCTCGCATATCAATCAGGTTTGTAATATACAAGCCGTCGGGCGCTGTTATTGCGAAAATCTTCTCGTTGAACTGCCGCGTTATTAATTGAAAAGGCACTGACAAATCGTTAAACGCGTCCATATATATAAAATCATATTGTGGTATCTGTTCACCCCGGTGTTTCTTTTCCAGCAATTCGTCAACATAGTTGCGGCCGTCAAGGTTAATCGTGCGAATAGGCGTATCCCGCGGCAGTCCGAAGGCCTGTATTGCCGTCTTGGTTACCGCCGGGTCTATTTCCGCCACGTCCACGCTGCTGCCGGGCCATAAGTCCAGGATATATCGCGGGAAAACATATCCGCCGCCTCCTATCGACAGCGTGCAAAGTTTTTCTTTCCCGGCTGCGGCCCTGCGGGTTACCGCCCCGTAAACCCGCTCATAGAAAAACCGCAGGTCCCTAATCTTACCCATTATTATCTGGCTGTGGCTTTTCACGTTGTCCTGGACGAACTGCCTTTCGTCAGGTTGTTTACTCAGTTGATGAACTGCTACGTAGCCGTATTGGCTCTCGGTTTCATACAGCATATCCGGCTCTCGCGGCTGTCTCAGTAACATTGCCGAACCGATATATTGCGCCTGTTTCAAATTTATTGTTCCTGCTGCCGCCAGAAAAACAACCGTAACGGCATACATATACATCCACACTGCTTTCGGCTGGTATATCAGGGCGATTACGAGCAGGATTTCCGCCGTTACCCATAGCGTGTTGACTGTCCCGATTGTACCGATAAGCCAGAAGCCCGCGAGGAATGTCCCAAGTATGCTCCCGGCTGCACCAAGCGCATACATCCTGCCTATTGTCCATCCGCTGTCCTGCCTCGATTCCAACGCCATCTTCACTGCCAGTGGACTGACAGTGCCCATAAGCATCGATGGAATAAAAAACACAATAGCGATATGACACAGCACACGCTGTGCCATTTCCATATGCCACAATAAAGTCCATTCGCCGATAAGATTGTTCAGGATTATGGCGGCTATACATGCTCCCGATGATACAGCGAGAAGCAGTCCTATGGTTTTTCTTGTCGCAAATGAATCCGCCAGACGCCCGCCAAGATAATAGCCGAGCGTGATTCCGCCAAGTATAACGCCTATAACAGCCGTCCAGGTGTAAAGCGACGAGCCGATATGTCTTGCGGCCAATCGTCCGGCGACAATTTCCATCATCATAACGCAGACGCTGGCGAGAAATATCGTCGCTCCCGGTGCGACGCTCGATGGAAATGACTTTTGTTCTGTATGTGCTTCGTTCATCTGGATGGCTGTTTATTTATTATCTATGCCTTTTCGTTAAGGTTGATTACCAACCCGGTTATCGTTACAATTATCGTTTATCAATTATCAATAATCAATGCGTTATTTCAGAAAGACACGATGCCGAGCCATAACTTAGCGAAGATTACGATAGATGACCTGGATATAATCGGCTATTCGATTGCCGGCGAGGAAACCGTCGTCGCTATACCTCAGCTTGATGTTTGCTTCGATATCGGCAAAGCCCCTGACCAGGTTATACCCATAAATCACGTTTTGCTCACCCATGGCCACATGGACCACGCAGCAGGTATTGCTTATTACCTCTCTCATCGTAATTTCTGCGGACAAGCAGCTGGAACAATTGTCGCCCCTGAAAACCTTCTGCCTCCAATTAAAGATATCATCGATGCCTGGGCTCGTCTCGATGGCAACAACCTCCCCGCCAATCTCGTAGGCGTTAAGCCCGGCGACGAGTTTCAGATAAAACCAAACCTGGTCGCCCGTGTCTTCCCAACAAAGCACAGCAGGGGGTCTGTCGGCTTCACCGTAATAGAAAAACGAAAAAAAATAAAACAGGAATTTGCTAATCTCTCAGGCCCGCAGATTGTCGAATTGAAAAAGCAGGGCGTGGAAATCGATAATCCTCTTGAAATTCCGATTGTAACTTACCTCGGCGACACACAATACGCCGATTTCTCACAACTTAAATACATCGCCGAAAGCAAAATCCTAATTGCCGAATGTACTTTTTACGTTGACGAGCACGCCGACAGGGCCCACGCCGGCAGACATATGCACATCGATGAATTTGTGAAATTGGTTACTGAGCTTGACAACCAGCATATTATCGTTACGCACACCACCCAGCGAACGCCTATGGGCCAGATTCGAAAAATACTCAAAAGCGAAATACCAGCAGATCGTTTCGACAGAATCATCCTTCTGATGGACAAAAACCAGAATAAGAATACCGTATAATCAACACACCATTCTCGCTATTTCTGGCGATGGGGCTGACCCGCCTGGTACAGTTTTATATGACTTTGAATCTCGTTGGTAAGGCCTTCCTGGTCGCCGGACTTTGCGATATCGAGAGCTTGTTTGGCCGTCTTCACCGCATCATCGAATTTGCCCGCGGCTGCATAGGCGGCCGCTAAAGTATCTAGGAAGCTGGGGTTCTTATACCCGGTTAGCTCACAAGCGTGCTGGGCCAGCTCAACGGCCTTGTTAGCATCCGAAACAGATACATCG
>JBEKTD010000007.1:0-135045 GCA_049516395.1 Sedimentisphaerales bacterium | reverse complement strand
GCCAATACGGGCTACACGGTTGACAAGTGGCAGGTTGACGGCGCTGATGCCCAGACGGGCGGCACAACTTACACGTTAAGCAATATCACGGCTACTCATACCGTTGCTGTCAGCTTCAAGATACTCACATACACGGTAACAGGCACAGCCGGCACCAATGGTACTGTGGCGCCGAGCGGCGATACGACCAAGGACTACGGCTCAAGCCAGCTGTTTACAGCCACTCCTGCAACGGGTTATGAGGTTGACAAGTGGACTTTAGATGGCGCTGATGCCCAGACAGGCGGCACAACTTACACGTTAAGCAATATCACGGCGACCCACACCGTTGCTGTGAGCTTCAAGATTATGACTTACGTAGTCACCGGCACAGCAGGTGCTAACGGTACTGTAGCGCCAAGCGGCGATACAACCAAGGATTACGGCTCATCGCAATTGTTCACCGCTACGCCGGCTACTGGTTACGAGGTCGATAAGTGGACTTTGGATGGTGCTGATGCCCAGACAGGCGGCACAACTTACACGTTAAATACAATCACGGCGACCCATACTATTGCTGTCAGCTTCAAGATATTTACATACACCGTGACCGCTTCTACAGACGCTAATGGCAGTATTGATCCGATGGGCGATATCACCAAGGATTATGGCTCATCGCAATTGTTCACCGCGACGCCGACTACTGGTTACGAGGTTGACAAGTGGACTTTGGATGGCACTGACATACAGACGGGCGGCACGACTTACACGTTGAGCAATATCACAACTACTCATACGGTTGCCGTGACGTTCAGCAGGATTGTCTTCTCGATTTCCGGTTACGTGGTTGAGATTGATGGTAACACGCCGGTCAAAGACGTGCTGATGTCAATAGGTGATACTAATACCCTGACAGATGTAAACGGCTACTACGAATTATCGGCCGACTATGGCTGGTCGGGCGTCATCGCTCCTGAGAAGGAAGGATATGTCTTTGAGCCAGGCAGCAATACATACAACAATATTACGCAGAGTTACAACGATGTGAATTACACGGCCACACTTATGACCTTTAAGATTGCCGGCTATGTGCTTGATTCTGGCAATTCCACGCCGATAAGCAATGTCAGCGTCTCTACCGAAAACGGCGGCGGACCATGGACAAGCAAGTACGGCGGCAGTTCCTCGCTGACGGATTCAGGCGGTTACTATGAGGTCTGGGTTGATTACAACTGGTCGGGGAAAGTAACCCTCGCTAAGTATGCCTATGCCTTCGAACCGAACGGCATAAGCTACGAAGATGTCAACGCGGATTTCGCAGGCCAGAACTATGCCGGCACTCTGCTCACGTTCAAAATCACCGGCTACATCACGAACAAATGCAACGTGCCCATCAGCGATGTGCTGGTTAGCGCGGACAATGGCGGCGGGCAGGCC
The DNA here is from genome assembly GCA_049516395.1 of Sedimentisphaerales bacterium. Taxonomy (GTDB): domain Bacteria; phylum Planctomycetota; class Phycisphaerae; order Sedimentisphaerales; family Anaerobacaceae; genus Fen-1362. The sequence goes on along the minus strand of JBEKTD010000007.1, from coordinate 133,629 downwards.
ATGACCGATGCCAATGGTTTCTATGAGGTCTGGGTTAGTTACGCCTGGACAGGTACGGTAACGCTGACCAAAAAGCACTTTACGTTTATACCGGGCAATGGGAGTTATGTTGATGTGCTGGTTGACCAGGCCGGGCAAAACTACACAGCGGACAACATCTACGACCTTGACTGTGATGGCTATATTGACCTTGGCGATGTTAAAGTGATGTGCGATAACTGGCTGATGACCGGTTCAGAGACACCTATCCCAGGCGATTTCGATGCCGACGGAACCGTTGACTTTACGGATTTCGCGATTTTCGGCAACGTATGGGGTGACTAAAAAACCGGGCTTGTAAACGTATTGTTGAGTTTTAAATTTTAAAGGCCGTCGTTTCCTTGTATGGAGACGACGGCCTTTTATTTTGTGAAGACCGGTTCGGTTTTACTCGTTTTTGCCGTATAGCCAGTGTTCGTCCGCGAACTCGTAATTCACTATTTCTTCAGGCCGGAAAAATATCGGGATTTCATAATCGGCTGATTGCGTGCTGTCTGAACCGTGAACAAGATTGAAGCCCCTCGAACAGCCCAAATCGCCGCGAATTGTTCCCGATACTGCCTCATAGCCGAATGTCGAACCGAGCATCCGGCGGGCGATTTCGATTACCCCCTGGGCTTCCCATACCATTGCTAGCACAGGCGATGAGCAGAGGAATTTTACCAGACCATCGTAAAAGGGTTTGCCTTTATGAATCGCATAGAGTTTGGTTGCGATAGTATTGTCTGGTTTTAAGAATTTGGCCGCGACAAGTTTCAGGCCCTTCTTTTCGAATCGGCCTATGATTTCCCCGATAAGATGCCGCTGCACCCCATCCGGCTTGATAATTATCAGCGTTCTGTCAGCCATTGCGAATTTCGACCGTTATCGTGTTACATGCCCTTCGGGACGATGTAAATCTCAACTCGCCTGTTTTGCGGGTTGCCCTTCTTGTTCAGCTCGTTTGGCACGACCGGTCTGAATTCGCCGAATCCCCTGATACTCGCGCGTTCTGGCACAATACCGTTGGCCGTCATAGTGTCCAGAACCGTTATAGCCCTGTGTGCCGACAGATACCAGTTGCTCGGGTGTTTTGCCTTTGTCTCTGGCTTCAAAATCGGCAGGTCATCCGTATGCCCAGCGATTATAATATCGAATTCCTTGGCCTGGTCCGTATTAAGAATCGTGCAAAGCGACTTCACTGACTCCAAAGCCGATGGCGCTACTTCGTCGCTGCCCTTCTCGAATAGCAAATCGCTCTTGAATTTCACAATACCCCTCGCCGCGTCGAAGCTGACCAAATCGCTTCCTTTTGCCCAGTCCTCAAGCATCGAAGATAACTCCGCGGGCAGTTGAGTTGCGCCACCCAGTTGTTTTTGCATTGCCTCAATGAGGGCCTTCTTCTTTGCGATATCTTCTTCCAAAGCCGCGACTTTCTGCTGCAGGGCCTGCATTTCAACGTTACCTTTGCCGCCTAATGCCTCGATTTGCCTCTTGGCCTGCTCAAGCTCCAGATTCGCTGCCTGCACCTGGCCTTCAAGCTCTTTTATGCGTCTTTCCTGCGCGGAGTTTTGCAGTTTGAGGTCTTTGTACTGCTGTTCATTTACACAACCGCTGGCAAATATCATTGCAGCACATACGATACTGATTACTGAAACCGTGGCGAGTCGCATCTTATCATCCTTTCAAGCGCGCTTGACTGACAAATCCTTTTTATCATCTCCCGGCGTTCCGGGACTTCTACACAAATAGAACCATTTTCACCCCGCCAGTCAAGACCAAAATTGCAAAATCTTATGAAAGAAAGTCAACCACAGATTGCCCAGATTTACCCCGTGAGATAGGCCCCGATGGGATAGCAAAAGACGCATCCCACAGGATAAACACATTTGACGGGGTTAACGCGGATTTTTGTTTAGCTCCGCATTTTAATGCGGGGTTTTATAAATCCTGCGATTTTATTACCGCCCATCGGAATTTGGCCGACGAACTGCGCGGGTTCGACATAATCTCTTTTGTTCTCGGCACAATCGCGTCCGGTGAGGCCGTCTGGTATATGCCCGCCCGGACGTTGTCTCGAAACCACCGCTTTACAAGCCGGTCCTCGCCGCTGTGAAAACTTATTATCCCGATTCGCCCGCCCGGCTTCAGGCAGTATTGCGCGATTCTCAATAGCTCTTTCAATGAGCCAAGCTCGTCATTGACTAATATGCGCAGCGCCTGGAACGTCCGCGCGGCAGGGTGCAGCTTGCCGAATCCTGAGCGGTTCTGCTTTTTCCAGAGTTTTTCGGTCAATCCTTTTACGCTGAAAATTATTCGTATCAACTGGTCGGTCTGCGTAATCGGGGCAACTTTCCGCTGGTTGACAATAAACTCTGCGATTTTCTTATGGTCCGGCTCATCCGCCAGTTCCAAAAACGCCTTCGACAATTCTTCCTCGTTTAATGTATTGAGCAAATCCGCCCCGGTCTGTTTTAGCCGGCTGTCCATCCGCATATCGATTAATCCAGCGTGCTTGTAGCTCATCCCTCGCTGCGGATTATCGATTTGCATACTCGAAACGCCCAAATCCGCAAAGATTATATCGCAGCCCGCGAGTTCTTCTTTTTTCAAAACCTTTGCTAACCCAGCGAAATTGCTGTGATGAAAACTCACCGGTGCATTATCTTTGCTTAGCCGATTGCGTGTGCGTTCTAATTCCGTGTTGTCCGCGTCTATCGCAATCAGTTTTCCTGTTGGGCCTATGCGTTTGAGAAATTCGGATGCGTGGCCCCCGTAACCAACTGTGCAGTCAGCGACGATTTCACCGGGCTTGGGATTCAGGCATGCCATTACCTCTTCGACGAGGACGGGCACGTGTGTGCCTGCGGGCGTTTTGCCCTTGGCACGCAGATGCTCTTTGATTTCCGGGTGGGCCGCAAGATTATGCTCCTTGTATTTTTCATTGAAATGCTTCGGGTGCGTCCCGCTGTATCTTGGCCGCCTCTGATGCTTATTCGGTTGTTGTCCAAACTCGTTCATTCTTATTTTTCTTTTTTTAGTCAACGATGCCCTGTGCGATATTTTTAATGTATTGCTCGTTTACGTCCCGGCTTTTATATATTTGAAAATCGCTTACATTTTTCAATACAAACCGGCTCACATCTTCCTTCTTCTGCGATGTTACCCGGGTCATATAAATACCGTTGACGTCTTCGAACACAAAAGGGGGCCTCGCATCTTCATTCAGCAAACTGATTTCAACGTCATTCATTTTTATATTTTTGGCGTGCCGTATAAAAAAGCCGTAAGCGGGTGGCGGCCCGAACATCCCGGGCTCGGGATATTTATTTTCCTGCTCCGGTATCAGCCGGTTGGGGTCGGGCGCAGTCCCGCCCCCTTTATAGCAAATGCGAATATTGCTTAAGCGAATGTCCTCGATGTAATGACCCGGGATGCCGCTTATTGTGCATGCGTTCGACGGGTGGGCGTTATAAACAATTACATTGCTTATAATAATCCGGCGCAGTTGTCCGACAGGTGTATCCGCAGGCCCCCGCATCCGTGAGCCGAGGCGCAGGAATATGGGGTCATTTACGATATCCCGCATAGTTATATTTGTTATGGTAACGTCTTCCAGCAGGCCGCCGTCCACGGTTTCCAGCGCAAACCCCTTGCAATAATCAAAAACACAATTGGAAATCGTGATATTTTTAAATCCGCCGTTGGATTCCGTCCCGAACTTGATTCTTCCGGTGGGACGATATTTATACCGCGGATTTTCCGTGCGTTTAAAAGTGCCGTCAAGCAATGTTCCTTCATCGTAGCCGCTTACCTGGCAGTTTGTGATGGTTACGTTTTCAGTCGCTCTCGCATAGCCCAGGGCAAACGAGCTTTTCGGGCAGATGCCGTCGTCGTATGGCGAATTAACAAGGCAATTGGATATTCGCACGTTCTTGCAGCAGTCGATATCGATGCCGTCGCGGTTGGTGTCTATCTTGATATTATCAATCGTAAAGTTATCGACCCCCGTCGCGAGGACAGCAAACCAGCCGCCCTGCAAAATGGTTATGTCCCGGATAATTATGTTTCTGCACCGCACCAGCGCGATTGCTTTATTCGCGGATTGTTTGTTGTCGTTGCTGTCAATCTGGTCCTTATATAATGCCTTTGCCCATATTTTTCCCGTGCCCATAATGGACACGTCGCAAATATCCTCGCCCCATATCAAGCTGTTGTGCCAGTGGCTGTGACCGTAATCCTGGTATTGATTATTGCTGCCCGGTTCCTCGTTATCGTAGCCGTTTTCTTTGCTTACCGGGGCAGCGATAATGGTTGCTCCCTGGTCGAGAAATAAGCAGATATTGCTTTTAAGCCGGATGGAACCCGTCAGGTAATTTCCCGCCGGGAAATACACCGTTCCGCCGCCCGCCTTCGATGCGGCCTCAATCGCCTTATTTATAGCGTTGGATTCGACTGCCGTCCCGTTGCCCTTGGCCCCGTAGAATTTTACATTGTAAAAATTATCACGTAGGCCTGTTGCCGATTGCTGCCTTGAAGAGCAGCCGATATTCGTTATCAGCAGCAGGATAAGAACATACATCAATCGTCCCGATTTCTCAAACTTGCTCATATCTGACTCCAGGAATTCCATGCCTGTTGATTGCAAAGATTTTTATCCAACAGCCATGCCGTTTGAATCCTTGATGAATTTTACAACTTTATCGACTTGCTCTTGAAGATCTAATATATCAAATCCAGCAGCTTTTTTTACTACCTCTTTGGCTATTTTAACCTTGTCCATATCAAATTCTTTCTCTGTCCCTCCGACTATCGCCAACTTTAATCGATTATCGTAATCGCCTTTTTTCGCAAGCGACTCAATACTCGCGTGAACTGTTTTGGCAGCTCCTTCAAGAACCTCTATGGCAATGTAGTTTTCAATTTCCCGCCCCTGTGTTATCCACGCAAACCCAGGCCCATTGTCAAATTCTCCCTGAATTCTTTTCTTAGTGTTATTGATTTCTTGTTCAAGGGCTGAACGGTCACTGTCTATAACGATGGATATATGTCGATTGAGCTGCCGAAGTGATATGAATTCATTGATCACCGGATCATCCGCCGACAGGTGACTGAGCAATCTTCCACCGTAAAACATAATCGAATAATGCAATCCCTCGACAAGCTCTGGTGCTTTGGAATGAATCCAATGATTCAAATATATCCTGTCCGATGGCCCCTCTACCCAAATCACACAGTTGGCTTGCAGAAGGTCAGATGCTTTATAACCCAGATCATCGCAGATACGGGATTTATCTGTGCCGCTCAAAGCAAGTTCTACCCGCGACTCTCCATTTTCCAAAGTAACGTGAAAGACCGCTGCATCTGTTGTGTCGAGTATATGTGCAGAGTGCGTGCTAATGAAATATTGATTAGAGGTCTTTTCGTTCAGATATCTCAACAGTTGTTTCTGTAGTAATGGGTGGAGGTGTATTTCTGGCTCCTCTATACAAAGGACTTGATTCTGGAGCACTGTAGCTGTCGCAGCCATAATAATCACCTCGTGGATTCCTGTTCCCAACGAATCTAAGGGCAACGTCTTTCCATCCATATCTACCAAGATATACCCCATGTTATGCGGAACTTGTAAATTGGCTTTTGGATTCCCAATAACCGTTTGCAGAAAACGATTCATTGCCTGAAACTTCTCTCTGTCCTTTAAGTTTTCCAAAACTGGATTTTGCAACCTAAACAGTTTTTCGATCATACCTACCCCCCTTAGGTCCCAATCACTTACACTACCTCCTTTTATCTCCCTGAAGGCGGGAACTAGGTCAACTTTCGGCGGCACCAAGTTGACTGGACTCAGCATCTGAAGTGTTTGTGGTATCCAATGCTCCCTAAGGTCTCCACCCTCTTTATTCGTGAGTAAGTTATAAATATCATACCACTGTTGGTCCTTAAAAATTTTCTCCGCGTAAATATCTTCAGCTGTCTTTGTAGACAATATCTTCTTCTCTGTTCCTTCGTACCTAAACCAAGCTATCTCATCTCCTTGAGATAATGTCTTGCTCTGGAGAACTATGCGGATAAGATCTATAGCATCGGCTCTCAGCCGCCCTCCGAATCTTTTTATCAGAGCATTGTAATTATCTCCTTCAAATTGCAAGCCAAACTCCACAATTTGCTTTTCAGGGCTGCTACCAATATGTCGGTCTACTTCTGCAAAATTCAACTTTTTACATTGCAGCGCCACCGAATAGTGATGCTTTAAAAATAACAGAACGTTCGACTTTCCACAGTTATTCTGGCCTATAAAAAGGTTGATTTTCTTTAGTGGCCCTATTCTTTGCAAATCCGGCCCAAAGCTTCTGTACTCCGCTATCCCAAAGCCATCGATGAACATAAATTATCCTTTAAGTATGACTTAGTTTGTTTTGCTTAGTAAATTCTACCGACAAAACCTGCCCGAATACAATCATTTTTTACCACTCCCGGTCCCTTACTGGAATGGCGAAAAACACCCTAACTTATGTCACCATAGTCACTTACAAAAAGTAGCGGGGACATTTAAATAACAGCGTACAGCGTTTAGCGTATAGCGGACAGTAAAGAAGACGGAAGACAGAGGACCGTTAAACGCCAAAAGAAAAGCCCCCCGATAAAATCAGGGGGCTTCAAAATTCCAAATACGATATACTATCAACTAACGACTATCGACTAACTACGTAACCGACTATTTTCCTTTTTTCTCTTTGACCGGTTTAGGCGGCTTTTCCTTTTTGACTTTAGGCGGCTTTGGCGCCTTGGGCTTCTTTTCGCCGCTCATTGCCATACCCACTATGGCTATCAGAACCGACGCTCCTGCCATACCGCCAGCGATATACCAGATGAAGCTCTGCGACATCTTCACGATATCCGGTGTAACGCTGCTCAGCGCCGATATCGCCGCAATAATTGTGTAAATGACCGCGATGAAGGGTATGAACATCATAACGCCCAGTGCGTTGCTCATCGCGTCTGGTGCCGGCTCGACATATACAATAGCCGCCGCTGTGGGTGCTGCTATAGGCGTTTCGTGGAATTGGTCTGCGGATAACATCTGGTCCGCTTCTGCTGCAACTTCCATTGCCGAACCTTCCGCACCCACTTTCTCTGCCGCCGGCTCACCTGCTGCCGGGGCTTTGCCTTCTCCGCCGGGAGTATAAATCTCGTCAAGTATTCCGCCTAATGATGTGTCATCCGCCTGCAGCGACAGGTCAAGAAGACCCGAACCGCTGCCAAATGTGTCCAAATTCGCGTCTTTTTCGATTTCTTCAAGCGATGCCTCTTTTCCCGGTGACGATGGTGTTTCATCGAGGCCTTTGAATGTCTCATCGCTGCCTTCTTTGCTTAATGAATCGGTGTCGCCCAGCACCTTAATGCCATCATCGACAATCTGCGTATCGGCGTCGGTCAGTTGAAGCTCCTCGCCGCCTTTTTCCGGGGATTCAGTCGTTTCCGGCGCAAGCAGTATTTCATCTGTTCCGGTTCCTTCGCTTTTCGCCGGGGCCGGCGTATCGGACGGTTTATTGGCTGCCATAAAACTCGTATCCGAAAGCAGCGAATTTACCTCATCGACCTTGAACAGCAGGTTTGGCCCGTCGCGGAACTCGCGCAGCCGACCGCTTTTTACTATCTGCCTTACCTCATCTTCGCTTTTGCCGAGTTTTTCAGAGACCTCTTTGATTGAATAAAACATACCGGCCATAAGTGTTTGCTCTCCAACTTGTCGGACAAGTCCGAAAAGTGATTATTGCGCATCCGTGCGTTTTTGCCAGATTCACGCGACCCGTCTGAATTTTCAAAAAACTGACGTTTTTTCGGCGTGAGCGCCCAATAACCCCGCCACTGATTTTCACCCGGATTAGGGGGCACAAAAGCTCCGTAACTTATAGGGTTATTATAACCGATTTGGGGGCCAAATGCAAGCCATTTTTAGCGTTAAAACAGGTCTGCCGATGGCGGGGAATCAGCCAATCGACGATTTGCGGCTTGTCCGCCGAAGCTTGCCTGCCCCAGCAAGCCGTAGGCAGGGGTCCTCCATAGCAATAGCGAAGGTGGATTGCGGATTTGATACGGTTGTCCGCCTCGGCATCGAGCCGAGGCAGGGAAAACGAGCAGCACAACCGATAGACGATATGCGTAAATAGTGTAGACAGGATGTTGTTTTTGCACAGGTTATTGACAGATTGAGAGTATTTGGGTTAAATAACAAAAGCTGTGGTTCATAACCATCTATGGGATTCGGGGATAAAGTAGCTTAGGTACCGATGCTGATAAAAGGCCCGGAAAAGATATTACGCTTATTTTTTGCGCCCAGGGTTTACCTGTTGGCGTTATTTTGTTTTTTCGTGCTGCAGGGGTCGTGGTGTGCAATAGTATTGGCAAAGGCCGTCCCTTCGAGTTTGGCACATGAGATGGTAAACAAATGGCTGGCGAAGGAAGCGAAGCCCATGGGCAGCCGGCTCGGCAGCGAGGTTGAAAGTGTTAAGACATTTACAGATTCCAATGGCCAGCCGGTTTATTACGTTGTTGTTCTTAAGCCCAACGGATTTGTGGTTGTATCCGCAGATGACCTTGTTGAGCCGATAGTGTGTTTTTCATCGGAAGGCAGCTATGATTCGTCGGCTCGTAATCCGCTTGTCGCATTAGTCAGCCGGGACATTCCCGCAAGAGTTAATGCATCACGGTCGGTTCACGCAAAATTGCTCGCCGGCAGTTCTACGAGAGACCTTACAAAACAGCAAGCCAGGGTGCATAAATCGGGAGAAAAGGCCTTTGGCAAATGGACGGAACTGCTCAGCAGTAGTGTGTCGGGACCTGTGAGCAGTATTTCGGATGTTCGCGTTTCGCCTCTTCTTCAGACCACGTGGGGACAGGATGTTATCTGCGGCAATGAGGCGTGCTACAACTACTACACGCCGCCGCATAGCGCCGGAAATGCGAACAACTATTATGCCGGGTGTGTGGCTACGGCAATGGCACAGTATATGCGGTTTTGGCAGTATCCCACGTTCGGCGTAGGGGCACAGAGTTTTACGATTTATGTCGATTGCGAGGATTACCGTCGGTGTAATCTGTGTGATCGGTGTGAGCAGCCAGCGACTCTTCTCGGAGGCGACGGCTTAGGCGGACCGTATGACTGGAATCAGATGCCGCTTGTTCCCAATTGCAGCACAACGCTGGCGCAGAGAGAAGCAATCGGCGACCTCACCTACGATGCCGGGGTGGCCGTTGGAATGGATTATGAGTCCGACGGCTCCGGTGCAGATATGAGTGATGCTGCCGCAGCGATGGTCGGCACATTTGGTTACAGCAACGCGATTATGGGTGGTGATGAGACAGAGATAGACAACATAGGAAACGGCTTGAATGGAATGATTAATCCAAATCTTGACTGGGGTAACCCGGTAATACTTGGTATTTACAATTCTTCCAACACCGACGGGCACGCCGTTGTGGCTGACGGGTATGGATACCAAAGCTCGACGCTGTATCATCATTTGAATATGGGCTGGGACGGCGATGATGACGTTTGGTATAACCTGCCGAATATCGATGCATTGAGCATCGATCCATCAGCGTATTCGTTTAATGTTGTTGACAACGTTATTTATAACATTTACATCAGCGGCACGGGTGAAATTATAAGCGGGCGCGTTACGGCGGTCGATTCTATTACACCGGTTTCCGATGCGAACGTAACCGCCGTGAAGATTGACGACGGCAACACATATCAAACCACAACCAATACCAATGGCATATACGCCTTTGCCAACGTTCCGTCGAATTCGACCTATACAATCAGCGTTGCCAGTGCCGGCCATTTATTTACCGATGTGAATACAAGCACCGGCCAGTCACAGTATGGCGGGGTGACGTCGGGGAACTGCTGGGCGATAGATTTTGTCTCCTTATGTGATGTTCCGTCGGCGCCTACGGGCGTATCAGCCAGCGACGGGAACTACACCGACCATGTTCAGGTCACCTGGGATTCTGTTTCAGGGGCCACTGGTTACGAGGTTTGGCGCGGCGCTGACAGCAATTCAAGCTCGGCATCGAAATTAGGCGATAGCAACGTATCGCCTTTTGATGACAACAACAGCATAACTCCCGGGACGACGTATTACTACTGGGTCAAGGCCAAAAACAATTGCGGGACAAGTGATTTCAGCTCGTCGGACTCCGGCTATGCCTGTGTTATTCCCTCGGTGCCTGCGGATGTATTAGCCAGCGACGGGAACTACACCGGCCATGTTCGGGTCACCTGGGATTCTGTTTCAGAGGCCACTAATTACGAGGTTTGGCGCAACACCAGCGACGATTCAGGTTCGGCCTTTAATCTGGGTGATTACACATCACCTTATGATGACTATGGTGTGACAAAGGGGAAGACATATTACTACTGGGTCAAGGCCAAGAATAGTTGCGGGACGAGCGATTTCAGCTCATCGGATTCCGGTTATGTTTCCACGAGTCCGTCGAGTTATTCCATACCAATTACCAAATGCACTGTTGCCGTTGGCAGCAAGGGAGATTCGATTTCGTTTTCCGGCACGATGGACGCCAATGCCGATGACTTCAATGCCGCCAACAGCTCAAGTGATGCCAATTTTGTCGAAGTTATAATCAGCGATGAGAATTCTAATGATATGGACCCTTGTATTATAACCTTCCCCGTCAACAACAAGACCTGGAAAAAGGGCAAGTTCGGATATTCGGGGACGGTAAACGGTGTAAAGAAATCATTCAGCTATAATGTGAAGACGGGCAAATTCGCTTTTGCAGCGAGCAAGATTAACCTGTCCGGTCTGGAATGTCCGGTGATAATCAATATAAATGTGGGTGATTTCGCAGGCACAGCCGATGTCAACGAGGCGATAGTCAACGGCAAGAAGCCGATACCGATTAAACTTTTGATGGGTGTCAAAAACTCGCTGCGAGTTGATAAGCCAAAATTCACACGCAATCAGAACACCAGCCATATTACCCAGTTTACCGTCAGCGGCGGGTTCTCTGTGGGAAACCTTGGCGATGCGAATATGGCCGACAATAATTCTGTCGTCGAATTGGCCGGGCAAACCTTTACGATACCGAAGGGGAATTTCAAGGCGGGGAAAAACAAATTCACCTGCTCGAAGGTCAAATTATATGATGGTGCTACCCTTATAGGGATTGCCTCTGCAACATTCGATTTCAACAAATGCACTTTTACTCTGACGATAAAGAAGACCAATTTCCCCGCTCCTGCCGGCACTACGAACTTCGATATCTCTTTTGCCAGTTTCAGCGGAAGCGATTGGGTTACGCTGCCGCCTTAGCAGGGCTTTACATGGAGGTGTAATATGAAAATTGCGAAGGTTGTCCTGCTGCTTATCGGTTTTCTTGTCCTGGTTAATCCCGGTTTTGTCGGATGCTCCCCGGCCTGCAAAAAAGATAAAGTAGCAGTTGCGAAGAATTTCATTACAAGGAACGGCTCGGTATTAATGGACGGCGATAAAGAATACAGATTTTTTGCGCTGGCCTCATCCAATCTTCATCAGAATGAAGAGCAGATACTACCTGATAATTCCAACCGGTTTCCGGATGAGTTTGAAATCCGCGACACGTTAATGACTATTCGTCAAATGGGAGGGACCGCAACCCGGTGCTTTACGCTTTCCGTCCGAAACAAAGGGGGCAAACAGGAAGTCCCGGTTCATATAGAGGGCATCAGGCAATATAACGAAGAAGCTTTCCGTACGCTCGATAAGGTATTGCAGATATGCAATGAGCTTGATATCCGGCTCATCTTCCCTATTATCGATTCTCACACATTTTGGGGATGGCGAGGCATCAAGGAGTTTGCCGCCTTTCGGGGAAAAAGCGGAAATGTTTTTTGGGATGACCCGCAGTTAAGAGAAGATTTCAAAAATCTGGTTTACGACCTGCTGAACAGGAAAAATTTTTACACGGGCGTCGCTTATAAAGATGACCCCGCGATTCTGGCGTGGCAGTTGGGCAATGAAATGGATGTTTATATTCGTGACAATCTTTTGATGGACAAGGACGGATACTGGACGGGAAAGCTCACGGACTGGTCCGTTGAAATGGCTGCGTATATTAAAAGCATCGATAAGAAACACCTCGTTATGGAGGCAGGCGGGGACATGAATACGTACCTCAAAGACCCGCATATCGATATTATCAGCAAACACTATTATGTGTATTGGAACATGCTGGCGGGCCGGCCCACTGATTTGGCGTTGTTGTGCAGGATGGATAAGCAGCGCGCAAAAGCAGCCAACAAGGTCATGATTGCCGACGAATTCGGCATGGGCCCTACGGATGTTCTGACCGCGTTTATGGATGAGGTCATTCGAAACGGCACATCGGGCGCGCTTTTGTGGGGCGTTCGTTCGCATCGCAGGGATGGCGGGTTCTATTTTCATAATGAATCGGGGGGCTATGCCTCTTATCACTGGCCCGGCTTTTCATCGGGTGATGAAATTGATGAGCGAAATTTATTGCGCGTCCTGCGAGAAAAAGCGTATCAGATTCGCGGGATGACTGTTCCCGCTGTGCCAATACCGGAGCCGGCTCCGGTGTTATTGGAAATTAAATCGGCTGACGATATCATCTGGCGTGGCTCTGCCGGGGCAAACGGATATGATATTGAGCGTGCGGAAAATCCGGGCGGGCCTTGGGTACTGGTCGGAAAAAATATCGAGGATGCGGCAAAAAGCAGAAAGCTGTTTTCTGACAAATCCGTCCAGAAGGGCGTAACATACTATTACAGGGTAAAGGCAAAAAACGCATCCGGCGAAACCGAATATTCCAATATTCAAAAAGTATTGGTCGATTGAGTAAAAACTTTCCATTGCTTTTGCCGGTTTCAGCGGAAGCGATGTGGTTACGCTGCCCTGATTGAATTCGGCGTGATATTTCTGTTTGACCAGTATAAACAAACCCTGCCAAGCATATCCCAATTACCCTGTTTATGAAAATCAGCTTTATAGTCAGGGCTTTAGTGGTTTTTGGGGTTGAAATAGGGGTCTCCTTTTGGTATGATTTTGGCGGTTTGGTAGCAATGCTTAGAGGAGATTAAATGAGTCAAAGAGCAGGGATACGCAACAGAACGTTTGTTACCTTATTTGTATCAGTAATTTTACTTGGACAAATTTGCTTTGCCAAATACTCCGGCGGCTCAGGTACAGCCACTAATCCATATCGAATTGCCCGTACATCTGACCTTCTAAAACTGGCAGCGGACACCAACGACTACGATGCTTACTTTGTCCTTACGAAAGATATTGACTTGGGGCCATGCGGTACATTTACTACAGCGGTAATCGCACCTGATATCGACAATTCAAACGATTATTTTGACGGAACACCTTTTACCGGCGTCTTCGATGGCGCAGGGCATAAAATTTATAATTTAACAATAAACACTAATGGAGTAAGGTGCGATTATTCCGATTATTTAGGTCTTTTTGGATCCAATGGTTTGAATAGCCAGATAAAAAATCTGGGCTTGCAAAATGTTCGCATTATCACAGGTGCTCAATCACAAAGAATATCTGCTTTGGTGGGCGAGAACAATGAAGGTAATATCACAAATTGTTTCTCAACGGGCACTATTGTGGTGGCAGATAATGCATGGGATGTCGGCGGTCTTGTGGGACACAATGAAGTTGGCAATATAAACTCGTGTTATTCTACAGTTGTTATTACAGGCGGAGAAAACGCATACAGTATTGGCGGCCTGGTTGGCTCTGCTTATGAGGGAACTATCAGTGATTGCCATGCAATGGGTGATGTGTCGTCGGTCGGAGACGACTCCTCGGCTATGGGTGGTCTGGTAGGATATAATATTGGTTCTGACATTATTCGCTGCTATGCCACTGGTGATATCGCAGGTGGTGACTATGTGTCTGATGCTGGCGGTTTGGTGGGGGATAACGAAGGAGATATCAACAACTGCTATTCAACTGGTTCGGTTAGCGGTTCTTATGAAATTGCCGGTTTGGTATCGCAAAGCTACGGCAGTATCAGCAACTCCTATTCAACTGGTTCAGTTAGCGGTTCTGGTAATGTCGGTGGTTTGGTGGCGGAAAGCTACGGCAGTATCAGCAATTGCTATTCAGCGGGTTCGGTCAGCGGTTCTATTGATTCTCCTGATGACTATGATTTTCCTTATGTCGGTGGTTTGGTGGCGTATAACGAAGGCCATATCAACAATTGCTATTCAACGGGTTCGGTCAGCGGTTCTTTTGATTTTTCTGATTCCTCTGATTCTCTTGAAGTCGGTGGTTTGGTGGGGTATAATGATGGACCTATCAGTAACTGCTATTCAATGGGTTCGGTCAGCGGTTCTGCTGATTATTATGTTGTCGGTGGTTTGGTGGGGGATAACGAAGACGAGATCAGCAATTGCTATTCGACTGGTTCGGTCAGCGTTTCTTCTTCTGAATCTTCTTATGTCGGCGGTTTGATAGGGGGTAGCTACCGCAGTATCGTCAGCAGCTATTTTCTTATCACAAGCGGACCCGATAACGGACTCGGAACACCGCTGACAGAATCGCTTATGAAAAAGCAAAGCAGCTTCGTCGGCTGGGACTTCGTCGGCGAAACCGCCAATGGGCTTAACGACATCTGGACTATATGCGAAGGATTCGATTATCCGAAACTCGCCGGGGCCCCGCTGGTCATCTCCCAGTGCGTTGTTAAGGCGGGAAATACTGATTACATATCAATTTCGGGCCGGATGACCGCTACATCAAATGTCTTCGATGAAGCTAAGAGTTCCGGCAACACCAATTTTGTCAAGGTCACCATTAGTTCTGATGATATGGACCCCTGTGTTATAACCTTCCATGTTAACAACAAGACATGGAAAAGAGGCAGGTTCGACTATTGCGGGACCGCAAACGGCATAAAGAAGTCATTCAGCTATAATGTGAAGACGGGCAAATTCGCTTTTGCGGCGAGCAACATCAACCTGTCCGGTTTGGAATGTCCGCTGACAATCGATATAAATGTGGGTGATTACACCGGCACGACAGAAATTGATGAGACAATCGTCAACGGCAGAAGACCAATACCCATAAAGCTGTTAATGGGCGTCAAAGATTCTCTGCGGGTCGATAAGTCGAAATTCACACGCGACAGGAACACCTACAACATTACTAAAGTTGCTATCCGCGGCGGGTTCTCCGATAAAAATGTTAATGATACGAATCTGGTTAATAATCCGCTTGATATTACCGTTGGCTCACATACCTTTACGATACCGGCCGATAACTTCGACAAAGTCAAACGCAAATTCACCTGCTCGAAGGTGAAATTATATGATGGTGCTACCCTTATAGGGATTGCCACTGCAACATTCGATTTCAGCAAGTGCACCTTTTCGCTGACTATTAAAAATACTAATTTTATCGATTCTGGCACCGTGGACTTCGATATCGATTTCGCCACTTTCAGCGGAAGCGATGAAGTTACGCTGCCGCCTTAGCTGGGTGTTTTATCGGCGGTGGATTTTCGCAGGTAGTTGACTTCGGAGTGTGTGAGGAGTCGAAATTGGCCTATGCCCAGGCCGCGGTCAGAGATTTTGCCGATGCCGGTTCGTCTGAGGGATTTTACGGGTAGCCCCACGCGAGCTAACATTCTTCGGACTTCACGGTTCAGCCGTTCGGTAATGCTGACTTCGATGAGCGAGCTTTGATGTCCCCGCTTTAATATCCTGACTGCGGTATGGGAGGATTTGCCCTCGGAAAGCCAGATGCCCTTATTTAATTTTTCGATGTGTTCGCCCTCGATTCGTCCTTTGACTTCGGCGAGGTAGGTCTTGGTGATGCCGTATTTTGGGTGGGTCAGGCGATTGGCGAGGTCGTTATCGTTGGTGAGGATAATCAAGCCCGGGGTATCGACGTCGAGCCGGCCAACGCAGAAGATTCGATGGCGTGTTGGGATAAGGTCGATTGCTTTAGTCCTGCCCTGCGGGTCAAAATTGGTGCAGATGACGCCTTTGGGTTTATTTAGCAGGAAATAAATCTTGGGCTGGGGCTTAATTCGTTTGCCTGCCGCGATTATTGTGTCCTTGTCGAGGTCCGCAAATGCGGGGATGGTATCAACGACCTTGCCGTTTACGGAAACGAGGCCTTCGAGGATTATTTCCTCGCATTTTCGGCGTGACGCGACGCCAGAGGCCGATAATATCTTTTGTAATCGCTCAATTGCCATAATCACCGTTCCAATTCACAAAGCCGGCAGCTCTTGCCCAGATTTACTCTAAGCCGGTTTTTTTGTTGACTTTGGGTAACTTTCTGACGATAATATAATGCTTATAGGCCTTGAAAACCAAGGTTTTTTACTAATTTCTGAGGAGTTGCAGTTATGCCAATCGGCAAAAAGAGTGCGACTGACAGTACCCTTTACGCCCTGATAGCATTTGTGACGCTGTTTATTATAGCAGCAACGGCGGGGGTAATCTACTATTTAAAATTCGAAGAACAGAGGGGTCTTGCCGAGGCAGCACAAAAGCGACTTGGGGAGTTTGCCAGTCCTGCTGAGCAGCAGAAGGTAAGCGCCATCGTCGGCTCCGAACAATTCGGCAAGAGCAAACTGAAGGCGATGACGGACTATCTCGACCAGGCGGTGTCATTGATAGTGCCTGGTTTGCCGGGCGATAAATCGGCGGAGGTTAAGGTTAACGAGACGACGGCGAAGGTAAGAGAAATAATTGCCGCGGTAGCGAAACAATATCCTGAAATGAACGACATTGACCCGAATTCGACTTTGCTTCAGGTGGCGGACAAACTGAACGCCTTGCTGACAAATGCCAAAGCATCTGGGGCGGCCACAAGGGAACAGCTTGATAACCTTCAGGCGCAGTTTGACGATGCGAAAAAAGTCAGTATGGAAAAAGAGAATACGCTGCTGGCGGAAAAGGACAAGTTACAGCAGCAGTTTGACAATGTTCGGACGGGCTATGATGAGCTGAAGGCGCTGCTCGAGAAAAAGAGTGATGAGCAGGTTAAAGACCTGTATGGCAAGCTCGACCAGGAAAGAACCAGCCGGGAGGAAATGAACAAGCAGTTATTGAAGAGCCAGGCGGAGCTTCAGACGGCCCAAGACCGCATCCAGAAGATATTAAAAGAGAGCGTGTGGCCCGTTCAGCCGCCGCCGGACACAGAGATAAAGGCGTTTGAGCCGGATGGAAAGATAATTCTGGTCGATAACCAGGCCAAAACTGTGCAAATTAATCTTGGCACTAATGACCATATTTACCGCGGGCTTACTTTTGCGGTTTACGACAGGGGGCAGCCGATTCCGAGGGATGGCAAAGGAAAGGCGGAGATAGAGGTTTACAACATCGGAGACAGTTTCTCGGCGGCGAGGATTATTCGTTCCGACAAGAAAAACCCGATTGTGGCGGATGATATAATCGCGAATCTTATCTGGTCGCCGACAAAGGCGAATACTTTTGTGGTTGCGGGCGATTTCGACCTCAGCGGCAGCGGCGTGATTGATGATGACGCTGTCGCGAAGATACGCCACCTGGTGGAGAAGTGGGGCGGCAAGGTTGCCGACACGGTAACCGTGAATACGGATTATGTGATTCTGGGGACACCGCCCGTGGTGCTGTCGAAGCCGACAATGCAGGAGACGGAAAAGTATCCCAACGCGATGGAGAAATACGAGCGTGCGGTGCAGCAGGCGGCCGGCTACAAGGATATTCAGAGCCAGGCGCAGGCGTTGTCGATACCGATTATGAATGCGGAGAGGTTCCTGTATTTTATCGGGTACAAGACGATGTCGGGCAATCCCGGGGCGTTTTAAGAACCACGTTCTATGATAAGTCGGGTTTTGGTTCGACTCCAATCGAGGCGACGAATATATCGCCCGTATATGCTCGGGCGTTTTCGAAAACAAATCCCTTTTTGACCGCGGCGAAGGTGATGGTGCAATTGGCCTTTATCGACGCGCCGAACGGCAGCCCCGTATCGCAATCCATACCCGAGGGTATATCAACGGATAGAACTGGGCATCCGAGTCCGTTTATGCTCTCAATCAGCCGTTTGTATTCATCGCGCAGTGCCCCGATAAGCCCCGTTCCGAAGATGGCGTCGATAATCATATTAGCATCATTGGTGAGTTTGGTAACGCGGGCGTCGATTGTCTCGGTGTCTTCCATATCCAGCCGGTCAATTTTTAAACCGAGACGGGTGAGTATATCGAGATTGATTTTGGCGTCGCCCTTGATTTTATCGATGTCGCCGCATACCACGACTGTTACGGCAAAGCCCGCGTTGAAAAGGTGTCTTGCGATAACGAAGCCGTCGCCGCCGTTGTTGCCTGTTCCGCAGAAAATGCAGACCACGGGCTTTTTAATTTTGGAAAGTTTTTCGATGATAAACTGTGCGCATCCTCTGCCCGCGTTTTCCATTAGCACGATGCCCGGTATGCCCAACTCGTTGATTGCCCAGGCGTCTAAGGCCCGCATCTCGTCTCTGCTCATCAATAAACATTTTTCGTCCGGCTGAAACTTTTTCATAATCAGTATTGATAATCAATCATCAATCAACAATAATCAACAGGAAAATATGAACATACTACTGACGAACGATGACGGGATATTTGCGCCGGGGCTGTCGGCGATATACAAAGAGCTTGTGAAAATAGGCGACGTGGAGGTTGTCGCGCCCGCGGCGAGCAAGTCGGGCGCAAGCCACAGCATCACTTTCAACAGGCCCGTTGTTTGCAGCAAGGTCGATGTGAACGGTCTTTTTTCCGGTTACAGCATCGAGGGCTCTCCCGCGGATTGCGTCAAGCTCGCGGCGATGCAGTTGTGCAGAAAACCGATTGAGCTTTTGGTCGCGGGGATAAACAACGGTGCAAACGCAGGGATTAACATTTATTATTCCGGAACGGTCGCTGCTGCTATGGAAGGGGTGTTGCTTGGTATCCCGTCGGTGGCGACGAGCTTGGCGGCGGAGGAAAAAATGGATTACGATACCGCCGCTGGATATTGTATGCACATCCTTAAAAAGCTTATGCCTGTAAAGACGGGCGCCCTCGTCAATATAAATATACCGCGGCTTTCAGCTGGGAAACCCCGTGGGATTAAGGTTGTGCCCCAGTCGAACAAGGCGTTCGACGAGTATTATCAGCCGCAGATTGATGAGAAGGGCCAGACGGTTTACCAGCTCGCGGGCGGGCCTGGGCCGTTTGACGACCCATCGACTGATATGATGGCCCTGATGGAAGGGTACATTAGCGTTACGGCTTTGGCGCCGGACGTTACCGATTACGACAGGACCAAGCAAATCCGCAAATCGCTTGCCAAATTGGACCTGCCGGAATAATAAAGATATTGGCCGGAGGTGAGCCAATGACAAATATATTTGAACAGCCGTGGCTGCTGCTGATTGTGGCGGGTGTGGTTTTTCTTGTGGTGGCGTTTTTTCGCGATTTGCTGCCGCCGAAGCGGGCGTGGCTGTTCTGGCTTTTACCTGTGGTTATCGCGATAGCGGCTTTTGCGATTGATTATTTGATCCAGACCGACAGGGAGAAGATAGAAGCGGTTCTCGCCAAGGTGTGCAGGGCGGTCGAGAAGGAAGATATAAAAGCGATTGAGCCGTTGATTTGGGAAAATTACAGCGACTCGATTCATCCGTCCAGACAGGCGCTGCTGGACCATTTCAAATTGCGGCTTTCGGAGCCGGTAATTGAAAAGATTGTGTCTGCGATTGTTTCCCTTGATATCAAACCTTCCGAGGCGAAGGTTGAGTTTACCGCCCGTGTTATGTTTGACCCCAAAGGGCCTGTTTACGAATACCAGAAAATGATGCTTTTTAAACTTGAGGCGGATTTGACAAAAGAGGGAAACGCATGGTTTTTCAGCAGGACGGAGATTCTTACAATTAATTTACAGCCCGCCGGTTGGAAAAACATGCAGGGCAGCCCCGGCGAGATACTCAACTAACCCAAAATTTTGAGGCGGGCAGCGTCCTATAATGCGGGAAAATTAAACAGATTAAGTGAACGCCTGTTTTTGTCGATACCATCATCGCAGCAAACTACGCAGATATATTAACAGGGATTTAACGATGTCAGGCACAGCAAAAACAGGCAAGTTGGCGATTAAGCCGGAGCTTATGGCGATACGGTGGTATCCCAGCTCACGGTGTTTCGGCAGTCCCAGGCATCACAAATCCCGGCTGCATCTTATGCCTCCCCTTATGGTCCGCAAGGCCGAATGGCGCAGATAATTTCTCCGCATGTTGCCTGTCGCATAGCTCGTATATCAAATTTAGAATTAAGAATTTAGAATTGTGAAGAAAATCATATCAGGGCATTTCTAAATTCTACGTTCTCAATTCATAATTCATTTGCGGCCTACTTAATGGTAAAATGAATGTTATGAATTTCGGCAAGGATAAAACTCCCTGGTATTCCGCTGGGCTGCAATTTGAGTGTTTGCAGTGCGGCCGTTGCTGCGCCGGGCCTGAGATGGGATATATTTGGGTTAGCAGGCCTGAAATCCGGCTAATCGCCGATTTCCTGAAAATGCCGGTAAAGGAATTGAAGCAAAAATTCTTAAGGCGTGTGGGCTTTCGCATGACGATTGTCGAGGACCCGCATACGCGAGATTGCGTATTCCTGCGGGAAACTAATCAGGGCAGAGGTTGCGAGATTTACGATGTTCGCCCTGCGCAGTGCCGAAACTGGCCTTTCTGGCCGGTTAATTTAACCAGTTCTGATGTGTGGAATTCGACAGCGCGAAAGTGCCCCGGCATAAATCGAGGCCGGTTACACAGTCCCGAACAGATATGCGAAAAATTGAAAAATACAAAATGGTGGAAATCCTGCCCTAAAGACTCCTCGAATGCGAAGAAGGGAGATGAGTCAAAATTAAAAATCGTCGCCCGCGTGAGCGAAATTTATAAATGGATTGATGAGCAGATTCTTGCCAGCAACGCACTCGCAGGCCAGTGCTCCGCTTGCGGCAAATGCTGTGATTTTGAGTCCTATGACCATCGCCTGTATGTTACCACGCCTGAAATTATTTATTTCGTCGAGAAGCTCGGGCTAGCCAATATAAAGCGGATGGCTTGTCACGGCGTAGGCGACATCAGGGCAGATTCGGATATTGATGAGCCTGGCCGTAGCCGGACAGGGGGCCGATGCTGCTATCAGGTTGAAGATAAATGCGCCGTTCACGCTTACCGGTTTTCGGGATGCAGGATTTTCTGTTGCAAGGGCAAAGCGACGTTTCAAAGCGAACTGACGGAGGCGGCCATTAAAAAATTTAAGACCCTTTGCGCCGAATTTCAGATACCATACCGTTATGTTGAATTACCCATGGCGTTAAAGAGTGTTGTAACCGCGGAGCATCCTTTGGCAAGCTCAGGACAGGCAGCAGAGAACGCAGAGTAAAAAAAACGCTGACACTCTTTTTTTTTCAGGCTCTGAGGTGTATAATGGTATTCGCCTTTGGGTTCCGGTGAGCCGACCTGTCTTGAGCGTAGTCGAAAGAGTCGAACCGCTGGGGGGCAAAAGGCATAGAGGCGTCTTATGATTAACAAGGAACGTTGAACCGAAATGCCTGGTTGCGTAGCCAGGCGTTTAATATTGGGAAATACCAACGTATTAACAATAGGGCTGGATAAAAAGGATATGCTGGACGATTTTCTGGGGTCCCGAAGGTCGCTCGATTGGTGTGTGCAGTTTTGGCCTGTGCTGGTGTTGTCTTTTGTTTGTGCGTTGTTTGCCACATGGTGCTGCAAAGCTGTTGCGATTCGGTTCGACATAGTTGACAAGCCCGACAACCTCGTCAAAACACATAAAAGGCCGGTCGCTTACCTTGGCGGCGTCGGGGTGCTAATCGGTCTTTTCGTCGGTATATTGTGCGGTGTTTATATTATCCGCGACCGAACCGGTCTGCCAGTAATAATGCAGCGGCTTTTCGGTGTAATTATGGGGGCCATTATAGCCTGTTTTATCGGCGTTGTCGATGACATTCTCGATATCAGTCCCGGTAAGAAGATGCTCGGCCAGATTTTTGCCGCAGTGTTCATTATACTGGCAGGAATCTGGCCGGACCTAAGTGAGATTGTTAAACCTCTTGGCTGGCAAACGATGTCGAATACCACCGAAATAGTGATTGCTATTCCGATTGTTATTTTCTTCGTTCTTGGGGCCACCAACTCGCTGAATCTGTTGGACGGGCTTGATGGTCTGTGCGGGGGGGTAACTGTTATAATGACCATTGGGTTGCTGATTCTTGTACTCCGTCGTTCCACATACGTCTTCAGCAGCGTGCATGGCGATATAACCAGGGTTATCGTTTGCCTTGCACTTTTAGGCGGAGTTTGTGGGTTTCTGCCTTTCAATCGACATCCCGCCAAGATATTTATGGGCGATGCCGGCTCTATGTTGCTTGGGTTTGTCGTCGCGGCGATTATGATGATGTTTGCCCGCATAGTCCCCCGCTGGTGGATGGCGTCAATAGTCGTGTTCGGACTGCCGATATTGGACACAGGAACCGCCTTATTGAGACGGTTTATCAATAAAAGGCCCTTGTTTGTCTCGGACCGCGGCCATATTTATGACCAGATGATTGACCGCGGCATACCCTTGAATCGAACAGTCGGTATATGTTATGCGCTCGCCGGGCTTTATACATTCGCAGGTATTTTAGTAAGCATGATTCGAACGAGATACTCCGTCATTGTGTGCGCGGCGATTTTCCTCGTATCGTTTCTTATTGTCTGGCGGCTGGGTTTTTTGAAAATGGAGGGCCTGCGGGGAGCGATACACAAAAAGGATGATACCGACAAAACACGCTCATAAACCGCATCTTATGCTCTTGTGTTGAATTTACCCGTGGCGTTAAAAGATTTTCTCGCCGCAGAGGACGTAGAGACCGCAGAGTAAAAATAAAGTTGTAGGGAGGGCTTGCCTGTCCTCGAATGTCGTTATCGGGGAAGCCCACGCGGAATCACTTGCCGTAGGATGAGTTTTGTTATAGAACAGGTTCCGGCACTTTATGGCGTATCGAGCGCCTGCTGTTAATGATATTTTCCCTTGCATGGAGTGATTGCACATACATGTCGGCATACCTTTGTTCCATTGCAGTAGCAGTCACATTTGAACTTGCCAGATACGATTTCAGCTTCATGTACAGCCACAAGCTGTCTTCATTGTAGTATATGTCAGACAGTTGCTTGAGCTTATTCAGAATGTCCTTTGGTGCTCTCCTGTAAAAATCCTCGTTATTATCGTATGGGCCGACCAGCATTCCGTTTTTGCCTTCTCTAATGTATTCGGGTGGGCCGCCGCTTCGTGTGGCGATGTTTATCCCGCCGTTTCTTGCGGAACGCTGGTCCGAAGTACCGCAGGCCTCTTTCTCCGGCAGGGGACAGTTGATACATATGTCGGCGCCAATGGCCTGCATCCTCAGCAAGGTTGTATCTGAATTCGGCACATAAACAAATCTCCCCTTCAGCTCAGGCCTTTGCATCCAGGCAACGAATTGCTCTATCCATTCCTCTTCCTTAGACCCTTCCGGTGCGATCCCGCCTACAACGACCTGCATGCCCAGGCCATTCATCCTGCCCCAGATGGTGTCAACTTCATCAGGCCTGTCCGCGCATATAATATGGATAATATCCTTCAGGATGGGTAACTGGCTCTTGTATTCTACCATTCTTCTTACCATCCATATCGTTGGCAATTTAAGGTCCAGTGCTACGCCGCCTTTGCTTATAATTTGGTTGCTTTTGTTGGTCATGTCGGCCGTTTTCTTCTTAACTTCAGCCAAAGACAACACTTTACCTTCCTGGCCTATTCGCCGAAAGATTCCTTTGCTGGGTTCGATGCCATTAAGTTCCATTTCCAGCAGTTCGTCCATTACCCATGTGTCACCGGAGCCGTTGAGTATGCCCTCTATCGTTCTGTCATAACACTGAAACATGGCCTTCGTGGCGTCAGCATGTTCCTCGCTTACCCCATTTGCAATATCACATATTTCAAGCGCGCCCCTGGGGAAATCTATGAAGAGCTGTCCATCATCGTTCACTACCACAAATTTTCTCCATAACCTCTGCCAGCTCTGGCCGGGGAACCTCATCACGTAACGTGCTCTTGCGACATCGCCGCCGACAAGTTCGCCGATACAGAATGTCTCCAGCCCCGCCGGCACGACCGTATGGTTTGTATAGACCACGGCTGTCCTGTTAAAGAGATTGTCGCCCCTTATCATTGCGGCGGCATCGGCAACGTGGCCTTCGTTGAGGTGCAGGATATCAGGCACAATCCTCATCCGTTTGAACAGTTCATAGACGCATTCAGCAAAAGCTGTCTCCTGCAGAAAGCGATGCGCTCTGCCGTGACCTGGATGCGTGTGGTGGTCCGGGTAAAGAATGTCAAATACCTCCGGGCAATAGAAAACATAAAGGGGCGTCCCTCCCCGGCTTATTCCATATACATCTACATGGTATTGATGCTCCTGGGCTGTGTTATTGTCATCCCAGCCCCACACATCGAATTGCAGGGGCTTTCCACTCCTGTCCCTGACATGCTTAATTGACTGGCCCTCATAAGATACATTTCTATATTCGATATGCTGCCTCCCGCCTCTGATTAACTGGACCAGTCGCTTGCTGTAAATGGGCATACATCCCAAAGCTCTGTCCATCCCTATTGCACTAAGACCTTCAAGCTTATCGCCGAAATATATTCCTAAACCGCCTCTGGTGTTTGCTTCGCGGGCATCTCCTTTCAGCTCAGGTATAAAACCTTCAATGGAAAGGGTGGCCAGAATCTTGCCTTTCAACTCAGGTGCGTGCTCATCAATCCATCTGATCTTCGAGTTGTTCATCACATTTTTCATATATCAATTTCCTTCAGGTGCTTGCCCTCTGTTATGAACAGAGCACAACTCTGAACTTTTTCTTATTAGCCATCCCTGGCGTTCCTCCGATATGATATTTGGCTCATTTTCCGTGCCGATATTTTTCAATCTAATGTGGCTTATCGACAGGTTGCGGCCTTAATCTGCAGCTCATCTGTATGTCTCTGCTCTACGCAATATATGGGTGTTTAATATAGGTAAAATGAAAACTTACCCCGGCTTCTCTACTTGTTCTAAACTCTACCGTCATAGCTTTTTTCTTTCCCCCCATAGCTGGTGATTTGCCCTGCTTAAACCCGATAACAACAAATTTCGCCGTTAAAATTTTTTCTTAAAAAATTGAAAAAACATAAAAAAAGCGTCGTTTTTTTGAGCGCAAAATCTTGCCTCAATTACCCGTGGCATTGAAAGATTTTCTCACCGCCGAGCACGCAGAGTAAAAAAACGACTCCCCTTTGACTCTGTTCAGGTCGGGCTGACCTCGTTTTCTCATGAAAATGGGCTATTTGCCTCCGCCGAAGGCGAGACCTCGCCATGGGCGGGTGGAAATCCACTTAAGACGTGGAAATTCTAAAAAAAAGTGTAACAATTCCTACTTGAGGTGGACTTAATTTACAGCCGGTCGAATTGGCCGGGAGTTCCTAAACACACTATTCACAAGCACAATTTGAAAGAAGGAGAGACAAATGAAAACACACCTAAAAATCAATGCAGTGATATTGGCCGTAACCGTGCTGGTCTTGGTGACGAGCGTCCTCTCGCTCGCCGATAACATTTATGTTTCCAGCTATAACTATGAATATCCCTTTAACGATGGGCTCGGTAATATTTACAAATTCGATTCGAGCGGAACGAGGACCACCTTCGCATCTGGATTGCACGGCCCTATAGGTCTTGCTTTCGACAGCAGCGGCAATCTCTACACAACCAATTTTAACAATGGGACTATTGAGAAATTCGATACGAGCGGAAACGGAACCATCTTCGCATCGGGCTTGAATGATCCTGTAGGTATTGTCTTCGATAGCAGTGGCTATCTCTATGTGGCCCATCAAAACATTGGGACGATTGAGAAATTCGATACGAGCGGAAATGGAACCATCTTCGCATCGGGCTTAGAATATCCTGCTGGTCTTGCCTTTGACAGCAGCGGCTATCTCTACGCGGCCAATTCAAAAACCGGGACAATTGAAAAATTTGATACGAGCGGAAATGGAGCCATCTTCGCATCGGGCTTGGACGACCCTGTGGGTCTTGCGTTTGACAGCAGCGGCTATCTCTACGTGGCCAATCAACACATTAGAACGATTGAAAAATTTGATACGAGCGGAAATGGAACCATTTTCGCATCGGGCTTGAACGATCCTGCTGGTCTTGCCTTTGACAGTAGTGGTAATCTATATGTAACCAATTCGTTGTTGTACTTCGGGACGATTGAGAAATTCGATTCGAGTGGAAACAGGTCTCTCTTCGCTTCGGGTTTGCGCTATCCGGTGTGTATTGCAACGCAGATTCCCGAACCCGCCACGTTATTGCTTCTCGGCCTTGGTGCGGTGATAATCAGAAAATTCAGAGCTTGAAAAGTTGCCTTTTGCGCTTTTTTGCGGCAATATTAAAAAACAGTGTTAATCTGTGTAAATCAGTGTCTAAAATTCTTCGTGTCTTTGTGCCTTCGTGGTAAAAAAAACAGTGTAATCTGTGACGCGAAGCGAAGAGCCCGTTTCGGAAATCCGCGTCAAAAAAATGAATTCTCTGTGCCCTCTGTGCTCTCTGTGGCTAAAAAATACGAGGCCTCTGTGGCGAATCAATATTTCTCATCGCCATTTGTTATCGTCGAATCTTTGGAGGTTGCACTGGTCGTCGAGCACGCCCAGCGTAATGATCACGAATGTAAAGACCCTTGTGTCGTCTTCGAGATGGCCTCCGATGGCCTCTTTGTCGTCGGAGACGGTTATGTGCGCGTGCACTCGGCTGTCGATGACGTAGCCGCTCACGTTCAGCAGGTCAACCGGCCCGTCTTTTTTAACATAGGCGTGGGTGGTCGGAAAAGTGGTATTGCTGACCACGTGAGTGTGATACCGCGTCAGCGAGCCGATGCCGTTAAGAATGACTGCGTTTTTGATTTTCTCTTTTTGGATTGAATCATTAAGCCCCTCCAGGACGTCTGTGCCGTATTTTAGCCGAACGATAACGACTCTGGTGAAATTACCTTCGGTTGTGTGCACAGCCGGGCAGGGCATAAGCGCGTTATCCTGATTTGGTCTGGCCGATTGTGCCGGCTGACATCCGCCTGCCGCCAGCAAAATTAAAAGAACCGGCAGATGAACAATCTTTTTCACAAACGCCTCCTTTTGCAGTCCAAAATCGAGTATCGAGTATCAAGTATCAAATCCCTTTGTGCTTTTTCGTGGCAATTAAAAATCAGTGTCTATCTGTGTAATCTGTGGTTAATACTTGTCAACGGGCAGATAAATTTTCTGCTGAGGGTCGCGCAGGTTGATGTATTTTACGCCCGACAGCGTTCCGTATTGCTGGTAGTAGGTATAAAGTTTGGCGAGTTTGTCGTCGTCGGGGCTTTCGAGATGCCTTTGCCACGTTCCGAGTTCCGCTCCCCAGATGATTTGCGTGCCGTCTTTCGTGTAAAGGGAGATGTGTGGTTCGCGTCTGTTTTTCCGGCCATCGAAATTGGCGACGTCGATTCTGTCGATATGGTGAAGCAGCGGCTTATCTGGTGTTACAGCGGCATCCATACGCGCGAGCCGATTGAGCACCTCCACAGCCGCAGCCAGGTCATCTCCCTGCCATACCTGCCCCGGGGTAGGGGGGATTTTGCTAAGCTCCATACCCGTTATATTTATTACGGGCAGATTGCCAATCGGCGAATAATCGAGGATGACCATATTGGCGTCGATGAAGAATTTATTTTTGTTGTCGGCGGTTACTAATAGCATTGGTTTTCGCCAGCGTCCGCTGATGAGTATGCTTTTGTGGGTGGTCCGGACCCTCGCCTCGGCAAGCCACGGGACCAGATGTGCGATATTTTGCTGCGCCGAGGCGGCGATTTTTTCGTCGTCGTTGGCGCTGTTGTTCGCTTCAGCGGTGGCGGCGGCGTAAATCCTGTTTTTAATCTCTTCGCTGACCCAGTTTGGAACTTCGCCTACCAGCTCAATTGTTCGATTGCCCGACGAGCCGGCGGTTTGCTTTTTTACGTATCCGTCTAAGAACGTGAAGCCCGCCAATACCATAACAAAGGCGCACACAAACAATGACACCTTGACGAATCCTATGACGTTTGACTTGCGGGATGGCTTATCGCCTTCTGAGCCAAACCCGAATATATTCAACTTGCTTTTTTTCGCAGCCAATTTTATTGCCTCCGGCCTGTTATTTTATGGGCTATCGCCGAATCAGCCAATGCCAACTCCACTATTTTAAGACAAAGCCGGCTCATTGAAAGCCCTATTTTAGCGGCGGCTTTCGGCAAAAGCGAGTGGCTCGTCATTCCCGGAATGGTGTTGATTTCGAGCGCATAAGGTTCGCCGTCGTCGCCGATTATAAAGTCAACTCTCGCGGCGCCCCTGCATCCAAGCGAATTAAAGCAGGTAATCGCCGATTTTTGTATTTTATCGACCAGAGCGGGGTCATTTATTGAGTCGAAGAGGTATTCTGTCTTGTCGCCGATGTATTTGGCGTGATAATCGTAGAATCCGGCGGGCGGGCGTATCTCAAGTATTGGCAGTGCCTGCTTTCCGAGGATGCTCACGGTAATCTCTCTGCCCTTTATGAATTTCTCAATCATGCACTCGCCGAACTCCGCTGCGCATTTTTTTGCTGCCTCGACCGCTTCCTTCGGGTCATTCGCGATTGATATTCCTATTGTGCTGCCTTCCCGAAGCGGTTTTATGACGTATTTTGACCCAAGTTGCCGAATCTGTTCCTCAAGACGAGCATTTTTTTTGCCCGGCTCGAACAAAATCGAATCAGGCATCGTTACTCCCGCGGCGATGAATCGTTTTTTGCTTTTCCACTTATCGAACGCCAGCCGGCTGGATTCCGAGGAGCTGCCCGTATAAATGAGGTCTTTTGATTCGAGTATTTTCTGTAACTGGCCGTCTTCGCCGAATGTGCCGTGAAGTGCGATGAAAAACACGTCGATTGTTTCGTCGTCGAGTATGCCCAGCGCGTCAGGTTTTATATCCGATGGTTTTACGTTTACGCCCGCTTTTTTCAGTGCTTCGGCCACGCATTTGCCGCTTTGCAAACTTACCTCGCGTTCCCGGCTTGGTCCGCCCATAAGGACTGCTGCTTTTATCTGCCATCCGTCTGGCGGGTTAAGCTGGTCAGGCGATGATGATGACTCTTGATTTGGAGATGGATGAGACCGCATTTTTTTTATTTCCAGATTTCGATCTCAAGCTCCAGCTCGACGTTGAACTGCTTTAATACTTTTTCTTTTACGACGTCAATCAGCCTCAGAACATCCTGGCTTGTGCAGCCCTTTTGCGCTATGAAAAAGTTGGCGTGCTTTTCGCTGACGATTGCCCCGCCGATTTGCAGCCCCTTTAGTCCCGTGCGGTCAATCATGGCCCCCGCCGACAGCCCCCTCGGGTTTTTGAATACGCATCCCGAGTTAACGGTGTTGAGTGGCTGGTTATTTTTCTTATAGACCCAGTTTTCCTTAATCGTTTTTGTAATCTGTTCCGGGTCGCCCGCGGTCATATTTATCCTGGCTTCGAGGATGAATTTCGCCGTGATATTTGTCTGGCGGTAATCGAATTGCAAATCCGGTTTTTTCTTTTCGGAAATTTTGCCGTCTTTGTCCATCAGGGTAACGCTTTCGACGACGGTTCCGATGTCGCCGAAGTTTCCGCCCGAATTCATCCGCACCGCTCCGCCTATCGAGCCGGGGATGCCCGTCAGCGGTTCGAGGCCCGAAAGTCCTTTTTTGGCGCAGGTCAGGATAAGCCGGCTAAGCTCTACGCCCGCGCCTGCGACAACCTGTTCTTTGACGAAGCTAATCTGCGAGAATTTCTCGCCTTTGAGCTGAATCACCGCCCCGCGCACGCCCTGGTCGCTGACTAACAGGTTCGACCCATATCCCAGAACGTAAATCGGCACCTTATTTTCATTGCATCGCCTGACAACCTGGGCAAGCTGCTCGGTATCCTCCGGCCGTATAAAATAATCAGCCGGCCCGCCCAGCCCGTACCACGTCTCTTTCGCCAGCGGATGTTTCGTTTCAACTATTTTTTCGTAACCACTGAATATATTCATCGCTAACCTTCCAAACGTCGCCGGCGCCCATGGTAACGACCACGTCGCCCGCGGACACATGTTTGGTTAAATATTCGCAAATCTTGTCGAAGCCGTCAATAAACAAAGCTTCGCTTCCTTTTGTCCGGATTTTATCGACGAGGACCTGGGCGTTCACCTCTTTTTTTGATTGCTGCGAGTCGCGGACGAAATATATCTCCGGCATGATGGTAATATCGGCAAGTTTGAAGCTTTCGGCGAAGTCGGCAAGCAAAAATCGCGTCCGGCTGTACTGATGCGGCTGAAAAACGCACCACAGTCGCTTCGGCTGGTAATGCTCCTTAATCGCCTTTAGCGACGCCCGAATCTCGGTAGGGTGATGAGCGTAATCGTCGAGAATGGTTACGCCGTTGATTTTTGCTTTTAGCATCAGCCGGCGGTCAACGCCTGTGAAACCGGGCAAGAGCCGCAATATGTCCTTTATCGGGATACCTGCGTTTGCGGCAGCGGCGATTACCGCAAGGGCGTTGGCGACGTTATGTCTGCCCGGCACGTTTATATGGGTTGAGCCGAGCAATTCGGAGTTGTGATAAACGTCGAATGAGTAAAGCCCGTCTTTTTCGACGATATTGTCAGCGTAAAAATTATTTTCCTTGCCGAAACCAAAAGTTTCGATTTTCCGGTTGTTTTCGAGGAGTCGCGGGTCGGAGATGATTTTGGCGGTGTTTTTATCTTCGCCGTTTATGACTATTACGCCCGAATTTTTTGTGCCAAGCGCGAAATCGCGGAACGCCTCGGTGATTTCGGCTTCGTCTTTGTAGTAGTCGAGGTGGTCGGCCTCGATATTCAGAATGACGGTGATTTGCGGCTTGAGATTCAGGAAGCTGCGGTCGTATTCGCACGCCTCGGCGACGAAATGGTGCCCGCTGCCTATGCCCGATGAGCCGGCAAGCTGGGTAACGACTGCCCCGACGACGAAATTCGGCTCTAAGCCCGCCAGTTTTAAGAGGTAGGCGAGCCAGCCGCTGGTGGTGCTTTTGCCATGAGTGCCCGATATGGCGATACCCTGATAAAACCCGAACACCTTGCCCAGCATCTCGGCGTATTTATAGACGCGGATGCCTTCGCGGCGGGCGAGCTTCAATTCGGGGTTTTCCTCTTTTATCGCGGCTGAGATTATAACCGCGTCCGCCTGTGGGTTGAGGTTGTGCTCTTTATGGCCTATTTTAATATCCGCGCCGAATTCGCAGAGGTGGTCGATTGTTTCGCCGGGGTTCTGGTCTGAGCCGGTAACGATTGCCTTGTGCTTCAAGAGGAGCATCGCCAGGCCGGACATACCGATACCGCCGACGCCTATGAAATGAAACCGTTTGCCCGCAAGTCCGTTAAATCCGTTCGTAACCACTTCCCATCCTCGCCGGGGTTTTGTCGCCGGCTGATGTGTCCTTACATTGCTCTTTAGCATATTTCATCCTTGAAAGCATCACCCTTAAAGTTAAAGATTTTAACACATCGAACAGCACTGCAAAAGGAAAAAAGTTGGTTATTCATCGCATGGCTTAAGATGAAGATTTGATATTATCGTTGAATTGGATGGCTTGGCTGTGTAGCATAAGCGTGGTTGATGTGGCTGCCGCCCCAATAAGGAAAGGACTTATATGCCGAACACATATATAGTCACAAACCTTTTCACGCAGTGGTTCG
This sequence comes from Sedimentisphaerales bacterium, assembly GCA_049516395.1. Lineage (GTDB taxonomy): Bacteria > Planctomycetota > Phycisphaerae > Sedimentisphaerales > Anaerobacaceae > Fen-1362. Next base: position 101,729 of record JBEKTD010000007.1, on the reverse strand, counting down.
CTTCACTGCCGGTATTCGTTGTTTGGGCCGTAGGGTTGGTCATTGCTATCAGGCGACGGCGCGAGCACCCGCGGCTTTCGAGGATTGTCATGATTGCCTGCGCCGTGAGTCTGCTTACCTTGATATTTATGCCGGTGGTCATGAGTTTCGGAAACAAAATCCACTGCGCGGCCTTTTTCCCGCTGATGAGAATTATTAATCCCTGCCTCGAAGCCCTTTCCGTAGGACTGTTACTGTATGCAGCATTCCTTGGCCGGGGAGAAAGAGCGATGGATGCCGTTGAAAAGATAGACAAGGTTCAGGTGGCCTACAGCGGACGTCTTGGGACAGCACTTAAAATCTTCGCTGGCATAGTTCGCTGGACTTGGCGGCTTTGCAGCATCGCGTTGGGGCTCTTTGTCGGGATATTCATTCTGGTTGGATTGTCAGATAGGCCTCGCATTTCAACTGACCCCGGCGACCTGGTCATGATCGCCGGTGGAGTGATCGTCTTCGTCGGCATTGTTGTGGCCTGGTGGCGCGAAGGGCTGGGCGGCCTCATTGTTATGCTGATGGTCGGCGTTCCCACGGTAATCAGTGTGGTGCTTAGTTGGCGCAAAAGCGGAAATCTCGGGGGCGATATGGATGCTCCCGGCTACTTTGTCCTAATATTGTCGATGTCGATACTCCTCTCTTGGGCGCTCCACACGCTGAACGACAGCACGACTACCCCGAGGAAGCGCCGCCTTGCCCTCATCGTCGCTATGGTGCTCGGCGCGCTGGTTGTCTTGTGTGTCTGGGGCATGTTACATGCGCCTTTCAATCCCTGACCGCCGCCGCGGATTCAAGACGAAAGACCACACTGTCCTCTGTCCGCTCTACGCTGCACGCTGTCAATAACACGCAGAAAAAACAATGAAAGAAAAAAGTTGATTAGTCGTTGGTCGATAGTATTTAGTATATCGTTATTTGGATGCCTCCGAAGGCGGGGGGATAGCCACAAGAAGGCACAAAAGTACACAAATAAAAAGCTGCGAGTCCTGACGTAATCAAAACTCGCAGCCAAATCTTTTACTTCAGTGTAATCTGTGCAATCTGTGGTTATCGTTTTCGCAAAATCAGGCCGCCGAGGGTGAGAAGAAATAACGTGGCGGGTTCGGGGATTGGGGTCAGCAGGAAAGCATGATTTGCACCATTAATACTACCAGTTCCCGCAATTTGACCTAAATCATTAATACCGCAAGCTTCACTTAATTCCCAGCCGCTGCCTGTGGGTAGCAGGGCATTTAAGTCTTTCATTGTAGTGCCGTCATACAAAAAGGCGTGCATGGCATTATTTCCAGTCCAACTCTGTCCTACAACCTGACCACTGTCATTGATGCCATAAGCATAAGACCCACCTCCTCCTAAAGTTCCAAGGTCCTTCATTGTAGTGCCATCATACAAAAAGGCATGGTTCTCACTGTATCCTACAACCTGACCATAGTTATTGATGCCTAAAGCGTCTGATTGTGTTCCCCCTAAAGTCCCAAGGTCCTTCATTGTAGTGCCATCATACAAAAAGGCGTGCTCTGCAGAATCTCCGGTAGTATAACTCCCCCCTACAACCTGACCGCTGTCATTGATACCGTAAGCACAAGACCAACTGCCCCCTAAAGTCCCAAGGTCCTTCATTGTAGTATCAGTATACAAAAAGGCGTGGGTGTTGTCATATCCAGGAACACCAGTTGCCCCTGCAACCTGACCGCTGCTATTGATGCCCCGAGCCTGAGAGAAATTGCTAAGACTGCCAAGGTCTTGCATTGAAACACCATTATACAAAAAGGCGTGGTCGGCATAATTTCCACTACTCTCCCCTACAACTTGACCGCTATTATTAATGCTGGAAGCCCAGGAGTAATTTCCCGCTAAAGTCCCAAGGTCCTTCATTGTAGTGCCAGTATACAAAAAGGCGTGCTGGGCATAATTTGCCGTATAACTCTCCCCTACAACCTGACCGCTGCTATTGATGCCCCGAGCCTGAGACTCACCTCCTCCTAAAGACCCAAGGTCGGTAATTTTATATTGTGTTCCTGCCATCACCTGCCCAGAGCCGACTAACATTAAAACACTGGCCATCGTAATAATAAAATGCTTTTTCATTTTTCTCTCCTCTTCAAAAAAATTACAAAAGTTTTATCGCACTGTGTGCGCACATATTTTTATGTAGGTGGATTGCTTCATATAGATGCGTTTTCTCTCTCATACCCTTCTCCATACTTCTTCGTGCCTTTTGTGCCATTCTGCAAAGGCGATTCTCATTATATCCTTTTGCTGGAAAAGTCAAGAAAAAGAGGCAAGATTTATCCGCCGTCTGTTTTGGCGGATTTGTCTGTCAAAATTCCTCTGCTAAATTTTGGGGCATACAAGATAATTTGCCTTTGGGGTCAGAGAATCGTAAAATAATACACATAATGACTAAGATGAAATCTTGCATATATTGTGGTGGGGCAAACAAAAAGTTCTGCAAAGCTCACATATTACCCCGAAGTCTCGGTGCATTTGAAAACCAGCCAACGCTGTTGAATACCATATGCGCTGAGTGTGATACCGAAATAGGAAAATCTGAAGATCAGTTTACTCATAATGGTCTTGCTGCATTACTACGAACACAACTTGGTTTGGCGGAGGATGAAAACAGGTCGCCATTCCGCAGACGTTTTGCAGGGCAAGGTCCTATTGATATGAAAATAAATTACCTTGGCACCGATGGAGTTTTGCTGGAACCAGGTGGTGTTGGTGACGGTGAACTGCCTCCAGCACTTCCTCTGCCTCAAATTCATTTTGTCTATGCAGACGGGAATAAGAAGTGCATTAGGATTAATCCTGAATCGTTTACATCTGCGGAGGTATTGAATGTTATCGGCGATACAATTCCAAGACAGATACAATTTTTTGGCTTAACCCCAAAACAATATGAACAAGTTGCTGGCGCATTTCACCAAGCCGGTATTCCTTTTTCCGGGGAACAAGAAGTTTGCCATACATCAGACAATCCAATTCTTCCGGTATTGGCAAAAGGAAATTTAGTTTTCGATAAGCGATATTTCCAAGCAATAACAAAAATAGCATTTCATTACTATTTAGGGATGGGTTTAGATAATTGTTATCTAAACGGATCAGAAGATATATTTGAATCGCTGCGCCGATTCATACGTTATGGAGAAGGCGACACTGAAACGTTCGTAATCCAGAAAAAGGGATATTTCGTTGATGATCTTAGAATCGGATGTAAACCTCCGTTTTATGGACACATTTTTTTGGCAGAACTAAGTAATAACTGCATAAAAGTAAAAGTCCAATTCTTCGTTGGTCCGAATATAAATCCTCCATACTACGAGGTCTTGCTCTGCAAGAAACCCTTTATTATAAGTATTCAACCGACCATCTTTGGACACAATTATGTATATATAGAGCCAAGCAAACGAAAACAGTACGCAGGTACGATACACAAATTAGGAGTGAATAACCGAATTATAATACCATCTTGATTTCGGTATTTTAAAAATGGGAGAACTAGGTGCAGTCACCTATTTTTTACAAAGGGCAAGATTTATCCGCCGAAGGCGGGGGGATGTTAATTTAGGCAATTCAATCAAACGCTCACTTGTGATGGTCTAAAAAAATCTGGTAATTTTTGAAATTTTTTTTATTCCTTGTCCTGCAAGGACTTACCAATTTCGGGCAGAAAAAAATTATTTCGTAAGTCCTTAAAACCCACCAAATTTCACCCTATATATAGAGGGACGTAGTTCCTCCGTAGTAGCCCCGGGAGGGCAAGGCATCAGGAACAGAAGTTCCAGGCAGATTTCCGATTTTCGATTTGTGATTTTGTATTGGTTTGAATTTTGGATTTGGAACTTTTGGACTTAATAATGGACCCCTGATTGCGGTTCCTAACGGAGCTTGAGTCGAGGGCAAGCGAGAGGATTATGAAGATGATTGAGATTATGAACTGGTTAGATTTTATTTTTGTGTGGCCGGTGATGGTTTATCGGTGGTGCAAGTTCGGCTACACATATCGGCGGATTTACTTAGGCGAAGGCAAATGGACTATTTTAGAGCAGGCCGATTATTATCGGCTCAAGCATTTCAAATGGATTGTGTATGGAAATGGTAACAGCGGAGAAAATTTATACGTCGTCCGATACAAATTTGTCGAACCGTATAAGACAATAATGGTTTCTATGCACAGGGAGATAATGAATGCTAACGATGAAAGATTAATTGACCACAAAAATTGCAATTCCCTGGATAATCGAAAGAACAATCTGCGTTTTGCGACGCGGGCGGAAAATACACAAAACAGGCGAAAGAAGAAAAGCACCTCGTCGCGATTTATCGGCGTAGATTTTTACAAGAGGGACAGCAACTGGCAATGTCGGATTACGAATGACGGGAAACGAATATTGATAGGCAGGTTCGACAGCGAGATTGCAGCGGCACGGGCTTATGACGAAGCGGCTAAAAAATATTATGGCGAGTTTGCGAGGTTGAACTTTCCGCCGGAAAGCGAGGAATCGAGGGCGTTGTTTGCGAGGTTAATAACCGTCGCTCGTGACTTGTTGCTCGTGACTCGGAATCAGCGTTCAGCGTACAGCGTATAGCGTATAGAAAAAACAGCGTAATCTGCGCAATCCGCGTCTAAATTTGTTGTTTCGGCGGGTCAGGGAGGTATTCGAGCAAATCGCCAGGCGAGCAATTCAGGGCCTTGCAGATTGAGTTGAGCGTGGAAAAACGAATCGCACGCGCCTTGTTGGTCTTCATGACCGAGAGGTTATTCAGGGCGATGCCGGTCGCGTCGGCAAGCTCCGTTAGTTTCATCCGCTTATCCAGAAGAACGTAATCGAGCCGAATATTAATCATCTTTTGTCCTCCTTAGACCAGCGTTTTTGACTCATCAATTACCGGCAGCAGCCGACGGATTATCACGCCCGCTCCGATTAGGACTAAAATTTTAGCAATTATGGGAATCGAAAGTAGCGCTTGACTGAAAAATAAATTATAGAGCTGTAATGTTTCGGATGCCTTATTTATGACCAATAAGCTGGTTCTGAAGGTTTGGATGAATATAAATGCTGCGTAGCAATAGCACAGCTTGTCGGCAATCCTCATCATCAGCCCGGCTTTGCCTTCGGGCCTGGTAATATAAATAAGCAGTTGTGAAATGGCAAATGCCAATAGCCCTGGGATAATGAAATCGCAGGCGAGCGTAAAACACCCTAAAGTCATGGCCTTCATAGCTTCCTGATGCTGTGTTTTATTGTGAATTATATAGACACCTGAAAAGCCATAGGTCAGCCACATCGCCCCGCCCGCAAGCAAAAACCACCCGATAGTCCGGACAACCAGACAATACATTCGTAAAAGCCGTGAGTTTTTTTCTATGAATTCGTTCATAAATTTCTCCTTTCTATTATATTTGTTTAATCTATCATCATTGATAATTACACGATAAACGTGTATTTGTCAATGAAAAAAAGAAGATTTTTGAAATTTTCTTGAGGTTTGTTACTGCTGATTTATATAAGTTACGAGTAGGAAAGCGGTTACATTACCATTGGGCTTCATAGAATGGGCCGATGTAGCCCTCTTTTTTCGGGTCGGGTCGGGTCTTGAGAATGGCCTCAGCAATCGCGACATCGGCAGGATATGTAATCTTGATGTTCGAGGAATCGGTCTCGACAATCGAGACCTTATGGCCAAGGGCTTCGACCAACTGCGAATCGTCAGTGATTTTCTCGGCGTCTGTCTTGTCAATTTTTTCGCGGGATTGTTTCAACAGCTTTACCTCGAAGACCTGGGGCGTCTGCGCTTCGTAAAGCCCTTTTCGGTCAACGTTTTTTATTATACAGCCATCTTTGATTTCCTTGAGGGTAGCGGTAACGGGGCAGGCGAGAATCGCGGCGCCGGTTTTGGCGGCGGTTTTTATGCAATCTTCAATCCATTTGGCTGTTACGCAGCATCGAGCGGCGTCGTGAATCGCGACAAGCTCGATATCGTCTTTTAATAACTGGAGCGCCTTGTTGACGGTTTCGAAACGAGTTGCGCCGCCTATGAGGACCTTGACGTTGAAAAGCGAGAGATTGGCGCCATAGCGGATTTCCACAATTTCCTGGTCTTCCTGCGGGATAGCCAGAAGGATTTGTTTGACGTCTTCGCGGTTCGAGAACAGTTCGACGCTGCGCAGGAACGCGGCCCGACCGCCGATATCGACGAATTGTTTATGTCGTTTACCGCCGAATCTTCGACCGGGTCCTGCTGCACAAATTATCGCCGCAACATTAGGCATAATGTCAAATCTCCACTAAACAAGACAAAAGCATAAGCAAACGCACGTGATTGTCAACACCTGTTATGTGCGGATAATTCGGGGTTAGCAGCAGGGGGGTATCAATCGCCCGCGGGTAAACTGGCGAGATTTTTCTTCACCTGCTCAGCGGGAAAACTATTGGGGTACATACGCAGAAATTCCGTCAGTGTCGCCCTGGCGTCCGCGAGATATTTCTTTTTTTGTTCGGCGTTTGCGGGGTCTTGCTGCTGCCAGAAGTGGATTCTGAGCAGGGAAAGCTCATAGAGCGCCTGCATACCGCCGTCGGTGCGGTAATGCTGCGTGTGCATTTCGGCGAGTTTTTCGGCGAGGAGCTGTTCATCGGGTATGAGTTTAATCTGTGCGAGCAGGACGTTGTCACGCAGGGGGTCATTTTTGCCCATTTCGGAGAGCAGTTCGTCGAGCTGACCTGCATAATCCGGACTGTTTTGGTTTAGCGTAACAAATCTTGCCAGCCGTTTTACAGAATCCGGTTTGGCGGTGTAGTTATCCGGGCCGATAAGGGTGCGCAACTGGCTGAGTTTTCTTTGTAATTCCATTAGTTTTGATACGGTCATCGCCGAATCGAGGGGCGGGCGGAACATGCTGAATATCGAATCTTCGGCGGGCTGGTCGCCGGCAAGAAGTTTCAGACGTGTTTCGAGCAAGTTGGAGGCCTCGGCAATAATGGCTTGCGCCTCGTCGAACCTTGCCTGGCCCGCCCATTGCATTGCGATTCGCCAGCGTGCTTCGAGCGATTCAGGGCTATTGGCAAAGCCGGTGTATAACTGGAACCACACGGCACGTGAACGGTCGAATGGGTAATCGCTGTAGAAATGAAGTGTTTCTTTCTCGTCCAGCAGACGATAATCGGGGCTGTATTCGGTCAACAGGGCTTTGTAATACAGGGCGATTGGCATCCGCTTGCTTTTGGGTCGGCGGTTGATAAACAAGTCGTATTGCTCAAGCAGCCATTCTCTTTTTTCCTGGTATCTTAATTCCGGCGGGACGACAAACCACGTCGGCCATCGGTCGTGAACGAGCTGTGCCTGGATTTCGTCCTTTAATTCTTTGCGTAAAGCTATCGGCTCAGTCGGGTAGAAAAAGCCGCCCAGGTATTTCGCGACGGCGGGATTTTTTATGGCGCGGTCGATTGCCTTGGTAATACTGTGGTCGTGAAATTCTGCCACCTGCTCCGGATTATTGCGGGCGATGTAAAGCTGGTAATCCAGCTCATCGAACCCTATCCATAACCTGAAGGTTATTACCGCGAGAACAAGCAGAATCGTGATGGCTGACCAGATAAGCCCCGGCCTGTACCGGCTGAAATGCCCGATGCCGAGCACCGCACCCGCTACGCCAAGGCCAATAAGCCAGGCGCCAATCCATGGTGTGAAGGAAAAGCCCCACTTAATCGGCTCGACGTTTCTGGCTCCGCCGAAAATGCCCCAGTATATAAGCTGAGGGAGCATACACAATGCGAGCGAGGTTATGCGTGAACGAAACCGCAAGGGCCGACAGGCAACCGCTAGGCAGCTTATCAGCAAGCTGACCGCGAAGGCGGGTAAATCCGCGAGGAAAAACACGGCCAGAATCAAAGGTAAACTGTAACTGAAACTGAGAAGCTGGGCCGTGAGGATAGGCGCGATTGTCATTATCGCCATCAGCAGGGCGAGGACGAGTGTTTGCCAGGGGTATTCAAAGATGCTTACGCCTGTCAGGAGGAATCGGCCTAATTGCCAGGACGAAGGCGTCGTCGCCGAGTCGGGGTTGAATGCCCAGGGTGAGCCGGTTAGTATTTTTGACCAGAACAAGCAGGTCACGGCAAAGACGGTTATCGTCAGCAGCCAGAAGCCGAGCACATTAGTATGGCTGTAGTGTAGCGTCGGCCCGGCAGTCAGAAATGACTTGCTGGTTGCTATCGGCACCTTATCATTGCCATTACTATTAACGTTGCTTTCGGGCATACACCTTTCTCAAAAACATATTAAGTCCTCCATCGGCTGAAAGGTTATTAAACCACTTCCTTGCATATTTGTAAAGCAGCACTAACAAATCACAGGGATAAAAACGCTCGACGAAGCAAGATTATTGTTTCAAATCAATGCAGTTTAAAGGATAGGGTAAATAGGAAATATGGGGCATAAGGCAGCAGGGGGCGGTTGTTAATATGGGTAACCATCCTCTGCGGAATTCTTATCGAAGAACGGTTTTATTTTCCCCGGTATGGGATTCCCAGATTAGCAGTCTAAATATTAAGCCAATCCACAGCGCAATCATGGTTCAAATCGACTGCCAATACAAATCAAATTCCCTCCAGCCAGTGCGAGGCGAGTATTGCGAAATCCTCAAAGTCAACTTTTTTATCGTGATTCAAGTCCCCAGCCGGCTCAGTTCTTAGATACGGATATGTCTGATTTTCGCCTATACCCCAGATTTCGACAAAATCCCATCCTGCCGAGGTAAATGTTGAAAGCATTTTCATTTCCGCCGTTGTCTTGCCCGTCCCTCCGTCGCTGGTCATCTGCTCGGAAGTCTGTGTATCCCAGAAACTACCGGAAACACTGCCGTTATTCCATCCCACCAGACCGCCTATAGTACCCCACAAGATGTTGACCGCACTCGTCGAACCCGTCGAATAGCAATTGCTGATACTGCCTTGATCATTACTTCCCACCAGACCGCCGACAGAATAAGAACCGGAAACACCGCCATAAGAACCGTAAACACCGCTAACCGAACCCGTCGAATAGCAATCGCTGATACTGCCTTCGTTTACTCCCACCAGACCGCCGATATAATTAAAACCACTAACAGAACAGTTCTCGATACCGAGATTTTTAACCGAGCCGCCGGAGCCGATGTAGCCAAATAAACCGAGGCAGGAATTATTTCCGCCAGTGATGGTAGAGTGTGTGATTTTGTGTCCGTTGCCGTCAAACGTTCCTGTAAAGGCAGGTTCATAATCAGCGGCAATGATTGCCGTCGTAAAGACCTGCCCTCCCATATTAATATCTGCCGTAAGGATAAAGCATTCGCCGTAATCCGCGGTATTAGCGGCCAGTGCAAGCAGGTCAGCAGCGGAAGCGATTTGGTAGGGGTCGGTCGGTTCACCCGTTCCACCGCTATATTTGGCCGGTTCGGGGACGGCGTATAATGCGTTGGGTCCGACATAGGAAAGGCCGCTTACTGTAAGATTGGGGAAGATAAAACCGGCCCCGATTGGTGTGTAGCGCCCTAATCCGTTGAAAGTGACAGAAGATGCCCATGTCTCATACTGGATGGTGTCGTTGACATACAAGCCATCCGTTGAGCCAGTCGGGTAATACGCACCCAGGACGTAGGACACGCCGGGCTGCAGAACCACCTGGTTGGGCAGGTTTTGATAAATAAATCCGTTTTTCTCGAAGCCGTTCAGCCCCGGCGAGAAATCTACTCTGGCAAGGAGTGTGCCGGATGTTGTCCACAATCCGACAGAATGGCTTTGGTTCAAGCCGGGTGTCCCGGCGTCGAAAAATCCGAGCGAAGTAATGGTTATCGGTTCGGCTCCAACTTGGAACAAGTTTCCTAAGGTAACAGAAGGATCAGTTCCGTAGAACAAATCGCCGGTCCCCGGTGTAATGATGAGCGGCGTGTTATCGGCGTGTGCGAGGACGCTGGTCAGAAAGACCAGAACGGTCACGGCGAACAACACCGTGCGAAGTTGGTTATTATTCGTGTTCATTTTCTTACCCTTTCAAAAAGTGGTTGATATTGACGGTATGCACTGCGCACACCTTACGGGTGAGAACCAGAACCTGAAAGGTAGAGCTGCTGAACCTCTGAGGCAGAGAGGGCACGATTGTAAATCCGAACTTCATTTATCAACCCATTAAAACCGCCATCGTCTCCGCGCACGGCAGCCCCTCCGATGTACAGGTTTCCGGAGTGCAAAAGCTGACTTGCCAGGGGCGTTTGGTTGACGAGCACGCCGTTTTCATAGCTTTTCATCAATCCATCGGTGCGAGAATACGTCGCAACAATATGTTGCCAACTCGTCCCTGTGAACAGCGGAAAACCGGCGGTCCAGTAATCTGCCCCGCTACATGGATTTGCACCGCAGAGCCAAAAGCTTGAGCCGCCGTTACAGCCCTTAATGAAGTATCCCGGTTGACAATCGTCTGCCTTCCGAAGGATCGTTCCCCAACCATACCCGCAAGCTTGCCCCTGTACGCCTTTGACCCACATTGAGATCGAGATCGCATCTACCGGCTCCAACGAAGCGGAACGCGGAACTACGACGTACGATGATGTGTTTCCATTGAAGTGCAAGGCCAGGGTATTACCAGCTCCGTAGGTTTCAAAAGCTGCACCGACCACAGTTCCGTTGTTTCCCTTGCCGCTGGCGTCATTGGCATTTCCATTAAACGGATAATAGGCGACCAAGCCGATGCTTGAGTTGCTTGGGCCAGCCCAATTTTCCAGCCAGTGCGAGGCGAGTATTGCGAAATCCTCAAAGTCAACTTTTTTATCGTGATTCAAGTCCCCGGCCGGCTCAGTTCTTAGATACGGATAAGTCTGATTTTCGCCTATACCCCAGATTTCGACAAAATTCCATCCTGCTGAGGTAAATGTTGAAAGCGTTTTCATTTCCGCCGTTGTCATGCCCGTTCCGCCGGAGCTTGTCGTCTGACCAGAAGTCTGTGTATCCCAGAAACTACCGGAAACACTGCCGCCATTGTATCCCATCAGGCCGCCGACAAAGTTTCTTCCACTGACCGTACCCGTGGCATAACAGGCACTGATGCTGCCTTCATCATTACCTCCCGCCAAACCGCCGACAACGCTTTCTCCGGTAACCACAACAGCGGCATAACAGGCGTTGACGCTGCCATAATTTAATCCCAGCAGGCCACCGACAAACCAGCCTTTGCTGACGACCGCGCCAGTGGCGTAACAGGTGGCGATGTCGCCCCCATTAAATCCTACTAAGCCGCCGACATCATATCTTCCGGTCATATTGACATCCTCTACACCGAGGTTGCGGATTTGGCTGCCAGTGTCAATATAACCGAACAGGCCGATATCATCGTCAGCCGGGCTATTTATATAAGCGTTGCGAATGATATGGCTGTTACCTCCAAAGACGCCGATAAAGGGTATATCAAAGTTGCCGACCGGCTTTAGTGCAATACCCTGCAAATTTATATCAGCTATCAGGATAAAATGCTTATCCCAGTCCGATGAGGTATTCATCAGGTCATTCCAGTCGGAAACCGTACCAATCTTATATGGGTTGGTCGGCCCACCCGTTCCACCACTATATTTGGCCGGCTTGGGAACCGGTTGAGCATCCAATTCGAAGAGCAAAGCATATCCTCCCAGCGAAGGCGTACCAAAGGTCTGACCGCCATCACTGCTCTGAGCAACGGCAGTCGTGTTGACAGTTCCGGCAAGACCGCCTTGAACCAGCGAATCGTCGTTGGCAAAGGGAACCCAACAAAAGCAGCCGATAGGCTGGTCATTTCCAAGACAGAACCAGTAAGTGCCTGGGCCCAAAGTGAAGCTTGTATCTGCTGTTGCGACAATATTAGCGAAATTGAAACCGGTTGGGATGTCATTGGGATTCATGGTGAAAGATCCCAAAATGGTCGTGCCCGGCCCAAGGCCAGCGCCCAAGGCATTACGAACCTGTAACAAGGGTGGTCCGGGCATGGGATCCAAGTCCCCAAGATTAATCTGCGCTTGAAAGATATCCCATGTGCTGCTCGTTATCGTAAATTCCTGAGCGTAACCATAAGAGGGATTTCCAAAATCAATCGCCGCGCGAGGATTTGCCAAGTCACCAATAATACTTGTATAGTCTGTCGCTCGCGCTTGAGGTGTTGCTACTAATTCAATCGCCAGCATGGTCATAGCGAACAGCACCGTGCGAAGTTGGTGATTATTCGTGTTCATTTTTGTACCCTTTCAAAAAGATTGATGAATTAATGATAAAGACGGCCGGGGCAACACGCCCGGGTCGGATTAGGCCGGATTTTGCGCGCGGAATCGACGGTATTGATTGAAATACCCCAGATTGCGGACTTTCTGCGCACCATTTTTTTGCTCCTTCTAAACAAAAAATGAACGCGCAACTGACAAGCTGCAAAAAAGGAAACCGATTTGTCACAAAGGCAGGATGATAAGAAATGCCGTTGAAATTATGATGACGACCTAAAACGATTATATATATAAATTATTTTACCTGCCTGCTGAATACCATTTTAGAACACAGGCGACCAATTATGCAAGAAAAATCCAGAGATATTTTAAATAAATTTTAGATAGCAAATGCGCCGCACGCAAAGGCGGTCGATAACTATAGCGAAAACAAGAAGTTACGAGCTTTTCAGGATAGTTTCGATATGGTTTAGCTCTTCATCGTCGAATGAGAGATTATCGAGGGCGGCAACATTTTGTTCGAGCTGCTTGACCTTACTTGCGCCAGTGAGGACCGTTGTAATCCTTTTGTCCCGCAAAACCCAGGCAAGGGCCATCTGGGCGAGCGATTGTCCCCGTTGTTTTGCCAGCTCGTTCAGGGCAGCGACTTTTTTCTCGACGGCTTCTGTAATCTGTTCGCGTTTGAGGAAGCCATGAGGTTTTGCCGCCCGGCTGTCTTTGGGGATGCCCTTTAGATATTTATCCGTCAATAGTCCCTGTGCCAGAGGCGAGAAGCATATACAGCCGATGCCCTCTTTTTCGAGGACATCGAGCAGGCCGTCTTCGACCCAGCGGTCGAACATCGAATATCTCGGCTGGTGAATCAGGCAGGGGGTGCCGAACTGGCGCAGGATTTTTGCTGCCTGTTCGGTTTGCTGGGGTTTGTAATTCGATATGCCGGCGTAAATGGCCTTACCCTGTTTGACGGCTGTATCGAGTGCGGACAATGTTTCGTCGAGAGGCGTATTGGGGTCGAACCTGTGCGAATAGAAGATGTCAACGTAATCGAGGCCGAGGCGTTTGAGCGACTGGTCCAAACTGGCGAGGAGGTATTTTCTTGTGCCCCATTCGCCATAAGGGCCGGGCCACATCAGGTAACCGGCCTTTGTTGAGATAATCAGCTCGTCGCGGTATGTCTTCAAATCCTGTTTGAGTATTTTGCCGAAATTTTTCTCTGCTGAGCCGGGCGGGGGGCCATAGTTGTTGGCGAGGTCGAAGTGGGTTATGCCGAGGTCGAATGCTCGGCGGACGATTGCCCGGCCGGTCTCGAAGTCATCGACGTCGCCGAAATTATGCCACAGGCCCAGTGACACCGCGGGCAGTAATAAGCCGCTTTGCCCGCAGCGATTGTATTTCATTTTTTCGTATCGTTTGTCAGCCGGTTTATATTTCACTTTCAAGCTCCTTATCATATTTTCCTTTACGAAAAGGATAGCGGGAGTTATCGCCAGCGTCAAAGCAAAATATTCCGCGATTGTTAATCATATGCTTATGGTTGTTTTTTTTGTGTCAAAATGAGGATTAAAAGTGATTAACTAATCGTTTACAAGCGAACTTACAGTGGCAAACCACTGGCGACGGACACTTTTTTGACACCAAAAGTTACTATCAAAGCGATGTTTTAGTTGATTAGTGGGATTGTTAATGTTCAAGCGATATATCTTCGTCGCCAACAAGAGTCAAGCCAACCGGATCGAATGGTTCCTGTGTCTGCCCGATATGGACTATGTTTTCTGTTTTAACGCTCACGACATTACTTTTTAGGCCTTTTTCATCCTCCCAGAAGTAATAGTGGTCACAACCACCCTTGTCGCTGGCCGGGACATAAAAAAGGGGGCAGCAAACCTTCGTGTTTGCGTCACAGCCATTTTCACTGCGGTGTTTAATGAGAATCTTTTTCCTGTTTTTGATCGCCTGAATAAAAATTTTATGGTCACGGTGCATACAATCTCCTGATTATTTTGTTATTGTCGGGGGCGCAAACCCGAAACAGCTTATTGCGCACCCAGCAAATTAATCGGTTTGATGTGCCGGTTTCGCAGGCGATGAGATGCTCGGCTTTTTTATAAAGGTATAGCGCCCGACAGACGCCGTCTTTTTCTGTTTCGCTTATATTGCCGTCCATCCCGCATGCATTGATAAAATAATCAGCAACCGCTTTGGCAACTTCTACTGACATTGTTTCGACGTATGTAAACCTGTGGTTTTGCACCTTACGAAGACGGTAAACCTCTGTGATGGGGACAATGGGGTTATCAGCCAACCCTATGAACCAATCCCCATATTCGCCACCTCCCTGGCGGATATAGGTTTCCATCTGTTCAATGATGTATTTCTGGTTACCCACTGCTGTATTCGTCTATAGTTTTTTCTGAACGAACCACTTACCAGTCGTTTATCGCATCAAACCACTATCAACACGATCTATCTCTAAAATTAAAAGCGACTGACTGCATAAAATGTTGACGAAAAATTATTTTTCAGGACAAATTCCTGCTAAGTGACAGAATCTGTCACTCTTTCTTTTTACCCAGATTAACATTGCTTTATTTTTATAAAACATAGGGCAAAGGGGTTTTTGTTCCCTTTGCCCCATTTCCAACAGATATGCTGGTGTGGAAGCTTCTGCCAGGAACACTCTTTTCTCCATCCGGGGGTGCGGGAAAGGATAGCATCGTTCAAGACCCCGGCTGGCCTTTAGCAAGCAATCCCCGGCGAGGCACTATAATCTACGGCGTCTCAGGCCTCCAAATGTTGACGGTTTTTTACAAAAAATACTTTGTTATTTTTACAAGATAACTGCGTCAGTGTTGTTGTGAATCTACTATTCTCGATGCTATTTGAGCAATCCTTTGCCTTAATGCCTTAGGCGCAAGAACTTCCACCTGGTCGCCATAGCCCAAAATCCACCATGTTATCTCATTAAGCCCATCCACACGGAATTTCAGCACCACCGAGCCATCATCCTCAAAAGAAGCGGTCTGCGTTTGGTGCCACTGGACCTCGGCCACTTCCGCAGCGATTCGCGGGCAGAATCTCAATTCGACCTCGTAGATTTGGCCTTCTCGCAATAATGACCAGGCATACCCAAAATACTCGCGAAGGTCGAATTTCTCATCTTCCACAAAATATCTGTCTAAAGGGTTTAGCTGTTTGATTTGATTTAACCTGAATGTTTGCACTGTTTTGTGAAAGCTCGATTCTCCGATGGTATGCCATGCGTATTCCGAATAAACCAAGTAATAAGGATTGAGGTCCGTTGTGATGATGTTTTGTTCGGCAGGCAGACAGTAATTAATGTTTAAGGTACGCTGTGTCTGTATGGCATCCAGAACCTGCATAAATGTTTTATCCAACAAGTCCATCCTGATTTTAGGAGCAGGGTTAATTGAGATAAATCGAAACGATGCGTCGCAAAATTGTCTTACTTCTCGTCTTAGACAATTCTCAATTTTAAGGGATAACAGCCGGGCAGGATAATTAAAAGGAAGCCCAATATTGTGACTCGCCTCGCGAAGCAGTAACAGCAAGCTGAATGCTTCATCTTTGGACAGAGCAAGTGTTGGAAGAGGTGATTGAAGGTCTAAAGCATAACAGTGGCGCCTTGTGTCAAAACGACAAGGCAAACCTGCCCCTTGCAGCTCTTTCAGGTCTCTGTATACCGTGCGACGACTTTTTCCCAGTATCTCAGTTAATTCCGAAATCGCATAGCCCTTCCGAGATTGCAACGCTGTCAATAACTGCATTATTCTGCCGGTTCTACTATTTTTCATACGCTCTTTTGTTTTGATGCTCGGTTTATATGCCCAATTAGATGCTTGCCCATCGGTATCACCTTTTCTATTAAGGCGTTTGGAAACAGCCAAAGGTTGATTGTCTTTTGAGGCCATATTGCATTTTGCTTGATTTTAGCAAACAAAACGTGCTAAAATTTCGGCGCTTAGATGGATAGACGGCAACAAGGGGGCAAACGGACCTTTCACCTCCGCAGGGGAAAGGTCATATCTATTGAGGCTGGGTTAAGGTTCTAAAAACTCATGAAAGGAAGTGTGAGTTATGAAAAGATTGATTTCCTTCGTAGTGCTTCTGGTTGCAACAGCGCCAGCAGCACACGCCGAAGTATTCACAAGGGTTTGCCTGGCGGATGGTAATACACCGCTTGGGCTTGCCGACCCCTGTATTCCATTCGTTTACCGCCCAATTATGGTTGGAACGCATCTTACTATCATTATTAGTTCTGATACGAGCGATATCTGGGACGGCGGCGAGCTGTCTCTCTGGGATGCGAACCAGAATTACGGTATTTTGTCCGGAGGTTCGCAATTACCGGCCGCCGGTGATACGGCCACAGTATATATTGTTCAAGAAACTGAGGAAGTGGATGGGCAGGTACACGATGCCAATGGTTTCGGATTTTTGGGTGGCAACAATCCCTCGGCTGGTGACTGGTTTATCGTTGATTACAATGCCATTGGCCTGGGTACCTGTTCTGTTATCTTTTACAACTGGGACGTGGATTGGTATAACCCATTATACCAAATGTCTTTCACTCATGTCATAACACGCGATTTTAATAATGATGGAATAGTCAACTTTGAGGACTTTGCGGTGCTTGGCTCGAATTGGCATTGTTCTGAACCTGAGAATTGCTCAGGAACCGACCTTGATGCCGATGGGTATGTAGGCATCAGCGACTTAATGCAATTTGCCGAGTATTGGCTGGAAAAGACCAGATAATCGGTAACCTCGATTTAACCCTCGCAGGACCATCAAGCTATAATAATTTTCCCTCAATTGGTCAAATTATGTCACAGGAGGGCAGAAAATCGTCAACATTTTCATTTTCACAACGCCTTTAATCTATGGGCGTTGTTGTAAACGCCCGCTGATTGGTTAAGGTGGTTTTTGTGATAACGCAGTAGATACGAGAGGAGATGTGTTATGAACACACGAATATTTTCAGGAATTATCGTCATAGTGCTGCTTGGCAGCGGAATCGCAGTTGCAGACAGAACCTTAGAGCGTGCGGAGCTTCTGCAAATCTTTGAACAATTAACCGCTCAACCCCGCAAGACCTGGATTGCTGCGGGCACAATTGAGGCATCACATCAGGAATATGGCGCATCAGCCATTACCGACGTAAATGAGATTAACCGGCGAATCGCCGCGGAGATTCAGCGGTATCGCAATGACTCGAACAAACGGGAGCTTACCGAAGAGATGCAAAAAATGAAGCTTGACGCGATACCCTTTAACATTCGCCACGAGTTATCCAACGAATACACAATGCATTCCACGGAGCAGGTAAAATTTGACAGTAAGCGGTTTTACTGGGAGATTGACGTCGATTCAAGGTCTGATTCGGTAAAACCGGGCAGGGACTTAGCCGGCAATTTCATGACTCAGCAATTCGACCTCGGCGGAAATCAAAAACGTATATTTGTCTGGGACGGCGATAAGTACACCACGTATTTCCTGCCCGGCAACAATGCAATTGTCGATGCAGGAGGAAACAGCCCGCACTCTGTAAACGGGCCTTTAACCGCGGGAGTGGTGCCGTGGGGATACGGCCGCTACACATACAGCAATCTTTGTGCCGTTGAATCATCGGGCGTTGAATCGACCGCCAACGGTGAGACACAAATAGTTTTGACGCTCAAAGAAACCAGCGGCAGCGAAAGTCACTTTACACTGGACTCCGCCAAAAACTATGCGTTAATAAATTGTTTAATAGAAAAACCGGATGGTTCGACAGTTTCAGAACAGTATTCGGATTATGCATTTATCGCAGGGGGCTGGGTTCCCAAAACCATCACGATTGAGCGATTTGAGGCCGGCTCAGGTCGAGTGAAGGCCCGCGACTTGTGGAATCTAACCGACATAGACGATAACGTTCCGCAAACAAACGCGTTTGATGTCCCTTATGAGTCGGATGCGCTGGTTGAATATCATTCTGATGGGAGCGCTAAGCCGACAACGTACCGGCAATCAA
This sequence comes from Sedimentisphaerales bacterium, assembly GCA_049516395.1. GTDB lineage: Bacteria > Planctomycetota > Phycisphaerae > Sedimentisphaerales > Anaerobacaceae > Fen-1362. The sequence continues at coordinate 83,448 of JBEKTD010000007.1, read as the reverse complement.
ACGCCGCTGATACAAGCCGGCTCTTGGCGAAACGTTTGGAGATAGTCAAATCAGATGGAGCGAATGCGCGAAATTGCGCAACAATTGCGATAGGATACGTCGCATCGGAATTAGGCGTTACAATTTCAGATAGAGACCTTGCCTCCCTCGTTAATCAGACCGGAGGCACTACAAGTATGTCCGATATGAAATACTTCCTGCAGGGATTTGGACTATATTGTCAGACGGTTAATACAAACATCAATACGCTCAAAAATCTAAACGGCTGCAAGGCAATTTTATATTTCCCTGGCAGGAGCCATTTCGTTGTCGTGGACCGCATCGATGACCGATATGTCTGGATAACAGACCTTTCGTCGGCCAAATTCTATGACCGCACGGAAATTAGCTTTTTCGATATGGACTGGCCAAACGGGACGGCTTTGCTTGTCTCGAAACAGCCGATTCAGGGTGATTTTAATGAAATCAGCAGCGACCAGCTGGCAGATATAATCGGCGGTTCTGGTTACTCCTGCACAAATATCATACAGAACTACAATGTCATCTTTTGCAGCTATGTGAGCGGTTTATGTGGAGGGAAGTACTATGAATATTACCTACGCTATGGATGCGAAGCTGCCGAGAGCGGTAGTTGCTCCAGCACAAAATGGCTCAGATATATGTCAAGTCCCTGCATTAACGACCCTGAATACCCTGATTATTGCACTGTGACTGGCGTGTGGACATGTTATTATATGATGGCGTGTAATTAACAGCGGCTTTATCCTGATATTGCCTCAATAGGGGCAGCAGCTGAAGGTTGTCGTATATTGTTGCTCTGATGCGATTGACTTTCTCCCATAAAAATCATACAGTGTTGGCTATGCGGCGATTTGGGCTAACACTGATAGAATTGATTTTAGTAATAGGAATTATGGCTGTTCTCTTTGCACTTTTGGTCCCTTCTCTTCAGAGATCCCGGCTTCAGGCAAAAGCAGCCGTCTGTATGTCTAATATCAGGCAGTTAAATACGGCCTTGTCCATGTACGTCGCCGACAGCGGCCAATTCCCTTACGGGTTTGACAACCCACCTCCACCTAGTCCAACTCCAGCCGGTGGTTACGCCGGCAATAACCAACCTGGGGGGGATAGAACTGGATGGTGGTGGTTTAATTACCTTAAGGACATTTATAAGAAAAATATGAGCGGGAAGACCTTGCTTCAATGTCCGTCCAAACAGATACAAGATCCAAAGCTCAAAAATGATATTCTTTGTGGTAACTATGGCGTTAATCTGTCCATTTGCAGAATGTCCACGGGAAGCACGGACCAGAATTTTGTCGGCAAACCAAGGTGGTGTTCAGACATTTTACGGCCGGCTCAGACATTGCTCATAGTCGATAGTGGTTATGCAATCATAAGCTGGCAGCACGCGGCTGATTTCCCGTCGGTAGCACTTGGCAACACAAACATGGAAGATACTGCCTACATTCCGGGCTTGTCGATAAATCGCCAAAGAAAGCTTTTGCCGGGACAGGAGATAGATGCTTTCTACGGGAGACATCCCCAAATGACGGTCAACGTTGGATTTGTTGATGATCACATAGCCCGCACCAAAGCGGAAGAGTTGCTCGTTAAAAAAAAGGGCGACAGCGATTACGAAAATAAATTCCCACTATGGGCGCCATGTTCCCAATAGCTGCGGATTAGAATGACATAGCTTCTGCTTTTGCGATTATTTCTTTGTCGCCGGGGTATTCGATAATCATAATCGATTCCAGGACCGGCTGAGGGTCAGATGCCGACTGCTTAAACCATTGAATTTTCCGCGGCAGATTAGTAGAGGTTTCCATAAATATCCGCCAACTCTTTTGCGTCATTGAGCCATCATAAGCATTCTCGGCCCAACTCAGTTCATATACTTTCGTATTGCCGGTTTTAACGGCAAGTTCGGAATCCGTTATCTCAGACCACCTTGCGTCTGCGGGGATGTCGGTGGGCGTGCGAAAAGGCATTATATCTAATGAACTGTGAATCTTTGTTGCGATACCGGCCAGAACATCACTGCCCAATGAGGTTTGTTTAATTGTGCCGGTGCCCAAATCTTTGGACTTCTGTATGCGGTCAGAAATGTTACGTAACGTGCACTCATTTTCTGTTTTAATAACATATAAGCCGGAGCTTCTGGCTATCCATACCTCCTGTACAGCTTTCTGCTTATCGGCAACAAAGCTGGAAATATGGATGTTCTTAACCATATCTATAGCCCTGTAAATCTGCTCAATGGCAAGACCTTTCGCGGTATGGACGTTAATAAACAGGCCTACTGCTACCATTAGCACCGCTGCGACCGGAAGCGCCATTTTCAATAGGGGTCTGAGGTTCTTTGATGCAGATTTGAGTTTTACGGCTGTTTCAACCTTCTCAGAGCGTGTTTGCTCCCGGCTATCCAAAATGGCCGTTTCCACCCTTACAGGGAAACCGGCGTATATGCTTTCTGTCTCAACCTTGGCAGTCGTGTCTATGTGGAAGACCGTCGCAACGCCGGATTCCGGCCTGTCGGCAATATCATAAATCGTCTTGTGCAATTGCTGGATTTTGTCAAGGCAGTCGGCACAGCAAACAATGTGTGTGGTTAAAGATTTGCGGAATTTGGCATATTCGTCGCTTGCCGGGTCTATGCCGTATGGGATGCAATAATCAAAGACGTCATTTGCTCCTACGGATGAACACGGGAAGATACTTTTTTGTGTTTCATTCTCGCTATGCAGTATTTTTGTTTGCTCCAGGATTGTCTGACGGAATTTGTACAGTTCCTGACGACATTTCGGGCATAAAGATAAATGCCTTAAAGTTTTTGCATCTGTTCGGCCAAAGGCCATTGCAACAACAGTGGGAATTGCCTCACGAGCCGCGGTGCAATCCGTTTCGTCGGCATCGAGTTCATCTGCAAACAATTCGCTGAGGGTCATAAGCTGTTTGTGACTGAGGCCCAGATTTTGCAGCTTTTTGGAATCTTCTTTGCATTGGTCGCAGTTATCGATATGGGCCGTTATAGGCGTAGGCATCCTGATTTGCGTCGTCGGAGCCAAAAGATTCGGCAAAAAAGGCCTTGCATCAGCACAATTAACGTGTTTACCCACAAACGAAAAGTGCAGCTTGAGTATGGCGGTAGTCGCCATCTGATGTTGTGCAAGGTGCGCTTGTGGATGCTCTTTGCATTCAGCCAGCATTGCTTCAAGCCGGCTCATTTGCTCACGACAGTAAAGACATCCCATGATGTGGTCGATGACTTCGCTGGGAACAGGCCGTTCGGCCTCATCACGTAAAAAGTCAAAGTAGTGCCGCTCGGCTTCCGCACAAAATTTGTTATAATTAGGCGCTATCATTCTCGGCCTCTTGCTTAATTGCCAGATATTTCTTAACCTTCCTAAGCCCGGTGGAAATATATCGGACTACAGAGCGGTCATCAATATTCATCCTGTCAGCCGCTTCCTTTATGGATAAATCATCACGGTATCTTGATGCAATAGCTTTAAATTCGTTCTTAGTTACCCGTTTTCTGATTAATTCTACCATTCTATCTGCCTGCTCTTTCTCCATTAAGGCGTTTTCGGGCGGCCGATTGTTGACGATTAATTTGCTATAATCAGCACATCTTTTTGTCATTGCCTGGTATCTTCCGAGGTGTCGGATGTGGTCTGTTATATCATTGATTATCGCCCTGTAGATATAACCTTTGATGTCTTGCACTTCTGCCGGGACAGGTCTCGATGCAAGCGAAAGGAAGAAATCATGGAACAAATCCTCGGCCCGGCTTTCATCCTTAATTTTGTGGCGAATAACAGCAAGGATAAAATCGCCGTGCTCAAGAAAGATTACCGCGGCACGTTGAACGTCGCCCGATATATCATAACCTTGTTCTGTCGTGCTTTTTTCACCCACCTGTAACTTACTCCCAAAAGACAAAAAAGCCAAATATAAACAATCATATTACCAAATACACCCTTTCTTATCAATGACGAGATTATAGAGAGAACTGGGGAGAATCATAGCGCAGAACCGAAGGGAGGCCGACCAATTTCAATAAAATCAATGGTTTACAAGGCCAAGTGTTTAATAAACTTAGCATCAGATGAATCTTTTACGGTACGGGATATGATGTTCATTTCCAATCCCCAGAAATACACCGAAAAAGGTTGCTTTTGGGGAATCGGTGATTTACGATGTTGACCAAAAGGAAGCATTCTACCAGTTAATACCAGAGGCGAGGCCTGTTGTGTGTTTATGGCTGAACGACTGGTATGGGAATTAGAGGAGGATTAAAGTTGTCGAGGTGCTTTAGTCCAGAAGAGTTGTGTCGGTATGTTGCAGGAGAATGCACGGCGGCTGAGAGGTCCGAGATTCAAACTCATCTCTCAGAATGCGAGATATGCCGTCAGAGTGTGCGTTCTACACAAGGGAATAACCCTGTAATTGCGGATGAATCTCCTACAAGGTCAATGTCAGGGGGCAAGGATTCTTTGGTTGGCGCATGGGTCTCAGGTAAGGACACAAGCCCGGCTTTTGAGAACTACGACATAATTCAGGAGCTTCCGCAGGGAGGCCAGGCAATTGTCTATAAGGCCATTCATAAGCCGACAAAAACACACGTAGCGATGAAGATTCTGCTGCCGACCTTAGTGGCTTCAACCAGGGCGCGGTACTACTTTGAGCGAGAAGCCGAGTTGATTGCAGGTCTCGACCATCCCAACATAGTCAAAATTCGCGACAGCGGCATTATCCACGGCCAGTATTTCTTCGTAATGGAGTATATCAAGGGGCAGCCACTGTACCGTTATGTCGAGGCACAGAATCTGTCTTTCCGCGAACGCATAATCCTTTTCAAAAAAATCTGCGAAGCGGTGACGTACGCCCATCAGCAGGGAATCATCCACCGTGATTTGAAATCAGCAAACGTCCTGATAGACGAGCGCGGCGAGCCGCACATACTGGATTTCGGACTGGCAAAGGCGATTGGAATGAGCGAGCTTGACCGTAAGGACGCGATGCCGACGATAACCGGCCAATGGGCGGGGTCTCTTTCGAATATGTCCCCGGAGCAGGCGGCAGCAAAGCCCGAACTAATTGATGTTCGTACGGATGTATATGCCCTTGGTATGATGCTATATCATATATTGACCGGGCAGGACCCATACGATGTTACAGGCCCAGTTTTAGAAGTTCTCAAGAATATCCAGGGGGCGGAACCGGTAAGACCAAGCAAAATCATCCGAAAATTCGATACTGATGTTGAGGCGATTGTTCTCACTGCTATTGATAAAGACAGGACCCGGCGATACCAATCTGTTGCGGGTCTTCAAACCGATATCGAAAACTGGCTTGCCGGCCGTCCAATCAGCGTCAGGTCAATCAGCACCCTATACCTGATACGAAAGGTCATCACCAGGCACCGTTACGTGGCCGCAGTCGTCGGCCTGCTATTGGTTATCATCTTGTCATTTTCATTTGTGTGCTTAGAACTTTATCTGACCGCAAGGGCAGCGCAGCGTGACGCTGAAGCAATTTCAAAACAATGGACCGAGAGAGCTATTCAACTTGAGAAGGAACAACGTGCAACTTTCGGCATAGTAGCGCCGCTGCATTTTACCAACATCCTTGAACTATTGCGCAAAGGACGGATAGCGGAGGCAGAAAAAAGAAGTCGCATTTTCGCCAAGGGTTCGAGGGAGTTTGTAGCCGCGGTGTTTTTGGTCAGTCCACAGCCGTTAAAGGATAAAGAAGTCGAATTTCGCCGGCGAATCGGCGAGGAACAGGTCGGGTTTGCGGACTTTGTCATAGGCGAGCATTATTTGAAAGACGGGAATAAAGAGCAGGCCCTGAATGCTTACAGAAACAGCTTCAAGACCCTGCAAAAGATACAGGCAGACAATAAGCCCATAGAAATGTGGCTGGCCAACATTGTACAGGCAAGGTTATACGAGCTGACAACAACAGGTGAAAAGCTCGAGCGATTTTCAGCGGGTGAACCAAATGAATAGGCGGATATCGCATAATCGCTGCGAGCAATATAAACACAGAAATTATAATGGAGGATTTACTCTGATAGAGCTTCTTGTGGTTATCGCGATTATCGCGGTGCTGTTGGCCATATTGCTGCCGGCACTGCGTTTGGCGCGAGCCGCCGGAAAACGAATTGCCTGTCAGGGCAATCTTAAACAGCTCGCATACGCGTGGGGGATGTATATCGACCAATATGACGGCCGATTTTATCAGGGAGTAAACGCCAATTGGGATTATGGGGGGTGGATAGGAGACGTTAACTGGTCGCCGCGTCCGCTTAACAGATTTATGGGTCTGGATGGGACGCTGGAGGATGATAAACCAGGCAAAGTTTTCTGCTGCCCGGGCGACACTGGTGGAATTATGTTTATACCAAGAGAAAAGGCATATAATTATATGGGGACAAGTTACCAGACGAATTTTTTTCTTATCGGCCCAAAACAATATGGCGCCTTCAGTCCTACAACCAGTGCTCTCGACCTGGCTATCAGTTACCGTATCACGGATCTTCGCATCAGTCAGGTGACTGCAAGCCACGCTTACGTGGCGCTTATCGGGGACCAGGGATGGCTAACCCAATGGAGGCCGATGCCGCCTCCTGTCGAAACGATATGGGAGCAGCAATGCAAACCTTACGGCGAATGGCACGTAAAGCCCGATTGTTATAACCTGGCTTTTCTGGACGGCCACGTCGCTTTTGTAAAAGTCCGCAAGGCCTGGTATGTAACCGATGATTACAGCATAGTTCCATTCAAGGATTTGTTCGAATTGGCATATCAGGTCCAGGGACCATAAACTCAAGCCGGCTGATTTCTCCTGCTGCTAAGATACGCTAAATAAGTAAGTTACGTGAAATTATGTCAGATTATAAACACATTTTTGCTCGAAAAAACGGTTGACCTTTCGGAGATGCTATGTTACAGTATCTTTTCCTTCTGTCGTAATTTTTGATGAGACAACCTGCTTCTTACAGCGAAAAAGAGGGCTCTTTGCCTTAGGCAAGCGGCGTTTTACTGGAGGATTTTGAAGGTTTTTCTAAATTAAAGTTGGCGGTCGAGTTTCGCCCCAACGGAGGGTAGTAAGATGAAAACTATTACACACTCGGCAGGCAAATGGCTGTTTGCGATGATAATCATTACTTATCCGCTTCACCTCGCAACAGCCGGACCAGCGGGCAGAGTCTACGTTGACGCCAGCGCTATATTCGGTTTTCACGACGGCACAAGCTGGGGTGATGCATATCAATATCTGCAGGATGCCCTGAATGCGGGCCCCTTCCCCTTCGTTGATGAGATTTGGGTGGCGCAGGGCACTTATAAACCCGATATGAATACCGCCCATCCCAGTGGCACCGGTAGTCGAACTGCCACTTTCCAGCTTAAAAGCGGTGTGGCAATCTATGGCGGGTTCCCCAGCGGCGGTGGCTGGTCAAGCCGAAACCCCAATATATACCAGACCATTCTCAGCGGTGATATAAACGTTGTGGGTAATAACAGTGACAACAGCTATAATGTAGTTACCGGCTCCGACACCGATTCCACTGCCATTCTCGACGGTTTTACAATTACCGCCGGCAATGCCAATGGCGAAGTGTACAACTTTGAAGGCGGCGGGATGTGTAACATTCAGGGTAGCCCGACCGTAACCAACTGCAAATTCATCGGTAACTCGGCAAACATTGGTGGTGGGATGGAAAACCTCGGGAGCAACCCGACCGTAACCAACTGCACATTCATCGGTAACTCGGCAAGCATTAGTGGTGGGATGGAAAACGACTGGAGCAGCCCGACACTGACCAACTGCACATTCAGCGGCAACTCGGCAGTCTACGGCGGGGGGATGGAAAACGACTTTAGCAGCCCGATGCTGACCGGCTGTAACTTCAGCGGCAACTCGGCAACCTACGAAGGCGGCGGGTTGTGTTCTTACGACTGCAACGTAATACTGACTGATTGCACGTTCAGCGGCAATTCGGCACCATACGGCGGTGATATTGGTATGTACTGCAGCAACAACGTTATATATTTTGGAGGAAGTTCACGAATTCAGGGGATAGGAGGTGTGAATATTTGTCTTGGCGGGGAAATGATAATTGATTCCAACGCGATTGTTGACCTTAATGACCCCAATGACCCGAATATAAAAGGCACAATCCAATGTGACGGCCTGCTCAAAGTAAAAGACAATGCACAATTGAAACACGCGACTGTGAATATCAGCCGGCAGGCGGGGGGATATTTCGGCAAATTCCAGGTAGAGGGCTCCGCCACGGCGACAAACCTCGATATTTATGCGGACGGCGACCGCTATATGGATGTTGACCCCTGCACATTCACGGGGACTATTGCTAACAACCGCATCTATGTTACTATTACAGAGAGCGATGGCTTCCTAGAACTTCGAGGTCGAAATTTTGTATCGCCTCCCTGCGATTTTAATGACCCAAATGTATTGGCCTGTCAGCTTGGCAACAATATGCCTGCGTTCGATACAAATTCCTGGACGCTGGAGCAATTGGAGGTGAAACCCGGCGCAAAAGTAACCCTTGTGAACCGTTTTAACAACGGCAATGGAAACCCTGAGGTCCTGTACGTGAAAAACCTTGTTTTTGATTTTTGCAACGTCGGCAGCGTTTTAAACGTTGGTTTTGAGCATCTTTATTATACGAATCTTTACGGTGACGTGAATTCAATCAAGAAAGGGGCGTTACTGGGATTTTCACTGGATAAGATAAATTTCGACAGCGCTGCGGAGTTCCAAAGCCGTGTGAGCAACAACAATTCTGCGGACCCCAATAACACCATGATACACGTCGAACTGGTAACTGGACAGGCCCCTGACCCCAACGGATTTATGGCGATGCATAACCTGAAAGATGTAAATGGTCAGATGACTTTCGCCCGAGCAAAGGGCGCGTATGCGCCGGCTGTTGAAGATAGAATACGAATTCAGTTCAATTACCTGTTCAGCACTACAGACCCCTGTGCCCAGATAGTGGTTTACCTGTCGGATGTGCCTGAGATGCTTGACCATAATGACCCATGCCGTGCCGAGCACTATATTGAGGTTGGTCGTGTTTTAAATCCGCCGTGGCCTCGGCCGGGCTCGGCGGACAGCAACCGATTCGGCAATTTCGACATGTTCCATTCGACAGGCGGACTTGACCTTTCAAAAGGAACGTGGGTTGAACTCGAAATGAACGAACCTGTATCCGGCAGCGGACTTCTTGCATATAGTTACGATAAAGAAATGCGACTTATGAGTTCGGAAGTATCGGAAGATCTCAGTGTTATTATTACTAAGTGGGATGCTGGAATTTGGTGCGGTTGGGACGGCTACTGTCTTGACTTGAATTGGTCTAATTCCGTCGATGTGTTGGACCTCTTAGTAGTTGTGGCCGGGACCGGAAGCGTTGACCTACCAACATGTGCGGAAGGAGTTTTCAGCAATGATGGCTATGCGGATAAATATGATATGTTATCCTGGGACTGGATACTGAATACCGGCGAACCTGGGAGTTTTTGTGGGGGGGTACCTTTAGGCGGCCCCGGTCCTGCGACGAGCGAATTAGGGAGCAAAGACGGACTTCTTAATTTCTCTCATTCTGCCGATCTTCTCAATCTTTCAGATTTTAGCGACTTGTTGATATCCGGCAAGATGGGCACTACCGCCCCCCAGACAAGATTGAAAGACCGGCTTTATGTATTCGACAGCAGTTATAACTATGCTCGATGTCTCATTCCCGCGTCTGAGAGATGTAATATCGCGGTGGTGCGAGGTATGGGCAGTGACTTGTACCAGATTAATTCACTGAGTGGAATATCTCGGCTTGATACCGGTACACAAATCGTACCTCCGGGCCATACCGACGTTAACAGCGAACCACGTTATGGTCAACGAGCCAGGGTTTATGTGGGTATTCAGGGAACAGGCAGTAATGCCTTTGGAAGACCTGTTTGGGACGCTGCCTTCGACGCAAACAACTATGTGTACGTTGTGCCCGTAGTGGTTGTTCCTGCAGGAAACGACCCTTGTTATGCCGCTGCAGCCAAGCTGCAGTTGGACTCCAACTCGACTCCTCCTTACCACGTGGTCAAGCTGTTTGATGAGAAGCCTATTTCTACTGCTGATAACCAGCTTGATTATCGCAACAACCTCCGAGATATTGGACTTGACGCGGCTGGAAATGTCTATGTGACTAATGCCAATGCCATGAACGGGAGCGATATACTGTGGAAGTTTGATCCCAACGGTGCCACTATTTGTCGTCTTGATTTAGGTGACCCAAACAGCCCGCTGTTTTTGCCGGCTCCTGTGGGTATGTGTGTCTCAAGTTCTACGAACATGCTTTATCTCGCATCTTCGTTAAGTAACAACGCTGATTACGACACAACGGTGATTTATGGGCTTTCCACCGCAACCCTCGCGCCTGTCCGGACTATAACGGTGTCTGGAATGCAGCACGTTACGAGTATCACCGAAGACCCAATCACAAACTCACTCTGGGTAACTGGGTTCAATTTTAATTCGTTGCTGCCACAGGATCCTTATAGTACTAATTACCCTAATTACCAAAGCAATGTTATACCTTTACCTTTCTACGACCCATGCCTTGTGAAAGTGCCCTATGTGCCCTATGGAGTAAGCGATGTGAATGCAGTATGCATTTTGGGCGCAGGCGACCTCGCAATGCCTTTGTCGATATGCTGGACCGGCGCTCTTCCCCCAAAATGCGGCGGCGCCGACCTTAATAAAAACGGGACAGTAAATCTGGAGGATTTGGCGGTCCTTGCGAGTCATTGGTTGGAAACAGATTGCTCTGCTTCGAATAACTACTGTGAAGGAGCCGACCTCGAACCACTGGGAAGTCGGGATGGTACCGTTAATTTGAAAGACCTTGATGTTATGGCCGACCATTGGCTTGAAACCAGTTGTCAACAAAGTTGACGACTGCACGGGTTACAGGGTAGGATATTAAGAGCGATGTTTGCTGTGGTTAAATATTCAAGGAGTTTCAAAAATGGCCTCATTAATTGTTTTGGATGGTTCGCAGAAGGATGATTATTACCCGCTTGGCCGCAGAACAAATGTGATTGGCCGGGATGAGGCCCTTATGATTCAGATACTCGATGACCGAATATCACGAAAACATTTGCAGATAAGGTATGATAAAGACAAGGATGTGTATTACGCATTAGATATGAGCAGCAAACACGGCGTGTTCATCAATGGAAACAAAATTAAGGAGGAAACACGCCTTGTAGATGGCGACAACATTACCATTGGCGCCATTACGCTTTGGTTTACTGTGAGTGATTTCCCCGATAAAGAAAGCGCATTATTGCACTACAAAAAAGTTGGTGAAAGGGTGCGTCCCACATTCATTGAGTAACACAGAATTCTCATTGGCCCGATGATTCGACTGATGGGACCGTAACCCGAAAAGAAACATCGCATAAGGTCTCCCGCAAAAAGCGAGGATTATATTGCGGAACCAAAGGGAAGACGACCAATTTCAACAAAATAAGCTACTTTAAGGTCAGCTTTCCCAAAAGCTTAGCATCGGATGAGTTTTTTTATAGTACAGGGAGGGTCTGTATCCAGTTCCCAGAAAACCACTTTTTTGCATTATTATTCATTCTTTTATCACACCACAGCCGATTATTTCAAAGGAAACTGTTTGTCACAAGTTTCCCAAAGATGCGAAACGTAAAAGGGACTTTTTGATAGGGGGTTGAATTATGTCAACGGTTTCAGGCATTGGCGCCAGCGACTCATCTCTAATCAATTGGCAGGCGAATATGACACAGTTCCAGACGAATTTTGAAAACCTTGGTAACGCCTTGCAATCGGGGGACCTTACTGCTGCACAGCAGGCCTTTTCCACATTGCTACAGGGCACGTCTTCAAACAATAATCCGCAAGATAATATTCAGAGCGATTTTGACGCTCTGGGCAAAGCCCTTGACAGTGGTGATATGGCTGCGGCGAAAAAGGCGTTTTCAAAGCTGGAGCAAGATATGCAGGCATTAAAGACGTCTCGCCATCATCATCACCACAAACAAGCTGCGCAATCTGATGCAGATTCAAATTCACAAACTGTTTCAGACAATGCCGGCACTACATCTGGCAACATTGCGTCGGATGATAGTGTTAACACGCTGGTATAAACGAGAGCTGTAAAGCTTTTAACGGGCTTATCTGCCCTTGCTGGTTTCTGGCTGACAGAATAGTGCAGAAAAGCGGTCGATTTCTGCAAAATAAACTGCTTTAATGTCAGCTTTCCCAAAAACTTAGCATAGGATGAGTTTTTTATAGTACGGGACACTCCCCGAGAATCGTATCCTTGTCAGCGAAGTTGTGTGGTTTCCAGAACCTGCGGAGCCGAGTTATCACTATCGGTGCCCGTACCCGTACGGGTGCAGCGGTCTGTGCCAATAGCCGTGGTGCCAAACCCAACGGTCCCCGAACCAGACCCACGCGCCTCCCACCCAGACGTAGTCCGGACCCGGAGCCACAACAACCTGCTCGACTAACGGTGGCGGTGGCGCAGTCCCTACCACTCCAGCCACTTGAGCGGACTGAACCTGGGTCGGCGTGTTGATCATGAAGTCAATAATCTTTTCACTGACACCCGAGTTTTTGAGATCAATAATGTCCGCTGTGTTGAGGTGATAGACCGTGCGGGAGTTGCGAATCTGGCTAATGATGAGATCGTCGCTGATTCCGGCCTTCACCATCGCTTTGACGTCCATCACCGTCAACGGCTGGCTCTGTTCAACCCGTTGCAGTGTCTGCGGGGCTTGCGCCCTCAACTGCGCCTCCTGTTCCTGGTCCATTCCGTGCCCTATGAGGCCGCCGACCACTGCGCCCACAGCTGCGCCGACCAGTGGGGCGCCCGGCTGCCGAGCCGTGCTGCCGATGATTGCACCTGTTGCTCCGCCGGCCAAAGCTCCGGAAGCCGTGTAGTCCGTCCGACCTGACGGAGATGTGCAACCCACTATCGATATTCCCACGACCGCTACCACCAACAAATAACCGTACCGTTTCATGGTTCTCTTCTCATCTAAATTTAGTATTTCTTATATTACACGCTTGGCTACGCAACCAAGCCTTTCAATTCAACGATAATATCAAAACCTGCCCTAAATTATACAATAGCGCCAAAGTATTGTTCACGAATTTTATTGCTTTATCTGCCTACCAAGGCGCTCCCGACATAAGCATTGTGCTTCGTTTATCCAGTATCTAAAATCCTCCAATCTCCTGCCCAACTTTGTTATAATTACTGCGTAGTATTTGGGAAGGCGTTTTATGAGTCAAAAGGTCCAGTGCGAGTTGTGTCCGAGGGAATGTATCATTGCACCCGGTCAGAGCGGCGACTGCCGGGTCAGAATCAACATAGATGGCGTCTTGCGCACCGTCGTCTATGGCTATCCGTGTTCTATTAATATAGACCCGGTGGAGAAAAAGCCGTTATTCCATTTTCTACCCGGCACGCCAATTCTTTCGCTTGCAACGATTGGCTGCAATCTGCATTGCCTAAACTGTCAAAACTGGGAAATCTCACAGGCCAATCCCGAAGATTCGACCGCCTCGCTTGTTCCGCCCGAACAGCTCGTCGCATACGCCCGGCAATATAAGTCGCCATCAATCGCATATACATATACCGACCCGATTGCTTATTACGAATATGCTTATGATACCTCCCGGCTGGCCAAGCAGGCCGGTGTGCGTAATGTGCTGGTTACGGCCGCTTATTGTAATCCCAAACCATGGAAGCGCCTGCTCGAAGTTACCGATGCTGCCCGTGTTGACCTCAAAGGTATGAGTGATGATTTTTACCGAAAGTTTTGTTCGGGAACTGTTGGGCCTGTTCAGCAATGCCTTATAGATGCTGTTGCTATGGGTGTGCACGTTGAGGTGATAAATCTTCTTATTCCGACGCTCAATGACAAGCCAGATGATATCAGACGCCTGGCTCGGTGGGTCAGTACAAATCTCGGCAGCGATATACCTTTGCATTTCTCGCGTTTTTTCCCGCAGTACAAGATGCAGCATCTGCCGCCGACACCGTTGGACACACTTGACGTAGCCCGCCAGATTGCACTTGAAGAAGGCCTGTATTATGTTTACATAGGCAATATCCGCAGCCGCCAGGGCGAGAATACATATTGCCCCGGCTGCCATAAAATGTTAATCGAACGGCAGGAATATGTTGTCATGACAAACAGTCTGAAAGATGGCTGCTGTCCGGATTGCGGCAAAAAAATATACGGGGTGTGGAAATGACACGGCGAACTTTTCTGCAAAATATTTTAGCGGCAGGGTCAACGGTCTTAGTTGCCGGCTGGGTGTTGGCTAAAACCGTTTTGCCACGGAGATTCCTGTGGGCGAAGCCGTTGTCAAAATACCCTGGTCGGTTGAAAACCATCGCCAACATTAATTCACAATCTAAATGGAGTGGATAATATGTCTGATAGCGGCAATACAAACCAGGTGCGTAATTTCGTATGGAGTGTTGTTCTGGGTCTTTTACTCCTTGGCGTTGCTTATCTGTTTGAACCATATCTAACAGATCTGCCACAAATTCCTTTTGGGCCATATGTTCTGGAAATCACGCAATCTACCAAAGCTGCCGAAAATGAAGCCCAGAAACAACCGCAAATTGCCAGGTCCGTTCTGACTTCGCCGATGGGGCAGATGGGCTGGCATCCAAATGACCCCAATGTGCTGGCAAAACAAATCGAGGGCTTCTTTCAAAAAGCCCAGGTGCAACCTGCCGATGATACAATTGCCATTATAAGTCCTCACGCCGGCTATGCTTACTCGGGCCAAACAGCCGCTTTTGGAGTTAAGGCCGCGAAAGCAAAATACAAGCGAGTCATTGTCATTGGGCCATCGCATCAGGTCCCTATGCTGGATGTCCTCAGCGTTCCGGGAGATGTAACTCATTACAAGACCCCTCTTGGTGAAATACCGCTTGATACTGAATTTATAAATAAACTCTTACAATCCCCGCTCTTTAAGGACATTCCACAGGCATACAGGACCGAGCACAGCGTCTTAATGCAACTGCCTCTGCTGCAATACCGCCTCGGCGATTTCAAACTTGTCCCCATTGTCGCAGGCCAGTGCTCTCCGCAAACGGTGCAAAAGGTGGCCTCAATCCTGAAATCGCTGGTTGATAGCAATACCCTCGTTGTGGCAAGTTCCGATTTCGTTCACTATGGCCCCAATTATGACTATGTCCCATTTGACCAGAATATCCCCGATGGGCTTAAAAAGCTCGATATGGGCGCTTATGATTACATTTCAAAACTGGACAGCACCGGCTTTAGCCAATATTGCGATAGAACAGGCGCGACTATCTGCGGCCGGGTGCCGATTGCGATACTCCTTTCAATGCTTCCGTCCGGAACCAGGCCGGAATTGCTCAAGTACGCCAGATCCGGCGAGCTAACAGGCGATTTTACCAATTCCGTCAGTTATCTATCTGTTGCTTTTCACGGCGACTGGCAAAAACAAGCTAAGGTCGAGCCAGCAAAAACAGATACTGCACTGACGCAGGAAGACCATAACAACCTTTTACTGCTTGCTCGCAGAACAATCGATTTTTATCTGCGAAAAGGAAATGTCCCTACCCCTGAAGAATTGAATGTTCCGATAAGCGAAGCGATGAAGATTTCCAGAGCTGCGTTTGTGACATTGACAATAAACAAGGACTTAAGGGGCTGCATCGGCGACGTATTTCCTCGCCAGCCGCTGTATAAATCCGTAATCGCCAACGCAATTAACGCCGCGGTCAATGACTGGAGATTTACGCCTGTTACGAAAGGCGAGCTCAGCAGTATCAAAATTGAAATATCTGCTCTTACGGTGCCGCAACCTATCGACTCATACAATCAAATCCGGCTCGGCACGGATGGTATTGTTCTGAGTAAAGCAGGTTATTCGGCCTTATTTTTGCCTCAGGTTGCTCCGGAACAGAAGTGGACCCTCGAAGAGACATTGATGCACTTATCCATCAAGGCAGGTCTGTCTCCGGACGGCTGGAAAAAAGACGCGAGCTTCCTTGTATTCCAGGCCGAAGTTTTCGGTGAAAAATAATGATGTCCCCTTGCCGCGCCGAAATTAGTGCCACTTGTAATTCCGCGTTTTCAGCCGGCGTGACCCGCGGTTTCGTGATATTTGCCTATGGCCTGTTCTCAATCTCCGCTCAAACACTTGTCTTCAGAGAGTTCATTACTTCTTTCGAAAGCAACGATATCACTATCGGTATATTTTTTGCCTGCTGGTTTCTATGGATTGCCATCGGCACAATGCTGGTCAACGCAAGCAAACGTCTCACCGACTTCCTGCTTGCAAATATTGAACTGCTCTACCTGAGCTATATTCCCGCCTTTGTTCTTCAGGTGCTGTTAATTATTCATATACGTCAGCTTGCGGGCATTGCCCCTTATACGCTTTTGCCCATCTCTGCCGCCTTGCTTTTGAGCGCATTGGTTAATGCCCCCGTCAGCTTCATCACCGGCTTACTTTTCCCTCTAACCTGTCGCTGGGTCGCCCTCGAAACCACGCCTGCTGTCTCGCGGGTTTACCTGCTCGAATCGCTTGGCAGCTTCATCGGCGGTCTTGGCACAACGGTGCTGCTGACATTTGGTATAAGTTCCGTTAAAATTTTTCTTCTTCTCGCTTTTATTCTTTCACTTGCTGTCCTGCCGTCTTTTTTTGTGGTGTCGCATCATTCGCGCAAGAAAACTCTTCCGCCGGTTTTTCTGCTGGTTCTTATTCTTGGTTTTGCAGCGGCGTTCGGCGTCGATAAACCGCTTGCCCATTATTTGCGCACCGTAAAGTGGTCCCGCCTTCTCCCGGCGGATTCTCTTACCGGCTCCTTTCAGACCGCACAGGCCGAATACCTCTATGGCCTTTACCAGAACCAGTGGGTCGCCGTCCGTGAAGGCAGTGTTGTCGAGGCCGTCCCCGACCCGACTTCCGCCGGAAGAATTGTTGCTCTTACGCTATCGCAGAATCTGAAGGCATCTCGTGTTCTCGTAATTGGTTCGGGACTCGCCCTTTGTCGTGAGTTTCTGCAGCTTCCGCAAATTGACAGTGTTGTCTGGGCTAATCCTGACAGCGAGTATATCCGTCGTGTCCTGGAATTTGTGCCGCGACAAATGAGCATCTCTGATAAGCGATTTGAGAGTTTTACGGATGACCCGCGTGCTTTGTTGAGCCGGCAAAAAGAACGATTCGACCTTGTAATCATCAATCTTCCCGACGCAACAAGTTCAATCCTGAATCGTTACTTTACAATCGAGTTTTATGAGCAGTTGAAAACCGCTCTCGGCTCTTCAGGCGTACTTGCTGTTCGTATTCCAGCCGGCGAAAACATTATGGGTACTGAGCTTGCCACTATCGGCGCTTCTACAAAGCTTACGCTCGAACAGATTTTCTCTCATATTGCCCTTGTGCCCGGCGACAACTCCTGGTTTATCGTCTCCGACTCTAACAACCTTACAGGCGACCCCGGCATACTGCGGGAACGTTTCGCCTCCATTCCAAACGCTGCTAATTCATATCCGCCTAATGGTCTTTTGAGTATCTACCTGCCCGACCGAGCCGCCAAGGCATTCGACGCATATAACGCCGTTGACCTGCCCGCCGAGCATCTTCTCAATCGCGATTCGAGACCGCTGGCCAATCTCTACGCCCTATTGCTCGCGGCCAAAGAATCCGATGCGCCTGTAACTTTGTTTTTCAAGCATCTTTTGCTTGCCGGCCTTCCGGTATTTTTAGTTCCAGTTATCATTTACGTTATTTTGCGATTGATATTTATTCTGACTTTACCCGCTGCCGCCAGGCCGGCAACCTTTGACTTCACATTTCTGATTTTCTCCACGGGTGCTGTCGGTATCGGTGTCGTAATCGTTTTGATGTATCTCTACCAGACCCGTTTCGGTTCCCTCTATCTTCATATAGGCGCAATATCTTCGATGTATATGGCTGGCCTCGCCGCAGGCGCAACAATCGCCAATCGCCTTCTACAAAGGAAATATTTGCGGAATTCTGAGTCGCTTCTTATGACGGTCCTGTTGGTCCATTGTGCTGTTCTGGCAGCCGTTGCCTTTTGGCCTGCTTCGGGCTGGTCTCATATCAGTTTCGCAGTCGCATTTATTGTCTGCGGCTTGTGCGCCGGTTCTTACTTCCCGATAATTGGCAATCTTTTGGCCGTGAACGGTTTGAATACCACACAGGCATCTGTACGGCTCGAATATGCCGACCATATTGGTGCGGCGGCAGGGGGGCTGTTAGCCGCCCTTGTTCTTATTCCCATACTTGGCGCAAAGATTACAATACTGATGTTCATATTACTCACCCTTGCCAACCTGCCCGCAACTTTGTTGAGGATAGACCGTCCGGGGAAATTCTTCGTATCACCAATTTTTCGTTCAGCAGGTTATGCACTGTTTGGCATTGCTGTATCGCTAATCCTTTGCTCAAATCTGCTCGTTACTGCAGGCGCCAGATTTACTCCTGCGCTTCCGCTACGCGAAGCTCAGGTCTTGGTCGGCTCGCTCCGACTTGAAGCCGCAACTATCGCCCTGCCCAATACAGTCAGGACAGCGACCTATTTTAAAACCTACGACGCCAACGACAAACTCGCGGGTTTCATTTTTAGTTCCGCTGACCTTGCCCCGAATGTCCAGGGATTCGGCGGCAAAATAAATATCGCCATTCGCACCGATGCCGCAGGCAATCTCCTTGATTTTCACATAATTAGTTCGAATGAAACTCCCTCTTATCTCGATATGCTCACTAACTGGCTGCCTTCGCTAAAAGACCACACCCTTTTCAGTCCTCAGCCATTCGCAAATGTCGATACTGTCACAGGCGCGACCGTCAGTTCAAAAGCAGTCCTCGAATCTCTCGCCCAGTCAGGCAGCGCCTTCGCTACTCAAATCCTCGGCCAAAACGCTCAGCAAAAAACGACTACGACCGCTCACGGGCTGCTCGATTCACAAGGCATATATCTTGTCTTTGCTTTTCTCATCACTCTGCTTGTCATATATCGGGGCGGCTTGCGGACACGATTGTTTGTCCTCGGTTTTAACGTTCTCCTCGGCGGTATTTTTCTCAACGCCCAGTTTTCTACCGAACAGATTGCTTCTTTGTTGTCATTGGCTATCCCTCTTTCAGTATCGACGGGAGCATTTATTCTTGCAATCGCAGCGCCGTTGCTGGCTATTGTTTTTGGCAACATCTATTGCGGGTATCTGTGCCCCTTCGGCGCCTTGCAGGAATTTATCGGTTATGTTCTGCCGGCCCGGTTCAGGCCGATTCTGTCAAGGGAGCAGATGCAAAAAGGAAGATTCGTCAAATTCGTCGTTCTTTTTGTTCTCGTGGCTGCGTTTTTCCTGTCTCGAAATCATAATACTCTTGCCATCGACCCGTTGATTAGGGTCTTCAGTTTCAGGCATTTTAACGGGCCCCTGCTGCTCATCGCAGCCGTGGCGGTTATCGGCTCTTTTTTCTATTCGCGTTTCTGGTGCCGGTATCTGTGTCCTGCCGGGGCATTTTTGTCGCTGTTTAATAAAATCGCAATATTCAGTCGGTTTTTGCCTGCGAAGCGATACGCCAACTGTGAATACGGGTTGAGCTTCAATGACAAGCTCGATTGTATCTATTGCGACAAATGCCGATATGAGAAAAAATCCGTTGTAGCTGAATCATCTGCCGGTTTTGCCTCTCGCTATTTTCTCCCGGCGGTGCTTGTAATTGCTATTGGTATTACTTCTGTGTCTGTCGAAAGCTTCATCAGGGAATTGCCGGTTCCCTCGACCGCCGTTGCGGCATCGCCTTCGGCGGGACAACCCAGAAACGTCGATACACAGAAAATTAAAAACATGATTCGTGAAAACAAACTGTCGGAACACGAAGCCGATTTCTATAAAAAGACGGACTCCCAATAAACCTTTTAGTTACCCGAATTTTGTTTTTCTGGAGATAGAGTTGGAGAACAGCAGCAGACAAGTTGCGATAAAAATTGTTGTCGCCGTGGCCCTTTTAGCCGGCGTTTATTTTTATGTGGCGGAAAAAATGCGCCAGCCGGTTGAAATCGACGGCGGCTACCGCGAGGTGATGGGGACATTGGTGCGAGTAGTGGCGGTGACAGAACACCAATGGCAGGGCAAACGCTGCATCGAGGCGGGATTTGAACAACTCAAACGAATCGATGCGATGATGAGTGATTACAAGAATGACTCCGAGCTAAGCAGGGTCAACCGCGAGGCATTTACAAACCCCGTCAAGGTCAGCCCCGAACTTTTTGAAATACTTCAAAAAAGCGTCAGGTTCAGCCGGCTTTCCAATGGTGCGTTTGATGTTACCGTCGGGCCTTTGGTGGACCTATGGCATAAAGCGGGCGAGGCGAATACCGTGCCTGACGAAAATACCCTTGCCACCGCCAAAGCTCGCGTCGGATTTGAAAAACTGATACTGGATGCGAATGAGCGAACAGTGCGGTTTGCAGTTAAAGGGATGCGTCTGGATTTGGGCGGTATAGCAAAAGGTTACGCGGTCGATAAGGCCGTTGAGGTGATGCGGCGGGAGGGGGCCATTGGCGGTATGGTCTGTGCGAGCGGCGATATACGCTGCTTCGGCAAACCGGCAGACAAAGACACCTGGCGGGTTGGTCTGCAAAACCCAGTTGCGGCAAACCCGTCGGACTCGAATGGCGCCATTGGCGCAGAACAGGTGTTGATGGTCTTGAAAGTGAATGATATGGCGGTTTCAACAAGCGGCGACTACAGGCGATTTGTAACCATAGGCGGAAAGAAATATAGTCACATCATTGATACGAACACTGCGACAGGGGCAAACAAGTTAAGCAGCGACACCATCCTTGCCGCAAATGCTGTGGATACGGATGCACTTTCAACGGCTGTAAATGTAATGGGGGCTGAAAAGGGCCTTGCGCTTGTTGAGTCGCTGGACGGCGTCGAGGCCATCCTGATTACCGTTGGGCCGGAGTACAAAGTTGTCAAAAGCGGCGGAGCAGACGCGTATTTACGGTAACATGGGTTGCACAATCACAAAACTGACACATTTTGCCATTTTTGAAACTTTTTGAGAATGAAACAGTTGACAGACAAAGCCGGAAACTGTTATTACATAGGCGGTTACAGATTTTGAGGCGGTGTAGCTCAGTTGGTTAGAGCATGGGATTCATAAGCCCGTCGCCTGCTCGTAACCCCTTCCTGCGTAAGAGCTTATGGCTGCTTTTTAGTGTCAAAATGAGGATTGCAAGTGATTAACTAATCGTTTACAAGTGAACTTACAGTGGCAAACCACTGGCGACTGACACTTTTTTGACACCGTTGAGAATGCTTGACTAAATCCTTCAATCGATGCTATAGCTGCTAACGAAGAACAATAGTAGTGATTACAGTCAAACCTTATTGGTGATACGTGCCGCTTTTATCTTTTTCAGTAAAACAACCTAATTTCATATCTTTCCGGCATTTTAGTTTAACAAAGTTTTTACATTAAACTAATCATTTGCTAACATAAGCAGCGGATACTATCCAAAAAACATAGGGAAAGGACTACAAGTGGTCAGAGGAAGCATACTTGCTGTAGATGACGAAGAAGATGTGCTGGAACTGGTGCGGTATAACTTCAACAAAGAAGGATTCAAGGTTGAAACAGCCATTACCGGCGAAGAAGCACTGAAAAAAGCGAAGGCCAACCCGCCAAGCGCGATACTGCTTGACCGTATGCTACCGGGGATAGACGGCATCGAGGTTTGCAGGCAGCTTAAGGCCGATTCAAAAACCAGTTCTATCCCTATAATAATGCTTACCGCCAAAGGTGAGGAGTCAGATGTTGTTTCAGGCCTGGAGGTAGGCGCGGATGATTATGTTACAAAGCCGTTTAGCCCCAAGGTCCTTATCGCCAGGGTTCGGCGGATTCTATACAGGGCAACAGCGGCAAAGCAGGAAAATACGCCTGTCAAGATTCACGATTTGACCATAGACCCGGCCCGATACGAGGTGAAACTCAAAAACAAGCCGATTGAACTGACCTTTACGGAGTTTATGATTCTTTATACGCTGGCGAAGAGGCCGGGATTAGTGCTGAGCAGATACAATATAGTTGACGCGATTCGCGGGAGTAATTATGTTGTGACCGACCGGGCTGTGGATGTTCAGATTGTTTCTTTAAGGCGCAAGCTCGGCCAGTTCGGAAAATATATTGAGACCGTAAGAGGCGTGGGCTATCGTTTCAAGGACTAATGGATGGCGAAAAGGCGTCTGCTTTGGCAGCTTTATCTTCCCTACCTGATAATTACTATCCTTGCGCTTGTTCTTTTAAGCTGGTATGCGTCTTATTCGTTCCGCTGGTTTTATTATGATGAGATTGCACAAAATCTCGAATCGAGGATTCAGCTTGCGGGCCGGCAGATTTTGCCTGCTGTGAACCAGAAAAATTTCGACGAGGTTGACCAGTTATGCAAATTGCTTGGTCAAACCGCCGGGATTCGTCTGACGATGATACTCCCTGACGGCCGGGTTGTCGGCGATTCGGACCAGCAGCCGGCCAATATGGAAAATCACGCGGACCGGCCTGAGTTCAGGCAGGCGATGAACGGGCGGACCGGCAGAAGCGTGCGATTCAGCGACACCCTTGGCAAAAATATGATGTATATCGCTGTGTCTCTCAAAGAGCAGGAGCAAACAATAACGGATTCGACAAGCTCACCGCTGGCGGTTGTTCGCGGGTCGCTTTCGGTTATCGCTGTTGACAAGGCGCTAAATGATATTTACACAAAAATCATCTGGGGAATGGTGGGGGCGGCGGTTTGTGCAGCCGGCGTAACTTTAGTTGTATCTCGTAAAATAACCCGGCCAATCGAACAAATGAA
Source organism: Sedimentisphaerales bacterium (assembly GCA_049516395.1). Lineage (GTDB taxonomy): Bacteria > Planctomycetota > Phycisphaerae > Sedimentisphaerales > Anaerobacaceae > Fen-1362. The sequence continues at coordinate 60,479 of JBEKTD010000007.1, read as the reverse complement.
AGACGCCGCGAAGCGGTTTGCCGCGGGACAGTTAGACCACAGGGTTCCCGTTCCGGACTCTGAGGAACTCGCCGAGCTTGCAGGGGCGCTTAACGAAACCGCTGACCGTCTAAAGCGGACAATCGAAACCATAACAAACCAGAAGAACCAGCTTGAAGCGATTTTAAGCAGTATGGCTGAAGGCGTAATAGCTGTGGACTCGGACGGACGAGTCGTGAACATCAATAAAAAGGCGACGCAGCTTCTTGAGATAGACAGCGTCTCGGCTACAGGGCACAGTATTGAAGAGGCAATCAGGAACGTGGATATCCAGCGATTTATGCGATATACCCTGATGTCCTCTGCGCCAACTGAAGAGGATATTACTCTGTCGGCAGAGCAGCCCGTTTCGCTGCGGGCGAGGGGCACATACCTCACCGACCATCAGGGCAATAAAAGCGGGGCTGTTATCGTATTGAGCGACATGACGAGGATGCAGCGGCTGGAAAATATCAGGCGCGACTTTGTGGCCAACGTTTCTCACGAGTTGAGGACGCCGATTACTTCCATCAAAGGTTTTGTTGAGACACTCTTGGACGGGGCAATTAACGAACCCGAACAGGCGCAGCGATTTCTCAACATTATAGCTGGTCATACCGACCGGCTGATGGCGATTATCGAGGATTTACTTAGCTTGTCCCGTCTGGAAGAAGACGGCCAGACGAGAATGATTGCGAGGGAGCATTTGAAAATCAGACCCGTGCTGGAATCGGCAGTTGAGCTTTCCGGTCCGAAGGCGGGCGACAAGAAAATCAAAGTCGATATCAATTGTGACGACGATTTGGAGGCATTGATAAATCCGACTTTGCTTGAGCAGGCGGTTTTGAATCTCGTTGATAACGCCATTAAATACAGTTCCGCTGAAAGCACGATTCAGATAAGCGCACGCGCAGCGGATTCGACAAGCTCACCGCAGGCCGAGAAGGAAGTGATTATCGCGGTGAAGGATTCCGGCTGCGGCATAGAAAAGAGCCATCTTTCACGAATATTCGAGCGGTTTTATGTTGTTGACAAGGCCCGCACGAGGAAACTCGGCGGAACGGGTCTTGGTCTTGCGATAGTCAAGCACATCACCAATTTGCATGGCGGCTCGGTAACGGTCGAAAGCTCTCCCGGCCAGGGCAGCACCTTCACTATTCACCTGCCTATCAGATAAACATTTTCTCGACTTACTCCAACAATCTCCCTTAATTAACGCAATTCTAACATCAATTTAACAGGCCTTTAGCGGAGCTCAAATAATATCCTAAACGGGTACGATGCTATCCGGGGTGGTCTCGGGTCAGCGTTCAAGTAATAGAAAAGTGTTTTGTGGAGGTACGAGTAATGAATAAATTAAGGATGATTTGTGGGTGTCTGCTGCTGGGCCTGGTCTTCGCCTGCAGCGCCAGGGCCGACGAAATCAGCGATATGAAAAAGCAGATAGCTGATATGCAGGCCAGGTTAGACCAGATGGAAGCGCAGCAGAAGAAGGTTGTCGCCGAGGAGGTCAACAAGGCCGTAGAGCAAAAGCAGACAGCATTGCCGGACAGTATCAAATGGGTAGAGAACATGAAAATCAGCGGCGATTTGCGATACCGCTACGAAGGGATTGATTCACAGAGCAAAGGTAAATGGTCGAGCAAGGGCGAAAGCGACAGCATAGAACGAAACCGACTTCGCGCTAGGATTGGAATTTACGACAAAATAAATGATGAAGTTGACGTCGGTTTCCGGCTTGGCAGCGGGTCAAACGGCGACCCTACTTCTACAAACCAGACCGAGGGGGATGCTTTCAGCAAAAAACCGATTTGGCTCGACCAGGCATACTTTGACTGGCATCCAAAAGACATAGCGAGCTTCGACTTCATAGGCGGCAAAATGCCCAGGACATTCTACCGTGTCGGCGACAACCAGTTAATCTGGGACGACGATTTGAATCCGGAAGGACTGGCTGCCAAATACGAAATGCCGATTAACGATTCGTTAAAGGCATATATCAACGGAGGCGGATTCTGGGTTGGAAATCCCGATAATCCCGACACAACACCTTCGGCTGCCGCATCGCTTTGGGAGATACAAGGTTATCTTAAAAACACCTTCGAGGACAAAAGTTACGTCCTGGGCGGCATGAGCTTTTACTCATACGGAAACTTAAAAGACCAGAACGACCTCACCAAACTCTGGAAAGGCAGTTCCAACTTCCTTGGCAACACGGCGGCCGCCGGAAATTACAAATACGGCTTCGACATCGTCGAGGGATTCGTGGAATACGGCACTAAAATTGCGGATTATCCGGTCGCAGTGTATGGCGATGTTGCTCATAACACGGATGCGCCCAGTTCATATAACAATGCCTGGCTTATCGGCGCGACGTTCAACAAAGCCAAAGACCCCGGCTCATGGCAACTCGGCTATAACTATCGCGAAGTTCAGTCCGATGCCGTGGTAGGCCAATTCAACGATTCCGATTTTGATGGCGGCGGGACAAATGCCAGGGGGCACTGGTTTAACTTCACCTATCAGTTAGCGAAGAATTTTCAGACCGCCCTGACCTACTTCATCGATGAAAATATAACCACGAACGATAAATATCGCCGACTGCAGGCGGATCTGGTGTTCAAGTTTTAAAGATGATTTGCTCTAACGAAAGATTAACTGATTACTAACACGGTTTTAACAATGTTCGCTTAGATTGAGTGAAAAGGAGACAACGAAATGAAGAGATTGGTGTGTAGTTTGGCTTTGCTGGCACTCGCAGCCACAGGCTTGGTGCGGGCGGAGACATTGCAAATCGACGGCTCGACAACCGTAGGCCCGATTGCAGATGCTTTCGCGGAATATTTTATGAGGACCAACCCGGGCCTTGAGATTACCGTAAAAAAGACCGGCAGCGGCGACGGGGCTGCCGCCTTGATTGACAGCCGATGCGACATAGCGACTATGAGCCGGTTCATGAAGGATAAAGAGTTTAAAGCGGCTGTTGACCACAACGTATTGCCCGTCGCACACGCGATTGCTATGGACGGCGTATGTATCATCGTGCATCCGTCGAACACCGTTACCGCATTAACTACAGCCCAGGTGCGTGATATTTACGCAGGCAAAACCAAGAACTGGAAAGAAATAGGCGGCCCTGATGCGGAAATAGTGATTGTCAGCAGAGACACGTCGTCGGGAACATACGAGACGTTCAACGATAAGATTATGGAAAAGGAAAAGCTGGCCAGTAACGTCGAATACGTCAACTCGAATCCGCAGGCACAGGCGAGAGTGAAAACCACCGCCGGGGCAATCAGCTATGTCGGTATTGGTTTCGTTGATGCCGACGTCAAGGCGTTGAAAATAGACGGAATTGCGCCGACAAAGCAGACGATTTCAAACGGCACTTACCCTGTCGCGAGACCTTTGTTCATGTTCACGAATGGCTATCCTAAACTTGGGTCAACGGTCTTTAAGTTCTGCACGTTCTATCTGACCGAAAAAGGCCAGGAAATTATTTTAGCGAAGGGGTTTGTTCCTGTGACGAATTACTAATTACCTGTTGTTGGAGAGTTTAGCGATTAAAGCAAAGCAGGGAACTTTACTGGACACGTTAGCGCCGGCGGCCGATTCACATCGGCCGCTGGTGCTTACACCGACCGAGGATATCAGGGGTTTTCTTACGCTTCACCTCGGCCGGGCGGCCCTTTTTCTTGTTACATGCACGTCTGTTCTGGCGGTGTTCCTGATTTTCCTGTTCGTAATCAGGGAGGCGCTGCCGTTTCTTGCCAATTTCAGCATAAAAGAGTTTCTCACAAGCACTGCCTGGTATCCTGAAGCGGTCACACCAAAATTCGGGACACTGGCGTTACTGGTTGGGTCGGGCTATGTAACAATTGTCTCGATTATATTTGCTGTGCCGGTAGGGATTTTGGCCGCGGTTTTCCTGAGCGACATCGTCTCGATGAAAATCAGGAACATCATAAAGCCGATTATTGAGATTCTCGCGGCGATACCATCGGTTGCTTACGGCTTTTTCGCGGTGATGGTTCTGGCTCCGTGGATGCAGCAGAAGTTCGGCTTTTCCACGGGTACCAACGCCCTTAATGCGTCGCTTATTTTAGGCGTGATGGCTTTACCCACGATAATAAGTGTTTCGGAAGATTCAATCTCAGCGGTAGGAAGGGAATTGAGAGAGGCGTCATACGGATGTGGTGCGACGCGGATGGAGACCATTTTCAAAGTTGTCATACCAGCCGCACACAGCGGGATAATCGCCGGTATAGTGCTTGGAATGATGAGGGCAATCGGCGAGACGATGGTCGTATGGATGGCGTCGGGAAACGCAGCGCAGATACCGCATCCGTGGTGGGACTTGTCACAATCGGTTCGGACGTTGACAGCGACAATCGCTGGCGATATGGGCGAGACAGAAAAGAGTTCCCCTCATTACAGGGCGCTTTTCGCAGCGGGATTGCTGCTGCTGGTTATAACTTTGTGCCTGAATATGGTCAGTGAATATTTTCTGATACGAGCCAAACGAGCAGGCGGGAAACACTGATGAGACCGAGTATCCGAATCGCGATAGACAAGTTCTTCACCGTTGTTGCGGGAGCTTCGGTGGTTTGCCTGTGCTTAGTGCTTGTGGGCGTACTGGGGCCTATGCTTTGGCGTGGAGGTTCGGCGGTTGTATTCAAGGGGACAATCGAGTTCAGAAAGATGCAATTAGTGCTATTTGGCCGGGGCGATGAAGACAAGATTGCGGCGGAGAGCAGACAGGCGGGAGTCGCTCGGGCGAAAATTTACAGCACAATCGAAAGATTCAAAGGCGGTATCGATTCCGAGAACCTCATAGAGAAGGCAAGACAAATTTACCGTCAGTTCGGAAATGACCTCCAGCAAACAAATATGTCTGCGGAGGATGTTGCTGAACTGAGGTCTGTAACAAGACAGATTCGTGACCGGCTCGAATCGGCTTTCGCAAGCTCAAACACGGCTGAAGTGAACGAATCCTTAGCATACGTCCTCAACTTCAAAGATGACCCACGGCTTAAGAATACTTCTGCGGCGGGTCTCATTGGGCTTGCCGAACAATATAGCAAAGACATACACGGAATTAATCTTGCCGAACGGCAAAGGTATTATCAGGAAATTCGTCAGGTGGAGGATATTTTAACCGAACTATTGGGTCCCGCGCCTGGAACGGCAACGCATGCTTTGATGATGAATCGTTTCGGGGCCACCCGCTGGGACCTGGCACAAAAGCTGCTTGGCCGGTTGTTATGGTATGAGGAATGGATTAAGCAGGGACCGGGACAGCCGATGGTCAGGCGTCTAACGCCTCGTTCACAGAGGTTTGCCGGCACGGAGATTGAGGGCCTTTTCGCTTACATTCAGCAGAATCTGCCCGAAATGCTCAGGCCAAAACCGACTTTTTACTGGCAGTATTTCACAGATGACAGCACTCCCGGGCATTACTTCGGCGGCGTAGGCCCTGAAATCCTCGGAACACTTTTATTAACAATACTCGCTATGCTTTTTGTCGTGCCTTTCGGCGTTATTTCCGCCGCCTATCTGGTGGAATGCGCATCCGATAATCTTGCCATGAGAATTATCAGGATGAGCATCAATACCCTCGCGGGCGTCCCCAGTATTGTTTTCGGGCTTTTTGGACTCGCGTTTTTCGTATTGTTTTTTCTGCCAATGTTTGGAGCTCCTTCAAAGGGATGTATTCTGGCCGCTTCGATGACGCTGGCCGTATTGACATTGCCTGTTATGATACGAGCAAGCGAAGAGGCGATTCGAGCCGTGCCCCAGACCTACAAAGAGGCGTCACTGGCATTGGGGGCAAGCAGATTTTGCACATTTGTCAAAGTGACTCTGCCGGCGGCGCTGCCGGGGATTCTAACAGGCGTAATACTGAGCTTGAGCAGGGTTGCAGGCGAGACAGCTCCCGTACTGTTTACAGGGGCGGTTGCGCTTGGGCCGATACCCAAATCCATATTTGACCCGACACGCACGCTTTCCTACGGCAGTTATGATATGGCCGTCGGCGACAAACTGGCCGCTATGGTGCCGCATAACCAGTTCGGGATGGTCGTAACGCTGGTGCTGCTGATCCTTTGCCTTAATACTGTGGCAATTGTTCTTCGTTCAAGGGTATTTAGGAAACTATCGGGTCATTAAACAATGGCAACGATGCGACTGTTACAATCAGTGGGGAAAAAGAGGTCTGAACCTATTATGAAAGAGAATATGCGCGACAAGACAGCCCAAAACGGCCAAACCGCACAATGTGCCTGTCCAATAATAAGCTCAAAGGACTTCAGTTTTTACTATGGCACAACGATGGGCGTGAAGAACATTACGATGAATATAAATCCGTGTAGCGTTACCGCGATAATCGGCCCCAGCGGCTGCGGCAAAAGCACGTTTCTTCGCAGCATAAACCGTATGAACGACCTCATACCGGGTATTCGGACGGAAGGTAAGCTGGTCGTGGACGGTCAGGACATCTACGACAAGCGGGTCAATCTCGTAAATCTTCGTCAGCAGGTCGGGATGGTCTTCCAAAAACCAAATCCATTTCCCAAAAGCATATTCGACAACGTAGCATACGGCCCACATCTGCAGGGCATCACAAAAAGAACAGCCCTGGATGAAATTATCGAACAAAGCTTGAAGGCATCTGCCCTGTGGGAAGAAGTAAAAGACAATTTGAGGAAATCCGCTTTGGCTCTTTCCGGTGGCCAGCAGCAACGGCTGTGCATCGCACGAGCGCTTGCGACTAAGCCGCGGGTGTTGCTTATGGATGAGCCGTGTTCCGCTCTTGACCCGCTCGCCACGGGTAAAATCGAAGACCTTATCAATCAGCTAAAAGATAATTACACAATTGTTATTGTTACTCACAATATGCAGCAGGCGGCACGCGTCAGTGAGATGACCGCGTTCTTCTGCCTCGGCGAGCTTATAGAATATGATGTTACCTCAAAGATTTTCGAGAACCCATCCAACAAGAATACGGAAGATTACATAACAGGCAGATTCGGATAATATTTTGGTGTCATTGCAAGCGAAGCAATCTCGACCATAAAAGAAAAAGGAATTTAAAAATGCCGATTCATTTACAGAGAGAAATTGAGAACCTGAAAAAGAAACTGCTGACACTAAGCGCCAGAGTTGAGACGGCCGTGCGTGACGCGACGCTTTCGATTGAGAACCGCGATTACGACCTCGCCCAGAGGATAATTCAAAACGACCCCAGGATTGACAGTATGGAGGTAGGGATAGAGGAGGACTGCCTCAAGATTCTCGCCCTGCATCAGCCGGTCGCAATTGATTTGCGTTTTATCGTTGCCGTGCTGAAAATCAATAATGACCTCGAACGCATCGGCGATTTGGCGGTGAATATCGCGGAGCGTTCAGCGTTTCTGTCTAAACATCCTCCCGTTGGTTTTTCTCTGGGTCTGATTGAAATGGTTGATAAAGTGCAGGATATGCTCAAGCACAGTTTGGATGCGCTTATAGGCCTCAGCTCCGGCCTGGCTCACGAGGTTTGCGCAAGCGATGATGCCGTTGACGCGATGAACAGACAGATGTATATCAAAATTCAGGATGCCATCAGAACTAATCCCGAACAACTGGAGTCGCTGATTCACCTGTTGTCTGTGTCAAGACACCTGGAGCGGATAGCCGACCACGCTACCAATATCGCCGAGGACGTCATCTATATGGTCGAGGGGCAAATCGCCCGCCATCGCACAGAAGATTACAAATAATTATTACATCCACTATACTGCTGCGAGTTCCTGCTCTATTTCGTCTTCCACGTTTATTGGTCTTCGTTCATGAGATCTCATGATATGAACCGCCATTTCTTTAAAATCTTTGGACTCAAAGCTGCAGTCATAGCATCGCCAGAAATCTCCGTGAAAGACAGGCAGTTGTCGCCGGTGTTGTATAAGCTCAAAAAAGATTTCAAGATCTCGTTCATTGAAGAAACCTGTCAGCACGATTCTCTCCTCCGAAGCCGAAAGGCTAAAATCTGCACGTCGTTTTTGTGATATGGCTCTAAATCCCATTTTTGAACCTCCTTGCGTAAATTAACCGCATAATCACACCAGGCAATTAAGTTATTGTTACTTGTCGATTATTGAGTGTAGAAATGAGGCGTTAGTGTAATGTTAGATTCTGTTGTTTTTCGGATTAATTGTTCAGTATTCCAAGGCCATTTAGAAGACAGAACATACTATTACTTGTGTATTTGACTGTAATCGCAACCATTTTTATGCCGATAATGTCTTTAGCAATGAGAGGATTAATTTATGAACCTGATAGAAAAACTAATGGTCAAACCCGGACATAAAGCAAAACTGTCCGACTGGGACCCGGATTGCACGGGCAAATACGAGAGCAAGGAACTGGCGATGCCGGTAATGGATAAGCTTGGCGACAAGATAGCGAAACTACAATACCTGCTATTTGCGGAGAATAAGCGTGCGATGCTGATAGTGCTTCAGGCGATGGACGCCGGCGGCAAAGACGGGACAATCCGGACGGTAATGGGGCCGATGAACCCACAAAGCTGTAAGGTTACGTCGTTCAAGGGACCGACGGACGAGGAGTTGGCGCACGATTTTCTGTGGCGCGTTCACAGGTTTGTGCCTCGCAAGGGCGAGGTGCGGATATTCAACCGTTCGCACTATGAGGATGTGCTGATTGTCCGTGTGCATAACCTTGTGCCTAAATCAATATGGTCGAAGCGATTCGAGCAGATAAATAATTTCGAAAAGCTGTTAGCTGAAAGTGACATTCACGTTATCAAGTTTTTCCTGCACATCAGTAAGAGCGAGCAGAAGAAGCGTTTCAAGGAACGCCTTGATGACCCGACAAAGCACTGGAAGGCGGAGCCGGCGGATTTCGAAGAGAGAAAATACTGGGACGAATATACTGAGGCGTACGAGGATGTGCTGACCAGATGCAGCACCGATTACGCGCCGTGGTACGTTGTACCTGCCAATCACAAGTGGTTCAGAAACCTGGCAATTTCGGAAATACTGGTTCATGAATTTGAGAAGTTAAAGATGAAATTCCCGGAACCACGCTATGATATTTCCAAGCTGAAGATAAAATAGCGGCGTCTAATCGACATCAGTTTCCCGAGTTCCACGTTTAACACGCAATCCGTCTAACATTATTTTAACAATTAAATAACAGTTCTCTAATCATCAAATGCGACAATATAATCCGATATATAGTTAAGTTACTGCCTGTCTTACTGTTAAGTTAATGTTAAGCTGGGCAAAGCCGATAAAGGCACAGGCGATATTAAAAACAATGAGGGCAAGGAATTGAAAACAGCGGCGATACTTGAAGATGCGATTAGGTTGTGCGGTGGGGATGATTTTGAGCATCGACATGCCAGGCAGGTGGCGAAGTTATCGCTTAAATTATTTGATAAACTCCAGCCATTGCACCGGATGGGCAACAGCGAGCGAATCTGGCTGAAAGTAGCTTCTTTATTGCATGATGTGGGCAAGAGTGTCAGCGGCGAATATCACAATAAAGCGTCGCGGGATATCATAGTCAATGAGGCGAATTTGCCGTTCAGAAAGCGCGTTCGCAAAATGATTGGGCTTGTCGCGAGGTACCATCGGGGGGCATTGCCCAGTGATTCACACAAGTATTATCGCGGATTGAAAGACGATGAGAAGCAATGTGTAAAAGTATTGGCGGCAATTCTTCGGTTTGTAGATGGTTTGGACGCGGGGCATAAAGAGCTGGTTACGGATTTGGCGTGCGAGGTGGGCGGGTAATTATTTATATTGTCGGAGACGAGGGGATAGATTTTCACAAGGCCGTGCGGAAGGCGGATTTGTTCGAGGATGTATTCGGATACGAGGTTGAGGTGAGAGCAGCGGCAGCAGGGAAAGTTCGCGGCATAAATCTTGATTCCAGTCGCTCAAGAATGTATGCTAACGCAGCGTAGGGCATACAAGATAAGCGGAGACATCTTATGGGGCGACTGGTAATACTTTCGGGACCGTCGTGTGTCGGCAAAGGCCCGTTGCACAGGGCACTTAAGGTAATTTCCCCGCAATTAACAAGCGAGATATTAATTTTGCAATTCGGACGGGCTGCTGCCCTTGAGTTGGAGTCAATTTTGTGGCTGGTTCAAGTGAAATAACAACGGTTGATATGAGTTATCAGTTTCTGGCGTGCCAGTATATCAAGGTACAGGTGTGTGAGTTGAGCCGGCATCTGCGAGGCGCCCGACTTGCGCGGGATACCGAGTATGTTCACCAGGCCAGAGTCGCTTCTCGCCGGCTGCGGGCGGCACTGAGGATGTTTAACGGATGCTTTCCCGATGCGCAGATGAAAAAATGGCAAAAGCAGATTAAGCAATTAACCAGCCGGCTTGGCGCGGCCAGAGACGCCGACGTACAGGTTGAGTTTCTCAAGGATTTCATATCGAAGATTCCGCCCGCGGGCAAGGGATTGCGGCCCGGGTTGCGAAGGGTAATGCTGCGGGTCAAACAAAAACGTCATCGTATCCAGCCAAAAATCGTTAAGGTGCTCGACCGCATAAAAAAAGACGGGACCATATTGGATATGCGTGCCGAAGTGAAGCGCACCGAAAGACGGCTGTCCCGGCAAAATATCGATATTCGCAGCCCGTATGTTTTTGAAGAATTGAGACGGCATATCGAAGAACGGCTCGAAGGATTGCTGTCCTGCCAGAACTGCCTTGAGAACGCTGACGACAAGTCGGGACATCACCAGATGAGAATCGCCGCCAAACGGCTGCGTTATACACTGGAAATTTGCAATCTGCCTTTCGAGAGACGGCTAAGCGCCAACATAGAGATTATGAAAAGGTTGCAGTCGCTTCTTGGCAGGGTGCACGATTGCGACGTGTGGCTCGAAGACCTCGCGAAGTTCACCGACAAGGAGAAAAAGCGGACGGTCAAATACTTTGGCAGCGAAAGGGCCTTTGGCCGGCTAAGAACGGGAATTGAATACCTTGTGGGACATCGACACGCCGACAGGGAATTGTTCTTCGAGAGGAGCAGGGCTTTGTGGAAGGAAATTACCGAAGCGGGATTGCCGGATAATCTTCGTGCGATGATTCAAACACCCTCCTCACGGTCGCAGCATGTTTCAGAGACGAACAGGAAAACGGCTTCACGGGACGACAGCCGATGCGAAAAAAAGAAATAAAAGCTGCGGTTGCCAGCGACGTGCACGGCAATTTGCCCGCGCTGGAGGCGGTGCTTGCCCTGGCAAGGAAATGCAACTATGAGCGGGAACATACCCATCAGGTTGAAAAACTCGCGTTGCAGCTTTTCGACCAGCTCGTTGAACTGCATCGCTTAGGCGGCCAGGAAAAGTTCATGCTTCGCTGCGGCGCTTTGCTTCACGACATCGGCTGGATTGAGGGTCAGAAGGGACATCACAAAACAGCCCTGAGAATTATTATGGAAAACGCCGCCCTGCCGTTTGATTTACGTGACAAAAGCATCATCGCTCTTCTGGCACGATACCACCGCAAGGCCCTGCCGAAGGAACAGCATACTTATTTCCGCGACCTTAACACCAAAGACCGGAATATTGTCCGCAAACTGGCGGGCATATTGAGGGTCGCCGATGGTCTTGACCAGATGCACCAAAGCAGGGTTAAGGATATAAGTTGCCGTGTGGACAAAAAGGCGGTTAAAATGATATGTCGTTCGGCGGAGACGCTGGACGCCGAATTTGCCGCGGCGAAGGACAAAGGCGGGCTTTTTGAAAATGTGTTTGCCAGAAAGCTTGTGTTCGAACGCGGGGAGCATTGATAATTTATAGGCCTTTGTGGTTTTAACGGATTTAAGCTTTAATTTATGAGGGTCAGGATGAACCCTGTGAAAAAGACAAGTCAGCAAATCCCGGGCGCCAGGACATTTGGCGCGGTTGATATCGGGTCGAACTCGATACGGATGGCGATTGCCCAGGCGATGCCCGATGGCAGGATAGAGATATTGGAGCGTTTGCAGCGGGGGGTGCGACTCGGGCAGGACACGTTTCGCGCCGGAAGAATCAAAAGGACAACGATGCGGGTGGCGGTTCTGATTCTTCGGGATTTCACGAACGTCCTGAAATTGTATAACACCGATGTCGTGAAGGTGGTCGCGACTAGCGCAGTGCGTGAGGCGGGCAACTATGACGCGTTTCTGGACCGTATCCTGATGGCTACGGGATTTGATGTTGACGTGATAAGCTCCTCGGAAGAAAGTCGTCTGACAGTTGCAGCGGTTCGCCACGAGGTTGGAAAAAGACAATTAGAGGAAAAAAGCTCGGTCATTGTTGAAGTGGGCGGGGGCAGCACCGAAATCAACGTTCTTCGCGAAGGACAAATTGCAGCGTCGCGTAATCTTGCGATAGGGTCAATCCGCCTGCAGGAACTCCTTTCCACCAGCACCAAGTCAGCGGACCAGGCATCGGATATGATACGCCAGCAGGTGGCAGGAGTAATATCATCGATGCGAGGGTTGCTGCGTCTTAAGCAGGTGCGGGTCTTTTACGCGGTTGGCGGAGACGCAAGATGGGCCGCCGAAAGGGTCGGCAGGAAAACAAAAATAGTCGGCCTGCGTTCGGTTTCTAAACGAGACCTCGGCAAATTAATTAATAAGTGCAGGCATTTTTCCGCGGATAAATTAGCCAGGATGTACGGTTTGCCTTTCAGCGAAGCGGAAACATTGATTCCTGCGCTGCTTGTTTACCAGGTGCTCCTGAAATCAACCGGGGCAAGAGAAATAATCGTGTCGAATGTGTCGATGCGTGACGGCCTGCTTCTTGACCTTGCTCAGCAGGCGGCCGGTTCGGTCGAAGAATCGGAATACAAGGATATAATCCGCTCGGCGACGTCGATAGTGGAAAAATACGGCGTGGATTTGAAACACGCGATGCACACGCGGCAAACTTCAGTCCGTCTTTTCGATGAGCTTGTGGCTGAGCACTCGCTGGATAAAAGGTATCGGCTGCTTCTCGAAGTGGCGGCGCTGCTTCACGAAATCGGAACCTTTGTGTCTGGCAGGGCGTATCATAAGCACAGCTTTTATCTTATCGCCAATTCTGAGATTTCAGGGCTGACGCAGGATGAACTCCAACTTGTGGCGCACGTCGCGAGATATCACAGGCGAAGCAGACCAAAACCGGCACATATCGAATATATGGCGATGCCACGCGAAAGAAGAATGACAACTAACAAGCTGGCGGCGTTATTGCGTGTCGCCGACGCCCTCGATGCCAGCAGGACGCAGCACGTCCGGAATATCAATTGCAGGATAAGCGATGAATATCTGCAAATCATCACGCCTACGACGGCGGATGTCAGTTTGGAGGAGCGAATGCTGGCGATGCAGGGGGATTTATTCGAGGATATTTACGGTTTGCAGATTAGGCTGGAAAGAGAATAGGTAAGCGTTATGGGCAGACAAAAGGATTTAAAATCGCCTAAGTTGCTGATAAACCGTGAAGCAAGCTGGCTTGAGTTCAACGACCGCGTGCTGCAGGAAGGGCTTCGTGATGACCTTCCGCTGGCGGAACGGCTGAAATTCCTTTCGATAGTCATCTCGAATCTCGACGAGTATTTTATGATTCGCGTGGCGGGCCTGATACAGCAGCGTATGGATGACCCAAGAACGCTTGACCCGAGCGGCATGACCGCCAAATCACAGCTTGATTTGATAAACAAACGTGTCCACAAAATGGTCGCCGAACAGACAGCGGGCGTAAAAAACGTCTTCGCCCAGCTTGCCCAGAAAGGTTTTCATGTTTTGTCTCGTGCCGACTGGAACGATGAGCAGACCGAATTTTTGCGGCAGCATTTCAATAACGAGATATTGCCCGTTTTGACGCCGGTGGCAATCGAGGGGCTGAATCCTGCTCCTGTGCTGCTAGGGTTGCAGTTATTTGTGGCGTTCTCAGTAAGCACAGGCAGGGCAAGAGCGAAAATTATCGCGGTGCCCGTTCCCGGTCTTTTCCAGAGATTTGTAAATATACCGACGGAAGGCGATACGTTTGTTACCCAGGTCGAGGAAGTCATAGCCGCCAATGCCCAGACGCTGTTCGGGGAAAGCAGAATAGTATCAACGGCGTATTTCCGAATCACGCGAGATGCGGATGTGTCGATTCAGGAAGACGAGGCGGCGGATTTGCTAAGCACGATAGCACGGGCGGTGCGCGAGCGAAGAAGGCGTTCGGCGGTCCGGCTGGAGATATCGGCAAGTGCTGAACCGAGAATGAAAAGATGGCTGACGAAATTTCTGCAGTTGGGCAGCCAGGATGTTTATGATGTCGATGGTTTGTTGGGCGCCTCGGGAATAATGCAGTTAGTTGATTTGCTGCCGTCAGAGGAAATGAAATCGCCTGACTGGCCTGAGCAGCCGGCCAGAGACCTAAGCGACAGCGATGACCTTTGGGAAACGATACAGGAAAAAGACGTTCTGTTGTTTCACCCTTATGAAAGTTTCGAGCCGGTGATGAAGCTTGTGGATGAGGCAGCCAACGACCCGAACGTGCTGGCAATAAAGCAGACGTTATACAGGACAAGCGGTAAATCTCCCCTTATCCAGTCGCTTGCCAACGCCGCGAAAAATGGCAAAGAGGTAACTGTCCTTGTTGAGCTTAAGGCGAGATTCGATGAGTCGCGAAACGTCAACTGGGCGCTTGAGCTTGAGGATGCCGGCTGCCATGTTATTTACGGCATAGCCAGGTTAAAGACGCACGCCAAAGCGATGCTTATTGTGCGTCGTGAGCAGGGGCGAATAAGACGATACGCTCATCTTTCAACCGGCAACTACAACGACCGCACGGCTAAATTGTATTCCGATATTGGCCTTATGACCTGTAACCCGGATATTACGGCGGACGTGGCGGCGTTTTTCAATTTACTTACCGGTCAATCGGAGACGGTTGGCTGGCATCAACTGACTATTGCGCCAACGAACCTGCGGCAAAAATTCCTCGACCTTATTGACCGCGAGATTCGGGCGTCAACGCCCGGCGACAGGGGGCTGGTTATGGCTAAACTCAATGCGCTGCAGGACCCGGCAATTTGCCGGGCGCTCTATCGCGCAAGCCAGGCAGGTGTGCGCGTTAGATTGAACATTCGCGGCATCTGTGTCCTGAGGCCGGGGATAAAGAAAGTCTCTGATAATATCGAGGTGCGGTCGATACTGGACCGGTATCTCGAACACTCAAGAATTTACTACTTCCGCAACGGCGGGCACGAGGAAATTTACCTCAGCAGCGCCGACTGGATGCGAAGAAATCTCGACCGCCGGCTGGAGATTCTGTTTCCCGTCCTGGATGGCAGGGCGAAGGCGCGTGTTATGAATATGCTTGAAACATTTTTTGATGACAACGTGCAGTCATGGCAGCTTCTGCCTGACGGCACTTATAAACGTATATCCTCTCGCGGCAAGAAGATACGTGCTCAGGAAAAGTTCTATCAAGACGCCGTCAATGCCACATCAGCGGCCAGGCACATAAAACCGAGGTTCCGACCATTAAGCCGGCCCGACAAACAATAGTCGAGTGTTAAAAACTCAACAAACAGGTTTGAGTGTAATCACTACTATTGTTCTTTGTTAGCAGCTGTGGCATAGCGCGAAGGAGTAGTGGGCAATGCAGAAACCTGCGACCCGCTGATTAAGAGTCAGCTGCTCTACCGGCTGAGCTAATCGCCTGCCATTGCACCGAGGAATACAAATAAACATTTGACTTCCCGTAACAGCTAATCGTAATAAAACCGGCGTCGTTTTATTCCCGTCATCTGTAAAATGAACAGGGGCGGATGTTCCGAACGACCATACTCCGCCCCTTACGAATGCAAAGCAACCTACTGCTTATTATCGTTTCTTTCGTTGACAAGGCAGGCATCGTCCTTACTCTTTGGGGATGCAGCACCGGGACCCGGTGTATATTGGGTATTTTCTTTGCCCGCCGATGCCGGAGGAGGAGATACCCCTGCTCCAACTTCCATTTCCGTACTTGTTGGTGTCGTGGTATAGGAAGGCCAGAACTTCCAGATATTGTCGTTGTTTATCCCGCAATTTGGATACAGCTCGGCGGCGACGTGACCGTCATTAAATAAAACATTTTGCGCCTTGCGGCCATGAGAAGCACAATTGCCTTTTAATTTGTCATCGTGGTATTCTCCGTCTGTTGTTCCCATATATGGATTAGGAATCCTCGGGTCGATCAGGTAATCTTTTGCATTTTTATCCAAGTATGGATTTCTGTCTGCACAAAGCGGGCTTCCCGGGCTTGATGTCTGGTCCAAACAATATGATTTTGTGACGTCATCGGTGTTCGGAAAGGGCATATGATATGAATAACTGCAGCAAACACCGGGATTGCCGCCAAAATCCCAGGCGTCCGAAATCTCCTTAATCATCTTGGTGGTATCTGTAACACCCATGGACTTGTACTCATCGCTTAAAGTAAATTCTTTGGCATCGGCATCGTCGGGGCAGTTAAATTGTTTAGGCACCATATTGCCGTATTTAATCAACAAAAACAGGCACGAAGATATCGTGGCATTCTTGCCGTCGTTTGCGAATGCCAACTCCCTTGTCGCTGCGTCCCATTGCAAGATGCCGGGGGTAGTTGTATTAAATTGTACCCAAGTGCTGCCGCGGATGCCTCCGACCGGATAACTCTGCCGGTTCTCCTCCCCGTACATCATCATAGATTTGCCGATATCGGCCAGGTGAGAGCCGCATTTCATCCTGTTCGCAATTACCTTGACACGTGCCAATGAAGGCAGCAGAATACCCATCAATAGCGCTATTATCGCGATGACGACTAACAATTCCACCAGCGTAAATCCTTTTCTCTTCATAAGCATCTTTTTCTCCTTCTCAATCCATTGTCCAAAAACAATTCTACGATTCCTTCAAGGAGGAGATATCTGTATCCCCAACCTTAAAACCATTCTTTGCATCAACCGCATAATTACCCTGCTGCTGGATATGGCATCTACCCGCCACATATCTGCCCGCAACACAAGAGATAAGATACCGGCGATACGTTGGAGTTGCGTTAGCAACTAATTAAAATACGATTAAAGTTTCAGGGCTATTCAGCCAATAGCCAAAAGCAAGACCATACACCTTAGTGCGTTAGAACTTTATTAGTATTTCATTATTTTTTCAATAAACTTACGGATATTGCCGACGTAGAACTTGTTAAGGGCACGCTGTAATTTGCCGATTATAGTGTTGATTTAGGAACATTGGGTAAAGCGGAGATGAGTTAAAATGCACTTGGGGCAAGCTCAAAAACTCGATTTTAACATAATTGCTTACGAGCAGATAGCCGCGGAGGCAGGACTTCTCCCAATCAGTAATCGCTTAAAGTTAAATTGCCGCGGTTTCTGGCACACTTATCGTATGGCCATATTCATATTTACGCTGGCATTGATTGCTGATGGGCTTAGCACCGTTTATTTTATGTCATACCTCGGTGTTTCTGCGGAAATACATCCGGTTGTCCGGTTCGCTTCAGTCGCATTTGGCCCTGTTGCCGGGCCAGTGGTTGGGTCATTATGGAAATGGGCGGCGTGTCTGTACTTGGCGATTTATTGCAGAAAATTCGCCTATTCGATTTTCCTCACGACGTCGATTGTATATATTTTCGCTGCCTGGTATAATATCTGGGGTATTTATTTGCTCGTTTAAAAACCGAGCGGCCCCAGGAGAAGTATGTGCTCACTTCTCCCAGGGCCTGCCGTTGGAGGTACGACGGGTACTCGCCTCAGCGGTTTATCTCGGCCTATGAAGGAATCCTAAGTTAAATTAATTAGTTGTCTGCAGCCATTGATTTGCAAAGATAGCAAAGTCCTCGAAGTTCACAATGCCATCACCGTTGAGGTCTGCACTTCCGATTGGTCCGCCGGTTTCGATTGGCATATATTGTCCGCTTTGAGCAGCTTGTGCGATTTCGAGGTCACATTCAGTAACCCAGCCATCGCCGTCAAAATCGCCCTGTGCCCAGCCACCCTGCTGACCAAGGTGAGCGGTAACAATCGCAATGTCGGTAGCATCAACAACGCCGTCGAGATTGGCATCACCGAAATGCGTTCCGAGGATGGTTTGAACTATAACTCTAACGTCCTGAATATCAACTTTCTGATCGCCATTGAGGTCGCAGGACAAGTCCATCCATACAGCGTCATCAAGGTTGCACCAGCACATACTATTCTGCCATGCGTTACAGTTGGCGGGCAAGGTCTGACCAAAGGCCTGTGCCTTAAGTCCGCCGCGCATTATGAAGTAGAGATAGTCAATGTCACAGGCGTCAATAACGCCATCTGCACTGGGAGCAGCACCAATGGTCGGTTTAGTTGTTCTCCAGTTGTGCGTTGCAATGTCGGCCTTTGACCAGCCGGAACCGGGCTGATAGGTGCCGTGTGCAAGAGTCGTATTGAAGAAGTTGCCCGCTGTCGGATGATTGCCATCCAAAGCGGCAAGGGCTGATGTCCAGGACTGGTCAACCAATGCAAAACCAACCGAGCGATTGACCTGTCTGGTAACCGGGTCAACCACTGCCAGACCATCTGCAAAGTAACGAATATCATCGGCGGTGAAGTTACCATCGGCGGTGAAGTCGCCGATGATTTCCGGGCAAACGCCTGTACCCGGCTCAAAGCCGCGAGGATTGGAGAATGCAACCATCATATTGTGAATGTCGCCGATGTCGCGTTTGCCGTCGCCGTCGAAGTCACCCATAATCTGGTTACGGGCATTCAGATTTCCACCGTAGGCAAGATGAGTTCCGTCCGAAGCAAGGTAGTACGAATTCGAGCCGCTTACGCCATCACTATAGGTTACGCCGGTAACTCTTGTCGGGACTTTACCCGGGCCATCTACCCATGCCGGCGTAAGTGGGCCGTTTGCCTTGTAATACGCGTTCACGCCGGCGTTGTAGTTCGGATTTGTAACGAAAACGCTCGGTGCGCTGTCCTGCGGAAGCGCCTGAAGGGCGGCAGCCAGCGACCAGTTCCTCGCCAGGTACTGACCGGGCATATTATTCTGGTCGTCACTTGTAGTGGGGGCAATAAACTGAGCTATACTCTGTTCGATGTTCCAGAGATAGTCGCGTGCATACCTGTTGTAAGGCATCACAAAGGCAGCATTTGGATCAGGACTGCCTACTGTCGCGAAGGTCTCGTTACCGCCGACCTGCCAGCCGGTATTAATATCAGCGTTGTCCACTGTGTTGGAGGTTGAAGGTCTGACATACTGCGTGCCGCCGGTCTTTTTGAGATTCAGTATTTGATAAGCCGAGTTGGCCGCGCCGGTTTGTGTGTTAGCAGTTGTAAGGCCGACATATCCGACTGCCAGACGCTGGTTCGTAACAGCATTTGCCATAACACTTGTACCGTCAAGGTTGGTTGGCTGATGGACTGGTCCGGGATAAGAGACGTTACCATTTGAGTTTTTAGTGCCCATATTGTCGCCTCTGCCCCAGCTCGGGTCAACAGCAATAGAGTTCATCGCTGCATTACGAGTGCCTGAGCCGGAGTCACGGGTGCACGCAAAAAGGTTTTCGCCGCCGGGCATACGGCCGGTCAAATACAGATACTCCAAATCATTCTGAGTAACATTCTGCAAGCCGGTTCCCTGGTTGGCAATAAACGCGATTGGAACCCAGGCCACCGGTGAATCGACTATTGTCAGTGCGTTAGGAATACTGTTCAAATTGAGGTTGGTCAGGGTTTTCAATTTATTACTTTGGCCGGTATCCCATGATGTAAGCGGGTCTTGGCCATAGCCATCGTTCGCATCCAGCGGATGTGCCTGCCAGTAAGCGTTTGCGCTAGCACCGGCCACCACAAGCCATCTTGTCGGAACATCCATAACGGCCATATCAATTCTTGGCGGAACTACAACGCATCCACCTGGGTTGGCTGCATTACCGGGACCCATCAATCCGCCGGAAAAGCCCCATTGTGTGCGGTTGATGTATGACTTGTCATTTGGGAGAACAAAAGTCGGGTCGCCCGGACCTGGAGGAGGGAAATTGTAGAACAGGTCGAGCTCTTTCAGACCGGTACCACTGCCGACGCCGCGACTCTGAACTACCCAGCGGTTATTCGGGTCAACGGAAGTCCAGTCGCCGAATGCCAACTGGTCAGGGAGGTTGGGATTAAACGGGTCATAGCCATTGAAGAAATCCCCGTCGGTGTAGAGTTGCGCCCCGGTGCTGTCTGCATAATTAAGTCCCTGGTCAACGCCTATCCAGTCGTTAGTTCCCGCGGGTGCCGCAAAGAAATTCGCGAATAAAGTAGCGCCCGATATATTAATCTGGTTTCTGTTGCCGTATGTAACTGCAAAAACTGAGGCCTGCAGCATACAGCACAATGCTGCAACTGTGAAAATGGTTTTCCTAATACTCATTTTTCCTCCTAACAATACCTAAAGTTATCAAGTTATACACATAAATTAAATTTTACTTATTTGACTTTCACTAATAGTGTTCAACACCCTCGCCCGTCGCCAGTTTTGCTTTTACCTTATCTTCGCTCCTTTCTCCTTCACTCTTTTTTTCTCAATGAATTCTTTTCCTTTTTAACTTATTATGCGGCTGCCAAAATATCATCCGCTATCAATAAAAGACCAGTTGGTCGCCTGTTACGCTGTAGAATTTTTTGCCCCATTCAAGTTTTTGAACCGTCTCAAGAATTGTTTTTCTCTCAGTATGTCCATCACAATAAAGGAACATCGTTGTGCCGCCCATATCCTGGTTTGCTCCCTTATCGGTGGTGGCTTTCCATGTGCCGGGATGATGCCTGCCTACTGCGTTAAGCTGATGGCCGCTTTGTCCGTCAATATAATTGTTAACTGGGTTTGAAATATCTGCCAAGTTCTTAAGCCCCCAGGAAACATTGGCGGTATTATATCCCGTGCCATATTCAAAGCGGGTCCCTGCGTCGTTATATATGGCGTAGCCGGCATAACCGGTGGCGCTATGCGTAAAAGGAAGAATAGGCCTGTGGCTTTTACTTACCAGTGCTCCGCCAGTGGCATCTTCCGGCCCTTCAATGGCCTGCCAATCCTCGTTGAACTCGGTTAATAGGATTACCTCGGCAGGGCGTTGAATTTCCGTGGGGTTCACAAGCCGGTTATGCCTTTGGTATTGCTTGGCTGTGTCATCGCAGGCGAATTTATTCCTCGGTATAACCACCGCGTTGGCTGTAAACGCCATTCGAGGCGCCTGCTTATCCTGAAGCGATGGGTTCGGTCCGCTGCTGCTGGTCTGGTCAATCTGGCCTTTTTCCCAATCAGACAACTTCTTGCCCGGATTGGTGCGAGGGCATCCGCCGCCTTTTATTGCGGGGCAGGTAAATGCGCTTGCATCCACGCGCCCGCTTTCGAACAGAAACCATGACCAGTGCACATAGCCGAACGGATGGCTTTCGTCCTCATTGCACACTATATCCTTAACGTCATCTACAGTCGCATCTTTCGGATACAAATACGAAGGCGGATAAGTCCCGTTATCGTTTGTGAATGTTTCCATCGCAATCCCAACGTTATGCATATTGCCGCCTGTTTTGGCGCAGTATGCCGTTTGTCTTGCCTTGTTTAAGCTTGGCAGCAATATCCCCATCAACAAGGCAATGATGGCTATCACGACAAGCAACTCCACCAAAGTGAACCCCGACTGCTGCATAATATTTCGTTTTCGTTTCGAGACCCTGTCCTGTTTTGCTTCCACAATTGATTCCTTCATAAAACCGCTCCTTAGCCAATAAAACCCTTATTCATAGTCCGGACCTCCAGGCCCGGGTAACACACAAAAAAGCCGGCATCTCGCAGATTGGAACGGTAGCCAAAATCCAAAATCTTATACAAAATTTGGGGATAGTTTTTCTGCACCTTCCGACTGGCCGTGGTACCGGCTTTAGTTTTGACATTCCTTTTTTATTCCTTTTTTCCTAATTACCGTACTTGAGCTGCAACTCTAATTTGCAGGGGAATTCTAATGCGTTTTTGTTGATGTGCGATTAGGCATCGATTAGAAAAGAATTAAATTTGCAGCTTTACAATGAACGTCAAATTGATTTGTGTTCTCTCCTGAATACTTCAGGCATACACATATTGACGGTGATTAACCAATTCCTAACAGAAACTTAATAAAACACTGACGACCCTTCATTAATCTGGGAACGTAGTAATTGAGGAAGTTCGATATAGTTCGATGTTTAAGGAGAAAAGAATGGTAACGATAACAAAAGAGCCGCAACAAGTTGAAGAAATCAGCCAATGCAAATATTACTGGTTTACGACCTTTCTGCTTGCTCATGAAACCAAGTCGCTAAAATTAAACCTGCGTTGTCTGGGCTGCCGGGAACTGATAAAGCTCGATTACAAGAAGCCCACTCACATAAGAGGCGTCATAGAATTTAACGGCTCATATATGCCAGTCATAGACCCGGGCATTTTGCTGCTCGGTCGGTCTTCAGCGTTCAGCAATCTAAGCTGCATACTGATTGTGCCGCACCGCTGGGAAAATCAGCAGTATTATACGGGCGTTGTAATAGAAGACATCGATGAGATCATGGAGTTTGCATCCGGCGAACCTAATGTTGAGCCATTGAGAGATATCAGCGTCAATATCAGATTTGTCCTCGATATGCGTAAAAGCCCCGGGGCGGAATCGTGGCTTTATGAAAACCATCGAATGCTGGATATATGCAGAAACGAAAATCAACAGGAGCAGGATTATATCACCTTTATGCGAATCTATTCAGAAAAAATGCTTAGCGCATAGCGGCTGAATCGGCTTCCGTATCATTTCACCAGGTTATCTGGTAAATGTTCCACAAACACCTTTATTTCATCACGCACTTTACGATAAATACCCAATACTTCCTGCTCGGTCGCGGCCTGTTTTGCCAGTCGGGGCGGGTCATCAAAACCGAAGTGAACAACTTTTGTTTTCCCGGGAAAAATGGGGCAATGTTCGTGGGCGTGGTCACAGATGGTGATAACGAAGTCAAAATTTACGTCTTTTAAACCGTCGAGGTGTTTTGAACGATTATTCGATATATCAACGCCGACCTCAGCCATAACCCTGACAGCAATCGGGTCAAGACCGTGCGGCTCGATACCAGCCGAATACGGCTCAATCGAAGCGCTTTTTAACTTTCTCGCCCAGCCCTCGGCCATTTGGCTCCGACAGGAATTGCCGGTGCAAAGAAACAGAATTTTCAGTTTCCCACGCTGCTGCATAACTTGCCATTTTAGCGAATAATAATGCGATCATATACTCCTATTTAATAAGAAAAAACAAAGGTTTTTTGGTTAAGCTTTGCGTCAAGGTATCAAAGGCCACTTCAGCAGCTTCTTTCCGCTACCGGTCGAGTTCCCCCTTAAATTTTGGCTGCTTTAGCCATCCGTAAAATATTTTTCGGCTCAACTTTGCCTTTTCTGGCGGTTCTACTTGGCTTATCACTTACCGTCTCGATCAACGTTTTGATAGCAGCTTTGATATTATCCGGCAGGTTCGGCCAACGTTCAATGACCAGCACCAATTACGCTTGGCTACGGTTGGCATCATAAAGTTCTTTTTTGACAATCATTAATCGTTTATTCTTCCACCGCAATACTACGGGTGAAACCCGTAGATGGAGTTATCCGCCAAAGGCGGGCAGGCGGAAGCCCGAAACCTAAATGCTATGGGTGTTAACCCATAGTAGTTTACTTTTTTACTTGACATAGCCAATAACGTTATGTATTAAACGTCACTAAGCTGTTTATCTATGTGTTGTTGAGGAGCATGGAATAAAAGTGGCTGACACACTGTCGAGGAGAGTTGTTACGATAGCACGTCGGAAATTCATGCGATTCCAAGATAGAGAGTTTCTGCGCATATTCAGTCAATTGCTGAAAGGGAATAAGCTTAGATAGGCAAATTAGAATATCTGCCTTGTTACTATTTTTGCAATTTTACAAAAAAATAATGTAACGACTTTGCAGGTTCGTGGACTGTTAGTTTAGGTATTGTCATATTTTGTGATTTAGAGGACAGATTTTAAATTAGGAGGTATGAGTAATGTTTAAGAATGCAGCCATTCTATGTCTGGTGTCCCTTGGCGGTTTTATTAACAACGGTATCACCGAAACTAGCGGAGACCTTAATCAAGCCGAGCAGCAGATATTCGCTCTTATCGGGTCAGGAGATTATGCCGGAGCGGATACGGCAACGAATAAGCTGACTACTGATTTCAACAATAGTCTCGGCATTGATGAGGCGGTTCACCAGATAGCATTGAAACACCAGGCGGTGAAGAACTATCAAAAGACGATAGATCTTTCTCGGCAAGTTATAGCGAACTGGCCACAGTCAAAGCACGCCGGCTGGTCGCAGATGGATATTGTTATGGCAAATTTGTATCTCCATAATAAACCGGCTGCCCAGATGGAAATCAGCACTTTAATCAGTCGTTACAAAGACGACCCGAACCTGCCACGGATGCTTTATCTTATCGGCCAGGAATACAAAAGTGAGGAATTTGAGCAGATTCTTAAACGAAATTTCAATGCCGATAGTCCCGCAAAAATCAGGTTAGCTATTTTAGATGTTGATATCCTGGCAAAAATTGAATCAGGTGATTATGACGCGGTCGGTCGGGGTGTGGATAAGATGATTGCGGAATTCGCCTCTGATGCTGATTTGCCTGAGGTTCTTTTAATTATTGCTCAACAGCTTGGCTGGAGGCACCAATATGAGCAGGCCGGCAACATCTGTCGGCAGATTGTCCAACAGTACCCAACAAGTCCAAGTGCAGCCAAGGCTCAGCAATGTATTAGCAAGACGGGACAGATAACCAATATTGTCTCCTCCCTCATAGAATCCGGTGATTACGGTAAGGTAGGCAAGGCGGTTGAAGAACTCATTGCCAAATTTGGTGATGAAGCAGATACCCCTGCAACGATATTCGACATAGCGGGCAAATTGGAGACAGCCGGGAAATTTGACCTGGCAAGGCAGGTGTATGGGCAGATTATATGGCGGTACCCCAAGGATAAGTTTGCTGATATGTCTCAGATTGCCGTACAAAGAACCAAGGTTTTTTCATTCGACGAAAGCGGAGATGAAACAAGCGCACAGAGCACATTCGACGACGTACTTAATGATTTCAAAGGTAATCCATACTTGCCTGCCCATGTGATATGGACTGCGGAGGGCTATTACAGAAGGGCCTGCAAAGCCAAAGAGAATGGCGATAGTGCGCTTGCTAAAAAGCTGTTTGATAAAACGATGGTAACACTCGATGTTGTGCTGACTCAATTTCCTGCTTCCACTGAGGTCCCTAACGCGTTGTATCTTGAAGCCGAATGCCACTATCAACTTAACGATTACCAGCCGGCCGCAGATTTGTTCCAAAAGGTAGCTGATGGTTACCCAAACTTCCAAATGGCCAGTAATGCATTATACATGGTAGCGGAAACCTATCAGGTCCTCAAAAAGGCAGGGGCGGTCTCGGAATCCCAGGCAGATTCGAAGACACAGTCTGCCTATGAAAAGCTCCTGCAGAAATACCCAGGTAGCCCCCTTATTGCGGCTGCTCAACGTTGGTTAGATAAGAATAGTTCTAAGTAAAGGAGATAGCCGATGAAAACAAGAATTCTAACGGCAATCGTAATTATCGATACGTTGCTTTCGTATACCACCAATGTCCTTTTGGCGTGCCCGATACCAACGGCGGATCTAAGTGCTACTGTTTCCCCATATAATGTCTTTGTTGGTGGGCAGGTAAATTTGGATGGTCATCTGTCTAGTCCTGCAGCTGCGATCACCCAATATAAATGGGATTTCCATTACGATGGTACATTCCATCTTGAAAGGACTACAAGTACAGCTACAACTTGCTATAGTTATCCACAGTCAGGTACTTACACAGTTGCATTAAAGGTGGTAAATTCATCTAACGTCGAAAGTCTTATTACCCTAGTAAGTCAGTGTGAAGTGGTTGTAACAAATGAAATCCATAATCCCACAAAGAACATGTGGTATAGTACGATACAGGATGCAATAAATAACGCTAATGACTCAGCAGTAATTGAAATTGGTTTGGGCACTTACAACGAAAATATTAACTTTTCCAGTATTACCGGTCAGAATGTTACGATTCGCAGTACCGACCCATGTAACTGGGACGTTGTCTCCAGGACAATCATCAATGCCAGCAATCATAATATTGAGACGGTAACTTTCCAGGGACATAGTGATGTGGTTTTAGCTGGCTTCAAGATTACCGGAGGTCTGCGTGGGATAAAATGCGACGGGGCTTCGCCGACAATTCAAAATTGCATAATCACAGGCAATGGTCAAATAAGCGGCTCAGGAGGCGGTATCTATAACTGTAATTCAGCAACACCTCTTATAACGAATTGTTTCATCGTGGACAATGCTGCAAACAATGGTGCTGGTCTTTACAACGACAGTTCATCACCTGCAATACGTAATTGTGTTATCAGCAGAAATGCGGCCGTGCAAAATGGTGGTGGATTATATAACAATAATAGCGCCCCAGCCCTGTGGAATTGTACAATTGTTAATAATACCGCAGGCAGTGGCGGTGGCATGTACAGTACGGGTTCTGGAACCGGACAAATGTGGAGTATAAACTGTATCTTTTGGTACAACTCAGCAAGTAACCAAGTTAATGAGATATGTAACAGCAGCAGTGCTTCCCCTGTTTTCTTCGAGTATTGTAATTGTAATATCAGCGGTTCTGGCGGAAGCTTAAATTGGGGTTCGAAAAACAAGTTTGGTTCAGATTACGGTGGAAATATTGATAGTCCTCCGTTTTTTAAACCAATTCAATGTGTTGAAGATGGTCTAGTTGGTTATTGGAAATTCGATGAGACAAGCGGTGTGGTGGCAAATGATTCTGCAGGCGCCAATAATGGAACTATCTATGGAGCGACATGGACAACAGGCAAGATTGACGGAGCATTGAGTTTTAACGGTGCCAGCGATTATGTTGACTGCGGAAGCGGGCCAAGCAACTATGACAATATAACTGTAAGTGTGTGGATGAAAACTTCCACAGCGGGAGTTTTGGTCTCCAATCGTTACAACTCATACAGTTATGGCACATGGTATACGTTGACTTCGACAGATATAGCGATTGGAGATAACAGCCAGGGCGGGTTTAGACAGCTGACTTTCAACACTCCTACCCTTGATGGCGTATGGCACCATATTGTTTACACAAAGGACGGAATAAACCACGCGATTTACGTGGATGGTTCTCTGGACCAAAGTTTCACCTCTAATGCAGACATTAACTGTAATGCTCCAACATTCATCGGCAAAAGGTGGACTAAAAGCAGTTCCATTGGCTGGTTTAACGGCATAATTGACGAGGTCAGAATATATAACAGGGCGTTATCGGCATCGGAGGTAAGTGAACTTCATCAATATAGTAATATGGTTGAACAGCACAAATACCGCTTAAATCATAATTCGCCATGCCGAAATGCCGGGAGCACAGTCGAAATTCCCGCTTATGGTGTTGGAAAGACCGATATTGACAATGAAATCCGCGTGCGCGAAGGGCAGATAGATATTGGTGCTGATGAATATGTTGTTACTGAATTTCCCTATAGCTGTTCTTTCGAAACCTATCAGGGCTTTCAAAACCTCAATGGTTATATTAATGGGGCTGGCAACTGGATTGGTAATGCACAAATTCGCAGCACTAATGGCGGTTCTGGTTCTGTTAGTCAACCTTATCAATATGTAGATATTACACCTAACAGCACTTTATACAGAGAATTTGTAAGTAAGGAAACAGATAACAACAGCTATGTGCGCGTCAGTTGTATTCCCTCACCTGGTTCGTACGTAAATATCAGGCAAGACGATGTCAATATCGCCTCAGTGTGGTTTGGGGCCGGTGCAGATGATACAATATACGTGCTAAGCAACGGCAGTTACGTTAACAGCAATATAGCATATCAGGCAGTCGCCAACCAATGTAGAGCATTTCTTGGAAACCCCAGCTTGAGTGGTTTTTCCTATGAAAATACATGGGTTGAGTTAGAATTTGTTTTTGACTGGCAACATGGGCACTACGATGTTCATTGGCAGCACTGTAATAATCCAGGTGGTTCATTCATTAAAACGGGGGCTGTAATTTCCGGCCAGTATTCGACTTTTTCCGAAATTCGTTTCCAGACAGGTATTTCGACTACCAGCCATTTTGAGTTGAATAGGGTTTCTATATCTGATAAAGCCTCCTCAGGCGGCACCTTTGGTCTAAATGAAGACATCTGGATTACCAGCCCGGAGGGGTCATGGGAGAGTCCATTACAGGGAGGTTATGATATTAAAGGGTCATTATGGTACGACAAGCTTGGCAGATATGAAATCAAGATTTGTCCTACCGATCAAATTCCAGATGAGATTATTACGAAAGACAACCACTCATCGGATAACTGGCTACTTGTTCAAGAGGGAAATAACGTCGTAGCCAACGATATTCTCGGGTATTTGAGCACCGCCAAGTTTTTTAATGGTGATTACTACATCAGGATATTCCTCTATGATGACCTTAACCGACTAAAGAATCCGCTTGTTGTTACCGGCGATCCAAATGCATGGAAAATCGGATGTGTAACCAAGAATGTTTATTATAACGGTCAGAACCACGAAACTGTTGCTGAGTATCCTATTGTTGGAAGATTAAAAGGCGGCCAGAGTTATCATTTCGAGGAAAAACCCGATGTTTCAATAAACTGGCCCGGCAGTTTTCCGTTTGAGTTCAAACGCATTTATGACAGCAGGATGAGAAAGCAGCTTTACCCGCTGTTTTTTGGCTGGACACACAACAATAATATTCACGTAATGGAGAGTACTACATCAGATTTCGAAACCGATACACAGGGCATACCTATAGCTGACGCCCATGGTCTCGGCATAGGCAGGTTGTATTTAATGCTCCCTGTTGGAAGCCGGGCCTTTGATGGGCATGTTGATGAAAACGATACGACGAGAAATACTGTAATTTATTTACCTCTCGATAATGAGCCGGATTATATCAAGCGGACAAGCGTTGTTCGCTCATCCGGTCAACAATTCGATGTTAATTATACCTATTACAGGCCGGACGGTATTAAGTACACATTTGAAAAGACCAATAACGCCCTGTCATATCAACCGCAGGCAAATGAAGGCGCTGTCGATTGGATGACATATATAGGCATTGACCGCCAGGAAGACAGATTTGGCAATGCCCTTGTATATACATGGGATACGCAGGAACTGTTCCTCATAAAGATTGAATCAAAAGTTAACGGAGCTCTAACCGGTGTCAAAATTATCCTCGGTATTGGTCCTTTGAATGGCTGGTCGGAAGGTCCGGATCTTTATAACAGTATAAGCGTGCAATACGGCACCACCTCAACTGTTAATTACTACAACTACGATGTAACGTTTACTGCCTTTGCGAGCGATTGTTACAGCATCGACGATCTTGGATATGGTTGTAATGACGATCGTTGCGTCGATTGTGATTGGGGTGCAATATACTCGGCTTCTAATCCGGATAACGAACCAAAGAAATATTATCAAAAATACTATGGCGATGCCGGATTCATTCTCGACAGGGCTCCGGAATTCTTGGGGCTACCTAACAACCTCGGTGACACATCTTATGTCGCGCTTTATTTCGGTAGTGATGGCTCGCTGCTGGAGAAATGGATATACATTTGTATGGAGCAAACTCCCATAGAAGAATGTTTTCGAGAGAGATATTCTGACGATTATGACGAGCAGGGTAATCTAATATCTACTGCCGAGTTTTTCGGTCCATACTCTTCAAGAAATAGATACAAAATTTGTAAAACTGTTAGCGATCCGACAGGAGCCGTGCTGTCGCAGAAATATCTTGTGTATCCTTTTACGGGGACAGATGCTTATGTGAAAGCAGGTGATGGGGCTGTCCGCGATGTGAACTATTTATATGAAGACACCCGTTTTCCGCTCAAGCCCACTACTATGTTCGAATATTTTGACGATGACGGTGATACTATATACGACAAGCCCGCAAGGATGACTAAAATAACATATGATGACCGCGGCAACATGGTGCAAAACAGGGTCTATGCAAATACGGATGATTTTGTTCTCACGGAATACGACTATCATCCTAAGTACAATTTCCCGACACGGGTCACGACATGGCAGGATTACTGTACGGAGACCGGAGGGCAAATTTTACGCCCCGCGGACAGCCGCAAGGTGGAGCAACGCAGTATATACGGTAATGCTGACGGCACGATGGATGTAAATGGTGCGTATTTGGTGCAGCAAAAGACCCTGCTGGATGCGCCAACCGATAACTGGGCTGTTACAAAATGCACTTATTACGCGACTGGTCAGCCAAAGACCATAGAGAGCCCGAGAACCCCGGGAATAGGCAGCTATTATCATTGTGATGACACTTCGGGGCTTGTGACCAAAATATGGGAGGGAGTGAATATTACCGGAGGCGAACCGACGACAACTGCGCCTCAAAAAAGGTATTGTTATGACAGCAATGGCAGAGTGATGCTTGAGGGTGATAATTTAGGGCAGGTTAAATTATACGCTTACGATAAAACTTCTCTTGTTACATCCATCAAGACCTTCGAGGATTCGACGGTTATGTCCCCCCAAAATAATTTCGTGGCCGATTCATACTCCGGCCGAACTGATTTTGTTAAATTGAGGGTGCTTGAAGACTACGACCGTCACAATAACCCTGTGCGCGAAATGCTTGATACGGGGGGTTGGCTTTATCACCACAACTGGCATAATGGGAAATATGTTACCTGTTCGAATCTGGATCCTTCTATCACAGGATACGCAGTTCTTAAACAGATGATTTATCCTTATCCATATCCGAACGGACAAATCCAGTGGATAGGCGTTTTTGATGATGAAGGTTGGAATAGTTATAATGGTCCGATTGATAAAAGATATTTATTTGACCCAATGGACAGGTTAAGCTGCATATATACCAAAGACGGCGCTATGCATGGTGATGCCGAAAACCAGCCGCAATTCTATAAAATTGAGGATTACAACTATTACGGGAGCGGAAAGTTAAAGAATGAAAAAGTATATAATAGGGTTGAAACAGGGGTAATCCTTGATACGTTGGAAAAGAACGTAAATTACTTTTACGATGGTCTCGACAGGTTGATAAAAAAAGTTGAAGACCCACGCGATAATCCGGCTCTCGGTCTTAATATAACCGTGCAGTATGGCTATGATGCGGCCGGCAACAACACTTACACCGTTGACCCGAAGGGCAACATTATTTTCACCGATTATGACCAGGCCAATCGCAAGGTTTGCGAATATTTTGCTGTGCCTGTGGTTTATTATACGGGTACAACTAATGTCGATGTGGCATCAAGTAGTGCTTATATAAAGCAGAAGACGAAGGTTGAATATTTTGCGGATAATAAGGTCCAATCAGTAATCCATTATGACTGGGACGGCAATACTGTTCTTTCAAAGACCGAGTTTACTTATGACGACAGGAATCGTATCGCATCTGTCAGCGAGGATATTCTGCCTGGTCAGGACCCCGCGGTGACCAGATACGAATACAAGGATGCCGGCCAGGAATTCACGGACGCAAGCGGTGACAAATATCATATTAAGATTACAGATGCTGAATTTAAGGTAACATTGATTGCCCTTGATATCGATGGCAAGACAAAAAGAACGCTGTATCCCTCCGGTCATTACGAAAACACTGAAGACCTTCTGGGGGGATACCAGTTGAGAAATGGAACGTCTGATAATTGGAACGTGAGTATAAACAAAGTACAAAAGACAACCGGCCAGATTGGCGGCTCATCACAAACAGTTGTCGCCAAAAGAGGCCTCTGGGGAGAGATTACAGAAATTGACTATCCTGACAACGGTCATTTAGATTTCAATTATTATATGGTGGCGTTTGAGAATCTCCGCAAACCCTGGAAAAGTCGCGATTTCAGAACCGCTGTTGATAAGCCGGCACCTATTAATAATACGCTTGAGTATAAATATGAATACGATTACAGGACGGACAATCTTAAAAGGTATATTGTTTCAGAAAATGATGTTGTGGATTATATCATCGATTATAACTCGCTGGTGGCCTATCCCGGCCAGACAAAAGACATCCAGGTTACCAGGTTTACGCAGAGTAACCCCTATCCCTATGGTGAGCTTATCTATGATGTTACTTATAACTATGATATGGCCGGCCGGCTCATAGATGTTAATGAACCTTTCCTGAGCCCAACAGATAGAATCGCTTCGTTCGGTTACGACAAAAACGGCAACCGCTCACAGTTGAAATATTACCTCGACGGCACCATTGGAGGCGATGCTGTTTCCGTCGATTACACGTATAATCTCGACAATATGCTTACCGGCTTTACGACCTCCAACGGGCCGGTGTTTACGCTTGGTAATGTATCCGTTGATGGCCTTGGGAGATTGACTTACGCCAGTGAAGCTATTACTACTCAGATTTATCATACCTATACGTACACGTACGATATGCGCTCACAATTGACCTATGCCAAGATGACTAATAACGTTCCTCCTCCCGTGTGGATTTCAGATAGTTATACTTACTATATGGCTGGCAATGTCCAATTGCATACTTCGTGTTATTACCCTGCACAGCCCATGCAAGAACCTTATAGTTTCAATGGCGACCTTATGACACAGGCCGGATTCTCGGGTCCTGTTGGCTGGAATGATAATGGTGATATGTCTTCAAATTACGCCGGCCAATTTACTTATAACTGGGACAATAAATTAAGACACGCCGACACAAGCCAAAAGACCATAGATATTAAATACGACCCGATGGGTAACCGTGTCTGGAAACAGTCAACCGTCTCAGAGCAAACAACAACCCGGAAGTATATTGTTGACATATCGAGCGGTTTGCCGACAATACTTCTTGAGATTGATCCAACTGACAGCTCTTTGAAAAAAACATATATCTGGGCCAACGGCGAAATCCTCGCCCAGCACGACGGCAGCTGCACGGCAGACAGATATTTCTACCTTAACGACCGACTGGGTTCCGTGCGAGAACTTATTGGAACTGATGGCTTAGTGAAGAATCACTATACCTATGGCCCCTTCGGCAAAATGAGAGACCCAGAGTGCACAGAGACCGTAGAAAATACCTTCAAATTTACAGGGCAATTCTTTGACAGCGAAATCGGCCAGTATTATATGAGAGCCCGCCAATACGACCCGCAACTGATGAGATTCACTGGCAGAGATTCTATCAAAGGCAACTACAAGGAGCCGATGACATTACACAGGTACTTATACTGCCGTAATGAGCCGATTAACCATATTGACCCAAGCGGCAATGAAGATTTAGGGGAACAGTTGGTTACTAATGCCATTATGGGTACTCTAATGGGAGTCATGTCATCTATTCCTAAAGCTTCAGCTAGTGGGAATTGGCAGGATTTAGTTGTCGGTGGTGCTGGTGGTATGGCCTCAGGGCTAATCACCCCGTGGTTTTCTGGATTTGGATTATTTGGAAAATGTATTGGTTCGATGATGGCATCAGGAGCTGGTACTACTGTACAAGAAGGGCTTAACAGAGCATGGTTAGGAAAAAAATCGGAGCAGTTTATGACAGAACTTGGGACGTCAGTTGCACTTGGAGGACTCTTCGAAGGATTAGGTGGATTGTCTGCTGAGGGAATGTCATATAGGGATGCCTTAAGGAAGGGACTTTCTGGGGACAGTATCAATAGCTATATGCAAAGTACTGTGGATTTATATTCGACTGCTTTTAGTGTGGAAGCACAAATGATATCAGACATAATTTGGCAAGGATGGGCTTATGGTAATAAATAGAGATTAAATCTTCAATTTAATTCAAAATAATAGTAAAGGTATGTATTGACCAAATATAAGTTTATGGGCAAAGTAAAATTTATCAAGAAAATAATAGCAGCAAAACCTATTGTGTTGGTTTTTGCGATCGCAGTATTAATGTCCTTAATCGGGATTTGCTTATTATTCCTATTATTGTGGTTGACAAGTGGAAGTGAGATAATTAAATATGCGTTTTATCCTTCGGTAGCATCTTTTTTGTCCTTTGTTGGTTTGTTGTTGGTATACGCCTATCTGTTCAAATTCCGGGGCACCTTATTACATTACGCCGTTTTTAGCAGACGCGAGAAGCTAGTTAAATGGCTCGTTGCCAACGGCGCGGATACTAATGCCTCGACTAAAACTGGTTGGACTGTTCTGCATGAAGCAGCGGGTTCTGGGAATAAAATCATTGTTGAGAATCTCCTTTCTGCCGGTGCTCTTATAAATCGGAAGGATAAGACTGGACAGACGCCTCTACACATAGCAGTTCTTACGGGCAATGGCGATATTGCTGAGATACTTATTGCAAATGGGGCAGATGTGAATTTGAGAAATAACAATGGAAGAACACCATTAGATATTGCGACAAGCTTAAATCGCATGGAAGTGATACGAGTTCTCCGAAAACACATGGGGAATGATGGGGGCAACGGGGCTGTTGAAAAAGTCCCCTATTCCCGA
Source organism: Sedimentisphaerales bacterium (assembly GCA_049516395.1). Classification (GTDB taxonomy): domain Bacteria; phylum Planctomycetota; class Phycisphaerae; order Sedimentisphaerales; family Anaerobacaceae; genus Fen-1362. The sequence continues at coordinate 25,835 of JBEKTD010000007.1, read as the reverse complement.
TAATATTGTAAAGCAAACGGCAACTCGATAAGTTTTAAATATGACCCGATGGGTAACCGCGTCTGGAAGCAGTCCACCGTCTCAGGGCAAACAACGACTCGTAAGTATATTGTTGACATATCGGGAGAACTGCCGACAATACTTCTTGAGATTGATCCAACGGACAGCTCTTTGAAAAAGACATACGTTTACGCCTGCACAGCATGCCTTACGGCAAACGGCGAAATCTTAACCAAGCATGATGGCAGATAGACGGCAACTAGGTATTTTTACCTTCACGACCGGCTTGGGTTGCAATAACTTTGTTTAAGATGTCATTATCATTCGTTACTTAAATATTTCCTTTCCATTCCCTCGGCCATGATAATTGCACACAGAACTAATGGAAAAGGTTCATATTTCTTACGAAAAGGGAACCTTTTTTATCCGTCTCTAAAATATATATCGCCGGCCGCTTATCGTGATCAGAAAACTATGTTACAGAGAAAGTTGGGGAGAACTGACCTTCCCCCGTTTATTGTACCACTACATATTAGAGTATCCAGCGTTAATTGACTCCGCTTCCACAGGCATGCCTGTGGAAAATTTTTCCGTTCCCCGCTGTCTCTAAACCTCCTGCGGACGGGAAGAACACAACAATTCTGTGGTCTATTGGAACAGTGTCATTAACGAAAAAGCCGGTCGCAATTGACCGGCTCGTAAGAGATTATACGCAATAACGGGGGATACCAATAGTACCACCATCGTTTTAGGTAATGTTAAGGCCCAGTAATGTTAACGTCCACTATGGTTCCAATATCTAAATCTCCGGAACTCATGAAGCTGTCGACACCACTACTAACACTTATGCCGCCGCTTATATCTACCCCTCCTTCGTAGGAATCATTGACGACTGTTGCATCGACGTACCCCTTACCTTGCAACATCGGTATGAGCCCCTCACGATCTGTGCTGCCTGATTCAATGATTTGGTCCTGTGTCCAGCCATGTTCATTGGCATACCTGGTTTCCGCGGTCCAAAGCGTTGCTGAAACGTTTGCTGTTCCTGAAACATCCTGATTGCTGTATGGGCCAAGCAGGAATCCCCACCAGACCGTATTAACTCCTTTAATACTGCTGGCAACCAGTTTCTTGCCGGATGTTTCCAAGCCGATGTCTTTTGATACCGCCTTGCCCGACAATAGCATTTCAAAGCGACAAAGGTCATCGGTCCAGAAACCAACGAACATATCATTGCCAATATACCGTAACCCTGTCCCAAGGCTGTTGTTACTGTCACTTTGGCTGAGTTGGGCATAAACATTTTTCTTGCTGGTGTTTTTGCCGTACAAAATCAGGTTCGCGTCCACAAGGGCATTGTTGCCGTCGGCAATATTAAGCACTAAATAGCCCTTCAGCGGAATTGTGACTTTGGCGTTTTTCGCGCAGTCCGCGCCTTTCACCGTGCTGGATATGTTGTAAATAAGGAAATACCCATACGACGGGACACACACGCTCAAAACCACAGATAACACGGCTAATCCCAGTAATCTCCTCATTTTTTTACCCTCGATCAAATTTCGATAACATTATGTTTACCTTTTCTTGATAGGCCTCAATTCAGAATAAATACTATAACAGAAGGCGCTGGTTTGTCAAGAGTTAAAAGCGAGTGTATTTTGCGCATATACTGTTTCTACGGCGGCCGCCTGTGGGAAATTATTCCGTTTCCTGCTATCCATAGACCTTCTGCGATTGTTGGGTGCAATTGGCTAAAGAATTGCTTGCAAGCGACGAAAATTTTCTGTAGATTTACTGCTATTGGCGGTGTAGCTCAGTTGGTTAGAGCATGGGATTCATAAGCCCAGGGTCGTCGGTTCGAATCCGACCGCCGCTATTGCCTTTCACAAGGTTCATTCCTTGAGCAATATCTACGTCCGATAAGTGTTATCGCTGTGTTTATAATTCGGTTTTTATAGCACTAAAAGCAGCTACCTTCTAACGTCGGCCCTATAGAACGCCGAATCAAGATAAAGAGACAGGCGCTCTTTATACGCCCAATATGAAAACTTAATACAATGTTATAAGGAGTCGGATATGAATAAGGGTAATCTGATATGGGTTGTGGAATACCTGATAGGCATTGGTTTTCTGGTAGCCGTGCTGCCGTTTATTGTTAATCCGCAGCCGGGCTGGAGTCCCGCACATGGCTGGGCATATTTGCTCTTCATCGTCTGCGCCGGCATTGCCCTTATCAGTTCCGCAAGCGGAACGAGGCAGCGTGCAGAATTATCCAAGCGAATCACGGAGCTTGAAAAGAGGCTCGATGAGAAGTCCGCTCAAAACCGGACACAGAATACGAGCGGGCCGCAATTTGTCAGCAAGGAGCATCTCGTCGGCTCGGTAAATTGACGTTTGATTCAGTCGTACCAAGGTTTATGACAGTCGGCAGCATTCCTGCCGGCTGTTTTTTTATTGACCGCCCGCTGATTTCCGCTATACTAAAATCCGAAATTTTACCCGCCGAAACAACAATGAAGGCGGGCGAAAATCGTAAATTGGCAATCGGCAATCGTAAATCCGTATTGCCCCCATCGTCCAGTGGCCTAGGATATCAGGTTCTCATCCTGGAGACAGGGGTTCGACTCCCCTTGGGGGTATTTTTTGTCTTTGGCAAAAAATAGAGCCCTCCGCGTTTTGCTGTCACAAGACAGCAGCGGGGGCGGTCAACTGTTCTACTGTTCAGCTTTTGATTTATGATTGAATCAGCTTCTAATCCCACCATACAGCCAGATATTGACGAGCAGTATATGCGTCTCGCGATGGCCCAGGCGCAAATCGCCGAAGAGAATGGCGACGTGCCTATCGGGGCGGTGATTGTTCATAACAACACCATAATCGCCAAGGCATACAATCAGCGGGAACAATTGCAGGACCCGACTGCCCACGCTGAAATCATCGCGCTTACCCAGGCGGCTGCGGCACTCGAAAACTGGCATTTGAATGATTGCACGATTTATGTTACCTTGGAGCCGTGCTGTATGTGTGCAGGGGCTTTAGTTTTGGCCCGTATCGACCGATTAGTATATGGCTGCGATGACCCTAAGACGGGTGCGGTGAAAAGCTTGTATAATATCGTTGGGGATAAACGGTTGAATCATCAGGTCGAGGTTACAAGCGGCGTATTGGCCGACGAATGCGGCGCGTTGCTGACAGAGTTCTTTAAGAAGCGAAGGCCCGAAGGGCCAAAATCGGCAATCGAAAATCAGGAATCATAAATTATTGGAGAGGTGTCCGAGTGGCCGAAGGAGCACGCTTGGAAAGCGTGTGTGCGGCTTGCCGTACCGCGGGTTCGAATCCCGCCCTCTCCGTTAATTTTTTTGCTGAATCTCGTAAGTGCTTAGATTTGCGAGTGTTGAGGAAGTGACGTTTCGGAATGTTGGGGTGATTGTCCTATGATTGTCCTATTTTCGGTCTTGTTGCTGTTAACATTTAAACCGTTCATTACAGTTTGTGCCCGCCTGTCATCGTTATTGCTCCATCGTTCTGATAAACGATTGATTTCTTTGTCATCACGTTATATTAATCCGTTGTTTCGACCACATCTTAGAGGTAAAAATAGCTTGATAGAATCAGAATCTGTCACTATTTCATCAGCTGTTTTACTCATTTATAATAACGTGGTCTAACCTGATAATATGATCTTTTTGGGTTATTGTAGCATTTTCTCCGACTCAAAACCTCTTGCCAGACACAAGTAATTACTCTTAGACATCTTAGTCCTGAAGCGAATATCGGGGCTATTGACGTAGGAGAGCGTTGATAGGCATGCCGGTTGTGTTAACGGAATGGAGGGACAAATTAAAACTAGATACTCTAATTTGCATTGGTACAATAAATGGGGAAAGGTCATCGTGCCTAAAGGATTTCAAAATGGTCGGTGTTGATGGTCGACAGATTTCTTTTGGAGAAGGATAATGTTGCCTTAATCGATTGACATACCGATTCGGGATAGTTATCCTTAATTAGAGGATTAGAGACCTATTCTACCGGTAGCTATCCGTAGAGGAAAGAGAGCGTATATGCGGTCAGTGGCAGTTTTAGCAGGCGTAATGATTGCCTTGTGTGCTACGGGACTGCCTCAGGCGAAGGGAGAGGATACAAATACAGCCAATGAGGTTGTCTGCGACCTGCGATTCAAGCCGAGCGGATTCAATCTGGGTCTGTCGGCCATAGCAAATTCATCGATAAAGGAAACGAACGGGCCAAATTTTGCAGGAAGAAAAGTAAGCCGGGGGGTAATTCAAAGCGACATGCAAGGCGCCAAACCGATGTTGTTTGTGTGGGACAAGTCAAAGGGCAACCTTTATCTTGACCTCAATAATAACCTGGACCTGACGGATGACGCTAACGGAGTTTTTTCGAGCAAAGGCGGCAAAGCGGGCTACTTCGATGAAATGCAGGTCGAAAAGCATATTGGTGACATACAAGTACATTACATTGTCAACGCATTTTTGTTCCTGAGCAATTATTACCAATTTACTGTTCACAGCGGCTTTGAAGGCATAGCGGAATTGGGGAACAAACGATGGCGGGTTTCATTCGCGGACAATATGGATGGGATTGCGGGAACGGGGGATTATTTTGCGATTACCTCGGCTGATTCGAATTTCAGGCCGCCTGTGGATAAGCCGAGCCTTTACGCACCGAATGAGGTGTTTCTTGATGGAAAGAACTGGGCTGTATCATACGAATTTGCGACTGTGGATGGGCAGGCCTGCGTGCGGGCGAGATTCAAAGAGACCCCAAGAGAAACGGGCAAGGTAATGATAGAGGGCAAGTTTATCCGCTACCTGACGCTTAGGAACAACCGGTCTATCACGGTGTTTGAGAATCCCGAGGGAGAGGTTGTGGCACCCGCGGGAGAGCAAACGTTAGGGCAGATATTTCTGGACGGGGGCAAGTCAGGATTATTTGAGAGAAACAGGTATTCATATGAGCATCTCAATGTGAGGAAAAACGAGACCTTAACCTTTAAGACCGGGGGACCGCTTAATAATAGCGTTACGGTGAAACACATCGGCCGGGTTTTACAGTTCAGCTACAAGCTGGTGGGAGCAGACGGCAAAGAATACACGTCGAGAAACACAGATAAGGATAACGCACCGAAATTTGCGGTATTCAAAGGAAACAAGGAAATCGGGGCGGGCACATTCAGTTTTGGCTGAGGGGGCACATGTTCGTGCTCGTGGCGAGCACCAATAACTGCTATCGGGAAATTACGCATCGTGATTACGCGTGATATCGGCGGGGTCGGGCCTGCCGAGGGAACGGTATTTTACAACTGTAAGTGGTATTACAGCGTGTTAGGCGTAATTCTGTGGATAGCAACAATCTTTGCTCTGGTCGGATTAAAATCGAACCGCAATCCTCAGGCGTGGCTTATTTTTGTGCCGGTGCTGGTTGTGTTCCTGGCGTGGACAATATTCAAGAAGGTCGTTGGTGCAAATTCCGCGGGGATTCAAATCTTCGACATTATCTTTGATGGGCTTATTTTCGGCCAGGCGATAATGTGGCTGATTGCGGGTAAAATCAGCAGAAAGAGCCGATTTATTAACTGTTTAGTGTCACTGGTTGTGATGATTGCCGCGGGGGCCGCAGCGGTTGTCTCGTCTCTTGGGTTTGAGTTTTCCGCAGAGGGTGTGGCGACCTTTGTGGCGATGGTTGTATTGTCGCTGGCGATGGTTTGCGGGCAGGGGCTTGCGGGGTTTATGTGCCGGAGAAAATACAGCATGGTAAGATATTCGCTGTGGACTGCGCTCTGGGAAATATTGCTAATCGCCGTTCAAATAGCAGCTTACGGCATATTCGTAGTAATTATGATGGCAGCAAGCAGAGATACTCTGCAAGCGTTCGCAGTTTTGGCAAGCATGGCAGTGGGTGCGGCCATTTTGGGAGCCCTTGTATATGGAGTGAGTTTGCCGTTTTTGATACTTTTGCAGCGAAATCGTTTTTGGCGGGAGCGTTTTTGGGTGTGGTCGCAGGTAGCCAGGCCCGAACCTCCCAACATCGCAGAACCGGCAAAAAATACGCCGGCTTCTTAGGTCTGTTTTACCAATATTATTTGTGTTGCTTCAATGCAGACACAGGAGTAAATTAGGTGAAACCTAAAAGGTGGCAAAGGTGACGACGATGAACAGGAGTACAATTGCGTTTTTGATATGGGGGCTGGGAGAGATTCTTTTTGCTTCACAGGTGTCTGCGGAGGGCGAACAGTGGCTGAGGTATAACTATGGGCCGGATACACAAAGGGCGGGAGTGTCACAGCGTTCGTTAATGGTAACCAAAGACAGGCCCTCAGGCGTGGCATTGCCTGAGTTTAATGACCCACAGCCGATATTCGCGGTATGGAAAAGCCCGATGGCAAAAGGCGGGAAGGTGCAAATAGCGCTGGACCGCAGCGGCAAAGGAAAGAGTTTTGACCTGTTATATATCGATTCGGACTGTGACGGCAGCTTGAAGAACGAGACAGCCGTAAAGGCAAACAGTAAAGACGGGTATTATAATATCTTTGGACCCGTTAAAGTGATGTTGGAAGGTGACGACGGCCCGGTCGCGTATCATCTTAATTTTATGCTTTACCATTATGACGAAACGATGCCTCGCCTTTATGTGATGTCGGGGTGCTGGTATGAGGGGATGATTACTGTGGGAGGAGAAAAGAAGCACTGCGTATTGTACGACATAGACGCCGACGGGACGTTCAACAATACATCCAAGAATTATTACGAGGCGGACAGGATTGTCATAGGTGAAGGAGCGAATGAAGAGGATGCGCTGGTGGGTAAGTTCTTACAGGTATCCGGCAAGCTTTACCGGCTTGAGGTCGCAAGGGATGGGGCATATATAAAAACATATTCGGCGGATGACGCGGTCATGGGCACGATAAAGATGCCGTCTGAAATAAACGAATTGACCGCGGTAGGCGAAAACGGTCTTTTTAAAGTCATGCCGAAAAACGGAACAGGGAGCATCCCGGAGGGCAAATACCGAATACACCGATGGGTGATAGAAAGAAAAGACGGAAAAGGCGACAACTGGAAAATGCAGGGTGATGGTTTCATGGAGTCGGGCGACTTTGAGGTAAAAAAAGACGGCACGGCGTATCTTGCAGTGGGTGAGCCGATAACGTTGAAGATGAACGTGCAGGCAAAACGAGGCAAATACGCGTTTGACCTCAGTTTAACCGGCCGGCTGGGAGAGAAGGCATCGCTGATGAAAAACAACGCGAGTGTTCCGGCGCCGAAACTGCGAATCGTCAGCAAAGACGGGACCTTTGACCACAGATACAGTTTCGAGTATGGCTGAAGCGGAACCTGTTCGCTCTCGTGGCGAGAGCCCAAAGACATTAATCAGATACTGACGGCGTCGGTGGAAATAGCTGGGCCATTCAAGATAGATGACCAGTTTGGTGCTTATGTAATAAAGCCGGGACAAGGCGGTCCCGTTCTGACAGGCGAGGTCATCCGCGAAGTAAGTGTAAATGCATCGAGCAGCGACCCTGAGCATCCCGTGTCGAGAATTGTTGATGGTAGCGGTCTGCACTTGAACAGGGACGGTCTGGAAGAACACGGGACAAACACAAAAGATATGTGGCTTTCGGCAAAAGGACAGGTAAGCGGGTGGGTGCAATTTGACTTTGACAGACCCTACAAACTGGACGGCATAGATGTGTGGAACTATAACGAACTGGACGGCAAACGGCGAGGAGTCCGAAGGGCGGATATTTCGGTATGGACCAAAGAGAGGGGCTGGAACAAAATCAGGAAAAACTGCGAGTTCGAGCGGGCGGCGGCCAGCGGTGAATATGATGCCCCGACATTTATTGATATGGGCGGGGTAACGACCGCGAGAGTTCGATTTGATAATATAAAAAACTTTGACGACGTAAATCACGTCGGTTTGAGTGAAGTTCGTTTTTACGAGGTCGCTGGAAAACAGGCAGTACGTTCCGTTCCGGCAGACGGCGCCAGATGCGGCGACAAAAAGGTAACACTGGCGTGGATGCCGGCTGCCCGGACAAAAACGCATAAGGTTTACCTGGGAACAGACGCAGGGAATCTTGAGCTTATGGGCGAAAAGGCCGGCAGCGGTTATATGAGGGCGGAATTATCGGGCCTTGCCAGAAATACCAGGTACTTCTGGCGAGTTAATGAGGTGGACACGGACGGAAAAGAGACAATAGGCAAAACGTGGAGCTTTACGAGTGCGGGATTAGTCGGCTGGTGGAAATTAGATGAAACTGAAGGCGCCACCGCCACAGACAGCTCAGGAAACGGCAATAACGGCACACTGATTGGTAGCCCTATCTGGAGGCCCCAGGGCGGGAAAATCGGTGGAGCACTTGAATTCAACGGCAAAGGCGATTACGTTAAAATCAACAATGAGTCCGCTTTCGACATCACAGACCAGATAACAATCTCGGCGTGGGTCAATATCGCTTCAGTCCCGCAGGAGTGGACCGGCATCGTTACCAAAGGCGATACCGCCTGGCGGCTTTCAACAGATTTTGCCAACAATGTGTTTCATTTCGGCCTCGGACCAGAAGTTTATCTAAATGGCAGGACTACTGTCAGTTCGGGTCAGTGGCACCACGTCTTGTGCGTTTATGACGGACGAAAAATGAGCATATATGTGGACGGCAAACCGGACGTGACAAGACCATATGAAGACAATATCGGAACCAACAACTTCCCCGTATATATCGGCGGAAATGCCGAGCTGCCCGGGCGCTGCTGGCACGGCCTTATCGACGACGTGAGAGTTTATAGTTATGCGTTATCGAAGAAAGATATTGAGACAATTTACCAGGGCGGTCAGCTGGAAACACCGGCGGAGACGAAGATTGCAATAAAATTCCTGGAGCCATTAAGGTCGGCTGCGGTGGAAGAGATGGTTGTTACTGAGAAGTCAAAGCACAATTCAGCGTTTATAACCCTTGCCATTGTAACGGCGGTTGTAGTGGTCTTAATAATCACAAGCAGAACTGCAAAGAAGAGGGCATCTTAAGACAGATGACCGGAACCGGGGCTTGCGAAGGAAGATTATTATGTGGACGAGATTAGTTTTCACGATTCTGACGGCGGCGTTGTGGTGCGGGGTGGCTTTTGGAGAAGAAGCTGAGAAGCTAACGTTCAAGGGCAAGGTGGTGGATATAAACGGCCAGCCGACAGCTGGCGCTATGGTACGGCTTTATGAAAGAAAATACAACAAGCTTACGCAAGAAGAATCATTTGATGTAAATAGCGAACAAAGCACAAAAGAAGACGGCGCTTTTAGTTTTACTATGGACAAAAATTCGGCGATGAAGCAGGTTAATGTGTTTATTGCCGAAAAAGAGGGATTTGCCTTAGGATGGAGATTACGGATTCCCGGAGACAATCAGGAGCTAACGATAACATTAGGTGAGCCGAATGAGCTTGCGGGAGCGGTTGTTGATGCAAATGGCCAGGCAATAATCAACGCAGAAGTCGGGATATTTGCAACCGTCCAGAGCGGCGCCGAAAAAAATAACTACCTGAGCAGTTTAATTGGGTCCAACATTCTGAAAGCGCGAACGGATGAAGCGGGAAGATTTGTTTTCAAAAAAATTCCCAGTGGGGCCAGGGCCGAGTTTGTGGTCAAAAGGGCGGGCAGGGCAACAGTAACAACGTTTCAGGGGCGAGGGGATGAACAGCTTAAATATATAACGGGCCAGACGGATATAAAGATAATTATGCCGGTTGAGTCGGTGATTGAAGGCAAGGTGGTGGAAAAAGAAACGCAAAAAGGCGTAGCCGGCGTCAGGGTAATCCTGGATCCGAGGTCTAGAATCTCTTTTGGAATGCAAAAACCCGTTGAATCAGACCAAAATGGGGTTTTTCGGATGGATGGACTTTCAGCCGGCAAAATGACATTGCTGGCGGTAGGGCAAGCTGACAAGCCGAAGGAATGGGTAGCTGAGCCGGTCGAGATTATGGCAGAGGAAGGTAAAACAACCAGCGGGGTTGAGATTAAAGTAAGCAAGGGAGGATTGTTGGAGGCAGTCATAACGGAAGCCGGGAGCAAAAAACCAATAAGTCAGGCACAGGTAAACATACGCAGGGGTAGCGAACGCCAGTATTTCGGGGCGCAGTCGGATTCGAATGGTCTGGCGCAGACACGTCTTACGCCCGGTGAGTATGTAATAGAAGGAGCATACCACAGGGACTATTCGCAGGAGCGAAAGCCGACTACGGTAACCATCGAAGAAGGCAAGACGGTTAAAATTACTCTTGAGATGAACGCAATGCCGAAGTTGCGGGGAATGGTGCGGGACAGTTCGGGAAAGCCGGTGGAAGGGGCGGAGTGTCGCATATCCCCAATAATGAATATCAGCACAAAAACAGACGCCAACGGCCGATTTGAGATGGCATTTAACAAGCAGTCGTGGGGCAGCGGTATTGAAACGTTTTATGTGGTTGTGCTGGCAAAGAAGGAAAACCTTGCCTGGGTGGGGCCTGTCGAAGAAGAGGTCAACCAGATGGAAATAAAGCTGGCCCCGGCGATTGTATATACGGGAAAGGTTGTTGACTCAAATGGAGCTGTGATTGCGGGAGCTAAAGTTACATTAATGGCAAGATTCGGAAACTATGGTTCATCGATAAGCGATGAAAAGATAACCAGCGACAAGAACGGTCGGTTCGAGCTGAAATGTATCCCGGAAGGACTGAGTTGCAGTGTCAGCGCGCAGGCGAGCGGTTACAGCAAAGAGCAGGTTGAAGCTGAGGCGGGTAACATCGAAGATGGACGAGTGGACATAGGAGAGTTTCAGTTGAAAGAGGCGCCTTTGACGGTGATGGGAATAGTTGTGGACGTCAACGATGCGCCTGTGGCCAACGTGCGACTGTATTGCTATGGGCAGAGGCAACCGGACAGGTCAGATATTATCACAGACACCAATGGACGATTTACGATAGACAAAGTGTGCGAGGGCAGCTTGCAAATAAGCGCCAATACTTCAGGCGAGCCGTACTGTTACGGGCAGGTGCAAACAGAGGGTGGGGCGACGGACGTGAAAATTGTTATCTCGGAACAAGGGACTGGCCGCAGGTTAACACCGAAGAAATCGCCGTCTATAACAGGCAAGGCGATACCGGCAATGGATGGTTTTGGCATCAAACCCGCTATCGAGGACATTAACGATAAACCGCTTCTGATATGTTTCTTTGACGTTCAGCAAAGGCCTTCACGGCATGCACTGAAAGAACTGGCGGTGATGACGGCTGGACTTAAAGAAAAAGGAATAATAGTGGCGGGAGTGCAAAGCTCATCGCTGGGACAGCAAGAGCTTGATGAGCAGCTAAAAAAGGCGAAAGTTACATTTGCCGTGGGGATGATTAGGGCTAATGAAGAAAAGGTCAAGTCCCAATGGGAGATAGATGGTCTGCCGTGGCTGATATTAACTAATAAACAGCATATCGTTAAAGCGAGTGGTTTCGTTGTCGTGGAGATAACTGAAAAGCTGGAGGGACTCGATAAATAGGCCTATTTGTCGAGAAGCGTTCGGAGAGAGATGGCGTTTGTCGGACATTTGGCGCATTCGAGGCAACGGATGCAGGCAAGATGATTGGGGCTGGAGTCGGGGTCGATTGCGAGGTCGCAGAGCGAATGGCATCGGCCGCAGTTGCTGCAACTTTGCCTGTTAACCGCAAGACTCAGGAAGGAGAGTCTATTAAAAAACGACAGTATTGCACCGAGTGGGCACAACAAACGGCACCAGGGTCTTTTGACAAAGAATATCGAAACAAGAAACGCGACCAGTATCGCTGTCTTGAGGGGATTCATCCAGACAAACCCAGCGCCTGTGAGCAATTGCCTCATGATATGAGGTATCGCGCTTTCGATGGCGCCGGCGGGACAAAATCTGCAAATGAACAAGCTGCTGTCGGTTCCAAAAAAGAACGGGATTGAAACGACCGCCGCGGCGAGAACAACATAGCGAAAATAAGAGGACCAGCCAGGCAGGTTAAATCTCGGAGGAGAAATTCTTGCGGCGAGGTCCTGAAGCAGGCCGAAGGGGCAGGCCCAGCCGCAGAAAAGTGATCCGACAATCGCCGCAACGAGAATCAGGAAGCCGACAGCGACAAAGGGAAATATATGCAGGGCGCTGAAATTGGCGATGACGCCGATGGGACAGGCAAATAGCGCAAGAGGACAGGAATAGCATTGAAAGACCGGCGCACATATATTGTGCAATCGAATGTCGAGGGGGTCAAGCCAGAGCAGTAAAAATGAGGCCTGGACATAGAGCCGGTGAGGAAGAATCTTTATAAACAACGCATTGATTTTATCTGCGACCATGGACACCACGGCAGGAAATTACCTTATTCAGGTGGGACAAAAATCGAGGGGTTTATTTGTATATGTTTTTCTAAGCTGACCAATCGCGTCGAGTTCAACGCCACCGACTGTAACTTCTTGTATCAAAGTCAGCTCCGATTCGGGGCTGGACCAGACCTTGTCTTTTGGATAGACGGGTTGAAAGTTAAAGGCGGCGCCATAGAGCAGAAAAACAACCGCGAGAATCGGCAGGATGCACCAGACAGCGAATTGTCGTTTTTTTGTCGGCATAGGCGAAATCTTCGGCGGCATCGGTCCGCGTCGAATAAAGTTACTCAAATGGCGGAGGCGAATGGGAATCGAACCCACCCAGGACCGCAAAGCCCCACGCTGGTTTTGAAGACCAGGAGCACCACCAGGTGCCATTCACCTCCGCGATAAACAATTCATATATCGCGCACTAATAGTATAACTCATCGGCGGCGAACAGGAAAGCGGCTAGGCGAAGGGACTGCTCGCATACCCGTTGACCTGATGAAAACGCGGCCGGAACTTTTCCTGAGGGCTTTACCTATGACGCTGGCGGCGGAAACGCCTGATTTATGTAGTGCCTTTAGAAAACCAGCAGCGTCTTTCGGGGCGACGGCGATAAGCAAACCGCCAGATGTCTGGGCATCGTAGCAGATATCAACCATTTGCCCCGGCAAAGAGCCGGCAATTGTAACGCGGTCGGCGCAGGATTCTTTGTTTCGCTCGATAGCGCCCGGCAGGACTGAATCGGCGGCAAGCTGAAGCACCCCGGGCAGCAGCGGTATATCATCCCAGATGATTTCAACATCGATTTTGCTTTGCCTGGCCATTTCGGTCAAATGTCCCAGAAGCCCAAAACCGGTAACATCGGTGCAGGCGTGCGCGTTGAATCTGACCATAAGTTCGGCCGCTTTTTTGTTTAGCTGCGTCATAGATTTTACGGCGTGTTGTGTGATTTTCGAGTTTGCGCGCCTTATTTGTGAGGCGAAGGCGACGATACCTGTGCCGACGGGTTTGGTAAGAATCAGGATGTCGCCTGGCCTAAGGGCTGCGTTTGTGATAATTTTGTTTTTATCGATGAGACCCGTGACAGCGAAACCCGCCTTGATTTCCGGGTCGTTGATACTGTGGCCGCCGATGACCGCGACAGATGCCCGTTTCATAGTGTCGCAGCCGCCTTTGAGTATTTCGTGCAAAACAGAATCCGCCAGCGACCGGGCAGGAAACCCCAAAACCGACAACGCCGTGAGAGGAACGCCTCCCATAGCGTAAATATCTGATAGGGAATTTGCGGCGGCGATTTGGCCGAAGGTGTATGGGTCGTCAACGGACGGCGTGAAGACATCGACGGTCTGGACGAGAGCCCGGCCATTGCCGATATCATAGACGCCGGCGTCGTCGCCTGCCGGGAAGCCAACGAGAATGCGAGGGTCATCAAAAACAGGAAGATTTCGCAGTATCCTCTTGAGGAAACCCTGGTCGATTTTGGATGCGCAGCCGGGATTGGTAACAAGCTGCATCAGCTTGACGCGTTTTGCCGGCTGCTTATTTTCGATGTGCTCGCCCGCACAAAGGCAAACGTCTTGTTGTTTGAGCAAATCGCAGGGGCAGGGTTGTTTCGGATTGCATATACAGTGACCGAGCTTGATGGAACGCTGCATAATCCGTTTTCGTTTTTCCAGATTTTTCATAAGCGTATCCTCAATATAAGGGGCGAATAACTATGCGTTTGCTTTTTTAATTTGACGTGCCGCCAATATAGCGGCGCCGAGTGCACAGGTCATCTGGGGTTCAGGTGAAACTCGCACCGGCGTGCCGACTGCAGAGGCAAGTGCGGTATCCATCCCGAAAATCATCGCAACTCCGCCCGTGAGTATTACAGGCGAAGCGATATTTTGGCCCGCCATAGCTCTAACTCGGCCGGCTACGGCTGTCTGCACACCTGCGACGATGTCTTCTTTGCGTCCACCCACGGCAAGCAAACCGATAATCTCAGTTTCGGCAAAAACCACACACATACTACTGATAATCGCGGGGCTTTTGCTTTTTTGGGCAAGGCGGCCAAATGAACCGAGCGTGATGCCTAAACGCGAAGCGACTACCTCGAGGAAACGACCCGTTCCTGCGGCGCAACGGTCATTCATTACAAAATCCTTAACAAGCCTCTTCCCATCCAGGCAGATTATCTTACTGTCCTGTCCGCCTATATCTATGATGGTCTTAGCATCCAGGTTAAGGTGCCCAACGCCGATTGCCTGACAGGTGATTTCGGTTACTGTAGCATCGGCGATGCTCACTATATTTCTGCCGTACCCCGTCGCCAAAACCCGGCCTACGTCACTTCTGCGAATTTTGTTTTTACTCAACATATTCATGAAAAGCTCACGGGCTATTTTTTCCTGACCAACACCCTGGTCTGTAATACCCTTTGCAACCACTTCACGAGTTACAGCATCCAGAAGGACAATCTTTATTGCTCTTGAGCCGACATCTATACCTGCACAAATCATTTTTTTCTCCGTTCTATCGCAGTTTCGACGAGCGCCTCGAGGCGTGTCCGCAAAGTTGCCTGAAAGCTGTCCGATACGGGCGGAACTTCAATTTCGACCACCGGCAGCTCAAGACGCCTGCGCACAATATCGCTTATTATTTTGCCTTCAACCGCACAGTGACTGGCCCCTGGTATCCGTGAGACGACTACGGCCTCTGCGCCGAACCTGCGAATGTCCGAACATATTCGCTCTGCGCGGTCAGCCGATGACCCCACCATCGGGTCGGATAACGCCATTCGGGCAAGGGCCTCCATCGGTTCGAGGTCTTCCGGTATTATTTCCAGCGCATGAATAAAAAGGAATTCTGTCCCGCAAAGCCGGCCCCCGCAATCCTCAAGCAGATTCATCACCTTCAAATCGGCAACAGGATTGACCCAGAAAACTCGCACGGCATCGGGCGGCAGAACTCCCTGCCTTGCCTCTGCCCGCATTCTAACTTCTTCCACCAGTCCCTGCAGCACAACCGTCGTTTCTTCAATATCTGAGCAAAAATGTATGGCAAGCATCTCAGCAATGAGCACCTCCAGCGCGGGCAGGGGACAGGCATAGGCGGTAAACACAATATATCGAAGTTCGTCGAGACATTTGCGAACGATGTTCGCTTTTTTGATTCCCAAAAACAACTTTTCATTGTCGATTCTCCGGCCCGCTAATTCCTCGAGGGTTTTAGAAATTCGTTCAAGCTCTGCTTTAACAAACCCGACCTGGCAGGCCGGTGCCTCCAAGCCCCCCGGCAGTAGAACCGACTGTTCGTTCGGCTCTGGGTGCCTGCGATGTGGTATTTCCCACCACAATATAGAGTGCCCCAGCGCCTCAAGCCGCTGGGCGATTGCGGAAAAATCGTCGCAGGTAGCGCCTGTGCTGCATATAAGCCGCTCAGGAATGGGAAAGCGGGTCCCGGTGACAAAAGCTCCAAGCATCGCACGCACGGGACAAAATGATTCATCTACGCCAATCGCGGCGGCGGCCTCAAAGAGCTTATCATTAAGCTCCGTCATACAAGGTATCCACCATGCACCGTCAGGATAAAACGGCACGATGGTTTCCAGTGAACAGGCCATTACGGGCACAGTTCCCAGGTCTTTCATTACACCCACTAATTTTTTACCTCGGCCTCTCGCTTCAGCGAGGCGGTTTTCTTCGGTCAGCAACAGGTTCCAAAGTCGCAGTGCCGCCGCGGAATTGTCGAAATTCAGCTTGGTAAGCCGATGGTCTCCATCCGTAATATGTCTGCTGATGAGGCCGCCGTAATCGGGCTCGCTTAGTCCGCAACGCCGCAACTCATAATACCGCCTGTCCCATTCCACCAGACTTATTTTCCTTGGTTCGTCGAGCACGTAACCACTTCCATAAATGCACTTATTCTTTGTCTTGTTCTTTCTGGCAACGGTTCTTCTTCACCGTCAACGTCTATTTCCAAGACCGGCAGCCCCGTCACTTGTCTCATTCGGTAAAGTTCAGAATGCCATAAGTCACACCATAAGTAACGCCGGAGTAAAATGGCCCGAATGTCCCTGTTTTTTAGCTCGTATTTAAGCCAGTCATAAAAACGGGTATTGGGCCTGAGGAACGGGTCCGGGATACCGGTAAAATATGCATTTGCCAGTTCCGTCATGGGGTCATTATGAATTCTCTCTTCGTCAAATGGCCGGCATATTCCACGTTCCCCGGTTTCGGTGCCGTCAAGCTCGACGCGTCCGCCAAAGGTTTCTATGAAGTCAAACAAGCCATAATCATCTTTCATTAACGGCCCGCCGATAAGCATAACGGGTATGCCGCTGATTTTCCGGTTTGAACTGGTTGCTTTGCGCGGGGCATTAAGCCCTTCATAACCGAATTCAGCGATTGCCAGTGAAAACTCCTTTGCCGGCAGGCGTGTTTTTGAAGCCCAAAGCACCTGACGGGTCGCATTGTATTTGAGCATTATAGCGGCAAGACCCTCGGGTGACGCAGATTTGCCGCCGAGACCGGTCAGGAACCGACCGAGGCGTATTATTTCATTTTTGTAGAGCTCTCTTGCGCTGGCTTGCCAAGTCTTAGGCACATTCATCAGGAAACAGGCGGGTTTTGCTGTATTGGTTAAAAGCTCAAATCCGCGCCTCATCTGGTCGCAGGCGGTTGTTATAATGACCCCGCAGGCGCGTCGGTTCGTCAATATACAGTTCATAAAAGCCCGGACATACGGACAAAGTCCTTCTAATCGGCTGACGGCACAATTAGCCGTCAAAGCTTGCGGCATTATCCTTTGTGGCTCGAGGTTATGGGCCGCTATCCACTCAGCAGGTACGTATGGACAAGTGTAGATAATCTGTCTCATTTGAAATCACCCGCGCCGCCGGCTTTCTCACTGACCGTTTCAAATAATGCCTCGACTCTTAACGAGATTCGGGTTGAGTCTGAAGGAGAATAGTCGGTATCTATTTTCAGATACGGAAGACCAAGCTGCTTTTCCGCGAGGTCTTTGACAAAATATGCCTCAATGTCGTATGTGATGCAATTGTGCCAGATAAGTTCAATTATGCATTGGGGTTTGTATTCGGTTACCATTTCACGGAGTCTTTTGAGGCGTAAGTCGTTTTTCGTCATCACAGAACAAGGCAATCGCAAATAGTGTTCCGCCAGGGCAAGTATTGGGTCTTCAGCAGTCTCGTCCACATCATCCCAAATCGGCTTAAGACCAGTGCAATTGTCCATACAGATAACAATCCCTCCTGTCGATTCGACTATATCCAGCACCCGTTCAGCGCCGTGAACCATCGGTACACCCGTAATCATCACGCGAACTCGCGAATCTGGTCGACGATTCGCAGACAATGACTTCAGAAGCTTAAAGGCCTTTTCATATTGTTTAAAATCAGCGGGAATTCCGGATACAATACTTTTGAAATCAAGAAGCTGTCTTCCTGTCAACGGAGGCGCTTTAGACTTCATCAATTGTGCCAGTTGACGTCGCAATACGCGTTCGCGGTTCATTGTTTTAATGGATGTCCTGAGTTTCTCGTCTGTAATCTTAACGCCAAAGCGGTTTTCAATCACATTTTTGAACTTGCGCAATTCGCTAATCCAGTGTGTTTTGGCATCGCGGTCTTGTGGCTTCTGAGGCAGCTCAAGGACGTGCATCGGCCGGCTTTTTGCCATCAACTCAAACATCTTTTTCTTGCCGTCGCAAGTTGTCTCGGCAACGACAAGGTCGGACATTTCGAGAAACGGATTGGCTTTTTTTACGTGATAACCATAAGTGGATTTTATCAACGGGCACAGATTCGCAGGCAGGTCCTGTTCAGCAGGCCCAATCATTTCCGCCGATCCGCCACATAAGCAAACTGGTATGGCATCTGCAGCCATAATAATCTCACGCGGGGTATATTCGCACATAATGCCGACTATCCGCCTGCCCTTCGCTTTCGCCCGGCTAACATATTCGAGGCAATTCTCAATCATCCTGCCAAAACAGACAAACGGCTTCTCCTGCGGGGGTTTCACTCGGACATTTTTCAAAGAGCATTTTCTGCTTTCCATACCGTCTAACGTTCCTTCCGGGCCACAAAAAGGCCCTGTGCAATCTTACCCGCTTCCGCGAGCTGCTTCATAAATTCCATTTCGCCAGCCAGCATCCCCATCAATTCCGCATCGAAATTAATTATCTTCAGTGCATCATACGTCAACTGCAAACCTATCATTTTCAAATACAGGTCGGTGGAGGGCGCAAACCTGCCTGTATCCTCCGCAGTTTCAATCTTGCAGCCGTTTGCAGTCAGCAGGTTCTTATAATCCTCAAACCCCAGGACACTTGGAAATTTCATAAAGGTCAAAAAACGTTTGGCCTCGGCATCCGTAAGAGAAGCCCTGCCCTCAATCCAGTCCGTAAACGCAATTACCCCGCCTGGTTTGACAATACGAGCGGCCTCAGAAACGAGCCTTTTCTTATCCTCCACATAACACCAGGCATCCTCGCCCCACACAAAATCAGCGGATGAATCCGCCAGCCCGCTGTCACAAACATCCGCGAGAATAAATTTGATTTTTCCGGACAATCCTTCCTGTTTGCACAATCTGCGTCCCTGTTCGACCACCTTTTTTGTGACGTCCACACCTCGCATTTTGTCCACGTTTCTAAAACGGACAAGGAAACGCATACCTCCTCCGTTGCAGCAGCACAAGTCGACCCCTTCCATGCCTGGCCCGATGCCTGCTTTCTCGGCCAGTTCTTTTGATGAAGATAAACCGCCGATATGAACCTGCTGGCCCATTATCAGTTCCCAAAGCTGGCCCTCTGGGCCGCCATAAACTGTCTGAACATCCTTCAAACCTATACTCCTGATGCTCTTCATATTGAATCTCCTTTCTTCAACCTTGTTTTCCAGTTATTGTTTAGATATCCAAATAAAAAAGCGGGCGGATTTTCCTGTCCGCCCGCCCGTCCTCGTAACGCACTATCTATCTCATTGAACTCAATACCATGATTGCACCGTTTGTGTCTCAAACGGCCCAAGGTCAATATGCACATCGACCCTGAACTTGCCTTTGAAACCTTCTGGCACTCGCCACGAGTACCTGCAGATGCTGCCTCAGCCATATTTGAACTGTCCTCTTGCAAGAAGCTTACCTCTTTCATCCACAATGTCAAACTTGGGAGCCTCAACTTGTTTGCCGTTTTTCAGTGCGCCGCCCGAGTATTTCTCGCCCGCCTGCCCTTTCACCGCAAGGCCGATAAACGCATCAGGCCCCTTGAACTCAACGCTGGTGCTCACTACAAGGGGCGGCCCGAGCTTCAATTTGTTGCTGCTGTAGAATAATCGCGGCTGGCCATCGAGAAGCTCGATAACCCATTTATTGCCATCTTTGTCCTTGCGAGACAGAGGTCCTGCGTGTATAGCATATCCTGTTGGTCTTGCGTCGCCGTGGGAGCATGACTTGGCCATAAAAATGATTGGTGTAATTACCGCCGTGACTGTGCAGATAGCGAAAATCACCTTTGTTCTTTGAGAGGCGTGGTACAGGCTGGGCGCAAAAATATAGACAAAATTCATTATTCGCTCTTTGAATTTGTCTAAGGTCTTATTCATATACATTCAAGCAGTCAACAAATCTCCTCAAGTCCCTCAATTCATATCTATCGAGTCATTCCACAGCATTGTCAATTATACCTGCGAGGTGACGCATAACAACATAATTTTTCTGTTCGATTCAGGGTCGCACTGGTATAATGAATAAAGTAAGCGGCTGAACGATTAGCGGCGGTGATAGCCTTGCAAAATGAATGTGATTAGGCCGGTTTGCCGCACCTAAGTTTAGCTAAAGTTGTTTAGCGGAGAAACATGCTATGAAACGGCGTTTGATACCGGCGTTAACGCTCATTGAAATGCTTGTTGTCATTTCCATTCTGGCCATATTAATGGCGATACTTTTGCCCGCAACAACCAGAAGCCGAGAAGCTGCCAAACGAGCTGTTTGCATGAGCAACCTGAGGTCAATCGGCCAGGCGCTTTATACCTATTCCCACAACAACAACGAGTTGCTCGTTCCGGGTGATGGGCGATATCCTTGGCAAACCTGGGGATATATACATCAGGTCAATCTGGGCTACCTGCTGATTCCCAAACAAGAACTGCCTGTGCCCACCTCAAATAACCATGTCTTCTTCTGTCCCTCAATGTTCACGCCGGAAGGTGACCGCGGCTACAAGCGATTCTCATACTGGTGGGGTAGAGATTGTAATGGCAGCGCTCCAATAGGTTATATATTTAACAACTCCCTCGACGGCTTTGATGACTTAGTTGAGAATGCTGAATTCTGCGTACTTTCACACCGCGACAGGGTTAATTTTCTGCTCGGTGACGGCAGCGTAAGTTTCATCAATGTCAGGCCTATGTTGTTTGACTCGACTTTTGGGCTTGAAACCATCCCTCAAGTTTGCACAAGGTACAACGTAACTTTTCCGACGATTATGCTCTTCAACTGGTTTGAACGCGGCGAGGTCGACGTCAAAGAAGCCCGGTTATTCCTGCAGGACCCGCAATTATGGGCCACACAGAATGCCACCGTGAATGATGCAAATAACAGCAAGTCCATCCTTCTTGCCAGTGTAGCCAAGAAAGCCCTGGTCGCGGATGTCGTCGGCGGATGGGGAGGCGGTTTAATCAACCAACCCGGCGGTGCGGGCTGAAAACCGAGCTAAGCGGTCGTGTCGACCGCAGTAAATCGGTGCCGCTATGAGCGACTCGCCGAGGCTGAACGAATAAGCGAATATGATTGTTGAATTCGAGGCGCATAATGACAGACCCAAAGGAGAATTCGCTGCGAAAGATTCCTTCCATCGATTCCCTTGTCAACGACTCTGCTTTGAACGATGTTCTTAGAATTACTCCGAGAAAGATTGTCGCTGATTTGTTGCGAGATTCTGTAGCGACGGCTCGCGAGTCCATAGGTACACGCGGCGAAAAAGACCTTGATGAAGCTGCGGTTCGCCAAGACATAATAGATGATGTCAGGAGTCGCGCTGAACGCTTGATGAGGCCGCAATATCGCAGGGCGATTAACGCGACGGGGATTATCCTGCATACCGGCCTGGGTCGTGCCGTGCTTTCGCAGCGGGCGATAGAGAGAATTAGAAGCGAGCTTTCGGGTTATTCACTTTTACAGGTGGATATCGAGACGGGCAAACGCTCGAGACGTGACCGGCGAATTGAATGGCTTATAAGACAGTTGACAGGCGCTGAGTCGGCCACGATTGTAAATAACAACGCGGCCGCTACTGCGATTGTGCTTAACACAGTGGCTAAAGGCAGGGAGGTGATTGTTTCACGGGGACAGCTTGTCGAGATAGGCGGTTCGTTTCGGCTGCCTGACGTGATGGCGTTCAGCGGAGCAAAGCTTGTGGAGGTTGGAACTACAAACAGAACGCATGCTTATGATTATACAAATGCGATAACCGAAAATACTGCTGCCATTATGCGGATTCATCCGAGCAATTACAAAATAGAGGGCTTTACATTGGAAGTGCCTCTTGAGGAAATCGTCGAGATAGCGCATTCGAAGGGCCTTATTATGATTGACGACGTCGGGTCGGGAACGATGATCGATTTTTCACGTTTTGGTTTTGCCCCTGAGCCGATAATAATAGAATCGATTCAAAAAGGAGCTGATATTGTAACCTGTAGCGGCGACAAGCTGATTGGCGCTTCCCAGGCGGGGATAATCGCGGGCAAGACCAACCTTATAGAGAAGATTCGCAAGAATCAGTTTATGCGGATAGTCAGGCCCGGGAAATTGACGCTGGCCGCCCTGGAGGCGACGCTGGAAATATTCCTCGATGAGCAGCAGGCGTTAACGGAAATTCCTACGATTGAGATGCTTCTGCGGGATAAAGGCAGGATAGCCAAGCAGGCACAGCGTATGGTCAAGAAGATAAAGTCGTCGGCCAAACACGCCGAGGTAATGACCATTGACGGTTTTTCTCAAATGGGCAGCGGCTCGCTTCCCGCACAGGATATCCCAACGTGTCTCATTGCGATAAAGCCGGCGAATATGGACGCAGAGACGTTCGCGACTCGGCTTCGAAGCTGGGCGATGCCGATATTTGCCCGAATTGAAAAGGAAGTGGTGCTCATTGACCCGCGGACGCTTAGGACTGACGATGAAAAAGAGATAGTCGAGGCGATTGTAAATATTTTGAGCGGTTGAGGGCAATGGCGGCGGCTAAAGGGATTAATATAACACTCGGAACAGCGGGCCATATTGACCACGGCAAAACCGCGCTTGTCAAATGCCTCACTGGCTGCGATACGGACCGGCTCAAGATTGAGAAAGAGCGGGGGATGTCGATTGAGCTTGGCTTTGCCCCCTGCATTATCTCCGGGATGGAAGTGGGCATTGTCGATGTACCGGGGCACGAAGATTTTATCAAGACAATGGTGGCTGGGGTGACCGGAATCGACGCGGTGATTCTTGTAGTCGCGGCCGACGACGGCGTGATGCCACAGACGCAGGAACATCGCGATATTTTGACTTTACTGGGAGTTGAATTCGGCATTATCGCACTGACAAAATCTGACTGTGTCACAGACGAACGCATAGAAAAGGTTTCAGAACAGATAAGGGAATTTCTCAAAGGCACATTTTTGGCGGACGCCCCGGTTGTGCCCGTGTCGAATGTTACGGGCGCCGGATTTGACGTTTTACTGGATAAGCTAAAGGAACTTGTTGGCAAGATTAAGCCCAGAAAGACCGACGGCATTTTCCGGCTGCCTGTTGAGCGGACTTTTTCACTCAAGGGCTACGGAACGGTCGTAACGGGAATTCCTGTATCGGGATGTGCGCGAACGGGCGATGAGATTGTGATTCTGCCCCAGGGACTAAGAGGCCGTATAAGAGCAATACAGGTATTCAAGCACCAAAGCGATATTGCTTTGTGTGGGCAATGTTCAGCGATAAATATCCCGCAGTGGGACCATCGGACAATTAAGCGGGGGGATGTTGCGACGGTGGAGGGATTTTTTCGACCGCAGCAATGGTTTTTGTGCTCGCTAAAGGTTCTCGACTCGCATAAAGCACCGGTCAAAAACGGTCTGGCCGTTAAGTTCCATTCTGGAACAAGCGAAGTCAGCGGCAAGATTTATTTTTTGGAAGGCAATGCACTTGGTCCAGGCGACGTGGCTTTGGTGCAGATATGGCTCAATGAGCCGGTTGTGGCAGGTCCGCGAGACCGGTTCATTGTGCGAGATTTGTCGCCCGCAAGGACAATGGGCGGCGGCACAATTGTCGAGGCGATACCGGCAAAACTTCGCCGCAGCCGGGCGGACGTGGTCGAGGACTGCAGGCAACTCGCTGAGGCGGTCAAAAATAACAAAGATTTCGTCGAATACTGTGCCGAGAAACCAAAGGGAATTGTTGCTGATGAATCCGAGCTTGCCTTTCGTGTGAAGCTGCGAATAGAACAGTTGAAGGTGATGTTGGATGAGCTTATCGCGGAGGGCAAGGTCAAAGTTCTTTCGACAAAGGTTTATATTCACGCTCGGACGCTTGAACGCCTGCGAGATAGTATTGTCGCGATAATACGTAAGTGTCATAGCGACAACCCCGACAAGACAGGATTGGGTCTTGCCCAGCTTGCCGAGGCGTCTGGCTTAAAACAGGATATCCTTGCGGCGGTTATGGATTTACTTGTGAAAAAGGGCGTGGTTGGTCGGACCAAAGAGCAGTTTGCGTTGCCCGGGTTTCAGCCGACATTCAGCGAAAAGCAGAAAAGTTTGATGGAGGCGGTTGAGTTGGCTTACCGAAAACGCCTTTTTAATCCGCCCGCGATTGAAGAGGCGGCTATTCTGGCCGGCGTATCACAGAAGGACCTGCAGAACACTTTACGAATGCTCGTTGGGCAAAATCGCTTAGTTGAGATTGAAAAGGGATTGTTTTTTCACCACGATGCGATTGAGCAGGCAAAGTTAAGGATAAGCAGGTTTATTCAGGAACAGGGAAAACTCGAAAGCGTGAAGATCAAGTATATTCTGGATACAACACGAAAATACGCGATACCTTTGCTCGATTATTTCGACCGAACTGGATTGACTTATCGGCAGGGCTACACCCGGTATCTCAGGAAAGGTTTATAAAAAAAAAGTGGGTGTGTCCGCCGGCAATTTGGAGTCCTTTATTAAATTTAAAGGATTGAGGCGCTATTTTAGAATCCATAAACCGGGCGCAATTGTTCGGAAGTAGGCAGTGTCGGATAATTCTCGCCGCGAGTGCCGACCCAGCCGATGTTGCTTCTTCGCAGCCGCACTTGGACGATTGAGCCGTTGCTGTTTCTGCGTTGACAATCATCGAGTTGATATTTTCTCTCATAGCGTACCGCATCTTTGTCTTGTCGCTTTCGTTACCGATTATGTAACCGGTACTGCCTGCCCATTGTTCCACCGATTAAAACGCCTTCAGCGGCTTTACCCAGCGCTTTGGCCTACGCGCTGCACACGGAAACTTCAATTTCGCCTTCGCCTGCCATAAGTTCTGGTGGCTGGCAGCTCTGATAATAATAGGCATAGTTTTTTTTCTCTGGTTGATGCGATTGTGGGAACCAGGCTGTAGTCCTGTTCGCTGTATTTATATTTGATATTTGGTAGGGGCTCGACCTTTCCCACATAACCTGTAAATTATGAGTTATTAGGTCACATGCATGAAAAACACCTATGTACGTCGTCAAGAAGGATGAGACTAATTTGGCCTTGAATTGGGAGATGACTTCAGCTGTTACGGACGCCAAACAATGAAAAGTATCGAGGTGAAACATTCTATTTTTTAAGCGTTGTCCTACAAATTGTCCTATTTTTCAAGTCACGTATCGTAACAGTTAATGCTTTATAAAATAAAGGCTTGCATCATAAGTGCTTATTTCATAACATGTAACAAAGGAGGGCGGTTATAATCCCGCCCTCTCCGTTGATTTGTGAATTTTGGATTACATGAGCACAAGCATTGCACCAACAACATACGGTTAGACTACGGTTGGGCTTCGGTTACGCTATGACCAGCATCATAAGTTCTTTTTTGACAATCATTAATCGTTTATTGACAAGTACTTACAAAGCACTGTTTAGGACTTCCGAAAGTTGAGGGTTCGAGCCCCTTTGGCCTCGTTTGCAAATAAGAAATGTTACCCTTGTGGCGGCCTTTTTTATTAGGACATTGACGATATTTGGGGGGGGGTGAAAAAAATTTCCCAAATACTCTTGACTTAATTTAGGCAATATGGTTTAATGCAATTATCAGCTTGGGGGCTGACGAGAAAACTCACTAGTAATAAGGGTAGTTGTATATGCTCTTTGACAGTGAGTGATTTCTCATTATGTGTCACAGTAGTACCGTTTGAGAAGCGGGGGAAGAGGGAAATCACATAGTGAAGGCATTGTAAGTGCTTTATTT
>JBEKTD010000006.1:0-148952 GCA_049516395.1 Sedimentisphaerales bacterium | reverse complement strand
TGTTCAAAACTTACCGGTTTAGCCACGGATTACACAGATGACACAGGTCGGCGTTAGCGATAAAGGCAAAGGTAGGAGGCGTCCTCGTCGGCTTTTACCTTGAATTTTTTATTGGCGGGGACGGTGAATGACTTGCCTGTGCCATAGTCGGCCCATTTTGCGCTATCAGGCAGCAATGCGGAGAGTTTGCCTGTGATGACGGTCATAATTTCGACGGTTGATGTGCCGAACTCGTATTCGCCCGGGGCGATAACGCCGACGGTGGCGGGGCACTGAGCGGTTTTGAAGGCGATAGATTTAACTTTTCCGCCGAAGTATTCATTTGTCTTGAACATTTGCGTCTCCATTTTTTAGCCACAGAGGGCACAGAGGTCACAGAGAAATAAATAAAAACAGTGTAAATCCGTGTCTTTTTCAATTTCATGTTTTTTTCTGCTCACAAAATAATATGCGTCCTGGCGAAAAGAAGCAATGGTTTTTTAGACACGGATTGACACAGACACAAGACGGCAGACACAGAAGGCAAGAGAGAAGGCAGAAGTTGGAGGGCGGGGATTTTGGGGGCATTGCTTGCCAATGAGGAATGATTGTGCTATATTAGTAGCGACCGGGGTGTAGCTCAGTTTGGCTAGAGCGCTTGGTTCGGGACCAAGAGGTCGCTGGTTCAAGTCCAGTCACCCCGATTTTTAACCACAGATTACACAGATTTCCACAGATTTTTAAGATATCCCACATACATTAAATAATGGATTCCTGCTTGCGCAGGAATGACAAATCCCCAATGGGCTAATCCTACAACAGGTCAACTGGGTCGATGTCTATTGTGATTGTAACGGCGGGGCGGACAGGGGGGGAATTGCGGAGGGTTGTGAATAGCCGGTGCAAAATGGCGGGCTGAGGGGCCTGAAGGATTATTTGCATACGATGGAAGGTCTGGATTCGGCTGATGATTGCCTGTATGGGGCCGCGAACCCTGATTTGTAATTTTTCGTCTGCTACGATGCGGTCGATTTTTTCACGCATAAGTTTGGAGGCCAATTCGAGTTTTTCAAAGGTTCTGTCTCGCAGGGTAATCAGGGCCAATCGCCAGAAGGGGGGC
Organism: Sedimentisphaerales bacterium; assembly: GCA_049516395.1. Classification (GTDB taxonomy): domain Bacteria; phylum Planctomycetota; class Phycisphaerae; order Sedimentisphaerales; family Anaerobacaceae; genus Fen-1362. The sequence continues at coordinate 147,853 of JBEKTD010000006.1, read as the reverse complement.
AGGTTGCAGGCGTTTCGGTGCGTCAGCTCTTCTTTTACGAAGCCCTCGAAATCGCCTTTGAGGGCGAATTGAATCGCGGGCTGGTTGGTTAAAAAGGTCTGGATGAAGACGATACCTTTTTTGGCGGAACGGCCCGCGCGGCCTGCGACCTGTGAAATCAATTGGAAGGTGCGTTCGTTGGCGCGGAAGTCGGGGAGATACAGTGAGGTGTCCGCGCTGATGATGCCGACGAGGGTTACGTTGGGAAAGTGCAGGCCCTTGGCGAGGATTTGAGTGCCTGCGAGGATGTTGATTTTGCCCTCGCTGAAGTCACGCAGGACGCGGTAGTAGTCGGCGCCTTTCATTGAGTCGCTATCGACGCGGGTGACTTTGGCGTTCGGGAATTTTCGGGCGAGGTCCTCTTCGAGGCGCTGAGAGCCGAGGCCAATCATAGTCATACCTTTGCGGCAGAGGGGACATTTTTCAGGGACGAGGGTTTGTGAGCCGCAGTAGTGGCAGATTGCGAGGCCCGAGTGCATGTGCCTGCCCGTGATTGTGGGGATTGGCGAGATTTGTCTATCGGGTGTTTTGTGGAAGGTGAGGGTTACGTCGCAATTTCGGCAGCGCAGGATGTGCTTGCAGGATGGGCAAAAGATAAAATTGCTGTAGCCGCGGCGATTGAGGAGCAGGATTGCCTGCTCGTTTTTGGCGAGCGTTTCGGTGAGCTGGTTTGTCAACGGTTCGCTCATCAATTGCGAGGCGAAATCCTTCATATCGACGAGCCGCATTTCGGGGAAGGGGAGGTCCATTACGCGTTTTGGTAGGCGGACCATATTGAAAAACGCCCTTTTTGTTTTGCAATTTTGCAGCGTTTCGAGCGAAGGCGTTGCGCTTCCTAAAAGGCAATGTGCATTGCAAAGTTGGGCGCGTTTGATTGCGACGTCTCTGCCGTGGTAGCGGGGAGTGGTGTCCTGTTTGTAACTTGGCTCGTGTTCTTCATCGACGACGATGAGGCCGAGGTTGGCCAGCGGTGCGAAGACGGCGGAGCGTGCGCCGATTACGACGTCGGCCTCGCCCGATTTTATTTTGTGCCATTGGGTATTTCGCTGGGGGGCGGTGAGGCCTGAGTGCATAACCGCGATGCGGTCGAATCTTGCGTTGAAACGCTGGATGGTCTGTGTGGTCAGCGCGATTTCGGGGAGCATTACGATTGCGGTTTTGCCTTTTTTGATTGTTTGTTCGATTGCTTTTATGTAAAGCTCGGTTTTGCCGCTGTCGGTGACGCCGAAGAGGAGCGTGACGCCGAATTTGTCTTCGTTGATTCTGCTGATGATGTTTGCGAGGGCTTTTTGCTGGTCATCGTTGAGGACGACTTTTTCCCGCTTGATAAACAATCCTTCGGGTATAGCGGGCAGAGATTTGAGGACGGTTCGCTGGGCGATTTTGATAATACTTTTTTCGACGAGGTTTTTGACGGGGACATCGGTGCAGCCGACGGCTTTGAGGAGTTCGTCGAGTTCTATTGCCGATTCGATTTCAAAGGCGTTAGCGTCACACAATTTATGAACAACCTGTTTTTGCTTTTTACCTTTTACCTGGTCTGCTATTTTTTCGATTTGTTCCGGGACGACGGCTAAGTAAACGTATTTTTGTTTTTTTTCGCCCGCGCCTTTTTTGACGGCCCCGGGGACGATTGCGCCGAGCACCATGCCGAGGGGACATACATAATAATCACTAATCCAGCGAGCCAATTCCATCAGGCTCGCGTCAACCAGCGGCTCTTTGTCAATAACAGCCGATATTGCCTTTAGTTTGAATTTTTTGGTTTTGTGTTCTTCCTTGACCCCCTGCGCCGCCGTGCCGGCGTCGGCTAAACGCTGGTGAAGTAATTGGGTCGCAACACAAAAGCCCACTTCCAGTTTATTATTTTTTCCGAAGGGTGCTTCGATTCGCTGGCCTACGGCGACGGGCCAGAGTTTGTCGGGTACGAGGTAATCGAATTCGGCATCGACGCCCGACTCGAACGCCACGCGGATAACGTGATTGGCGGGCAGTTGTGGTTCAGTCGGTCCGAACAAGCTGGCGGTATCGTGTTTTGTCATATTGCGGTAATTATAACACGGACGGCCACCGACTGACACCCTCCTTCGCTGACGCTGCGGAGGGCAGGCCGACTGTAATGTTTATAAATGAGGATATATGTGGTTTAGAGTTTGAAGTGTTGGGCGGCGAGGGAGGTGATGTGGTCTGCGATGGCAAGGGAGGCGGTGGCGGCGGGAGAGGGGGCGTTGAGGACGTGAATTGTGCCGCCGTGGGGTTCAATGACAAAATCGTCAATCGGTTTGCCATCAGCGCCGACGGCCTGTGCACGCACGCCTGAGTTGCCGGGTGTTAAATCGGCGCCCATGATTGATGGAACAAGACGTTGCAATTGTTTGACAAAAAGTTTTTTTGAAAAAGCCCGGATGTATTCGCCGAGGCCGTAACGCCAGTGTTTTATAAAGAGTTTCAATGTGCCGGGATAGAGAAGCGATTCCCAGGCGTCTCTGAGATTGAAGTCGAATTTGCCGTAGCCCTCACGCTTGAATGAGAAGACCGCGTTTGGGCCGCATTCGACGCCGCCTGAAACCATTCGGGTAAAATGGACGCCGAGGAACGGGAACTGCGGGTCGGGGATGGGGTAGATGAGGTTTTTGATTTTGTCCTGTGCCTCTTTTTTCAAGTCATAATAGTCGCCGCGGAAGGGGACGATTCGCATTTTGATATTTACGCCGTCGAGGCGGGCGATTCTGTCGCAAAGCAATCCTGCGCAGTTGATGATGAATCTGCTCGAAACGGCCTCGTGATTTGTCAGTAGTCGCGTGCAGGCATTTTCTTTTTGGAAGCCGGTAACATTGCAGGAGAGAAATATTTTGTTGTTTGCGTTTTGCTTTTGTATGAGGTCGGCAAGCTTGTTTACTACGGCCACAAAGTCGATAATGCCTGTGGAGGGGACTTTTATTCCCGCGATACCTGCGCAATACGGCTCGATTTGTTTGATTTGGGCGGGGTTGATTTTTTCCAGACCTTCAATACCGTTTTGGATACCGTTATTGAAGATGCGTTCGAGGCCGGGGAGTTCTTTTTGGTTTGTGGCGACGATGATTTTGCCGCAGATTTCGTGTGGGATGCCGTATTGCTTTGCGAAGGCGACGAGCTGTTTGCGGCCATCGGTGCAGGTCATGGCTTTGGCGGAGCCGGGTTTGTAGTATAAGCCGGAGTGAATGACGCCTGAATTGTGTCCTGTCTGGTGGCCGGCAAGGGTCGGTTCTTTTTCCAGCACCGCGATTCGTAAACGGGGATGGTTTGAGGCGATTTTGTAAGCTGTCGCCAGTCCGACGATGCCGCCGCCTATGATTGCAATGTCAAAATCAATCAAAAAACGACTCCTGACCCCTTTTTCTGATTTTGTTACATATCGGGGACGACTTCGGGATATAACTGGCCTGTCGAGCTGATTTTGAAGACGTAGATTAGGCCGGGACTGAGTTTGGAATATACGGCGTTACCGTAAATAGCCGTGATGCCGTCCTGTTTTAGTTTCTCTACGTTGTTAGCCAAATCCCAGATATTAGACCAGAACATTTCTTTTTGCTTAATTGATAACCGGCTCATTAAATCGGCGTATCTTGCGGGTTCAGCGCCGGGCAACTCAATCGCGAAGCCATCCTGCGGGGCCATAGTTTCGCCGTAGATTCTTCGCCAGAGGTACATCGCCCGCTCACGGCCATCCAGCACCATTTTGTTGTCGAATTTCACTATCAGGGCGTCGAAGTGAACGACGTCGCCTTCGATTGTGTAGTTCTTTTCGAGGATTTTTTTGGTTTTGTCGTCTCTGGCGGTTTCGACGAAGCGCAGTGTCGTCCAAACCTTGCCGTTTTGCGTTTCCTGCTTGATGACCTTGGCGTAGCCGATTTGTTCCTCGGCGGTGAGGTTTGTGATTGCTTCTTTTAGCTGCTTATTTTCGTTGAGCAGTTGGTGAATGGTTATTTCCTTCAACAGGTATCCCCGCCCGAAGTAGCCGACGGCTACAAGGCCGATTACAAACAGGAGCAAAACCGTGATTCTGATTTTAGCGGTTCTCATATTTATCCTTTAACTCGGCAACGTGAAGCCCCTGAACATAAAATACGCGGCGGCGAGCAGACACAACCCCGCCCAGAGGAAATCGAGCTTCAACGGCATCTTCATATATACGACGCAAAACACCGCGAAGACGGTCATAGTTATAATTTCCTGGATGACCTTCAACTGTGTCAGCGAGAAGTATTGAAAGCCGATGCGGTTGGCGGGGACCTGGAGGCAATACTCGAAAAACGCGACCCCCCAGCTTACCACAATGGCGATGAAAACTGCCTTGCCCTTAAGGTCTTTCAAATGCCCGTACCAGGCATAAGTCATAAATAAATTTGACCCAATAAGCATCACAATCGGCGTCATCCATCTCATAAACTTGTTATCCTTAATATGCGACCATTATCCGGTTATCGTTCCCATATTTCATCGACCAATACGGCTTTGGGCAATCAGCGTCAATATCGAAATTCCAGTGTTATGCCTGAAAAGGGATTGGTATTGATTATTGCCCCGTATAATCATAACATAAACCGTTTTACGAACAACATTAACAGTGGAAACGAGGAAACCCCGTGAGATAAGGTCTTGCGGGGGTAAAAAGTGAAAAGTTAAACGATATCTCACGGGGTAAACGGTGCCGATTTACGAATATAAGTGCGATGACTGCGGCAAGATAACCGAATTGCTGGAGAGTTCCGGCAGCAAAGGCGAGCGAAAATGCGCACATTGCGGCAGCGGGAAGCTGAAAAAGCAGTTTTCGGTGTTCTCGGCGCAGGTAAAGGAAGGTCAGTCGAAGAAGTGTTTCGGGTGCAGCGATAATAGCTGCCCACATTCGAGAAGGTAACAAAAAACAATGGACGAAAAAATTGGGATTTACAATTTTAACGCGATAGAGAAGAAATGGCAGGGGAACTGGGAGACCGACAAGACATTTGCGGCGATTGACTGTAACTGTGACCCTTTGGGGGCGTTCGGGGCAGGTAAGCCGAGGTATTACGTTCTCGATATGTTCCCATACCCAAGCGCGCAGGGTTTGCACGTGGGACATCCTGAGGGTTATACCGCGAGCGATATAGTCGCCCGCTATAAGAGGATGAAGGGTTTTAATGTTCTGCACCCGATGGGGTGGGACGCGTTCGGTTTGCCCGCGGAGCAATACGCGATTAAAACGGGGACGCATCCGGCTGCGACGACGCAGAATAACATTGATGGTATTCGTCGGCAAATCAAGTCGCTCGGTTTCAGCTATGACTGGGACAGGGAGGTAAATACAACCGACCCGAATTATTATAAATGGACACAGTGGATTTTTCTGAAGCTTTTTAACAGCTACTACGATCCTTATTGGAACAAAGCAGCGGATATTTCCCTTTTGGAGGATGCTCTGGCTGAAGAACCCAAACGCAAAAATGAATGGGAAAGCAGCAATTTTCTTATTAAATTCTACAGAGGTTCGAGGGGATGGGGCAAACAGAAAACCACTTTTGATGATGTGTGGAATGAACTTCATGGACGTCTTTCTACAAAAAGTCCAGAAGAACTTTTAGTTAAAGATTCGATAGCAAGAGAAGCTCTTGTGAGAAGAGTTGTATCGTCGTACCGTATGGCGTACGAAGCGGAGATGCCCGTCAACTGGTGTCCTGCTTTGGGGACGGTGCTTGCCAACGAGGAAGTGGTAGGGGGGGTGAGTGAGCGAGGGGGACACCCGGTAATTCGTAAGCCGATGAGGCAGTGGTTACTGCAGATAACGGAATATGCGGAGCGATTGCTTGAAGACCTCGTAGAAGTTGACTGGCCTGAGCCGATTAAGGAAATGCAGCGGAACTGGATTGGCAAGAGCATCGGCGCAGAGGTTGATTTCAAGGTTGCCGGCTCAAATGACAATATCCGCGTTTTTACGACTCGACCAGATACACTTTTCGGCGCGACTTATATGGTTCTTGCGCCGGAACATCCCTTAGTTGATATAATTACTGCACCACAAAACAAAGAGGCCGTACGCAGTTATCGTGAAAAAGCCGCCCGAAAAAGTGATTTAGATAGAACAGACTTAGCAAAAGAGAAAACGGGTGAACCTTTGGGTGCTTTTGCAATCAACCCCGTTAATGACCAGAAAATCCCGATTTGGATTAGCGATTACGTTCTAATCAGTTACGGCACGGGTGCGATTATGGCGGTGCCTGCGCACGATGAACGTGATTATGAATTTGCACAAAAGTTTGATATTCCTATTATTCCGGTCGTAGAACCTGATAGAAAAACTGCTTTATTACTCCCCATAGGCACATCTTACTCGTATGACGGACCAATAGGTGATACCGTAACGGTTGAAGAATGGAATGCTATTGCTGACTCTATCATCGAAGAGGTTAAAATAGGAAATGCTCCTTTTACCAAACCTGTGTCGCAAAAGTTAGAAAATCAAGTAATTAGTTTAGTGAAAGATGATACTTTAGCAGTCCAAGAGGTGCGAGATAGGCTGCATAACCTAATTTTGATCTCGCAATGTACTGCTGGTGAAGGATGGGCTATTAACTCTGGTCAATTCAATGGTCTCCCAACCGCCAAATTTAAAGAAGAAATCACAGAATGGCTCGAAGGAAAAGGACTTGGCAAAAAGGCGATTAATTATAAACTTCGCGACTGGCTGTTCAGCAGGCAGCGATACTGGGGAGAACCCATTCCGCTTGTGCATTGCGAGAAATGCGGGATAGTGGGATTGCCTGAATCGGAGTTGCCTTTGAAGCTGCCTGATATGCAGGATTACACGCCGCCTCCGACGGGCGAGCCGCCATTGTCGAAGGCGAAGGACTGGCTCAAGACAACCTGTCCGCAATGCGGCGGGATTGCTTTGCGCGAGACAAACACGATGCCACAGTGGGCGGGGAGCTGCTGGTATTATCTGCGGTATATCGACCCGAATAATAATGGTCGCTTGTGCGACGGGGCGAAGGAAAAATACTGGATGCCCGTTGACCTTTACATAGGCGGGGCGGAGCACGCGGTATTGCATTTGCTGTATTCGCGTTTCTGGCACAAGTTCCTTTTCGATGTTGGTTACGTCAGCACTAAAGAGCCGTTCAAAAAGTTGGTCAACCAGGGGATGATTCTCGGCGAAGACGGCCAGAAGATGAGCAAGTCGCGCGGCAACGTTGTTAATCCCGATAAGGTTGTCGCTGATTACGGCGCAGATTCGATGCGCCTTTACGAGATGTTTATGGGCCCGCTGGAAGCGGTAAAACCCTGGAGCATGCAGGGGGTCGAGGGCGTGCACCGGTTTTTGCAGCGTGTATGGCGATTAATTATTAATGAGGACACAGGCAATCTTAGCGCAGCCGTTCAGGACGTGAAAGCTGATGAAGCAACTACGCGATTACTTCACCAGACAATTCAAAAAGTGGGCGGCGACGTCGAGACATTTGGTTTTAATACCGCAATCAGCTCGATGATGATTCTCGTCAATCATCTTACAAAGCAATCCGTTGTGCCGAAGGCGGTTGTTGAGCAGTTAGTGCTTATCTTATCGCCATTTGCGCCTCATATCGCAGAGGAGCTTTGGCAAAAACTGGGTTATACCAAAACACTCGCTTACGAACCCTGGCCGAAGTTTGACCCTGAGCTTGTCAAAGAAGCCGAAATCGAATTAGCCATACAGGTCAACGGCAAAATAAAAGACAAGATTGTTGTCCCCGCCCAGGCGGATGATGAGCATATAAAGCGAAAGGCCCTTGCCAGCGAAAAGGTCATTGCAGCCCTTGCCGGCAAACAGCCGAAAAAAGTGATAGTAATCAAGTCCCGGCTGGTAAATATTGTCGTTTAGAAAAGAGTCATAGCAATGAACAGTGAATGCAGCAGAAGATGTTTTCTTATACGAGGCGCAGGTATGGCAGCAGGAATATCGCTGGGGGGTGTTGGACTTGGCGGTTGTAATAAACAGTCCGAGAGCAGAATAACCATAAAGGGAGCAGGGGAAATGATTGCGTATTGTGGACTAAATTGTGTCACGTGCCAAATTTATCTTGCGACAAGAGAGACAGACCCTGAAAAACAAAGGCAAATGAGAGAACAGATTGTCATCGCTATCAAGAAATATCTCGGCGAGGAAAAACGCGTAGAGGACATTACCGACTGCGACGGGTGCAAGGCAGAAGGCGGAAGATTGTATTCGAATTGCCAGAAGTGCCAGATAAGGAAATGCGCGCGTGAAAAGGGTCTTGAGAATTGTGCATATTGCAGTGAATATGCCTGCGATAAACTGAGCAAGTTTTTTGATTCTGAAGGTGAAAAGGCGGGCGCCAAAAAACGACTGAATGAAATAAAAGCCCGGCTATAAAAAGTCATTTTATATTTTATGATTGCTGATGTATATCGAAATCGAAGCGAAGCTGAAGGTTGATTCGTTTAAGGGCATTGAAAAAAGGTTAAAGGCCCTTGATGCGGAATTTTTGCGGGAGCGACTTCATACCGATGCCTATTTCGACGATGCCAAATCATCTTTGCGCAAATCCGACAGCGCGTTGCGTCTTCGGCACCAGTTAATCGGCCGAAGAGACCAGGTCGTGATAACTTTCAAAGGCCCGAGGCGGGAAGGGCGATTCAAGCAGAGACAGGAAATTCAATTCGAGGTCAGCGACGCTAATCTGGCGGAGATGTTTTTGGACGCGATTGGATATAAAAGGACGATTGTGTATCAGAAGAAGCGTCGGGCGTGGCATTATGGCGACTGTGAGGTGGCGCTCGATGAGCTGCCTCTTCTGGGAAAATTTGTAGAAATAGAAGGGCCGGGCGAGAAGGAAATTGCCGCCGTGCAGAAAAAACTGGGTCTGGAAGATTTGTCGCACATACATCAAAGTTACGCCGCATTGATGGCCAAGCAGCTCCGGCGACGCGGAAGAAAAAACAACAGGGTTTTCTTTTAGAAACCACAGATTACGCAGATTAACACAGAGTAAGCAGTGATTATAATACTATGAAACCTGATGATGGTTACATTGCTTATATAATCAACCCCAAGTCCGGCGCGAGCACCGGCGAGAAGCTTCCCGGCTGGCAATTCGAGGAATACCTGACGGGCAGGGGGTTTGAGGTCCGTATGAATCTCACCCGTTCGCTTGAGCACGCCTGCGAACTCGCATCGGATGCCGCTGCCGACGCCAATTGCGCGATGGTTGTTACCGTGGGAGGCGACGGCACTATCAGGGAGGTTGCGCACGGGCTTTCGGGCAGCGATAAGCCGTTGCTGATTATTCCCGGCGGCACCGAAAATCTCCTTGCAAATGAATTGGGCCTCGAAAAGTCGTTTGAGACGCTGACGCGGACATTCGAAGCCGGTTTTACTCGCACCCTCGATCTCGGCAACGCCAACGGCAGGTGTTTTACATCGATAGCCGGTTTTGGTTTTGACGGCGAGGTGGTTGCCGAGGTCAGCAGTAATCGTATCGGGCACATCAATTATTTTGATTACTTCTGGCCTCTCTGGCGAACCTTCTGGCGATACCGTTTCGACCCGATTACCGTCGAGGTCGATGGCGAACAGATTTTTGACGGGCGGGGGCTTGTTTTCGTCGGCAACATCTCCAGATATGCCATAGGCCTTAACATTCTCGAACGTGCCGATTACAGCGACGGTCTTCTCGACATCTGCGTTTACAAGTGCTTCCACAGGACGCATTTAGTCAAACATTCCGTGATGACTGTTTTTCAGCATCACCCTCGCTGCGGCGACGTCATTTATCGTCAGGGTAAAAAGATAACCATCAATTCCCCGAATCCGAAACTGGCTACTGAAATAGACGGCGACCCGGGTCCGGCAGTGCCTGTCCAGATAACGATTATTCCCAAAGCGGTGCGAGTGATGGTTCCGGAAGGCGCCAAGCCGGCGGGCATCAGGGCGCAAATTCTAAGGGCGTTGAGATAGTAGGGCGTTTCGTAAATCTCTCGACTTATTATTTAGGTTTTTGGGGCTGGTAACCCGACATAAAAAATGGAAAAAGGGCTGTGTTGTTCGCACAGCCCTTTGGTTTGTAACACAAGTTATCTTTTCGAGCTTTTTATGCCCTGCGTTTTCGCTTTAGCGGAACCTTCGGTTTCTCAACAGACCCAATGCACCAATACTGAGCAGACAAATCGTCGCCGGCTCGGGGACGTCACTGGTGAAGTTATAAGTCACGGTTTCACCTTCCATATATCCCGGCGAATAGTACTGCCCCTCAGAAATGTAGTAGGCCGTATAGACCAAGCCGTTCCAGCCATTCTCAGTTCCCTGTTCATTCCTTGCATCGAGGGTAGAGATTAAAGTGCCGGGAATACCGGTGTCCGCCAGAGCATCAACGCCATCGCTATTGTCAGAGTATACGTAAACGCGGCCGATGGGGGTGGTGCTTCCTACATTGACGAATCTCAAAACGTCACTGTAGGGGCCCTGAAGCGTCTCGTAAATCACTAAATCTCCTTCAACTACAGTATTTGGGAGTTCGTAATACAGAGTGGCGTACTGGTCATACTCACCGGCTTGTGGCGGGATTCCCATACCCCACACGAGCTTGGTTCCATCAACGTCGCCGTGGCCATTCTCGTCGAAGCTGATGTTCATCGTACCCCATGCCGCCGTCGTGATTAACAACACACACGCACATACCAAACAAATTGCAATTAACTTTTTCATTCTCTACTCCTCAAAAAATGCTAATAAATAGATTTTAAGCAGTGAGTGCCGATATTGTGTGAAATAACAGAGGGATACTCATTTTGTATGAGTACAAAACTAACGCTCTCTTTCCTTCTTTTCGTCACTCTCGCTCTTCTTTCCTGTAAGTCCAGAAAACAGACCTACCTAATCCAACTCATCAAGAATCTCCTTCCCTATTGACATTGTCAAGCATAAACTTGGAAAAATCGGCATGTTTTTTGGTTTTTTTAGGGCTATCCCTTCAAAAACCCCCGTTTCGGCCTAAAAAAACGCGGTAAGCTTCACAAAAAAAATGCTCGCGGCTTTTTTTAAACGAATAATAGCCCAGGAACTTACCAAGCGCAGTAATAGGGGTTTGACAACCGACCAAATAATGTTGATAATGAGACGACAGATATGCAAGCTAAAACCTTCAAAATCGGTTCTATCGATATCGGCCTCAAGGCCCCGATGTTTCTAATCGCAGGACCCTGCGTAATCGAGACAAAGCAAATCTGCCTTGATATCGCTAATCGGCTCGCGGATATTTCCTCACGCACAGGTATAGGAGTTATTTACAAGGCCAGTTTCGACAAGGCAAACCGCAGCAGTGTAAGCAGTTTTCGAGGCCCGGGGCTGAAAAAAGGCCTCGAAATCTTAGCCGCCGTGCGGGATAAGGTTAAATTGCCAATTATGACCGACGTTCATCTGCCCGAGCAGGCCGAAAAGGTCGCTAAAGTTGTCGATGCCCTTCAGATTCCCGCTTTTTTGTGCAGGCAGACCGATTTGCTCTGCGCCTGCGCCGAGACGGGCAAGCCGGTAAACGTCAAAAAAGGGCAGTTCCTTTCGCCCAAAGAAATGACCAACGTTGTCGAGAAGATTCGCTCGTGCGGCAATGACAAAATAATGCTCACCGAACGCGGCACGTTCTTCGGCTACAATCGACTTGTCAACGATATGACCGCTATCAGTATTATGAAGGGCCTTGGCTGCCCCGTCGTTTTCGACGCCACCCACAGCACCCAGCAGCCGGGGGGGCTGGGCAACACGACGGGGGGCAGGCGGCAGTTCGCCCCTATCCTCGCAAAAGCAGCGATTGCCGCTGGCGCAAACGCCCTTTTCCTTGAGGTTCATACCAACCCTCGGCAAGCCAAATCCGACTCCGCTGTTGTTATGCCCATTGAATGGGTTGGAGAGCTGCTAACGGATTGCAGAAGAATCTTCGAAATAACCGGCGGGGAGTGAAAAATGGCTGACACGGGCAAACATCTTTATGGGCCGGTGCCCTCTCGCCGGCTGGGACTCAGTTTGGGCGTAGATATCGTCCCTTTCAAGACCTGCACCCTTGATTGCGTTTATTGCCAGCTCGGCAAGACCACCTGCAAAACCCTTGAGCGGAAAGAATACGTGCCGGTCAACGATATTCTTGCCGAAGTGCAGGGGGTTCTGGATGCCGGTCTTGCGGCTGACTACATAACCCTTGGCGGTTCAGGCGAACCCACGCTGCACTCAGGTATTGGCCGGCTCATAGCGGGTATCAAAAAAATAACCTCTATTCCCGTGGCTGTCCTTACGAACAGCACGCTTTTTTACCTGCCAGAGGTCAGGAGAGATTGTGCCGGCGCCGACGTGATTCTGCCGTCTTTGGACGCGGGCGACCAGCAAACCTATGAGGCCATCAATCGCCCGGTCGAACAGCTTACTTTTAATATGCTTGTAGAAGGCTTGTGCGCATTAAAAAGGGATTATCCGGGCCAAATCTGGCTCGAGGTTTTTTTCGTTGATAAATTGAACACTGACGATACCCAGGTTGCAAAAATTTCCGAGGCGATAAAAAAAATTCGTCCCGACAAGGTTCATTTGAATACCGCCGTCAGGCCGACCGCCGAAAAAAATATCGAAAAAGTGGCCCCCGACAAGCTTGAAGAGATAGCCCGCCGGCTTTCCCCTAATTGTGAAGTTATTGCGGATTTCGTATCCGGACACTGTCGAAAAACTGCCTCCGATGTTCCTCAAACACTGTTATCAATGCTGAAACGCAGACCTTGTTCGCTAAACGACGTTTGCTCGGTCCTCGGCCTCGATGCCGCCGATGCGCTGGTCTATCTCGACGAGCTTAAAGACCAGGGTGTAATATGGTCCGAAAACAAGCAGGGTAAAACGTTCTTCGGGGCGTTTTAACCGCAACGGCCGTAAGCTATTGCGACCGTGAAAATCCTCTAAAATCTCACAACAATCCCCTTCAATTTGTAAAGACCTGTGGCCTATTGGCCGATAAAACTCCTGTGGCCTTTTAGCCAACGGCGATATTATCGCCTCCGGTGAAAAAAATTATACCAGGCCACTTAAGTGTTCCGTATTACGACCGATAAAGAAAAGGGGAATGTCGTCCCCGGTGGAATTTAGAAATGAAGGAACCTGGTCGCTGTGACTAAAGCAAGCAAACAACTTATTCTCAAAAAGGGCAAACAGAAGTTTATCTTCCGGTATGAAGCCGGCTCAGAGGATAAATTGCTGGATGTCCTTGTTGACCAGGCCAGAAACGGCCGGACCGATTTTGACTGGTTCGATGCCGCCGTCCTGAGTTTCAAGCTTACGCAGTCCCTTATAGGTCAGGCCGACGAACTAATTGCTGACAAGGTAAAAGTTAAACAATAAACCAAAAACCGCGAGGCCTCTCCGGGGGCTCGCATTTTTTTGCTTGTGATAAAGGCGGATAAGTTATGGAAGACAGCGTAATTATTCAGGACTTTCTAAACTACCTCCAGTTCGAAAAACGTTTCAGCCCCCATACGGCCAAGTGCTACGGCGTTGACCTGCTTCAGTTCGGTGCGTTTCTCACCGGCCACGGCGGCACAGGCGGTTCCGATATGCATGGCCACGACGACGGGCTTGGCTTACACGACTCCGGCACGGCTACCGCGGTCGCGACCCAGCCCAAAGTCGATATTGACCAGTTGCTCGCATCAGCCGATGTTAATGCCATAAGGTCGTATATGACGTCGCTGAATGAAAAGCAGTACTCAAAGGCAACAATCGCACGCAAGCTCGCGACCCTTCGCAGCTTCTATAAGTTCCTTGTAAAAAGAAACCGTGTAAGCTCGAACCCTGTCATCGGCATACGCACGCCGAAGCAGGAAAAACGCCTTCCGCGTTTCCTCGAATATGAGCAGGTAAAACGCCTGCTCGAAACGCCGCCGACAGATAGCTGGCTCGGCGCCCGCGACAGGGCGATTATGGAAACGCTTTACAGCACCGGCATGCGGGTCAGCGAAATTGTCGCGCTAAATCTTGAAGATGTCGATTTCCTCGGCGAAGTCGTTCACATCAGGGGCAAGGGCAAAAAAGAAAGAATCTGCCCCATAAGCTCATCAGTCCTGCAAATCGTCCAGCATTATATGGAGTTCAGGAACAAACGCGCCCAGCTCAACGGCAACTTTGACAGCAAGGTCCTGTTCGTCAATAAGCACGGCAAACGCCTAAGCACTCGAAGCGTCCGCCGGAAAATGGATAAATACCTCAAAATGGCGGGCCTCGACCCCGCAATCAGCCCGCATACGCTACGGCACAGCTTTGCCACCCATATGCTCAATCGCGGTGCAGACCTTCGCAGCGTTCAGGAGTTGTTAGGCCATCAGTCGCTTTCAACTACCCAGATATACACGCACCTGACGACAGGCAAAATCAAGGAAGTTTACTCCGCTGCACATCCGAGGGAGAACGAACCGCCGAAATCTGAAAACTAATCGGATTTTACAGTGCTAAAAAACAAGGGCCGGCTTTAAAACCGGCCCTTTCTTTTTGTTTCGTTGATACAAGGGAAGCTAATTTGTCTTGTTGCCGTTGCCGCCGATGTATTCGGGGACAATCTCTTTAATCATCGCTACTATAGCAGCTCGCTCACCGATTTTCGCGACTGCCACAAGCTCCTCGATTTTCGCCCGCAGCCGGTCGCGGTCCATCGGGATATTCTTCCAGATGCCGATTTTCGGGTGCCTGGTTTCCTGCATGTCCTCGCCCTTTATCGAAAGCTCCTCGAAGAGCTTTTCGCCGGGACGTAATCCCGTGAAAACTATCTCGATATCAACGCCCGGCCTGAAGCCGCTTAAGGTAATCAATTCCGTCGCCAAATCGACAATCTTCACCGGCTCGCCCATATCGAGCAGGAAAATCTCGCCGCCTTTGCCCATCGAGGCCGCCTGAAGGACAAGCTGGCTGGCTTCGGGTATGGTCATAAAGTAGCGTTTCATTTCCGGATGCGTTACCGTTACGGGGCCGCCCTGTGCAATCTGCTTTTTGAAGATTGGGACAACCGAGCCCTCTGAGCCAAGCACGTTGCCGAACCGCACCGTAACAAAATGTGTTTTGCTTGTTCTGTTGAGGTCCTGCACATAAGTTTCCGCGATTCGCTTGGATGACCCCATTATGCTTGTGGGATTGACCGCTTTGTCGGTGCTTATCATAACGAAGCTGCTTGCGCCGAATTTATCCGCGGCGTCCGCGACCGTGCGGCTACCCACGACGTTGTTTTTAATCGCCTCACCCGGGTTGCCTTCCATCAAAGGCACGTGTTTGTGCGCCGCAGCGTGTATGATTATTTCAGGTCTGTATTTCTCGAAAATACCCTCAACTCGAAGCTGGTCGGTGATGTCGCACACAACCGCAGTCATAGCGATATCCGGGAACCTTTCACGAAGCTCCCGCTCGATATAGAACAGGGGGTTTTCCGCCTGCTCGACGAGCAGCAGCAGTTTAGGCCCGAAACGGCAAATCTGTCGGCACATCTCTGAGCCGATTGAGCCGCCCGCGCCGGTAACTAAAATCGTTTTACCTTTTATGAATGCCTCTATCGAATCCGTGTCAAGCTGGATTGCCTCGCGGCCCAGCAGGTCGTTAATATCCACGTCGCGAATCTGTGAAACCCTGAATTTGCCCCCCGCAATATCAGTCATCGACGGGACCGTCCTGAAGCGGACCTTTGTCCCCTGGCAGACCTGCACAACGCGTCTTCGCTGGGGAACCGTCGCCGACGGCATCGCGATGGCAACCTCCTCGATGTTTTTCTCCCTGCATATCTCAGGAAGCTGCTCAACTGTCCCCAGAACCGGGATATCATGTATGCGTATATCCTGCTTGACGGGGTCGTCATCGATGAAACCCACAACATCATATTCGGCCACGGTCATTCGATGAATCTCTCGCAGAAGTGATTCGCCGGTGTTGCCCGCTCCCACAATCAAAAATCGCTTTAGTTTGCCCGCTTCGACCGTGCGGAATTCCTCGTAATACAGCCGGATGACCATGCGAAGCCCGGCGAGGAGTAATATGGTGCAGAACATATCCACCACAAATACCGCTTGGCTGACGTCAAATATGTTCGGAATGTTTTTTCGGACAGGGTCGATATACAGCCCTGCTACCCACACCCCGAAGAGCAGCATTGTGCTGACAAGCGACGACCTCACTATGCCCGTCAAATCCGATATACCGACGTACCGCCACCACCCGCGATATTGCTTGAAGAGTCCGAAAATCACTGTTTTGATGATAAGGGCCAATACCAGCAGGGCCGGATATTGTCTTGTCAGCCACTCTGTCTGGAGCTGCATATTCGATGTTGCCAGGAAGGACATCAGTAGTGACACCGCGAACGCTGCAAGATGCGCCAGTACTATAAGAGGCCTGCGAAACTTCAAAATCGCATTAGGCGCGGATTGGGAAGCCGCGGGGTTTGCGGTTTTATAATTTGTCTGCTTATCAGAGTTTGGTTCGGTCATAACTTAGTATCGGCAGGCCAAGCCACCTGCATTATGAAAGATATACTCTTCTATTGTCACTTAAATGGCTGCCCGAAACGCCGCCGGCATGTTTATCGGACAGTTAGTGTGGTATTTTAAAGCATTATATCATAATAGTTTTGGCGTTATCTTACAGTTTTAATGGTTGGCGGTCAACTCAGGCGGACGGGCCTTTTATTTCCGCTGTTTCGGTGTAAACCGTCTCCAGCGGCGTCTCATCCACCTGATTTCGCATTAACGCGTATATCACGGTGTTCGACGAGAAATAAAAGCTGATTATGAATGATGCCACCAGGCCGACTATTACAAGAGCGGAAAGATATACAAGAAACGCCGCTATTGATTCCGAACTGCTACCGGTTGCCTGAGAGTATGCCAGCAGGCGGGGAAAAGTCGGTTCAGGCCAAATCGCGGCAATTTTATCCGTCAGGCCGCAGGCGCTTTGCGTAATAGCCCCCACGCGAAGCCCCCTGTATGTTGACCATAAGAGGAGAAACGCGAAGAAACGAACGAAGATATAACAAATCGCGCCGTAGATTACCGCTGTCGCTGTATAAAAGCCAAGTCGCCAGGGTTTGGCGTAAACGTAGTTGAATGAGCGGCTGACGGCGTCGAGGCCGTCGGAGCCGTCATACGCGACGGCGGGGAATGCCAAATTAAGTCCGCCGATAACGCCCAGCAGGACGGCGGCTATGATTGCCCCGGCGGCGAGGGCGGGCAGCATTAAAAGCCCCGTGCCAATCTCTCCCAGGCCGAACGGAATATCACTTATCAGGCCAACCAATACTACGAAGATACCGGCGATTGCGATTATTATCATAGGCACGATGGGTGTTCCGAAGAAGCTAGTGAATCTTTTTGTGCTGAATCGCAGCGATTCTGTGATGCCGGGTTTTTCATTTTGCGCGAATTGTAACGCGGCGATTCGGCATATCGCGCCGCCGCCGACCGCGGCTATGCTCAGATTTATCACCGCAAAAATCAGGCAGTAAAGGAAGTGGTACCGGATTGTCCATTTTATTGCCCGCAGGTACTCTTGGATGTTATCCAGGACGCCGAACAGGTCGAATCGGAAAATTGCTTTTAGTGAGCCGTGAAATTTCGCGATACCGAAATCCCACATCGTCGAAAATACGCCCCTGTGGTGTTCGGTATCGGCGTTTCTTTCGATATACGAATCGAGCCGCTCCGGTGCGTTGAGGAAGAGGTTAAGCTCCGTCTCGGCGCCGTTTGTCCCCGGCGTTGTTACCACTGTTTTCGGCAAATCCATAAGCCAGCCGACTAAGCCCGTCATCGCTATCATACAAAACGCGATTATCAGTTTGCTCGGCTGTATCGCCATCCGGAAGCTGCGGAATATCCTCGGAAACAGCAAGCTGTCGAGAATTATGCCCGCCTGGTTTTCGCCGTTCATTTTGATTCCTTTCAAACAGCTTCGATTGACCTGCAACACGCTCCGAATCAATGCTGCAATACCACAACCGTATTATTGGCGGATATTTGCGGTTTGTCAACCGTTTTCGGTTTTGTCCCGGTTATTTGCTTTGGCGGCCTGTTCGTCTTTGCCTACTTCCTCTTCTTCATTTGTTTGTGCGGCTATCCTGTAATTGCCGTCGAACCATTTACCCAGGTCTATCAATTTGCATCGGTTGCTGCAAAAAGGGTAAAACTTTGCAATCCGGCTGTTCTGCCGAGTTGCCTCATCGATAACCTTATCACATACCGGACACCTGCTTTTCATATAGCCCTCTAATTTACCATTTTTCCTCACCTTTATAAAGCCCGCAATGGTGTTTCCTGCTTGACTATTCCGCGGATAAATTATAAATTACAGCTTCTGTGGACAAACGCGGGAAAAAACCTGTGATTGGCATCTTGGGCGGAATGTATTCCGGCAAGAGCACTGTAGCTGCCGAGCTGGCAAAGCTCGGGTGTGCCGTTATCGATGCCGACTCCATATCTCATCAGCTCCTCGAAGAAAAAGACGTTCTCAAAAAAATCGTCCGCGTATTCGGCAAAGAGATTCTCGACGACAAAGGCAAGATCAGCAGGCCCGCCCTGGCAAACAGGGTCTTCGGCGACCCCGCAAAACTGGCCATCCTTACCGGCATACTGCACCCCCTCGTTATGGCCCGCGTCGAAGAGCTAATAACAAAGTGTGGTCCCCAGCCGGCAGTCAGGGCAATCGTCCTCGATATACCGCTTTTGGTCGAAGTTGGCTGGGAAAAACGCTGCAACCACATCATTTTTGTCGATTGCGCACCCCCTACACGCCTTGAAAGGGCCAAAAAAACGGGTGTTTTTGAGGCCGACCAGCTAAAAATTCGTGAAAATCTTCAGATTTCTCTGGACAAAAAGAAACGTATCGCCGATAATGTCGTCGATAACAATTCCGACTTATCGGGCTTGTCCAAACAAATCGCTTGTTTTTTCTCAACCATTATGGATAAAGGGTAAGTGCGGTTTAGCGCGATATTTGGGATAAGCGTGTCCGGTTTGGGGATACTGACATAACGCCTTAAATACCAATTCAGCCACGCTCAGCGAAGTATAGGTTCTGTGCTGAGGTCTGAAAAATCAGCTATGTATCGACATCTATGGTCAAAAACCGGCTGCTGGGCATCCGTGAAATATCGAGCATTACCCGAAACGTTCCCCCGGATAAAATGTGCTGATGGGACGCAGGATAAAACGATTAAGGCAGTATAAATCCAGGATTAACGAACCCGTATGGTTAAAGCGGGATAACATCGCTTGTAACATGATTTTTTGGCAGATAATTAGGAGCTAATATGAGTAAGGGCAGCCCAAAGGGCAAAAGGAAAAAACGGGGTCAGGACGAGGCAGGAGTCATCGAACAACAGCCCGAACAGGCAGGACAAGTCGAACAGGTCGAACCTCAGGCGCAGCCCGTGGTCAATAACGAGCCGCAGGTTGCCGTCCAGGTCGTCGATGAGACCAACGGAACGGAGATAAAAAAGACCGAAGAGGAATCGACTCACGAAAAATACGAACGGGTAAAGAAAGGACAGCTCTACCTGACGGACCTCCAGCGGCTCAGCGTCTCCGAGCTGCACGAAATGGCCAAGAAAGACGGCATCACCGACTATACCGCCCTCAAAAAGCAGGAGCTTATCTTCCGAATCCTCAAGGAACGCATCCGCCAGAACGGCCTTATGTATGGCGAGGGCGTCCTCGAAGTCCTCCCCGATGGCTACGGCTTCCTGCGTAACCCCGAATACAACTACCTCTCAAGCCCCGATGATATTTACGTCTCGCCTTCCCAGATACGACGATTCGGCCTGCGAACAGGCAATACCGTCTCAGGGCAGATTCGCCCGCCGAAGGATTCCGAAAAATACTTCGCCCTCCTTCGTGTCGAGGCAATCAACTTTGAAGACCCCGACCGGCTCGCCGAAAAAACCGTCTTCAGCGACCTCACGCCCCTGCATCCGCTGGAACGAATAATAATGGAGACGGTCCCGGAAGAGCTGAATATGCGCATAATCGACCTGGTGACCCCCGTCGGCAAAGGCCAGCGAGGACTCATCGTCGCTCCGCCAAGAACGGGCAAAACCGTCCTGCTCCAGAAAATGGCAAATGCCATATCAACTAATAACCCGCAAATCAAATTGATTGTGCTTCTGATTGACGAGCGACCGGAAGAAGTTACCGAAATGGAACGCAAAACCGCCCCCGATGTCGAGGTTATAAGCTCGACCTTCGATGAGCCGGCGGCACGCCATTGCCAGGTCGCCGAAATCGTCATCGAAAAAGCCAAACGTATGGTCGAATATGGCCACGACGTAGTTATTCTGCTTGACTCAATCACGCGTCTCGCTCGCGCCTACAACTCCGAAATGCCCCACTCAGGCAAAATCCTCACAGGCGGCGTTGACGCCAGCGCTATGCAAATGCCCAAGAAATTCTTCGGCGCAGCACGAAAAGTCGAAGAAGGCGGCTCACTCACAATTTTCGCCACGGCCCTCATCGACACCGGCTCCAAAATGGACGAAGTTATTTTCGAGGAATTCAAGGCCACAGGCAATATGGAACTGCATCTCGACAGGAAACTCGTTGACCGTCGCGTCTATCCCGCAATCGACATAAGCAGAAGCGGAACCAGAAGAGAAGAGCTCCTGCTCGCTCCAAAAGAGCTTGCGCTTACGTATCGGCTGCGAAGGGTGCTCAGCGAAATGAACCACGTCGAGGCCGTCGAACTGCTAAAGAGCCGGCTTACAAAGTGCAGAACAAACGCCGAATTCCTTATGACTATGAACATCGATTAACGGCTTTGCTTTACATTACGCGGTTGTTTGATTAAAATTAGATTCCGGCAGGTAAGCGCCTGCCGGAATTTTTTATTTCAGGGAATCTTTTGGGCGTTATATGGCTGAAGAATTGAGCAAGGTTTACGAACCTAAGAACACCGAACAGCAGGCGGAGCAAATCTGGGCAGCGGGTAATTACTTTCACGCTGAGCCGGATTCCGCAAAGCGAAAACCCTACACCATCGTCATACCCCCGCCCAATGTTACCGCCGCGCTGCACTTAGGCCACGCGCTCAATAACACCCTTCAGGATATCCTCATCCGCTATCACAGGATGCTGGGCTTGAATACCCTCTGGATGCCTGGCACAGACCACGCTGGCATCGCGACACAAACCGTTGTCGAAAAAAGAATCCTTGCCGAAGAAGGCAAAAAACGCACCGATTTCAAACGCGATGAATTTGTCGCCCGTGTCCAGGCCTGGAAGGACGAATACGAGCTAAGAATCATCGACCAGCTTAAGGCGATGGGCTGCTCCTGCGATTGGCAGCGGACTCGTTTCACAATGGATGAGACCTGCGCCAAAGCAGTCAGGGCCACGTTTTTCAACCTCTTCAAAGATGGCTTAATATATAGAGGCAAACGTCTCGTCAACTGGGACCCCGCCACGCAAACCGTCCTTGCCGATGATGAAGTCGAGCATGAGACAATCCAGGGCAATTTCTGGTATCTGCGTTATCCATTGGTCGAGCCGATTCAGATTGATGGCAAAAAAGTTGAGTATGTAACTGTTGCGACCACCCGCCCCGAAACAATGCTGGGTGATACTGCCGTGGCGATGAATCCGGGCGACCCGAGGGCAAAAGCCCTCGTTGGCAAAAAAGTAAAGTTGCCAATCGTAGGCAGAATCATCCCCATAATCGCCGATGAGCACGTTGTTTTGCCAAATCCAAATAGCGAAGACGAAAAAGCCAAGTTCTCAACCGGCTTTTTGAAAGTTACCCCTGCCCACGACCCCGATGATTATGCTATCGGTGAACGGCACTACCAAGAAATTGCTAAAACGGTTTTGCCAGTAAACTATATAGGCGACCCGGAGCAATACGTTTTTCTTAACGTAATGGCGAAGGATGGCACAATCAGCGATAAACATGGTTGGGCTGATTGGGAGCTGATTAAAAATCCGGACGTCGAAAACCTCATTGGTATGGACCGCTTCGAGGCACGCGAGGCAATCGTCGAATGGTTCCGCGAAGAAGGTCTGCTCAAAGAAGTCAGGCCCTACGCTCACGAAGTAGGTCACAGCTACCGAAGCCACGTCCCCATCGAGCCGTATCTCTCCGAACAGTGGTATATCAAAATCAAAGAACCAATTGCACGTCTGGCGAAAGATTTTGGCGAAGGATTGATAGAGGGAACTGATGTTCTGGCAAATTCTCTGGCTGGATTTGCGTTGAAGCCGCTTTTGGATGGCCGATTGAAATTTATCCCGGAACGTTACGCCAAAACATATCAGTCCTGGCTCGAAAACCTCCGCGACTGGCCCATCTCCAGACAACTCTGGTGGGGACATCAAATACCGATATGGTCAATAGTCGAAGGTGGCGGACGATTAGAAAATGACCTTAAGAAACAATACGGCAAAGAAATCCACGAAAAAATAGCATTTGAAGTTACCAGTTCGGATGATGGTGTGGTTACTTACGCCTGTGTTGCTCCTGGAAATGAAGAGATTGAGAAACGATTAGAAAATGAGGGCTGGGTGCGAGACCCCGATGTTCTCGATACTTGGTTTTCTTCGGCCTTATGGCCTTTCAGCACCCTGGGCTGGCCTGATGAATCGCCGTTATTGAAAACCTTCTACCCCGGCGACGTCCTTTGCACCGCCCGCGAAATCATCACGCTCTGGGTCTCGCGTATGGTGATGATGGGCCAATACTGCGCGGGCGACATACCCTTCAAAGACGTATATATCCACGCGATGATACAGGATGGCGAAGGCCGAAAAATGTCCAAAAGCTTGGGCAATGGCATCGATCCCCTTGTCGCAATCAACAGCCACGGCGCAGACGCAATGCGTTTTACGCTCGCCAGTATGACCACCGATACGCAGGATATCCGAATGCCCGTCGCGCAAATGACACTTCCCGATGGCAGGGTTGAAAACACCTCGCCCAAATTGGACGTTGGCAGAAATTTCTGCAACAAGCTCTGGAACGCCTCGCGCTTTGCTATGATGAACCTCGAAGGAACTGACTATACCCTCTTCGACAAAACCAAACTCGCTATAACCGACAAATGGATTCTCTCTCGCCTCGCGCGAACAATCACCGAAGTTACCGATGGCCTTGATGTCTTCAAATATAATGAACCCCTGAACTCGATTTATAAATTCTTCTGGAACGACTTCTGCGACTGGTACTTGGAATGGGCAAAGCCGCGTATGTTCGATTCTGCTCAAAAACCGATTGCCCAGAACGTTCTTGCCTTCATCCTTGACCAGACGCTGCGGCTATTGCATCCCTTTGTGCCGTTTATCACCGAAGGCATCTTCCAGAAACTAAACGAAATCGCTCCGACGCGCGGCCTTAAAGGAATTGCGGAGTTAAACGCTGCTAAAGCATTAGTCATAGCTGACTGGCCAAAACGAATCGATGCCCTGATAAATGAGCAGATTGAGCAGCAAATCGACAATATCCAGACTGTTGTCCGCTCCGTCCGCGACATAAGAAGCAAGTGCAACATCCCGCCCTCCTCGAAACTCGTCGTCTCCGTCAACGCGCCGCAGGACTTATCAGGAATCCTGAACGCCGATGCGGGCCTTCTTTGTCAGATTGCGAATCTCAAAGAATTCAGCGCATCGCACTCGACACCGAAGCCCAAAAACGCCGCCGCGGCAATATCGGGCCAGATGCAGATTTACGTCCACGACGCGATAGATATCGAAGCCGAACGCAAACGGCTGACCAAGCAGAAAGAGCAAATCGAAGGCGCGAAAAAAGGCGTCGAAGCCAAACTTGCCAACGAAAACTTCATGGCGAGGGCAAAACCCGAAGTCGTCGCTCAGACAAAAGAAAAACTCGCTGAATATACCGAACAGTTAAAGGCCATCGAAAAACACCTGGCCGAATTGAATGATTAAAAGGGGGGCGGGATGGAAATCGAAGTCGAACTTTCGAAAATAATAATAAACGAGTCGTCCGACCAGCAGATAATCGTTCTCAAGGAACGCTATGGCCAGCGAAGCTTCCCCATCGTCATCGGCATCGTCGAGATTTTCGCAATCGACCGCCGGCTAAAAGGTATCCTGCCACCCCGGCCTATGACCCACGACCTGCTCGACAACATAATCACTTCCCTCGGCGCCCGCATCGAAAGAATAATCATCAACGACCTCCGCAACCACACCTTCTACGCAAGGGTAGTCCTCAGCTTGAACGGCAAAATCGTCGAGGTTGATTCCCGCCCGTCCGATGCGATTGCCCTCGGCGCCGCCTCCGGTGCACCTATTTTTGTGGATGAGCAGGTGTTTGACAAGATTTCGGACTGAGTAAACTCGATATAATCAACAGCCCCACAGCCGTGCAAAGCATCGAATCCGCCACGTTAAACGCAGGCCAGTGCCTCCCGCGCCAATACACAACATCAATAAAATCACGCACAAATCCCCCGTTGAACGCCCGGTCGTAAAGATTCCCCGATATCCCGGCTGCGAACAAGGCCAGCGCGACAACAACGATTTTCCCTTCCATCAGCGCGAAAATAAATACCGCCAAAATAATTATCAGCGCAACCGCCGATACCGACACCAGCATCGCCCTGTGTCCGCCTGCTATTCCGAATGCCGCCCCC
The DNA here is from genome assembly GCA_049516395.1 of Sedimentisphaerales bacterium. Taxonomy (GTDB): domain Bacteria; phylum Planctomycetota; class Phycisphaerae; order Sedimentisphaerales; family Anaerobacaceae; genus Fen-1362. The sequence continues at coordinate 123,170 of JBEKTD010000006.1, read as the reverse complement.
GGGTTGATGGCTAATTGCAGCCGCAGGAAACCGTTTATTATTGCTATGCCCTGTCCCTGCACATTTTCAAGCCAGGCAAACACCGCTTTTTTCGTCCAGAGGTCGAATACCAGACCGCCCCCGAAGATTGACCAGAAGATAATATGACGAATTCCGGGAAACGGAGGAGCGAGGACGGAAGACGGCATCTTCGGTTCTCTGTCATTTGTCATCTGGCTTCTGTCCTCTGCTGTTACTTCGAGTATTTCTCTATCAGTTTGATAAGCCGGTCCTGCCTCGGCTGGTCCGGCTTGATGCTCAATGACTGCCGCCACAGCTCCACTGCCTGTGCCTTCAGCTCCGCGTCGTTTTCCGCCTTCGCCTTGGTCATATATGCCACGCCAAGCCCGCGGTACGCCTCCCAGTCATAGCTGTTGATTTTTATCGCCTGCCTGTAATTATCGATTGCCTGGTTTACGTCGTTCAACTGCAGATAACAGTAACCGATATACTGATACGCCGAACTATTCGTCGGCTGCATTTGCGTCACCGCCGTGAATAATTCCTTTGCCGGCTCAATGCGCTTGGTTCGCAGATACGCTATCGCCAGAGACATCATTACCCCGGGGTTGTCGCTGTCCATCTCCAGCGCACGCTTGTACGACCGCACCGCCTGCTCATAATCCTTCTGCGAATCGTATATATTGCCTAAAAGCTGGTGAAGCTCCTCGGCGTTCGGGTCTATCCGTTCAGCCCTTTTGCCGTACACAATCGCCTGGCTGTAATCGTTTACCTCGTAAAGGCACTGGGCGGTTTTGAGATTTGCCTCAAAATTATTGGGCTTAAGCTCACACGCCCTGCGATATGCCTTCACCGCCAGCGTAAACTCTTTCATCGTCTGGTAAACCCGCCCCAAACTGAAATAATCCCTGAATGACCACGGGTTCAGCTGGGTCGCAGCGCCATACGCCGCCGCGCTCTTCTGATATTCCTGCTTCTGCTCGTAAATCTCTCCCAATAGCGATTGCGCCAGCGAGAACCGCCTGTCAACCTTTGTCGCCTGGTTGAGCTTGTCAATTGCCTTATCGTTGTCGTTCAGCTCCCGCAGTTCAACGGCGTCAACGTATAACGCCACCGCCTGTTGCCGGTTTGCGCAACCCCAGGCCGGCAATAATACCAGACCGACCATCGTTGCCAGTATTACGCTTTGAACGTCCCTTCTTTTGGACATCCTGTTTTCCCCGTATAATTAAACTCGAAAAACAATTGCCTATCAGGATATATCGTCATACCACGCTGTAAACCCTTAAATTATACCACCTTAACCAAAACTGTCAAAAACTTTCGCCTTACTGCCGAATCTTCGATGTTGATTATTTTCCACGGATGCATTATGATTCCCCGTTTACCTTATTGGTTAGCGTAAATCTTTGTAAGGATGACAAATATGGAAAATTTGTGGATAATAGCACAGGCGACCGAAACCCAGGGGCAGTCGGAGGTCCCTGCCGAACCGGTGGGCCAAAATCAGACCACAACCGGGACCGTTGCCTCTCCCGACCCAAATACCTCGCGGCACACATCCACCGGGAACTCCTCGTCGATTATGCAGCTTGTTTTCATCGTCGGCATTTTTGTGATTTTGTACTTCATTATGTTCCGTGAGCCGAAAAAACGCCAGCGGCAGCAGCAGCAGATGATTCAATCCCTCAAAAAGAACGATAAAGTCAGGACTATCGGCGGCATCATCGGCATCATCGTTGACGTCAAAGGTGACGAAGTTACCCTCAAAGTTGATGAGTCGAACAATACCAAAATCAAAGTGGCGGCCTCCGCCATCGGGAAAAACCTTTCGAACGAAGGACAATAAAAGCCGGATATAACAAGGATTTGATATGGGTAAGAATCTAACATGGAAAATCGTATTAATTGTTGCTTTGATTATCCTCGCGGTATGGACGCTCTACCCGCCGAGCAAAACCCTCAAGCCGGGCATCGACCTCGGCGGCGGAACAAGCTTGATTTACGAAATCGACGCAAAAGGCCTCAGCTCCGATGAGAAAAGAGGCCTTTCGGAAAGGGTAATTACCGTCCTGAGACGCCGTATTGACCCCGCCAATATACAAAACCTCGTCTGGAGACCACAGGGCAGCACAAGATTTGAAATCCAGATGCCGCTCGCCAGCGCCGAGGCCAGGGAAAAAAGAACGCAATACGAAACTGCCCTCACCGATCTTTTGACGGGAAATGTTACCCAGGCCGCCATTATACGCTCTGTCGCCAAACCCGCGGAGCTGCGAGCAAAGGACTTCGAAAAATTCGCCCGCGATTCCAACGACAGGGCGCAGATCCTCAATGACTTCGCAAAGGTCTTCGATGAGCGAAAAGCCCTCCAGAAACAAAGAGACAACCTCGCAAACCAGATGGCTACGCCCGAAAGCTTAATCAAGTTCGCGGGTCTTAAACTCGACGATATTAAAATTAAGGTCATTGAATGGGTCAAACTCAATGATGATAAAAGAAAACAAGCCATCCTCGATTACCTCGGCGACGACGGTAATCTTGACCTGCTTACTCGCTATACCGAAATCTGTGCCAAATGGGCCGACGTGGCTGACCGCCTCACTACTCCTAAAACTGGCGTCAACAGTCAATATGAGGAGGCCAAGCAGACACTCCATAAGCTGAACTTGTCCAATGACCAGGTTACTTCCGCACTCGAAGCTGGCTCGCCCGGTTCCGCCAAAAACAAAAGGGCAATTGAGATTCTCAAAAAGGAATTCCCTGAATTGACCGACAAAATCGACAAGGTCGCAAAAACCTACAGCGCCTATTTCCCCTTCAGGGGCCGGCTTGATGACCCCAGCGACCTCCAGCGAATGCTCAAAGGCGCTGGTATTCTCGAATTTAGAATTCTCCCGACCCTCGACCACCCCGAAGTCGATTCAGCCCAGATGACCACATACGTCGAAACCCTCAAAACAAAAGGACCTAAATATCCTCTCGACGACCAGTATGTCTGGCTCGAAATCGAAAATCCAGCCGAGTGGAAGTCGGGCAGGAAGGAGGTCATCGCACAGTTCGGCGACAAAACCTATGTCCTCGCCAGCAACAGGAAAAATAAAGACGAAACAGTGCTCCACGCCGGCCAGAGGGACTGGAAACTCATCAAATCCTCCCCCGGCCAGGACCAGCAGGGCAGACGCGCAATCGATTTCGAACTCGATGAACGCGGCGGAAAACTTTTCTCTGCTGTAACAGGAAAAAATATCGACAGGCCGCTCTGCATTGTCCTCGATAATGTGGCAATCTCTGCGCCTAACATCCAGGGCAGGATTTATACCAACGGCCAGATTATGGGCACCTTCACGCAGACCCAGGTTGAGGATTTGGTCACGAAACTCAACGCCGGCTCACTGCCCGCCCGGCTCATCGAACAGCCCGTCTCCGTCAAAACCATAGGTCCCTCCATCGGCGCTGATAATCTCCAGAAGGGATTGAAATCCGGAGAGGTGGGCCTGGGGTGCGTAATCATCTTTATGCTCATTTACTATAGAAAAGGCGGCGTCATCGCCGTTATAGCGCTTCTTCTTAATATCCTGTTTCTGCTCGCTATTATGGCAGGTATCAGCGCAACATTTACTCTGCCCGGTATCGCAGGCGTCATCCTCACCATCGGTATGGCCGTTGACACCAACATCCTGATTTTTGAAAGAATTCGAGAGGAACAGGAAAAGGGTGCCTCGATCGGCATTGCCATAAAACTCGGCTACGAAAGGGCGTTTAGAGCGATTTTCGACTCACACGTAACCACAATTCTGACGGCCTTAATCCTTTACTGGGTGGCATCCGAGGAAATAAAGGGCTTCGCGCTTACTCTGATGTTGGGTTTGGCATCGAATCTGTTCACCGCATTTTTTGTAACTCGAATGTCCTTCGACTGGCTTCTGAAACATAAAATCGTCAAAGACCATATGGTGTTTTTGCACCTCATTAGAAAGCCCAATATCGACTGGATGAAGGCCCTGCCGGTGTTCCTCGTCATTTCCGGTATTTTAACTATCGGCGGCGTAACACTCTTCTTTATGAGGGATGACTCCAAAAATAACAAGTATGATATCGAATTCACGGGCGGAACCAGTGCCCAAATCGACCTCGTCGAAGGCGCAAAACTCGACAGGCAGCAGGTCGAAGACAGAATCCATAAAGAAGGCGAAAAGCTTAATGACAAGGCAATCGCGGCCGCAACTGTTTACAGTGTCGGCGACACAGGCAGGCAATATGAAATTACCACAACCGAGACAAATAAAACAAAGACGGTCGTCGCCTTCTCAACAGGCCAGTGGACTGTCGAATCGGTTACCGCGGCCGTCAAAAAGGCCTCTGCCGCCCAGCAGGCCGAAATGCCCCATCTCGTTGTTGCGCCCGAAAAATCGGGCCATGCCTTTGCCGTCAGCACAAGCCAGTTAAACAAAAACACAGTCGCCGATGTTCTCAAATCGGCCTTCCCCGACGCCAATATCTCCGACCCGCAGTTTGACGAAATAGTTTCAAACGCCATTCTCGTTACCTTCGGAGACCAGCTCGAAATACGTAAAAACCTCCAGCCCAAAGTTGTCTCCGCAGAAAAAATAACCGAATCGATGCTTGAGAATTCTCCCGACCTCGTCGATTTCGTCGGCGGCGTTGCTGTCAGGTGCGAGCTTGGAACCAGTGCCCCGGCCGCCGAAATCAGTCAGAGGCTTGAAGACCTCAAATTTAAACCTGATATGAGGGGCGTCAACTGGTATGCCTACCGGGTCCTCGATTCGAACCTTAAAAAAATGGACCCCAATATGCCGGTCAAATCCTTCGTTTATATCGCCTCGGAACCCGAAATCGCTGCCGGCCAGCAGGATTCCGACGTATGGATTCAGTTCGTCGATGGCGAAAAAGCCAAGGTTATCGATGCGATGCAAATCGCCTCGTCCCTGTCGCACGTAACGCAGATAAGCCCATCCATCGGAAAAGAGGCCAAGACCGCTGCCTTGATTGCCGCGATTTTGTCCCTGATTGCTATGCTGATTTACCTGGGGCTTCGATTTGGTGATGTGCGATACGGTCTGGGCGGCGTCATTACGCTTGCCCACGATACCACCGCTACTATGGGCGCATTGATGTGCTGCGCATTTATTGCCGCCACCGCTTGGGGCCCAAAGCTGCTTATCAGCGATTTCAAGATTGATATGACTATGGTCGGCGCCTTCCTTACCCTGCTTGGCTATTCAATTAACGATACCATTATCATTTACGACCGTATCCGCGAAAACCGCAGGAAAGGAATCCTCACTCCCCAGCTTATCAACGACAGCATCAATGCCACTCTTTCCAGGACAATCCTGACCAGCACAACCGTGTTTTTAGTGGTCTTTGTTATGTATGTCTTTGGCGGCAAAGGACTCAGGGGCTTCAACTACGCTATGCTCTTCGGCGTCATCGAAGGAACATATTCATCAATCGCGATATCTGCGCCGATATTACTAATAAGAGGGCAAATGGCAGTCAAAAAACCAGCCCCTAAACAACAGCAGAACTGATTGTTTGGTTAACTTCCGGGAGGAAAAGGGGGATAGCCGCCTTTTCCCTCCGGTTTTTACGCTGTGTCGGTAATATGCAAAAGGACTTTAAAATAGGTCTGGCAATCGGCGTAACACTGGCTGCGGCTGCTGTCATCTGGCTTTCTACCCTGCCCAGTCTCAGCGCAAAGGCCCGTGCCCTCGAAGCAGCATCCAACGCGAACCCTTCTCCCAAAACACCGCCTTATGTTTCTCCACCTGTTTCTTCGCCCCAATCAACGGATGGCACACCGACTTCGAGTATCGAGAATCGAGTATCGGGCAGCGAAATACCAAATACGAGCAACGAAATACGAGATACGCCTGCCCCGAGCAACGAGTCACGAGTCACGAGCGACGATGCGCACCAGCGCATCCACATTGTCCAGAAGGGCGATACTCTTTCCTCTATCTCCGCCAAATACTATGGCTCCGCGAAGCAATGGCGTAAAATCGTCGCTGCCAATGGCGACAACCTGCCTAACCCCAACCGCCTCATCCCCGGCAGCAAACTGATTATCCCGGATTAGTGTGAAGATTTTGATGTTGGTAGAGAAAAATGAAGAACACTTATCGAAATTACACTCCAGAAGAAATATTTGCGATATTGCAGGAAGAGCATCTGCTTGTCAGTTTCGTTGACCCAGAAGTAGAGGGAAATGGTTGGGAGATAAAACGAGATACGACAATATACGAGTGGAGAATTAGTATGGATTTTTTACCTTGGAAACAACTACATAAAGCCAATAATGAAAAGTTCAAGATTAATGTCTCATATTCGGATTGGAGAAATGCAATATTGCCGGAAAAGAAAAAAACTGTTTGGGATTTATGTGTCTTTGTCTCACAACATGCAAAAAAGGAAGTCATTTGCCCGACAAAACTGCTTGGCAGAGAAAGCCTGAGTGCAGCGGTATTTTTGACGCTAAAAAAGAATTTATCTCAAAGGGGCATCGATGTTAAAGACCTTAGGCCTTCAACGGCATTGAACAGTTTTATCAGTAGACAAAATTTTCCCCGGGTATTAACCGAAATAATTTTGATGGGAGTGCGGACTTTCGACTCCTTGGAATCACGTTTAAGGAAAGACATCTCATTTTGGCAACGATTCAAATTCTCGAATTTATATTATATTGATACCGGTGCAATAAAAACATTTGGTGATTTGGCAAAGAAGATTGCTATGGGGCTTTCAGATGAAAAAATGGGTCAGGAATCTTTTTCCTGAAGTATCAAATTGAAAATCAAAAATAATAAATCGGAAGAATGCCCAGGACAGGAATCGAACCTGCATAGGGGAAACCCCTACCAGCCCCTCAAGCTGGCGCGTCTGCCAGTTCCGCCACCTGGGCGAGCTAATCGATTGATTATTGACGATTGATGACTAAAAGTCAATCGCCATTTTCACCCGCCCGTCCTTTACCATTAAATCCGCAATCCGACACGTAGCGGAGCGCAGGGCCCGCTTCGGAAATCTGCAATCTGAAATTCCTATTTTCCTTTTGCGCCGTCGTAAAGCAGAATATGCAGCCGCTGGCAAAACACATAGCCCGTTTCTTTGCATAATTGTGCGACCATAGGCGATTTGGCAATCAGCTCATCTCTGGTCTTCGCCTGTGGCATAAGCATTACTTTTTCCGTGGATACCCCGCCGATTTGCTCCACGGCCTGCTGAATTTCCGGCAGGTCATCTGGTGAATCCACCACGAATTTAAGCTGATACGGATATTGCCTGATTAACTGTCTTACGGGGGAAAATGGGTCGGCCTGCCCTGAGCTTTGTTGTCGAAGGGGCGTCGTTTTTGTTTTTTTGCCTGAATTAGACAGCTTCGGGCTTATGCTCATAAGGTCGCAGGCCAAACCCGCGACGAAATTGATACCCGCTGTCTCAATCGTGATATGTTTGTTTCGTTTTTTTAACGCCTTGGCAAGGTCGGGCAATTCCGGATTCACCATCGGCTCACCGCCCGTTATCACCACATATCGGCAGGGCCAATGAACAATTCTGTTGACTATTTCCGGTATGGGGAGTTCTTCGCCGTCATTAGCGTCCCAGGCGTATTTTGTATCGCACCATTTGCACTGAACAGGGCAGCCCGCCAAGCGAATAAACACGCTCGGCATTCCCGCCAGCGTTCCTTCTCCCTGAATCGAATGAAAAATTTCGTTAACTACCATTTCAAACGTACGCACTGCCCTGCGCTAAGCCGTTTTTTGGGCGTCAACGATGCCGCGGACATAATAAATGGGGTCTTTGAGTCCCGCGTCGTGGAAGCCCTTCAGCCGAATCCGGCACGAATCGCATCTGCCGCAGCTTCTGCCTTCCCTGTCCGGGTCATAGCAACTGTGCGTCAGCGAGTAATCCACACCCAGTTTCATTCCTGCCAGTATCGTTTGCCCCTTGGTCATATTGATAATCGGCGTGTGAATTTTAAAGCTCCCCTTCTTCTGTGTCCCCGCAGCCGTCGCTAGGTTTGCCATTGTCTCGAATGCCTGTATGTAATCATGTCTGCAATCGGGATACCCGCTGAAGTCCGTCGCGTTGACGCCAAGAAAAATATCGAATGCCTTTAGCACTTCCGCCCACGCCAGCGCATAGCTCAAGAATATCGTATTCCGCGCCGGAACGTATGTCAGCGGTATCACATCACCCGGCTGGCCAAGACCCTCCCGGTCTTTGGGCACTTCAATCGTCAGGTCCGTCAGCGCAGACCCGCCGATGCTCCCCATATCTATCGGGATGACCTTGTGCTCAGCCACTCCTATCGACCTTGCCACCTGCTTGGCTCCGTCAATCTCGCACTGGTGTCGCTGACCATACCGGAACGTCAGGGCGTATAACGAAAATCCCGACTGTTTTGCTATCGCCAGCGTCGTGGCTGAATCCAGCCCCCCGCTTAACAGCACAACCGCTTTATCTTCTGCCATTTTAGGCTCCTTATTGAATTGCGAGTGTATTTATATTATACTAATTAAAAAGCTTTTGCGAGAATTAAGAAATGAGCGAAAAGCCAAAACTGGAACTGTTCGATAACCCTTCCCCGAAGCGTAATTATTGTATTACCATCCGCTGCCCCGAATTTACCAGTGTCTGTCCGAAAACCGCCCAGCCCGACTTCGGCGAAATCACAATCGAGTACTGCCCCGATAAAACCTGCATTGAACTCAAATCTCTCAAGCTCTATATGCAAAGCTACCGCAACAAGGGCATTTTTTATGAGGCGTTGACAAACCAAATCCTCGACGATTTAATTGTTGTCTGTAAGCCGAGGTGGGTGAAGGTAACTTCCAAATTCACCCCCCGCGGCGGCATTACTACCGACGTGACGGCAGAATATAGTAAGAACAAAAAAAACAATCTTGGTCAGAGGTAACAAAATGGGAATATCTTTTCACTGCGAACATTGCGGCAAAAAAATAGAAGCCCCTGATACCGCCGGCGGAAAATGGGGCAAATGCCCCGCCTGCCACAACAAAGTTTACGTCCCCGCGAACAAACCCGCCCAGCCCGACGACGAGCTTCGACTCGCCCCTCTTGACACCGACGACGAGGTTAAACATCGTAAAATGCTCGCCGAAGAAGCACGACTCCAGCGGGAAATCCTCAACGAAACCAATGTCCCCGAAGAAGGCGCCGCTCCCAAAAATTACTCCTCAGCCCCTTCAAAACCAAACGACCTCAGCGACGCCGAGCTTACAACCTGCATTATCAGCTACATCCGCCAAATGGCGGACGGCGAGCTTGACTTGGCCGAAGAGACAGCTTTAACAATTATCCCCAATGGCCAAAATGCCGTCCGTATCCTCGAAAGAATCGCCCTTAGCGAAATACCCGAACCCGAAATCGCCGACATCCCGCAGCAGGTCCTCTCCGGGCTTATAAAAAATCTCCGAAGCCGGCTGCGTTGACAAAACCCGCCCAATCCAAAGCGAAAGCCCGATAAAAAACCCCGCTGTTGCAGGGAGAGTGGCCTCTCCCCGCTTACACCATAAAAAATCGTCGCCAATTTGTCCCTGAGATTTCCGTTACCTATACTTTAATCAGAGAGAGGGGATAATCCTGCTCTTCGTTGAAGCACACCTTTGGGAAGGGGACTTGTATGGGTATCAGGCCGATTCTTGTTCACGTTACGCACGAAGCAGCAAATAAAATGGGCGGCATCGGCGCCGTGCTGGAAGGCTTTTTCACCTGCCAGTCATACCTCGACGCCGTTGAACGCTCCATTATTGTTGGTCCGCTCTTCACCACCGAGGGCTCCGTTCTCGACCGGCTCGGACCCACCGGCGAAGTCCTTTACTCTTCGTTCGACGGCCTTACTCAGACTGGCTACGCCTCCGCCTTCTCCAGAATCGAATCCTTCTACGGCGTAGGAATCATCTATGGCAGGCGAACCTTCGTCGATTCCCAGACCGGAATCAAATCCTCGCCCGAAGCCGTCCTCATCGACGTTCGTAAAGCCGACCCAGGCCCCGTCAACGAATTAAAAGCTCGGATGTTCGAAGAGTTCGACATCAAAAGCGACCTTTACGAACACCTCTGGGACTTCGAGCAGTATGTCCGCCTCGCGCCGGCGGCCCTCGCTGTCCTCAAAGTCATCGGCGCCGCCACGGACAAAACCGTCGTCGTCGCACACGAGTTTATGGGTATGCCCGCCGCGATGGCCGCTATGCTTGACCAGACCTGCAATTACAAAACCGTCTTCTACGCCCACGAAGTCGCCACAATGCGCAAAATCGTCGAGGACCATCCGGGCCACGACACAATGTTTTACAACGTAATCAAAAAAGCGCACCAGCAGAAACTCTACGTCGAGGATGTCTTCGGTCCGCAGGACCGCTACTTCAAACACCCGCTCGTCGATGCCTCCAAACACTGTGACGCCATTTTCGCCGTCGGCGGCCTCGTCGCCGATGAGCTGAGGTTCCTCTCGCCCGAATTTGAATCCGAAAATATCAGCGTCGTTTATAACGGCATTCACGCCTACAAAACCACCGTCGAGGAAAAACTCAGCTCCAAACGCAAACTCCAGCAATATTGCTTCAACCTCCTCGGCCACACGCCCGACTTCATCTTCACGCACGTTACCCGTCTCGTCCGCAGCAAAGGACTCTGGCGAGACCTCCGCGTCCTTGAACACCTCGATGAGGCATTCGCTCGCGAAGGCAAAACCGCCGTGATGTATATGCTCACCACCGAGGTCTGCCAAAGACGCAGCTGCGACATCTTCGAAATGGAAGCACGCTACAACTGGCCCGTCGCCCACCGCGAGGGATGGCCCGACCTTTCCGGAGGCGAAGCCGTCTTCTACACCGCTGTTCAGGAATTTAACGCCAAAAGTAAAAGCGTAAAAATCGTCTTCGTCAACCAGTTCGGCTTCAGCAGAAAACTCTGCGGCAACAAAATGCCCGAAGATATGGAAATCATCGATATCCACAGGGGAACAGACGTCGAATTCGGCCAGAGCATCTACGAGCCATTCGGCATCGCCCCCGTCGAGCCCCTCACCTTTGGCGGCCTCTGCGTCTTCACAAACGTCTCCGGCTGTACCGGCTTTGTCAGAGATGCCATTGTTGGAACAAACTCTCACTCGAAAGATGGTACTCGAAACGTCGTCATCGCTGATTACACTTCCATCGATGGCCAATTCCCGCAAATCAAAGACCTTCTTGCGATTAATAGGGCCGACCGCGACCTGGTTGAAGCCGCCGAAAGCCGGGAAGTCGCCGATGAAATCCTGATGCTTCTGCCCAAGTCCAACGCCGAAGTTACCGCGATGATTGAAAATGGCCGTCGCATCGCCAAAAATATGAGCTGGGACGTTGTCGTCAATGACTATCTCTTGCCGACCCTCGAAAAAATCCTCCGCACCAATCGTAGCGCAGCGAAGATCTCGGTGTAGTCAAAGGCGAAAACGGATACGACGGCTCGGCTCGAAACCGCCGTTAAAATCTCTCGAAATTAAACTTTCCTGTTTAGCCCGGCAACTTTATTGCCGGGTCATTGCGAGGTTTACCCGCCTTCGGCGTTTCCGCAACTAAGCACTCAACACTTAAAACTCAAAACTGACCGTGTTCTTCGCAGTAAAACCACCCCAAAATTTTTTTATTTTTTTCTGTTTATCCTCTTGACGTTGGTCGTATTTATAGTACAATTGCTTTTCTAGATGGTCAAGCTAACAACGATGTTGCTTGGCCATTGGTGTCTTAACAAGGCACAAGTTGTTCTTTTACAAGTTAACAGTATAGCCAAATACAGCAACGAAAGTGCATATAGTAAGGTCCTCCATAGCCTGGAGGGCTTTCAACACTTTCGATGTGTGTGCCAATGAATGTGTTGAGCCTTTCATCCCGCTTTCGGGCGGGATGAGAATTAACAAGACGACCTCCGTTCGGCGACTTAATCGCCGGCGGATCGATGAATCAAACTGAAGGGTTTGATCCTGGCTCAGAACGAACGCTGGCGGCGTGGCTAAGACATGCAAGTCGCACGGATAGGTCTTGTGAGCAATCATCGGACTTATCAGTGGCGGAAGGGTGCGTAATAGATAGGTAACGTACCTCGAACTTTGGGATAGCGCCGTTACGGGTCAAACCGTAACTACCGAAAGGGGCGATAATACCGAATAATGTCATCTGCCGATAGGTGGATGACCAAAGATACGTTGGTTCGAGAGCGGCCTATCGCCTATCAGCTTGTTGGTGAGGTAATGGCTCACCAAGGCTTTGACGGGTAGCGGGGCTGAGAGGTCGGCCCGCCTCATCGGGACTGAGACACTGCCCGGACCTCCACGGAGGGCTGCAGTAACGAATATTGGGCAATGAGCGAAAGCTTGACCCAGCGACGCCGCGTGTGGGAGGAAGTCCTTCGGGATGTAAACCACTTTTAGGCTTAAGAAAGGCCGCCGCAAGGCGGTTTGATCTATGCCAGAAAAAGTCACGGCTAACTCTGTGCCAGCAGCCGCGGTAAGACAGAGGTGGCGAGCGTTGTTCGGTGTCACTGGGCTTAAAGCGTGTGTAGGCGGCCAGGTAAGCGCGTTGTGAAATCCCCCGGCTTAACCGGGGAACGGCTTCGCGTACTGCTTGGCTTGAGGCAGGTATGGGTGCGGGGAACTGTTGGTGGAGCGGTGGAATGCGTAGATATCAACAGGAACGCCGGTGGTGAAGACGCTGCACTGGGCCTGATCTGACGCTGAGACACGAAAGCGTGGGCATAAAACGGGATTAGATACCCCGGTATTCCACGCCCTAAACGATGTCTACTAGGCTGGGGAGGTTCTGACGCCGTCCTGGCCGAAGCAAAAGTGTTAAGTAGACCGCCTGGGGAGTACGGTCGCAAGGCTAAAACTCAAAGGAATTGACGGGGGCTCACACAAGCGGTGGAGCATGTGGATCAATTCGAAGCAACGCGAAGAACCTTACCTGGGTTTGACATGCATGGATGTCTTACCTGAAAAGGATAAGATTACCCGCAAGGGTGAAACTTGCACAGGTGCTGCATGGCTGTCGTCAGCTCGTGTCGTGAGATGTCGGGTTAAGTCCTTTAACGAGCGAAACCCTTGCCGTTAGTTGCCAGCGGGTCATGCCGGGAACTCTAACGGGACTGCCGGTGTTAAACCGGAGGAAGGTGGGGATGACGTCAAGTCATCATGGCCTTTATGCCCAGGGCCTCACACGTGCTACAATGGCGAGCACAAAGCGACGCAAGACCGCAAGGTGGAGCAAATCGCATAAAAGTCGCCTCAGTACAGATTGCAGGCTGGCAACTCGCCTGCATGAAGTTGGAATCGCTAGTAATCGTGAATCAGCTACGTCACGGTGAATGTGTTCCTGAGCCTTGTACACACCGCCCGTCAAGTCATGGGAGTCGTAAGTACCCGAAACCGTGTTGTCAACCGCAAGGAGACGCATGTCTACGGTAAGTGCGATGACTGGGACTAAGTCGTAACAAGGTAGCCGTAGGGGAACCTGCGGCTGGATCACCTCCTTTCTAAAGGATATATTTAGACCTTGCCCTTATGGGGCGAGTGTATTAGTCAGACATTTTCGTTGCTGTTGGCTTGCTGTTATACTTGAAAAAAGATAAGCCCCGTGTGACCCACGGGGCTTTTTTTGTTTTTAGCCACGGATTACACAGATTCCACTGTTTTTTTAGCCACGAAAAAGCACAAAAGGTTTTGATATATCTGATTAAACGATAGGAGACATGCATTATTCTGCAAACAATTTATCCTGCTGCCATTGACGGGGGTTTTTAATGATATATTCGCGAACACGTCGCAATGATGTTTCGTCACGAATAATCTGTTCATAATAATTGCGTTGCCACAATTTGCCGTCAAACGGTTCCCAGTGGTTTTGTTTTACGTTGCGAATATATTCATTGGTTGTCATTGTTTTAAACCATCGAATCATTTCATATATTGGCCGTCCCTGTAGGGGCGAACCTGTGTGTTCGCCCATAGTATTAGGGCAGACACATTGGTCTGCCCCTACCGAACCGACAATATTTATAATACCGTGACAGTGATTCGGCATTACCACATATTCATCAATTTCAATATTGGCGTATTTATTTTTTAATCCATTCCACCAGCGACTGACCATTTTGCCCGCATCATTCAAAACCATCCGGTCTTTTTCAATATCCCCGAATACACACCACCGCCCCCGTGTGCAAACGGTAACAAAATAATATCCGCGTTGCGAATAATCATATCCCTTTAATCGAATCGACCGCCGATGATAAATATCCGGATTATATCTCATTTTTGATTCGAGAATGGCTGACAGGAGAAATCGGCCATAAGGATGTCGTCGCCTGGGGTTTCTGCCTTTCCTTGCTCATAAACCCAACGAACCATCTTCTACACCCAAGACATTAGCCAGGGACAGTGCGTTCCGAAGCATAAATTCTCCGTATTCTCGCGCAAGCATTGTTAAATGTCTCGCTCCTTCTTCCGTCCATTCCATTTTATTCTGGAGCTTGGCTTCGACTCGTGCCCAATCTATTAGTTTCTCTTCAGTATATTTTATCTTGGCTGTCGGGAATACCGCGGCATATTCTTGAATAGTAAGATTTACAGTATCAGACGTTTTCCGGGTCATTTTCGTGGTCTCCGTTTTTTATCCGGCTCGTGAAAAGAACGCGGATGCGAGGGTAGTAAGCCAAGGGGCAAAGGTCATAATTTTGTCGGACTTTGAAAGGTTATGTCTCGCACACAGAAGGCGGACATTTTTAGCAGTTATGCTGCTTCCGCCTTTGGAATAAGGAACATCGTGATCAAAATGGAGATTGTCATTTCTGCCACAAATAACGCAATGCCCTTGGTCTCGCTTCCAGACCTCAACCTTAATCGCCGTTGGAATCACGCGAGTTTGTTTTAGCAGAGGTTCATTTGCGCGAGGAGTCTTTGCGGGTCTGAGAAAAAATCTGCAAACTTTTCTAACTTCATCAGACACAATTGTTGCGTCAATCAACTCATATCTTCCTCGATTACACCATATCCCCTCTGTTATTTTCTCGTATACTTGGACAACCTCAGGTTTTCGTTTTCCTGCTTTGTACCCGGAAGCCGCCTCGAAAAACTTGCCGTTTTCAGTTAGAGTTCCGGCTGACGTCTGAAGCGGCTGGTCTAATGTCTTCGGATCGATATCGGACCGTTTCGGCTCGTCATGTCCCTCGTATTCAAGGAGGCCCGAATCTTCGTGCCAACGGTCTTTATATGGTGCCCCTTTTCTGACACTCATCAAGATTATCGAATAGCCATGTTTGATTTGAAAATTCATTCCTCGCTGCAGCATAAGATCTTCGCGTTTTATAATCTCGGCGTAGGAAATTATGCTTTTATATCGCATATCAGAATTAGCCATTAAGAATTGCTTCGGTGTTAGATATTAACTGTTTTCTGTCGCGCTTCTTGTAATTCATAATTGTATCCCTTCAGCAATACCTTGATTAGAGTGTAGCATGGCATAGAACAGTATGCAAGATAAGGATAAGAAGGAACTTCTCCACCTACTTCCCCACGATTTTTTGAATTGAAATTTGGGTGATTTTGGGTTATACGCTTAGCCACAGAGTGTATTTAGCCACAGAGAACACAGAGGACACAGAGAGAGTAATTGAAACTGTGTAAATCAGTGTTAATCCGTGTCTTGACCACAGATTAGACGCATTTATTAGGAAAGATAGATGGAGCAGCGGAAAAGGATAAGAGAACGGCTGGAAAGCAAATCCGGGTTTTTAGTAGTAGCGGAGCTTACGGGCGGGCCGAATTTCGACTTTGGGCCGATAGGGAAGTTTTTGTCGGCTTACAAAAAGGCGGGGCCTGATTCGATACCGGCGGGGTTCGATTTCGCGGGGATAATGCTGCCGCAGAATCCGGGCGGGGTGGTGAATATCGACCCGGGGCACGCGATTGACAGGTTGAACGCGGAAGGGCTGCTGGGCGATTTGGATTGTGTGCCGCATATTTCGTGCAAGGACCAGAACGCCAATTCGCTTGTTACTTCGCTTGTGGGGCTGAGAGATTCGGGCGTTGAGAGCGTGCTGATTCTGACGGGCGATAAGCCGATTTTAGCGACGGGCGTTTTCGACCTGGATTCGATTGGATTATTGCAGGTCATCAGGGACATGAACAACGAGGGGTATCTAAAGGCGAGACAAGCGGATTTGGGAAAGGTGCACCAGTTTTTCCCGGGGGCGGCGGTGTCGCCATTCAAATACACAGAGCAATCGCAGATGCAGCAATATTACAAGATGGAGAAGAAGATTGCGTGCGGGGCGAAATTTTTGATTACGCAGGTCGGCTGGGACTGGAAGAAGTCGCAGGAGCTGTTCAAATACTTAGATAATCATAAAATAAATATCCCCGTACTCGGCAACGTTTTTCTTTTGAGCACGACGACGGCGGCACCGAGGTTGATGCACGATGCGAAGCTGACGGGGTGCTTTGTGAGCGATGAGTTTCTGGCGAAGCTGTATTCGGAGAATTTGTCGCAGCATATCGAGAGGGCGGCGCAGCAGGTGGCGATGTATAAGGCGATAGGCGCGGCGGGGGTGGATATCGGGGGCGTGAGTAATTTTGAGACGTTCGCGGGGATTTTGAAGAGGGCAGCGGAGATTGGCGACGGGTGGGGACAATACAAGGACAATTTGTGCTGGCCCGCGAAGAGGGCGTTTTATCTTTATGATGACAGCGGTCGCGAGAGGACTTTGTCGAAGCCGAAGGCGACGTTTCATCATAAGTTTTTCAATTTTATGCACAGGGCGATTTTGAATCCTGATTATCGCGGGTTCAAGATGTTCAGGGGCACGATGGCTGCGCTGGGGACAGAAAAAGGGGAAGGCGCGATATATAAATTATTCCACGCGAATGAGACGGCGTTCAAGTATTTGGTATTTGACTGCGAGGGATGCGGGGACTGTTATTTGCCTGAAAATTTCGGGCTTTGCACGATGGGCGGATGCGAAAAGGGGCTTGCGAACGCGCCGTGCGGGGACGCGACGGCTGATGGCAAATGCGGGAATAATCTAGAGCGAGTTTGCATCGGGGAATTGATTTACGACGCAGCGGCTTCTGAAAAATACGGCATTACGAAACTAAAGCGCACAATCAATAAGCCGAGGATAAAGGCACTTGATAAGACAGCGTCGATTCTGAATTATTTGTTTGGGAAGGACCATACAATGAAGAACGCGCTGATTTCGATTGGCGAATCAGTCCACGCCTCGATACCGAAGACGGGGCAGATAATGAAACAACTGGCGGAGCTGGGGCCTGATGCTTATACCAAGCCGAGCGGGCCTTTGAATTACATCAGGGCGCTGATTGAATCGCAGGCGAACGACGGGGCGGATTATATCGCGGTGAATGTTGACGCGTTCGGCGAGGATGACCCGCAGACGGCGGTGAATATGATGCGGGAATATGTGAAGTTAGTGCGCAGGTGGAGCAATGGTGTACCCATCTGTATCGACAGCGGCAATAATGACGTGCTCGTCGCGGCGTTGAAGGAGTGGTATAGCACAGATGAGGTGGTGAAGCAGCCATTGGTTAACTCTGTGAAGATTTACACGATGGAGAAATTTTTCCCGCTGAAGAGGGATTACGATTACGCGTTCATCGGGTTATTGATGACGGAGGATAAGCCGACGGGACCGGGCGGGTCGCATTCGATGGAGGAATTGTATTCGCTGGCGAAACGGATTTACGAAAAGGCGGTGGGGGAGTATGGGTTTAAGCCGGAGGAGATTTTCTTCGATTCGACGGTTTTCCCGCTGGCGATAGATATGCCGATGGAGCCGGGGGTGCCGGGATATACTTACCGGGCATTCGAGGCAATCAAGAAGATAAAAAGCGATTCGGCGATGAAGGGCGTGCATTGTTCGCTGGGCATCAGTAATTCGGTTCGCGATTTGCCGGGGCGGAGGATTGGGGTTTGCAGGGCTTACGTGGCCAAGGCGATGGAATACGGGCTTGACGCGGGGATAGTAAACGTGGCTCATCACTATGGGCGAGTGCCTGCGGACCCGGATTTGGTTGCGCTGGTGGATGCATTTGCGAAGATGGACGGCTCGGCGGAGGCGACCAATAAAGCGATGATGCTGATGGGCAAGTTCTGCCAGGAAAATCGTAAAGCCAGCGTATAGCGTATAGCGGGTAGCGGATAGTTTAGAAGAAATGCGGCAGGAGGGAGATTTTGGCCGTGGCAGCCGTTGGCCTTGCAAAAATGGGCCGGGGATTTCGGTTGCAACTATATATTATAGGTCCATAGGTCACAACACTGGCAAGCCGTTATATCGCCCCCGTTTACTGCGTAAGAAACCTAAAGCATTACTTATTAATCACTTAACCCGTCCTATTGGCAGGCCGATATTAGATTACAACCTGTTAATTCTCACTATTTGGGTGCATACATCGTACTTTTAAAATAACGAATCGGAGAACTGTCAAATGAGCGAGACTTTACATAAAGACAAAAGCGATGATAGCGCACTTGGCCTTGTTGCCCAAGACCAGTCACACGTCCGCACTCGACCTTTCGTATTGTTCCTTAAGGCCGTGGTTATTATCTTCGTCTGTGAAACAGCCATAATGTTGGCGATGGAAAAGGTGCCGGATGCCGGGATAATCTGGAAAATAATTCTCGAACCGATTGTCCTGGCCGCGGTTATCGCGATAATGTTGTACTGGATACTAAACCCCATAAATGAGAAGCTCAAAACAAGCGAGAAGGCGGAAAGAAAACTTGATTTATTCAGAAATCTAATTGATAAATCGAACGACAGCATCTTTATAATCGAACCCGAAACCGCGAAGATTCTGGATGTGAACTACAGGGCATGCATTACACTTGGTTACGGACGGCCTGAACTGCTTAACCTGACCGTATTGGATATTGGGGAGCACATTACTGATAACCCTGCCTGGACTGAATATGTCGGGAAGGTCAGAAATTACGGATACATGTTAGCGGAGCGGTACAAACGCAAGGACGGCTCTACCTTTCCAGTCGAGGTGAATGCCAGCATCGTCAAATTGGGCCACTGGGAGTATATAGTCGCTGTGGCCAGAGACACTATTGAGCGAGAACACGCTCAGATACAACTTGAAGAAAGTGAAACCATTAGAAAGATAGCTGAATGCGCAAAGGACGCTATCATAATGATGGGGCCAAAAGGAGAAATATCTTTTTGGAATCCAGCCGCAGAGAGAATATTCGGTTATTCCCGCAATGAGGCAATCGGAAAACCCCTTCACGCGCTGCTGGCCCCCGAACGATTCCATGATGCCTATCAAAAAGGTCTTTCCTACTTCCAAAAAACAGGGCAGGGCAACGCCTTAGGCAAAACGCTCAAACTTGAGGCAATCAGGAAGAACGGAGAAGAATTCGGCATAGAATTGTCTGTCAATTCAATCCATGTGGGCGGCAAATGGCATGCTGTTGGCATCATCCGAGATATGTCAGAAAGCAAAGAGGCAGAGGCCGACTGGGTAAATAAGGATAAGGCGACGGGAATAACGGCATAGTCAACAACCTGATAACCGCCACAGTATCTCATATCGCAAGACAACATATCTTAAAGCGAATCACATAGACGCTCACGACCGATCCAAGGCAAATCTCACTGGCTGCGAGACCTGTACTATTGCAGACGGCAGCCTCCCCGGCTATGATAATTTAAATGGCGGCGAAATCGGGTCACGATAAAGAAAGTTCGGTGGCGGTCAACAAAAAGGCCTGGCATAACTTCGAGATAGAAGACAAGTTCGAAGCTGGGATGGAGCTTTTGGGCAGCGAAGTGAAGTCGCTTCGCACGGGGCAAGCGGACCTGAGCGGGTCATACGCGAGAATCGTGAACGGGGAATGCTGGCTGGTTGGCGCGAAAATCTCGCAATACCAGGTATCGGGTTTAGCGGGGCATAACCCGACGCGAAAAAGAAAACTGCTTATGCACAAGCACGAGATTCGCAAGATTTACACGAAGCTCGAACAGCGAGGCTACACGCTTGTGCCTTTGCGAATATATTTCAATCAAAAGGGTTTGGCGAAGACGGAAGTTGCGCTTGCGCGAGGCAAACGGCAATATGACAAACGCCGGGCGATAACTGAACGAGAACAGAAAAGGGACATTGACAAGAGGATGAAGAAATACCGTTAAAGAGTTTTTAGTTTTAAGTGTTGAGTTTTGAGTTAACAACCGCTCAAAAAACTTTTGTGTTTTAGCAGTAAAGAATGGAGCGAAAAAAATGGCAGAAGAAAAGAAGGACGAGAAGAAGATATTTATCGATGAGGACTGGAAGCAGCAGGCCAAGAAGGAAAAAGAAGTGCTGGCGGCAGATGAGGATGCGCAAAAGCAGGAAGCCGAAGAGGGTGGTCGCCAGGGTGCGCTGCCTGAAGGGGATTTTGCGGCTTTGGTGAGCATGCTTTTCACTCAGACGCTTTTTTCGCTTGGGTTTATCCAGGTGAAGGGACAGGAAAAACGTGCGCCGGACCTTGCGCTTGCCAAGTATAATATCGATATGCTGGGGACGCTCGAAGCGAAGACCAAAGGCAATCTTAGTGACGAGGAGCAGCAGGCCATAACGAGCGCGCTTAATGAGCTTCGTATGGTTTACGTCAAGGTCGCAAGTCAAACCGGAAATTAACGAATAAAAAGCGCAAAGGGACATTCGTGACCATATTGGAACAGATAATTGCGGATAAGAGGAAGGAAGTCGAACGGCGGAAAAGGCAGCGGCCCATAGAGGAGCTGAAAGAGCAACTTTCGATACTGGACAAGTGCCGTAATTTTTATAAGGCCGTGACGAAGACAAATAAAAGAGGGCTGAATGTTATCGCTGAGATAAAAAAGGCGTCGCCGTCGGCTGGGGTGATATGCAGGGATTTTGCGCCGGTGACAATCGCAAAGGCATACGAAAAATGCGGGGCGGACGCCATAAGCGTTTTGACGGACGAGAAGTATTTTCAGGGCAAGCTCGAATATATTGACCAGGTGAAGCACGCGGTGGATTTGCCGATTTTGCGCAAGGATTTTATCATCGATATCTGGCAGGTTTATGAATCGCGGGTGGCGGGGGCGGACGCGATACTGCTGATAGCGGAGGCGTTGAAGCCGGCCCAGCTTGCGGATTTGATGATTGCCGCGGCGGAGCTGACGCTGACGGTGCTGCTGGAAATTCACGACGCGGATTCGCTTTTGGGCGTGCGAAGCATGGTCGGCTTTCCGAGAAAGGGCTACAGTGTTCTGGGGATAAACAACCGGGACCTTGCGACGATGCAGGTGGATTTGAATACGACGCTGCGTCTGGCGGGTCTGCTGGATAACAAGGTCGATTTGGTGGCGGAGAGCGGAATCAAGACGAGGGTCGACGTTGAAAAATTAAAGACGGCGGGCGTCAGCGCGGTGCTGATCGGGCAGACGCTTTGCGAAAGCAGGGACATAGCCGCCAGGTTCAAAGAGCTGTTTGACTGAAATGGATTAGCCACAAAGGCGCGAAGACACCAAGAAAAAAGTAAAAAGGAAAAAATTAAGGGTTTTGTGTCATAGCGGAAAATGGAGATAAAAAGCGAGAAAAAAGATATTGGTACGAAGGGACGGGGCCTGCCGTATCGCGGCGAGGTGGTTTATATCTATGCTTATGACATAGCATACGATATCAAGAATGAGCCGGTGGAGAAGATTTTAAACCAGCCGACAAAGGATTACTTAGTCGGCCCAAGCAAACGAATTCCCAGGCAGATGTTTTTCTATAGGCCCCGAATAGCCGAGTTTGCTCCTGAGAAGCGAGTTCTTCGCAGCGGAGAATCGCTTGAAATCCGGAAAAGCGTTAAGATTTTCGGCGTTGGCGCAATGACCGTTCAGGTTCGAGTGCCGTTCGAGGTTAACCGGCTGGAGGACCTTGTGGGTTATCACGATTTGAAATTCACCCAGCGGGGTCTTGAGGAAGAGGTTGCGGAGTTTGCCGAAAGCGTTCGAAAGAACCTTGCGCCTTACTGTGTTCGGCCAGTACCTGTGCTGATGCAGGCGGAGGCATATACGGTGTTCTGCTTAGCAGGACTGCCTGGGGTGGAAGGGCAGGCCCATTCTTTGTTGAGCTACGAAGGGCAGGGGGTTCGTGCGGAGGACTGGCTGAAGGCCAACAGAAGGCGAGTGGCGGCGCTGCTTATGCAGGAGGAAAACGCCGAATCGTTATCAGAGCAGGAGGTCAGTGAATCGACGGAATTATACCTGAGCTATTACGGGGATGACCTTGTTGTGGTTGACTGGGATTCCGCGGTTGTGGTGGGCCAGCAGGATTCGCTCGACGACGTTCTGCACATAATGGGGCTTGCAAACGTGCAGCTTGTCGAGCTCGCGGCTTACGACAGAACGCTTGATGAGGCGCTTCAGTTTGCTTACAGCGATATGAACAAAGAGGCGGCCGGTTCCACCCGCAGGATGCTGCATAATTTGCGCGAGCTTCGTATCGACCTTGCGAGAATAAGCGATGAGCTATCGAACATAACGAAATTTTTCGGCGACTGGCACCTTGCGAAGACGCACAGAAATCTAATGGACAGGTTCCACCTCGGTGACTGGCAGCGTATAATCGGGGAAAAAACCAGGACGCTCGACGGCCTATACCAGATTCTGCTTCAAAACAGGTTTAACACGGTGATGTTTGTGCTTGAGGTAACGATTGTGCTGCTTTTTATAATTGACCTTATCGTGCTTTTGGTCAAGTGAGTATTCAAACCGATTTAATAAGGACGAATAAAATGGCGATAGCTCTTTACTTGGCGTTCGGATTGGTTGCAGGGGTTCTGAGCGGGCTTTTGGGTATCGGGGGCGGGATTTTTATTATACCTGCGCTGGTTTTTCTGCTGGGGTTTTCACAGCAAACGGCGCAGGGAACGACACTGGCGATGATGGTTCCGCCTATCGGGTTGTTGGCGGCGTTGGCGTATTACAAGGCGGGCTTTGTGGATATCAAGGTCGCGGGCCTGATGTGCGTCGGGTTTTTCATAGGCGGGTTCTTCGGCGCGAAATTCGCGACTGCCATTTCGGGGGTAACGCTTTCGAGGATTTTCGGCGTGGCGATGCTGGTGATTTCAATAAAATTTATCCTGGCGAAATGACTTTTCCGGTAGCGATAGCCACAAGGCGGTTTATTTTTTCTGCTGTGCCTTGTTGATTTCCTGTGATTCTGTTTTTTCGGCGGGTTTGAAGAGTAAAATTCTGCCATCCTTTACCAGCCAGTTGCCTCTTGCCGTGGTTACATAAACAGGATAACCGTGAAGACGGTTCAGATATACGTGGATTTCTGAAGGGACGTCGGCCACTGGGTAACTAACATAAAGCGATTCCTTTTTGGCGTTGTTGCTGTCAGCGGGTATCGGTACAGTCAGACAGGATTTATAAAGCGGGGTTACGGCCAGGACGTTATTGCCGTCGGGCGAGACCTTTACCCGGCTGTGTCCTCCAACGACGATTACATTTTCCTTTGTGGCCGCGAGGATATATACCAGCCAGCTATTTGAATCGATGTCCTCTATTACGGCGGTATTGTAAGCCCTGGCGCAATCCTTCGGCGCGGCCCGCATTGCGTTTCGCCTGGCGAGGAACATGGCGATTTCTGTTTTTGATAAGGGGCTGAGATTATCCTTTGTAACCTCAGCATCACCTTTCACATCAATCCGCACATCGTAAATGACGTTAATATTTTCCCCGGTTTGCCTGATAAATCGCGTCAGGTTTTTTGCGCCATCCTTGACGACAATCCAGCCGGACAACTCGCCGGGTTTTATTGGGCCGACCGTCTGCAACAGCATACGCGATGCCTTCGCGGCGACAGTATCCTGCAAATAGAGTTCTTCGCCGAGACATTCGGCTTTGAAAACTTCCCGTAATTCGGCGTCCGACAACTTTGCCTTTTGGGCTTCGGTGGTTACGTAGGTCTTCTGGCATCCGCCCGCAAAAGCAATCGCCATCGCGAAGAGAGTTATGTATCTCATATATAACACCTAATTTACACGATCTTATTTTTTCTCAATGAAACTGCTATTGTTTGGAATCCGCAAGAAATTCGTTAATGACGGCCAGCGATTCATCAGGACGCTCGAGATGAACGAGGTGGCCTGCGCCTTTTACGTGAACGATTTTTATGTTGGGGTATGCGCTTACCGCATCGATTTCCATTTTCCGTACGGTATCATTGGCGTCGGCTTTGAGAATCAGCGTCGGGACAGTTATTTTAGGCAGATAGGGCTTGAGAGGCGGAATTGTCATGACGCTATCCAAAATCTGGAGCTTGATCTGCATTTTCGAATCGGCCCAGCGTTCGCGGGCTGCCGGGGAAATGGCAGGGTGCCGCCTGCCTGCTTCTTTTATGAGCTGTTCGCGGTTAAGGCTTTTCACATAATCGAGATCCTTTTTGAATCGGATTCTTGCCCGGTTGACATCATCACTGGTTTCAAACATCGGTTTGACCAGCCCGGGCGGGTCTATGAGGACGACTTTTTTCGGAATATCCGGGTATTGAGCGGCCACGATTGCAGCGATACTTCCTCCGAGGGAGTGTCCAATAATGACAGGTTTTGAGAGTTTCAGGGCCTTTATCAGGCCGACAATGTCCGAGACGTTGTCCTCTATGCTATAACCTGTAGCCGGCGCATCGGATAATCCGTGGCCGCGTAAATCGTACATTATGACGTCATACCTTTTTTCCATAGCGAGGGCCAAATCAGTCCAGCACAGGCCGTTATCAGTATAGCCGTGTGAGAGCACCATTGGCGGCAATGAGCCGTTGCCTGTTCGATAATAGTGCAGGGTTATCCCGTTGGCCTTGACATCGCCGGAGGTCCATCCATCGGGCAGCTTGACAGTGTTTGTGTCCGCTGATTGGCTATAGCAGGATGAAGCAAAGCCAAAAATCGATGTCAGACAAATAACAAGTTTCCAACCGGCCATATCAACTCTCCTTGATTTTAATATAAATTTAGGTTCGTTAACGTTTCTGTTTTTTCTGTATTTTAGCCCATTCGTCGCGGAAGGCTAATAGCATTTATTTTTTGGTTTGACGAGTATTCTTAAGTTAGGTATCCTATCCTATGTTGCATATAATATCTAATAATTATTCGTCTGGCAGCAATCGAACAGGTTTGGTGGAAAAGAGGCGGTGCTTAATGATTAAGGAATTACAAGTCAAGAACTTCAAGTCTTGGCAGGATACGGGACGATTGCGTTTGGCTCCACTAACAGGATTGTTCGGCACGAACAGTTCTGGAAAGACCAGCATATTGCAACTGCTTTTGATGATGAAGCAGACGGTTGAATCGACGGATCGTAGGCGAGTGCTTTATACTGGAGACAGCAATTCCATAGTGGATTTGGGAACGTTCCATGACCTGATTTATGCACATGATATTAACTTGCCTCTAGAAGTATTGATTTCTTGGAATTTGCCGAAAACTAGGGAAGTAAAAGATCCGGAACACGAGGACCAAAATCTCTTTGAAATAAAAGATTTACAGTTTAATGTCGAGATCAAAGAAGAAGACGGCTCCCCAACAGTAAAGAAATTCAGCTATTTCTTCGACAACAATAAATTTGGTATGCAAATCAAATCAAAAAAGGACGAGTATGATCTCATTTCGGAAACGGAGTATATTTTAAAAAAACAGGTTGGCAAATCTTGGCCGTTACCAGCACCCATCAAATTTTACGGTTTTCCAGACGAAGTGAGTGGGCGCTATACCAATGTAGGGTTTCTGTCTGACATCGTTTTCGAGCTCGAAGGTCTATTGGGCCGTACAGCTTACCTCGGTCCATTGCGTGAATATCCGAAGCGCATTTATACTTGGGCTGGCGACGCACCGTCGGATGTCGGAAGGAGAGGCGAGCTTGCTGTTGCTGCTATGCTGGCAGCAAAAGACAAGGATAAATATATTCCTCCGGGCCGCAAAAAGAGAAGGATATGGCAACTTGAAGAGATGATAGCCCACTGGCTTCAAGAAATGGGAATAATTCATTCGTTTACCCTCAAGCGAATTGAAAGCCGTAAGGACTACGAGGTCAAAGTTAAGAAAACCGAACATAGTCCCGAGGTACTTATAACCGATGTGGGTTTCGGTGCTTCTCAGGTGCTTCCAGTACTTGTTATGTGCTACTATGTTCCAGAAGGTTCCGTCTTATTGCTCGAACAACCTGAATTACATCTTCATCCTTTAGCTCAATGTTGGTTAGCCGATGTTTTTATCGACGCAATAAAAAATAGAAAGGTACAAATAATTGTTGAGAGTCATAGCGAACATTTTGTCCGGCGTCTCCAGCGGCGAATAGCCGAAAAAGCAATAGATGTAGGTCAAACAGCCTTGTATTTTTGCAAGATGGAAAATTCGCGGTCTGTGATTGAAAAGCTTGATGTTGATATGCTTGGTGATATTAAAAATTGGCCAGAAGACTTCTTCGGCAACGAAATGGGCGAATTAACCGCTAAAACCGAAGCAGCGATGGGACAACAGATGAGAAATAATGAATGAAAGTTATAATTGACACGAATGTTCCTGTTGTTGCCAATGGCAATTCTCCGCAAGCTTCGCCCGAGTGTGTTAGAAATTGTGCTAGGCGACTAAATGAGGTCACACAACATGGAAAACTTGTGTTGGACGACAAATGGCTTATTCTTCAAGAATATCAAAATAATCTAAGGTCAACTGGTCAACCAGGTGTAGGGGATGCATTTCTTAAATGGGTTCTGACAAATTACGCAAATCCCCAACGATGCGAAATAGTAAGAATTACTCCTAAAGATTATGACCAGACCGATTTCCAAGAATTTCCCGACGATCCAGAACTTGAAGGATTTGATAGAAATGATAGGAAATTCGTTACGGTGGCGATATCGCACCCCGATAGACCTCCCATCCTTCAAGCGGTAGATGTCCAATGGTGGCAAATGAGAGTTGCTCTGACTAGGTCAGGCGTACAGGTTGAATTTCTTTGTCAACCCGATATTCGCAGGATTCTTAATCAATAGCAAAAAACCGCTACTTACTTGGTTTTTGTGCTTTCTGTATTTTCGCCCATTCGTCGCGGAGGGAGACGGTTCGGTTGAAGGTTAGGACGCCGTTGGCGGTGTCGGGGTCAACGCAGAAATAACCTAATCGTTCGAACTGATAACGGGCAAGGGGCTGGGCATTTTTCAAGGCCGGTTCGACAAAACAATTTCTCAGGATTTCGAGCGATTTGGGATTCAGGTTGGCGGTGAAGTCCTTGCCTTCGGGGGCATCGTCTGGATTTTCTTTGGTGAAGAGATTTTCATACAATCGTACTTCGGCGGGTATCGCGTCTTTTGCGGAGACCCAGTGAATCGTCGATTTTACTTTTCTGCCGTCTGGTGCATCTCCCCCTTTTGTTGCGGGGTCGTAGGTGCAGTGCAATTCGACGATGTTGCCGTCTTTATCTTTTACGGCGTTTATGCACTTTATGAAATACGCATAGCGCAGGCGTACTTCCTTGCCCGGGCTTAGCCGATAGAATTTGGGGGGCGGGGTTTCCATAAAGTCATCCCGCTCGATATAAAGCTCTTTTGAGAAAGGCACTTTGCGTGTGCCGGCAGACGGGTTTTCGGGGTTATTTACTGCGTCCAACTGGTCAACCTGTCCTTCGGGATAGTTATCGATAATAACTTTCAGGGGGCGTAAAACCGCCATAACGCGTGCGCTGCTTTTGTTAAGGTCCTCGCGGACGCAATGTTCGAGCAGGGCAACATCGATAGTGCTGTAGAATTTATTGACGCCGATGGTGGCGCAGAAATTGCGAATAGCTTCGGGGGTATAGCCCTTCCGGCGAAGGCCCGCCAGCGTGGGAAGTCGCGGGTCGTCGAAATCGCGAACGTGGCCTCCCTTGACGAGGTCGATGAGCTTGCGTTTGGACATAACGGTGTAAGTGAGATTGAGGCGGGCGAATTCGATTTGGCGCGGGTGATTGATTTTTTTGCCCCACGGGCCTGAGCCATCGTCGGTGCGTCCTTCGTTTACCGCGTCGATGAACCAGTCATACAGCGGGCGATGATTTTCGTATTCCAAACTGCACAAACTGTGCGTGATGCCCTCGATTGAATCCTCGAAGCCGTGTGCCCAGTCGTACATCGGGTAAACGCACCATTTGTTGCCCTGGCGGTGGTGTTCGGTGTGCAGGATGCGATACATAATGGGGTCGCGCATATTGAGGTTGGGGTGCGACATATCGATTTTGGCACGAAGGGTTTTTACGCCATCGGGAAATTCGCCGTTTTTCATCCGAGTAAATAAGTCAAGGTTTTCCTCGATGCTCCTGTTGCGATAGGGGCTGTTTTTGCCCGGGGCGGTAAGTGTGCCGCGGTGCGCGCTGACCTGGTCGCCGGTGAGGTCGCAGACATATGCCTTGCCTTTTTTAATCAGCTCGATTGCCCATTCGTACATTTGGCCGAAGTAATCGCTGGCGAAAAATAGTCGCCCATCCCATTTTGCGCCGAGCCAGCGGACGTCCTCGATGATGGCGTCGACGAATTCCTGCTCTTCTTTTGCGGGGTTGGTGTCGTCGAAGCGGAGATTGAACTTTCCGCCGAACTCCTCGGCTATGCCGTAATCAATCCAGACGGCCTTTGCGTGGCCTATATGGAGATAAGCGTTAGGTTCGGGAGGGAAGCGTGTACAGACAGTTTTGCCCGCGAAGCGCCCGCCCGGGGCGATATCCTCTGTAACCATATCGCGTATAAAATCCCGCCTGATTTCTTTTTCGTTTTCTCCGGTCATATTAATTTCCCGTATATAATTGATTGTGAGGCAATGGGCCTTGGCTATGGAAAATCTATCAGATTGCCTCCCGTCTGTCCAGTTTCGCTATTTTGCTTTTGGGCTCCGGGAATCGGGTTGCATAAGAGGTGCGAACAGAATAAACTTGCGGCAAGTATAAAGAAGATTATTGGGGAACAGCCGGGGAATGATTATGGATAGAATTGACAGACGGACTTTTCTGAAAGCCACCACGGTTGCCGGGGGCGCGATAATCGCTGCGCCGGTGCTGTTCGACGGCTGGCTGACCTTCGCGGGGACCGAAAAGGCAGGATATTTTGAAAAAGAATTCGGCATTACCGATGCCTTGTGCAAAAAAGTGCTTGGCAAGGCATTGTCGAAGGGCGGGGATTTCGCGGACCTTTACTTCGAGCATACCATATCGAATTCGCTGGGCCTGGAAGACAAGAAGGTTGACCGGGCATCTGCATCGGTCAATCTCGGCGTGGGAATCCGCACGGTCAAAGGCGACCAGGTGGGGTTCGGGTTTACACAGGAGCTGACTGAAAAGTCGATGATGGCAGCGGCAGCGATGGCCGCGACGATTGCTGACGGTTCGGCGACTCCCGTGGCGGGCAAATTTGCGCCTGCCAAGACAAGTGACTACTTCCCGCTGACGGGCACAAAGCCAACGCCATTGGCGCCCCGGCTTTCGCTTGTCGAGTCAACCGCGGGCAAATGCTTCGCCCGTTCCAATTACGTTATCAAGACAATTGCCCGTTTCGGCGAGGGCAGGAAACGAATAATGATTGTAACGAGCGACGGGGTCAAGGCGGAGGATTTGCTTCCCGGCAGTTCGCTATCCGCGATGGTTACGGTTGAGAAAGATGGTCGTAAAGAGCAGTTCTGGTTTTCGCTGGGAGGCAGGCGCGATTTTTCATATTACACAGACGATATTGCCAAGGAAGTGGCTCAAGGCGTTGTTGATGCTGCTGTAATGCTCCTCGATGCGGTGGCAGTGCCTGCGGGAGAGATGCCCGTTGTTTTTGCCCCTGGGTCTCCGGGCGTTTTGCTGCATGAGGCAGTCGGGCACGGCTTCGAGGCGGATTTCAACCGCAAGAAAACGTCGATTTACAGCACGATGATGGGGCAGAAAGTTGCTGAGCCGGTGGTAACGGTTGTTGATGACGGGACGTGGCCTAATGCGCGCGGCTCGATTAATTTCGACGATGAGGGCACGCCGAGCCAGAAAACAGCGATTGTTGAAAACGGAATTTTGAAAAGCTATCTTCACGACAGGATTTCCGCCAAACATTACGGACTGTCCTCCACTGGCAACGGCCGGCGGGAAAATTACGCGAATTACCCGATACCGAGAATGCGAAATACCTATATCCTGCCTGGCCCGAACAAGCCGCAGGAAATTATCGAAAGCGTCAAGAAAGGCATTTACATCCAGGACGTCAGCAACGGGCAGGTGAATATAGGCCAGGGAGATTTCGCGTTTTATGTTTCGCAGGGCCGGCTGATAGAAGATGGCAAGCTCGGCGCGCCAATCAAGGACGTGAATATTATGGGCAGCGGCCCGAAACTGCTGCGGGATATCACAATGGTCGCAGACGACCTGAAACTGGGCTGGAGCGGTACGTCCACCTGCGGCAAAGATGGGCAACTGGTGCCTGTGGATGCGGGAATGCCTACGGTCCTGGTTCGGTCTTTAACCGTCGGCGGGACAAAAAAGCGGGGAGCATAGAATGAACAAACAAATGTATGACCTGTGCAAGTGGGTTTTGGAGACCGCAGGCAAAGCGGGCGCGAAGGATTTGAGAGTGGGGCTTAGCAAAAGCCGGTTCGTCGAAATACAATACAGGGACAGGAAACCAGAGATAATCAAGCAGGCGACCACGGTGCAGATGGGAATAGACCTTTTTGTCGCGGGCAGATATTCTTCGCAGAATACCTGCGATTTGCGAAAAGATGCACTGAAGGAATTCATTTTAGATGCTGTTTCGACCACAAAACTTATTGCGGAGGACCCATACAGGACGTTGCCTGACCCGAAGTATTACCAGGGTCGAGCGGATATCGACCTTAAAATAGCGGACGCGTCTATCGATGATTTGTCGGCGGAGCAGAAACATACAATAGTAAAAGCAGCGGAAAACGCCGCGTGGTCGGCTGGCGGGGACAAGGTTGTTACCGTTGAGGCAGATTTTAACGACGACTTCGGCGAGTCGGTTACGCTTACGAGCAATGGCTTTTCGGGCTACAGCAGCTCCACAGGTTTCGGCGTCGGTGTTTCGGTAAGCGTTTGCGACGATGATAACCGCAGGCCGGAAGCGGATGACTATGCCCAATGCCATTTCCACAAGAAACTGGCAAATCCCGAAACTATCGGCGCTAACGCCGCATGTAAGGCGATGGCGAAACTTGGGGCAAAAAAAATAGCTACTGCCACGCTGCCTATTATTATCGAGAACAGAAACACGCATCGGATTATAAGCGGTTTTTTTGAAGCGCTTGACGGGCGAAACATTTATCGCAAGCAGTCGTTCCTGACCGACCAAAAGGGGCAAAAAATCGGGAGCGATAAATTCATTCTTGTTGATGACCCGTTAATCCCGGAAGGGCAGGGGAGCCGGCTGTATGACGGCGACGGCTTCGCGGCGAAAAAGCGGACCATTGTCGAAGCGGGCATCCTGAAGGATTTTTATATCGACTGGTATTACAGCAGGAAGCTGGGGCTTGAGCCGACAAGCGGTTCGACCGGCAATATGATTGTCCCGGCTGGCGCTCGCTCGGTCGATGAGATAATCAAAGACCTCGGCAGGGGAATACTTGTTACCGATTTTCTTGGCGGCAATTCGAATTCGACGACGGGTGATTTCTCAGTCGGCATATTCGGACA
Organism: Sedimentisphaerales bacterium; assembly: GCA_049516395.1. Classification (GTDB taxonomy): domain Bacteria; phylum Planctomycetota; class Phycisphaerae; order Sedimentisphaerales; family Anaerobacaceae; genus Fen-1362. Next base: position 91,427 of record JBEKTD010000006.1, on the reverse strand, counting down.
ATATTTCGACGGGGGTAAAATCGTTCACCCCGTTTCCGAAATGAATATTGCCGATAATCACCTCAAATTCTGGCATAAGCTGGCCGAATGCGCTAACGACCCATGGCTTTACAGCGAATGGCGGACGCCGAGTATGGTTTTCAGCGACGTCGTTGTCTCCGGCGTTTAGACGGCTTCTACTTTGCGGCTTCCATTTCCGCGAAATATGAGCTGCGGGCAAAGGGGGCGGATATTACCCAGTCAAAGCCGAGGTCAGTCGCTTTTTGCTTCCACAAGTCAAATTTCGCAGGTGTAACATAATTTACGACTTCAAGGGAATCCTTCGATGGCTTGAGATATTGCCCGATTGTCAGCCGGTCGCAGTCGACGGCCCGTAAATCTTTCAGGACCTGCTCGACCTCCTCATCTGTTTCACCGAGGCCGAGCATAATTGACGATTTGGTTGGGAGGCTGCCGTATTTGTCTTTTGCGAATTTAAGCAGGTTGAGTGAGCGTTTGTAATCGCCGCCCGCACGGGCCTTTTTATACAGCGAAGGAACGGTCTCGACGTTGTGAGCAAATACGAATGGTGTTGCCTGAGCGAGAATATCAATCGCCTCGGCTTGACAATCGCGAAAATCAGGCGTAAGAATTTCAAATTTAACGCCGGGACATTGCCTGCGAACTTCGTTAATGCAATCACGGAAATGAGCCGCTCCGCCATCGGGCAAATCGTCGCGGTTGACGCTTGTGATTACGAGGTATTGCAATTTTAGCTTTTTCGCCAGTTCCGCTATCCGTCCCGGCTCGGTTTTATCCGCAGGCAATGGTTTACCTTTGGCGACCGAACAAAACTTACAGCCCCGCGTGCAGATATTACCCAGAATCAGGACGGTTGCCGTTCCTCTCGCCCAGCACTGGCCTCGATTGGGGCAATTTGCGTTCATACAGATTGTCTCAAGGCCAAGTGAACTAACAATATCGCTCGTCTTGCTATATTCGCCGGCCGTCGGCATAGGTCTTCGTAACCAGTCAGGAAGGTGTCTTATATCTGATTTTTGATTTCTGATTTTTGATTTAAAATGACTTTTCAGCAGTTGCGATAAATTATTTTTTACGTCCTGCATTAAATATTCTTTTCCGGTTTCATTCAGAACCGAGGTCATTTTGACATTTTCAAGGCCGCAGGGGACGATTGCCTCGAAGATGCTCAAATCATTTTGTATATTTATCGCCATCCCGTGATGCGTAATCTGTCTTGAGACGCGCACGCCGATTGATGCGATTTTCCAGAATTGAGAATTGTTTTTCACCCATAAGCCCGGGAATCCCTTGCGTCGTTGGGCTTCAACGCCAAGCTGCTCAAGAAGCTCGATTCCAATCTGCTCAAGCGTTCTGATATATTCATTTATATCAAGGTGCAATTCCTGCAGGTTCAAAATCGGGTAAAACACAATTTGCCCCGGATTGTGAGCCGTTGCGCCGCCGCCCCTGCGGATATCGACGACATCAATGCCTTTGGCTGCCAATTTATCCCGCTCGATAAGCAGCTTATTTGCACTTTGCCTTGCCCCCAACGTGATTACCGGCTGATGCTCGACGAGCAAAATCGTATCGCCTATTTGGTTTTGCCGTCTTTGCTCAACGAGTTTATGCTGCAACTCCAGCGTCCCACGAAAATCCTCCAGTCCGCAATCGCGTATTTGTAGTGGTTCGCAGTAAATTTTCCCTTCAAGCGTCTGCATTTTTATTCTTTTGCGATTGTCGTTTGAGCTGCCCGGAACATTCTTATTCCGCCGGTGTCGAGCTGCAAAATAAGCCCGTTTTCGGGGTCGATGCCGATGCAGTTGCCGGCAAATTTTTTCTTGTTGTAAACAAGCGATACCCTTTGTCCAAGCTGGGTGCTTAATCGCTGCCAATGTTCGATAATTTCTTCTTTGTTTTGTTCCGCGATTTCAAGTGAGTTTTCAACCGAGGTCAGCAGGCGTTTGACAAGCGAGATTCTGTCGATTTGGCCGCCGGTTTCGATATCGATGCTCGTTGCTATTTTCCGCAATTCAGCGGGGAAATCTTGTTTGCTTTGATGGCAGTTAATGCCAATGCCGATTATGTAAGCGGTATATTTACCCGCTTTCTTTGATTCGACGAGAATTCCGGCGACTTTTTTGTTGTTCAGGATGATATCGTTGGGCCATTTGATTTTCGCTTCTGCTTTAGTGCATTTGCCGATTGCCTCAGCGGTCGCAACCGCGATTGTTAATGAGAGCAATTCCGCGTTTACGGCGCAATCGGTCAGGAGTATCGAGCAGATTACGCTGTCGGCGAAACCCGCGACCCATTTATTGCCGCTTCTGCCCCGCCCCTTTATCTGCTCCTCCGCGAGTACGACAAGGCCGTCGTTGTTTTTATTTTTGGCGTATTGGGCGGCGATGTCGTTTGTACTTGCGGTGCTGTTGTAAACGACGACCTTTTGGCCGACACGTTTTGTCCTGAGATGCGATTTTATCCTGTCCGGGTCGAGCGCATCCGGCAACAGTGTCGCCCTGTTCACCTGTCAACTCCAATATCGACAGCAGTTGCTGAGTGCGTAATTGCCCCGACGGCTATCCGGTCCACGCCTGATTGCGCAATCGCCGAAACGTTTGCCAGCGTGATATTGCCCGATGCTTCCAGCAGGGGCTTGCCTTTGCCGCACATTTTGCGTTTCATTTGTACGGCGTGCTTTAGCTGCCACTGACCCATATTATCAAGCAGAACTATATCGATACCAGGTATCGCCAGGACGTAGTTGAGCTGGTCATCGACGTGGTCAACCTCTACGGCGACAAATTTGGCGTGTTTTATCTTGCGTGCCTCTTCGATAATCTTTTTCAGCTTGGGCTTAAAATTCCTGCCCAGCTGCGCGATGTGATTATCCTTAATCAGTATTCCGTCGTAAAGCCCGAGGCGGTGATTGTATCCGCCGCCGCATCGCACGGCGTATTTTTCGAGTATTCGCCAGCCGGGCAGCGTCTTTCGCGTGTCGTATATCCTTGCATTTGTTCCCAGCACAGCCCTGACGTATTTTTTGGTTGTAGTGGCTATACCGCACAGCCGCTGCATAAAATTAAGCACCACCCGTTCCGCGGTCAACATCGGGCCAAGCGGCCCCCTGATTGTTGCCAGATGACAGCCGACGTAGGCCTGTTGCCCGTCCTTGACGTACGCATCAAGCTTCAATCGCTTGTCATACATATGCAGTATCGTTCTCGCTATTGGTATCCCGCATACGATTATTTCTTCGCGGGAGATTATATCCGCCTTGTCGATGACGTTACTCTTGAAGAACAGGTCGCTGGTCATATCGCCCTGCCCCATATCTTCCTCTATCGCCAGTTTCAGCAGGGGTACAACTTTTTCCATCTCTAACTTGTTCATATCACCTTTCGTTTGGGTTCTTGAATCGTTTCAGTTTTTTCTCAGCCAAATGAACGCTCTTTTTTTTCTTTGAATCCAGCAGCACCATTTGAGGCAATTCTTTTAATTCTTTGAGCTTATCGCGTAAAAACGCAGCCCGCTCAAAATCAAGCGCCGCAGCGGCTTCGAGCATTTCCTTTTCGATTTGCCCCGCCAGCTCGACTTTCTCGAATTCATCCGGCTCAAACCGCACCGCCTCGCGCGCGGCCTGCCTGGCTTTAAACTCCAAGGTCAGCCCCGACCGTATTTCCTTGCGTATCGTTTCCGGGGTGATGTTGTGCTCACGGTTGTATTCAAGCTGAATTTTACGCCGTCTGGACGTTTCGTCAATAGCTTTCTTCATCGATTCGGTGACTGTATCGGCATACAAATACACCGTCGCATTGACGTTTCTGGCAGTTCTGCCTATCGTTTGTATCAGCGATGTCTCGCTCCGCAGGAATCCTTCCTTGTCCGCGTCCAAAATCGCCACCATTGATACCTCGGGCAAATCTAAGCCTTCGCGCAGCAGGTTTATCCCCACTAACACGTCAAACTGCCCCAGCCGGAGGTTCCGCAGGATTTCAACTCTCTCCAAAGTTTCAATTTCGCTGTGAAGGTATTGGCACTTGATGCCCTTTTTCGCGATAAAACCGGACAGGTCCTCCGCCATTTTTTTCGTCAGCGTCGTTACCAGTACCCTTTCCCCGACTTTGATTCGCTTTTCGATTTCGCCGATAAGATGCGCCACCTGATCTTTTGCCGGCTGAACAAAAATCTCCGGGTCAATCAGGCCCGTCGGCCTGATTATCTGCTCAACCACCTCGTTATTGCATTTGGCCATCTCGAAAGGCCCGGGTGTTGCTGATACAAAAACTACCTGGTTCCATTTTCCCTCGAATTCCTCGAACCGCAAGGGTCTGTTATCCAATGCGCTCGGCAACCTGAAACCGTGCTCAACCAGGACGTCCTTCCTGCTCCTGTCGCCCGCCCACATCCCGCGCAGTTGCGGAATCGTAACGTGCGATTCATCGATAAATAACAGGAAATCCTTCGGGAAATAATCTACCAGCGTATATGGCTTTGCCCCCGCGGGCAATCCCGCTAAATGTCTGCTGTAATTTTCTATCCCGCTGCAATAACCAACTTCCTGAAGCATCTCGATATCGTATTTGGTGCGGGCCTCAAGGCGTTGTGCCTCCAATAATTTGGCCTGGCTGCGCAATTCCATCAGTCGCTGTGATAACTCCGCTTTTATCCCTTCTATCGCGCTCATCAACCTGTCGCCGCCGGTAACGTAATGCTGAGCGGGGTATATAAAGACCTGTTCCTCCTGGGCGAGGATATCTCCGCTGACCGGGTTTATGTAACTGATTTTTTCTATCTGGTCGCCGAAAAACTCGAATCTAATCGCAAATGACTCATAAGACGGATGCAATTCGACCACGTCTCCACGGACGCGGAATTTGCCCCTTTGAAAATCAAAGTCATTCCTCGAATATTGAATATCGGCCAATCGGCCAAGCAGGGTGTTTCTGTCAATCGTATCGCCAACCCTTACGCCCACGACGCTTGCCTTGTAATCCTCCGGCGAACCCAATCCGAATATACACGATACCGACGCCACGATGATGCAGTCCTCGCGGGTCGATAAGCTCGTCGTTGTCGAAAGTCGCAACCGGTCCAGGTCTGCGTTCTTCGAGGCGTCTTTTTCGATGTATATATCTCTTTGCGGTATATACGCCTCCGGCTGGTAATAATCGTAATAGCTCACGAAATACTCGACCGCGTTATTGGGAAATAAATCCTTGAACTCCTCATAAAGCTGGGCTGCCAGGGTCTTATTGTGCGATACGACTAATGTTGGCCGATTATACGCCGCGATGATATTTGCCATTGTGAATGTCTTGCCCGACCCGGTTACGCCCATTAGCGTCTGGAATTTTTTATCTGCGCGCAGCCCTTCCATCAGCCGGCTTATTGCCGCTGGCTGGTCCCCCGCGGGCTTCATCGCGTTATTCAGCTCAAATTTTGCCATCTTTACCTTATTTTTCGTTCCCGTCCAAAACCTCACAATTATAACGCAAAATCACATCTTGCTCAATAAAAGCTCCTGCGTTCTGTTGCAAAGCCCCTCGATACGATATATTACACAAACGAAATATGTGCGGAAAAAGCAATATCATAGACAAACTGCGGGAAAAGCTGGCGATTGCGTCACAGCAGGGCCGGCGAGGGGTGATTTTGCAGCCGGGGGCGATAGGCGATTGCATTTTGACGTTGCCTCTGGCGGAACTAATGAAAGAGACGGTTTGCCCCGGCGGTGTCGATATCATAGGCCATACGGAATACCTGGGGATGCTGTCGGGGAGGAGCTGCGTCGATGTGGTCAGGTCGCTGGATTCGATAAGTTTGCATCGGCTGTTCGCGGGCGAGGGAGATTTTGAGGTTGCCGATGGCGACCCGCTGATTATGGCATTTGCGGGTTATTCCTGGATTGCAAGTTTCTTAGGCGAGTCGGACAGCCATTTCGAGAAGAACCTGATTTTCACGGTCAATTGCAGCAACAGCGCGGAGGTGATTACGCTGGCGATGAAGCCGGATGAAAGGCACAACATTCATATCAGTGATTTTTACAGGAAACAATTCGTTGAACAAAGCGGATTGTCACCTCAAGAACACAATTCGGCGATTAGTATGCCACTGATAAGGCCGACGCAGGCGGATATATACAGGGGCAGAGAAATATTGGCCGAAAACGGTATTATGCCTACGGTCAAACCAGCGGTTATACATCCGGGCAGTGGCGGGGCGCATAAATGCTGGCATCTCGATAATTTCCTTGCAGTGGCGCGGATGCTCGAAAAAGAGGGAACGGATTCGGTATTTCTGCTTGGGCCTGCCGAGATGGAACGGTTCGGCGAATCAACGATAAGTTACATTCGGGAGCTTGGAAATTTACTTACGGATTTACCCTTGTCGGATGTGCTTGCGGTATTGAGCTGTTCGAGGGCTTTTCTGGGCAACGACAGCGGAATAACGCATCTGGCGGCGGCATTGGGAATCCGAACAGTCGCCGTATTCGGCCCGACCGACCCGGCTGTTTACCGTCCAATCGGGTCCGCTGTAACTATCCTCCAGAATAATACTCCGGATTTTACCGAGGCAACTTCAGAGAATTTGCAAAATAAGGCGGCGGCTGTTTTATTAGCCACCTGAACCTGTCGAAGGGTTGACACATCCGGCGGGGGGGCGTATCATCTGCGAGTGGAAATCCCTTTTTGGAGTGATAAAAATGGCCAAAATTAAAAGCTGGGAACACCGCCTCGCGGGCGCACCAGACCAACTTATGGTCGATTTCGTTGAGTCTCTTAGCATCGATAAACGGCTTTACAAATACGATATCGCCGGTTCGATAGCGCATGCGCAAATGCTGGCGAAGCGCAAGCTCATTACCAAAACCGAGTTAGCGAAAATAAAACGCGGGCTTGAACGAATCGGGCGTGAAATCACCGGGGGTAAATTCAAATTCGACAAGACATACGAAGATATTCATATGGCGATTGAAAATGCCCTTGTCAAAAAAATCGGCAGCGCAGCCAAAAAGCTGCACACGGGCCGCAGCCGGAATGACCAGGTTGCCACTGATTTGCGGCTCTGGCTGCGAGACGAGATTGATGCAATCCAGATCAAAATCTCCGGCCTGCAAAAATCGCTTGTCGCCAAGGCGGCCAAATATACCGTTGACGTGATGCCCGCATATACCCATCTCCAGCGGGCGCAGCCCATCGTTATCGCCTCGTATCTGCTGAATTTCGTCGAGCAGCTTCAGCGGGATTTTATCCGTTTGGACAATTGTCAACAGTTGGTAAGTATTTCGCCTCTTGGCGCGGGCGCGATTGCGGGCTCGACTTTGCCTTTGGACAGAAAAGACACCGCCAAACTACTGGGTTTCTCTGATATGGCTTATAACTCAATCGACGCCGTTGGCGACCGGGATTTCTGCGCAGAGTTCATTTTCGATTGCGCGCTCATATCAACGCACCTGTCACGTTTGAGCGAGGACTTGATAATCTTCTGTTCCAACGAATTCGGCTTTGTTCATATAGCCGACAGTTTCTGCACGTCGTCGAGTATGATGCCGCAGAAGCGAAACGCTGACGCCCTTGAGCTTGTTCGGGGCAAATCCGGCCGGACATACGGCGCACTTATGGGGATGCTTACCTTATTAAAGGCCCAGCCCACCGGCTACAACCGCGATTTGCAGGAAGACAAAACTCATATCTTCGCCGCTACCGATACCATAAGCCAATGTCTTGATATGGTCTCCGCAGTCATTGCACATACGATCTTCGATACCAAACGCATCGCCGCAGGTCTTGACGCCGGCTTTTTGGATGCGACCTCGCTGGCGGAATACCTTGTTCGTAAAGGTGTCCCGTTCCGCCAGGCCCACGGTATTGTCGGCTCTCTGGTCGCGCACTGCGAAAAGCAGGGGATTAACCTTGCTGACCTGAAACTCGCCGAGTTAAAAAAGTTCTCTCCGGAAATAAAGTCCGACGTTTATAAGTCGCTCGGCGCCGCCAACGTTGTCGCGAAATACGTTACGATTGGTTCAGCAGGTCCTAAACAGGCCAAAGAGCAAATCGCCTATTGGCAAAAACAGTTGTCCAAGCGATGAATAACGGCGAAGACATCATTACGGGTTGGTTTGCCCGGCAGCGAAATCTGCCACCACGCGATTTCCCCATTGGTATCGGCGACGATATGGCGGAAATCCGTCTTGCCGACGGCGTTTCGGTTCTTATCACAACCGATATGCTCCTCGATGGCGTCCACTTTGATTTAAAAACCGCAACTCTTCAGCAGGTTGGCTACAAGGCAATGGCGGCGAGTTTGAGCGATTGTGCCGCGATGGCGACTATTCCGGTTGCAGCCGTGGTCAGTGTCGGCTTGCCTGCCGGTTTTGGCCAGGTCCAGCTTAAAGAGCTTCATTCAGGTATTATACTCGCCTCCGATAAATTTAATTGTCCACTCATCGGTGGCGACATTACCAAGTGGGCCGACGCGAGTAAATTCGTGATTAACGTCGCTATGCTGTCTCGGCCCGCGGGTAATCCGCCTGTCCGCAGAAACGGCGCAAAAGTCGGCGATGCAATATGTGTTACAGGTTCACTTGGCGGGGCGTTGCTCGGCAAACACCTCAATTTCACACCCCGTGTTAAAGAGGCACTCAAAATCACATCGTTAGTCAAACTCAATTCGATGATGGACCTTAGCGACGGCTTGAGCAGCGACCTGAATCGTATCTGTACCCAAAGCGGCGTAGGTGCGATTCTCGACGCGAATTCAATCCCGATATCCCCAGACGCGAAAAAGGGGCCTGACCCCTTTTTCGCCGCACTCAACGACGGCGAGGATTTTGAATTGCTTTTTACCCTGGCCGAAGACAATTGCGTTAAGTTATTGAAACAGTGGAATGATTCTGTGCCGATTACGAGAATCGGAACAATTACCGATGCCGGCAAAATGCAGATAAAAATGCCCGACGGCAAAATCACGGACTTGAAGCCCTCCGGCTACGACCATTTGAAATGATTGATTATTTAAGATGACTATTGATGTAACAACGAATTCGGCGGATGAGACCGTTAAGTTTGGCAAAAAATTCGGCTCGCAATTGAAAGGCGGGGAGGTCATTGCGCTTTACGGCAACCTGGGCAGCGGCAAAACGCATCTCATCAAGGGAATCGTTGCGGGCCTCGGCGCCGAAGGCGCAGCCAACGAAGTTACCAGTCCGACATTCGTTTTGGTCAACGAATATTCAGGGCGACTTGAGGTTTATCATCTCGACGCTTACCGCCTCGATTCAATCGCCCAGTTCGAGCAAATCGGCTTCGACGATTATTGTCGTCCCGGCTCGGTTGTTCTTATCGAATGGGCAGACAAAGTTGAGCAGGCCTTGGCGGGAATCAACTATATCAAAATAGAATTATCTCATCTTGGCCCGACAGCCAGAAGAATCCGCATTACCAGCGCCCCCGATTACATACGTTTTTAAGCCGATTTATCCGGGCAGGTGATATTTTCGGCCCTTGCAGTAAGAAAAATCTGCACAAGGTCCTGTATTACGCCCCTCAAAATTTGGCACTTTCCGTTAAATTCCATATACTATAGGTGAACACTGGCTACATCTGAGTAAACAGGGGGATATAGCTATTATATTGAGGGACCGGCTGGGGGGCCGTATCAGGAGGGACCGACCCGTTTGCCGAAAAGTCGACGGATAAACCGGGTGTTCAGGGCCGGGTTATTCAGGGGGGAAGCTGTTGTTCCAACAGCTTAGCGGGTGATTTTGAAATGATTAAAGCGAGAATCGGTTTTGCAATGATTCAGGTTTCTTTGGTGGGAGCAATTTGCAGTGTCGGCGCTGGTATCCTGTCTCCCGACTTCAGCACACGAGGCACTGGCGTCGAAGAGGCGCGATTCCTCGCGGACCTGCAGACGGTTCGTTGCCAGCTCGAACTCTACAAAATCCAGCACAATGAGCAGCTCCCGCCCACTGAGACCTACGCAAGTTTCGAACAAGCCATGACAACGAAGGGCACCGATAATCACGGGCCTTATCTGATGTCGATGCCTGCGAATCCGTTTAACGGCAGCAGCGCAGTACGGTTCGAAAATGGCCCAAGTACCGCCGGCTCGGGTAAGGCGGGCTGGGTCATTAATATTGCAACGGGGAATATAAAGCCCGACGATTCTGCCGTGCACGCGGCTTTATAAAAAACACCCGTTAACCCGCCACTCATCCTATTTCGGGCGACGGGAAAAGATGAACTCGCTGATTTCCAAATCTTTCAGCGAGTCATTCTTTTTTATGGCCCAGGCGAAATTTGCAGGGCTGGGTTTTATCCGCCGCAGGCGGGTTACCCCGCCTGAACATATCTGAGCGTCTCATAAAAAACTCCGCCGGCCTTTTTTATCGGTCCTTGCTAATTTAAAAATCACTATCTGCCACGGGGCGGTTTTCAGCCATTGTGGCTTATAGGTTTATGGGGCGGGTTTTAGACCTTTAAGCCTTATTTTACGACGGCTTTCCTTATATTTAAGCAGGTTAAGCTCCTCCTCTGGCAGGCCGAAAAATTGTTAGATAAACTATTTGCTGACCGCTGTGTATGTCAGCCGGGAACGGAAAGGAACAACGAATGGCATCAAGAAAAGTCCTGGTAGTCGATGACGAAGTGCATATTGTTCACGTCGTTGCGATAAAACTTCGCAATAATGGTTATGAACCCATAACCGCCGGTAACGGGCAGGAGGCATACGACCTTGCCTGTAAGGAAAAACCCGAAATTATTATCGCCGACTATATGATGCCGATTATGAGCGGCCTGGAGCTTCTCGAAAAACTCCGCGGAAACGAAGAGACCCGCGGTATTCCCTTTGTCCTTCTTACCGCCAGAAATTTTGCGATAGACGCCGCCGACCAGCAGCGGCTGAATGTGTCACTGTGCCTGACAAAACCATTCAGCCCGAAAGAGCTGCTGAGAAACATAGAGGACATCCTCTACCAGAAGGAGCTGGTTGGTCAAACGTAATGATTGGCGGGGAGGGAGGGATTTCAGGAATTGCCGCGTTTGGCGTTCGCCTGGCCTCACCCCGTAAACGGAGCAGTTTATGCCTGATACAATTGCAACAGGGTTGACAGCATCAGAAATTCATGAGTTGAAGAATTTCGGCGGCCGGCTGACTGCGCTGGGCGTCAATTTTGCCGTCTGCGATTTCGAGGGCAGGCCTCTGTTGCTCTGCAAAACGGGCGCATTTGAAACCGACCCCGCCCGGCTTGCCAAAATTGCCCACGACTGTCTCAAGCATCCTGATAAAAAAGACAAACCGCAGGACGATTCTTCAGCGGTCAGCAGGTATATTTCTTCCGTTCTTGTCCCCCTGACAGGCGAAAAAAAGCAAACTGGCATTGCTGTTGTTATTGACCTCGGCAATACCCTCGATATGAACAACCAGCAGCAGTCGCATTTGCTCACGGAATTGCTTCGCTTTTTTGTCGAAAAATTCACTGCCGGGCGAAAGTCCATTGAGCAGATGGATATGATTAGCTCCGAGCTGGCGCAGACATACGAGGAGCTTGTCCTGCTTTACAAAATAAGCACCAATATGGAAATCGTCGAGCCGGACGCCAATTTCCTCCAGATGGCCTGCGACAGTTTGACCGAAATCGTCGGCGTCGAAGGTATCACCATCCTCCAGGAAAAAACCGTCGATGACAAATCACGCTTTATCCTTGTAGCGGGCGCGGGCGTTATCGATATCGACGACCGCACGACCCTGCTTCTTCATAGCCGCCTCCAAGAGGAGTTGAACAAGGGCAAAGAGGTGCTCCTGGACAGCGACTTCGATGGTTCGTTCAAATATGAATGGCCCAAAAATATTCACAATATCATTGTTGTTCCTCTTACGAGCAAGGTTAAAACGCACCCGTCTCAGGACACGGGTTACAAGCAGCCCCTCACGGCCCGCGTTATCGGTATGCTTGTTGCCATAAACCGCTTAGATAAGCCCGACTTCGATTCCACCGACGCCAAGCTGTTCACCTCCGTCGCCAGCGAATGCGCCGTTTTCGTCGAGAACAATCGCCTGTTTGGTGACCTTAAGGAATTATTCATCGGCTCACTCAAGGCGCTGACCCGCAGCATCGATGCCAAAGACCGTTATACACGGGGTCATTCAGAACGGGTCGGCTTCATTTCCAAGTGGATAGCCGAACATCTTGCCGAAGAGGAAGGTCTCGACCAGGAGCAAATCCAGAAAATTTATCTCGCCGGTTTGCTTCACGACATAGGCAAAATCGGTATCGATGAAAAACTGCTCTGCAAAACAGGCCGGCTCACCGCAAAGGAGAAAAACCGCCTCAGGATGCACCCGTCCATCGGTGCCAATATCCTCAGCGGCATCAGGCAAATGCGAGACATCATTCCGGGCGTCCTTAATCACCACGAACGCGTTGACGGCAAAGGTTATCCCGCCGGGCTTAAGGGCAATCAGATTCCGCTTATGGGTAAAATTGTCGGGCTTGCCGATTGTTTCGATGCTATGACCTCCGAACGCGTCTATCGGGATACTATGAGCGTCGATAAGGCCATCGCGGAAATTGAAAATCGCCTCGGTACCCAGTTCGACGAAAAAATCGCGACTGTTTTCCTCAAAAGCGACATTTTGCACCTATGGGACCTTATGCAGGAAGGCGCGGTCAAGACATACGGAACTGATGATTTCACCCAGTATGGCTCAGCAGCCATCGGCACGCTGATTACCTGACAGGTTTCCTCCGGACGCAAATCGCCTCTTTATTTCCGCTTTTTACCCTTGCAGACCGCAAAAAAACTGCTAAAATGCCCTGTTTGTAACTTTTGTGTCTTAATGTAGGGCGGGTTTTGGCCCGCCGGGAATATCAGAAAGGTTTATTGGAAAAATGCTGGCAAAAACAAAAAAGGAAGGTATCGTTCACAATTTCGAAATCCATAAGGGCGACACCGGCTCTCCGGAGGTCCAGATTGCGATTCTGACCGAGCGAATCACCGAGCTTACCGAACACCTCAAGAGCCACCGCAAGGACCATTCCTCTCGTCGTGGACTGCTCAAAATGGTCGCCACAAGGGCTTCGCTGCTCAAATACGTGGGCAAAAAAGACCCGAAGCGATATCACGACGTCATCTCCCGCCTTGGCTTGCGGAAATAACACTAAACCCGGTGCTTTGGCCGCACTTCGCCATTGCGCGATGCGACTTGGCTGTTTATGAGGTAATTTATGTTTAACGTTGTAAAAGTTGAAAGAGAAATAGCGGGTCGAACCTTATCCATCGAGACGGGCAAAATCGCCAGGCAGGCGGACGGTGCAGTCATCGTTCGTTACGGAGAAACGGTCGTTCTTGTTTGCGCAGTTGTTGCTCCGCCTCGTTCCGAAGACATTGATTTTTTCCCGCTCTCAGTAGAATATCGTGAAAGACACAGCGCGGCCGGCAAATTCCCCGGCGGCTTCATCAAGCGTGAGGGCAGACCATCAACAAAGGAAACGCTTACCTCGCGTATGATTGACCGGCCCCTGCGGCCGCTCTTCCCGGATGGCTATTTTGACGAAGTCCAGATTATCGCTTCCGTCCTCAGCGCCGATAAGGAAAACGACCCCGATGTCCCCGCGATGATTGGTGCAAGTGCGGCATTATCAATCAGCAAAATACCGTTCAATGGCCCCACAGGCGCCTGCCGGGTTGGTCGAGTCAACGGCGAATTTATCATCAATCCTACCCACCAGCAGCTTGAAGAAGGCGATTTGAACGTCCTCGTCGGCGGCAGAAAAGACGCCATCAATATGATTGAAGTCGCCGCCAAGGAATTACCCGAAGCAGTTATCGCAGAATCAATCAAAACCGGGCACGAAACCGTAAAGATTGTCTGTGACCTTATCGAGGAGCTTCAAAAGAAAGTCGGCGTCCCAAAAGAAATGTCTGAGCTTTTCGAAATCGACGAAGAGCTCTGTTCGAAAATACGCTCGCAAATTGCCGATGAGCTTCGCAAGCTCAAACTTATACCGGCCAAGCAGCAGCGGAAAATTGCTGTCGGCGAGTTGTTTGACCGCCTCGTCGAACAATACTGCAAGTCGGAATCGGATTCTGCCGAAAATCATGAACAGATAATGGTCAGCCGGATTTTCGATAAAATCGAAGGCGAAATCATCCGCGACCTCGCCCTCAAAGGCAAACGCCTTGACGGCCGAAGTTACGACGACGTTCGCCCCATTACCTGCGAAGTCGGCATTCTCCCCCGTGTTCATGGTTCAGCGTTATTCACGCGAGGCGAAACCCAGGCCCTCGTCAATGTTACCTTAGGCACAATTCAGGATGCCCAGATTATTGACGGCCTCCAGGACGAATATGCCCAGAGTTTTGCCCTGCATTATAACTTTCCGCCGTTTTCCGTCGGCGAAGTCAAGCCGATGCGAGGCCCCGGTCGTCGCGAAATAGGCCACGGCGCCCTTGCTGAACGCGCACTCGAAATGGTCAGACCTCCCGAAGAAGAATTCGCCTATACGATAAGAATCATCTCCGATATTACCGAATCCAACGGCTCAAGCTCAATGGCCTCGGTCTGCGGCGGCTCGCTTGCCCTGATGGACGCAGGCGTCCCTATAAAGAAGCCCGTTGCCGGCATTTCAATCGGTCTTGTTACCGCGGATAACGGCAAATACGTCTTGCTTACCGATATCATAGGCGATGAGGACCATCACGGCGATATGGATTTCAAAGTCGCGGGAACCACCGAGGGCGTTACCGCTGTCCAGCTCGATATAAAAGCCGACGGTCTTCCGCATAACATTATGATTGAGGCAATGGAAAAGGCCCGTCAGGCCCGCCTCAAAATACTCGCCACTATGTCGCAGGCAATCGATAAACCCAGGGCGGAGCTTAGCGTTTATGCGCCGAAACTTGTTACCGTTAAAATAGACCCCGAATTTATCGGCAAAATCATCGGCCCGGGTGGCAAGAACATTAAGGCCATGCAGGAACAAACCGATACCACAATCGAAATCGAGGAAGACGGCACTGTATTCATCAGCTGCATTGGCGGCGACGGCCACCTCAAGGCAAAGGCAATGATTGAGGCAATGACCCAAGCCCCCAAGGTAGGCACCCTTTATCCCAATTCCAAAGTCGTTTCCATCAAGGAATTCGGCGCGTTTGTTGAGTTTATCCCCGGCGTTGAAGGTCTTTGCCACGTCAGCGAGTTGAGCGACAGCTACGTCAAGAGTGTTGACGCTATATGCAAACTTGGCGACCTCATCCCCGTCAAGCTTTTGCTTGTTGATGACCAGGGCAGGTTCAAACTTTCCCGTAAGGCAGCTTTGGCCGAACTCGGCCTCTCCGACAAAAAAGACCAGCCAAAGAAAAAGTAATCCCGACTTGCGTCTGGGGTCTTATTTGATGCTTTTTTCCAGTTGTTCGAGGATAGTCGTTGCGTTGGCAACGCGATTGCCCGTTGGACCCTGCCAGTTAAGCTGGGCATTGCGGCTGAGTTGCTCCTCGACCTTTTTGCACGCCATAAGAACAGTCGCGTGATTCTTGTCCCCAAGCAGTCGCCCAATCTCCGAACTCGACATCTTCGTATGCTTTCGCGCCAGATACATACTGAAATGACGAGCCAGGGCGACAGTGCGGTCCTTTTTTGAAGAATGGAGCGCCGAAGAGCTGACACCGAAGAAGTCGGCAACGGCTGACTCGATATCGGATATATGCACCATAGGGTCGCAGCGTCCGATATGCTCGGCGAGAATCTCCTTCGCCAGGCCCAGGCCGATTTTGGCGTTCTGCAGCGAGGCGAAAGCGGCAATCTTGAGGATTGCCCCCTGCAGTTCGCGGATATTACTGCGGAGATGCTCGGCGACGTAGGCGATTACGTCTTCGGAGATGGGTTTTTTCATACCACGGGCATATCGCCTGCAAATTTCGCAGCGGGTTTTGAAATCCGGCTGGTCAATCTTCACTACCATCCCCGAAACAAATCGGCTGATGAGTTTTTCCGAAATCTGGGTAATCATTTTAGGATGAGAGTCAGAGGCGAGAATTACCTGCCTGCCGGCCAGATCCAACGTATTAAATGTATGCAGGAATTCCTCCTGCGTTGCTGGTTTGCTGGCCAGGAAGTGTATGTCGTCAATAGCCAACAAGTCCGTTTGTCGCATGCGACTGCGAAAAGCATCCAGCTTTCTCGTCTTCAAGGCCAGCACAAATTGATTAGCAAAATCCTCCGCCGACATATACAGCCAGTTGGCTGTCGGTTTAGTTCGACGCAGTTCAGTGCATATCCCTTGCAGCAGGTGCGTTTTGCCGAGACCATACCCTCCGTGGATAAATAGCGGGTTGAAAGGACTCTGCTTATCATTGATAACCGCTTTCGCGGCGTTATATGCGAGTTCATTGGATTGGCCGACAACAAAGGTATCGAAGGTCAGCTTGAGCTTCTGACCGGCGTATGTCGGCCTTTGCGAGATGCTCCTGCCCGGTTCAACTGCAACCGGAGAATTCAGAGCCGGCTTTGCCTGCCAGTCGAATGTGGTGGTCCTGTGGCTGTCGCAAAGCTGAGTGTCAACGATGAAACACACCTGGCAGCTTGCTCCCGCGACTGCACGCGCCGATTCTGTAACCTGCGCGCTGAAATGGCTTTCGAGCCAGTTTGCGATGAACGGATTTATAACGCCAACCTTCAAGAGACCATCCGAAAGTGTCAGTCGAGTCGAGTTCTTAAACCAGATTCTGAACTTTTGCTGCCCGATTTTTTCCGCAATAGCGTCATTAATCGCGCTAATCGCGTTTTCATTCGAGCGAACTTCCACGCACTTAGTAGAGGTGCGGATGTCCTCCTTGACAATACCTTGCATTTTTACCTCTCCGGCACCGTCCTCACTTGCCATTACGGGCAACGAAGGACGGACAAAGCAGCTAATCGTTTCTAAGTTTTTCTCGCGTCTCCATACGCTGGAAACCGCACTATATCAAGCGATTCAATTTAACTAAACACAAGCGGTTCGACCAAGCTCACCGCTAACAGAACAACTGCAATTATTGAGAGGATGCGAATCGAATCAACCGTGTTTCTTTAATTTTCTTTTCAACTTGTCCCATCTCTCAGCGGACAATGGAGTTGTGACTGAATTATTTTTGCGTTTAACAGTTTATGCACATCGTAAGTGCTGATTGTGGAAAAGCGGTGGAAAGGGGTTTGAGATTTATAATTTATGATTTTGGATTGCTGATTTAAAAACTTGAATCTCCACAGTTGATAATCGATGATTGATAATTGATAATTAGGTTTGATATCTTATTTTTATTTGGAGAACAGCAATGGAATGGACGTGCAGGGACATAGCGAAGATGATAGACCATTCGCTTTTGAAACCGGAACTGACGGTTGATGAGATTAGAAAGGGCTGTGAAGTCGCCAAAAAATACGGCGTGGCGAGCGTTTGCTGTTCGCCTTCGGCGCTGCCCTTAGTGGCTATGCTGCTGAAAGGGACGGATATAAAGCCCACGACAGTAATCGGCTTTCCGCATGGGTACAATAAGACCGAAACAAAGGTCTTCGAAGCCGAGCAGGCGATTAAAGACGGCGCCCTTGAGCTTGATATGGTGCTCAATATCGGCAAACTCAAAAGCGGCGATTTTGATTACGTTCGCAATGATATAAAGGCCGTCGTCGATACCGCGCATAAGAATAAAGTGCTTGTAAAGGTCATTCTCGAAAATTTTTATCTTACCGATGAGCTGAAGAAAATTGCGTGTCGGCTTTGCGAGGAGGCGGGTGCCGATTGGGTGAAGACATCAACCGGCTTTGCCGGCGGCGGCGCGACTATTGAGGATTTGAAACTTATGCGAAAGGTCGTCTCAAAAAAGGTGCAGGTCAAAGCGGCAGGGGGTGTGCGTGACCTCGATATGGCGTTGAAAGTCCGCGAAGCCGGCTGCACTCGCTTCGGCGCAACCGCCACCGCGGCCATTATGGAAGAATGCCGGAAGAGGAAAGCATAAAACAAAAGGCTGTCTTCAGGGTTTGATTCCCATCGCCTTCATAATCAGCAGGTTTTTGGAAATCAGTTTATATCTCTGCTGGACACAGGCATAAGACCGGCTGGCTTCGGGCGGAGTATTCAAAACATAATCCAGCATCAAATCAACCGTTGTTTCCGCGACGTGGCATCGAGTATCCGAAGAGGCGTAGTAAATAAATAGTTGCCCGTTTTTGCGAGCTACCCAGCCATTGGTGAAGACGACATTTGAGACATCGCCGATACGCTCCTCACCCTGCGGGGCGATTAAGTAGCCGCCCGGTTCGGCTATGAGCTTGTTTGGCTCATCGAGTTTGGTAAGAAACGCGTAAACGACATAGCGAAGTCCTGCTGCACAACCGCGGACGCCGTGGGCCAATTGCAGCCAGCCCTTTTCAGTTTTGATTGGAGCGGGGCCGAGACCGTTTTTGACCTCTTTAATTGTGTGGTATTGCCTGTCATCGACAATTGTTTCGGGACCTGTGATTACCGCGTGTTTCATATTGTCGCAGAGTCCCCAGCCGATGCCGCCGCCGCTTCCCGCAGAGATAAAACCATCCTGCGGGCGCGTATATAGGGCGTATTTGCCGTTGATGAATTCGGGATGAAGGACGACGTTTCGCTGCTGGGGCGAGGTGGTTTTCAAATCGTCTAATCGTTCCCAGTTTTTGAGGTCTTTTGTTCGCACGATGCCGCATTGAGCGGTCGCGCTGGATAGGTCTCTGCGAGGGGCATTCGGGTCTTTTCTTTCGGAGCAGAACAGGCCGTAAATCCAGCCGTCCTCGTGTTTGACCAATCGCATATCGTAAACATTAATATCCGGGTCGTTTGTTTCAGGAAGCAAGATTGGGTAATCCCAGAATTTGAAATTATCGATGCCGGATTTACTTTCCGCGATTGCGAAGAATGATTTTCTGTCAACTCCTTCAACCCGGCCGACTAAGCAGATTTTGCCGTCGAACTCGATAGCGCCGGGATTGAACGCGCAGTTCACACTTAGCCGCTCCATAAGGTTGGGGTTGCTCTTGTAATCGAGGTCATAACGCCAGAAGACAGGCGTGTGTTCCCCGGTCAGTACGGGATATTTATATCGATAGTAAACGCCGTTAGTCTCTTTGACTTTGGTGTTCTTTCGGGCGATTAATCTTTTATGGTCCGCGAACAGTTTCCTGACTTTTGCGTCGAATGTCTTCTTATTCATCTTTTGTTCCTGTTGGTTTTTAAATCTTTTCAAGTTTGTTATACCAGTTGAATTTAAGGAATACACAGGTCGCCGCCAGGACGATGGCAATCTTGGTAACCCACGGCCAGTCGCGGAGGACGATAAAAATGGGCAGCGAGACAAGGCACAACTGCCAGATAATGCCTACCACAACATTGGTCATATCCCGGCCGAAGTTTCGATTCGGCTCGAAGCTCTGGTCTTCCTGCACGACCATTTCCCGAATGGGTCCCCAGAAGCCCCAGGGATTGACGGTTTTGTAGAATTTCTTGAGGACGGCATCGTCTTCGGCTTTTGTCAGGAAGGTGCCCACAAAGCAGCCCACAGCCGAAATCCCGAAAATGATGGGGAAAGTGTAAAGGGCATTGATGTCACGGCCGAATGCTAAATTCATCAGCTCAGGAACAAACATTGCGCTGATGATGCCTGTTATCATGCCCCAGAAATAGCCGTAGCCGTTGAATCGCCACCATATCCACTTGAGGACATTGGCAATGACATAAGCGCCGTTGAGCGCGCCCACAATCCACCACATAATACTGAAGAGGTTTTTGGTCAGCAGGCCCAGAGTAAGGCCCAGGCCGAGTATCACCAGCGAGGAGATGCGGCTCATCAGTATCTCCGTTTTCGCTGGTGCGCTGGGATTGATGTATCGTTTATATATGTCGTTGACGACATACGCCGGCGCAGCATTAACAGTTGCGGCGAAATTGGACATAAAAGCCGCCAGCAGGCCCGCCAGCAGGAATCCGACTACGCCCCGCGGCATATAGTTGAACAGGACGACGGGTAAAATTCCCTCCAGGTCCGGCTTAGCCATTGCTTTGAGCTCCGGCGTGCAAAACTTTAATGCCATTACTGTCAGCCCGGCGACCATCATATAGCGTGGGAACATCAGGACCGTCGTTACCCAGCCGTTCATCATACAGGCCTCGCGAGAGTTACGGGTAGCAAGGATTCTCTGCATATCGTAGTTTGGCATCGGGCCTGCTAAGCTTGCCAGCACGCCTTTACACAGCATCAGGCCGAAAATGATGCCGAAAAGCTCATTGCCCTCGGCCTGTATCGCTAGGTTCACCTTGTCAAAAACGCCCGTCCAGTCCAGGCCTAACTTGTACCCGAAGAACGGGCTTGTCCAGCCCGCCGGTATCAAATTATGTATCTCGGCCGGACTGACCGAGTAGATGGCGATTCCCCCGATGACAAGAGCGGTGACAGTCAGAATGGTAAACTGCATAACCTCGGTGATGACCACGCTTATCATTCCACCCTTGATGGTGTAGAGCGAAGTCAGCCCCATTAGTATCAGTGCGTAGATGTTCGCGTCGGAAAAAATACCCTCGGTGGTATTCGTAAAACGCCAGGGCAGCATCACTACGGCGAATTTGCCGATGCCCTTGAAGGCGTAGGCCAGCATACCCACGACGGCTACCAGCGCGAAGGCCACCACGCTGATGTGAGCGAGATTTGCCCCTTTGTCATTTCCGAACCGCGTCTTAATCCATTCAGCGCCGGTCAGGACGTTTGACCGCCGCAGCCAGCCGCTGAGGAACATCATCAGGAAGATTTGATTGAACGTCGGCCATACCCAGGGCAGCCAGATGCTCTTGAGACCGTACATAAACAGCCAGGTAACCAGCACCATCGTGCCGCTTATGTCGAACATACCCGAGGCATCGGAAATGCCGAGGATATACCACGGCAGCGACTTGCCGCCGAGGAAATAGGATTCGAGGTTCTTTGCTCCTCGCCTCGAAACCCACAGACCTGCCACAATCACGGTGCAGAAATAGACGATAATGATGGCAAGGTCAATTCCGCTGATTTTGAACATAGGTCATCTCCAACAAGGAGGCGTCTACGACGCCGAAAAAGCCACAGATTTTTTTATGTAGCCGCAAAAATGCGCAAAAAGCTTAAGGGTAATAAAAACAAAAACCAGTTAACCTTTTGCCTGCCCTCCGTAGCTTTAGCGAAGGAGGGTATCTTTTGTGCCTTTTCGCGGCCAGTTAAAAGTGTGTCATTTTTAATATGTTAAAGGTCTTTACTGCCGTGCCGGGGCCGGATTCATCGAAATCCCGACCATGTAGAAAAACCACAGGTTATCCAAAGCAGGGGATGGATGCAAGCAGAAAATTTAAGACAAGATATTAAGTCAATGATTATTGATAATTGGGCAGGAAAATTTCGGGGGATTTTAGAAATTAGGGGATTTGAGTAAAAATTAAAAAGTGAAAATTTAGAAGTTAGAATTAAGAAGAACAAATCCCCGGCAGAAAACCACTGGAGCTAAACTCTGGGACCTTCGCTGCACTACGGGCGGGTGGCAGAAATAGTGCGCAGGAGGATTTCAGAAAATCAGTCCTGTGATTTTGCCGGTGGTTATGTAAACAATTTTTTAGTAAACGTTGGGTTTAACGGAAGGAGTATATCCGAATTGGTCGCCGGTGGGGTACACCCAGCAGCTATACTGTATTTTATAAAGGTCCTGTTTACATTCTGGGGTTATCGGGACATGGTTTTGCTCTGCTTTTTTGGCGAAATCAAGGGTTTCTTTGGACCATTTCCAGCATTCGGCATGATTATCCACAAAAGAAAAGACCTGTCCGCCGCTGTGCCGAATTTCTGGGGGGTCCCACCATGATTCTACATTATAATGAACTGCGAAACTGTCCGGCGTCACTTCGCCTTCATCCATGAAAACAACCGATAGTGCCGTTTTTCTAATTGCGTTTCTATTCTTTAGAGCCGCGTGGCCTCTGCCGCAGTAATCACCATCACACGGCATGCCATTCATCGAGTCCATTGCATTATATGTAAATAATTCTCCTTTGTTGGCTGTTGGGCAGCGATATATTTTAAAATCATTCGCATACTTAAACAATGCTCCGGTTTGTATGGCGCATTTTGTGGCGTCTGGAGGCAGTTGTGTAGTACTGTATGCACCACCGACCCAGGGTAATTCCTTAAGGTGTCCGGGGTTGGGAGATGTATTGGTGAGATTCATTTTAGCTGCAGCGATATAGGGCGCTCCGGTTGGACAGCCAGGACACTGCATACAAAAAGTAGTATCGCCGTTACCTGGTGTATCAGTGCTGACAATTTTATCGGCATTAGTATCCGCATACATATTCCAGCCGAGGGTCAACTGCTTGATATTGCTCATACATGCGATGCGTTTGGCCTGTTCACGTGCCTTGGCTAATGCGGGCAGCAATACGGCCATCAGAAGGGCGATAATAGATATAACGACGAGCAATTCAACGAGTGTAAATCCGACACGCCGGACGAGCGTTTTTTGCCTGTGCATCAATAAACTCCATATATATTATGCGAATGTAAGGTTATTTAACACAAACCATAATATCAGATTCGCCGGCGGAATACAATAGGTAATATTCGTAAATTTAATTTGCGTCCGCGAAGTATGTCTTGTATGGATTTGCCAAAAACCTGTCCTCTGTAGCTCCTGCCCTACATAGCACGCTGTGCGTCGGAGGGTTAGCGAAGGAGGATGGCAGGCAAAATGACAGGCCCCAAGGCCCCAAAAAGCCGGTTTGTCCGCGTTTTTGGGACGCCCAAAGGGGGGTTGCAACTGGCACGAAATTTGCAACGTATAAATAATAGAAGAAAAAAGTGAATAAGAGTGTCTAACATGGTGAGAAAGACACGAATTAACACTGTTTTTTTAGACACGGATTTACACCCGCCCATGGCGAGGTTTTGCCTTCGGCAGAAAAACCCCCTTGTACAAGCATTCTTTGCTTGTGCATAAGTATATTCCTTAATAAATGTACGTGATTATATACTTGACAAACCCAAACCAATATGATACATTCTAATATGAAACTTGCTTAAAGTTAATCATTAAATTATGGTTTGGAGTTTGATTATGAATGAGAAATGCAAATTTACGAATATGGCAAACTTAACCGTTGATGAGGCCCGTGAGCAATTAGAGAAGCTTCGCTGGCCCAACGGCCCTGCTTGTCCGAACTGTGGCGGTTTGAATCCGTATAGCATTAAAGGAAAGCCGGATTCTAAACGGCCTGTCCGCAAGGGTGTTTACAAGTGCAGAGAGTGCCGTAAGCAATTCACGGTTACAGTCGGGACGATTTTTGAGGATAGCCATATCCCGCTTAACACGTGGCTAACAGCAATCTCCTTAATATGTTCGTCCAAAAAAGGAATCAGTGCGCACCAGTTGCATCGTATGTTAGGACTTACTTATAAATCTGCGTGGTTTATGGCTCATCGAATTAGATACGCAATGGAGCAACCACCACTTGCGGAGAAACTTACCGGCGTAGTTGAGGTCGATGAGACATACGTTGGTGGTAAAAGGCGAGGTAGAAGGGGACGAGGCGCAAGAAACAAGACGCCAGTATTGGCTCTTGTTCAAAGGGGCGGGATTGTTAAAAGTCAACCGGTTGGTCGAGTTACCGCCAAAAATCTTAAAAGCTTTATCAGGGGAAACGTCGATAACAATTCGATGATTATGTCGGATGATTTTAAGTCCTATAAATGGGTGGGAAAAGAATATCCGCATCAGATTATCCGGCATAGCCGCAAGGAATACGTTAGAGGAAGCGTTCATACTAACACTATTGAAGGTTATTTTGGACTTTTGAAACGTGGGCTAAACGGCATTTATCAACACGTTAGCCCGAAACATCTACACCGCTACTTGACAGAGTTTGACTTCCGATATAATATGAGGCATATTGAGGATGGAGCCAGAACGCATTTGGCTTTTGCCGGAATCGAAGGGAAGCGATTGTTATATCGGGACTCATTGCCAAAAACGAGGGCGATATGAAAAAATCGACTACAATAAAAGACACGGTTATACTTGAAATATCCGGCGATAAAATCACAGCAGAGAAGTTTTCTAATAGCGTTAGGACATTTCTCGATATGATTGATGAGGTCGCCACAAAAGTTACAGGCAGATACAAAGCCATAGATTGGATTATATCCGTAAAATCCGGCAGTATTGGATTATGCGCCACGGCAGACCCGATAAAAGTTTCCAAGAGAGAAGCCATAAAGGCAGTTAGCGCAATAACAAGAGGTATGAGTGCTATTAGTAAAAGAAGCAAAAAACGGCCAAAGTATTTTTCTGATATTGCTTTAGAGAAATTGTATCATTTGGGCCATATAGTTGGTTTTGGAGATAAGGGAATATCTCAAATGGCTATTCGGACGAATGGCAAATCTCACGAATTATCCCCGTCCAGCGTATCTTATGTTGGTGATATACTAAAAATGCCCACGGCTGCTTACGGAACTATTGATGGTGAATTGCTTGCCCTTAATGTGAGAGGCAAGCCCCGATTTTCTATTTACGAAACATTAAGTCAGAAACCTGTAAATTGCTTTTTTGAAGATGAAGTATATACCGATGTTATTGCTGCAATAAAGAAGCGTGTATCTGTTTATGGTGTTATTAGTTATCATAGAGACGGAGACCCCGCAAGCGTAGAAATAAAAAGTTTGAGAGTTTTTCCTGAGCAATCGGAACTCCCTCAATTCGACGACATAATTGGCTTGTTGAAGGACTAATATGGCTCCTAAACAAATAGTGTATTGGGACGCAAATTGTTTTCTGGGTTTTCTAAAAAAAGAAGACGATAAAATACGACAATGTTTAGGAGTTACAGAGCTTGCTCAAAAAGGCAAACTTATTATTGTAACATCCGCGATTACGTTGATTGAAGTCGTGAAACTCGATAATCAATTGCGCCTCGATGAAAAATCAGAAAATACAATAAGGGCTTTTTTCAATAATCCTTACATTGATATTCATAACGTTGACAGAGAAGTAGGAATAATAGCGAGAGATTTAATATGGAAACACGCTATAAGCCAAAGAGACGCGATTCACATAGCTACTGCATTGCGTCTTAAGCTTAAAAAAATGCACACATTCGACATTGAACTTTATAAACTTAGTAATAAACACGGCGACCCGAAATTAAAAATATGTCAGCCGGACTTAGCGCATCAAATGGAGTTGGCCGAGTATAAGCCCCCAAAAAAAGATGACACAACCAAAACGCAATAAGCCACTCAGTTTGAGTCCGCTTAAACCCGAAGAGGCCCTTAAAGCCCTACTCGCAACGCCTGCTCCGCCCAAAAAATCTGTAAAGAAAAAAAAGCGGATATAGTATGAAAAACAGGTTATATTGCGGCGACAATTTAGAGGTGTTAGCTACCATAGAAAAAGAGAGCATTGACCTTATCTATATTGACCCTCCTTTTTTTAGCAATCGAAATTATGAAATCATCTGGGGGGATGAGGCAGAAGTAAGGAGTTTTGAGGATAGATGGGAAGGCGGGATAAACGTTTATATTGACTGGATGAAAGAGCGAGTAATAGAGCTTCACAGGGTCTTAAAGTCCACAGGTTCAATGTATCTCCATTGTGATTGGCACGCAGGACATTATCTTAAAGTGATGATGGATGAAGTATTTGGGTATAATAATTTTAGAAATGAAATTGTATGGTGTTATCGGGGTGGCGGTTCTCCGAAAAATGATTTTGGAAGAAGGCACGACATTATTCTTCGGTATTCTAAAACTGATGAATATAGATTTTATCCTGATTCAATAAGAATACCTTATCAAGCAGAAGGGATTGAAAGAACAGATGATGCTATGTGGGGTAAACATAAAGGAACTGATAAAATTTACAAGCCACATCCATTAGGTAAAATTCCTGAGGATTGGTGGTTAATGAATATTCTAAATGCCAACGACCCTGAACGGTTGGGTTATCCTACGCAGAAGCCAGAAGTGCTTTTAGAGCGAATAATAAAAGCTTCTTCTAATGAAGGCGATTTAATTCTCGACGCTTTTTGCGGATGCGGGACGGCCTTAGTGGTCGCTCAAGTGTTAGGAAGACGTTGGGTGGGCATAGATATATCTCCTTCGGCTGTTACTCTAATAAAAAATCGCCTCAACAAAATAGGGGTATCTGAAACCGATATTGATATTATTGGTATGCCTAAAAGCGCAGAAGACCTGAAAAAATTCAAACCTTATGAATTTCAGTATTGGGCTATCAATGAAATGCACGCAACGCCCAGCCCTCGCAAATCGGGCGATATGGGGATAGACGGTTTTAGTTTTCTTGCGCATATTCCTATACAAGTTAAGCAATCAGAACACATAGGCAGAAACGTTGTAGATAATTTTGAAACTGCTTTGAAGCGATATTATAAACACAAGACGGAAGAAATGGAAGGGTATATAGTGGCTTTTAGTTTTGGTAAGGGCGTATATGAAGAAGTTGTAAGAGCTAAAAAAGATGGTTTTGTAATAACGCTTATCACTGTGCAGGACATATTAGACAAAAGATTCCTGATAGCACCAATTGCAAAAGAAATTAAGCGCAAATCTGCAAAAATATCAAAGGAAAAAGAGCTTTTCTAAGATACTTGGGTTTGTCAAATATACAATCACGTTATCTTTTTCATAATTTGTTCCTCCTATAAAACCGTCGTATCAAAACGATTTTACTTATAGTTTTCCCCCACCAGAGTTAAATAATTTGCCTGTACTTATCTGGCATAAGTTTCTCCTTAAAAAGACCGGTATTTTTTGATAGGACAATATAAGGGAGGTCTTGAAAAATAGTGAAAATGAGATTTGAAGAAACTGTATTTCCCCCATGCCCCCAGAATAAACGCACCCTGACATATTGGCTATCGGACGGCATTGGCGAAATCCTCAAAAACGATAAGTCCTCTGTTCCTGTAGGACTTACTATATTTTCAAAGTATTTATGTCAAGATAAAAATGGCTGGATTTTTAACTATTTTAAGGAAACCGGCCCGCGAAGAATGTCTGGTATGAATTTGCCAAAACCTGTCCTCCGTAGCTCCTGCCCTACATAGCACGCTGTGCGTCGGAGGGTTAGCGAAGGAGGATGGCAGTCAAAATGGCAGGCCACAAGGTCCTAAAAACGGCTTTGGCTGCGTTTTTGGGGCTGACTAAATCCGTGTAATCTGTGGCAAAAAAATCTGTGTAATCTGTGGTTTCTTTTTGCTACAATGACAAGTTTGGATTATCAATGAATTTCGGTGTGTCTAACGTAAAGTAAACGAGACATAGATTATGGGATTTACCACCAAGGCACAAGGACGCGAAAAAAATAAAATAAAAACTTTGTGACTTAGTGTCTTTGTGGTGAAAATACTAATGAGCGAGCAAACGGAAAAATTCATCAAAATAACCGGTGCGGCGGAGCACAACCTCAAAAACATCAATTTGAGCATCCCCCGCGATAAAATGGTCGTCATCACGGGTATCTCCGGCTCAGGTAAAAGCTCGCTGGCCTTCGATACCATTTACGCCGAGGGCAGACGTAAATACGTCGAATCGCTCAGTTCTTATGCAAGGCAGTTTCTGGAGCAGATGCAAAAGCCCGCGGTCGGCGAAATCACCGGATTGCCCCCCACAATCGCGATTGAGCAGCGTAGCGCATCGGCTAATCCTCGTTCAACAGTTGCGACGACGACGGAGATTTACGATTACTTCCGATTGCTTTTCGCCCGCGTCGGCACACCTCACTGCCGGGTTTGCGGCAAAGAGATTACAAGCCAGCATTCGTCGCAGATTGTCGATTGGCTAATCAGCAAACCCAAAGGGACGAAGGTGCAGATTTGCGCACCGCTGATTCGCGGCAAAAAAGGCGAGCACAAGGACATCTTCGCCTCGATTCAGCGTGAAGGTTTTGTGCGGGTGCGCGTCGATGGAGGAATTTACGATATTCGCGGCACGCCCGTGCTCGATAAGAACAAAAAGCACGATATCGCCGCAGTTGTTGACCGGCTGGTCATAAACGAGGCGGTGAGAATCCGATTGGCCGACTCAATTGAGACCGCGTTGAAACTCGGTGATGGGGCGATTGTGGTTTTGAGCCAGAAACCCGGCACGGATTCAACCGATGGCTCTTCGACTGAGCTCAGGGCAGGTAAATGGGAGGAAACGATATACAGCGAGAAATTCGCCTGCCCGCAGCATCCCGAGGCGTCGCTCGAAGAACTTTCGCCTCGGTTATTTAGTTTTAACAGCCCCTATGGCGCGTGCAAAAGTTGCGACGGCTTAGGGACGATACTCGAATTTGACCCGGAACTCATTGTGCCCGATAAAATCAAGTCGCTCGAAAACGGTGCGATTGACGCCTGGCGCAAAGGTGGCAAGCGGATGAACATTTTTTACAACCGCTTAGTCAACCGCTTTTGCAGGGACTTCGGCGTTGATAAGACGATGCCTTTCGGGCATTTGCCCGATGAGATAAGACGGCTCCTGATGAACGGCACGAATAAGCAAGACGAGGACAAATACGGTATATGGTTCGAAGGCGTCATCCCGAACCTGATGCGCAGATGGAAGGCGACCGAAAGCGAATACGTCAAAGAAAAACTGCACAGCTATTTCAGCGAACAGCACTGCACCGCGTGCAATGGCGCAAGATTACGGCCCGAGGCAATCGCGGTAACGGTCGGGAACAAGAACATTCACGAGCTGTCGTCGATGAGCATCGAAAAGGCACAGGTGTTTTTCAACAAGCTCAAGCTCGAAAACGAAAAGGCGGTAATCGCCGAACAGATTTTGAAAGAAATCAAGGCGCGACTTGGCTTTATGTTCGATGTCGGGCTTGGATACCTCACGCTCGACCGCAGAAGCGGCACCCTTGCGGGCGGCGAGGCGCAGCGAATACGTCTGGCGACTCAGGTAGGCAGTGGCCTTGTCGGCGTTTGCTATGTTCTCGATGAGCCGACAATCGGGCTTCACAAGCGCGACAACGACCGCTTGCTCGGCATATTGCAGAAGCTGGTCAAAATAGGCAACACCGTCATCGTGGTCGAACACGATGAAGACATTATGCGAAGTGCCGACCATATTATCGATATAGGCCCAGCAGCCGGCGCGCATGGCGGCGAGCTGGTTGTCGAAGGGAAATTGCAGGACATCATAAATTGCACAAGGTCGCTTACGGGCGATTATCTCGGAGGCAGGAAGCGAATCGGCCTCGGCTCAAGAAGACGCAAATACAATCTTCGCAAATGCGTCGAGGTCAAAGGCGCTGCCGAACACAATCTCAAGGATATCGACGTCAAATTCCCCCTCGGCGTTTTCGTCTGCGTTACGGGCGTTTCAGGGTCAGGCAAAAGCACCCTCGTAAACCAGGTCCTTTTGGCTGCGTTACGCCGTCGCCTGTATGGCTCCCGCGAGCATCCGGGTAAACACAAGAGCATCCTCGGCATAACCCAAATCGACAAGGTTATCCAGATTGACCAGTCGCCTATCGGCAAAACCCCCCGGAGCAACCCCGCGACTTATACCGGCGCACTCGATGAGATTCGCAAACTTTTCGCCAAAACCCGCGAGGCCAAGATTCGCGGCTACAAAGCGGGCCGCTTCAGCTTCAATACCAAAGGCGGCCGCTGTGAATACTGCAAAGGCCAGGGTACGATGTTGATTGAGATGCACTTCCTTCCTGATGTGTATGTAACATGCCAGCAGTGCAAGGGCAAACGTTATAATCCGGAGACACTGGAAGTAACTTATAAAGGCAAAAATATAGCGGACGTCCTCGATATGCGGATTGAGGAGTCGCTGGAGTTTTTTGAGAATTTCCCCACGGTCATCCGCCTGCTCAAAATGCTCAACGACGTTGGCCTCGGATATATCAAATTGGGTCAGGCGTCAACAACGTTGTCAGGTGGCGAAGCCCAGCGGGTGAAACTCGCGGCGGAACTGGGCAAGGCGGCGACAGGCCATACCCTGTATGTTCTCGATGAGCCGACAACGGGGCTGCACTTTGCCGATATTCACAATCTGCTCAGCGTCCTGCAGCGATTGGTTGATTTGGGCAATACCGTGGTCGTCATAGAGCATAACCTCGACGTAGTAAAGCTTGCGGATTACATAATCGACCTTGGACCTGAAGGCGGCGAAGGGGGCGGGACGGTTGTCGCGGCGGGAACGCCTGAGGAAATTACCAAAAACGAGGTTAGTTATACGGGCAAATACCTCCGCAAAAAACTCGAAGAGGATGCGAAAGCTGAAAAGAGTATTTAGTGTTTAGTGTTGAGTTTTTAGTTGTGGATTCGCTGCGCGATGGTGATTTTGAAATGGGTCCCCTGTTTCAAAACCAAAGAAGCTGCTTCTCGGGGATGACGCAATGGGCTTGGCCATCCCTTTCGGGAGGCGTCAATTTTTAATAAGGAATGAGGCAATGGTGGTAAAGACGCTTAAATGGGCTGGTGGTATCGAGGGCTGTCTGGAGATTATTGACCAGAGAAAACTGCCGGTGGAGTATAAAATCATTCGCTGTTCTAATATTAAGCAGTTATATGATGCGATTAAGACGCTGGCGGTTCGGGGAGCGCCGGCAATCGGGGTAGCAGGGGCATACGGGGCGGTCTTGAGCTTGCAGGGTGTCTCGGCAAAAGTATTGCCAAAGCAGATATTGACAGTTTTGAAACGGGATTGCGAATACCTGGCGAGCAGTCGTCCCACGGCGGTCAATCTGCGATGGGCGATTGAGCGAATAGTAAAATGCGCGGGAAAAAGTGCGGAAGAGACGTTATTGGGACTTCGCAAAGTGGTTTTGAAAGAGGCCAATGATATTTGCTTGGAAGATATCGAGATGTGCCGCAAAATCGGCGCTAACGGCGCGAGGTTTATTAAGAGTGGCGCAGGGATATTGACGCATTGCAACGCGGGCGCATTGGCTACGGCTGGTCAGGGGACAGCCGTTTCGGTTCTGTATGAAGCGAAAAAACGAGGCAAAAAATTCAGGGTATTTGTCGATGAAACAAGGCCATTGTTGCAAGGTTCGCGACTGACCGCCTGGGAATTGAAACGGGCCAAAATCGATACGACGGTCATCTGCGATAATATGGCGGCTGCGCTGATGAGGGCAGGCAAAATCGATATGGTCATCACCGGCGCCGACAGAATCGCCGCCAACGGAGATGCTGCCAATAAAACTGGGACTTATGGCCTGAGCGTTCTGGCGAAAGCGCATAACATACCGTTTTATATCGCTGCTCCATCGAGCACTTTCGATTTGAAAACAAAGACGGGTAAAGATATTCCTATCGAGCAACGGTCAGCGGATGAGATTCGTTTCTGCGGTGATAAACAGGTTGCGCCAAACGGCGTTGATATTTACAATCCCGCGTTTGATGTTACGCCCGCGGAGAACATCACGGCGATTATCACGGAAAGAGGAGTCATAAAAGCGCCAAACGCGAGCAGGATAGCAAAGCATCTTAAAAATAGCAGATAGCGGGTAGCGGAGAGTTTAGAAGACGGAAGACAGAGGGCTGAGGACGGCTCAATTTTGGATTAAGCAATTGTCGATTGGCGATTTAGGGATGCTGATTTATGATTTTAGGGGAAATTTCAACCAAGGGGGATAGTTTGAAAATGGGTCCCCTGTTTCAAGTCAAGTAAGCAGCACTCGGGGATGACGCTGCGCGTCAATTTCAGATTTAAGAAGAGATTGCTTCGCTGCGCTCGCAATGACATTTTCTGCAAACGCTATGTTTTGTTATTCCCATTCGATAGTCGCGGGGGGTTTGCTGGAGATATCATAAACGACGCGATTTACGCCGCGGACCTCGTTTATGATTCTGCTCGAAATAAGCCCCAGCACCTCATAAGGTATCTGCGAAAAATCGGCGGTCATAAAGTCGGTGGTTTCGACGGCGCGGATTGCAATCACGTTTTCGAAGGTTCGGCCATCGCCCATAACGCCGACGGTTTGGACGGGGACAAGGATGGCGAGGGCCTGCGAGATTTTTCTGTATAGGCCTGCGGATTTGATTTCGTCGATTAGGATTTCGTCGGCGGCACGCAGGACTTCGAGGCGTTTGGGAGTTATTTCGCCTATTATGCGCACAGCTAATCCCGGACCGGGGAAGGGATGACGCCAAACGATGTGTTCGGGCAGGCCCAGGTATTCGCCAACAACTCTAACTTCGTCTTTGAACAGGTCTCTTAACGGCTCGACCAATTCGAAGCCAAGCTCTTTGGGAAGGCCGCCCACGTTGTGGTGCAGTTTTATATTCGCTGCGGGGTTGCCATCTTTGGCTCCTGACTCGATGACATCGGGATATAAGGTTCCCTGTGCAAGGAATTTGGCGTTTTTGATTTTGGACGCTTCGGATTTGAAGGCGGCGATGAATTCAGCGCCGATGATTTTACGTTTTTGCTGCGGGTCGGTGATGCCCGTGAGTTTGGAGAGGAATTGTTTTGACCAGTCAACGACGCGCAGGTTGATGTGGAAGTGGTCGCGGAAGGTGGATTCGACTTGTTCGCGTTCGTTTTTGCGGAGGAGGCCATTATCGACGAATATACAGACGAGGCGGTCGCCTACGGCTTTGTGGAGCAGGGCGGTTGTTACGGAGGAATCGACGCCTCCGCTGAGGCCGCAGATAACGGTGTGGTCGCCCACCTGTTTATTGATTCTTTTGACGGTATCGGCGACGAAATCGCTCATTTTCCAGTCGCCCGCGCAGGCGCAGATGTCGTAAAGGAAATTTTTCAGGATAATCGCGCCTTTAGGGGTGTGCGAGACCTCGGGGTGGAACTGGACGCCGAAGAATTTTTGTTTTTTGTGTTTTACGGCGGCGAAGGGGCAGGTTTTTGTGGAAGCGAGCTTGATAAAGTGATGCTCTGCATCCTCGACCTGGTCGCCGTGGCTTTCCCAGACGGTTGTTGAGTCCGGGAGGTTCGCAAGCAGGCCAGATTTATCGGTGATGGTGAGATTTGCCCGTCCGTATTCTCTGTGTTTTGCTGGGACGACTTTTGCGCCGAGGGTTTGGCAGCCAAGATGCATACCGTAGCAGATGCCGAGGATGGGAACGTCTAAATCAAAAATTTTCTCGTCACACTTGATTGCGTTTTTGTCATAGACGCTTGCGGGGCCGCCTGAGAGGATTATTCCTTTGAGGTTTTCTTTCACCAGTATTTTTGCGGGCGTTGATGCGGGGAAGATTTGTGAGTAAACGTTATGCTCGCGGACACGCCTTGCGATGAGCTGCACGTATTGGCTGCCGAAGTCGAGAATGGCAATTGTTTCGTGTTTCATAAATTCTTTTCACCGCAGATATCGCAGAGCACGCTGAGATTATTTTTTTAATTTCTTCTCTGCGGTCTTTGCGTGCTCAGCGGTAAAATTTAGTCCTCAAGTGGTTCGACTGTTGAATAGTTTGGCGATTCTTTGGTTATTTTTATATCGTGCGGGTGCGATTCGCTGACGGAGGCGGAGCTTACGCGGACGAAACGCGCCTTGGTCCGAAGCTCTTCGATATTTCTCGTTCCGCAATAGCCCATGCCGGCCCTTAGTCCGCCCACGAGCTGGTAAACAAAATCGCTGAGCGAGCCGCGGTAGGGGACACGACCTTCGACGCCTTCGGGGACGAGCTTGTCTTTGGAGGCGGTGGCTTTCTGGCCGTATCTGTCGGCGGAACCTTTTATCATCGCACCGAGAGAGCCCATACCCCTGTATTCCTTGAACTGCCTGCCCTTATAGATAACCAATTGGCCGGGGCTTTCGCGGAGGCCTGCGAAGAGCGAGCCGAGCATTACGGTTGAGGCGCCTGCGGCAATGGCCTTGGTGATATCACCTGAGTGGCGGATACCGCCATCGGCGATGACGGGGATATTGTGTTTGGAGGCCTCCAAGAGGCAGTTCATTATCGCGGAGACCTGGGGCATACCCGCACCGGAGATTATTCTTGTGGTGCAGATGGCTCCGGGGCCGATTCCGACTTTTACGGCGTTTACGCCTGCTTCGATGAGGTCTTTGGCGGCGTCGGCGGTCGCGATATTGCCCGCGATGACGTCGATACTGTAATTGCTCTTGATTGTTTTTACGGTGTCGATGACGTTTTGCGAATGGCCGTGAGCGGTATCGACAACGATTACATCGACCTCGGCGGCTATGAGGGCCTCGACACGTTCATAATCGTGGACGCCGACGGCGGCGCCGACTCTCAATCGGCCTCTCTGGTCGCGGGCGGCGATTGAATATCGCTCGACCCGGTCGATATCTCTCATTGTTATCAAGCCCGTCAAGTCGCCATTGTCATTGACTAGGAGCAGCTTTTCGACTTTATGTTCCTGCAGGATTCCCTTGGCCTGTTCGAGCGTTGTGTTGGGCGGGGCTGTTACGAGATTATTCTTCACCATAACCGAGCTGATTTTAGCGTCGTAATCCTTGAGAAATTTGAGGTCCCTTTTGGTTAGGATGCCGCGAAGTTTTCTGCCCTCGACGATGGGTATGCCTGAAACGTTCTGCTCGCTCATCATTTGCTGGGCTTTTCGGACCGGCTCATCGGGCGAGAGAGTAATCGGGTCTATTATGACGCCGTTTTCGGAGCGTTTGACCTTGACGACTTCCCTTTTCTGGTCGGCGACGGGCAGGTTTTTGTGGATTATGCCGATGCCGCCTTCCTGAGCGAGCGCGATTGCCAGCGAGGATTCTGTAACGGTGTCCATCGCGGCCGAGACGAGGGGGATATTTATCATGATGTTGTTGGTGAGGCGGGTTCTTGTGTCGGCCTGGCTGGGCACGAGGTCGCTCTTGGCGGGTATCAGCAGGACATCATCGAATGTTATACCTTCTGCGATGATTTTGTTCTTATCCATATATTGTTCTCCGGGGCCAATTGCTGATAATAATTAAACATAGAAGTATAGTAAAACGTTGCTGTTGCGTCAAATCTATTTTCCGCGAGGGAGACCAGTGATTATAATGAAAAAGCAAGGTAAAGCCATTTTTTGCGCCCATTTTGGGGGGTGTTGGGCGTCTTAAATATGAGAGCGTGGCTCTCGCCAGCGAGTTCCAATGCGTTGGAGATGACAAGTTAATGACCGAAAGACCGGACAGGCAATTGGTGGAATCGGCCCAGCAGGGCGACGGCGACAGCTTTACCGAGCTGTGCGGGCGGTATTACCCGGCGATGGTTGCGATTGCTCACTCTATAATCGGAGACAGACACCTTGCGGAGGATGCTGCCCAGCAGGCGTTTGCTGTTGCGGCGGTGAAACTGCCAGAGTTGCGACACGCGGACAGTTTCGCAAGCTGGCTTGGGGTGATATGCAGGAATTCGGCAAACGATATTGGCCGCAAACAGCAGAGAATATGTGACGTCGATAAGCTCTCGAAATTGCCGGCGAGGCAGGACGATTCGCCTGATACCGAGGAGGCGGTCCGTGAAGCGGTCGCCGGTCTTACGCCTGAGGCGAGAGAAGTGATTTACCTTCGCTACTATGATGGATTGCCTTACGAGCGGATATCAAAGGCGCTGGGTATTTCGGAGCAGGCGATAAACGGCCGGCTGCGAAGGGCCAAAGAGAAAATTGCCGAATATCTGAAACAAAAAGGGTTTGGCGAGGACCAATTATGAACGAGCGAAACGAAAAATGGCTGGATGAGCAGCTAAAGAAGACGATTGATTCTGGAAAGGTCGAATTCGACGGCGAACAATGGAAGCGAAAATACTCGGCCGAGTATCAGGAGCTTATCTCGCGAGCCGCAAGACGTCCGGATGTCCGGCGGTTTTCATGGGCGCGTCAATTTGTCAGAGTTGCCGCTGTAATCGCAATCGCGGCGATTGTGATATTGCTTACGCATCGCCAGTCGGATAAACGTGTTGAGCCGACGGTTGCAACTTTTGCAGAGGAAAGGTCGCCAGCTAAAATGCTGTCGCTTTTGTCACTGTCGCTTGCGTATCGGCAGGGCGGTTTGGATGCGGTGGATGAGCAATGCAACAAGGCATTTAAGATGTTAGGGCAAAAAAACACAAATGTATCAATTGGTGAACTGCTGAATTAGAACGGCAAGAAGCCGGAAAGGGATGATTTATGAGAACGATATTAAAAGGCATTTTGATTGGCGTGGTATTGTTGGTTTCGGCTGGGCGGGCATTCGCTTACCCGCCTGACAACGCGGCGGTGCTTTACTACAAGGCCTTCCTGCTTATGAAAGAGCCGAACGACACTGAAGAAATTATGCTGAGGCAATTATCAACGGATGATATCAAGGTTAACGCACAAGTTCGACTTTGCCTGGAATCCAACCGTGAGGCCATTAAGGAGGTAGTAACTGCCGCCCAGATTAAAAACTGCGATTGGGGCCACGATTTTTCGCAAGGTGCCTCAATGCCGCTGTGCCATCTAAAAAAATGCAGAGATACCGTATATCTGCTCGCTGCTGACTCAAAAATGCTGGCCGAAAAGGGCGATTATAAAACCGCCCTTGAGAGGTGTATTACGATGCACAGGATGGGAATACATCTTGGCGACGATATCCTGCTCCAGAAGGTTGTCGGGAGCGCAATGGAGGGACGGGCAAGCAAGCGTATTATGGAAATTCTGCCGCAGGCGTCGAACGATACAGCGACGCTTGAGTGGCTTAAAGGCCAGCTTGCCGATATAGCCAAGAAGTATCCTTCGATCGGGACGGCGATACAAAGTGACGCGGTATTTTTGGGTAATTCTTTAAACAGGGAAATGGTACTTGATGTGGCTCTCCATGGCTCCGAAAAAAAATTATCCAAGGACGATCAGGATAAACTGAACCAGGTTCTTAACCAGCATAATAACGATGCGTTCTATGCCAGATTAAGAGAGTATTATAAAAATGTTATATCGATAGCACATGTCGCTTATGATTTACCTTATCCCCAGGCAAAACAAAAACTAGAAGATTTATACGGGGAAATAAAAAACGCCGCCAAGGAAAAACCCGAGGCGATTATAACGCAATATTTATTTCCTGAACAAGATTTTTACGGAGTATTAAGCACAGAGACAAATCATAAGACACGTCTCAACGCGGTTCTTGCGGGAATTGACATTTATTTAATCAAAGCAAAGACAGGCAAGTTGCCGGATAAATTACCCGAGGGACTGC
This sequence comes from Sedimentisphaerales bacterium, assembly GCA_049516395.1. GTDB lineage: Bacteria > Planctomycetota > Phycisphaerae > Sedimentisphaerales > Anaerobacaceae > Fen-1362. Next base: position 54,236 of record JBEKTD010000006.1, on the reverse strand, counting down.
CCAGGGACTTGTTCAGCGGCAAGGACTTTCTCTACGAAAAGACCGATGCCGGCTTCACATTGACCGGGCAGGGTAAAGACCTCGACAAGGACATTGTTCATAAATACGAATTCAAGGTTGCGAAGTAACTATTCGAAATGGGGGCCTGTTGCTTTCCTCCTGTGGCGGGCCCTTATCTTTTTAGCGCAGCGAAACAGTCGGGGCAGAAGAGATGGCCTGAATCGATTTTGTGCAGCTCTCTCGGCGTAAGGTCGTTTCGGCCGCAGCAGTCGCAGGGCTGCGTCTTTTCGGGGGCGGGTATTTCGCGGATATCGAAGGGCAGCGGTTTTCTCTGTTGAGCGTTTGCTTCTTCCTGCACGCCGGCTTCGGCGTTGGCCTGGGCCGTCAATTCCTTCTGTATGCTCAGCTCTTCCTCGATTTCGGTGCGTTTCTGGGATTCTATTTTTGCCTGTTCTTCGGCCTTTAGTCGGGCGTCGGTTTGGGCCTTGAGGTTTTGTTCCAGCTCTGTTCTTGCTTGGCGTTCCTGGTTCAATTGTTGTTCGGTTTTTGTGAACTCGGCGGTCAGCAGCTCGATTTGCTTTTGCATTTGCTCTTTTGCCTGCGTCTCGGCGGCGATTTTTTTAAACGCCTCGCTGTTTGTGGAGGCAAGATTTGCCTGATGTTTTTCAAGCTCTGCTAATCGGTCGGCGTAGGTCCTGAGATTTTCCTGTGCGGATATTCTGTATTCGGTTTCCGCTTCCAGTTTGCGTTCGGCTTCGGCTTTTGCCTGTTGCAACGCCATCATCTGCGCCTCTATTTGCGAGACCTTTTGTGATTCGCTTTTCAGGTGTTCTTCCGCGGCTTCGATTACCCGCTCGTATGCCTCGGTTTTTTGCTGCAACTGCTGCTCGGCGGCATTTCTGGTTTCGGATTCGGTATCGTATTGCCGGCGGAGTTTTTCTTTTTCGTCTGTTTCCGTAACAAGCGTTTCTTCGAGCTGGGTAATTCGTTCCTCGTAAACTTTTGTCTGACTGGTCAACTGGGTTCGCAATTGTTTTTCGATGCCGGTCAATTCCGAGGCCTGTGTTTTTGCCTGTGCCTCGGCCTGCGCGACCTGCCGGCGATAAAGCTCGACCTGCTCTTCGAGCTGCTGACGCATCCGGGTTTCGCTGTTGAGCCGATTGCGAATATCTTCGGTTGATTGTTCTCTTTCGGCGAGCTTATTTTTCGCTTCAGTGAGGGCTTCGGCGTAATACCTTGCTTTTTCCTGCGCTGTGGCGATCGCCTCGCCGTATGCTTTCGCTTTTTCTTCCAACTGTGTGCGCGACTGTTGTTCGGCTTTCGCTTTTGCCTCGATTTCGACGCGGGCTTTTTCCTCCGACAATCGTCTCGCTTTTTCTTCGGCTTCCGCTCTGCCTTCGGCTTTAGCGAGCGCCGATGCCAAACCGGCTGCTCTTTCTTCGGCGTCCGTTCTTGTGGCGGCTTCAACTTCCAGTTGTTCTTCGGCCCGGTTTCTTGCCTGGCTCTCGGCGTCAAGTTTTCTGCGGGTTTCGGCAAGCGCGTCGCCAAGGTCTTTAACGCTTCGTTCTACTTTGGCCCTGTTCTGGGATTGTGAGGAGACCTGTTCCTTTAATTCCTCGATTGTCGCGGTAAGGGTTCTTATCTGCTGCTCCGCTGCGCCCCGAGTTTCGATTTGGCGGTTTAACTGTTCCTGTATATTTGCCAGCATCGCAGTGAAGCTCTTGATTTGTTCCTGAAGTTCGATTTTGGTCTGCTGTCTTGTCTGCTCTGCTGATTCTATTGCTTCTTTGGCTTTTAGCTCCGCTGATTCAATCGCCTCTTTGGTCCTTTGTTCTGCCGATTCGATTGCTTCTCTGGCATTTTGTTCTGCTGACTCAATTGTTTCTTTTGCCCTTTGCTCTGCTTCGGTTCGCGCCTGCGTTTCGGCCTGTGCGATCGCTTCGGCTCGTACCTTTTCTTCGGCATGTTTCTGGGCGAGGGTCTGCGATTCCGTTTTTAGCTGTGTCTGGTTTGCGAGGTTTGTTTGCAGTTGTGCCATAACGGCGGCCTGTGTCTCGAGGTTTCTCTTAAGCTCCTCAAGCTGCCCGGCATAATCGCGTAACTGTTTTTCCGCTTTTTCTCTTGCCTCCGATTGCGATTGTGCAATCGCCTGTGCCCTCACCCTTTCCATCGCTTCAAGTTGCGCCTTTTCTTCGAGATGTTGTTTTTCTTTGATAACTTCATTCAGTTGTTCCTGAGCTTTTGCTTTGTCCGTTGCCTCATTATTGAGGTTTCGTTCTATCTGGTTGAGGCGCTCGGCGTAAGCCGATAATTGTTCCTGCAATCTTGCCGTAACTTCGCGTTCGGCGATAAGCTGTTCTTCTGTCTGCGACCTTGTTTCTTCCTCCCGGCTTAACTGGTTCTGCGCGTCTGCTAACGTTTTCTGATAATTGCGCAGGGTTTCCTCGATTTGGCTTCGCTGGTCTATCTCCTCTTTCAGGCAGTCTTGTGCTGATTTAAGTAACTCAGCGGTTGCCCTGGTTTTTTCTTCGGCTTTCGCTACCGCCTGGCCGTATCCTGTCGCTTTTTCTTCAAGTTCAGCCCTTATCTGCTGCTCGACCTGTTGCCATTTTTGGGCCTCTTCCTCGACCTTTAACTGTGCCTGTGCTGTTTCTTTTGATTGTGCTTCAGCAAGGGCTTGGGCTCTTGCTCTTTGTTGTGCCTCGTTTTGAGCTTTTTCTTCCGCTTTCAACCGGGCTTGCGTTTCCGCTTTTAGCCGGTCTTCGGCGTCCTGCGCGACATTGGTTTCGAGGATGATTTGCTGTTTTGTCTTGTTCAATTCCGACTGCAGCTTCTCAATATCCTGTTTAAATTTCAGTTCCAGTGCGGCTGATTTTTCCGCCTGTGAGCGCGCGGCTGATTCCGCCTTTGTCCGTGCCTGTGTTTCCTCGTTTAGTTTTCGTTCTGCCTGGGTCTTTGCCTCGTTTGCCGATTTCGATTCGGCCTTGAGGCGTTCAAGCTGTTCCGTCAGGCGTTTGATTTGTTCGGCGGCGTCTGTTTTTGCCTTTTGTTCAGCGGCCAACTGCTCCGTCAGCAAGACCCTCGTTTGTGATTCGGCGTCTAACTGTTTCGCGAGATGTTCGGCCTGTGCCTGATATGATTTGGCTCGTTCCTGCGCGGTCGTTGTCTCACGGGTATAAGTTTGCGTCTTTTCCTCTAATTGAGCCATTGCCTGCCGTTCAAATTCGGCGTGTGCCTGTGCCTGTTCCTTTGCCGTCTGTTCGGCACGTTTCCTTGCTTCTTCGGCTGATGTTGCCCGTGCCTCGGCATGTGCTCGTTTTTCCGATTCAAGCTGAGCGTTTTTCTCCGCGAGCAAACGTGCGTTATTTTGCTGTTCGAGCTGTTTTTCGGCCTGCGTTTTAGCGGCGATTGCCGAGGCCAATTGTTCTGCCAGCCGGGTTTTTGCTTCGCTCTCGGTTTTTGCCGACTGCTGGGCATCGGCCCGCGCCTTTGTCTCGGTTTGCGCGACGGTTTGTGCCTGTAATTTCTCTTCGGCTGTCCGGGCCAGCGTCTCTTCCGTCTTTAATCTTGCCAGATTTTCCGCTTTGAGCTTTTCCTCGACTTCCAATCTTGCATTTGTCTGCGATTCGAGCTGTTGAGATAATTCCGCTGATTGTGCCGCGATTGCTTTTACCTGCTGTTCGGCGAGTTCTTTTGCCTGTTCCCCAGCGTTGAGCGATTCTTGTGTTTGTTTGAGGGCTTCCGTCAGCGTCCGGATTTTTTCTTCCGCTTTTTCTATCGCCTGGCCGTAAGCTTTGGCTTTTTCCTCAAGTTCCGCCCTTGCCTGTCTTTCGGTTTGCATAGCGGCTTGTATCGCGATTTCTGTTTTCTTTTCCGCGTCGATTCTGGCCAGTTGCTCGGCTTGTGCCGTCGCTATCTCTTTGACAACTTCTTCGCTTAGCCGGTGTATCTTCTCGTCGGCGGCTGTTCGTGCCTGACTTTCCGCTTTAAGACGCTGTTCGATGTCCGCCTGCTTTTTGGTTTGGGAGTCAAGCTGTGATTGCAACTGCTTTAATTCGGCTGTGATATTTTTTGTTTTTGTTTCGGTTTCAATTCGCGATTGCGTTTCAGAACGCAATTGTTCTTCAGCGAGTCGTTTTGCTTCTGTTGCGTCATTAAGTCGCTCTTCGAGTCGCGCTATTGCCTGGCCGTAGGTTTGTGCTTTTTCTTCAAGCCGGGCCTGCATTTTTTCTTCGGCCTGCTGGCGCAGTTGCTTTTCAATCTGAATTTGCTCCTGTGCCACGCTTGCGGCTTTGGCCTGGGCTTCCGCCATCGCTTCGGCCTTTGCTCTTTTCTCAGCTTCGGCCTGTGAGCGTTCCCTCGCAGCGGTCAGCAGGGTGTCGCTAATGTTCGATTTTTCCCGTAGCTCGGCTATTGTTCGCGTTTGCGTTTCGACGGTGTTCTTCAGTTCCGCGATTTGTTGGGCCTGACTGTTTAGTCGCTGTTGGTATTTTTCGGCTTCCGCGGTTTGTGTCTCGACCTGTTGCTTTGCTTGGGCGAGTGATTCTGCGTATTGACGTATTTTTTCTTCAGCTGAGGTGATTGCCTGCCCGTATACAGTCGCTTTTTGCTCTAATTCGGCTTTTGCCTGTTGGTCAGCCCTGATTTTCGCTTGTGTATCTACTTGTATCTGGTGTTCGGCCTGTTCGGCGCGGGTCTCGGCCTTGATTCTCAGTTCACCCTGCCGCTTTGCCTGCTCCTCGGCTATAGTTCTCGCTTCTGACTCTCTCTTGAATTTTTCTTCCGCCTCGCGCCGGGCTTGTTGTTCTTCTCGCAGCCGGGTTTCTGTCTGAATAAGGTTCCCGACGTATTGTTTGAGCTTGTCTTCCGTTTCCTGGAGCGATTGTGTCTGGGCATTCAATTTTACCTGGATATCCTCTATCGCCTTGCCGAAGGTTTGTGCTTTTTCGTGCAAATCCGATTCGATTTGTTTTCTGGCCTGCGATTCGGCGTAAAGCTGCTGTTCTACGATACCGCGGGCTTTTGTTTGTGCATCGAGGTTTTCCCGAAGTTCGCTAATCAGCAGGTGGTATTCGTCGATTTGTTTTTGCAACTGTGCTTTGGCTGATAATTCCGCCTGCAATCTCCCTTCGAGCTGTCGCTGGGATTCCTGAAAATCGCGGGTCTTTTCTTCGAGTTTGATTCGCGTCTGCTGCTCAGTTTTTATTCTCGCCTCGGTTTCAGTCCTTGCTTTTTCCTCCGCGACGATTCTCGCCCTGGTTTCCGCCTGGGCGATTCTCTGTGCCTCGGCCCTTGCCTGTGCCTCGTTATTGGCGATTTCCTCCGCTTTTTTTATCGCGTCGTAATACGCCTGCTTATCGGCTTTTTCCTGTTCCTTAGCTTCGATTTTTGCGAGCTTTTCCGCGTGGGCTTGCTCTTTTGCCTGAAGCTTGGCGTCAAGTTTCGCCTGTTTTTCAGCGAGCACCTTTGCCGCCGCCTCTGCTTTGGCTCTCTCTTTTACTTTTTTGGCGTTGAAGCAGGGCGCAAGGGGATGATGCGGCCAGTGCTTTTCTCCGCATATCGGGCAGGTCGGGACAAATTTCTCCTGACCATCCTGTGGGTTTGATTGTCCTTTTTCCCTTGTCCTGTCAACGTCCATTGTCAGCCCAAAAAACTTTTGTATCAGTTTCCGTTCTGATTGCGACTCGACTGAGCATGTCGAAGTTTCGCCAGCACCCGTTTTAGCGACAAAGTTGCCTATATGCGAATGATACCCAGTTTATAAAACAGGTGCTGGGGTCGCAGCCGGGAGTGAAATTTAACTTCCACTCCTCCGCTTCATTCTTCTAACAATTTCCCACAGAATTTTCAAGCACAAAAGATTTTATGGGACTTTCTCGCTCAATCCCGGCTTGGGTGTTAATACTGAGAGTGTATTTCAAATCAGTTTTTTTTCGCGTCAAATGCCCCGGCTTACCATTTCAGCACGGCGCCGGTGTCTGCGCTTGTGGCCATAGAGGCGTATTTGGCAAGGCAGCCGGTGGTGATATTTGGTTTTCTCGGCTTCCATTTTTTCTTACGGGCCGCGAGTTCTTTAGCGGACAACTTCACGTTTATTTTGTTGTTGGGTATGTCGATTTCGATTATGTCTCCTTTTTTCAATAATCCGATTGGTCCGCCGACCGCGGCTTCGGGGCTGACGTGGCCTATACAGGCGCCGCGTGTGCCGCCGCTGAACCTGCCGTCGGTGATGAGCGCGACTGATTCGCCTAATCCTGCGCCAACAATATAACTTGTGGGGCTGAGCATTTCCTGCATACCCGGGCCGCCTTTGGGGCCTTCGTAGCGGATGACGACGACGTCGCCAGCCTTGACCTTGCCCGCAAGGATTCCTTCGCCTGCCTCTTCCTGGCTGTCGAAAATGACGGCAGGGCCTTTGTGTGTGAGCATATTCTGTGCGACGCCCGCTGTTTTAATGACTGCGCCTTTCGGTGCGAGGTTACCCTTGAGTATTGCCAACCCGCCTGTTTTTGAATAGGCATTTTCGATTGTGTGAATAACCGCGGTGTTGCTGATTTTAGCATCCGCGATATTTTCGCCGAGTTTTTTGCCGGTAACGGTAAGCGCATCGAGATTGAGCAGCTTAGGCACCCTGCTTATTTCCTTTAGTATCGCGCTGATGCCGCCCGCGGCGTCAACGTCCTCAACGTGGAACGCACTCGAAGGTGAGACCTTGCAGATATTGGGGCACTTCGCGGAGATTTTATTTATCCGGTCGAGGTCATATTTAATTCCTGCTTCGCTTGCGACTGCCAGCGTGTGCAGAACGGTATTTGTCGAGCCGCCCATTGCCATATCGAGCGCAAGGGCGTTATCCATCGATTTGGCGCTGATTATATCCAACGGTTTGATGTTTTTTTCGATTAGCTGGATGATTTGTCTGCCCGCCTGTTTATAAAGCTCTTCGCGTTTCGGGTTGGTTGCCAATACGGTGCCGTTACCCGGCAGGGCGATGCCGATTGCCTCGCACAGGCAGTTCATCGAATTGGCGGTGAACATTCCTGAGCAACTTCCGCAGGAGGGGCAGCCTGCGGCCTCAAGCTCTTTCAACTGCTCTTCGTTGATTTTGCCCGCGTTGAATTTAGCGACGCCCTCGAAGATGCTGATAAGGTCAACGGACCTACCGTCTTTGGTTTTTCCCGCTGCCATAGGCCCGCCTGAGACGAAAATCGTGGGGATATTGAGCCGGACAGACGCCATCAGCATACCGGGGATAATCTTGTCGCAGTTCGGGATACAAATCATTCCGTCGAAGCAGTGCGCCTGCAGCATTGTCTCGACCGAGTCGGCGATTATTTCGCGCGACGCAAGCGAGTATTTCATACCGGTATGTCCCATCGCGATTCCGTCGCATACTGCTATTGTATTGAACTCGAAGGGCACGCCGCCCGCCTCGCGCACGGCCTGCTTGACAATCCGGGCTACCTTGTCGAGATGAACGTGGCCGGGAACTATCTCGCAAAAGCTATTTGCGATGGCGATAAAGGGCTTGTTGATATCGGCTTCGGCTACGCCGCAGGCGTGAAGAAGCCCGCGGTGGGGCGCTCGCTGAAAACCGCTCTTTATTTTGTCGCTTCTCATTTATCTTCCTTTCTGCAAAATCATGCCCAAACCCGGGCATTTTCAAAGCGTACATTGTAACGTTTAGGCGGCTGTTGTTGAAGAAAAATAGGTTGTTTCTATATCGCCAGCGGGTATAATGGTTGTTTCGATTTGGATAAACTTAAACTACACGGAAACTATACGGAGAACGAAATTATGTCAAAAAGCGGTATTTTCAGGGGTTTAGTGATAGCGGGGGTATGTTGCGGAGTGTTCGCATGGGGCTGTGAAAAGCAGGCACAGACAGGCCAGGCCGAGGTCAAATCACCGGCGCAACCACGAAAACAGTCAAATGGGCCGGTTAAAATCGCGCTGAAATCGTCCGTCGGCGGGCTGGATAAATATAAGATTACAACCATAGCTCGCAGAACCACAAAATGGCAGGGGCCGGTTCCCGAAAAAGCGGCATTTGACGAGAGCTTCAGTGAAGAACGCGTCGAAATGGCCGTTACGCGACGGATACAAACCGTTGACGCCAACGGCATAGCCACCGCGCAGGTATCAATCGATGGATTGAAATGCTTTTTCACGAGCAAGGGGCAGACAACCTTGGATTTCGACAGCACAAGGCATTCGGATTCCAATAACCCGTTAATACAGTTAATCGGCAAAACCTATATGATAGAATTCAATCCGCGAAACATTGTGACTTTTGTTGATGAGTTGCCGCCGGTCATGACTATGATGAAAGGCGGGACTGTTTCCGACAAGGAAGGAATCGAGATAGTTATGCCGGATTTGATAATAGAAAGGCACGGCACAATGCAATTGCCCAAACAGGGGCAGGAAATGCTTAAGGTGGGGGGCAAGTGGAGCTCAATAAAGACCTTTATATTCGGGAAAATGGGGCTGAAATCCTACGAAAAAATTTACACCCTTAAGGAACTGCGAAACGACGGACGAGAAATTGCGGTTATCGATATGAACGCGATACCAACCTCCGAAGTTGAGCCCAAATACGCCGGCAGGAAAGCTGAAGAAGGTGCGTCGCAGAAATTCGACTCGAAAGAATCATATACGGGAACCGGCGAATTTGACGTTAAAGCGGGCAGGATAGAAAATTACCATGAAAATCTCCAGGCAACCTGGACTGTCGCGCTTCCGGCAAAGCAGGGTGATACCTCGGAGCCGGTGGTGCTTAATATGTCCGCGGAACGCGGGTACAGCATTGAAAGAGTTAAATAATTCGGATTTGAACGAAAGGGACCGGATTGAACCAGACGAAAATTCTTATTGCGGCTCTCGTTGTCGGGATTATCGCCGGCTGCACCCCGGCGCAAAAGTCGGCATTGAATTCAAAAAGAACGCGGTTCACCGTTGATTTCAAGCCCGACCAGCCCCTTAAATACAAGTTTGTTAGCAGCAGGGAGATGGCGGTGGACTGGGGCCCGTCGAGAGTAGGTGACGCAAACAAGATAAACAGCTCGTCGGAATCGCTGGAAATGGTTGTTTCATATACGCCTGTTACAGTGGACCCATACGGTATTTCGACAATCCGGGCAAATTGTGAATTCGCGAGGGTAAAACGCACCTCGGCCCGCCCGCAGAATTGGAAGGAGGCAGCGGAAAGTTTCGCCGGCAAGAGCTGGACGTTTACCGTTGATGCAAGGGGCAAAATTGTGGACTGCGCGCAGTTTGTTGACGTGCTTCACCAGGCGGGTCAGCAGGCGTTCAGGGCCGACAGGAGCCATGGCCCCATCAAAGAGCCGGATATGCTTTATGATGTCATTGCCACGCAGTGGTTCCTGTGGGATTCCGTGTCGCATATAAGCAACCCGACAAAAGGTGTTGCCGTCGGCGAAAAGTGGAAGTCCGTGCTCCCGGCCCCCGCAACGATGATTCTTTTTGCGGCCAGAAACGTGAATTACACGCTGGAAGAAATCCGCCAGGACCCCAATGACCCCAATAACCATATAGCCGTCATAGGCGGTTCCTATTCTCTGCTGTGGCCAAATCCCTCCGAGTGGCCTGTTCCTTATACGGAGGTGTTCCAAATGAGCGGGATGTTTGGTTTTCTGCGGGAATATAAAGTGCTCGATATACAGGGACATGGGCAGGAGCTTTTCAATATAGAAGCCGGAAGAACCGAGCAGTACACTCAAAAATACACGATGCGGGCCACGGCGTCTATGCCTATGGGGCTGAGCGGCGTAAATCCGAAGATAGCCATTGAGCAGACAATTACAATGCAACTTATAGCCGCGGGGAAAAAGAATTGATAATCAAGAGGAAAGCGTTTTGGAGGTTATCAGTTTGAAAAAAAAGAATCTCTGGGCTCCGTGGCGAATCGGGTACATACAGGGTCTCGCCGACAAAAACGAGTGTTTCATCTGTAAAAATATCAAAACCCCGCAGGATGACGACAAGAATCTTATCCTGTGGCGTTCCAAAAACTGTATCGCGGTGATGAATCGCTTCCCTTATAACAACGGGCATCTGCTCATTGCACCTGTCCGGCACATCCACGATTTCAGCGAGGCGAACGACGAAGAACTTCTTGAAATGACAAAGCTGACAAGGGACGCCCAGAAGGTTCTTTCTCTTGCGATTAAGCCCCACGGCTTCAACATCGGCATCAATTTCGGCAGATGCGCCGGAGCGGGATTGCCCGACCATATGCACATACACGTTGTCCCCCGCTGGAACGGCGATACCAATTTTGTCCGGGTTTGCAGCGATACATACCTCATCAGCCAGAGCATCGAGGAGCTTCTTGCGGTATTAAAACAAATAAGCGCCCAAAACAATCTTCCAGTTCTGTAATTATGCGTTCAGAGCTTGTCCCTTACGCGGTTAGTGAAAAATCTGGCAAAGGCCGGCTGTTTGCCGAAGAACCGCATCCCTATCGGCTGGATTTCGAGCGCGACCGCGACAGGATAATTCACTGTGCGGCGTTTCGCCGGCTTGAAGGCAAAACGCAGGTCTTCACACCCGGTCTCGATGACCATTACCGCACGCGCCTTACTCATACAATTGAGGTTGCCCAGATTGGCAGGACCATCGCAAGGGCGCTTGGTCTCAACGAGCAACTGACCGAGGCGATATGCCTGGCGCACGATTTGGGTCATTCGCCTTTCGGCCACACCGGCGAAAGCGTTCTCAATAAGCTGATGGCTGATTTCGGCGGCTTCGAGCACAACAGGCAATCGCTACGGGTCGTTGACTTGCTTGAGCATCCTTACCCCGATTTCGCGGGACTTAATCTGACTTACGAAACCCGGCTGGGGCTGGCAAAACACAGCAGCCCGTACGATAAGCCGGAGGACGTTGATTTTCCTGAGCTGAATTGTTCGTTCGAAGGCCAGATAGCGAATGTCGCGGATATGATAGCCGTTAATTCGCACGACCTCGAAGATGGTATGCGGGCGGGACTTATCGAGGCGGAGCAGTTAAAAGACATAAGGTTGTTTCAGGAAGCCAAACAACGGGCACAGGCAGACAGGATTGAGGATAGAATCGTCCGCCGGACGAGAAGCGCCAAGGCGATTATAGATATACTTGTTGGTGATTGTATCGAGCAAAGCAGCCATGCAATTCGTCAGGCAAAAATTAAAACGCTTGATGACATATATAGCCGGCGGGAATGTTTGATTATCCTGCCCGAAAAAAGTAATGCTGAATTGGAAGAGCTGGAGCGATTCCTTCTCGCGAATTTTTATCAGCATCCTTCGCTACTTTCTGTCGGCAAAAAAGTCGAGCAGTGGCTTGCCCGGCTTTTCGGGCATCTTTGCAATCAGCCACAGCTTATGCCGGGCTATTTCCAGCATTTCATTGAAAAACAGGGTCTCCAGCGGGCCGTCTGCGATTACATCGCGGGGATGACGGACCGTTTCTGCCTGAAAATGGTTGAGGAAATCTAAGGCCGAATCGTTATAATCCATAACATTTAATTTTTCTGCGGATTTGCTGGTTTTATGAAACGTCTTCTTACATCTTGTTTCGGCCTTGGCTGGCTGCCTGTGGCGCCCGGGTCGTGGGGGTCGTTGCCTTCCGCGATTATCTTTGGTCTTGCCTGTTATTTCGGTGTGTCGGCGGCGATTCCGGTATTGCTGATGATTGCGCTTATAGCAGCCGGTTCGTTTGTATGCGTTAAATTCTCACACGTTGCCGTTGCCGCGACGGGCAATGAAGACCCCAACGAGGTGGTGGCCGACGAGGTTGCCGGTCAGGCGTTGACGTTTCTGGCGATGCCGTTGCTGATGGCTGATGTGTCGGGCGGTCAGATTGTTTCGATTGTTGCGCTCGGTTATTTTTTATTTCGGTTATTTGATACGGTCAAGCCCTGGCCTTCGTATCGGCTCGAAGAATTGCCCGCCGGCTGGGGGATTCTCGCCGATGATTTGATGGCGGGGGTGTATGCGGGAATCGCGTTGTTCATTTCCGCCAAATTCTGGATTCTTAAATAATTTTGCTGTCAACAGTAACAGGGAGCATTAATGGCTACAACGGAATACAGCCCCGATATATGCAGGAAGCTCCAGGCGAAGTATCAGGTTCTTGGTCTTCATCGTCCGATGCGGGTCAGCAGGTATGACGCTGGGACCGAGCTGGTTTACAATGTTACGGGCCTCAAAACGCCGGACACCGCCCGAGTGCGTTTGCTGATAGAAAAATTCATCGGAGGTGGGTTCGCAGGCCAGGTTTACAGGGTTAAAATCCTTGAGATTCAAAATGCGACCGCCCACATTGCGGGTATCGAGCAGAGTGGTGTTTACGCGATGAAGATTCTCGTTCCGCCGTCGGGTTTTGCCTGCCTGTTTCGTGATATCCTTTATAAGATTGGTTTTCAGGGGCCTTTCCAGCTTCAGGTCAATCCCGCGGCGGCAAGAGCAGGCGCGCTTTGGCAAAAATTCATCAGGCAGGTGGCCAAAATACGTTTCGGCGACGAGATGACCGTCGTTGATATTCACGCCACCTTCGTTGATGAGAAAATCGGCAGTTGCGGCGAGTTGAGCGAATGGGTCGAGGGACGCACCTGGCGGCTGGAAGCTGATGACAGGATGGACCTGCTTAAATTCTGGCGACGAGGCAAAATCACTGATACTCATTACCTCGGCTCGCCAGAATACCGAGCCAAAAGAGAGTTTATGGCTGATTTCGTGAATATGCTGCACGGTATCGGCGCATACGAATTCGCCAGGCAATACGAATGGTCAACCTGCAAGAGCCAGCCCAACTGCCTCAAACGAAAAGGCAATGAAGACCAGCCCGCGAAAGGGCTGACGGCGGTCGATTTCAGGCCCGGGCTTGTACTGCTACCTTTTTTACCGATGAGTCCCGGCGATTTTTCGCTGATAGCGAAAGGCATTATGCGCGGCTCAGTCGTGCAGTTCGACCGCGGGGACATATCGAAGCTCGAATCGTTTGTGCTGGCAAACCCGCAGCATTTCGCGGAGATGCGGGGAATGCTCGACGAGCTTAAAGCCGACGAACAGATTTACCGCAGCAGTATCCCGGACGTTACCCAAAACAATATCCGGCTGTTTTATGACGGGAAATTATGGTCGCAGATTCTCGCCGGCTCAATCACCGGCTGGAAAATTCGTAATCTCATCGACGACGAAGGCGAGACAAAACTCCGCGGCAAAAAAACGCGGACGGTTTTGTTTTTACTTCTCGGCCTGATACCTTTTCTCGGGACTATTTTCCGTCGGCTTTGGGCAAGGGCCGACTGGCGACGCCACTACACGGAGATGTTTGCCAGCCGGGATTATTTCCGCAGGGCGGTCGATGGGAAAATTTTCGAAAAGACCATCGGCTGGTATCGAGCCGGGCGGGTAAGTATGACCGAGGCGTTAAAAATCCACGATAGACCCGGGAGGTTCTTCCTGCATTTGCCGTTGCTGATTCTCATATCTGTGAGATTGCATCGATTCTTTACTGATTCGGTCTTCAGAAAGGAAAAATTGTCGGCCATATTCATCAGGCCTTTCCAGTTGTATTTTAGTGCTGCGATGCGTGAACAGTGGCTTCGGGATATGGTTGCCGAGGGGCGCAAAAAGCATATACTCACCGATTCCGACGCCGACACCATTCTTGCTCAGATTAAAGAGCCCTATATACAAAAGTATCTTGTGAGTTTGGTTGTTCATTTGTTACTGATGCCGACGACGCACATCGTCGCGCTGATATGTGCATTTGCTTATGTATATATGCACCCTGAAATGCCCCGCGAAAAAGCATGGGCGATAGGGGTGGGCATTGTTGTCCTGTTTCAGGTCATACCGATTTCTCCCGGCTCGATTGCAAGAGGCTGTTACACCGTCAGCTTGGCGATTCATGACCGCAGTTTTAAAGATTACAACATCGCACTGTTTCTTAGTTTCTTCAAATATATAGGGTATCTGGCTTTTCCGATTCAGATGACATACCGTTACCCGGCTCTTGCGAGGTTTATGGCAGGGCACTGGGCAACTGAAATAGTCCACATAGTGCCGGTGTTTGGTGAAAGGGGGGCATTACTGGAGCATTGGGTGTTCTGCCTGTTCTATAACTGGCCTTTGACGATTCGCAGGCGTATGGCCTGCCGCGCCGAAATCCGCTCGGCGTATCCTGTCCGCTATTGGCATGCGGTCGGCTGTGTCATCGCCGCGGTTGCGGCATTTGCCTTTGCATATAACAGCTATTTGGACGATTACTGGGTGCTGCCCCGGTTAAGAGATATCCGGTTGCTTGTTATTTTGGCGCCGGTGCTTTGCGGGGTTGCCGTAACCCTCGGTGCAGGCGGGGCGGTATTGTGGAGACGAATTATTACCGCGGCCGTCTCGGGCGCCGCTATCGGGATATTTGCCACTGTTACCGCGGCGATGTTTGACCATAGTGCGACGGCATCGAAACTGATAACGTTATGCGCAATGCACACCTTTGCTTCCGCGGTTCTTGCCACAATCGCGGCGATTGTTACTGAAATGATGCTGCCTGACCCCGACCTGAAACGTATGGGCGTTTGAGCTGCCGCGTTATTCGGCTGCAAATTCGGCTCAAAAAAATCTGGCAAAGCGCACTTTTTAACGTATAATTAACAGCAGGCCCGGGTTTGGGGATATTCGCCGAATTGCGGATACTGCCGGGTCGATGTTTGGGTGGTTTCTGTAGAAGGTGGCTTAAATTATGGCCAATGGTTATAGTTCCCTGTGTGATGATTTTTATCTGGATATGTTCGTCAACACCGAGCTTGACTTAGCTCTCCAGAGCGACACCGTTCTGGCGTTTTTTGAGCGGCTTCAAAAGCAGTATCCCACGATGGGCTGCTTTACCCGCCGGGAAAACACAGAATACTGTCTCGAAGAGGAGCACAGCAACGGCCAGTACCGCTGGGTTGCCCTCGAAGCTGACCGTGTCAGCTCAGGTATCGTCAACCCCGTGGATTTCGCGGAAGTTTACAACCAGGATAAATTTATTCTGGGCCTGATTCCGTATATGCTGGGCATAAGTCATCTTGACGTGGATTCTCTCGACGTTACTTACGCGATGGACTTTTTCTGCGCGGGCAATCACGACCAGATTATCGCCGAAGCTCTCGGCTCCTCGGCCTTCAACTGCCTGCTGGATATACCGCTGGCAAAAGCGATTGACCATTCGCCTGAGATAGTGGTTGCTCTTTCCGAGGATTGCCGCACCCAGGCCAGAATCAGCGTCGAATCGCGAACCAGTATTTTCGACCCCGATAAACCGCCGCAGACGCTCGAAGAGGCGATAAGCTTGTCGTTTACCGTTCGCCAGTATCGCGCGGCCTCCGGCAACTTCGATACGCTGGAATCGTTTGACCGGCAGTGTATGCTTGCCGATGAGCTGATGGCGGATAAAATCGTCCCGAATCTTGTTCACCCGCTTATCAATGTTATCGCGCAAAAACGACTGACCTAAAACACAGGAAGAGATTGACTATGGCAATTGTGGCTCCCGTAAGCAAATACAAGGTAAAGACGTACCTGATTTATATGGCTGTCCTGGTTGGTTTCGCCGCTTATTGCGTTTACGACGGCCATTTCAATGATGCGTTCAGGGAAAAACATGCCCCTGACGGCAAACCCGACGGCACAATGGTGTTTAACCAGAAAGCTCCGGCTTATCTTGTGGGTGCGGCAGTATTGTTAGGCGTGTATTTGCTGGTTATCCGCAACAGGAAAATCGTGGCCGATGACAACGCCCTTGTAATCGACGGCAAAACAAGCATCCCTTACGACTCGGTCCAGAAAATCGACAAGACCGATTTCGACAAAAAGGGCCATTTCACCTTTACTTACAAAACACCTGACGGCAAAGAAATCGACCGTAAAATCAGCGACAGGAATTACGACAACCTGAAAGCCATACTGGACCATCTCGTGGCGAAAATCAGTTGAAATCCTTCCCATTGGCGATTAAACTTTATGCCACGAAGACGCTAAGGCGCTAAGTTTTTTTCCTTTTACCTTTTTAGTTTTTATTTTGTGCCTTCGTGCCTTGGCGGCAAAAAAGAAAGGAATAATGTGAATCGTTGCGTTATAGGATTGCAGTGGGGCGATGAAGGCAAGGGTAAGGTTGTCGATATCCTTGCCGAAGACAGCGACGTCGTAGTTCGTTATAACGGCGGCGCAAACGCGGGACATACCGTTGTGGTGGGAAACGACAAATTCGCGCTGCACCTTTTGCCCAGCGGCGCGGTCAGACCCAAAACAATGTGCGTAATCACAAACGCGGTAGTTGTTGACCCCGAAACACTGCTCGGCGAAATTGATTCTCTCGCCCAAAAAGACATCAAATTAGACAAGCGTCTCTTTATCAGCGAAAATGCCCATCTGGTGCTGGATTATCACAAGAAAGAAGACCAGTTGCGAGAGGAGTCGCTCGGCAAAAAGAAAATAGGCACAACCATTCGCGGCATCGGCCCCTGCAACGCCGACAAGATGGGCAGAAGTTACGCCGTTAGAATGGGCGACCTGCGCGACATCACAGCTCTTGAAACGAAACTGCGGACGATTGTGGATTACAAAAACAAATTGTTCTCGGCACTTTATAAAGCAGAGCCGATTGACGCCAAACCGATAATCGAAAAATGCAAATCCTACGCCCAAAAGCTCCTGCCTTTTACCATCGATACGACGGAATACATACACGGCGCTATCGCCCGGGGCAAGTCGATTCTTTTCGAAGGTGCTCAGGGCAGTATGCTCGATATCGACCACGGCACATTTCCTTTCGTAACCAGCGCAAATGTCAGCGGCTTGGGTATGCCCTCCGGTTCCGGCGTGCCTGCCAAAATGGTCGATGAGTTCGTAGGTATATCAAAGGCATATACGACAAGAGTCGGCGCAGGCCCTTTCCCATCGGAACTGGATAACGAAATCGGCCAGTACATTCGCGACAAAGGGCACGAGTACGGCACAACAACCGGCAGGCCCAGAAGATGCGGCTGGTTCGACGCCGTCGTTGTTTCTTATTCCGCAACAATAGGAGGAATCGACTCGGTTGCGATGATGCACCTTGATACTCTTACGGGCCTCGATGAGTTGAAGGTCTGCGTCAGCTACGAAATCGACGGCAAGCAGACCGCGTTTTTCCCCGCCAATATCGATAAGCTCGAAAAAGCTAAATGTATCTATCAGACCCTCCCCGGCTGGAAAGAAGACATCACGCAGATAACCGATTTTAGCCGGTTGCCGTTGAATGCTCAAAACTATGTGAGTTTCATAGAAAAGAGCGTAAAAAGACCCGTTACGATGATAGGCGTGGGACCTAATCGAAAGCAGACGATTTTTAGACGATAGGATTGCTGTCGATTATCAAATCGATGAAAAACAAACTTATACAAACCGCCTCTCGGCTGGGTATAAAACCCGAAGAAATGCCGTGCCATATCGCGATAATAATGGACGGCAACGGTCGATGGGCGAAAAAACGGGGACTTTCCCGTCCCGAAGGACATCGCCAGGGCGCGGTAGCCGCCGAAAAAATTTCCCACCTATGCGTCGAGTTCGGAATCGAGGCACTGACCCTGTATTCCTTTAGCATGGAAAACTGGAAAAGGCCGATGGAAGAGGTCAACGCCCTGATGAACCTCTACGCCGAATATCTTGTCAAAATGCGTCCCAAGCTTATGGAGGATAACGCCAAGCTTGTTCACTTAGGCCGAATCGGCCCTCTACCAGTTGAAGTCAAGACCGAGCTTCTTAAAACCATCGAGTTGACCTCTAAGAATACAGGAATGATTTTTGCCCTCGCCCTCAACTACGGAGGCAGGGCGGAAATAATCGACGCCACAAAGGAAATCGCCCGCAGACACAAGGCAGGCGAAATTCAACTGGATGATATCGACGAGAATTGCATCAGCAGTCATCTTTACACCGCAGGCATACCCGACCCCGACCTGCTCATACGAACCGCAAATGAATTAAGGGTCAGCAATTTCCTACTCTGGCAGATTTCTTACAGCGAATTTTACGTAACCGAAACGCTTTGGCCCGATTTGGAACAACCCGACCTCGAAAAAGCGATACTGGCATACGCCAAACGTACAAGACGTTTCGGGGCAGTTATAGATTTACCGCCGAGCACGCCAAGACCGCAGAGAAAAAAATAAAAGTTTATCTCTGCGGGCTTTGTGGTCTCCGCGGTAAAAATGGAGTGTTATGCTCAAATATCGGCTCATATTCGGAACACTGATGACCATCGCGTTCATCGGCATCGTACTACTCAACGGTTATTTTGATGGCTATCTCACCAGCTCCCATGCTTATGATAAGCCGTTTCGCGGCGCGGCAGTGGCTGTTCTTGTTGCTTTATTGATAATTCCAGGATTATTTGAGATATCAAAACTCGCCGCCGTGAAAGGAATCAAAATCCTTCTGCCGGTTTCGATTCCCGCAGCGATATTGCTGGCGACCAGCAGCTATTGGCTTCCGCGTTTGACGTTGATGGAGGGGTTCGTCTTTTTTTTACTGAGTTTTGCCCTTATGGCGTGTTTCCTGTATCAAAGGTTTCGGTACGGCTTGTCTGGAGTTTTGGTCAACTGCGGAGCCGCCTGCTTTTCGATATTATATCTTGGATTGTTGGGCGCCTTTGCGCCAGCGACATATATTGACTTTGGCCCGTGGCATCTGCTTATGTTGATATTTGTCGTAAAGTGTTCTGATATCGGGGCTTACACCGCGGGCCGACTATTCGGCAAACGCAAATTTTCCCCTGTAATCAGCCCCAAAAAGACATGGGAAGGTATGGCGGGCGGAGTGGTTTTGGCGGCTCTAACAGCAGTGGCCTTTGCTGTATTTTGTGATATAATGTCTTGGCGGCTGGCTATTGTTTTCGGTGTTATTTTCGCCTTTTTGGGTCAGCTTGGCGATTTGGCCGAATCGATGCTCAAACGCGATGCCGAAACCAAGGACTCGTCAAACAGCGTCCCGGGCTTCGGCGGCATTTTGGATGTCGTTGATTCGATTTTAATCACGGCGCCGTTCGGCTATCTGTTCTTTTCTTTTTTGGGGCATTAAAGGAAGCTTTTGGAGATAACAATACAACTCGATTCAATCGGCAAACAGCTTGAATTGTTCGGGCCTGCTGATATTAATCTTCGAATGGTGCGTGATGCTCTCGATGTCAGGATGACCGCCAGGCAGGACAATCTCCTCGTTGCCGGCAAAGCAGATAATGTCAACAGGGCGGTGGAAGTTATCGACAAGATGCAAAAGCACCTGCTTAAACGAGGCCTTCTCACCGCCGATGACGTCGGCATCATACTTTCAGATATTGACGTTGACGCTGAGCCGCAGTCGCCAGAGGCAATTGCCGTTTACTCGCACAAAAAAGTAATCGAGCCCTCCAGTAAAAGACAGCTCAAATATATCCAGGCGATGCTTAACAACGACCTTACGTTTTGCACAGGCCCGGCGGGGACAGGCAAGACGTATCTGGCGGTAGCTGTTGCCGTATCGATGCTCAAAAGAAAACAGATAAGACGCATAATCCTTGCCCGGCCCGCGGTCGAGGCGGGCGAAAAACTCGGTTTTCTCCCCGGCGACATTCAGGCAAAAGTAAATCCCTATCTTCGCCCGCTGTTCGATGCGCTTGAGGATATGATGGACTTCGGCCAGATGCGAAAATTTATGGATATGGACGTCATCGAGATTATACCGCTGGCCTTTATGCGGGGCAGGACTCTCAATGAGTCGGTCGTAATCTGCGATGAGGCGCAGAATACATCGGCGCTGCAGATGCTTATGGTGCTTACCCGGCTGGGACGCGGCTCCAAGATGATAATCACCGGCGACATAACCCAGATAGACCTGCCCCACGGGCAGAAAAGCGGCTTAGTCGAGGCAATCGAACGCCTGCGTCGCGTAAAGGGTATCGGTGTTGTCGAACTGACGCAAATCGACATTGTCCGGCATCGGCTCGTTCAAAGCATTGTTCGTGCCTACGACCGCTCTGCGAAACCAAAAACTGAACACTTAACGCCTTGATGTCTTTGTGAAATAAACAAAGGGAGCACAGGTGGGATTTTTTAACAGGACAAATCAGCGGCGAAGTCGGGTGCGAAGGGAAGTGGCAAAGCAGTTTGCCGACCTGAGCCGGCTGGCGGACCCCGATGTCATTTACTCGTCGGCTGTCTGGCTGCTCTTTGTGTTGTTGTCCGTGGCGGTGCTCGGATATGACCCGACAGGCCAGATGACCTATGGCAGGCTCGCCGCGATTGTTACAGTGGTTGTCCTGATTGGCCTGACTGCCGCATTCCATATCTCTCAATATCAAAAACGGCTTATTAAGAACCGTGTCAGGACGATAGGGCTGGTCGTTCTGCTTATCTCAATGTTGATTTGTGCGAAATTAGCGGTGTTGCTGGCCGGCCAGGTATTCTGGGTTACGGGCACCGCCGTCGCTACGGCCCTTATCCTGACTATCGCTTATAATCAGCGGTTCGCTATGGCGATGAGCTTTGTTTACTGCGTCCTCGCTTCTTTAGCGACAGGACAGGTAACGGACTTAAGCGTTTTGCTCACTATGCTTGCCGGTGCGCTGCCATATTGCTTCTTACTCAAGGAAATCCGCACGAGGATGCGGCTTTTAGAGGTAAGTTTGGTGGCGGCTATAACGGTTTTTATAATGTCAACCGCTATGAGGTATCTGTCTTCTCCCGAATTGCCGGGTAATTTATTCGCCGACGCAGGCCCCAACGCCGCGGTTACTCTTCTTGTCGGTGTGTTGATACAAGGCCTCCTGCCCGTTCTCGAAAAGGTTTTCCGAATAGCGACAAGTATGACCTTGCTGGATTACAGCGACGCAAACCAGCCCCTGCTGAGACGGCTTGCTATGGAAGCGCCGGGCACCTATAGTCACAGCTTGCTCATTGGCGTCATTGCTGAGGCCGCCGCGGAAGCAATCGGACGCAACGGCCTTTTGTGCAGAGTCGGGTCATACTATCACGATATAGGCAAAATCAACAAGCCGGGCTACTTTGTCGAAAACCAGCTCGGCTCAATAAGCTGGCACAAGGAGCTTTCGCCCGCGATGAGCCAGTTGATTATAGCCGGACATATTAAAGACGGTATGGAGCTGGCAAAAGAATACGGTTTGCCTGCCGTCCTGAGACAATTCATCGAAACACATCACGGCACCACGCTTGTTGAGTATTTTTACAATGAAGCGATGAAACAGCACGAACAAGGTGATTCTTCTGATTTGCCGGTTCCTTCCGAAGGCGAGTTTCGATATCCCGGCCCAAAACCGCGGACAAAAGAAGCCGCAATCGTTATGCTTGCGGACGCCGTCGAAGGCGCAACAAGGACTTTGCCGGAAGCGACACCATTAAAGATCGAAGCCGTCGTGCATAATATGGCGATGAAGCGTCTGCAGGACGGCCAGTTTGACGAGTGCGACCTGTCTTTGCGGGAGCTTAGTCAGATTGAGGCACGTATGTCAAAAACCCTCGCGGCCCACTACCACGGGCGAATCGCCTATCCCAAGCCGCCTGATATGCCGCCCGAACTGGACCAGTAAAGCGATATACCAACTATGCAAGGCGTAACTGTTCATATCACTCGCGATTTCAAAAACATCCCTTGCCCGCGTCGCAAGCTCATCAAACTTGTGCGCGTAATCTGTAAGCGCTTCCGCCTGACAAAGGCAACCATCAGTATTGCCATAGTCGGCAATCGCCGTATGCGAAAACTTAACATTGAATTCCTTAACCATAAAAACTTCACCGATTGCCTGGCGTTCGATTTGTCGGAAAACAAAATCACCCTAAGATTGCTTGAGCTTGTGGTAAACGGCGAAAGGGCGAAAACGCAGGCTGTTAAACGAGGCCATTCCTCTCAGGCGGAGCTTGCCCTTTATATCACCCATGGCCTGCTGCATAATCTCGGCTTCGATGACTTACAGCCGAAAAAAGCGAAAATAATGCATCAACTCGAAGATGAAATTCTACAGCAGCAGGGTTTTGGGCTGGTATATGATAAAAAACGAAAAATTGTTCCGAATAAACGGCGTCAAAAATGCTGACCAATGACCATGGCATCTGCATCCGGGCAGTTGACTACTCCGAAACATCGCAGGTGGTAACTTTCTTTGCCAGGCAAACGGGAAAAGTCCCCGTAATCGCCAAAGGCGCGAAAAGACGGAAATCATCTTTCGGAGGCCCCATAGAGATATTTTCTTATGGCGATATTGTCTTCTCTGATTCAGGCCGGGATAAGCTGGCGACTCTTGCTGAATTTGAGCCGCTTGCGGGCATAGTGAATTACCCAGTACTGTCGGCGGATATATTTGCGCTGAACGCCTGTCTGTTTGCTGCCGAGCTTGTAAATGCTCTGGTCAATGATTACGACCCCCATCCGGGCTTGTTTGACAGCTTGCTTCAGTTCATTCACGACGCCAGTCAGGACAGAAGCTCAAATGATGAGCACCGCAAAATCCTGGCGAACCTGATAGTGTTTCAACTGGTGCTGCTGACGGAAATCGGCTTGTGTCCCGTCCTCGATTATTGCGTAAATTGCAGGAATCATTTTGATTCTCGCTGGCCGGAAACGTATTTCAGCAATAACGCAAGGGGCCTGATTTGCAGGGATTGCCAGGGGCCTTTCCCCGATAAAATACGACTGACTGCTGAATCGGCAAAATGTCTGGCCGACTCAAAATTGCTTGCCTCTGCTTCCCAAAACACCCTGAAAAACGTTGAGGACATCTTGATTCGCTATATTACCGATATGCTTGGTCGGCCACCAAGAATGGCGAAGTACATTCTCAATGCCTGACAGGTGATGTTGAATCGAAGGGTTTTAAATGCCCCCAAAGCCCTGTTTTGCCTAAATTAACAGCAGTGAAAAGGTAACTATTGACTATATTCTAAATATTGAATTAAAAAAGCCAGATTCCTGTTTAAGAACCTGGCTTCGGAGGAGGGTGATGAAAAGCCCAGAAAAATGATTACTTATGTCAATGCCCTCTGTTGCTCCATTATTGCCTTTCTAAATAATCGCCCTAATACCCCGAAATTCTTTAGGGAAATTTCTCATATCACTACACATTTAGAGACGTCTCGATTCAAGTCCTCTTATTAAAAAAACCATAAAATTTTCAATTCTCGCCGAAAAACCCGAAAATCCTCATAAAAACGTTGCAATTTTACGCTTGATTACTCCTGTTTGTTCACTATATTCTAACAGGTTGATTGTTATTTTATGGGGTATTCGAATGGCAGGCAAAATCACGGTAGCCAATTTAATTGACGCCAAACAACAGGGTCGTAAGGTTGTGGCAGTCAGCTGCTACGACTATACCACGGCCCGGCTCGTCGCCCAGACCGACGTCGAGATTATACTTGTAGGTGATTCAGCCGCCCAGGTTATCCTTGGGCACGATTCCACCCTGCCCGCGACTATGGATTTTATGGTCGCTATAACCGCCGCCGTCAGGAAAGCCGCCCCCGATGTATGTCTCATTGCGGATATGCCTTTCCTGTCCTACCAGGTGGGCATAGCCGAGGCGGTCAAAAATGCCGGAAGATTCGCCTCTGAATGCGGTGCTCAAATGATAAAAATCGAGGCCTCAGGCGCATGTCTCGATGTCATCAAAGCAGTCAACGATGCCGGTATGGCTGTTATGGCGCATATCGGCATCAGGCCCCAGAGCATATCCAGGATTGGCAAATTCAAGGCCGAGGCCTCGACCGCGGAAATGGCCGCCGAGCTTATCGCACTTGCAAAGCAAATGGTAAACGCCGGCTCAATCGCGTTGCTCCTCGAAGGCGTTTGCGCAGAAGTCGCCAAAATAATCACCGAGCAAAGCGATGTCCCCGTCATCAGCTGCGGCTCAGGTCCGGACTGCGACGGCCAGGTTCTCATCGCTCCTGATATTCTCGGTTTGTCAGGGGGACGTCAGCCGAAGTTCGCCAAAAGCTTCGCCAACCTCGGCGATGCCACGATTGCCGCCTTCGCCGAATACACAAACCAGGTCAGGGCGGGCAAATACCCCGATACCGAACACTGTTATCATATGAAAGACGGCGAAATGGAACGACTCCGCGGAATGCTTGAAAACAACGCCTGAAAACCAGGATAATTTTTTATATCGTGTTTTACGAAAGGATTGGTTCAAAATGGATGAGGTTGCTCCGATTCTGCTTTCCGTTATTGTCTGCGACAGGGTAATTTTCGACCGTATATCGGGAATGCCCAGCATCATAAACATTATTCAAACCATCAACGCCCCCAGGTACCCCGTGCGCCACGACCAGCTCATATTTTTCTGCGAGATGACCAACGGCCACGGCGTTACCCGCCTTAAAATTCGCCTCGTCGATATAGATAACCAGGACAAGGTCATCTTCGAGCAGGGCCAGCCCGTGGATTTCAAGGATGTCAGGCAAATCGTAACCGTCGCCATAAACCTGATGGGCGTGGTTTTTCAGCATACAGGCGAATATCGTTTCCAGTTGTTTGCCAACGACACTATGCTTGGTGAACGGTCGGTCGTTTGCAGACAAGTTAATATGCCCCAGCCGCCGCAACATCCACCCACCCCGCCGGATGTAGGGCAGGGGCCTGACGTCGGAAACAGTTAGATTAATTTTTCACACCAAAACAAAAAGTTATGACCAATATTATCTTGCCGAGAAGGCCCTATAATATCGGCTTGAATATACAATGATTTGGTCTAAAATGGTTCCCATCTGTTAAAACTCGCCTTAATATGTTTCCTTGAATTACACAAGTTACCCATTTTAACTAAAGAATTTTGATGGCCGTTTCCGATTCATATATTACCTATATTGACATTTTGGGATTTGGAGTCCCGCCGATGTTAAAATGGGCAAATATTGTGGCAGGCAAAATATTTGGAGAAAGATTATGATTAGAGAGGAAATCGTCGAGCGGTATCTGGACTCCCTTTTAAGAGGGGATAGAAGAAATTCCCGGTTAGTCATCGAAGAGACGCTGCAGAGCGGAACGCCTACCAATCTTGTTTATATGGAGGTTGTCTGGCCCACAATGGTCGAGATTGAACGGCTGTTAAGAGCTGAGCGGATAACCCTCGCGCAGGAACACTTGGCCACAAGAATCAGCCGCACAATAGTTGACCAGTTGCAGAACAAGCTGCCGCGAAGGCAGCCCCGAAACAAAAAAATCGCGGTATGCTGTGCACCGGATGAGTTGCAGGAGCTTGGCGGACAGATTATCGCGGACATTTTCGAAAGCGACGGCTGGGACGTGCGCTTCCTCGGCGGCGGACTTACCAATGACGATGTCCTTACCTTTGTCCACGAATACTCTCCCGATGTGTTACTGGTTTACGGCACAAGCCCCAGGCAGGCGCCTTCCATTCGCCAGCTTATCGACCGCATAAAAGACGTTAGCGCAAATCCGAATATGCAAATTATGGTTTCAGGCGGATTGTTCAACCGTGCGGAAGGTTTGTGGCAGGAAATCGGCGCAGATGCCTTCGCCGCGACCGCCGAACAGGCCCTAGAAATAGCCACCGGCTCAATACCTGTCGAGCAGATATCGCGAACCATAAACCGCCGGAAAAGAAAACGGATGGATACACCCGCGGAAACACAACGGGCAGACACAAAAATAGTTGCCTGATGAGTTAGACGAAACAGGCCGAAACTGCTGCGCTATCGGGTGTCTTTCTGGATCTTGTATTCCACCGAATCCACAAGCGCCTGCCAGGATGCCTCGATGATGTTCTCTGATACGCCGACGGTCCCCCAGATATCTTTCTTGTCGCGCGATTCGATAATTACTCGGACGCGGGCGGCAGTTCCATCACGGCCGTTGACAACGCGAACCTTATAATCGACAAGGTGCATATCCTTGATTGCGGGGTAGAAATTCTCAAGTGATTTTCTTAGCGCGTCGTCGAGGGCATTGACCGGGCCGTCGCCTTCGCCTACCACGTGCTCAACCTGTTCGCCTATTTTCAGCTTTACCGTTGCCTCGGTGATAAGCTCGCCGCTGTTGCGTTTCTCGACTTTAGTGCTGTACCTGATTAGCTCGAAAGCGGGCTTATATGTCCCCATAATCTTCTGGACGAGCAGCTCGAAACTCGCGTTGGCCGCCTCGAATTGATAACCCTCGTTTTCGAGATTCTGCACGCGTTCGAGAATCTTTTTCGCCAGTTTTTTGTCTTCAGCGATTTTCGCTTTTTCCAGCTCTGCGAGGATATTGGATTTTCCGCTAAGCTCGCTGATAAGGAATCGCCTCTCGTTGCCGACCAGCGCAGGGTCAACGTGTTCGTATGTGCGTTTGTTTTTTCGCAGGGCGTCAACATGTAGCCCTGCCTTGTGAGCGAATGCGCTTTCGCCCACGTATGGCATATTCGTTACCGGCGTCAGGTTGCAAATCTCGAAGACGAAACGCGACACTTCGGTTATTGACTTGATTTTCTCCGGCGTCAGCACGTCAAAGCCCATCTTAAACACCAGGTTTGGGATAACCGTGCACAAATTTGCGTTGCCGCAGCGTTCGCCAAGCCCGTTGATTGTTCCCTGGACCTGCCTTGCGCCTGCGTGGACCGCCGCCAGCGAGCCGGCGATTGCGCAGTCATTGTCATTGTGAGTATGGATGCCGATGGTCAGGGGCTTTAACTGTCCGCAGACGGTTTTGGTGATTTCATAAATCTCGTTCGGCAGTGTGCCGCCGTTGGTGTCGCAAAGCGCAATCGCGTCGATTCCCGCCTCAGCCACTGCCCGCAGCACCTTTAGGGCGTACTCAGGATTTTCCTTGTAGCCGTCGTAAAAATGCTCGGCGTCGAAAATCACCTCAAGACCGTGCTTTTTAAGATACCTCACCGAGTCGGCGCATACCGCGATATTGTCCTCAAGCGAACAGCCGAGAACTTTTGTAACGTGCAAATCCCAGGTCTTTCCCACGATGGTTGCGGCGGGGGCCTTACAGGAAACAATTGCGTTAAGAGATGCGTCGTCTTCCGCCTTGTTATCGATTCTTCGCGTGCTGCCGAATGCGGTGATTTTGCTGTTGCGAAAACCAAGTTTCGCAACCTCCGCGAAAAACTGTGTATCTTTCGGACCGGATGCGGGATAACCGCCCTCGATGTAGTCCACGCCCAGTTCATCGAGACATCCGGCGATGGCAAGCTTGTCTTCGAGAGAAAAACTGATGCCCTCGGTCTGCATCCCGTCTCGCAGCGTCGTATCGTATATTTTTATTTTTTCCATAGCGGCTTTATTTTAGCCCCCCCTCGTCGATATGTAAAGGGCGATAAGCAGATGGATTTGAGGTGCGAATGACCTGTAAAAATTTGTTTAAGGTTGTTCAAAATAACAGGTTGCTTGTTGCATTATAGTTTTTGAATTGTTATTATTCTACATTCGGGACGTTTGGGTAATATAACCTGTTTATGGGCGGTAAAAATGATTCTTTCACAGATTTTACAGCCGGGTTTAGTAAAGGTGCCCCTCGCGGGCAATGATAAGCAGTCGGTAATAACGGAGCTTGTCAATCTCCTTGACGCCGGCAAATTGCTGCTAAATAAAGATGTTGCTCTCCAGGCCGTTCTCAACCGTGAGCAGGTCAGGAGTACAGGCATCGGTTCCGGCATAGCGATTCCCCACGGCAAATGCAACGCGGTGAAGGAATTGGTGATTGCTCTGGGGATTGCCTCGCAGCCAATCGATTTTGACAGCGTTGACGGCAAACCCGTAAGTATCATTATCCTGCTGTTGTCGCCCCTCGATCAGACAGGCCCGCATATTCAGGCCCTTGCCCGTATAAGTCGATTGATGCTCGATGAGGCATTCAGGAACAAACTCCAGAAGGCCTCTTCCGCCAATGAGGTTTGCGAGTTGTTCGCCAGCAAGGAAAACGAGTAAATCAGTTTTGCCCGTTACCCGTTAACCTGTTCGGTATGTGATTCCCACAGAACCAGTCCAAGTTCGTGAGCCGTCGCCAAATCTTTGTGTCTTGGCACAACTCGCACTGCTATGCCTCTGCGTCCCGAAGCGCAGCAGGGCGTCAGTCCACAGAACAAATGCTCGTTGTCAACGCCTGTGGATTTTTTGTAATCCATCTGGATTACTTCCCCGTCAACGATATTGCCGCGGGAATCCAGCGGGCCGTGATATAGTTCCACCGAAATGTCATCCGGTTTCAATCTGCCGAGCTTGACTACGGCGTTAACCTTAAGCTTTGAGCCGACTTTTAGCTGTGGATTTCGGGCGTCCAGTGCGCTTCCGTTTTCGCCATTGCCCATCTCCACGTTCACGTCTTTAATAAACAACTCCGACCACGCGCCATTCGTATTTGCCTTCCACGCGGCAAGGGTTTTTGCCCTGCTCATATTGTCACGGACCATATAGTCCCATCTTGCCTGTGCGGGAAGGTAGCATCGCTGTGTATATTCGCTTACCATTCTTGATGTGC
Organism: Sedimentisphaerales bacterium; assembly: GCA_049516395.1. Taxonomy (GTDB): domain Bacteria; phylum Planctomycetota; class Phycisphaerae; order Sedimentisphaerales; family Anaerobacaceae; genus Fen-1362. The sequence continues at coordinate 25,737 of JBEKTD010000006.1, read as the reverse complement.
TGAACTGGGGCGTCAGTCGTCTCATCGATTTTCTCGCCCGGTGTATCCACCCCCGCGGCAGATTGTCTGCCGAGCGGGTGTAATACAGGGGTACAATTTCATTTTCGAATATATTATATATCGCCTGTGCCTCGACTGTATCCTGGTAGTTGGCGTCGTCATATACCTCGCCTGAGCCGATTGCCCAGCCGTTATCCGGCTTGTAGCCCTCGCACCACCATCCGTCAAGTGTGCTCATATTCAGCACACCGTTTATTGCCGCCTTCATTCCGCTTGTCCCGCTCGCTTCCAGGGGCCTTCTCGGGTTATTTAGCCATACGTCAACGCCCTGTACCAGCATCTTGGCGACGTTGATGTCGTAATCTTCGAGGAATACTATCCGGCGTCTTACGTCGAACTGCGCCGCAAAATGCACGATTTCACGGACAAGATCTTTGCCCTCGCTGTCCCGCGGATGCGCCTTGCCCGCGAATATGAACTGCACCGGCCTTTGGGTGTCGCTCAGCATTTTCGCTAATCGGGCGGGGTCCTTAAACAGCAAAGTCGCCCTCTTATACGTCGCAAAACGTCTCGCGAAACCGATTGTCAATGTCTCCGGGTCGAGCACTTCTTCCGCCCGGTTAAGCTCGCTGTGATATGTCCCTCTTCTTTCCATCTGCGCCTTCAGACGCCTGCGGGCAAACGCTATCAGCCGCTCTTTGCACCGCTGGTGACATCTCCAGAACTCCTCATCGGATATCTGGTCGATATTGTTCCATATTGGCGAATCGGCTTTTTCATCCGCCCAGTTCGGTCCTAGGTATCTTTCATAGAGCCGGCCTATTTCCTCCGAAACCCAGCTTCTCGTGTGCACGCCGTTGGTAACCGACGATATAGGAACCTCGTTTGTCGGAACCTTTCTCCAAAGGCACGACCATATCTCGCGAGATACCTGCCCGTGCAGCTCGCTGACGCCGTTTGCGTAACTGCTGATTCGTATTGCCAGCACCGGCATCTTGAACGATTCGCCCTCGTCATCGGGAAGTATCCTGCCTAAGGAGACCAGCCGTCTCACGTCTATTCCAAGCGATGGCGCATAACCGGTGAAGTATTTGTGCATCAGCTCCGTGCTGAATTCGTCAACACCGGCCCTGACGGGCGTATGCACCGTGAAAATTGTCCCCGCCTTTACCACCTCGAACGCCTCGTCAAAGGATACTTTCGTCTCGTTCATTATGTGTCGCATCCGCTCCAGCACCGAAAACGCGGTGTGTCCTTCGTTGAGATGGCATATCGTCGGCTTGATGCCCATCACGTAAAGCGCCCTCATACCGCCGATGCCCATCATAATTTCCTGACGAATTCTCATCTCCGTATCGCCGCCGTAAACCGTCGTCGTAATCATCCGGTCGGTCGCGGAATTATTCGGCAGGTTCGTGTCTAACATATATAATTTGGTGCGTCCCACCGAGCAGAGCCATATCTGGGCGAATACCTCTCTGCCCGGGTACTCCACGCTGATTGTCAACGGCTGTCCGTCGCTGCCGCGCACCAATTCAAGCGGCATATTGTAAAGGTCGTTCTCAACGTATGCCTCCTGCTGCCAGCCGTCAACGTTGAGATACTGGCGGAAATAACCCTTTTGATACATTAGCCCCACGCCGACTAACGGGATACCAAGGTCCGATGCGCTCTTGATATGGTCGCCCGCGAGTATGCCTAAGCCGCCCGCGTAAATCGGCAGACATTCGTGAATTCCGAACTCCGCGCTGAAATACGCCAGCGTCATTTTCGTTGATTTGGGACATACCGACTGAAACCACGTCGGCCCTTCGAGATATGATTGAAGTTTTTCCGATGCCTTTTTCAATTCAGCGAGAAATCCTTGGTTCTCCGCCAGCGCATTGAGCCGTTCCTGCGGAACGCTCCCCAACATCTTGACCGGGTTATGCCCGCAGTTCTGCCACAGCGCCGGGTCAATCCGCGAAAATAAATCGATAAATTCAGGGTTCCACGACCAGAACAGGTTTGCCGCGATTGCCTGAAGGTCAGTCAAGACCTCCGGCAAGGCCGGCAGGACTGTGTAGTTACGAATCTTAAGCATTTTCACCTCTTCAGCGTTGCAACTCTTTTTGTTTCAGGCATTAAAGAACGCCGACATATACACTTACACCCTCCATATAATCGGCCAAAATACGCCCCAGCTTAATGCCAAAAACCCCCGAAATACACCCTCCGATACCTTGTGGGGGACAAAAAAAAAGGCCTGTTGTTACAGGCCCTTCTATATAGCAGGATTTACCTCCGCAGATGCCGTAAGAAAGCGAATTGAAAAGACCCATTAATTTCAGATGGGCAATCGTTGCTTGTGTCCGAAAGTCCAAATTCAATAAGCGTTTTCGGGCCTCAAGGCCTGATTTCCCAAGGTTAAGGGTATCGGTTTTTTCAAATATGGCTTTCTATACCAAACACCGCAGGGGTGCCTGCCATAATTACTTATACGAATTTTCAAAGAAAGAGGGACGATTTAAATCGCTCCTTATTAACTTGTCGCGCCTGCTTTTTTCGGACCTTGTAACTGCCGGATGACTGATGACGGTTCTTTTCTGTTCTCTGTCATCCGTCTTCTGACTTCTGTCTTCCGTTCTACTGCGCCTATTCGGCTTTCACTTGATAATTTCTCCATAAGGAATTTCTGCCCGATGCTAACTCCTTTGAGATGCTGATGTTGAGTCATTGTCATTCCGAGCGATTTGTCTTGAGCGTTGTCGAAGGGCGACGGAGTGAAAAATATAGGGTTGGTTTTATGCTGCTTTACAATTCCTTTTGAGCTTTTTCGCGGCTAAAAAAACAGTGTAATCTGCCTGCCCTTCGTAGCTTTAGCGAAGAAGGGTGGCTATAATATCTCTGTGGCTAATACTATGTTTAAAAACATATCAATAATCGGCGACGGCGGAATGGGAACTGTTCTGGCGATACTCCTTGCGGAGAAAGAAATCCCCGTCCGTCTCTGGGGCTACGATGCCCAACAGCTCCAGCAGATAGCTCAGAATCGCGAAAACGTAAAATTCCTCCCCGGCCACAAGTTGCCCGAAACGATTATTTTTGAGCCGGACGACAAAAAAATCATGGCGGGCGCCGACCTGATTATCTCCGCCGTGCCGTGCCAGTTTATGCGAAGTATCTGGATCCGCCTGAAAAAACACACTCCCAAAGGCGTCCCTATCTGCTCCGTCGCAAAAGGTATCGAAAATAAAACCCTGCTTCGCCCCACCCAAATCATTGCCGATTGTATCGGCAGCTACGCCTCACGCGGCTTAGCCGCATTATCCGGCCCCACAATCGCCGACGAACTCGCCGTGAGATTACCTGCTACCGCCTGCGTCGCCTCTGCCGATGACCAGCTTGCCCAGCAAATCCAGCATACCCTCAGCGTCTCCTGGTTCCGCATTTATACCAATGCCGACGTTGTAGGCGTTGAATTGGCCGGCGCAATGAAAAATATAATCGCTATTGCCGCCGGAATTATCGACGGCGTTGGCGCGGGCGACAACGCAAAGGCCGCTCTGCTTTGCAGGGGCCTGGCCGAAATCTCACGCCTCGGCGTCGCTATGGGCGCCAACCCGCAGACCTTCGCAGGCCTTACAGGACTCGGCGATTTGGTTACAACCTGTATTTCCCCAAAGGGCAGGAACCGTTCATTTGGCGAAAGAATCGGCAAGGGCCAGTCCCCCCAGCTTGCCAAATCCGCTACTGAATCTGTTATCGAGGGCATCGCCACCTGTGAATCGGTTGTCGATGGGTTGTTGCAGCAATACAAAGTCGAGATGCCGATTACCGAGGCCGTTTACGATGTCCTGTTCAGGAATAAATCCGTCCAGTCCGCCATTAGTGACCTGATGACCCGCCAGCTCAAATCAGAACACCCACATTATTAATCCATTATGCGATTTGCGTAAAGTAATCTGAAAAACCGGGCAATATGGCCGAACCACGAAAATTTACCTACATTCTTTGGGACGGCTGTGGCCGCATTTTATCCGTTGCCAATGATTATTCCCTGTGTTATCTTAACCGCTATAAAACTGATGGAGAACACTGGTGGAACTGACATGGTCAATTAGATTGAGAATCGCGGCTGCTGCTGCAGTGGGTATCGCCGTAATAGGCGTATATGCCTGGTCTATGGTTGCGCCCGCGGACCCGTTCGGTGTTGTCTCTGTTACCAGCGGCACAATAGGTTCTTACGACGTGCTTGTATTGTTGGGACTGGCATTTGGCGTCGGGCTGATAGCGTATTTTTTATCGTGGCCATACGGCAATAGAATCGGGATATTGGCAGCACCGGCGGGGCTGGCTGTCTGGGCGGTGCGCAGCGGCGATATAGGGACATTGATGCAGCTCAATACCTCTATCGTTCACAGGCAGCAGATTTACTCGACGTTTTGCTGGGAGCCGTTGCTTTGGCTGTCAATAGTGGCTGCGGGTTACCTCGGTGTGTTTCTCGCCTCGCAAATTGTGCACCCGGCTGTAACCGGCGAAACAGGCAAACCACAAAAGCGCAGCTTCGGCGTTCTTCTCAATATCGTAATAGCGGTTGTTGGTTCCGCGGTAGTTGCTCAGTTTTTTATCGGAATTTTAGCGCGTGATTTCACGATATGGGATTCGGCATCCGGCGCCGCAGTAGCTCAGCCCGCAATAGGCCAAATTGTATTTGCCGTGCTTGTTTCGTTTGGCATTGTCGGCTTTTTGGTTCAGAGGGTACTCGGGGTAGATTACATCTGGCCCGTTATAGGGACATGTCTGGTAAATTTCGTAGCAGTAAGCGCTTACGGCAAGTACAAAGTTCTTGAGTACTTCATCGAACGCTGGCCTGCGATGTTTTTCTCCAATTCAGTTCTGGCGGTGTTGCCCGTTCAGATTGTGGCTTTCGGCTCGCTCGGCGCAATCGCCGGATACTGGATGGCCGTCCGATATGAATACTGGCACCAGCGCGAGGTCAAAGGCGAATAAAATACCCCATTTTACCCCATTCCAAGAGGGCGTTTCATCTTTTTTTGATGTCAATTATTAGATGTAACCTATTGTTATATAAGTGTTTAAACGATATTCGTCCCATAACCAGCTATTGTTCCGACAACAAAGTTGGAATTCGTTGGTTTCAGTCCTCAAATTAGCCGAAGAATCATTTGGATTTGCAGATTAACTGTGCACCTTGGGGCGGCGATTAAAATCGTTGCCGGTGAACAGTCAATTTGCTCGTCGCGTAGAAATAATGACGGCCCAATCTGCAAAAGGAGTTAACGATGCTGGTGCTGAGCAGACAAAAAGATGAGTCGATAATAATAGGCGACGACGTGGAAGTTACGATAGTGGACGTCCGCGGTGATAAGGTCCGCCTGGGGATAACCGCGCCGAAGCATATATCGGTGCATCGCAAAGAGGTGTATGAGGCGATTCAGCGGGAGAAAAAAGAAGCACAGAAGCAACAACAGTAAGTAAGTTTTCTCGGATTTGATTGGCCGGCCTGTCAGGACAAAGTTTGACATGCCGGTTTTTTATTCGCTGAAAGTATCTAAATTAAAAGATTTAATTAAGGGGAAAGACAATGAAAAAATTATCAGCTATTTTAATAGTACTTGTGGTATTTTTGATGTGTTCGCCATCGTTCGGGTACACTCTGATTTATAACGTTTCTGTGCCGGTCAAAGGCGCCGATGCCACAAGCGGATTGAAAATATCGGCTCCTATGAGGGCAATTTTAATTTTGAGTATTGATACGCTGATAACATCGATTGACGATGCGAACCTGATTATTTACGGCAATGACACAAACGTGCCCAAAAAACAGAAAGTATATGTCGAGTATGATTTTACAACTATGGACGAATTTCACTATGCGATTTTAAGGACTTTGGGGGGCTATTACTTCGTCGATATTTCGGCCTATACGGACATAGTCAGCTTAGAAGGATTTATGATGGGCAAATGGAAGACACAGGATGTTGGGCCTCTCCTTGGCGGTAGGCAGGACGTCGCTGGCAGCTTGAAAGGCGGTTTTGCGATAAGAGACGGCTTTTTGTTAGGCCCCGTCGACCTTATGCAGGATATTTCCGGAACAGCAGATATTTCAGCCAGTTTATGGACATCGATGACAAAATGGGCCAACGGGCATAACACAGATGGCGCAGGTGGTGTGGGCGAATTAAAGACACAGGACCAGGTCGTTACATGGGCAATAGGTTATTTGACGGCAAAGGGCTATCACCCGGCGACCCTGCCCTCGCCGTAACAGGTTTTAAGTAGAGTATCTTTAGCCGGCCTGTCGAGGATGATACGACAGGCCGGTTTTTTTATACGTCGGTTTGTCCGCTAAATGCACAGCATCTCTTTGCGGGAGGCAGATTTTACCTTGAGAGAAGCCGGAAGGGCTGGTAGAGTAAAGCAAAGTAAAAAGTAGAGAGTAAAAAGGAAAAAGGATTTTTACAGATGAGAGTATTACTGATAGGCAATGGCGGGCGGGAAAACGCAATAGCGTGGAAATTGGCGAAGTCGAAAGAGCTGAAAAAGCTGTATATCGCGCCGGGAAACCCAGGCACGGCCAGATGGGGAGAAAACGTTGCGATAAAGACAGAGGATATTGGCGAAATAGTCAAATTCGCCAAAGAAAACAAGGTTGAGCTTGTGATAGTCGGGCCTGAAGACCCGTTGGCGGAGGGCGTGGTCGATGCGCTGGAGGCGGCGGGGATAAAGGCGTTTGGGCCGAGTAAGGCGGCGGCACAATTGGAGGCGGACAAATCGTTTTCAAAACAGATAATGCGGTCGAGTGCGGTATCGACTGCTGAAGGCAGGACGTTCACAAGATTTGAGGACGCCAAGGCATACATCGCCAGCAGAGATGAGCCGGTGGTAGTCAAGGCGGCGGGATTAGCGAAAGGCAAAGGGGTGATAGTTTGCAACGAGCCGTCCGACGGGATATTAGCGGCTGAGAAGATAATGGTGGACAAGATATTCGGCTCGGCGGGCGATAAAGTTATCGTGGAGGACAAGCTGATAGGCGAAGAGGCGTCGATACTGGCGTTTGTCGATGGCAGGAGCATATATGTAATGGAGTCGGCACAGGACCATAAACCGGTGGGCGACGGGGACACGGGGCCGAACACCGGCGGTATGGGGGCATACAGTCCTGCGCCTGTGGTTACGGACGCGATGATGAGCCAGATAGAGCGGGAGATTTTGGTGCCCGTTGTGGATTGTATGAATCGCAACGACACGCCATATAAAGGTGTGCTGTATGCGGGGCTTATGGTAACGGCGGGGGGGCCGAGGGTTTTGGAATTCAATGTTCGATTTGGCGACCCTGAGACGCAACCGATTATGATGCGGCTCAAAAGCGATTTGCTTGAGGTTTGCCTTGCGGTTTGCGAGCAGAAATTGGACCAGGTGACGCTCGAATGGGACGAGCGGCCTGCGGTGTGCGTGGTAATGGCGTCGGGCGGGTACCCGGGCGATTACGAGAAAGGGAAAATTATAACGGGTATAAGCGAGGCCGAACAGTTGAAAGATGTTGTTGTGTTTCACGCGGGGACGGCGATGAAAGACGGCAAATTGGTAACGGCGGGGGGCAGGGTGCTCGGCGTGACGGCAATCGGGGGGACAATTGCCGACGCGAAAAAGCAGGCGTATGAGGCGGTGGGGAAGATAAGCTTTGAGGGGGCGCATTACCGGCGTGATATCGCGGATAAGGCGATAAGGGGCAAAAAGTAATTTTTGGCGACGAGGACGTATGCCGTCGGTTTTGAATAACCCGGACAAAAAAAGCAGCAATATAGCCATAAGATGGTTTCTCGAATTTGTGGCGTTCGGGATTTTGATATGGCTTGCGTTTGAAATCGGCGGCAGGTTGCTGCCCCAGATTGCGCTCAAGCAGCTTTCGGATTTGACCAATACAAAAATCGACGTTAAGTCGATTGAGTTTCGGTTTGACGGGTCTGTTTTTATCAAAAACCTTGTGATTAGGCCGAAGAATCCGGCTAATTACGACAATTCCATTTTAAAGGCGGATACGGTCCGCGTGCATTTCCGGCTGAGGAGTTTGCTGACGCTAAGCCCGAAAGTCAAGGAGGTGTTCGTTGACGATTTTAAGCTGAGAATCCAGTATGATTCAAACAGTGGCGAGTGGAACCTGTCGGGAATGAAATCGCAGTTCGTCGGGGGGAAAATCGGTCGGCTGCCGCTTGTATGGTTAGAACATGGCATGGTTGAATACAGCAAAGTTATAGACGGACACGTGAGGGTTATTGCAAGTTCGCCTGTGTCGGCTGGTTTTCGGCCCGCGAAAAAAATCATCGGCGGATATAGTTTCGATATATCGAGTGCGAGCAAACAGGATTTGAGCAAGAGCGCCATTTTCGGAAACTGGCAGCCGGGTAGAGTTATTGTTGGAGGGAGAATTTCGTCGAAGGATGTCCCCGGTTTTGAGCGGGCGTGGACGGTTCGGGCGATTGACGCGGAAATGAGTTATGAGCCGAACGGGTTCTGTATGCTTATGGCGAAGGTTAAGGGTTTTACTTCACCGGCGAGTGAAACGCGGAATTTGTTCGCGTTTGACACGAAATCATTGGCGGACAAGGCGCCTTTTGTTAACGCGCTGCAAATATTTTTCAGTCAATATAACCCGTCCGGGACGATTGATATCAATTTGCAGGCGTCGGGGAATCTGAAGCGATTAAACGAAAGCAAAATAGAGGGCAAGGTTACCTGCAATGACGTTGTATTGTGCGACCGCAATTTTCCTTATACAGTTGAGCATCTGACGGGGCAGGTTGAGTTGACCGAGAAGAGCGCAAAATTGAATAATATAGTCGCACGTCACGGGACGGTGGAGCTTGCTGTTGACGGGTGGGTGAAGGATTTCGGGCCGGATTACAAATACAATTTACAAATTACCAGCAACAATATGCTGCTGGATAAAGACCTTTATAACGCGATTAACCGTGAGGAACAGAAGTTCTGGCAGGAGTTTTCGCCGAGCGGATTGGTGGCGACAAATTATTCTCGTAGCAGGCAGCTGCCGGGTGGTGATAAAAGTGTGCTGACTGTTCAATTGCTCGACGTCCAGGGAAAATACGCTGGGTTCGGCTACCCTCTTAAAAATACGACGGGCAGGATGATTTTTATAGATGGCAATATGGTTCTTGACGGCGTAACGTCGCAGTGGGACCAGCGTAAGATAACGATTAACGGCAAGGTCGGTTTGGGGCACGGCGAACATCCGTTATACGATATTGTGGCCAAAGGCGAGAACATACCATTGGATGCGACGCTTGAGGAGGCGCTGCCACCGGCGCAGAAGGAGTTTTACAATCAGTTCGAGTCGCATGGGCTGTTTGATATGACAATAAGTGTTGCCAGCACCGATAAAGGTGAAATGTTTACGGCGGAGGTATTCCCGAAAAACAGCTCGCTGAAAGCGAAAGCACTACCCATACCTGTTGATGATGTTACGGGCAAGGTTGTTTTCACGCCGGATACGATTGATATCAGGGGCTTGGAGGGACATTATAAAGGCGGGACGGTGAAATTTTCCGGAAAGGCATGGTTGGCTGCAAACCAGAAGGAGCCAGGTTATTGCCTGTCGATGCGGGCTGTAAAGGTCGGGTTAAGCGAGGATTTGGCGGATGCGCTGCCCGGGTCGCTTGGTAAAGTGATAGGACAGTTGCGGCTTGGCGGCGAAGTGAACCTTATGGCTGATATGAGCAAAAATGCCGATGCCAACTGCGGCAATAATCAGTTCGTCATAGAATGTTTAGGCAACACCATAGATTGCAACCTGCTGCCATATTCCCTGCACGATATTTCCGGCAGGATTGCGATAACGCAGTCAAAAATAGCGATTGATAACATCACGGCCAAGGCAACGCATACTGTTCGCGGCTCGCCGATTGAGTCGGTGATGAGATTGGCGGGCAGCGTGTTCCTTAGCGAGGCGAACGGCCTCGCAAACGAGATTCACGTTACGGGCGGAGAAGTTAATTTCTCCGGTGAGAACATCAGGTTCAAAAAGAAGTCAATGGCGAAGATGGATACCATCTTGGGCTATGACGCTGAAACGGGACAGTGGCAGTCGCGATACTTTGTCGCTGATTATTACGACGGCAAAATGATAGGCAAACTCCAGTTGACTAAATCAGACAAGGGCGGGCTTGATTATCTTCTTGAAACAAGCGTTGACGGGGCGGACCTGAAAAAGTTCCTTTCGGACACCGATAAGGAAGTTCGGCCCGATGAGCATTATTCTACCGGCTCGATAAGCGGGTCGCTTAGCATTGTCGGCTCATTGGTTGACGACAATATCCGGCTTGGACGATGCCGGGCGAAGATAACCCATATGCAGGTGGGCAAGATGTCACCGATTGCGAATATGCTCGTGGTGTTGAATCTGACCGAGCCGAGCGATTACGCGTTCGACCAGATGACACTTGACGCGTATATCCAGGATAACAAGATGTTTCTGCGGCAACTGGATTTATCGGGCAAGGCGGTGGCGTTTTACGGGTCGGGCTGGCTTGACCTGAAGACCGACGATATAAAAATGACGCTTACGGCTCGCAGTCGCCGGCCTGCGTCGGCGAATCCGTCGGTATGGCAATCGCTGACGGAGGGATTAAGCAGGGCGGTTGTGCGGGTCGATGTAAAAGGCAAAATCGGCGATCCGCAAATTACGACCACACCGTTGCCTGTGATTAAAGGGACGCTGGAGATTTTCGGCACACCCAAAGGCGAGTAGCGTACCTGATTAAATCAATTAAATTTTGCTAATTACTGCAGAAGCAGCATATTTGGAGGGGCCTAACTTCTTATTTTGCAGCAAGATACGGCTTGGAGATAAAATTCTGCAAAAAATTTCAAAAAAAGTATTGACATGGACGATGTTAGTGATATACTTGTAATAGTTGAGATATGACAAGTGTAGAGATTGAGATATGCAGATTAAAATAGACAATGCTTCGGACAGACCAGTATATCAGCAGATAATAGACCAGGTCAAACGCGATATTGCGCTTGGCCGGCTCGGTAAAAACGAAAAATTGCTGACAGTGAGACAATTAGCGGGACAGCTTGCGATTAACCCGAACACAATTGCCAAGGCATACCAGCAGATGGAGCGAGAGGGAATTATCACAACAAGGCCCGGGTCGGGCGCATTTGTGGCGAACTTAGACAGCGATTTGAGCGGCTCGGTAAAAAAGAAGCTTATCAGTGAGGACTTGGAGAGGGCAGTGGTGGACGCGTTTCATATGCAGATTGACGGCCAGACCCTGTTGAAATGGTTCAACGAGGCCATTGAGAAATTCAATCTCAAGTAATTGAGAGGACGCACTATGAGCGAATATGCAATACAAACCGAAAATATCGTGAAGTACTTCGATGGACGATGCGTTCTGGACGGCATAGACCTGAAGGTGCCGCAAGGCGGTATATATGGTTTGTTAGGACGCAACGGTGCGGGCAAGACGACGATAATAAGAATTTTACTGGGTCTTGAACCGGCAACGAGAGGCGGGGCAGTCGTATTAGGCGAATCATCGTGGCAGTTGCCTGTTTCGGTGCTGGGGCAGATAGGTTATGTGGCGGAAGGGCATAACCTTATCCCGAATTACAGTGTCCGTCGTATTGCAGAGCTATATCGGAATTTGTCGGCAAAATGGAATGAGCAGTTTTTCCGTCGGCTTATAGAAACATTCCGGCTGCCGATGGAGCGAAAAGTCAGTCAGCTTTCGTGTGGTATGAAGGCGCAGTTGAATCTGTCGCTTGCGATGGCGACTGAGCCGAAACTCTTGATACTGGATGACCCGACGTTGGGGCTGGATACAGTTGCGAGGAGGCAATTTCTTGAGCTGGCGGTGGAGCTTATCAGCCAGGACGGCCGAACAATTCTCTTCAGCTCCCATATTTTGAGCGACGTGGAACGACTTGCGGACAGGATAGGAATACTCAGGGCCGGGAAATTAGTTGTGGATTGCGAAATGGAGGAGCTGAAAAAGCGAGTAAGGAAACTGCGGTTGATTTTCGATGGCCAACCGCCTAAGGAGCTTCCTATTACCGGGATAATAGCGGAAAAAAGGCAGGGCAGGGAATTAATCCTTATTGTCGCAAACTGGAATGAAAATAAACAAACATTTCTTAACACATTCAAGCCGGCAAGCTGCACGGAGATACCGATGACCTTAGAGGAGATATTCATCGAATGCACGGCGTCGGGGACGGATGCGGCGGTCGATTATGAACAAGGAGAGCCGATATGTTCACATTGATAATACGAGAGATAGAAGACAATCGTGTGTTTTTTATAGCGGCGGCAATTTTAGTGGTTATCTTCGGCGTATTGTTTGCCTGGCAGTTATATTACGGCGAGGTGAATGATAGGCCCTTCATAGTAATTCCTGTGTTGAATGCGATATTTGGAATGTTGATTTTATGTGCGGTGGGCGCGGCGCAGATGTACCGGGACAAGACAAAAAGGATATCAGCGCTGCTGGCTACACTGGCAGTAACTCGATGGCATATTTTTATTGCGCGTGTAATTGCGGGTTTTCTGTTGGTTTTTATTGTTTTTATTCCGATAGCGGGGGCAAACATCGCGGCTGTTTTAATGAGGTCTATCGAACCATCCCATTTTGTCCGCTCGCATTATACTGAAATTTCCATCCCGGTGTTCCTGCTTGGGTTCGCGTGCTATTGCATTGGTTTGCAGGCGGGGTGGACATCGAACAGGGTTGCGCCGACACTTGGGCCGATTGCGCTGGGTTTGATTTTGGTACCGGTTATTTTGATTAAAGGTTTCGGGTGGGAGATTTATGCAATACTGGTTTTGTTAATTGCGGCGTGCCTGATACGCGCGTGGTATAAGTTTTCAAGGGCTGCCCTTTAGGAGATGAGCAAATGAATAAGCCGACCAGTAATCTGATAAACATAGTAGCGACGGGATTTATCGTGTTGGTATTGCTTTCGCTGCTGTTGTTCTGGGGAAGGTTCTTATGTGTTGTCCGTCTCATTAGTGATAGGACTTGGGGTTCTACGGAAATTGCAATAAGGCCTTCGGGATTAGTTCCCGGTGAGCTGGCGCCGAAACGGGTAGTGGAGGTGGAGGAGCCATTTGTCCGATACAGAACGCTTGGTCCAAACGAGCCGAACTTTCGATATTCCGGCATCTATACCAGCATAGACATAGTGCTCGTCTTCAGCAAAGCTATCGGTGCTTTCTGGGATATTGCGGCGGAGATGGGGCCGTATTATGATGTTAACGAAAGAGTTTACTACTGGTATGGCGAGAATAACAGAACCCTTTGTTTCGATAAGCGCACCGGTCTGATAATACATCGCGATGAAGACAAAAAATCCGGTTCAGTTGAATATTTTGCCGGCCCGAACGGAATCTCTGAGAAGGCGGATTCATCTATTGGGCGGTTCTACGACCCGATTGTAACAGAAGGATGGGCAACGATAGGTCTTTACGACAAGAAGATGCGTCGTTTTTATGTTATCAACTTTGCCGGAGGCAGTGTCAGCAAAGGGCTCCAATTAGCGGAAGGAGACAGGCGTGAGCCGATTGCGATAGTTGGAATCAGAAACGAAAACGAATTTCCTATTGTGTCGGGTATTGGAGGGCGTTCGCCACAGATATGGAACGCCGAGAAGGGTGTGTGGGAGCAACAAGAAGTGTTTTTGCCCGGCGGTGATAAATCGAGCCAGGGATACGACTTGGTCGACTGGGATTGGACCTATACATATATTACCGTGTTTGACAAGACGGGGCAGATTTATATTTATAATACGAGCGAGCAGTCCTTAACGCAGGCCGGGTATTTGCCGATGCCGCAATCCTTGTTTATGGGGGAGCGGCTAAACGATGTTGCCAGGCCGAAAGATGTTCTGGCCTATTGGATTCAGCCGTTTTACGCGGTTTTGAGGTCGCCCCGCGAAGGCAAAAAAGTAGGGCGGATTATTGATACGAAATATCTTGGGATGGGCGTTGCTTGTGCTTCGAGAGAAGGTATGACAATGGCAATGGATATTTTTGACCCGAATGGGAAGATGATATATCGTGGCGATACCACTATGTATTCCGAATCGTCGGGTTCGACACTGGCGACGATAGATTTATTCTTTCTTGAAAATCTTCAACCGCCAGTATTTGAGATTGCTTCGTATTTGTGCGGTGACCGTATTGAGGCGCCTGCCGGCCATCGGGCGTTGTTTATTCTGCCGAATTCATTCGTTGGTATGCTGGGCAGGTACAAAGGAATGCAATTTGACCGGGAGGTATTTTTGCCGTTGTTAATGGGGTTTTCTTTGATTCTGTCGATATGGCTTGCGTTTCGCGTAAGAAAAGACGCGAAAATACTCGGTCTTTCCGGTACAGCTAAGAAATGGTGGACAGTGGGAACAATTGCATTTGGCCTACCTGCTTATATTACGTACCGATTGACCAGACCGAAGGAGACTCTTGTTACCTGCCAAAGCTGCGGGCAATTGCGAAGGCCCGATATGGATATATGTCATCGTTGTGGCAATAAATGGGAAGTGCCTGAGCTGACGCCGCCGAACTGGCGGATTTGCGATTAGAGAATGTTTCATAATTAACTCAGGGAAAAGGAGACCTTATGAAACGAGTCCTGTTTTTTGTGATATGTGTTTTTATGCCGCCGGTGGTTTTTGCCGGGACGGCCGTGTCAGACAAGAATGTTCAATTGCTCCAAGCCGCACATGATGGCAATCTTATCGGCTGGTGGAAGTTTGATGAAACCGAAGGTAATACCGCTGTTGACAGTTCCGGCAATGGCAATGACGGGACACTCATAGGAAATCCCATCTGGCGTCCGCAGGGCGGTAAAATCGGCGGGGCACTTGAGTTTAGCGGCAAAGGTGATCACGTAAAAATTGCCAACGAGCCCGCTTTTGATATTACAAACCAGATAACAATATCGGCGTGGGTCAATATAACTTCCGTCCCGCAGGAGTGGACGGGGATTGTAACCAAGGGCGACACCGCATGGCGTATGTCAACGAGTTTTGCGAAAAACGTGTTTCACTTCGGAGTCAGCCCCAATGACTATCTTAACGGTATGACCGAAGTCAGCGCAGGCCAGTGGCATCACGTCGCGTGCGTCTATGACGGGAAAAGGATGAGAATCTACGTTGATGGAGTGTTAGATGTTTCAATAAGGCGAACAGGCCCTATTGCGACCAATGATTTCCCGGTTTGTATCGGCGAAAATATAGAGTTGACCGGGCGATGCTGGCATGGATTGATTGACGACGTTCGAATTTATAATCGTGCGCTTTCAGAGAATGAAATTGCATCGCTTACAGGTTTAAAGGTGGAAGCGAAGCCAGCGATAACAATTAAGGTGCAAACTCCGGAAGGCAGGCCTATACCCAATGAAACGGTTTTTTGCGTTGGCGCTGACTCAAATATCATCCTTAAAGGCACAACCGTTGAGAGTGATGGAGAACGGTTGCTGACCGATGCTGAAGGCCGGCTTGCGGTCAAGCTGGGAAAAGAGAATCTCGTCTTCGTCATTGCCAACGGCAAGGGGTTCGGCATGGCATATAGTTTTGACCTTGTAAACAATCCGACAATGGTCGTGCAGCCCTGGGGGCGCATCGAGGGCATAAGAACGAACAGGGGACAACCATTAGCTAATCATCGCCTCTGGTTTAGAATCGACGAGAACCCGCTGGGATTATTAGAAGATGTGAACAGGATGGATATAATGGACTGTGTTCAGACAGTTGGAGAAGCAATAACTGATTCGCAGGGGCATTTTGTTCTTGAGTACGTGCCGCCGGTAGGTATTATTCTGCTGAATGACCGTAAAATCCCGTCCTGGAGTTCCATCCATCTTCTGCCTCGCATTCGGGTCAAGCCAGGTGAAACGACGAACGTGGAAATCAAAACTCAGGGAAGGACGGTTGTTGGTCGGCTGAAATTAGCTCCCGAATTAGCGGCTGCCGATATTAATATCGCGCCTGGCAACGGATGGCTCGTTGCCGACGTGGACTGGCACGGCAAGCTAAAATGGCCTGAAATGCCGAAAGAATTTGACACCCCTGAAAAGAGAATGAAATGGTGGTTCGATTTATATGAATCGGACTGGGGCAAGGAGTGGCTTAAAGCGCATGCAGAAAGAGCCGACTTTGAGTTTCATTCTGACGGGACTTTCATCGGAGAGTTGGTTGAGCCGAGAAAATATGTGTTGCATATTCTCGTTGAGCGTAACGGCAAAATAATTGCTATGCTGCATGATGTTCATATTGTTGTCCCGCCGGCAAAATCGCGTGGTGATGATAAGCCATTTGATATTGGCGAAGTTGTTCTTAAGCCAGCTGTTAATCTGAAGGTCGGTGATGCGGCGCCGGATTTCAGGGTCAAGACCCTCGATGGGAAATCTCTGAAACTTTCTGATTTCAGGGGTAAATACGTGCTGCTGGATTTCTGGGCGACGTGGTGCGGCCCGTGTGTTGCTGAGATGCCGAATCTCAAGAAGACCTACGAAACGTTCGGCCAGGATAAGCGATTTGTGATGATAAGTTTAAGCGTTGATCCGGACAAAGAGATGCCGAAGAAATTTGTCGAGAGCAAAAACATCCGCTGGATGCAAGTATTCCTCGGCGAATTGTCGAAGGATACTGTAACAGTGGATTATGGCGTTTATGGCATCCCATCAATATTTTTAGTGGGGCCTGACGGCAAAATTATGGCTCGCGATTTGAGAGGCAACGAAATCAAAAAAGCGGTATCTGCGGCTCTTGCGAAAAAGTAGACCGGTATTATGTAGCTGCCAAACCATTTCATAACCCAGTTTTTTATGGCGGCAATCGATTAAATCGAAGATGTTGCAGCTAAAGCGGTAATGACAGTTGTGAAATGGCATGTAGCCAAACAACCCCCCAATACAAACCTGCCACGGGCAGGTAAAGCTGGGAGCTTTTACATAACTTAGTAAATCGCACCCTCCTCCGAAATGCACAAGGTGAACTGTCAAATTGGCATACGGGGGGTTGTTTTATTTTGTAAGCAATTGTTTATACGGGAGTTAGGAGAGGGTATAATCTCGGCACGGGGTTTGCACACTGTTGAGGGATAGTTTATACGAGAAAGGGCCGAAGATATGAAGTTTGATAAATTTACGTTAAAAACGCAGGAGGCATTGGCCACGGCGCAGCAGACGGCGATGGCAAAATCCAATACCGCGCTGTCACCATTGCATTTATTGAGCGCGATTGTCGGGGACGACGAGGGAATAGCGCCTGAGATTCTCAAAAAAATAGGCGCTAACGTTGGGCGTATCAAAGATATGACGGAGAGCGAAATACATCGCCTTGCGCAGGGCAAGACCAGCGGGCAACTCATGCCTGACCCGGCGTTCAACCAGATTGTGTTGGATGCGCAGAATATAGCGGACTCGATGGGCGATGAGTACCTAAGCGTAGAACATTTACTGATGTCTCTTGCCTCGGTTCAGAGCGAGGCCAAAGAGATTCTACGGCTAAACTCCGTAACGGCCAAACAAATAGAAAAGGCGATTAAAGATGTTCGCGGCGGAGAAAAAGTAACAGACCAGAGTCCCGAAGGGAAATACAAATCGCTTGAACGATACGGCATTGATTTGCTGGATATGGCTCGCAAGGGCAAGCTCGACCCGGTTATCGGCAGGGACGAGGAAATCCGGCGATGTATGCAGGTTTTGAACAGACGTACGAAAAATAATCCTGTACTGATAGGTGAGCCGGGCGTGGGCAAAACCGCGATAGTTGAAGGATTGGCGCAGAGAATTGTCGCTGGAGACGTGCCTGCCGGTTTGAAAAACAAGAGAATTATTGCGCTGGATATGGGCGCACTGATAGCGGGAACAAAGTTCAGGGGCGAGTTTGAGGAACGACTGAAGGCGGTATTAAAGGAAGTGATTGCCGCGGATGGCGAGATAATTCTTTTCATTGATGAATTGCATACGGTTGTCGGCGCGGGTAAGGCCGAAGGTTCGGTCGATGCGGGGAATTTACTGAAGCCATCGCTTGCCAGGGGCGACTTGCGTTGTATTGGTGCGACGACGATTGACGAATATCGCAAACACGTTGAGAAGGATGCCGCGCTGGAGCGGAGATTCCAGCCGATTATGATAGACCCGCCGAGTGTTGAGGATACGATAACTATATTGCGAGGATTGAAGAACCGTTACGACACCCATCACGGCGTGCGGATAACGGATTCCGCTCTTGTCGCTGCGGCGACATTGTCGAACAGGTATATTTCGGACCGATGGCTGCCCGATAAGGCAATTGACCTTATTGACGAGGCGGCGTCGAAGCTGAGAATTGAAAATGACTCGCTGCCCGCGGAATTGGATGATATCCGCAGAAGGGTAATCCAGTTGCAGGTTGAGCGTGAAGCGCTGAAAAAAGAGACGGATGAGGCAAGCAAAGACCGTCTGAAAAAAGCTGAGAAGCAATTGGCCGATTTGCAGGAACAGGATAGAAAGCTGACTGCACAATGGGACCGCGAAAAGGGCGAGATAAATTACATCAAGGAATTAAAACAAAAAATCGACGCCGCAAGCTTGCAGTTCGAGGATGCTCAGCGCAAAGGCGAGCTTGAGACGGCGGCAAGATTAAAATACGACACGATAACCAACTTGAAGAAAGAGCTTGAGACGAAAGAAGCCCTGCTTGTAAAGAGCGATGGGACAATGGTTCATAACGAAGTTACCGAAGAGCATATCGCGGAAGTTGTCGCCAAGTGGACGGGGATACCTGTTGCGAGATTAATCAGCGGCGAACGCGACCGGCTGATGAAAATGGAAGAGCATATTCGCCAGCGAGTCGTTGGGCAGGATGAGGCGGTTGAGGCGATTTGTAACGCGGTAAGAAGAAACCGCGCAGGATTGGGCGACCCTCACAGGCCAATAGGCGTGTTTTTATTCCTGGGGCCGACGGGGGTTGGCAAGACGGAATTGTCGAAAGCCCTTGCGGACTTTTTATTCAATGACCCCAGTGCGATGATACGTATAGATATGAGTGAGTTTATGGAGTCGCATTCAGTGGCTCGGCTTATAGGTGCGCCTCCCGGTTACGTTGGTTATGAAGAGGGTGGCCGATTGACAGAGGCGGTTAGACGGAAACCGTATTCGGTAATTCTGCTCGATGAGATTGAAAAGGCGCACCCGGACGTGTTCAACGTGTTGTTGCAGGTTTTTGACGATGCCCGGCTGACCGACGGCAAGGGGCGGACGGTGGATTTCAAAAACACCGTGATAATTATGACGAGTAACATCGCCAGCGAACAGATACAGAAAATGACTGAGGAGAAAGGCGATGAATGGGAGATTGAAGCGCATGTCAAGGATATGCTCAAGGTGGTCTTTAAGCCGGAGTTTTTGAACCGGATTGATGAGGTGATTGTTTTCCACACGCTTAACGAAGAGCACCTGCGAAAGATTGTTGATATACAGTTGCGATACTTGGCTGAGCGGATGCGGGAGCGGAAAATGGAAGTTCAGTTTACCAACGCCGCGAAGAAGCTGATTACCGACGAGGGGTACGACCCGACGTTCGGGGCAAGACCCATGAAGCGGGTAATACAGCAGCGATTAGAAAACCCATTAGCCGTGGAACTGCTGGCAGGCAAATTCACAGAAGGCGACACAATCAAAATCGACGCCAAACAGCACAAATTCACTTTCGAGAAGGCGTGAAACTGTATGCCGACAGCGGGTGGTTAAGAGCCGCCTTGTTGCAGCCATTTATTAGCGAGCGTTGCGAAATCAGCGAAGTCAATCGAGCCATCCCTGTTGAAATCGACATTGCCGCACCAGCTTGGCTGAGTGCAGACGTCCAACCAGTGTGAGACCAAGGCGGCAAGGTCATAGATATTGACAAGGCAATCCCCACTGCCTGCTCCCTAGGCCCCGCGGTATCACCAAGCGGGCAGTTAGCAGCGGAGGTCATCCACCTGATATCGAACAAATGCTCCTTATTATCTTTTGCCAAGAGACCTTACGTAGCTCACCTTCGAACCGACCGCGACCACCGTACCGTAAGACGGTTTCTGACTGATGACCACACCTGCAGCCACCGTGTTGTTATACGCCTTAGTTACGGTGCCGACCTTCAGGCCGGCAGATGTGATGGCGATGTTGGCATCAGCCACTGTCAGACCCACGACATTCGGCACAATCGGTTTGCCCAGAGATATTACATAGCTCACTTTCGCACCGCTCGCAACTTGTGCGCCGGCAGGCGGACTCTGACTGATAACCTTACCCGCAGCCACCTTATTGCTATACTCGGTAGTTATGTCGCCGACCTTCAGGTCATCAGATGTGATAGCGGTATTCGCGTCATCAGCCGATGTCAGGCCCACAACATTCGGCACAGTTGTCGATGCCGCGGGCAGGTTTAATAAAGATGTCCAGAGTTGCTGGCTCATATCGGGAAGAATTCCGCCGAGTGTGGCATCATCACCCAATCCGTCTCCGAATGTTCCGGCCAAGGCGTGATTGTTTGCATCAAATTGAGGGAATAAATCTCTCGGGTTAACCGGAACGGGATATTTTTTTGAGCCGCCGAACACAGGGTTCAGGTTTAATCTCCCATAGGTGGTCTGTGTTTTGGCAAGCTGTGCGCTAAGACCATAAACGGTGTTTGAATTGTCGCCCCAGTACTCGAGCGTCCCATTCGTTATCTTCTTGCCATCGCTGCTCAACGTCCCCTGAAACCATCCCCATATTTGCTCAGATTGCGAGGAATATTCCATGTCTATCCCGAAGTCGGTTCCTATTCCTTCGAAATCGTCGATTTCCCACGGCGTAGGGATACCGTTGATGTTGAGTGTCAATGTCCCCCCATTTCCCATCAGGCCGGTAACGTCATATACCAGCACAAGATTACCTACCGTTTTAGACCCTTGGCGCACCTTGTAGGTGTTTGTGGTTTCCAACGGATATTTCCCTGCGGCACCTGCCGTCAGTGAATTTCGCAAAGTTGTCAGACGGTTTCCGACCAGATTCATTGCGAACTGACTATTGGGGTCTATATATATCAAGTGGTCTTTCTGCAGACCTACTACCGACTGTAGATACTTTATTACGGCAAAGTAGTAATTAATAGCATTAATGAGGTCTTTTTTCGACTGCGCAAGGACGGGGCCGCCGGCCGGCAGGACATTCAGCAGATGCACATAGCGTTCGAGAAAATCTCCATTTATATTGAAATTGACAGATGGTTCTTCGCCGCAAAAGAGCTGGCTGATTGCGCTCTGGATGTTTGGGTCGTCGGAGTTAACGTTAAAATCGTACGCCTGTTTGAATTCGAGTTGGCTTTTCATTGCTAAAAGCAGTCCTTTCAGTATGAGGACCTCGCTGTAATCGACCTTAATGGTTTTACCAAGGCCGGTTTCGCTGGTCGGGAAGGATATGAGGAAACGCTTTTTAGGCGAATCTTTTATTGTACTCAGTTCTGCAATGATGCTGTTGATTTCGGGAATTATCGAGTTTTGTATTTCCTGCGAAATCTCTGTTGCATTCAGCGCCCCGGGCGGTATCGTGTAACAACCACCAGATGTTGGTACGTTTATATTGAGTTCGGCAAAGGAATCTCCGATAACGGTTACCCCGAACGTATTTGCTATATTGATTATGCTGTTCGCATCGCTGTTGTTGTCGATAACCAGCATCGCCGCGCGGGTTAAAGCATGCAGGAATACAAGGTTACTGTCACTGGCGCAGGTTGAGTCCTGCATTGCTTCATTAAATTTACTGTAGGCATCGCGCAGGCCGGATAAGCTCCCATTGAGCAATGCTGTCCGACCGTCGTTGTAATTGTCTTGACAAGTGGTGGAGGCAGCCGCGACACTGGTTAAACCACCGACAACCAACAAAGTCCAAATCAAAGTTTTTCTCGACATTTTTCCGTACTCCTTTCCTAAAGTTTAGCGTTTTTGACATTCGTAATATTCAGATGACTGTCAACACAAATACCTTTGCCTGCGATTCGGCTCTCGCCTCGTCGCAGGATATACATCCCATCTGCGATAAAACTTTGTCTCTTCGTGTCCCATTTGACGTGATTGCTTTCGAGAGTGCTGCCGTCGGCACTGGTAATAGTGACGTGGCCTCGCAGCGTTACCAGCGGCCAGCCGGAGTTCACTATTGCCCGACTGCTTTGCACGCGGAGCCGTAAATCGTTTTCGTCAAAAATCCCACAGTCGAAATCATCGATTGTTATCTCGCGGGTGTTGCTCAGGTCCATATCCATACCCCAGCGGCCACTATCTATACCCCGGTGGCTACGAGCGTCGGCCAGTTGGCTGAGAATTCCCTGAAGGGCGTTTTTGCCGACAGCCGGTGCTCCGGGCAGGAAGTTACTCTGCAGTGCTGCCACGGCGGGAGAACCCGAAGGTTCACTGAAGTGTAGTTGCAGGTCCGTAACTTTTATTGTTCTGGCGGCCGCGGTTTTGAAGATACCCAGCGGCGCATCTTCCGCACTAAGCATCCCTGCACTGGCGGCGAAACACAAACTGCTTGTGTTGGGGTCATAGCGATAGTAAGCAAGCCCGGCAAGCTGGTTTTCGGGCGGTAACGCGGTAAGCGACTGAGATTGATAAAAACTTAAATATGGCTTTAAGCTGCTGTGACTGATACAGACAACCGCAAGTGCCGCTTCGATGATTATCAAAAGCGCAAGAACAGCATATCTTCTGCATATTAGGACTTTTACATAAGAGAGCAAATTTACCTCTTGCCCCACGGGCTATGTAATATTGGGGAGTTTTGCAATTCGCCCTTTGCCCCCAACTTACCAAATTAGTGGTAGCATAAATCAAATCGGAGGCGTTTGTCAAGGACTAAAATTTGGGATTTTAGTTGGGAGGAAGAAGTGCGGATTTATCGCTTGCTTTGGGCGTGGAGATAGTGTCTAATAATAGGGGGTTTTGGAAGTAACGGTAGTTTAAGCCAATCAAAATATTGGAGATATGCAAGAATATGGCTGATTTAAAAGCTTTGGCTGAGGCGGTAATAAAGGGCGACCCAAACACGGCTGTAACAATCACCAAGCAGGCGATAGCGGAGAAAATGCCGGCGGGCGATATTCTCAAAAGTGGTTTAATAGCTGGTATGGATACGGTGGGGCTGCGTTTCAAAAACAATGAGATTTACATTCCAGAAGTTCTGATTGCTGCCCGCGCTATGAAAATGGCGATGCAGGTTTTGGAGCCGGAATTAGTCAAGGCGGGCGTCAAGCCGGTCGGCAAATTTGTGGTAGGCACAGTCCAGGGAGACCTGCACGATATCGGCAAAAACCTCGTAGCGATGATGATGAAGGGCGCCGGTTTTGAGGTGATTGACCTGGGCGTTGACGTAACGTCGGAAAAATTCGTCGAGAAGGCCAAAGCGACAGGGGCGCAGCTTGTTGGTATGAGCACATTGCTTACGACGACTATGCCTAAGATGGAAAAGACGCTCAAAGAGCTTAGAAGCGCCGGTCTTAAGACAAAGGTGATGATTGGCGGGGCGCCGGTGACGCAGAATTACGCGGACAAAATTGGCGCTGACGGTTACGCGGCGGATGCGGCGACGGCGGTGGATGTGGCGAAACGGCTGATTGCCTGAGCGATTGAGTATTGTTTGATATATCAAAGCAGTCCCGGTTTATGGGGCTGCTTTTTTATGCGCAGAGTGGTAAAATCGTAAGTAGTAATAGCGGGCATTTTGTCCCGCAGTGAAAAGAATATGAGAAAGATAAAAAACGAGGATTTGGCCGGGCTTTTGGTGCAAATTAAATTTGCCCCGGCCAAACAACGAAGAAAGCAGCTCGACAGGACCGAAGAGCTTCTCGATATAATCGAGAAGGACAAGGAATATCCATTCGAGTTCGTTTGCTACAAGATTACGGGATACAGGCCTGAAGAGGGGGCGGGGCATCGGCTTATCAAGGGTGATGAGTTGGAGGATGACCTGCGGATTTTTATATGGAAGCTGAGCGGCCAGGTTGCGCCGCCCGCCAACGAGCAGAGCGAAGAAGTTTACACCAAAAAACAGCTTGCCAAAAAGATGCACATCTCGACCAAGACCATCGACAGGTGGAGAAAACGAGGTTTGAAAGTTCGCAAGTATCTTTGCGACGACAAGAGGAAACGGCTCGGTTTTTTGCAGTCGGTAGTGGATAAATTTCTGGTTGAACATCCCGCCCTGGCTGAAAAGGCGGGGCATTTTTCCCGTGTATCCGAGAGCCAGAGGCAAAAGATAATGGAACGTGCCTGCGAGTTGAGCAGCGAGACAAAAATGAGCAGGCAGCGGATAATACGCCATATAGCGGCCGAGACGGGCAGGGGACAGGAAACGATACGATATATTCTGTTGAATTATCAGAAGTCGATTCCGGCTGGCGGTGCGGCAAAATTACGGCAAACAGCACGATTGCTAAGTCCCGCCGAGGCGGTGGAGCTTGACCGATTGCACAAACAAGGGGCGGGCATAAAGGAGCTGATGGGGCGGTTCGGTAGAAGCAGAAGCTCGATATACAGGATATTAAAGCATCGCAGGGCGCAAATGCTGCTGGCAAAAAGGATTGAATATATCGCAAGCGACGAATTTTCTATGCCCGGTGCGGCGGAAAAAATTCTGGGCGGTTCGTCGCAACGATGGAATTCGCCCGTGCTTAACAGGCAGGAGGAAATGGAGCTTTTCAGAAAGTATAACTTTCTAAAATATCGCGCAGATGCTATCAGAGAGCAAATAAGAACCGAGCGTATTACCAGCGATATGCTTGATGAGATTGAAAAATGTCTTGCAGGGGCGGAGGCGGCCAAGAAAGTAATCATCGAAGCGAATCTGCGATTAGTCGTCAGCGTTGCCAACAAGCACACCATTACCGGCGCCAATATCAGTGATTTGGTCAGCCAGGGCAATGTTTCGCTGATTAAAGCGGCCGAAAAATTCGATTACACAAAAGGTTTCAGGTTTTCGACGTATGCGAGCTGGGCAATCAGCAAGGATTTTGCTCACAGGATACCCGGCCAAAAAGCCGAGGCCGACAGGGTTACGGCTGATATAAACGAGTTCCAGAAGGAATCCAAAATAGGGCAGAAGGATTTGGCGGCTGTGGAAAGGGCACGGAGTGACCTTATCCAGGTTATACGGGATGAGCTTGAGAAGCGCGAGCAGTATGTAATCATTAACCATTTCGGTCTTGAGGGGACATTGGTCAAAAAGAACAAAAAGACGCTAAAGCAAATCGGCGATGATTTAGGCCTGAGCAAAGAGCGGGTGCGTCAAATCGAGCTGGGGGGCCTGCAAAAGCTCAGGCAATCGCTGAGTCCGGAGTTATTTGATTTGCTTACCGGCTGATGGTACACATTATTTATTGCCGCAAGGCCATTATTGGCAAGGACTTACGCCTTATTCCTTGAATAAATCAGCGATTTATGATAATTTGAAGATGTACTATTGTAGTTATACACCTTTGGTTGCTGACAGAAAATATATTGGTTTTGGGGGTTAATGTGATGAAATTGCAAACAGCCATATCAGTTGTTTTTGTGTGTATTCTCCTGTGTTCGATGGCGTCGGTTAAGGCCGCTGATTTAACGGTCAGCGTTGATGCCTCATCGTATATCCGGGCTATTCCGGAGACGATGTATGGAACAAACATGCAATGCTGGGACGGCGCTCAAAACGGCGGCAACGACAATGTCAA
>JBEKTD010000005.1:0-207532 GCA_049516395.1 Sedimentisphaerales bacterium | reverse complement strand
ACGCCGCAAGAGTCGTATATGTTTGATGAAATCCAATTATCATCAACTCGCCAATAGTAGTTGGTATTAATTTTGAAGTTGTAGTTATTGCTGCTGATAAGCCAGCTGTTCGGTTCTACCTGTACTCCATTTACTTCATTGGCTTCATTTACTTCGGTCACGAATTGTGTGTTTGCCTCGGTTGCCAAAGTTACGCCGTTATAATCTGTTCCGAAATACACGTCATGGTTTATGACGTTGGGTTCGGAGCCGCTGTTCCAACTGAGCGTAACGCCGACATTAGCATCGTTGACATGGTAATGAACGTTCAACGCGTTGTTAGCCGGCGAAGGTCCCCAGGGAATGAACATGTTGACGCTGCCGGGGACACAGCTTAATGTTGTTATATTGGAGCCGCTGTCATATGTAGGTATGCCGACGGTGCCGCGTGAGGAGTAAATGACGCCGCCCGCGATGAGATTGGGAAAAGTCGGAGCGATGAGATTATAGTCGCCTGTAAGCTTCAGTGTGCCGCCGCTGACGTCGATTTTGTTATTAGGGAAGCTCTGGTAAAAGACAAAATTGGAATCTCCTGTGCACTCCAGGGTTCCGCCATAGAGTGAAATAGTGCCGTTCCTGAGCGATACTGCGGGGACGCTAATGAGTCCGCCATACATCGTTATCCTACCGATGTTGCCGTAGGTATATCCAAGAGAGCCACCGCCGATAATGATACCGGTAGGTCCTCCCGGCGTAGTTACTGTGCCGCCATTAACTGTCAGTCCGAAAGCGCCTGGTGCTGATAGGGGGAGGCCGTTGGCGTCTAATAGAACATATAAGAAATCGGTGCCGTTAGCGGCGAGGTATATCAATTCTCCGGCATTCAAAGTTCCTGAATTAACTTCGACGGCTGAGTCCGGAGCGCCTGCCCATGACCAATCACCTACCGCCAAAGCTGAGCATGTCGCAGCGCCGTCGATTATCGGGCCGGGGTACGGTTCGATAACCACAAACGTGTTGCCGTCTGGTGGAATTACTCCGCAAGGTTCACCGCCATTGTGGACCCAGTTAGCGGCGTCAAACCAGTTCTGGTCACTGGCGGCATTGTGCCATACTATAGTTGTGTTCCAGTCGAAGGCCATAGCATAATTGCACATGGCCAAAAGACATAGAAGTGCTACGGTTGATACAATTTTCCTTGACATTATGTTTCCTCCTAATCACCTTAAACAAACAACATACTTATAAAACTATAGATGTCTGGCGGACGCCGCCAGACGTTATTCATTAAGCATAATACCAGACCAATACTGAAAAATCAAGTTATTTTTGCAATTTCGCAAAGTTTTTTTGGACCATAAGTTATCGATATTTCGCATAACTTCTTGTCTGACAAGACATTATGCGATAAAAATAAGTCAGTATCGTCGATGAAACAAAAATTTAATTGTTGTAACGTATTGTAACTACTGTACTTAAGGCCTAAAAGCTCGTTAATTATGGTCAAAATTTGCTTAAAGGCCTAAAAATTCCCTGTTTTTATAAAGAGCTGCTATTTTTACCGCCTAAGCGGCTTATTACGTACCCCATTCCTGGGCAAAATAGGCAAAGTCAACAAAAGTGTATGAGTTAAGCCAGGTGCTGGT
This sequence comes from Sedimentisphaerales bacterium, assembly GCA_049516395.1. GTDB lineage: Bacteria > Planctomycetota > Phycisphaerae > Sedimentisphaerales > Anaerobacaceae > Fen-1362. Next base: position 205,907 of record JBEKTD010000005.1, on the reverse strand, counting down.
GAAATCTTTAAGGTCCCAGATGTTTACATGGCAATCGGGAACCCCTGATGGGCCGGTCAAATCCCACGTCGGTGGGGAGGCCTGAAGAACTATATGGCAGACGGTTGTTGCCGGTATGGTGTATGTAAACGAGTTGCCTGTTATGGAACTGATTGGCGTTGTGGCCGTGATGTTTGGGTCGTTGCTGTCAAATTTCCAGACATTGCCTGATGTGAAGGTTTGCGGGCTGGTAATATTGAAGGTTCCGGTGATAGGGTTGTTGATGTCCTTATTTATGACTATAAGGTGAAGCTCGCAGGTGTAGCCGTCGAATACAGAGGCGTAGATGGAACTTTCAACCTTGTTGGAGTCCGCTGAATAAACTTCTGTGTTGCCGAACGTGGATTTGTTGTTGTCGTAGTTTGTGTAGATTTTTATTGCAGCGTCAACATATGGAGCAGGGCCGTTATCAAACCAATAACTTGCTAAATATACGCCGTATTTGCCAAAGATGCCAAGTACATCCGCCGTGGCTATGCCGCCTGACCAGTGGGTTTGTGCGCCGTAAGCATATTCGGTTATCGTGAGATTAGTGTCAGGATAATAAGTATTTATTGATTTCTGTATCCTGGGAATTATCGGCAGGTAACTGCTGTACCACTGATTAATCCAGCTATTTTCACCGTTAGCCCCAACGTAACTCGTGTCCCACAGGGTTCTCGGTGCCTGCATACGTGCGTTATACATTGCCGTGGTCCTTATGTCATTTGTAATCCTATTACCATCGGTAAAATTGGGGGTATCTTGTGCTTCGGGATACCAGTGGACATCGAGGGCATCAAGGAGTCGCTTGCCGGCGACGGATGAATTTGCATCCATCTTGGCTAAATAGTAATCGAGAAACCAGCTATAGCCATTGCTAAGCGGGGCTTTCCAGTCACAAGCGTCTTGGAAACTATAGTAACCATTAAATCCATAGCTTACGGGGCCGAGCATCTGGGCATTGGGGTCAACATTTTTTACCGCTAAGGATATCGCCACGCTTTTATCTTTATACTCAGCACAATTGGTATCTTTGGGATGCACTTCCGGATGTGTACTGGCCCATAGGTCGGGTTCGTTGTCCATACAATAAAACTTTACGCCGTTCGGGTCACCCGCGTGGCCGTATTTGTTAACAACAAAATTTACGAATTCATCCATATATACGTTTGCGTCTGTAGTAACAGGATTTAGTGTGAAGGGGGCGCCCTTGACGAAAACGGCATTCTTGAATCTTGACGATGGCGCTGTTTGTGTAACTAAATTGACATCGCCGTTGCCGTCAGCCGAGACATAACCGGCCATTTGCACTGTTAGGATAGAGTCCTGTTTGTTCGTAACATTGGGATTACAAAAATTGATTATATATTGGCCCGGAGTCGTGCTGCTGCAAAGATAGTCATCGTTGCTGTATTGCCAGTCGTTACCGGCGTTTGAATAGTTGTTTTCCCAGTTGTAGGCGGTGAGTCGATTACCGCCGCTTCTTACAACGGTGTAGTTGGCGTTGCCGCCTGTGTTTGAACCATAAATGTATTTGCTGATAGGCGTTCTGTTGACGTCGGTATTGATATTATAGGTAACACTTACGTTGGCTGTTGCGACTGATGCGCAGAAAACAAAAACCGCCAGTATAGGGGCGATATATCTCATATCTGCTCCTCCTTGCTTCGCTATGCTGCCCCCCGGAGACAAATATCCACTTTCTCCCGGCAGGAAGCTGGTTTCGGATGTGGCTATCTTATTATATATCACAGAAAAGGCAAAGTCAACGAATTTAGCCGGAAAAGTGTTGCATCATTATAATACAACCCACAAAATACCTTACTATATTGATAAACTGTTTTGTGAAACAACATGAATACGGAGAAAAAGATGAAGACGCAAAGAGGATTTCTGATTGTAACGATTGTAGCGTTTGTGTTTGTGCTGAGTTTATCCTGCGAATCGAAGTTTGAGCCATTTCAAATACAGTCACAAACCGCTGAAAACACCGCCGGACGACAGGTAGTGAATTTCAACGGCGACTGGAAATTCGCCAAGGGCGGGCAGAACGGGGCACAGGCGGTTGATTTTAATGATTCATCGTGGAAGGCGGTTCGGCTGCCTCACGACTGGGCAATCGCCGGGCCATTCAATACCAAAGAAGACGGCTACGCCGGCAAACTGCCCTGGTGGGGGGAGGGCTGGTATCGCAAAAGCTTTAAGCTCGACAAGGCCGACGCTGGCAAGCGTGTATATTTTGATTTCGACGGTGTAATGGCGTTTCCGAAGGTTTATGTCAACGGGCAATTAGCCGGCGAATGGGATTATGGTTATATGTCCTTCCGCGTTGATGCGACGCCATTCGTGAAATTCGGCGCCGACAATACAATCGCGGTGTATGTTGATACCCGCAATCACGGCACGCGATGGTATCCCGGCGCGGGAATCTATCGCAAAGTAACAATGACAGTAAACTCGCCGGTGCACGTCGCACACTGGGGAACTTATATTACTACATCCGAAGTGACCGACGCGTCAGCGAAGGTCAATGTTCGCTCGACTGTTGAAAATCATAGCAAGGGCAAATCGAAGGTCAGCGTTGAGGTTACTCTGCTTGACCCTGATGGCAAGACGGCTGCGACCCTAAAGACCGACGGCGTTGCCATATTGGCAGGGGGGGCAAAGGATGTTAACCAGTCGTTTGTGATTGCAAACCCGCAGAGATGGGACATCACAAGCCCGAAACTTTACACGGCCAAAACAATCGTTCGCCAGGGCGAAAGAATAGTGGATACGGATACGACAACCTTCGGCTTACGCGAATTCAAATTCACTGTTGATGACGGATTTCATCTCAACGGCAAACGAGTGCAGCTTTACGGCGTGTGTCTGCATCACGACCAGGGCGCTCTCGGTGCTGCGTTTTATACCCGTGCGATGGAACGCCAACTGGAAATTATGCGTGATATGGGTGTAAACGCCATACGCACGAGCCATAATCCGCCTGCGCCGGAATTGCTGGAGCTTTGCGACCGGATGGGTTTTGTTGTGTGGGATGAATGCTTTGACAAATGGGACAAGACCGCGGACCGCGACCCCTGTAAAGCGCCGCTGGAGCAATACGGCGAAAAACAGATTCGCAATTTTGTTATGCGCGACCGCAATCACCCAAGCGTTGTCGTCTGGTCAATCGGCAATGAGATAGACCCGCAGCCCGGCAATAAAGAGGGCGTTTCATCGGAGCGGGTGAAATTTATGAGCGATTTTTTCCGCAAATATGATGCCACGCGTCCGATTGGTATGGCCTGCCATATGCCGGTCGTTGCACAGAAGAAAATGTTGGATGCGCTGGATGTGGCGGGCTGGAACTATCAGCGCAAATATGCGCAGTATAGACAAAGTTATCCTGACAAGCCCATCGTTTACAGCGAGTCGGCTTCCGCGCTTAGCACACGAGGCTTTTACGAGTTGCCTTTGCGGGGTTCCAAAACTCAATACTCCAAGGAGTTCCAGGTCGATTCATACGACCGCAATGCCGCGAACTGGTCTGATATCCCGGACCGCGAGTTTGCTTTGATGGAAAAGGACAAGTTTGTCGCGGGTGAGTTCGTCTGGACGGGTTTCGACTATCTTGGCGAGCCGACGCCTTACAGCAGGCAGGCGCGAAGCTCGTATTTCGGCATTGTTGACCTCGCGGGCATACCCAAAGACCGCTTTTATCTCTACCGCAGCCACTGGCGGCCCGATGTTGCCACGGTGCATATACTGCCTCATTGGAACTGGCCAGACAGAATCGGGCAAAATGTCCCCGTGTATGTTTATACCAACGGCGACACAGTTGAGCTGTTCCTTAACGGCAAATCCTTGGGCAAACAGACCAAGGCGAAAGAAGCGGGGCCGTCTTACTACGGTTCAATAGATAAATACCGCCTTTGTTTCAACGATGTAAATTACGAGCCGGGCGAGTTGAAGGCGGTTGCTTATAAGGATGGCTCGGAGGTAGGTCAGGAAGTTATGCGCACGGCGGGCGAGCCGGCGAAAATTCGTCTTACGCCGGATAGAAAAGAGTTGTCTGCAACCGGCGATGACCTCTGCTACATCCTCGTTGAGGCCCTCGATGCCAATGATACTTTGTGCCCGCTGGCGGATAATCTGATTAAGTTCAAAGTCGATGGCCCCGCTGAAATTGCGGGAGTCGATAATGGCAATCCTCTTTCTTATGAGCCGTTCCAGGCGGATTACAGGAAGCTGTTCTTCGGCAAGGCAATGCTGATTCTGCGGACTAAAGAAGGGCAACCAGGCGACATTCGTTTAATCGCTGACAGCGATGGCCTGACCCCCGCGGGCGTTGTCGTCCAAAGCAAATAATAGAGAGGGCACAGGTAATAAAATGATTAAGCAGGGCGGGCCTATGCCCGCCCTGCCTATAAAGTTGAATTGTTATCAAATCTCAATTGCAGTAAGATTGTTGCAACCAGTTCTCACAGAAAATGTTCAGGTCATAAATATCGACGTCGTTGTCCTCGTCAAGCGATATATTCGGATTTTGAGTTCGCCAGGCGCTGCCGAAAAATGTAAAGTCAACGAAATTCACAAATCCATCTTTGTTGTAGTCAGCAGGATTTAGGCAGTATTCATCGGCCCCGATATCTACGATAGAGTTTAAAATTCTGGTCCCGCCGTCGATATCATAAGCCCACGAAACGACACTGTTGTAGCCGGCGTTGATACACGGTGAACCGACGCTGAGATGGTAATCATCTGCAAAACAGGGGTCATTATCTATATTGCCGCCGATATTTTTGCCGATTGTATTGGCATCAGGATATATTATGTCGTCGTCAAAGACGTAATTACCGATGACGCTGGTGTTTTGTATATCACAGTTTCGCAGATTAATGTAGTTTGGATACGAGGTGAAGATTTGATTATATCTTGGATATCCTTCGGTGTCGGCATTTCCCCAGAAGATACAATTTGTGAGATTTATCGGCCCGTTTTCTAAATATGCGCCGCCGCCGAGTCCGTTTGCCTCGTTGTCCCTTATTGTGCAATTATACAAACAAGAAGTATCCCACATAGTGCTAATATATATACCTCCGCCGTCTCCGCCGGTTCTGTTTTTGTTTATTACGCAATTGATGATATTGGCGTCATAAGCGAAGACGCCTCCTGCATACCAGGTGGCCTCATTGTCCCGGATTATGCAATGATCGATGTTGATATCTGTTTCGCCATCGATGCCACCACCGTATTGATATGCTATGTTGTTTTCTATCCTGCAATTTTTAATTAAGGTGCTTCTGGAGCTGCCGCACTCGATTCCGCCGCCGCCGGCGGCTGTGTTGCCTGTAATGTTGCAGTCCTCGATTATTGTGGCTGTACAAGCGGAATATATGCCGCCGCCCTCTATGTCTGCCGTATTACCGATTACGTTGCATCTGCTTACAATCAACGAATCGCCACTGCAGAAAATGCCTCCAATATCGTATCCATTATTGTTTATTATATTGCAATCGCTTATCGTGGTCTCTGCCAAACCAACATTAATCCCTCCTCGTCCAAAGTTGGAAATCGCGCAGTTATTTATTTCTGCAATGCTACCTGAACCAGTATAAGCGGCAGAAATACCGCAGTATGCGGTGTTGATACAGGAGAGTGTGCAACTATTTATTTGGACAGTCACATTGCCGGTCATACTAATACCGCCATCGTTAATGTCGATGAACCGACAGGATTGAACGACTAATCTGCCGTTCGTGTTATTTATAGATATTTTGCAGCCACGAAATTGGGCGAGGTATTCAGGAAAATCGACCAGGTTGCAATCCTTAATTAATGGGCTTGAATTTTCGCATTCAATACCCATCCATCCATAATCGTCGCAGAAATCCTCAAAGTACCCGTAAGGATTAAGAGGAAGCTCGTCAGGGGCTACGCCGCAACGAATTGTCAAGCCGATAACTTGACAGCCGGTTCCTTCACCATTTGTTATCTGGCAGGGGGGCCTAAAATAGTTAATGTGATATGGAGGTATAGGAGGATCTAGAGGAGGTTTTAACCCGGAGAGAATTACTTCGCCTGAAGAATTCGGGTCTTTCTTGTAAACGATGTTCCTCCCGTTTGGGTCAATGACCGGCACCCAGTATTGGGGACCATCAAGTGGCTGATACCATTCTCCGTGATATATATTCGGTTCCATTATGATTGTGTCGCCGGACAGGGCATTTCTTTGGTAGTTATGGTAAGTGGCAGGAGTAGCGATATATTCAGCCCCCCATAGTGATGTTGAGATAGTTAAGACTATTAGCAAAATAATATGGTGTGTTTTCATGATTGTTCTCCTTTTTGACTGGATAAAATAGGTTTGTAGCGCTTTGAAAAATGGGTCGAGGGACATCCTCGTCCCCGGTTTTAGCGGGATTAGAATCAATCGCGGTGATTTGGGTGCGTACATTTTTCGTTATTCCCTGCCTAACTGTCAGGTGTCATCAGTTTTGTCACGGAACAAGGGCGAAATATAAAGGAAGATAACATGAGATGTCAAGAAAAAACAAATAAAATGGACTATTAAAAGTTCTTATGTAATATGCGGTATCGTTGAACCTGAAATTTGAGTTTCAAGCGATTTGCCCTAAAGATGCTCATATCTTATTTACCTGTTCCTTTTCCTGCAACATCTGAACCCCAGACACCCACCTGGGTCCAGCGAATGTCCTGGTTGTTAGGACGTAGCTGGCCTGTGATGTCTTTTTTGATATCATCTAAAGTTGTCGGATCGAGCCATTTGCGGTATTCGGTGTGGCCATCCGCAAAAGAAAATGTCGTTCCATCGCCGTGCCTTAAAGACGGCAGGTCCCACCATTCGTCTGTATTTACATAGGCCGTCCAGCCGCCCCATGATCCTCCAGATCCTGATAACGAGCCACCATTCTCAATAAAAACGAATCGTTCGAACGGTTTTCGAATCTGCACGCGGTTCTTAATCACAATTGCGCCGGCGCCAACGTTCATCACGTTAGTGTTTATAACGTTCATACTGTCAACAAAAGAGTAAGTTCTCACCTCGTCGGCATTACCCCTCGGGCATTTTAATACCTTTATATCTTTGATAAACCTGAATAATGCCCCCTTTGATACCTGGGATTTTTTTTGTTCCACAGTAAGTACAGTCCCTGCCGGCCAACAAGGCGGAGGTCCCCAATCCTTTAAAACCCAGGGTTTCTCGTTGTAATGGAATCCACCCAGCGCACATTCTCCGCCAAATCCAGTGCATGGTGGTTCATTCCATTGTCCGTATTCTTCCACGTCGCCGTTGACGATTTTGTCGGCGTTATCATCCGCGTACATCATCCATGCGGTGGCCAATTGCCTCTGATAATTAAAACAAACAGCCCGTTTTCCCTGTTCTCTGGCTCGGCTCAGCGCAGGAATCAATATGGCCATCAGCAGAGCGATGATGGAGATAACAACTAACAGTTCTACTAATGTAAACCCAGGTTCGCCACGGTTGCTCATAATAACCCTAAATTGCCATAATCCTAATTCGCCACGAAGACACCAAGACACAAAGGTTTATTAGGTCACGCGGACTGTATTTCAATAATCCGGATAACCGCTTATCCATGCCGGCCAGGAGGATGGTTTTACGCCGCCGGCCTTTGTCCATATTCCATTTGTATTGAAAGTCCGGTGCCACTTTAAAGTCCACAACTCCTTTACTCCCACTTTTCTCACGTGGCCGTCCATAAAAAGAACATCAGTGTATCCCCTGTGCCTGTTAATGGCAACCCTGGCCATCTCGTTTGAGCCCCATACTGCTGTATATGCGTCTGGCGCAGGTCCTTCTGTATCGATGGGCCATGTGTCATATCTCAATGCTTCCAGAAAAAGAGGGATAGCCTCTCCGCCTTTTACATTTATGGTTTTCCAGTTTTGGCTACCTGAACTCAATGAGCTGCCATTCATGTTTAGGCAATAACCGTTTATGCCGTAACTGCCTGATATTCCGTTTTTATTTAATTGCGGTAGCGCCAGATTTGTCAGAGAAGTTGCAAGGGACGCTTGGCTTTCGATACCCCAGGCGCTAAAATGAGAAACTGCGCCTGTATTTGTACCGTCCTCATTAATCATTGGTTTTTTGGCTGATGGACAAAACCAGATTTTGTTTTGTTTCCAGTCCTGGTCTTTTTCTTTGAGTTGAGCTATCCACCAGAACCCAATTTGATTATTACTAATGGCATACTGATTGGCGCCGCCACTCCATAAATTGCCGCCGTTGTCTTCAGCGTATGTATAGGCGACAACACCCCATTGCTTAAGATTTGCAAGGCAGGCGATCATTTTGGCCTGTTCTCTCGCCTTGCCCAGCGCAGGCAACAACACTGCCATCAACAGAGCGATGATGGAGATAACAACTAACAATTCGACTAATGTAAATCCACCTTCGCTAAAGCTACGGTGGACAAGCCCGCTGCATTTACTCATAATAATCCTAAATTTGTCACAAATACACCCCCTGCCGACTGTTTACAGGGGCAGGAAAGGCACAGAGCACACAGAGAAAAGCTCAATCCCTTTGCGTTTTAACAGACGTAAACAGCTTTTTACACAACAACACATTATATTTTGCATCAGGCGGGGCAAAAAAAGAACGCCATTTTTTGCTTAACATCCACCATTTTAGGCATATAATACGGGTGTGAAGAATCTAAAAAGAGTTGCGTTGATGATTGAAAGCTCTCGTGCATTCGGCAGGGATTTGGTTCGCGGGATTATGAGGTATTCGCGGCTGCACGGGCCGTGGGTATTTCCGTGGGTGTTCTATAGGCAGGACCTGTTTTATGTTGCGCGAGGCAGCGAACGAGCCGAATTAGAGCACCTGAAAAAGTGGGGGCCCCAGGGCATAATATCGCGTGATACGAGAGATATCGAAGAGCTGGCAAGATGGGACATTCCATTATTTGTGGCTGTAGCCATGGAGCCGCCCGCGGCGCAGCGGAACAATATAGTAACTGATAATCGTGCGGTAGGCAGAATGGCCGCGGAGCACCTCCTTGAGCGAGGATTCCGTAATTTTGGGTACTGTGGTTTTGATGATATGTACTGGTCCTGCCAGCGAGGCGCGAATTTCGGCGCACGCATATCAGAGGCGGGCTTTCAGACGAGTATTTATAAACAGCCCAAATCCCGCGCGAACCGTTTATGGTACAGGGAGGAGGCGATTCTTGCGGAATGGCTGCGCGGGCTGCCAAAACCGGTAGGTATTATGGCGTGCAATGATGACCGGGGGCAGCATATTACCGAGGCCTGTGCCAATGCGAAGCTCGACGTGCCTTACGAGGTGGCTATTATCGGCGTAGATAACGACGACCAGGTATGTGATATTTCCAACCCGCCATTGTCGAGTGTTGCCCTGGATGTCGAGAAGGCCGGTTTCCATGCCAGCGAACTTCTTGACAGGATGATGGCGGGAGAAAAGATGCCGCCTCAGATGGTGATTATTCCCCCGAACAGGGTGGTGATGAGGCAGTCAACCAATATCGTGGCGGTAGAGGATAAATTAGTCAGCCAGGCGTTGAATTTTATTCATCATAACGCCAAACGTCTTATACAGGTGGATGACGTCATAAAAAATCTGAGTGTTTCCCGGCGTAACCTGCACGACAAGTTTATGAAGACGCTGGGACGTTCGGTTTATGACGAGATTAAGCGAGTGCGGATAGACCTTATCAGCCAGATGCTGATTGAGACGGATTTGTCGATATCGGATATTGCGTTAGGTCTGGGATATGATAATACCAATCATATTGCCCGGTACTTCAAGGAGAAAATTGGAATCTCGCCGCTGGAGTACCGCAAACTTCACGGGCACAAATAGAAAAATTCAGGGATAATTGACTGGAACAGGGGAACATTAAAATGAGAATGCAAAGGCGGATTTTGGTGAGTATCCCGGTGTTATTCTTTTTGGTTTCGATTGTGTCTGTCTGTTTGGCAGATTCCCCGCAGGATTTGACGCTGTGGTACGCACAGCCGGCGAAACAATGGGTTGAGGCCCTGCCCATCGGCAATGGCCGGCTCGGCGCAATGGTCTTTGGCGGGATTGATAAGGAGCGCATCCAGCTTAATGAGGATACTCTTTCCGCGGGCGGGCCATACGACCCAACTAATCCCAATGCCCTCGCTGTGTTGCCCGAGGCACGCCGGCTGATTTTCGCGGGCGACTTTAACCAGGCCAACAAACTCATCGGCGAGAAAATGATGGGCAGGCCGATAACGCAGATGCCGTACCAGACGGTAGGTGATTTGTATCTTACGTTTGCTAATATCGAAGGGGCCGCGAATTACCGCCGGCAGCTTGACCTTGATACCGCTATTGCCCGTGTGGATTTCAGTGCCGGCGATGTGAATTTCACACGCGAAGTATTTTCCAGCCCGGTTGACCAGGTAATTGTTATTCGCCTGACAGTGGACAAGCCGGGAAAAATTTCTTTTGCCGCAACGATGCGCACACCGCAGAAAGCAGCCATAATGGTAGAATCGTCGGATACGGTAGTGATGCGAGGCGTCAACCCTCAGTCGGCTGGCATAAAGGGGGCGTTGAAGTTTCAAGCCCTTTTGAAGGTGATTGCCACTGGCGGGCAAATCAGCAGCGACCAGAACCAGGTTTCCGTTACAGGAGCGGATTCCGCGACGCTGCTGGTCGATGCGGCCACGAGTTATAAAAGTTTCAAGGATGTCACTGGCGACCCGGACGTTATTACAAAAAAACATATCAGTGATGCAACAAAAAGAACTTTTGAAGTCATTCGCAAAGACCATATAGCTGAACACCAGCGGCTGTTTAGCCGGGTAAAGTTAGACCTCGGCACCACTGAAGCTTCAAAACTTCCAACCAACGAGCGAATAAAAAACTTTGCTTCGGCCAATGACCCGCAGCTTGCGGCGTTATATTTTCAATTCGGGCGATATCTGCTTATCTGCTGCTCTCGTCCCGGCGGCCAGCCGGCGAATCTGCAGGGATTGTGGAATGAAAGCACCAATCCGCCCTGGGGCTGTAAATATACGGTTAATATCAATACCGAGATGAACTACTGGCATGTTGAAACGACAAATATCTCTGAGTGTGTAGAGCCGCTTATAGCGATGATAAGGGACTTGAACGAAACCGGCGCTCACACTGCGAAAGTATGCTGGGACGCGAATGGCTGGGTGTGTAATCATAACACCGATTTATGGCGAGCTACCGCGCCGGACGATGGCCCCTTGTGGGGCTTTTGGCCTACAGCCGGGGCGTGGCTTTGCCAGCACATCTGGGAACATTACCAGTTTAGCTGCGACAAGGCATTTCTTGCAAAAACGTATCCCGTGATGAAAGGTGCGGCCCAGTTCTTCCTCGATACACTCGTTGAGGAGCCGAATCATCACTGGCTTGTCACCTGCCCGTCGCTGTCTCCTGAGAACGTTCATCCATACAGCAATGTCAGCATTTGCGCTGGCCCGACTATGGATATGGAGATTCTGCGTGACCTGTTTTCCAACTGCATAAACGCATCGGAAATACTCGGCGTTGACAAAGATTTTCGCGAACGTCTTGCTGTCGCACGCGCCCATCTTGCGCCGTTACAAATCGGCAAAGCGGGGCAGCTTCAGGAATGGCTCGATGACTGGGACTTACAGGCGCCTGAAATTCATCACCGTCACGTATCGCATCTTTACGGGCTTTTCCCCAGTGACCAGATTTCACTGCGCAAGACACCCCAGCTTGCCGCGGCGGCACGCAAATCGCTTGAGATACGCGGCGATGATGCCACCGGCTGGGGACTCGGCTGGCGTTTGAATCTCTGGGCACGACTCCACGACGCTGAGCACGCTTATAAACTTTTACGTATGCTGATTACCCCTGACCGCACATATCCGAACATGTTCGACTCCTGTCCGCCATTCCAGATTGACGGCAACTTCGGCGGAACCTCCGGTATAGCGGAAATGCTTCTCCAGAGCATAAATGGTGAAATAGAAATGCTGCCTGCGCTGCCTAAGGCCTGGCCAACCGGCTCAGTAAAAGGATTAAGGGCCAGAGGCGGGTTCGAGGTAGATATTGCGTGGAAGGGTGGTCTCCTGGACAGCGCAACTATAAAATCGTTAAATGGCAACACGGTTCGCGTTCGCACGACAGCGCCGATAAATGTCACCTTAAAGGGGAAAGCCGTTGAGATAACCAGACCCGAAGCCAATGTCGTGGCTTTCAAAACCGAGGCAAACCAAATTTATAATCTCACGGTCAGCCAATAAAAGGAAGAGTTATGAGAACAGCAAATGTAATCGTTGTATCGATACTCGTGATTTGTTCTGCCACCGCTTTTGCCGGAGACAACATGGTTAATCTTACGGGCCAGTGGCGGTTTGCTCTCGATATGAACAACGCTGGCGTAAATGAAAAGTGGTTCGAGAAAACTCTCGACGACACCATTCAACTTCCAGGCACCACCGATGAAAATCGCAAGGGAACTCTTAACAACGCCCGCGAAACAAGCCGGCTAACGCGTTTATATCCATTCGTTGGCTCCGCCTGGTATCAGCAGGATATAAACATTCCGGCTGAATGGTCAAACAAACATGTAACATTATTTCTCGAACGCACAAAGAACAGCCGGCTTTGGGTTGATGCCAACGGCCTCGGCTCGCAGAATTCGCTCGTCGCTCCTCATATTTATTCGCTTGGCCTTTTGACACCGGGCAGGCATCAGTTAACGCTGCGAATCAATAATTCCGAATACCCGCCCATCGGTGACCCTCACCAGATTAGCGACCAGACGCAAACCAACTGGAATGGCGTCATCGGCAAAATCGGACTTATTGCTACCGACCCTGTCTATATCGACGACATTCAGGTTTATCCGGATGTTGCCGCAAAAACAGTCAAAACTCGCGTCAGTATAATCAACACTACGGGGCTGCCGGCCAATTCAACATTGACGCTTAAAGCATCGAAAACAGACGGGACGCCGCAGGGCCAGCCCGTTTCGATTCATTTTCCGGCAGGCGACAAGCCGGCGGTAGTTGAAGTCAACTATTCGCTCGGCGATAACTCGCAATGTTGGGATGAATTTTCTCCTGTGCTTTACAGGATTGCCGTTTCTCTTGATACTTCGTCGGCAGGAAAGAAATATGCCGATAACAGAGAGGTTGTTTTCGGACTGCGACAATTCAAGGCAAAGGGGACACAATTCAATATCAACGGGAGGACAACATTCCTTCGCGGCAAACACGATGCCTGTGTTTTCCCGCTCACGGGTTATCCGCCCATGACTGTTGATGGCTGGCTGAAGGTTTTCAATATCGCAAAATCATACGGCATAAATCATTATCGTTTTCACACCTGGTGTCCGCCCGAGGCGGCATTCGAGGCCGCGGACCAGGCGGGCATTTATCTTCAACCGGAATTGCCAAACTGGGCCAACTTCGGCGAGCCAAACCACGATAACTTCTGCCGAGTGGAAGGCGAACGACTTCTTAAAACCTTTGGCAATCATCCGTCATTTGTGATGCTTACCCTCGGAAATGAGCTGGGCGGCAAACAGGAAGTTATGGCGCCTTTCATCAGGGATTTTCGTCTGCTCGACCCGCGTCATCTCTATGCCCAGGGCACCAACAACTGGTTTGGTATGGTTGACCCCAACGACGATTTCTGGGTGAGCTGGCAGGTTCGCTGGCAGAAAATCCGCGGTTCATACGCAGCGGTTGATACTCCTTTGGGACATATTCAGGTCGGCCCGCCGGGGACAGATAAAGATTACGCTCGCGAAATCAAAGGCATTACCGTGCCTGTTATTTCTACCGAAATAGGCCAATATCAAATATATCCCGACTACCGTGAAATCGAAAAGTACACCGGCGTTGTGCGGGCGAAGAATCTCGAGATATTTAGTGAACGTCTCAAGCAAAACGGAATGTTTGACCAGGCAGAAGAATTCTTCCGTGCGTCTGGGGCACTGGCAGTGCTGTGTTACCGTGAGGATATCGAAGCGGCTTTGCGAACTCGCGGTTTCGGGGGTTTCCAGCTCCTCGATTTGCAGGATTTCCCCGGGCAGGGGACAGCACTTGTTGGGATACTCGATGCCTTTATGGATTCCAAGAACCTCATCGAGCCGGCCCAGTGGCGACAATTTTGTTCCGAGACCGTGCCGCTTGTCTGTATGAGTAAATACACATGGACAACCAGCGAAACATTTAAAGCCAAAGCACAGGTTGCTCACTATGGCCCATCTGATATCAACAATACCTTGGGTGTTTGGACTCTAAAAAACAATCAGAGAAAAATGATTGCTTCCGGACGATTATCTGCACAAAATATATCTCAGGAGACGCTTGCGTCATTCGGGGACATCAATGTTCCGCTTAAGGACGTTGCTTCACCGGCAAAACTCACACTTACATTTGCGATTATACCTACTACTTTAAATACATATAATATCTGGGTATATCCTGATAAGGTCGATACATCCGCAGGGAGCGTAATCATAAGCAGAAAATATGATAATGCGGCGAGAGAGGCGTTGAATGCCGGTAAGAGCGTCCTGCTTATGCCAGAGCCGAACGATCTTAACAATTCGCTTCCTGGTATGTTTGCCCCAGATTTCTGGAATTACGGAATGTTCAAAAAGCTGGCCGAGGAAAAGAAAAAACCCATCGCGCCGGGAACACTGGGTATCCTTTGCGACCCGAATCATCCGGCGTTTGCTGATTTCCCCACGGAGTTCCACTCCAACTGGCAGTGGTTCAATCTGCTGCAAAATTCCCGCACGATGATTCTCGACGCTATGCCCGCCGGCTACAGGCCTATTGTTCAGGTCATCGACAACCTCGAACGTGCGAAGAAACTTGGGAATGTCTTTGAAGTTAAAATGGGCAAGGGGAAACTGCTTGTCTGTTCAATAAATCTGCCTGCGATACAGGATAAACCCGAAGCGAGGCAGTTATTGCATAGTTTGTTGCGGTATATGAACTCTGACTATTTTGAGCCAAAGACGACCATTGATGATACTACCCTTGACCGCATACTTCAGTAGGTTAGCGGGAACGGGAGAATACAAACGGACAGGCGAAAAGAAGTCAGGTTGTTATTTCTTTTTCTTGCCCTTGCTTTTTTTGATCTTCTTGATGCTCTTTTTCATTCCTGATTTGCATCCGCACGAATTGCACATTTACGGCTCCTTTCAAATCCGGCGCATTAATACAGGTACACACCTGGTTCTCGATATATACGCCATATCATAACTTACACGGTTCATATCGGTCAACACCCCTTTTTGACGGGAAATTCATTGGCGAATCCGCCTTCATTTTGCCGAACATATAATGAAGGACCGATAAAGGGCGACAACATTGGGATGCCAGATACTAAATAGCGTTGTGTTAGCTGAGTTGAACCCGCTGAGGCCGGTGATAGCTGCGCCGTTGTTCCGTTTTTCCATTGGTGGTTACGAAGTAGTGTTCAGTAATCATATGCTTATGATTACGGTTGCCGCGGTTGTTTTGCTGATAATAATCCCTCTTGGGATAAGCAGGAGAAGCTTAACGCCTCGCGGGTGGCAAAACTTCGTCGAAAGTTTATGCGTTTATCTCCGTGATGAGGTCGCCCGGCCAATCCTCGGGCACAACACAGACAGGTTTATCTTTTTTGTGTGGACGATATTTTTCTTCATTTTGACGATGAATCTGCTCGGATTGGTACCTACTGAATCGGCTTATTATCTCATAACGGGAAGAGAGGAGCGGTTAGGCGGCGGCGCCACAGCCAACATCTGGGTTACGGGCACCTTGGCGATGGTAACATTTGTTATTACTCACGTCGTCGGGATAAAGGAATACGGGCTGTTAAAATATCTCTCGATGCTCGCGCCGAAAGTGCCGTGGCCTATACTGCCTTTAATTTACGTTCTGGAGATATTAAGCGCGCTGGTAAGGCCTTTCGCCCTTGCTGTTCGTCTGTTCGCGAATATGCTCGCGGGCCACATAGTACTGGCGACCTTTGTCGGCCTCATATTGGTTTTCAAAAACTGGTTCATCGCGGCGGGTTCGGTAGGAGCGATAATTGCTATGTCGTGTCTTGAGTTGCTTATTGCTTTCATACAGGCGTATATTTTCACTTTGCTTTCAGCGTTATTTATAAGCTTGGCTTTGGAATCAGAACATTAAAAGCTTTTGGAGGTTTTGAACAAATGACAGAATTAGCAGGAAGTGTGTTGGCGGCCGAGGCAGGAGTCGGCAATGGTCTGGCGATACTCGGTGCCGTCGTCGGCTGTGGCCTGGCGATTCTCGGCGCAGGTATAGGTATCGGTTTCATCGGCGGCAAATCGACCGAGGCAATTGCGCGACAGCCCCAGATTGGCGGAAGAATCGTTTCGGCGATGATTATCGCGGCTGCGCTCATCGAGGGCGTTACCCTGTTTGCCTTAGTCATCGGCTTTTTGGCAATCTTCTGGATGAAGGGTTAAGGTAAGAGGGCAGATAAATGTTCAAATTTAAAACAACAGTAATTGTATTGCTGGTGCTTTCAGCGGGTGCGTGCGCATTGGCGGCAGGCGGCGAGGCGGCGACCGAGGAGCAAAGCATCTTCAGTGGCACGTTTGCCGATTCGTTATGGACTCTGATTGCCTTTGTGCTGCTCCTTGTAATCCTGACCAAAGTGGCGTGGAAGCCGCTGGTCAAACAGCTCCAGGCCCGTCAGGACTATATAAAGCAGCAAATAGACGCAGCGGACACGTCGCGCAAAAACGCCGAGGATTTGCTCGACCAGTACAAACAGCAGGGCATCGAAATAGTAAACAAGCTAACTGCGCAGGCGCAATTATTGGAAAAGGAGATGGTCAGCAAAGCCGGCAACGAAGTTGCCCAGATGAAACGCAGGGCGCAGGCGGACATTGAATACTCCAGAATTGCCGCGTCGCAGCAAATGTGGCAGGAGGCCGAGGATATGCTGCTTGCGCTCAGCGGCGAAATTGTCGGCAGGGCGGTTACTCATGAGGACAATCTCCGGCTTCTCTATGAATCCATAGAAAAGCTCAAACGCGAACAGACGGGTGGTGCGCGATGACGGGAACGGATATCGGGCTGCATGTTGGTAACCTCTACTCGAAGGCGTTGTATGACCTTGCAGCGGAGTTCGGGATTGTCGAAGAGGTCAAAGACGAGCTGACGATGCTCGAGACGCTTATCGGGCAGGAAAAGGAGTTTCTGCACATTATGTCGTCGCCGCAGTTTACAGACGAATACAAGCAGTCGCTGCTGAACAAAATGTTCGCCGGGCAAATAAGCGACCTGGCTCTGAATTTCCTGCTTACAGTTGACAGGCACAACAGGACGATGTACCTGCCGCAAATGATAACCAGTTTCGGCGAATTATGGGATGCTCATCATGGTATCAGCATTGTCGAGTTGACGCTTCACGAAAATATCAATCCTGATGAGCTGGCCGGTGTTACGCAGGCCATTTCGAATGCGATGGGCAAGCAGGTTCAGCTTAAATTGAAGGTCAAACCCGCCATTATGGGCGGGGCGGTCATAAGATACGGCGAAAGTGTTATCGATAATTCGATAAAAGCCCGGCTTTACCGTGCCGTGCATACGATAATGGACAGTTGTAAACAGATAAGGATAAAAGATGAAGTCCAATATCAGTGAAATCAGCAGTATTCTGAAGCAGGAAATAACCCGCTATAAAAACAAGCTCGACGTCTCCTCCGTGGGCAGGGTTGTCGAGGTAGGCGACGGCATCGCGCGTATCTACGGCCTGGACAACGCTATGTCCAGCGAGATGCTTCGCTTCGAAAATGATGTTCGCGGCGAGGTGTTCAATCTCGAAGAGGACTCCATAGGAGCCGTCATCTACGGCGACTATACGGCCGTCAAGGAAGGTTCCGATGTCTATGGGACGGGCCAGGTTCTTTCGGTGCCGGTCGGGCCTGAGCTTATCGGCAGAATCGTAAACCCGCTTTGCGAGCCGATTGACGGCAAATCGCCCATAACATCCGCATCCAGAAGATTTATCGAATCCGAAGCCCCGAATATCTCCGAGAGACAGCCGGTCAAACAGCCGCTGCAGACGGGCATAAAAAGCATTGATTCTATGATACCCATCGGAAGGGGGCAAAGAGAGCTTATCATCGGCGACCGCAAGACGGGTAAAACCGCTATCGCCGTTGACACGATAATCAACCAAAAGGGGCAAAACGTAATTTGCGTTTATGTCGCCATCGGGCAGAAGGAATCCACTATCGCTGAAATAGTCGATACGCTCAGGCGTTTCGGTGCGATGGAATATACGATTGTTGTCGCCGCCGCTGCCGCCGACAGCGCACCTATGCAATATATAGCTCCTTATGCCGGCTGCGCAATCGCGGAATATTTTATGTATGAGCAGCACCGCGACACGCTTTGCATTTACGACGACCTCAGCAAGCACGCGGTGGCATATCGCCAGTTGAGCTTGCTGCTTCGGCGTCCTCCGGGACGAGAAGCATACCCGGGCGACATATTTTACCTGCACAGCCGGTTGCTTGAACGCAGCGTAAAGCTTTCCGAAGCTCTTGGCGGCGGCTCGCTTACCGCGCTGCCCGTAGTCGAAACGCTCGAAGGCCAGGTCTCCGCGTATATTCCCACCAACGTTATTTCAATTACCGACGGCCAGATTTATTTACAGAAAGACCTTTTCCACGCCGGTATCAGACCCGCCATTGACGTCGGCATAAGCGTCAGCCGGGTAGGCGGAAACGCGCAGGTCGCCGCGATGAAACGCGTCGCCGCCAAGCTCCGTCTTGACCTGGCGTCATATAACGAGTTGCTCAATTTTGCCCGGCTTGGAACAGAGCTTGACGCGACGGCGCAGGCACAGCTCGACAGGGGTGCCCGAATGGTCGAATTGCTCAAACAGCCGCAATTTACCCCGATGACCGTTGGCGAACAGGTCATAACTATTTTCGCCGGCTCAACGGGACTTCTTGACGATATCCCCGTTAACAAGGTCGGTGAATTCGGCGTTCCGCTCATAAAATGGTTCGCACAGGAGTATCCGGCTTATATAACTGAAATTAATACGACCGGCAAATTAAGCGATGAGCTGGCGGCAAATATTACCGCGGCTATCAAGAAATTTAAGGAAGCACGCAAGTAAAGATACGCTGAACAATGGCTGCCATAAGACAAATACTTCAGAGAAAAAAAGCGGCACAGAATATCTGCCGTATAACAAGGACGATGGAGATGATATCCACCGCCAAGTTCAAGTCGTATAATCGCCTGTGGCAGGCCGAGAGTGATTATCATAACGCTCTGGCCAGGGCCGGCTATCTTATGGCGACCGGCGAGGCTGCGCTGACGCACCCCCTGCTGGCTGCAAGGGTCGGCTCAAGGCGGGTGGTTCTTGCCGTCGGCTCAACAAGGGGTTTGTGCGGCTCTTATAACTCCGAGGTTTTCAAACTTCTCGCGGTCCATTTGAAAATGGCCCAGGCCGCTGGTAAGCAGCTCGATATTTACCTGCCCGAAAGCCGGCTGCTAAATTCACTCAGTCATTATGGCGTTACTCCAAAAAAAGTTTATACCTCCCTTGACGAGATGCCCACATACTTCCAAATCGAGGAAATAGCGGATGATTTTATCGAGCAGTATATCAGGGGCGACCTCGAACAGTTTTCGATGGTGTATATGCATTACCATTCCGCCTCAAGCCAGCAGCCACAGTCGCTGACGATTTTGCCCCTGACGGATTTGATTGCGGAACTTGCGACGAGGTCCACGCCTATTTGGCCCTGGAAGTTGTCCTTCGATGATTTCTATTTTTCGCCGCCTATATATAAAAGCGTCGAATCGCTCGCCAAAATGATTGTGTCCGCGTGGATATCGGCATGCTTTATGGATGCCGCTCTGAGCGAACACTTTGCGAGAATGGTCGCCATGAAGAACGCAACCGAAAACGCAGACCAGATGATTAAGGATTTAACGACGGAATATAACCGTGCGAGACAAACGCAGATAACCGGAGAATTACTCGATATTATTGGTGGTACAGGAGATCTGGCGTGAATAAAGGAACTATAATTCAGGTAATAGGCAGCGTCTTTGACGCTAAGTTTGAATCGGAACAAATACCGGCTGTTTACAACGCGGTTATGATACCCGGCGATTTCGGCAAAGGACGCACTAAGCTCTACGGCGAGGTCCAGCAGCATCTCGGCGGCGGCCGCGTTCGCGCCATATCGCTCGGTAGCACGATGGGTCTCAAACGCGGTATGGAAATCATCGATACAGGTTCGCCCCTGATGGTTCCCGTCGGCAAAGAAACGCTCGGCAGGGTCTTTAACCTGCTCGGTGAACCAATCGACCAGCGTGGTCCTATACAGGTTTCAATGACAAAACCGATTCACAGGGACCCGCCAAAGCTCATCGACCTTTCTGCCAAAACGGAAATGTTCGAAACTGGAATCAAAGTTATAGATTTGCTCTGCCCGTTTGTCCGCGGCGGTAAAACCGGTCTCTTCGGCGGCGCAGGCGTCGGCAAAACCGTCATCATTCAGGAGCTTATCGCAAGAATTGCCACCAAGCACGGCGGTTACTCCGTTTTCGCGGGTGTCGGCGAAAGAACAAGGGAAGGAAACGACCTATGGCTCGAAATGCAGCACACCAAAATCGGCAGCAGTGAGGACACCGTTCTCAATCATACCTGCCTGGTCTTCGGCCAGATGAATGAACCCCCCGGAGCGAGATTGAGAGTCGCGCTTACTGCGATGACTATGGCGGAATATTTCTGCGAAAGCGGTGTAGGCGATACGCTGCTGTTCATCGATAATATATTCAGGTTCTCGCAGGCCGGCTCGGAAGTGTCGGCGCTTCTCGGTCGTATCCCGTCAGCGGTCGGCTATCAGCCAACCCTGGCGACAGAGATGGGACAATTGCAGGAGCGCATTGTCTCCACGAAGACCGGCTCGATAACGTCGGTGCAGGCGATTTACGTTCCTGCCGACGACCTGACCGACCCCGCCCCGGCTGCGGCTTTTACGCACCTTGATTCCTTTGTCGTGCTGAACAGGGCAATCACCCAGAAAGGTATTTACCCTGCCATTGACCCACTCGAAAGCACATCGCGTCTGCTCGACCCGAATATCGTAGGCAAAGAGCATTACGAAACCGCCCAGATGGTCCTCGAATTTCTCCAGAGATATAACGACCTTAAGGATATTATTGCGATTCTTGGCGTCGATGAACTGAGCAAACAGGACCAGACAATTGTCGCCAGAGCCAGAAAACTCGAAAGGTTCTTCTCCCAGCCGTTCTTTGTTTCAAGGCAGTTTACCGGCCTCGAAGGCAAATACGTCGAACGCTCCGCTACTATCGAAAGCTGCAAACAAATATGCGAAGGCAAATGGGACAAGCTGCCTGAAGAGGCGTTTATGTACGTCGGCTCAATAGAAGACGCCGAACAAAAAGCGGCGACACTTTCCAAGGGGAAATAATATCGGCCTGCTTTGAATATGGATAATACTTTTCAATGCGTTGTTGTTGCCCCATCGGGCAAGATAATCGATTGTAAAGTCACGTCGATTGTGTTCCCCGCTCACGACGGCATGGTCGGCGTCCTGTATGACCATATGCCGATGTTCTGCGAGCTTGGCCTGGGGATGATGGAAGTCGAATATGTGTCCGACGAAGCAGGCAAACCGCAGCACAATAAGGCGCTGGTGGTTATAGACACGGGCTTTGCTCTCATCGGGCAGAATCTCGCGACTATTGTCTCGAATGACGCTTTTTCCTCGACCGATATCAAAAAGGAAAGAATAGAGCGAGTGATTGAACACATCAATAAAAAAATATCAGCCGCCGCTTACCCCCCGGACCAGCAGGAGCACGAAACACAAAAAGTTGCCCTGCTGAAGACCTTGTTGGCGGGGGGCGAATCGAATCCACTTGATTTGGCCGGTAAGAGTCCCGCATAAATGTCCCAGCAGGAAAGCCAGTCGGAAAACAACAAATGGAAGACCATTATGAAATGGTCAGGGCTTGGCGTTGAGTTCGCCGGCGTCATTATCCTGTTCTGCTACTTCGGCTATAAACTTGACGAAAAATTTCAGACCAGTCCCTGGTTTCTTCTTGCCGGTTTTTTTCTCGGCTTCATCGGGATGTTATACATCATAATCAAGGACACTCGTAACCTCTGGCGGGACTGAAATGGATACGCCCAACGACACATGTCCCCAAAACACTCGTCGCAAATTCGCCGCTATGGTTGGGGTATATTTTGTCGGCACGCTCAACGACAATTTTTGCCGCCAGTGCGTGATGCTTCTGGCTGTGGCCTGGGGCCTGGCTCGTATGCAGAGTTATATTACCGTTCTGTTTACGGTGCCGTTTATTATTTTTGCCGCTTACGCGGGTTTCCTGGCGGACCGCTTCTCGAAACGCTCAGTGGTGATTGGCGTTAAGCTCGTCTCCTTCGTCGCGTATATTCTGGGAATCATCGGGTTTTATCTGAATAGCTGGGCGATTATTTTAGTTACTGTATTCATCCTCGGCCTTCAGGCCGCGGTCTTTAGCCCCGCGATAAATGGTATCATTCCGGAACTATATCCTCCCGCCTATGTCGTTACCGCAAATGGCATTATCGCCGCGGCCGTCAATATCGCGATATTGCTTGGTATCGCCGGCGCAGGCCTTGTCCTCGATATCAAAGGCATGGTATGCGATGCTCCCCTCGGTATGTTTCTTGCCGCGACAGTCGGCTTAAGTGTCGCTTTTATCACGTTTGTGATATCCTTTTTTGTCCCCGAATTTCCCGCCGCTTCACCCAAAGCTCGTTTCCCCCGGCAGGGGCCTTGGGAGTCGGTAATCACGCTTGCTCAAACCTGCACCGATTCTCTGCTCGCTAATTCTATTTTCGCCAAGGCCTTTTTCTGGTTCGCCGCCTCGCTGCAAATCCTTGTTATTAATCCGCTGGGCTTGACACAGTTCGGCCTTACCAAGACAATGACCAGTGTCCTGATTGTCATTGAGCTTGTGGGAGTTGGTATTGGCAGTTTGCTCGCTCCGTTGATTGCAAAAGGCGAGAAATGGTATCGGGTGCTGGCCCCCTCGGGCGTTGTAATGGCCATTGCGATGTTCGCGGTGACGGCTATTCCGTATTTACCTTCGTTTGCGCACAAACCGGTCGTCATAGCCGCACTGGCTGTCCTCGGTATTGCAGGCGGGATATTTTGTATTCCGGTAACCAGTTTCGTTCAGGTCAGGCCCGCCCCCCAAATGAAAGGCAGAATGATTGCCTCATCGAACTTTGCTGACTTTATAGGTATATTACTTTCAGGTGCGGTCTTTTATATTTTTACCCGTCTGAATATAATGCCAAGCAATTGTTTTGCCATTACGGCGGTTTTAACGTTGGCGGTGGCCTGCTGGCTCTTAATATCGCTGCGGGAGAAAAACCCAAATGCTTATTGATGATGGGATGATATTGATATCGAGGTTCCTCCTTTGGTTGCGTTACCGAATACGCCTCGTCGGTCTCGACGCAATCGAGGCGAAGGGAAAGGCCGGAATTGTTTTTCTGCCGAATCACCCCGCCCTTATGGACCCCATTATCCTTTATACATATCTTCAGAAGCGTTTCTCGCCTCACGGCTTCGGCGACGTCGATCAGGTCAAGAGGCCTCTTATTGGTTTCTTTGCCCACAGGTGGGGCGTGCGAACCGTCCCGAGTATCGAAAAATATGGCCCCTCGGCCATGACCGAGATTGAAAAAGTCCTCGATGAGACGATTAATGGGCTTAAACAGGGCGAAAACCTTTTGTTGTGGCCGGCAGGAAGAGTATGTCGTAGTTACAAAGAATCGCTTGGCGCAAACAGTTCCGTCGAGCGGATTTTGAAAAGTTGTCCCGATGTCCGCATCGTTCTTGTCCGCACACGCGGTTTTTGGGGCAGTTCCTTCAGTCGTGCGTCGGGCAAAGAGCCGTTTGTGACGCCGGTTATGCTGAAAGGCATTTTGCAGTTGCTCGCCAGTTTTATTTTCTTTGCACCTCGCAGGGAAATCACAATCGAATTTTACGAGCCGCCCGACTTCCCTCGAAATGCGGACCGTAATACTTTCAATCGTTTCATCGAAGATTTTTATAACGCCGATGCTCTGCCAAATACCTATGTCCCCTATACGCTCTGGGAAAAGGGCGGCGTTCGCGTTGTCCCTGAGCCGACGCCCCCGACGTTGCAGTCCGATTATTCGAAAATCCCCGCAGCGACTCGGCAGATTGTTATGACGTATATGTCCGAAAAAACAGGGATATCGAACCTCAAGGAGACCGACCGTCTCGCCGCTGATTTGGGTATGGACAGTTTGGCTCGCACCGATTTGCTCCTCTGGCTCGAAAAAGAATTCGGCTCCCGCCAGGCCGATGCCGACGCGATGCAGACAATCGGCGACGTTATGCTCGCCGCCTGCGGGCAGTTTGTCTATCTTACGACGATTTCCATTAAGCCGGTCCCGGCAGGGTGGTTCAGGCCTCACCCCCAAACCCGTGCATCGGTGCCCCCCGGCGATTCTATTACCGATATTTTCCTTATGCGGGCCGCGCGTCAGCCGGACCATATTGTTATTGCCGACCAGATTGCCGGCGCAAAATCATACCGTGACATCATTACCGCCTGTCTTGTTCTTCGCCCGCTTATCAAACAGCTCCAAGGCGACCGCGTCGGTATAATGCTGCCCGCCTCCGTTACTGCCGATATCCTCTATCTTGCGACGCTTTTCGCCGAAAAAGTCCCCGTTATGGTCAACTGGACCGCCGGCCCGAGGAATATCATCGCTTCGCTCGACGCCGTGGGTGTAAAACACATCCTCACCAGCTCGGCCCTCGTTGGCAGAATCACTTTGCAGGGTATTGACCTCTCAGCCGTTACCGAACGGTTTTGTTTTCTCGAACAGTTGAGCGGCAAAATCTCCCGGACTCGCAAACTAATCGCCTGGCTCACCGCCCATTTGTCCTGGGCCTCTCTGCGTAACGCCAAAGTCCCCCAGACCGCCGCCATCCTTTTCACAAGCGGCTCCGAAACCCTTCCCAAAGCCGTCCCGCTTTCGCACGCAAATATACTTGCCAACATACGCGATGTGCTTGCCACGGTCAAAATTTACGAAACAGACCGCATTATCGGTTTTATGCCCCCGTTCCATTCCTTCGGCCTGACCATTACCATTGTGCTCCCCATCATCATCGGCGGGCAGGCCGTCTATTACGCCAATCCTACCGAATCCGATACCCTCGCCAAAATCATCGAGGCTTATGGCGTTACCGTTCTTGTCGGCACGCCCACGTTTCTGGGCGGCATTGTCCGCATCGCAACCCATGAGCAGCTCGATACCCTGCGTTTCGCCGTGACCGGCGCGGAAAAATGTCCCAAACAGGTTTATGATGCCCTCGCCGCGAAATGCAAAAAAGCCGCAATCTTCGAGGGCTATGGCGTTACCGAATGTTCCCCCGTTATATCGCTCAACAATGAAAACGACCCAAAACCCTTCTCCATAGGTAAACTCCTTCCCTCGCTCGATTGCCTCCTGCTTCATCCTGAATCATTGAAGCTGCTTTCTCCGCCCGCCACCGGCATCCTCCTCGTCCGCGGCCCAAGCGTTTTCTCCGGTTATCTCAATTATTCAGGAAACTCGCCTTTCGTCGAAATCGAAGGCAAACAATACTACAACACTGGCGATATCGTCTGCATCGACCAGGATGGATTGATGACCTTCCAGGGCCGGCTCAAAAGATTTGCCAAACTTGGCGGCGAAATGATTTCCCTGCCCGCCATCGAATCAATTCTCGAATCTGCTTTTCCATCGGAAGGGGACAAAGGCCCGACTCTTGCGGTCGAAGCAACCGAAGCCGAACAGCCAGAGCTTGTCTTGTTTACTTCTCGTAATCTCGAACGTGAGGAAGCCAACAATAAAATCCGCGCCGCAGGCCTCTCAGGTCTGCACAGTATCCGCCGGGTAATTAAACTCGACCAGATTCCCTTATTGGGCACCGGTAAAACTGATTACAGGGCATTAAAGCAACTCCTGAAACAATAGCCACGAAAAGGCACAAAATTACGGGGGAAAACGACTATTTATTTGAGTTGTTTGTATCTCGCCCGCCTTTATTCGGTTCATTTACCAAATCGGGAATTCCAATCAATTGTTGTTTACTAATAACCGGTTCTTTTAATATATGTGTCGGCTCTACGCTGTTCCTGTGGGGTTTCTGAGGTTGTGGAAGTGCTTGTATTCTTGTTGGTGGATTGACATCTGACCTTATGCGACTATTTATATAAGGGACGAAGAACGATGTAATGGCTGCTAAAAAAAGTAAGATAATTGCCGCTAACAGTATAAGTTTCCAATGGTTTCTTCCATGCTTCAACACCCACAGAAGTTTTTGAAGAAATTCTGGCGGCTTGGGTTCAAGAATCCCCTTTTCACCTTCTTTACCCTTCATATGCCTATATGCATGGGCATTATCACCAGTCTGTAATGTTTCTACTTTTTGAATGTCCCCCAATACCCCCAATTTATTTATGTTAATTATTGTCGTAGGAGTAGCTTTATGCTTTGTTTCTGCGGGTTTTATACTGGCAAGATCGGCCTGATTTTTCTCCCCTGTCCAGCAAACCAAGTCGGCCCTTAATCCTTCCAGTTCCTCTTTCATATTGCCAAGAAGCGCAGAGGGCGGACTTGCGTTAGGATAATTAGTAAACGTTAGTACATCTATGACGCGCTGTTCGATAACCCGCAAGCGTTGTTTAATCTGCTCATTCTTATAATCGGATAATCGCCGACGTATTTCCTCAAGATCTTTGGCAAAGTCAGGTTCTCCGGCGGGAGTACCTATTCCATTTAGTTTTTCCTGTATCTTTATCGCTTCATTTCGCGCGTTTAGTATTAAGTATTCCGGCCTTATACCTTTACATTCAAACCAATTGTGGATTCGGCCAATACAATCATCCAAGACGTTAACAACGGTATCTATAGGGGATATTTGAGTTTCTGCTGCCTTTGTGCTGGCAAGGTTGGCGATTGCAACCAGCTTTTGTGTTGCACTTTTCTTTGAGGGGAAATGGCTTTTGATGTCATCGGTTACATTCTGCAAAAAGTTTTCAACTTTAGTTATGGGAATAACCATTATCTTATCGGGGGTAATAATTGGTAAAGCACGACATTCCTCATTTGCACCAGTTACAAGGTCTCGCCATATTTTGTTGAAAAGCTCTTTGGGCATGATTCCTTTTGCTATCAAAGGGCAGTGTGGCAGGACATTATCGTGAATGGCTGCTAAAATAGCATAACCGCCAAGCACTGGTGGAATATCCCCAAAGTCGGGGAAACTGCTTGCTCCGGCATTTCGCGGCCAAATCGCCCACAGTGGATTGCTTGGTCTCCCCATTGAAGGTTGCCATTTTCCTTTGCGTTCTGCTCCTTTCGTGGCTTCGTATGCTGTCCATTTATCCGCAAACTCGGATAACTGTTTTCGGAAATAACCCATCTTTTGGGGTTCGGCGACCAGCATAGCCACTTGTTTTGCTATGTCCGACAGAAATTGCTTGTCTTTATCCCCAAGGGTTTTGTATGCACTTGACGTTTTCATTTTTCGCCCGCCTTTCCTCGGGTCAATACAGCATACTATCAATCAGCATAATTGACAACTAATTCCGATTAAAACAAACCTCAATCAACCTTCGGGAATAAATAACCTCTGTGTCCTCTGTGTGCTCTGTGGCTCAAAAACTCTGTGGCTAAAACTTTCATCGCACTATCAATCTGTACTTCCTCATTTCTTTTCTCAACTTTCTGGCATCTCCTACTAACCTGTTCATCTCCGCCCAAAATTTTCTGCCGTGGTTCTTATGCTTAGTATGCACTAACTCATGCAGAAGGACATAATCCTGCAACCGCTCCGGCAGCGCAGCTATCTTTATATTCAAATTGATATTATTCTTACTTGAGCAGCTTCCCCATCTTGTTTTCTGACGACGAAAGACCGCTCGATTGTAGGAGAAGTTATACTTTTCCGCAAAGTAGTTGAGACGATTGAACAGGTAGGCTCGCGCCTTTTCAAGGTCAATACTCGAATCGCCAATCGCCCGCAAATCGGCATACTGGTCTATTTTTTGCAGGTGTTTTTGAATCCATGAAGTTTTTGAAAGCAGGAATTCCTTTGCCTGGTGCAGATTGCCCCTTCGGGGGATAGTAACCCTGATAGTTTTATCATGCCTGATGGTAATACGCAGGTGTTTGGCCCTTGGGGATTGAAAGAAATGGACGCAGCCGAGCAGCGGTATTTGAATGGCAGTTGCAGGCATATTCAATTGAACTATCCTCTGTCATCTTATGCGGTGAACTTTCTGAACTCTTCCATTAACGCCTTCGTCCATTTGCCGGGTTTGCCATCGCCTGTTATTTTGCCGTCGAATTTAACGACCGGGATTATGTCCTTGGTCGTTACCCCCAAAAACAGCTCATCCGCGACTGCTGCCTCTTTGGGCGTCAGCGATTTTTCGACAATTCCAAGCCCGATGTTCTTCGCTGCCAGCTCGACGAATTTGCGTGTTATCGAGGGCAGAATATTGGCCTTGAGAGGCGACGTGCGCAATTTGCCTTTAACAATCCCGAAAAATGCAGAAGACGACCCCTCCGTAATCATACCGTTATCATCAACAAATACGGCCTCCCATGCACCCTTCTTGTCCGCGTCGCCCTTGGCGAGGACGTTGGGCAGTAAATTCAGCGACTTTATATCGCATCTTTTCCAGCGGATATCGGGATACGTCGATACCGCGACGCCTTCGTTTTTGAGCTTCGGGTTATCCTTCAGTTCCGTAATAGTCAAAAAGAAATTCGGCTTCAAATCCGCCGCCGGCAAATGGTCTCTCATACCTGAGCCGCGGGTGATATGAAAATAAATCTTGGCGTTGGCAATCCCCGCCTTCTCAAATGCCTTGAGAACCTTCGAGCAGATTTGGTCCACGTCAACGCCCGTTATCTCAATCGCCTTCAAGCTGTTGGCAAACCGTGTGAAATGGTCGTCTATCGCGAATATCTTGCCGTTATAGCTTCTCAGCACCTCATAAACCCCGTCGCCGAAGAATATCCCCCGGTCAAGGTGTTCGCTGCCTACCTCCTCGATGCCCATCATCCTGTCGCCTATTATTGCTATCTGCATATTTTTGTTCCTCAAAGAAGTATCACTGTGTAATTCAGGTTACCAGATAATCAGGTTATCGGGGTATCAGGGCGTCCTGGTTTCCTGATGACCTGATTGCCTAATTACCTTGGCAAGCCGCTTGCTCTAAAAATATACTAAATTTCCCTTTACTGCAATACCGCAGTTGCTATAATACTTAGCTTTTACGAATGTTTGAATTTGAACGTCGGAGTGCTTGAAATGTACGCAGTAATCGAACAAGGCGGTAAACAATATAAAGTCGCACAGGGCGAATCGCTCGATATCGAGCTTACGGCTGTCGCCCCGGACGCGAAAAATATCGAACTTGGCAAAGTCCTGCTCGTTAGCGATGGCAAGGATGTCAAAATTGGCACCCCATATCTCGCAGGCGCAAAGGTTATCGCCTCATTCAAGACCTCGGCGGAACAAGCGGTTGTTAAGGGCGAGAAGATTCAGTCCCAGTATTTCCGCAGACGCAAAAATTACAACAAGAAGACCGGCCACCGCCAGAAATACCTCCGCGTTACTATCGACAAAATCGAATCCTAAACAATCCATAACCCCTGACATTTTTATGTCGGGGGTTGTTTTTTGCGCCCAAAAATTATTTCCATACCGCATTTGCCGCATCGGAAGTTTACTTCGTATTCTCTGTCGTCCTCGTCCAGCAAAATCATCGGTTCCGTATGCGTTTTTGCATCTCGTCCGCCGCATAACCCCAATTCCTGTCGCAGGCAGTATTTTGTCGTCATTACAACCTGTCCCGATAAATCCAGCCCCGACTCCGCCGCCGGCTCGATTGTCTCCACGCCGTGGCGATGGTAAAACGCCTCTGCCTTTTTGTTTAGCACGTTGCCTCTGAAATCCAAAGTTTTATGCGGGTAGGGCACGTCATTTTTCAGGATATGACCAGCCGCGCGAGGCCGATTCGTTTCTCTTGCCTCAAGCATTTTCTCCGCCATCTCCCGTTTCGCCGCGTTCAATCGTGATATGGGCAGAAAATAAACATCCTGCGTATCTACTCGTACCTCTAAACATTCAAAAATCGTATTTCCGAGTTTGCTTAACTGCGTAATTATCGTCTGCCTTGCCTGCTCTTTTTTCAGGGCTGGCTGCTTATCTCCGCTTATTTCCACCCTTGCCTCATTACCATCCTCATCCGTCCCGCTCAGAATCAAACCATCAGCCGACTCTCGCATAACCATCGATAACCCGATTTTGCGTTCTGCCGATTGGCCCGACGATTTGCGATAAAATTCGTAATCGTAATTACGATAAATCTTTTGCCCATTGCTTATGTCCTGCATCTTTTGCGGATAAATCTTCCCGCCCTCAACCCGATTGATGACCGTCCCTGCTAAATTTTTCTGTCTGTCAAAAAAGCAAAGTCCGTCCGCGTTATGCATCTCCTCTTCGCCATCGATAACGAAGTAATCCTTGCCCGTTTCCGTTACCGTGCCCACAAATTCGCCTATCGATTTGGGCGTATCAATTGAGCCCAGATTAGCCTTATTGCCCGTAATGCCGTAATCGGAAAATCCGCGATTAAACGTCTTCTCCGGATTCGGCTCAAAATCAATTCGAGTTGTTCCCGATGATGCGCGTTTGAGTTTATTTTTCGCTATGATTTCATCCAGTTGCCTGCGATAAAAACTCACGGCATTCGCGACGTATGCGGCGTCTTTCAGTCGCCCTTCAATCTTGAACGCATCAACCCCCGCGTCAATCAGCTCTTCCAGATGCTCGGATAAATTCAAATCCTTCACTGACAATAAGTGTCTGCCTTTGGCTATTATGTTCCCCTGCTGGTCTTTGACGCTGTAAATCCTTCTGCACGGTTGTGCGCATTGTCCGCGGTTGCCGCTTCGCCCGCCGATTGCGTAGCTCATATAGCACTGTCCGCTTGCCCCAACGCACATCGCCCCGTGTATGAAAAATTCAAGCTCGATTGTCGTCGCCTCGCGGATTTGTCTGATTTGTTCCAGCGTCAGTTCTCTTGCTAATATCGCCCGCGAAAAGCCGATGCTCTGCAAAAATATCACTTTCTCAGGCGTATCGTTATTCATTTGTGTGCTCGCGATTATAGGCAGGGGGGGTAAATCCAGTTCCAGCAACCCCGTATCCTGGATAATCAGGCCATCGATTCCGATTTTGTAAAGCTGGCCAATCATCATCTCCGCCGGCGCAAGCTCATCATCCTTCAAGAGCGTATTCAGCGTAACATAGACCTTCGCGTAATACTGATGAGCGAAGTCCGCGACCTGCTTTATTGATTCGACGGTGTTATACGCCGCCTCGCGTGCCCCGAAGCGTTGCGCCCCCATATAGACCGCGTCCGCACCGCACCTGACAGCTGTTATCGCCGTCGCCGTGTCCTTCGCTGGCGCCAATAATTCGATTCTTCTTGTCGTAGTTTTGGTTTTTGTAGAAGTGTGCCTGTGTGACATTATTTGCTGCTCATTTGGGATTTTATCTGTTCCTCTGCTCTTTTCCGCCACTGCTGGGGCCCATTTTGCAGAAAATATTCGAACGACTCATCATCCGCCAGTTTCCCCAATATGGCCTTTCGTTCCGAAGCGTCTGCTATCTTTTCAATTATGAACCCTCGAATTGACTCAAGCTGTGCGAGGAATTCGCCGTGTTTCTCGGTAAAAATATTTTCAAGTTTCTTTCGCAGGTGTCCCGCGTAAGATGGGCAATTTCCATCGGTTCCTATCGCAATTTGTAAATCCCCTCGCTGCACAACCGCAGGCACATAAAAATCGCAAAGTCCCGGCGAATCGACCACGTTGCACAATATCTCCAATTGCTGGCAATCCTTGTAAATCTGCCTGTTTAACCCCTCATCATTCGTCGCCGCAATGACCAGCGTCGCTCCAGCAAGGTAATCTTTCGAATACTTGCTCTCTATTAATTCTGCCTTGGTCCCCGCGCACACCTTGCGAAGCATCTCATCGAGACGCGGGGCCACCACGACCAATCGTGCGCCAGTTCCGAGAATTGTCTCTGCCTTTCTTGTCGCCACGCCGCCGCCGCCGATGATAACGATTCGCCTGCCGTTCAAATCCAGGAATATCGGATATTTCGCCATATTTGTTATTATACCATTCGGCTGTTTCAAAAACGATTTAATTGAAATAATTGCCCGCCTGCGTTAAACTTCTCCTCATAATGAAAAGACACAGATTTACACTGTTTTTAATTTATTTCTCTGTGTCCTCTGTGCTCTCTGTGGCTAATATACTCTGTGGCTAAGATTATGGCTGTAAAACTAATCAGACCGCCGTTGACGGATGCGCTTGTCCGCTCGCTCAAAGCGGGTGACGAGGTAATCATTGCGGGCACAATCTACACCGCCCGCGATGTAGCCCATAAACGTCTTTGTGAGGCGATTAACAAAGGAGCATCGCTGCCTTTTGATATCAAAGGCGCACTCATCTATTTCTGCGGCCCGACTCCCGCGCCTCCCGGCAAAGTTATCGGCGCAGCAGGCCCGACAACCTCCGCAAGGATGGATGCCTTCAGCCCCACGCTTATCGCCGCGGGCCTCAAAGCGATGCTCGGCAAGGGCTATCGTAATCAGGCCGTCCGCGATGCCCTCCAGCAGCATTGTGCTATTCACCTTTCCACCATAGGCGGGGCAGGGGCCTTGCTTGCCAAACACATCACCTCCGCCGAGATTATCGCCTATGAAGAACTCGGCACCGAGGCAATCAGGCGTCTCGAAGTCGTCGATTTCCCCGCCATCGTCGCTTACGACTGTTACGGTAATTCCGTCTATAAATGAATAATCCCGACGTATATCTGTATGGTATGACCTTGCTTTCAACGATTCACCAGTTGAAGGCGAAATTCCCCTCTGCCGACGGCTATCAGGAAATTATCCGCACTTTTGTCATCCCCGGCGGCGAGGCGGCTAACGGCGCTATCGTGTTAAGTAACCTCGGTGTCCCCGTAACGCTTGATGGTTCCTTTCTCGGTGATTTGACCGCCGAACCGCTTCGCGAGTATCTGCAAAAACGCAGCGTCGATTGTTCCCTTCTGCATCATCACCCCGGTTTCCCCGGCTGGCGCGATATCGTCTTCTGCGATGGCGATACCCGCACCGTCTTCGGCTGGTTTGTCGATTATTTCTCAGGCGGACACAAATTCTGGAACAAACCCAGTGAGCAGGCAATCGAATCCGCCAAATGCGTCGCCCTCGACCCGTTCTTCGGCGCTGAATCCGAAGAAGTCGCCTGGTTATGCCTCAAGCATCATACCGATTTCGTAACCATCGACAGCCGTTTCGATACTGTTATCGCCAAAGGCGCAAGGGCGATTATCTGCTCTAAAGAATTTCTCGACCGCGAATACCCCGCTGTCGATTACGAGGCGATGCTTGAGCAATACCAGTCAAACTGCGCAGGCCTTATTATTTTCACCTTCGGCAGTCATCCTGTTTTATTTGCCTCTGCTGGAAAAACAATCGAGACCTTTCAGCCATATTCAATAAAGGTCGTTGATACTTTGGCCGCAGGCGACACATTCCGTGCCGGCGTCGTATATGGCATATTGAAGGGCTGGTCCGATTTGGAGGTCGTTCGTTTCGCCTCCGCCACCGCCGCCGTCTCCTGCCTCCGTTTCCCGTCCGTATATGAACCGCCCACTATTGCCGAGATAACCGAACTGATTAACTCCCGTCCTGATTGAGCACCCTTGTTTTTCACTCATAACTCTTTTATAATCAAACTCGTCCAAAATTATAAAACGAAGGAGATTATCATTTGAAAGTCGCGTTACTGGGTTTGATGCAGTCAGGCAAAAGCATCCTCTTTTCCGCAATCAGCGGCAAACAGATGCTTCCCGCCGGAACCACGAACATCGAGCAGGCAGTCATCGCCTCGCCTGATGAACGAATCGAATGGCTCACTAATTTATACAAGCCAAAGAAAACCGTTCACGCGACAATCGAATGCCTCGATGTTCCAGGCCTCAACTTCTCCGACGACCACGGCCGCGCCGCCGCAAAACGCCTCATCGACCAGATTCGCACCGTCGATATGATTGCCCTCGTTATCGGCGCCTATGATAGCTCATCGAATCCCGCCAAAGACCTAATCGACCTCCGCACCGAACTATTGCTCACAGACCTCGCCCTCGTAACGACGCGAATCGAAAAACTCGAAAAGGATGCCCACAAGCCCACCAAAACCCAGGCGCACGACAAGGCCGAGCTTGAGCTTCACAAAAAGCTTCAGGCTGCGATTGAATCCGAAAAGCCCATCAGTTCCGTCGTTACCAGCGACGCCGAACTGGAAATGGTCCGGGCTCTTGGTTTTCTCACCCTCAAGCCGATGGTCGTCGCCGTAAATATAGGCGAAGGCGCACAGGAGCAGAAACTTGAAATCCCCGGCGATTCCTCAACACCCATAATCAGCGTATGCGCGAAGCTCGAATACGAGTTGTCGCAATTGGATGCCGAAAGCAAAAAACAGTTTATGTCCGATTTGGGCATCACCGAGTCCGCCGCCGGCAAATTTGTCCACGCCTGTTTCAAAACGCTTGGCCTGATTAGCTTCCTCACCGTCGGTCCCGATGAAATCCGCGCCTGGCCCATTAAGCAAGGCACAATTGCTCACGACGCCGCCGGCAAGGTTCACTCCGATATCAAACGCGGCTTCATTCGCGCCGAAACCTTCGCTTACAGTGACATAAAACAGTTAGGCGACGAAAAAGCCGTCAAAGCCGCGGGCAAATTCCGCCTCGAAGGCAAGGAATACGTCGTCCGAGATGGTGACATCATAAACTTCCGCTTCAATGTCTGATAACGATGAAAAAACTTGCTGTAAACATAGCGATAGTCGTTGCCGTATGTGTTATCGTTTTAGTTGCACATTGGCCGGCGCTGTCGGCAAAAGCGCTATGCTTTGATGATGCGGAGTATGTTACAGATAACGTATTAGTGCAGAATCCCGGTTGGGTATCGGCAAGTCGCTTTCTTACAGAGGTTTTCACTCCCTCGACCGTAGGTGGATATTACCAGCCCCTGACGATGATTTCTCTGATGTTCGATTATGCCATTGGCGGACGTGCAGACAATCCCATGCCTTTCCATCGCACCAGCCTTGCCTTGCACGTTGCTAATACAGTATTGATAATAGCGCTACTTTACCTGTTGTTTGGGAATATCTGGCTGGCGGCGGCGGTGGGGCTCCTTTTCGGCACGCATCCTATGACCGTCGAATCGATTGCCTGGATAAGCGACAGAAAAACGTTGTTGGCAGCCTTCTTCGCATTTTGGTCTTTGCTCTTTTATATCCTGTTTACACGCACCGCAGG
This sequence comes from Sedimentisphaerales bacterium, assembly GCA_049516395.1. GTDB lineage: Bacteria > Planctomycetota > Phycisphaerae > Sedimentisphaerales > Anaerobacaceae > Fen-1362. The sequence goes on along the minus strand of JBEKTD010000005.1, from coordinate 170,352 downwards.
AAAAAAGTATTATGCCGCCTGCTTAATCGCGTATCTACTGGCCCTGATGTCCAAGCCAACCAGTTTGTGTCTGCCTCTTGTGATGCTTCTGATGGATTACTGGCCTTTGAAAAGGTTTAGCCGTAAATCCATACGTGAAAAGTCGCCTTTTTTTGTCTTACTCGGCGTTTTCGCTTTAATAACCTTCATTTCGCAGTCGGTCACAATAGGAGGTTGGTTTCCGGGGCAGGAAGAGCATCATTTGCTGAATCCTCCGCTGATTATTTGCCACAACATCATATTTTATCCTTTAAAAATGCTCTGGCCTGTCAACTTGACTTCGCATTACACATATCCCCAGCCGTTTGCGATATCGAACCCGAAGGTATTGGCTGATGTTGTCGCGGCGATTATTTTGATTATTATGCTTGTTGTCTCACTGCGATGGACAAAGGCTGCTCTGACTGGCTCGTTAATCTTTTTCATCGCCATTTTGCCTACAATGCAGATTTTTAAATTCAGCGATGTCATTGCCTCCGACAAATTTGTATATCTGCCCTCACTGGGCTTATTGATGATGTTGACTTCTTTTCTCTCGTGGTTTTGCGCTAATAAACAGGCAAAGTTGTTGGCTGTTTTAGTTGTTGTCCTGTTGCTTGCAGCCGCCGAGGGAATTGCTACGCGCAACTATCTGACCTGCTGGAAAGACACATTCATTTTGTATAATCATATGCTGACCCTGGCTCCCGATTCTGTGTCTCTGCATGGCCAGCTTGCAATCACTTACGGGCGGGCCGGCCAAAACGAAAAAGCTAAGGAGCTGCTCGAACAGACAGTAGCTATCGATCCTTCTGATGGTCAGGCATGGTTTAATCTGGGGGTTGCTTATTCCAAACTCGAACTTTATCCCAAGGCCATAGATGCGTTTCAAAAAACTATCCGTCTTTCACCCAATTATCCCAACGCTTATATCGAGCTTGCTGGTGCATACTTTGCCGTTGGAAAGTTCGAGGAACAAATAGCTCCGTGTAAGAAGGCGATAGAGCTTTCGCCTAATTCTGTCAACGCATATATTAATCTCGGCAGCGCATACAGCAGCTTGGGACGTTTTGCCGATGGCCTTGAGTTGTATAAACGGGCCGAAAAAATTGCCCCGCAGAATCTTCAGATACGGTTCGGTCTCGGCTACTTTTATCTGAAAACCGGCGACCCCAACTCAGCTTTGCAGCAGTATGAAATTCTTAAACAACTTGATACTGCTCAGGCCGACGCCCTTCGCTCCTTAATCCAAAACTGATTATACTTGGACATTGGATATTCAATATTTATCCGCCTCCGGCGGCACTAACCACTAACGACTAACGCAATCCGTGTATTCGTATAAATCTCGCCCGAAGGGCCTCCGCAGTTTTACTCTTTGCTTTTTGAGTTTTGATTTGCCAATGCGGCTGAAGGGGCTCGAACCCCCAACCTTTGGTTCCGTAGACCAACGCTCTATCCAGTTGAGCTACAGCCGCTATTGTCGAACGCAATAATCGCCTATAATTTCACGCCCAACGCCTTAATTATACGTGCCCACCCCTGTTTGTCAATCCTTATCCACCCGGTTCTCCCCGAGTGCTGCTTACTTGACTTGAAACAGGGGACCCAGAATTAACTCAAAACTCAACACTAAACACTCAAAACTGAAGAATCCCTCCGCTCGCCTTTTGCAGGAAAATTAGTGTTGTTTAGCCGTCGCCGGCACGGCGACGGAGATGGTTAGCCACGAAGCTTGTCCATCCTGAGTAAAATCGAAGGGCTTCGGGGTCTTAAAAATTCTACGCCGGAATCCTAATTACGATATACTAAATACTAACGACTATCGACTAACGACGACACCAAGCGAAGCGCAGAGCCCGCTTCGGAAATACTATCGACTGACCAAATCCGTGTCCATCAGTGCAATCTGTGGCTAAACAAAAAACAGCGTAACCAGCGCAATCCGCGTCTGAAAAACTTTGTGTCTTAGTGTCTTTGTGGCGAAAAAATTTCGTATTGAAACATCCCGCAATAAAGTTTAAACTGCCGTTTCAACCTGTATTGTAAATAGAAAGGAACAATATGACATCTCAATTTACAGTTGTAGTGGTTGCTCTAATTCTTGTTATAACCGGCGGTTTGGCCTTTGCTATGGCCGATATGGAAGCGATAAAGGAGCCAATCCAGCCGAATACCGATATCCGCCTCAATTCCCTTGGCTACCTGCTCGCTGCGCAGAAAAAAGCCACGATTATCACTAAATGCTCGAATTTTACCGTAAAAGATTCCTCGAAAAATAAAACCGTATATTCCGGCAAAGTTACCGGCCCATTCACCCAGAAGGACGTCAGCCAAACCGCCTGGATTGCCGATTTCTCCAAACTTAACAAGCCCGGAAAGTATTACCTCGAAGTCCCAGGCGTAGGCCGTTCTATCGATTTCGAAATAGGCGACAAGGTTTACGATTTCACGTTTTATACTGCTATGCGAGCATTTTACCTTTGGCGTTGCGGCACAGAAGTCAACGCCATATACAATGGCTCCCGTTTCCATCACGCCGCCTGCCACACCGAAGATGCCTGCCAGGATTACATCACTGACCTCAACTCCCCCGACCAAATCCGCGACGCCACCGGCGGCTGGCACGATGCCGGTGACTATAATAAATATGTCGTCAACGCCGGGGTGACAGTCGGAGTGATGTTCCTGGCGTGGGAACAGTTCGGCGATAAGCTCAAAAATATCAATCTCGACATACCCGATACCGCGCCGGGTTACCCGGATTACCTCAAAGAGCTGAAATGGGAAATCGACTGGCTCCTGAAAATGCAATACCCGGACGGCTCAGGAAGGGTGTCGCATAAAGTCAGCACACTGCGCTTCGGCGGGTTTATAATGCCCGAAGAGGAAACCGAACAAAGATACCTCACGGGCTACAGCACCGCGGCAACCGCGGATTTCGTCGCAATGGCCGCGATGGCTGCCCGAAATTTCGAACCATACGACGAAAAATACACACAAAAGTGCCTCGATGCTGCCAAAAAGAGTTACGAATTCCTTATGACGCACCGCGAGAACAAAATGGCGGACCAGGCCGCCTTCAGAACCGGCTCATATCCGACTACCGACCAGGATGACCGCCTGTGGGCCTCCGCTGAAATGTGGGAAACGACGGGCGACCCAAATTACCTCAGGGCATTCGAATGGGGCTCTTCGGCCTTCGAAGACAAAATCGACTTCCTCTGGGACTGGGGCAGCGTTAAAAATCTCGCGATGTTCACATATCTCCTCAGCAAAAGGGAAGGCAAAAGAGACGGCCTCGTGGAAGATATAACTCGCGACCTTCTCAGGACTGCTGATTCACTTGTCATCAACCGCAACAGGGACATTTACGGCAGATGCCTCGACGGCGCATACAAATGGGGCTGCAACGGCACGGTCGCAAGAGAGTGCCTTACCCTGCAAATAGCCAACAAGGTTTCGCCAAACCCGGAATATGTCGAGACCGCGCTTGATTCAATCAGTCATTTGTTCGGGCGTAATTACTATTGCAGGTCGTATGTCACCGGCTTGGGTTACAAGCCGCCGATGAACCCGCACGACAGGCGTTCGGGCGGCGACAACGTCCGCGACCCCTGGCCCGGATACGTCGTTGGAGGCGGTCACTCCGCCACCGACTGGCAGGATATCGAGGCGGATGCCAGAACAAATGAAATCGCCATTAACTGGCAGGCGGCTTTGGTTTACGCGCTCGCAGGGTTTGCAAGCGGCAATTAATTTTAGCCACAGATTACACTGATTACACTGCTTATGCTCGGCTTTGCGTTCTGCGGCAAGGCCTTTTTCCCGAAGTAAACTTCTTCAAAAGGCCGTTGCCTTGTCCGCCGAATTCCTACGGACTTCGTTTTTGAAGCCGAGCACACGGAGCGAAGCGACGAGCCCGCTTCGGAAAATACGCTGTCCGCTATACGCTCCACGCTGATTCGTGGTGAAAACTACAGCTTTTATTGCCGGTTTGACGATATACAGGTAACTTAAGGCCGGAATCCCTTCGACTCGCTATGCTTGCTCAGGATAGACGGCAGTTGAAGAGATTTGCACCTTTGCCTGCCCTGCATGTCCCGGCAATCTGTTGGCCGGTAAGTGCGTCAAAGGGCCTGTCAACTTTGCCGTCCGGCGGTTGTTAAGAAGTAAACTTTTAGCTCAAACCCTTTTTTATTTAGGAGAAATAGAATGAGAAAGTCAGCCCTTTTTGCCGGTCTTATTGTTTGTCTTTTTGTTATCAGCGATACTTTTGCCGCCGGGCCGCAGACGCCCATCCCGGCCTCACTGAAAAAGCCCGCCAAGACGTTTGTCATCTCTAAAAGCGGCTCTTATTATCTCGCGGGCAACCGTCTCTGCGATGCAAACGGCATTGATATTGAGGCCAATAACGTAACGATTGACCTGTCCGGTTTCACATTGACGGGTAATAATAACGGGTCCGGCATTTATATGCGCGACCGAATCAACGTGGAAATCCGCAACGGTACTATCAGCGATTTTAATTATGCTGTCAATGATGCCTACACCTATATGGCCCCCCAAAACAACAGCGCAAACCACCGGATAATCGGTGTTCGTGCCCTGTCTAATACACAGGGTGGAATTAAGCTTTATGGCCCCAACTGCGAGGTCAGGGACTGTTCGGTCAGCAACAATGGAACTTCGGCTTCCGGAAACAATATCTTAGGCATCTCGGTTGGCGACAACTCCACGGTAACCGGAAATACGGTCAGCGATAACGGAGATTCGGCTCAGAGTAATGCCACTATCTACGGCGTCTCAGCCGGCAACAACTGCATAATAACCGGAAATACAATCAACCATAACGGATATATGGCTGGTGCGAACACTACCATTTACGGCATCAAGAACGGCATTGGCAGCACGATAACCGGAAATACAGTCAACGGTAACGGATATTCGGCTGGTTCCGTTTACGGCATCGCGGCTAACGGTGGGGGCAGCACGGTAACCGGAAATACGGTCTACGATAACGGTTCTTATGCTACTGCCACGGTCTATGGCATCTATGCCTACTCCGGCTGCACGATGACCGGAAATACAGCTTTCTTGAATGGACAAGGATCCGTTACTGTTGACGGCATTTATGCCGGCGACGGTTGTACGGTAATAGGAAATACGGCTCACTCGAACGGAACATTCGCGAGCGGCACTGTCTATGGCATCTCTCTTGGGGGAAACGATTTTGTAAATCAAAACACCGCATATAATAACGGCGGCACGAATATGAGTGACTCCGGAAACTGCACCTTTGGCCAGAACCACGCCCCGTAATAAAAATGGCGGCTATGGGGACATAATAATTGCCGATTGCCGATTGCGGATTTATTTTAGACGCTGATTACGCCCGTCTTCGTTGTACAACTACCCGGCTTCGTTAAGAAACTACGCCGAGGTAAACGCCGAGGCAGGCTGGTTACGCTGTTTTTTTGGTTTAGCCACAGATTAACACTGCTTTTCCGAAGCGACGAGCCCGCTTCGGAAATACGCTGTCCGCTATACGCTCCACGCCTGCCCTGAGCAAGGTCGAAGGGCTGAACGCTGATTCGTGGTGAAAATACTTGCTTTTATTGCCGGTTTGATGATATACTGTTACCTTAAGGCCGGAAGATGCAGTGTTTGTTATTAGACACGGATTAACACGGATTTACACTGTATTATGGCCGTACTAAGCATTTTTGCCTGCCCTGCGTAGCTTTAGCGAAGAAGGGTGGCTATATTTAAATTTCTGTGGAATCTGTGGTTTTTTTTAAGGAGAGGAAAGATGAAAACCAGGACAGCATTTATCCTGTCCCTTACAGCCATACTAACCCTCGCGGCGGGCAACGCCTTCGGCAAATACTCCGGCGGGACAGGCGACCCGTGTACGCCATACAAAATCGCCACAAAAGCAGATTTACTGGCTTTGGCTGTAAATACAGACGACTACGGCGATTGCTTTATCCTGACGGCGGATATTAATATGGCTGGACAGGTCTTTACGACGGCAATTATTGCCGCAGACAATAGCTTTAGCTTTACGGGGACATTTGACGGCAACGGCCATAAGATTGCTAATTTCATCATAAACGGCGGAAGTTTCGTCGGCTTATTTGGCTATATTGACTCTGGCGGCAGTGTTAAAAATCTCGGCATTGAGAACTGTTCGGTCAATGGTGATCCTGATTCTCAAGAGGTCGGCGGTCTGGTAGGAGACAATGACGGCAGTATCAGCAATTGCTATTCGACATGCGCGGTTAGTGGTGGTTCCGGTTCTTATGATGCCGGCGGTCTGGTGGGATATAACGAGAGCGACGGCGATATCAGCAACTGTAATTCGAGGGGTGCGGTTAGCAGTAATCCTGATTCTCAAATCGGCGGCCTGGTGGGATACAATGATGGAATTATCAGCGATTGCAATTCGACGGGTACGGTTAGCGGTGGTTCTAATCCTGGTAATGGTGATGTGGGCGGTCTGGTGGGAGACAACGACACCGGCGGCAGCGTCAGCAATTGCTATTCGACGGGTGCGGTCAGTGGCGGAGATGACTCAGTGTGGCTCGGCGGCCTGATGGGATACAACTCGGGCACCATCAGCAATTGCTATTCGTCGGGTGCGGTCAGTGGTTTTAATACTGTCGGCGGTCTGGCGGGAGACAACTCGGGCAGCATCAGCGATTGCAATTCGACAAGTGCGGTCAATGGTTTTGATACCGTCGGCGGGCTGGTGGGGGACAACGAGAGCGACGGCAGTATCAGCAATTGCTATTCGACGGGTGCGGTCAGGGGTTTTGATACTGTCGGTGGTCTGGTGGGAGACAACGACAGCAGTATCGACAATTGCTATTCGACAGGTGCGGTCAATGGTTTTGATACTGTCGGCGGGCTGGTGGGGGACAACGAGAGCGACGGCAGTATCAGCAATTGCTATTCGACGGGTGCGGTCAGTGGTTTTGATACCATCGGCGGGCTGGTGGGAGACAACGACGGCAGTATCAGCAATTGCTATTCGGCGGGTATGGTCAGCGGTTATTCTGATGTCGATGGCATAGTGGGGTACAACGATGGAACTATCAGCAGCAGTTATTTTCTTATTACCAGCGGGCCGGATAATGGTAACGGAGCGCCGCTAACAGATGCGCAAATGAAACAGCAGGACAATTTCGTTGACTGGGATTTTGATGGCGTATGGCACATCTGTGAAACCACCAATTACCCGAAACTCATCTGGCAGATAGTGCCCGGCGATTTTGTTTGTCCCGATGGGGTCAACTTTGCTGACTATTCGTTTTTTGCCTCGCGGTGGCATACAACCGGGTGCAATTCATCCAATAATTTTTGCGGCGGCGCGGATATGGATTCCTCCGGCACTGTCGATATGCAGGACCTCGAAATTTTCGCAGCCAACTGGCTCACCGGCGACTAAACGCTTAAAACACTTGCTTTTATTCCCGTAGCGCAGCGAAGGTCCTCGGGGTAAGCTTCATTGGTTTTCTGCCGGGGACCCAGTTTTCATCCTCAAATTTCTTGTTTTCTCATCACTTTGATGATATACTGTCACCTTATGGCCGGAAGATGCAGTGTTTGTTATTAGACACGGATTAACACGGATTATTATGGCCGTACTAAGCATTTTTGCCTGCCCTGCGTAGCTTTAGCGAAGAAGGGTGGCTATATTTAAATTTCTGGGTAATCTGTGGAATCTGTGGTTTTTTTTAAGGAGAGGAAAGATGAAAACCAGGACAGTATTTATTCTGTCCCTTACAGCCATACTAATCCTCGCGGCAGGCAGCGCCTTCGGCGCATATAGCGGCGGGACAGGTGAGCCAAGCAATCCCTATCAAATCGCCAATAAAGATGACTTGTTGGTCCTGGCAGCCGATGCGAATGATTATAATCAGTGCTTTATCCTGACGGCGGATATTAATATGGGAGGGCAGGTCTTTACGACGGCAATCATTGCGGACGGAGACGCTGCTTTTACTGGGACATTTGACGGCAACGGCCATAAAATCGCTAATTTTACCATCAACGATGGAAACATGGTCGGTCTATTTGGCCAGATTAACTCTGGCGGCTCGGTTAAAAATCTCGGCCTTGAGAACTGTGTTGTTAGCGGTTATTGGGCTGTCGGCGGGCTGGTGGGATTCAACTACGGCAGCATAAGCAATTGCTATTCGACAGGTGCGGCTGGCGGTACTTATTCTGTCGGCGGGCTGGTGGGATTCAACGAGGGGGGCACAATCAGCAATTGCTATTCGACAGGTGCGGCCAGCGGTACTTATTCTGTAGGCGGTCTGGTGGGATACAGCGACAGCGGCAGTATCAGCGATTGCTATTCGACGAGTGCTGTCAGCGGTAATTTTAATTCTTGGGATGTAGGAGGTCTGGTGGGATATAGTGCCAGCAGCATCAGCGATTGCTGTTCAACGGGTTCGGTCAGTGCTTCTTTCCATCCTGACTGTGTCGGCGGGCTGGCGGGAGACAACGAGGGAACTATCAGCAACTGCTACTCGACGAGCGCTGTCAGCGGTAATTCTAATTCCTGGGATGTAGGAGGTCTGGTGGGATGGAACAATGGCATTGTCAGCAAGTGCTATTCGACAGGCGCTGTCAGCGGTTCTTATTTAGTTGGCGGTCTGGTAGGAATCAACGGAGGCGGCAGTATCAGCAATTGTTATTCGACAGGCGCACTCAGCGGTGATTCTTGGGCTGTCGGCGGGCTGGTGGGACGCAACTACCAGGGCAGTATCATAAATTGCTATTCGACGGGTGCGGTAAGCGGTTCTTCCGCTGTCGGCGGTCTGGTGGGAGTCAACAACGACAGTGTTAGTAGCAGTTTCTGGGATACAGAAATTTCCGGGCAGATGACCAGCGACGGCGGGACGGGCAAAACGACATCAGAAATGAAAACGCTTTCGACATTTACCTCGGCGGGGTGGGACTTTGTCTATGTGTGGGGAATCGGCAGCGGCCAGACATACCCCTATCTTAAGCCGCTCACCGGATTCAACCCCGCGGATTTGAATTACGATGGAACGGTTGACTTTGCTGATTTCGCGATTTTCGCCGATAATTGGCTGATGCAGTATTAATCCGTTAGCCACAGATTGCACAGATGGACACAGATTTAAACTGAAATACTTCGTGTATCTCCGTGGCCTTCGTGGTGAAAACTCTTGCTTTTATTATGTTCTCAAAATTGCCTTGTTTGTTTTTTCTTTAAATCGTAGAATCAGATAATCAGACAAATAAAATTTTGCAACGGTTGACGAAAAAACGGGATTAACGGATTGATGGAAAAGTTTGTAGAACAGCCAATGAAGGCATATTATACGCATAGAGGCGTACGGATTTTCAACGGCGACGTGATTGAAGTATTAAAAACGCTGCCTGAAGAAAGTATCGATTTAATATTCGCCGATCCGCCTTACAATCTTTCCAACGGTGGATTTACCTGCCATGCGGGCAAACGTGTAAGCGTTAATAAGGGTAATTGGGATAAAAGCAAAGGAATAGAAGAAGATTTCCAATTTCATTACAACTGGATTGAGGCCTGCCGTCGTGTATTGAAGCCAAGCGGTTCTTTATGGATATCGGGCACTTACCATTCTATTTACGCATGCGGGTTTGCATTACAAAAACAGGAATGGCATCTTGTAAACGATATTTGCTGGTTCAAGCCGAATGCTGCCCCGAATCTTGCTTGTCGAATGTTCACCGCAAGTCATGAAACACTGTTGTGGGCCAGAAAAGACAAAAAAGCGAAGCATTATTTCAACTATAGACTGGTGAAGGATAGAAATTGGGGTGAGGACTTCATAAAAAAACCCAACAAGCAAATGCGAAGCGTCTGGGCAATAGCAACCCCTAAAAATGGTGAGAAAAGATATGGCAAGCATCCCACACAGAAGCCGGAAGCATTATTAGAGAGAATCATTTTAGCCACAAGCAAAGAAGGTGATATTGTTCTCGATCCTTTCTGCGGCAGCGCTACGACAGGTGTAGTGGCATTGAGGAACAACAGGAAATTCGTTGGTATTGATTTAGAGAAGAAGTATCTTGACCATATGGCAATTCCAAGAATCCAGGATGTTTTGGATCAATCTACCTTTTTAGATCCCAAGGAAGTTTGCGAATTGGCTTTATAGGCGGGAGACGCAATGGAGAGAGCAGAGGCCATAAGGAAACTCAAACAGCTTGTCGGCAAAGAACTTCATGAGCTTGCTCGTCAGCATAATGTGACGATATACCGGGATGCCAAAGTGAACAAAGGCTGGGCGGGACATGTATGTGAGCGTCATCTTGAATTGCCCATTAATTCAGCTCAATCTCCTAATTTTGGCTCATGGGAATTAAAGTCGATTCCGCTCAAGCGCAAAAAAAGTGGAGAACTGGCCTTCAAGGAAACGATGGCGATTACGATGATCGACCCTGTAAATGTTTGCCAGAAAGAATTCGAGGAAAGCCATCTTCTCGCAAAGCTTAAGAAAATAGTGGTTGTGGTAAGGACTGTCGGTAAACACGTTGACGAGCCAAGTTATCTTCATTCTGTTGTAGAATTTGATTTACATGGCGAACTATATGATGCTGTGAAAGCGGATTACGATCTTGTCCGAAATACTTTGCTTGATCCACATAAAGGATTTAACGCTTTGACCGGCAAAATGGGATACTACATCCAACCACGGACAAAAGGTGCTGGCCACGGTTCCACATCAAGAGCTTTTTACGCAAGGCCAAGATTTTTAGCTAAATTTATAAAACTATAGTAACGGCTTTTAGCAATTTCCGCGTTTATTTTCGTAAATCTGCGTCAAAAAAACTTCTCGCAACTCCTGTATTAATTACTACTTACAAACAATAGCGGGGACATTTGCCCTGCCCCTTTTTGCCATAACTTCTTTTGTGCCAAGGTTTTAAATTCTGGACAAAAACAGTTGTTATCCATTTTCGCGCAAGTCGAAAACCCTTAGATGCGAAAAAAATAAATTTTTTTTAATCCTTATTTCACAATGACTTATCGTTTTTGACCCCATCAGGAAATCCGGTAGTGGGTCAGTTTGAATTATTTTCGATAAGTTCAACAATATCGTCTATTTCCCAAAGACGAGCGCTTAAACCTGCCTTCATAGCAGGGGTCATTCTTAATACTTGGTGAATCCGGCAAAAGTTATAGTGAACAAAATGTAACGCCACAGCCCAGTGTAAATTCTCAATCTTCTTACTGAATCCGTTTGTGAGCCGTGTAAACCGCCTCATTTGCATTCTCATAGTAAGATTCTGGCGTTCAATAAATGAGGTCGATATATGTCGGGGGTCTGGATTGCCTTTGATTACAGCTAACATAGTGCCGATTACGTTACCCTGTGGGCTGTATCGATGCTCTATCCTGTCCTTTTCATCGCCGTACAGCTTAACCAGTGTTGCGTAATCTATGTTATTACCAAATGCCGATGCGACGGCTATCAGATATGCTTTATGCCCATCACTGGTAAGCTGAATCCGATGCTTTAACCGTTTGGCTAAGTCCTGCATAAACATACTACCCCAACCAGCATCACGGCCACCAATAAGCCAAGAGGGAACAAGCTTTGTGTCAGGGTCTATGGCCACCCAAGTCCAAACATCACCATAACCAAATGTGCCTTTGTATTTAGGCGGGACGTTCTTTTGTTTTGCATAGCAGAAAGACCATATCTCATCGACTTGGATACGCTGACAGGGCAAGTCCACCATAACCTTGTTGTGGAATTGCTCACAAGCCCGGCCTGCGTCTCTTAATAGCTTGACCACTGTATTCTTGGCTACCCCTGTGATTCTTACAGTGGCTCGAATGGAATTGCCTTCTACTAATGCCCTCAAAACCTGAATCCGCTTTTCTTTAGTCAGTATATTCATACTGACCATTATGCTTGAGCGGTCAAGCAAAGTCAAGGGGAAAAGTAAGATTTTTTAAACTTTTTTTAGCGCCCCTAAAACGCTTTGCTGGTAAAACTGTCTGCCTACGGTATCTAAAAGGGGAAGGTCATATTCCTTTTTTACGAGCAAACCTTCCCTTCGTAACTCCTCAACAAATTCACTTAGTTTCTGCGGGTCTTTGGCAGACATTCTTTTATTTCCAGCCAATGCCTTTTCTATTTTTTCTTTAATGGTCATTGTCTTCTCCTAAAAGAATTTCCTGCTATGAAAAAAGAAAGTGTAATTATTTCGTGCAATATACTCGGTAAGTAAATCATTATAAGAACGTATCAGCAAATGAAGCGCGGGGTCGTCTGAAAAATCCTCTATATCCAATCTTAGCTCTCTAAGAGATTTTATGCCTATCATCCTACTATGGGTATGCCATTTTTTATTATCTCCCAAATTAGCAGCAATCTCAGCAGCCCTTGCTACTTTTTCGTCTCCGGTTACAGGTTTTCCCTTTTTGGCAGGGTTTGTTCTGTGTTTATCCCAATCCTTGAATTTGTATTCAACAAGCCATTTTTTTAATAATGTTTCAGTTAGATTCTTGGCCTGTTCACATTGGCTTAATATGGCCAAATCTTGGTTTTGCAGCATTAAAAATTCCGCTCTGGTTAATTTCCCTTCTCGTTCTTTGTTAAGAAATTCTTCCACCTTGTTTAAGTATCCCAAAGCCGGAACCCATTGCTTGCCATTCCAAACCTGTGGGTCTACTGGCCCTAAGGACGAAGAATAATCCATATATATCTTATCACCCGACATACAGAAAAGAGTACCCGCCGACATAGCAATATCCGGAACAACAAAATAAACTTCCCCGTAATGCTTGCGAGTAATATCTACCATCTTCTCTGCTACGTCCGCAGAGCCACCGGGGGTATTCAATATGATGACCAATGCCTTCTTGCTTTTTTTGTCTTTTTTTAGGTCTTCAATTAAATCGCGGAATATCCTTAATAGCTCTGGCCGAATTTCACCAAAATAAAATACAACATCCGCCTTGAATTTATTCTCCAGCCGCAATAATTCCTTGCTCAATATGTCTTTAATGGTGTTTTCAAATATCATCATTTTGCGCTCCACCTAATCAGCGCCGCTTTTTTTGCAATTTCGCTACGTCTTTCAATAGAGAGTTTGGCTGCCCTTGCCTTACCGCCTTTTAGGCCTCCAAGCCGTCCCAGTAATACAGCAGCAGGATTTTTACCTTCTTCGACCGCCTTGTCAACCGTTTTCTCGCTTGTAGAATTATCTACGATTGACTTAGCCAGAAGGTTTACATCAAACTTAGTTTTGCTTGACCGCTTAGGCATATCGCTATACTATCATCGGCGATATGCCTAAGTCAAGCCCAATTTTTTTAAGCACCCATCTTTACTTGTCAAAAAGCTAAAAAGCTGTTAAATTACACAACGCCTATTGCAAGGGGTAGCCATACGACTTCTCCTAAAAGATAAAAAAGAAAGGCAATAACAATGAATTCTTTGATTATCTTTTTAGGACTTCTTATCATACTTCGCATAGTAGATAAGAAGTAATCAACATATGGCGGGGGCGGCTGTCAGGGTCGCCCCTCTTTTATTTCTCTGCTTTTCAAAGAACATTTCAAAAAGTTTTTCAAAAATGGAACTGACCCATTACCGGAAATCCCTTAGTTTTCGTCAAAAGCGCGCAAGTTCGCGCCATAGGGTAGAGGGACCTTGTGGTTCTTCCTGAGGTGTTTAGCCCTCGGATTTATCCGGGGGTTATAAATAACAATGAAAAACAAAAATGGATTTCGGCCAGTTCCGGCAGAATTGCCGGGGGATAACGAAGTTAGCCCTGCGGGCGAGACGCGGGCCTTGCGCACAAATTGTATTTGGAGCAAAGGCCGCGCCGAGTACGCATCGCTGGCCAAAACCTTCGTGTTTCTTCGTGTCTTTCGTGGTGAAATAATCTGCGTAAATCAGCGTTAATCCGCGTCTAAAATAAATCTGTGTAACCTGTGTTAACCCCGTTAGATGGCGGCTTCGCCTATCTCACGGGGTGAATCTGTGGCTAAAAAAAGGAGGAGATAAAATGACAACTATTCAAATCAAACTTCAAAACTGTTTAGACCTTATCTTTGCAAGTCCCATTCTGCTCTATCGCCTTTTCCGCTTCGGCTATACCTACCGCCGAATTTACTTAGGCGAAGATAAATGGACGCTCCTCGACGTTAAGGATTATTATCGTCTCCTAATTTTCAAATGGATTATCTATGGCAACGGCACCAACTTATATGCCGTCCGGCATCAGTTAATCGAACCAAATAAGACAAAGACCGTGTATATGCACAGGGAAATTATGAATCCGCCCGCCGGCCTTGTTGTTGACCATCGAAATTGTGATGGCCTCGACAATCGAAAGGATAATCTCCGCTTTGCTACTCACGCTCAAAACACCCGCAACAGGCGAAAGAAAAAGAATGGCTCTTCTCAATTCCTCGGCGTTTATTTTAATAAGGAAAAATCCACCTGGGACAGTCAGCTTAGGCATAACGAGAAAAGAATATGGGTTGGCAGATTCAAAACCGAAATCGACGCCGCCCGTGCTTATGATGCCGCCGCCAGAAAATACCACGGCGAATTCGCCCGTCTAAACTTCCCCGAAGCTGCTACTCCGTCCTGAGCTTGTCGAAGGGCCCGGCTTAACTTCCCATAGACACGGACTCACACAGACAGAAAACCGCAGACGTAAGACGGAAAGCAGTTTTGAGTGTTAAGTGTTTAGTTTTGAGTTGGAGGAGATTGTTTCGCTTTGCTCGCAATGACAGAGAGAAAAAAATAGTGAAATCAGTGTAATCTGTGGCTAAAAAACTCTGTGGCAAAAATACGAAATCTGAATCTTGACAGTTGTAGGGGTGGGTCGTATAGTAAACCATTCATACAAACGATTGTTAATGGTCGAATTTTGAAAGGAGTTATTATGAAGCTCGACCGCAAGTTACGGATGGGAATGATTGGGGGAGGCCCCGGTGCATTTATCGGGGATGTGCATCGCAAGGCATCACGTTTGGACGGGGAAATCAAGCTTGTAGCAGGCGCATTCGATATCAATCCTGAAAAATCCGAGCAGATGGGCAGAGAGCTTGCGCTCGACCAGGCGAGGGTTTATGGCACTTATACCGAGATGCTCAAATCGGAATTGAAGCTGCCTGAAAGCGAGCGGATTGATTTCGTTTCCATCACGACGCCGAATAACTGGCATTTTCCCATCGCGAGGGATTTCCTCAAGGCGGGATTCCACGTTATGTGCGAAAAGCCGATGACGATTACGTCCGCTGAGGCAAAGCAGTTACAATCGCTGGTCAAAAGCACGGGCATGGTTTTTGGCCTGATGCACAATTACACCGGCTACCCGATGGTGAAATTAGCCAAAGATATGGTCAAAAAGGGCGATATGGGTGCCATACGCAAGGTCGTTGTGCAGTATCCACAGGGGTGGCTCGCGACGGCTTTGGAACGGACAGGCAGTATGCAGGCGGGCTGGCGAACAGACCCCAAGCAAAGCGGCGCGGGCGGCTGCGTAGGCGATATCGGAACTCACGCTGCCAACCTTGCTGAATACATCACCGGAAATAAAATCACGCATATCTGCGCGGAGTTGACGGCGTTCGTCAAGGGACGCCTGCTTGATGACGACTGCAACTGTCTGCTCAAGTTCGATAACGGGGCAAAGGGCGTTTTGCACGCAAGCCAGATTTCGATTGGCGAAGAGAATAACCTCGCTATCTGGGTCCACGGCGAAAAGGGCAGCTTGGAATGGCATCAGGAAAATCCCAACTACTTATATACAAGGGCGATGAACGCGCCTGAGCAGGTCTGGAAACGAGGCAATGGCTACATAGGCGAATACAGCGCAGCGGCCGGACGCGGAACGAGATTGCCTTTCGGACATCCGGAGGCGTTTTTCGAGGCCTTCGCGAATAACTACCGCAACTTCGCGGAAACGGTCAAATGCTCAATTGCGGGCGATAAGCCCAGTGAGCTTGAGAAGGATTTCCCGGGTGTCAACGAGGGCGTTCGCGGGGTATTGTTTATCGAAACGGTTGTCGCAAGCGCAAAGAGCGCGAAAAAGTGGACGCCGATGAAGAAGTAAACAGCGTTCAGCGAACAGCGTATAGCGGATAGTAAAAAGGATTCAGTGAAATCTGTGTAATCTGTGGTTTAAGGAGAAGGAAAAATGGCAAGACCGGTAACATTATTCACGGGACAATGGGCGGACCTCCCTCTTGAGGTTCTGGCGGAAAAAGCGGCGAGCTGGGGATATGATGGACTGGAGCTGGCCTGCTGGGGCGACCACTTCGACGTTGACCAGGCGCTGGCGGACGATAAATATTGTGAATCGAAGCGCAAATTGCTAAAAAAGCACGGCCTTGAGGTTTATGCAATTTCGACGCACCTGGTAGGCCAGGCGGTTTGTGACAATATCGACGGGCGGCACAAATCAATTTTACCCCCGGATGTCTGGGGCGACGGCGAACCTGAAGGTGTTCGGCAGAGAGCCGCAAAGAAGCTCATCGATACCGCCAAAGCCGCCAAGAAACTCGGCGTCAAAGTCGTCAACGGTTTTACCGGCAGCTCAATCTGGCACTATGTGTATTCTTTCCCACCGGTTTCGTCGGATATGATAAAGGCAGGGTATAAGGATTTCGCGAAACGATTTACGCCGATTCTCAATGTTTTCAAGAACCAGGGAGTGAAGTTTGCACTGGAAGTTCACCCGACGGAGATAGCGTTTGATATTGCGTCGGCACAGAGGGCCTTGGAGGCGGTGAAGAACCACCCGGCGTTCGGGTTTAATTATGACCCGAGCCATTTCGGGTATCAGGGGGTTGATTACGTGAAGTTCATCCGGACGTTTGGAAAACGGATATTCCACACGCATATGAAAGACGCGTGGTGGGGGCACGGAGACGGGACGGTCGGGGTGTTCGGGGGGCATACGGAGTTTGCGGACCCGAGGCGGTTCTGGGATTTCCGGTCGATTGGGCACGGCGATATAAACTTCGAAGAGATTATCGTTGCGCTGAACGATATCGGTTACCAGGGGCCGCTTTCAGTTGAATGGGAAGACAGCCGGATGGACCGGGAGCACGGGGCGAAAGAGGCGTGCGAATATATCAAGAGGGCGGACTTTAAGTCGTCGCAATTGGCATTCGACGCGCAGTTTGACAAATAAACCACGCTGAACAATTAGTATTAGTTTAGTTAGGTTGTTGATTTAGATGAATGTGAACCTGAATCGGCGCCGGTTTCTAAAGCAGACGGCCGGTGTTGCAATAGGCGGTATCGCACTTCCATATATAATCCCTGCGCGCGTCCTTGGGGCTGACGGGGGTGTTGCACCGAGCAACCGGATTACGATGGCAGGTATCGGGGTGGGGATGCAGGGCCCGTGGAATATCAAGCAGTTTCTTCAGGAGAGCGACTGCAAGATTTTGGCAATATGCGATATCGACAAGAATAATCTGCGAGACGGCATTAATATAGTGAACGACTATTACGGGAACAAGGATTGTGCCGGTTACGCGGATTACCGGGAGGTTTTGGCGAGGAGGGACATCGATACGGTTGTGATAAGTGTGCCGGACCACTGGCACGCGATAATAGGGATGGAGGCGGCGAAGGCGGGCAAGGATGTTTACTGCGAAAAGCCGTTATCGCACGATTTGAAACAGGGAAGGGCGATGTGCGAGGCGGTGAAGAGATATGGAACTGTGTGGCAAACGGGGAGCTGGCAGAGGTCGGAGGAAAGATTCCGGTATGTTTGCGAGCTGGTGCGCAACAGCAGGATAGGGAAGATTAAGCATATTGAAGTTGCGCTGTATCCGGGTCACAGGGATTTCGCGGGGACGAAGGGACAGGAAAAAATCGGACCAGCGCCGGCGGAACTTGATTATGATAAATGGCTTGGGCCTGCACCATACGCGCCTTATTGTCCAGCGAGGGTACACAGGAACTGGAGATGGAACCTCGATTACGGCGGCGGGCAATTGATGGACTGGGTGGGGCACCACGTTGATATAGCTCACTGGTCGATGGGGCTTGATTATACGGGGCCTGTGGAGGTAGAGGGCAAGGGAGAGTTTCCAGTGAAGGGCGTGTGGAACAGTCCAACGGATTATGACGTGAATGTGAAATACGCCGACGGGCTGACAATGCTGGTAACAAGCAGGATAAAGTACGACCTGGGAAAAGAGTGGACGGACGAAAGCGGAGTGAAGTGGTACGGGGAGAAAGGGTGGATTTGCGTTACTCGCGGGGGAATGGATTCGGAGCCGAAGGACGTGGTGAGAGAGAAAATAGGGCCAAATGATATACGGCTGTATGAATCGCCGGGACACTGGCGGAATTTTCTGGATTGCGTGAGAAGCAGGAAGACAACAATAGCGCCGGCGGAGATTGCGCATCGTTCGGCGACGGTGGGGCACTTAGGGCAGATAGCGATGCTGCTTGGGCGCAAGATACGGTTTAAGCCGGAGACGGAAGAAATTATCGATGATGCGACGGCCGCGAGGATGTTTGGCACAGAGATGCGAAGCCCGTGGCAGGTATAAATATTTTTTGTAAAGGGGACATAACGATGCCAGAGAACAATAAAGTAAATCGACGGGGCTTTTTTAAGACAGTGGCAGGTGCGGCAGCGGGGGTAATAGCGATACCATATATTGTGCCATCGTCGGTATTTGGAGCCGATGGCAGTGTTGCGCCGAGTAACCGGCTGCACGTGGGGATGATTGGAGTCGGCGGGCAGGGGACCTGGGATATGCGGGGGTTTTTAGATAAGCAGGAGGCGCTGGTTGTGGCTGTCTGCGATATAGATGTAAAACATCAAAAAGCCGCCAAGGCGGAAGCGGACCTGAAATACGGAAACAACGACTGTAAGACGTATAATGATTTTCGCGATGTGATAGCGCGAAGCGATATAGACATAATAGCGACGGCGATACCTGACCACTGGCATTCGATACCTGCGATAATGGCTGCGGAGGCGGGCAAGGATATTCACGGTCAAAAGCCGTTAGCGAGGACGATTCGGGAGGGGCGGGCGATATGCGACGCGGTGAAGCAATACGGGAGGATTTGGCAGACGGGGAGCTGGCAGCGGTCGGTGTATAATTTCAGACGGGCGTGCGAGCTTGTGCGCAACGGCAGGATAGGCAAGGTTCATACGGTTGAGGTTGGTTTGCCGACGGGCAGCACACGGGGTGTTGAATCGATTAAGCCGGTGCCTGAGGGAGTTGACTGGGATATGTGGCTTGGTCCTGCACCATGGGTACCGTTCAGGGGGATTTTGCACTGGGACTGGCGATGGCTAATGGATTATTCGGGCGGGCAGTTGACGGACTGGGCGGGGCATCATATTGATATCGCTCACTGGGCGCTGGACCTTGAGCGGACTGGGCCTGTGGAGGTAGAAGGCAAGGGGACATATCCGAAGGACGGGATATTTAACGTTCCTTACGAGTATAAGGTAACGACAAAATACGCGAATGGGCTGACGATGATAATAGCCAATGACAGGAAACTGCCGCACGGTATGGGGACATGCTGGTACGGGGACAAGGGCTGGCTGCACGTTACGCGAGATGAGCCGATACACGCGAACCCTAAAAGCGTGGTGGATGAGGTAATAGGGCCCAACGAGATTCATTTATATGAGAGCAAGGACCATCATCAGAATTTCTTAGATTGCGTGAAGAGCAGGCGGGAGACGATTACGCCGGCGGAAGTTGCGCACCGGTCACTGACACCTGCGCTATTGGGTGAGATTGCGATGCTGACGGGCAGAAAGCTGAAATGGGACCCTGAAAAAGAGGTCATCATCGGCGATGAAGAGGCGAACCGGATGTTGTCACGGCCGATGCGAAGCCCGTGGCATTTGTATATGTAGAATCGAACGCAGAGAATTTAGAATTGAGAGGTTAGAATTAAGGAAAAAAACGTCGGTGTGCCGGCTCCCGTAAGGGACGTCTTACGGCGGACGGCTAAACGGGAAATTAAAGCCCTTTCTTCGCTGAAACTACTCCCTTTCCCATAAGGGATGCCTAAGGGCAAAGGGGTGCCTCCCGAACAGGGATGGCCGAGCCAAAATGGCGGTAGGGCAGGCAGAAGACGGAAGATAGAATATAGAATGCAGAACGGTAAAATAAACAGGCGTGAGTTTATGAAGGGCGTCGGCGGGGCAGTCGCGGCGGAGCGTTTTATAAATGATGCAGAGGCGGACAGGATACTAAGCAGGCCGATGCGAAGTCCGTGGGTATTGTAGAGTGCTATAAATATAGAAAGGGATTAAAGATGAATCGTGGCGCTATGGGAATTGGGATATCAATAGGTGTTATGGTATTATTATTTGTTGTCATGGGATTTTTTGTCCGCGACAGCCGGGCAGATGGTTCACCGAAGGAGTTGAGGCCTGTTACGGCTGAAGAGACGGCGAAGATTGAGGCGGCGGCGCCGGAAAAAGCGACTGCCAAACCCGCGAAAGCGAGAAAGATATTAGTATTCTGGCTTTGCAAGGGGTATTTCCACGATAGCATACCTGTAACGAACAAGGCGATTGAGATTATGGGCAAGAAGACCGGGGCATACGACGTGGTTTTCAGCGACGATATGAATATGTTCGATACGAAAAAACTGGCGGAGTTTGACGCGATATTGTTTAACAACACGACACACCTGGATTTTAATAAGCCGGGGCAGAAAGAGGCCCTGATGGATTTTGTGAAGGGCGGCAAAGGTATTATCGGTTTACACGCTGCGACGGACAATTTTTATAAATGGCCCGAGGCGGCGGAGATGATAGGGGGACAGTTTGTGGCGCACCCGTGGACGGCGGGCGGGGTTTGGGCGATAAAGGATTATGAGCCGAATCACCCGCTGAACGCGTCGTTTAAGGGAGAGGGATTCAAGGTCCGGGACGAGATTTATCGTCAGAAGAAGCTTAGCCCGGTCGAGAACCGGCGTATTTTGCTGACGCTCGATTTGGATGACCCGGCAACGAAGAGCGCAAAAGGAGCAATGGAGAGCGACCGGGACATGCCTGTGAGCTGGATAAAAGATTACAGCAAGGGGAGGATATTTTTCTGCGGGCTTGGGCATAATAACGAGATATATTATCGTCCCACCATATTACAACATGAGCTTGACGGCATCCAGTTTGCGCTGGGTGATTTAAAAGTTGACGCGACGCCTGTAAAAGAAGGCAAATAAGAAAGGAAGAAGAATATGAATCGTCTGTTAAAAGTTTCAGTGATTGCAGCTGTAGTTTTGTGTTTTGGCAGTGTGATATACGCTGCCGATTCCAACGAATTTGGGCAGTTGTTAAGCAATATCAAGACGTATGATTTCAATAAGAGCCGGGTGGACCTTGTCAAAATCAGTGGTATGATTCGCGACGCGAGCGGTAAACCCGAAATGAAGGCGATGGAAAAGCAGCTCGATGATTTTCTCAAATCGGACGCCAGTTACGCGGCGAAGGATTTTGTTTGCAGAGAGTTAAGCGTTGCGGGGACGGAGGCGTCGGTTCCTGCGCTGGCCTCGATGCTGACGGATGAGAAGGTTTCCGATATCGCCCGTTATGCATTGGAGCGGATACCCGGAGCGGCAGTTGATGATGCGCTGCGTAAATCGCTATCGAAGGCAGAGGGTAACGCGAAGGTTGGAATCATAAATACGCTTGGGGTTCGAGGCGACAAGAAGGCGATTGATGCACTGGCGAAACTGACTAATGACGCAAATGAGACGGTTGCAGTCGCGGCGGTGGCTGCTTTGAGCAGGATAGATGACAATGGTGCGACAGACGCTATTGCCAAGACGAAAGACAAGGCGGCAGGCGTGGTAAAAGCGGCGGCGATAGATGCGTATTTGCGGTGCGCGGACCGGCTTGCGGCCAAAGGGCAGAAGGAAGCGGCTGGGGCGATTTATAAACAGTTATACGCTGCAAGCGAACCAATGATTATCCGCGTTGCGGCGGCGAGAGGTATGATTTTGACCGCGGGCGACAAAACCAGCGAAGTGGTTGTTGAGATGCTAAAATCAGCCGACAAGCCGATTCAAACAGTGACGATAGCGACACTGAAAGACGTTGCAAAGACGGACGTGATAAAGGCGGCGACAGAGCAGATGACGAATCTGGGAACTGCACAACAGGCGCAACTTATTTCAGCTTTGGCGGATTGCGGGGACAGGGTTGCGCTGCCGGCGGTTCAGTCGGTGGCAAAGAGCACTGATACGGCGGTTCGCATCGCGGCATTGAAGGCGATAGGGACATTAGGAGATGTGACGTGTGTTGATATGCTTGTTACCACGGCGGCTGCGAAGTTCGGGGATGAGCAAAAGGCGGCGCAGGAGAGTTTGTATCGGCTGCACGGCGCTGACGTTGACGAGGCGATTTTGAAGAAACTTCCAGATGCCGAGCCGAAGGCGAAGGTTGAGCTTGTTCGCAGTTGTGAGCAGCGAAATATAAAGTCATCAATTCCTGTTTTGATGAAGACGGCTAAAGACGCGGACGCCAAGGTTAGAGTCGAATCAATCAAGGCGTTGCGAGCGCTGGCGGGGCCACAGGATATAGCTGGGCTTATTGAACTGCAATTGGCGGCTTCAGGCAATGACAGGGGCGAGCTTGAAAAGACGGTAGTGGTTGTGGCGAAGAAAATAGCGGAGGACAAAGGTCAGGGACAAGCAGTTCTTGCGGCGCTGTCAACGGCGAAGGACATTGACGCTAAATGTTCGCTGTTGAGCGTTCTGGGCAAGATTGGCGATGAAAAGGCGTTGCCGGTTCTGCGGGAGTCGCTTGGGGACAAAGAAGACAAGATTAAGGACGCGGCGGTGAGGGCACTATCGGACTGGCCAACGGCTGCGCCTGCGGCGGATTTGCTGAAGGTTGCACAGACGTTTGAAAATCCTGTTCACAAGGCACTGGCGCTTCGCGGTTATGTCCGACTGGCGGGATTGCCGAACAACAGGCCCGCGGAAGAGACAATGAAGATGTATAAAGACGCGATGGCGCTG
Source organism: Sedimentisphaerales bacterium (assembly GCA_049516395.1). Lineage (GTDB taxonomy): Bacteria > Planctomycetota > Phycisphaerae > Sedimentisphaerales > Anaerobacaceae > Fen-1362. Next base: position 147,310 of record JBEKTD010000005.1, on the reverse strand, counting down.
GCATCGGATGCATCAGAGAAGAAAATGGTGCTGTCGGGCCTGAGCGGCACGAACAGCTTCGAGGCGATGGATATGGCGGCGAGCTACCTTGATGACAAAGATTTGAAAGAAGAAGCTGAAGCGGCCGCAATCAAAATAGCAGAAGAGAGAATAAAGGTTACGCCAAAGATGTCGGCACAGACAAAAGATGTTTTGCAGAAGGTGATTGACGGCACGACTAACGAGTCGGTGCGTGAACAGGCGCAGAAACTGCTTAAACAAGGCAAATAACGGTTTTATACATGATACTAAATAGGAGACCTTATTATGACTAATGAAAACGCCGGCAAAGAAAAGGAATACGGAATTTCACGGAGGCAACTGCTGGGTTCGGCGGTGGCGGCGGCGGGAGCGTTTACGATTATCCCGAGTTATGTGCTGGGTGAAAGCGTCAGCGGCAAGAAGCCGCCGAGCGAGAAGCTGAATATCGCGACAATCGGCGTTGGCGGTATGGGAGGCAATAATACGCGCAGATGCGCGGACGCAGGCGAGAATATAATCGCACTTTGCGACGTTGACGAGAAACTGCCGGGGACGGTGAATGTTTTCAACGCGTATCCCGACGCGAAGAAGTATAAAGATTTCCGCAAGATGCTCGAACAGGAAAAGGGCATTGATGCGGTGATAGTCGCGACGCCCGACCATACGCATACAGTGGCGGCGATGGCGGCGATGCAGATGGGTAAGCACGTATATGTTCAAAAGCCGCTGACTCGGACGGTTTATGAGGCGAGGAAACTGACCGAGGCGGCGAGGAAATATAAAGTTGTAACACAGATGGGTAACCAGGGACATTCGGGCGAGGGGATTCGGCTGATGTGCGAGTGGATATGGGACGGGGCGATTGGGCCGGTGAGGGAGGTTCACGCGTGGACAAACAGGCCCGTGTGGGCGCAGGGAATCGACAGGCCGAAAGATACGCCGCCAGTGCCGGAAGGTATGGACTGGGACCTTTGGCTTGGGCCTGCTCCGGAGAGACCGTATAACCCGGCATATCATCCTTTTGCGTGGAGGGCGTGGGTGGATTTCGGAGGCGGGGCTTTAGCCGATATGGCTTGCCATATTCTTGACCCGGCGTTCTGGGCGTTGAAGCTGAAATATCCAATCAGTGTCGAGGCATGCACATCGACGAGGATGTCGGGCGAGGGCTGGGGCAAGGTAGGCGTGCGTGAGACGTATCCGCAGGCAAGCATCGTTCGCTATAAATTCCCGGCGCGAGGCAATATGCCGGAAGTGAAAATTAACTGGTATGACGGCGGACTTATGCCGGCAAGACCGGAAGAGCTTGAGCCGGGTCGGCAGATGGGCGACGAGGATGGCGGCGTTATTTTTGTCGGCGACAAGGGCAAGCTGATGTGCGGCTGTTACGGTATGAATCCGCGTTTGATACCTGAAAACAAAATGGAGGCATACAAGAGGCCCGCGAAGACACTGCCGAGAATCAAGGACGGCATTGACGGACACGAGAAGAACTGGATTGAGGCATGCAAGGGCGGTGTTGCGGCAAGCTCGAATTTCGATTATTCGGGACCGTTTACGGAAACCGTGGTAATGGGAAACCTGGCGATGATGAATCCGTATAAGGTGCTCGAATGGGACGGCGAAAATATGAAGTTTACCAATGACGAGACGGCCAATGAGTTCGTTAATCCGCCTTATCGGACGGGCTGGACGCTGTAACGAAACTTAGGATTGATTTATGAATAGTAACGGAATTTCACGCAGGAGTTTTGTGAAGGGAACCGCGTCTGCTATAGCGGGCTTTACGATTTTGCCGAGATTTGTTCTGGGCGGGGCGGGTTTCAAGCCGCCAAGCGAAAAGCTCAATATCGCCTCTGTGGGTATAGGCGGTCAGGGCAAGGAGAACTTAAAGGCCTGCGAAGGTGAGAATATCGTTGCGCTTTGCGATGTTGACTGGAATTACGCGGGGCCGGTTTTTCAGAGCCATCCGAATGTGAAAAAATACAAAGATTTTCGCAAGATGCTAGACGAGGTGAAGGATATTGACGCGGTGGTTATCGCGACGCCTGACCATACGCACGCGACGATTGCTATGGCGGCAATCAAAATGGGCAAGCACGTTTATGTGCAGAAGCCGTTGACGTGGTCGATTGAAGAGGCGCGAAAACTGACGACGGCGGCGCGCGAGGCGAAGGTTGCCACACAGATGGGCAACCAGGGACATTCGAGCGAAGATATTCGAGTGCTGTGCGAAATGATATGGTCCGGGGCGATAGGGCAGATTCGTGAGGTGTATGCGTGGACGGACAGGCCGTTCTGGGCGCAGGGGATAGGCCGGCCGGTTAATTCGCCGGCGCTACCTGAAGGGCTGGACTGGGACAACTGGCTGGGGCCTGCGCCGGTTAGGGCATATAATCCTGTTTATCATCCGTTTGCGTGGCGTGGCTGGCTGGATTTCGGAACGGGTGCGCTGGGGGATATGGGCTGTCATATAATGGACCACGCGTATTGGGCGTTGAAGCTGGACAGGCCGACTGCTGTTGAGGCGAGCGTTTCATCACATGTGGTAAAAAACTGGGAGAAGATGAAAAACAGCGAGACATATCCGGACGCATCGATTGTGCGATATGAATTTCCGGCGCGAGGGGAAATGCCGGCGGTGAATCTGACGTGGTATGATGGGGGGTTGAAGCCGCCACGTCCGGCGGGGCTGGAAAAAGAACGGAAACTTGGCGATGGAGGAGTTATTTTTATCGGCGACAAGGGAACGATAGTGGAAGGGCGAATTATTCCTGAGTCGCGAATGAAGGATTACCAGCGGCCTGCCAAGAGCATACCGCGAATAGCCGGCACGCATGAGCAGAACTGGATTGACGCCTGCAAAGGCGGGCCAGCAGCGTGCTCGAATTTCGAGTACGCCGGGCCTCTGACGGAGACCGTCCTGCTGGGCAATGTTGCAATCCGCACGGGCAGGCGGATTGAGTGGGACGGGCCGAATATGAAGATTACAAATATCCCGGAGGCCAGTGAGCTTCTTGGCCGCCAGTACCGCGAGGGCTGGACTTTGTAGTTGTCTGGCCGGCGGTATTTGGGTATTATTAGGCGACGTTACTGGGCGGGGTTGAGGTTTGTTTGGTTAGGTTTTGAAAAGGACTACGAATGAGCAAAGACAGGACATCAACGGGGCTTAACAGGCGGGAATTTATCCGTTCGACGGCAGCGGTTGGGGCGGGGCTGATTTTTTCGCCGATGGTTCTTGGGGAAACAGGAGCCGGCGCCAAATCAGACGATATAAACGTGGCAATAATAGGGGTGGGCGACCAGGGCAGGGTGCTGCTTGAGGCGGCGGTGAAAATACCTGGGTTGCGCTTCAAGGCACTGTGCGATATCTGGACGAGTTTCAATCAGCAAAATGCGTCGAGATTTCTAAAGGCATATAAGCACGAGCATAACGTCTATACCGATTACAAAGAGATGCTCGACAAGGAAAAGGACCTGCAGGCGGTCATTATAGCGACGCCTGATTTCTGGCATTGCGAGCATACGGTAGCGTGTCTGAAAGCCGGATTGCATGTTTATTGCGAAAAGGAGATGTCAAACACGCTGGATGGCGCCCGCAAAATGATGCAGGCGGCGAAGGAAACAGGCAAATTGCTGCAGATAGGTCATCAGCGACGAAGTAATCCGCGATATCTGCACTGCTATGAGAAGCTGCTGAAAGAGGCGGGCATACTCGGTCGGATTACGACGATTAACGGGCAGTGGAATCGCTCGGTTCAGCCGACGAAAGGTTTCCCTGAGGGCAAAAGTATCGATGAGGCGACGCTGAGCAAATACGGTTTCAAGTCGATGGAGCAATTCCGCAACTGGCGATGGTATAAGGGGCTTGGCGGCGGGCCAATAGTTGACCTCGGCTCGCACCAGATTGATATTTATAACTGGTTCCTCGAAGCAACGCCGAAAGTTGTTATTGCCAGCGGCGGAACTGATTACTACGACAAGAAAGACCACGAGTGGTATGACAATGTAATGGCAGTTTATACCTACGAAACGAAGAAGGGGCCTGTCAGGGCATTTTATCAGACAATCACAACCAACAGTTGCCAGGGATATTTCGAGACGTTTATGGGCGACCAGGGGACGCTGCTTATTTCGGAAGCGGGCAGCAGGGGCGAGGCGTATCGTGAGCCGACGGCTCCCCAGTGGGACAAGTGGGTCAAGAACGGTTTTCTGCTTGCGCCTCCTGAAAAGAAGGAAGAAAAATCGGACTCAGGTGCATTGGTTGATGTTCGTGAGTCGCCGATTCCGGACGCGTATAAAATCGGCGTCGAGTTCAAGGACCTGTATCACAAGCCGCATCTTGAGAATTTCTTCAACGCGGTCCGCGGCAAAGGGAAGCTGAATTGTCCCGCTGAGGTCGGCTATGAAACCGCGGCGACGGTTCTGAAGGTTAACGAGGCGGTCGAGGCGGGCTGCAAACTGGAATTCAAGCCGGAAGAATTTAAGATTTAATTGTTCAAGGGACTGATTGAACATTGAGAAACGGATTGCTTGCTAAATCGCTGTTTTTAGTGGTTGTCCTGGCGACAGGAATCGCTGACGGTGTGGAAGCGAAACTTGGAGATACTCCCGACGGCAGCAGGAGCAATTTCGTTCATTTGATACCGCTGCTTGCTGAACCGGTAGCGGGCAAAGAGCCGGACCAGATTCACCCCGATTCCGACCCTGTGCTGCCGTTTTCAACGAAACAGACCTGTGGTGCGTGCCACAGTTACGACAAAATCAGCGACGGCTGGCATTTCAACGCGATTGACCCGAATGTTAACCTAGGCCGAAAGGGGCAGCCGTGGATATTCGCGGACCCGACAAGCGCGACACAAATACCACTGTCATACCGTAAATGGCCGGGGACATTCAGGCCTGAGCAGATAGGCCTGACGCCGATGGCGTTTTTGCAGTCATTCGGCAGGCAGATGCCGGGCGGCGGTATCGGCGAAATGGTCGATAAAAGCGATAATCCAGAAGAGGTTCTGAAATCGGAAGTAACCGGCAAGCTGGAGATTAATTGCCTTGCCTGCCACGACGGCAACCCGGAAATGGATATGGGCGGGGCGAGCGGCTACGCGATACAGGTAATTCTTCGCGGCAATTACCGATGGGCGGCGACGGCGTCCTGCGAATTCGCTTATGTAACCGGCTCGGTAAAGGGATTGCCCAACGAATATGATTTCAGAGCTCCTTTTACGTCCGGCGATTCAAAATTAAAGCCGCCCGTTGTGGCATACCGCAAAGAGGCGTTCGGCCACAATGACTGGGCGGGTTTTGATATTCGCAGAGAGCCGCCAAAGCAGCGGTGTTATTTCTGTCATTCAAATATTGACGTGCAGGACGGTAAAACCGAGAAGTGGTTCAGGGATGAGGACGTTCATATTGCCTCGGGATTGATTTGTGCGGATTGTCATCGTAACGGCCTTGACCATAACATTACACGCGGCTACGCGGTCGAATCGCGGGACAGCAATAATCCTTTAACAACGATTTCATCGTGCGAGGGCTGTCACCTCGGCAAGAACGGTGAGAAACCCGTTGCCGGACGATTTGCCGCGCCAACGCCGAAACACGCAGGTATCCCGCCTTCACATTTTGACAAGTTGAGCTGCACGGCGTGCCATTCAGGGCCGTGGCCTGCGAATGAGACGATACGGACAAAGACCGCAAGGGCTCATGCGCTGGGCATCGCTGGTGCGAGCAAGGAGGGCGAAATCCTGCCTCACCTGCTGTACCCGGTTTTCGCGAAGGGACAGGACGGCAAAATAGGCGTATTCAAACTCTTCTGGCCCGCATACTGGGCGACGATGAGCGAGGGCAATGTAACGCCTCTGGCGATGGAAACCGTTAAGTCGGCAACTTCGAGGGTAATCACGAGGACAGCGTTCTCAAAGACGGGCAGTTGGCCTGATTTGAAAGATGAAGATATCGTTAAAATACTGACTGCGCTCGGCGAGAAAGTTGACGCGGGCGTCAAGTCGGTTTATGTTACGGGAGGCAAACTGTATTCGCTGGATGCGGGCGGGAAACTTGTGTCGGCGGACAGTAAAATGGCGGAGCCGTATATGTGGCCAATTGCTCACGATATCAGACCAGCCGCTCAATCGTTAGGCGTTCGCAACTGTCAGGATTGTCACACGACTAATTCTCCGTTTTTATTTGGGCTTGTTTCGGTTGATTCGCCTTTGAAAAATCTTACAGCAAAAGAGATGGTTGCTTTTGAAAAACTGCCGCGATGTTATACCAGGGCGTTTGCGTTCTCATTTGTATTCAGGCCCTGGCTGAAGGTCGTGGCAATTTTGTCATCGCTGGTTATTATGGGCGTACTGGTCCTTTATGCGTTGAAGGCACTTGGTTTTGTGGCTAAAGTCGTTGTTGGAGACGAGAAGTGAGCTGGTTGATGGACGTCAGTATGTTTCGCACGGTGGCTGCGGCCGGGTTCGCGGCAGTGATTGCGGCGATACTGCTGCACTTTATCGTGTCAAAGCCGAAGTTCGATGACGTCTTCGGCAAAGACAGGGGACTACGCATACTTGACCCGCTGCGGCTGGTGGTTTTCCTTAAGACGCTCCTTTTCATCGAGCAAAAATGGAGTTTGGTCGGCGTGCTGAGAAAATTAGTGTTCCTGCTTGCGATTTTGTGTTTTGTTGTGCTGGTGATTACGGGTTTTACGCCGATGATTTTCCTGGGTAAGTCGATAACGGGCTGGTGGCTGATGATTCACGCGACGGCTGCGCCGGTTTTCGCGGCGTGCGTTGCCATTCTCGCAGTGCTGTGGGCGGACAAGAATCGATTGGATAAAAGCTACTGTCCTTTGCTTAACAGGATTCTTGATCGCAATCCGAAAAGCACAGTTGCTCCCGAAAAGCACGAGCTTAAGCTGCGGATATGCTTCTGGGCGATTTTGACGATGTCATTGCCCGTGATTCTTAGCGCTGTTGTGAGTATGTTCCCGATTTTCGGCACGCACGGCCAGGAAGTGTTATTGCAGATTCACCGTTACAGCACGTTACTCTTGTCATTATTTGCGATTATATATCTGTATCTTGCGGCACTGACTGAGATGAACAGGATTGCTGCGAAGTGATTCATTGACAGACGCAAATGTCCCCGGCTGTGTTTGGCCGGGTTATGCAAATATGAATTTATAGTTAGGAGAACAGATTATGAGTAACGGAATGCTGCCAAGCTACCTGAGTATGGCAAAGCCAAACCCTGCCGACAAGCGAGCGCCGTGGTTTAAGGGCACAGCGCCTGTTTACGCAGGCATCTTCCTGTGGGTTGTCTTTTATATGAAGATAGCCGACGGGACGCTGTCGAAAGCGGGCCTGGGACTGAGCTTACTTGGGCTGGTTGTTGGCGCCCTGATATGTTATTTCCTGTTTTACCTTGTCCCCGGCCTTTTGGGAATGAAGACAGGTTACCCGCTTTACGTCGTCGGCTCATCGACGTATGGCACAGTGGGCGGTTTTTTAATGCCTGGGTTGCTGATGGGTCTTTTGCAGTTCGGCTGGCTTGCGGTCAATTCAGCCGTATCGACAAGTTTTATACTTCAGGCATTAGGATATGACGCTTCGCCTGGAACGCCCAAATTTATCATTGTGTCAATAATCTGGACGGTCCTCGCTGTGTTTGTCGCGCTCAAAGGAATTCAGTATGTCGGCAAGGTCTCGACATATCTACCGATTGTGCCGCTGGTTATGATTCTGCTTGTGTTTTTCACCAATGTTGGCTCGGCGGGTAATTTTAAGCCGACACTCGGCGCAGACGCGTCTGAGGGATTTCTCACGATTATAACCATTGTCGTGGGTTTCTTTGCAACTGCGGGTGCGGCGGGCGTTGATTTCGGAATGGGTAATCGCAATGCTAAAGACGTTCAATTAGGCGGAGTTGTGGGCATAATGCTGGCGATAATAGTAGCAGGCGGTTTGCCCCTGATAGCCGTAGCAGGCGCTCACGCGGCCAATCCGGCGATGACGAGTTTCTCCTTTGACAGTGTTATTAGCGCGCAGGGAGGGGTTTTAGCAAAGTCGATGTTCATACTGTTTGCGATAGCGAGTTTTGCTCCCGCGTGTTTCAGCACATTTATAGCCGCCAACAGTATCGGCACGATGTTCCCGAAGGCCAACAAGGTTGTAGCTGTATCGATAGGCGGAATTGTGGCTATCATACTTGCCGCGACCGGCTGGGCGCTGAATCTTATCTGGGTTTTTAGCATTATTGGCGCGTCGTTTGGGCCGATTTGCGGCGCGATGGTTGCGGATTATTTCCTTAGTGGAAGGAAATGGGCGGGACCTCGCAAGGGAGTTAATCTGGCAGGATATATTTCCTGGGCTATTGGATTTGTAGTTGCGATACTGCCGACGATTAACGCCGAAAAATTCGGCTTTATCAGTCCGGCCCCGGTAATTGCGTTCTTCATAGGCCTTGTTGTTTACGCGGTTCTCGCCAAGGCAGGTTTGCAGCCGGCTGCGGTTGAGATGCCGCAGAACAAGTAGCTGTCGGCGATTGTTTTTATGAAAGGATTATACGGCAGGGGCCTTGGAATGCGGGTCTCTGCCGTTTTATTTTAACGCAAAAAAATGACTGAAAAAAAATACAGGTTATCAAGACGGGCTTTTCTGCGAAGAGGGTTTGCCGCAGGCGCGGCCTGTGCGTTGCCTGTTATTGTCCCATCTTCGGTATTTGGCGAGGACGCGCCGAGCAACAGAATCACCATCGGAATAATCGGGACGGGCGGACAGGGCATATCCAATCTCAAAGCGTTTTTGCGTAAGCCGTCTGCACAGGTAATAGCCGTTTGTGATGTTGATTATGCACATCGTGAAGAGGCGAGAAAAATAGGCAGATTGTCCGCAGATTCGTCATATAATGATTTTCGCGAATTGCTGTCGCGGCGGGATGTTGACGCGGTTGTGGTTTGTACGCCTGACCAGTGGCATGTGCCCATATCAATCGTCGCGGCAAAGGCGGGCAAAGACATATATTGCGAAAAGCCGCTCGCTTACAACGTTGCCGAAGGCAGGATGTTGTGCGATACCGTAAAACGATACGAGCGTGTTTTACAAACTGGGAGCCATCAGCGGTCGGATAATAATTTCAGGCAAGCCTGCGAGCTTGTTCGCAACGGCAGAATCGGGAAGCTGCAAACAATCAAAGTTGAGATACCGGAAAACAGCAGGCCCAATCCGCTTACATGGAAAGTTGAGCCGCCGCCGGCGGGACTGGATTATGACCTGTGGCTGGGGCCCGCACAATACAGGCCTTATATCCAGCAGGGATGTCATTACAACTGGCATTTTATCTACGATTTTGGAGGGGGACAATTAACAAACTGGGGAGCGCATGTGTTCGATATCGCTCAGTGGGGTAACGGCACAGATTTGACCGGCCCCGTGGAGGTCAGCGGGACGGGCGAGTTTCCTAAAGCAGGACTTTTTGAGACGCCGTTGAGTTATGATATAGAATACAAATATGCCAATGGGGTTCGCCTGTTATGCAAAACGGGCAAAGCAGGAATTCAGGAATCGCCCGTTCGCTTTGAGGGAACCGAGGGTTGGATATTTGTAAGCCGGGAGAGTTTTTTCTCGCAGCCGGCGTCGATTGTTCAGTCAACAACAGGACCAGATGAAGTTAATCTTTATCGCAGCAAAGACCATCATCAGAATTTCCTTGATTGTATTCGGCTGCGGACAAAAACGGCGGCGGACGTCGAAACAGGGCATCGTTCCGTGACGGTTTGTCATATAGGCGGTATAGCGGTCCGACTTGGCAGGAAACTTCGCTGGGACCCGGCAGGAGAACACTTTATAAATGACACTGAAGCGGATAAAATGTTAACCCGGCCGATGAGATCGCCGTGGCGTTTGTAAAATTATCATATTTGTGAAGGAGTTAGTTAATGACATTATTATTCGGTTATGATATCGGCAGCTCGTCGATAAAGGCGACGCTGATGGAAGTAGAAACCGGCAAAGTGCTCGCGTCGGCGACTGTGCCGGACAGGGAGATGGAAATCGTTGCTAAAAAGCCCGGCTGGGCAGAACAGCACCCGCAAACATGGTGGGAAAATGTCGTTGCCGCCACACAGAAGATAAAGGCACAGACCAGTTTCGTTGCGGGAGACGTCAGGGCAATCGGCATATCATACCAGATGCACGGCCTGGTGATTGTTGACGCCAAACACGAAGTTCTCAGGCCCGCGATAATCTGGTGCGACAGCAGGGCGGTCGAGATTGGCCGAAAGGCGATGAAAAGTATCGGCGAGAAAAAATGCCTGACACATCTTTTGAATTCCCCCGGAAACTTCACCGCGTCAAAACTAAAATGGGTGAAAGACAACGAGCCGAAGGTTTACGCGAAGATTTATAAGATGATGCTCCCCGGCGATTATATCGCAATGAAAATGACAGGCGAGGTCAAGACCACGCCATCGGGGCTTTCGGAAGGCATAATGTGGGACTTCAAGGAAGAGGGATTGTCACGGCTTGTTTGTGAGGAATACGGGATTTCGCAAAATCTTGTCGCGGAGGCGTTGCCGACGTTTTCTGTTCAGGGGCATCTTACGAAGGAATCGGCCAACCTGCTGGGACTGAAGGCGGGTACTATTGTTTCTTACAGGGCGGGCGACCAGCCGAATAACGCGCTGTCACTTAATGTTCTCAATCCCGGCGAGATAGCGGCTACCGCGGGGACATCTGGCGTGGTTTATGGCATTACAGACAAGACGAAATACGATTCCAAATCGCGGGTCAATACGTTCGTTCATGTCAATCACACTGCGGACAAGCCAAGATACGGCGTACTGCTTTGCATAAACGGCACGGGAATACTCAATAGCTGGCTAAAGCACAACACGGGAGCGATTGATTATCCTGAAATGAACGCTCTTGCGGAAAAGGCGCCGGTCGGTTCGGATGGGCTTGTGATTTTGCCTTACGGCAACGGTGCGGAGAGGACTCTCGAAAACAAGAATCTCGGCGCTTCGATACACGGCCTGAATTTCAATATCCACAATAAGTCGCATTTGCTGCGGGCAGGGCAGGAAGGAATTGTCTTTGCGCTGAACTACGGGCTTGAGATTATGAGAGGTGCGGGTGTTGAGGTGCGGACGGTTAGAGCGGGCTGTGCGAATATGTTCCTTAGCCCGCTTTTCGCGGAGGCATTCGCTACGGTTACAAAGTCGGTTGTGGAATTGTATAACACCGACGGCTCGCAGGGGGCCGCACGCGGGGCGGGAATCGGCGCAGGGTTATACAGAGACGTAAAAGACGCGTTCGTGGGCCTGAAGCCCGTAAGTAAAATGGAGCCAAATAAGAAATTGACAGCCGCATACGAAAACGCTTATAAAGAATGGTTTGGGATTCTAAAACAGCAGTTACAGTAAAAATATGACAGACAATTTTATAAGGAGCAGGTGAAATGGCTGAGACACAAAGCGAAGCGAAGAGTCCCGAAGGGAAATCTTTGCATAGTATATGCAGGTGGACGTTTAATGCGGGCAAGGGCGGATTTGTGCCGGGCGATATGAGACCGGAATGGGGCGGCAAATTTGGGACGCCGGAAATGATTGAATTAACGGCAAAGAAGGTTCGGCCGCGTCTGCCGAAGGATGTCGAGCTTGGTATCGAGATGCACTACGACGCAGAAGTTGACGACAAGAACGCCTCAGCCGTTGCTGATGCGCTGGTAAGCAACAAGCTGTATCTTGCGATGATTACGCCCGGCGCTCACGCCCATTTTGCATACGGCGGTATCGCATCATTGGACGCCAGCGAGAGAAAAGCTGGTGAAGCATTGGGCACAAAAACGGTCGATTTGGCATACGGCACGCTGAAAAAGGCCTGGCATCCTGATATTAAAAAAGCACCGGCTTTTGTGATTTGGAACGGCTCGTTCGGATACGATATCGCTACTGTTGGCGTTAAGCAGATGTATCAGAACCTCAAGGAAAGCGTTGCGGGGCTTTGCAAGTACGAGCAGAAAAAGGGCGGCAACCTTCATATCGGTTTCGAGCCGAAGCCCAACGAAGGGCACCCCGCGATGCTCATCCCGACAGTAGCAAGCGCTATTGTGTTCTGGAGGAGAATCGAGAAGGAATTTGGCGTCTCCTTGAAGAATAAAGGCGTCAACAAGGAATTCGGCCATTCGGAAATGATTGGTCTTGACCACGTTTACGACAGCGTCGAGGAGCTGGACAACGGTATGATGGTGCATATGCACCTAAACAGCCAGGGTTATAACGACGGCATTATCCTCGGCGGACCGGGCAAATTTGATATTGACCACGGCACGCGCATTAACGGGATGAATATTGCGATTGCCGGTCTTCTTCAGCAGGCGGGATATGCCCGCTGGAAGGGCCACGATATGCAGACCCGCGCATATGATAATGCCGAGCAGGGAATTGACAGGGTTATCAGAAGCGTATCGAGCTGGGAGGCGTGCGAAAAGGCCGCCGAAGGGCTGAATACAAAGGCGTTGATGGCGTTACTTGCCAAACGCGAAACCGCAAAGGCCGAGGATATGATGCGTGCCGCGGTTATGGCCGCCCAGAAGTATTTTGACGAGATGTACAAGTAGCCGAAGCCCGGTTGTGCAATTGACAAAACGCTGCTAAGTCAATAAAATGAATAAACATTTTTATTGTTTTTGTGGGTGGTTTGACTAATTTTAACGAAGGAGATATACGCAAAATGGCACGCAAAAGCATTCGCATAACAGCAAGTATAGCGTTAGTAATACTTTTGGGATTTGTTGCCGCAGCAGCACTGAAAGCCGAGACGAAAGACAGTAATGTTCCAGCCAAACCGGATGCCAATACCGTCGCGTCAAAGCCCGCCGGCGATTTAGTACCGATTCCGCTGGTTTTGCCAAAGCCGCAGTTTGTGGGCACGCCACAGAATTTTCAGGGCATCGCGAATCTTGAAAAGCCGATGGGTAAACCCAGAGAGCCGTTTTACGCTCCCAAAGGAACGACCAACGTCGCATTCAAGAAGCCGGTGAAAAGTTCGGATGAGCAGCCGATTATCGGCGAAATCGAGATGATTACCGATGGGGACAAGGAAGCGACGGACGGCAGCTATGTCGAGTTAGGCCCGATGAAACAAAATATAACGATAGACCTTGGGGCGTCATACAATATCTACGCTGTCATGGTGTGGCATTACCACAAGCAGGCCCGCGTTTATAAGGATGTTATTGTGCAGATCGCCAGTGACCAGGATTTTATTAAAAACGTCCAGACGATTTTCAACAACGACACAGATAACACAATGGGACTTGGCGCCGGCAAGGACAGGAATTATGTCGAGACATCCGAGGGCAAGCTGATAGACGCCAAAGGCGTGGTGGGCCGGTACGTCAGGTGTTACAGTAACGGCAACAGCGCCAACGACCTGAATAATTATATTGAGGTCGAGGTTTACGGAACGCCTGCGAAATGAAGTAGATGAAATTCTGGCTTGCAGTATCAGCCGTTCTGATTTTGGCCGCAGTATTGCGGATTTCCAGTTTGGATATCCGTCCGATGCACGGCGATGAAGCAGTCCACGCTTACCGTTTTGGCCGGCTTCTCGAAGCAAACGACTATCGCTATGACCCGACCGAATTTCACGGGCCGACGTTGAATTACTTTACGCTGATTCCCGCGTTGCTTTCAGGCCAGCATACCTATGCTTCACTTACAGAAATCACGTTGCGAATTGTGCCGGTATTTTTCGGACTGATTTTAGTTCTGATGCCTTTGCTGCTGATGGATGGTCTTGGCAGACCTGTTGCGGTGATTACTGCTGCGTTTACCGCCATATCGCCAGCGTTTGTTTTTTACAGCCGATACTATATCCCTGAAATGCTGCTTGTTTGTTTTACTTTCGGGATGATTGTATCGGGATACAGATACGCCCGCAGCCAAAAGTGGATGTGGGCGCTGCGGACGGGAGTATTTGCGGCGTTGTGCTTTGCCACAAAAGAAACGTCCGCCATTGCCTTTGGGGCGGTTATAGTTGCTTTGGCGATTGTGCTGCTAACCCGAAAAGACGGCAGGGCGACGCTTAATCTGGTGCGTCCCGGCCATTTGGTTTTGGCGATGGGCGGCGCAATAGTCGTATGGGGATTATTTTATTCTTCCTTTTTCAAAAATCCGGCCGGCCTGCTCGATTCATTCAGAACCTACGCGATATATTTTGAGCGGGCAGGCCATAATCAGTTTCATATTCATCCGTGGTATTATTATCTGCAGTTGCTGATTTACAATAAGGCCGGGATAGGACCGCCGTGGACTGAAGGGTTTATAGTGGTAATGGCTTTAGTCGGCCTGTTAATTATTATAAGCAAGCGGAGCGTAGTTGGCCTTGATTCAAACCTGCTTAAATTTATTGCCGGTTACACAGTGATAATGACAGTCGTTTATTCCGCGATACCATATAAAACGCCGTGGTGCCTGCTGAGTTTTTATCAGGGTATGATTCTGCTGGCGGCGGTTGCTGCTGTCGCGGTAGTTAATTTGCTTGGGCGGATGTTGTCTCGCATAATAATGGTCCTGTTTTTTCTGGTGTTCGCAACGGACTTGTGCTTAGAGGCGTTTTTGGCAAGCCGTGTCTATGATGTTAACGCCGGCAATCCTTATGTATATGCCCATCCGACAAAAGACGTGCTGACAATCGCCCGGCGAATCGGGGAAGTTTCAAGAGCGTATCCGGCGGGGGTGGATATGCCGGTCCTGGTGGTTTGTCCCGAAGGTGATTACTGGCCGCTGCCGTGGTATCTGCGTTCATTCAAAAACGTCGGGTATTATAATGATGTTAACGAGATTCGCCTGCCTGCGCCGGTTGTAATCGCATCCGCCGGCATTCAGGAGCGGCTTATAGGCCGATTGTTTGATATTTCGCCGGCGGGTGAGGAAAATCTTTATGTCCCCTTGTTTGATAAAGGCATTGAGCTTAGGCCGCGGGTCGAGCTTCGCGGTTACGTAACAAAAGACCTCTGGGACCAATGGCAATCGAGCAAATCCGATAATCAGGCCGTCAAATGAGAGCAAGTTATGGCTGAGCAGCAACCTGATACAATCTCGTTTGAAGAAGACCGGTGCGGAATCGCCAATCTCAGGTCTTTTAAGCATAACGCAATGGCGGCGACGTTCGAGATATTCATAATTCATCGAGACGCAGTTTACGCAGAACAGGCCGCATGGGCGGCGTTTGAAGAGCTTGACCGCATCGAAAACAATCTCAGCCGATTTATGGATAACAGCGACGCTTCGAGAATCAATTCGCTTGCCGCGGGGCAGTCATTACAACTTGGCCCGATGGCTTTCGAGTGTCTGGCGACAAGTATTGAAATGTCAAAGCAAACAAAAGGCGCTTTTGATATTACAATCGGCCCATTGTATGACTGCTGGCTTGATAAAGACCGGACGCCGCGTAAACCATCGAAAAAGGATATTGAGGCCGCACTTAAAAAAACAGGCAGCAATCAACTTGTGCTTGACGAATCCGAACACACCGTTACCTTACGAAACGATGATGTCAGAATTGATTTCGGCGCGGTCGGCAAAGGTTACGCCGCGGACAAAATCGCACAGTTACTCGGCGAGTGGGGGATAAAAGTCGTTCTTATTTCAGCGGGACAAAGCACGATTTTGCCAGTTGGCGTTCCGGATGGTTTAGCCGGTTGGCCTATATCATTGTCGGACCCGGCGGATTACAGCCGACTCATTGCGAAGATTAATTTGGCGGGCAGGGCGATTAGCGCATCAGGATTACGCAAAGGACAGCACATAATAAATCCACGTTCAGGAAAACCGGTTACAAAGCCGGGCACGTGGTCGATGGCGAAGACGGCTGCCGAAGCGGACGCTCTCTCGACAGCGTTTATGGTGATGCCGACTAACGCGGTGCAATCTTTTTGCGAGAAGCACCGTGATATATCAGCGATATTGGTTTTATCAGGTAAAAGCAAAAAGACAGGTAGTCGAATCCTGCGTTTCGGGCGGTGGGGCAAGGCGAATTTTTACTCAAAGTAATGCGGGATATTTGTTTAAGTCGCTTTTCTTATTTTCAGCAGTTCCGAAAGTATTCGCCAAAAGCTTCTTGTTGGTGAAAGCCGGCTGTCCGGATCGCAGGTCCAGTCGATGGGAAATTCCGCGATTCTGTAATTTCGATTTATAGCCCGCCTGATTATTTCGATATCGAACATAAAGCCGTCGGTTACGCACTGACCGTAAAACAGGCGAGCGACGTCGCCGCGGTAAATTTTGAAGCCGCACTGAGTGTCCGTGAGCTGGGGCGGCAGTTTCATCATTCGTATTATAAACCAGTGAAAAATCGCCGAGCAGATATGTCTGTAAAGCCCCTGGTCTTTTACGAGGTGAGTCCCGGCTAATCTGCGTGAGCCGTGAGCGATATCGCATTTGCCGGTCTTGAGCAACTCCAGTCCACGCAGGGTGTTATCTAAAGGGACACAACCGCCACTGTCCGCGAACATCACGTAATCGCCAGTCGTCTGTATTATTCCGCTGCGGACGGCGTATCCCTTGCCGTGGTGATGCTTGTTTCGGATTACATTGATTCGTATCCGGTTGTTATATTTATCGCCCACTTTTTGTGCTTCGTCAGCCGTTGTGTCGCCGCTGCCGTCGTCGGCGACTATAATTTCCCCGTCGAAGCTGTTTTTCAGGAGAAATTCGCAGGCGGATTCGACGTCGCGTCCGATTTTGCCGCATTCGTTAAATGCAGGGATGACGATTGACAGCTTCATCAGGTTCCTTGATTTTCGCATCGGGAAAACGGGCTGTTTGACAGGTTTAGCTTGCCTGGAAACGAACCTTGGCCTGGCCGATGAGATAGAAACTTCCCGTAATGCAGACAAGGTCTTCCTTGCCTACCGCATTCTTTGCCAGACGAAGCGCCTCCCCAAGAGCGGGGGCGGTTTGGCACATTTTGCCGGATATGGCAATGTATTTTTCAGCCAGCTCATCAGGCGACATCGCTTTGAGGGAGTTGCTGCGAGTGAAAATCACCTTGTCGGCGCCGAATTGCAATTCATGGAGCATTCCAGCGGCATCTTTATCTTCGTTGCAGCCGAAGATTACTATCATCGAATCGTAGGGGATGTTCTGGCCTATCGCGTGCATAAGCGCTCTTATGCTCGCGGCATTGTGCGCACCGTCTATGAGGACTCGCGGATCTTCGCAAATCATCTCCATCCGGCCCGACAATTTGACTTTTGCAAGCCCTGTGATAGTTTTATCGTTGTCTATCTCAAAACCGCAACTCTTGAGCTTGTCGAGCATCGCAAGCGCGAGACCGCAGTTTACCGCCTGATGAATGCCAAGCAGCGGGACTCGAAAGTGCTCAAATTTGCTGGTGGGTGTTGTCAGGCACACGCGATTATGCGGCCCGTGCTCGGACGACGTCTCGAAGCGATGCGAGAAATCGATATCTACGCCGGTTACGCTGATTGGCGCCTTAACTGCCGCGGCCTGCGCCTTCAGCACCCGCATCGCATTAGGGTCCTGCTGAACCGTTACGATGGGGACACCCTGCTTGAAAATACCGGCTTTTTCCTTCGCGATTTCTTCTATCGTGCTTCCCAGTTGTTTCTGATGGTCGAAGCTCAGATTGGTGATACCGACGACCTTGGGCTTTATCACATTGGTGCTGTCTAATCGACCGCCAAGGCCCGTCTCAATTACCGCGACATCCGCCTTAGAATCCGCAAAGTGCATAAAGGCGAGCGCCGTCATTATCTCAAAGAAAGTCGGGGCGCTGGTTTTTGAAACGGTTTCTACCGGTTTGTATATACGGTTAAGCAAACCGAGCATCGCGGTTTTACTTATCATTTCAGAGTTGACCATAATTCGCTCGTGCAGGTTAACCACGTGCGGCGAGGTGTAGAGACCAACCTTATAACCGTTTGCTTCGAGCATATTCGCAAGCATTGTGGCGGTACTACCTTTACCTTTTGTACCGGCTATATGGACTGTATCGATTTTGGCGTGAGGATTGCCTACCAGTGAGAGCAAATGCTCCATCCGCTTCAGGTTGAACGTATCGACGTTGTATCGTAAGTGCTTTTCCTGCTCGTAGTTAGTTCTGTTGAAAAGGTATTTGATTGCCTCATCGTATGTTTTGAAGGGCTTGCGTGAGACCACCACCGCCGTTTTAGAGGCGTGGCCCTTTGCCTGCTTCTTCCGAGTTTTCGTAACGCTTCGTACCATAAAAACTTGAGTATAACACAATACCCTGTGTTTTTCAACTTAATAGGCCCGTTAATCGCACAGAATGCCGTTTTATGGGCCTCATAATAAGCATAACTCCTTGCTGAAAATAAGGTTATGAATGCAATAATAGTACAGTTCTTTTACCCGGGATGAGCCATGGCATTAGAAAACTCAAATATGTTATTATAAGTGCTTATAGTGCGACAAGAATTCGCAATCTACCAGGCCCAAACTGCAGAATATACGGAATTAGAGGGCAGTTGTTCGCCTGGCAACAAACATATAGCCGGTGTATGTGTTTTATCGTTGTATCATAATTTGACTTGACCTTACGCAATGGGGACATATACTCTTGTAGTAATCGTTTTAAATTCAGGTTGTTCAATGCACCCAAATTCACCAGATATCGAGAAGTGGTTGAAACTGGCAGGCGCAGAAGGTGTCGGTCCGGTTACTTTCGGTAGATTGTTAAATTATTTTGGTTCTGCGGAAAGTGTTCTTGGCGCATCGGCTTATGAACTGGCGAAAGTTGAGGGGATAGGTCTTCAGACCGCGGAAAAAATAGCGACCAGTCGCGACAAAACGGATGCCGAAGCCGAGCTGACATTGGCTGAAAAACTTGGGGTATGGATTATTCACCTTCAGGATGAACGTTACCCGGCACAGCTAAAACTTATTTACGACCCGCCTCCTGTTTTATATGTCAAGGGAACTCTCGTTGAGTCGGATAATCTTAGTGTGGCGATAGTGGGGTCCCGGCGGTGCAGCTTATACGGCAGCGAGCAGGCGTCGCGGTTCGCGCACATATTGGCAGTCGCTGGTTTTACAATATGCTCAGGATTGGCCCGCGGCATCGACACCGCGGCTCATCAGGGGGCTATAGCGGCAGGTGGGCGCACTATTGCCGTCGAGGGCTGCGGATTAGCTAATGTATTTCCCCCCGAAAACAAAAAGTTATTCGATTCGATTGCCGAATCCGGCGCATGCGTAAGCGAATTACCTCTTCGTTATGAACCTTTGGCCGAGAATTTTCCTTCTCGCAACAGGATTATAGCCGGCTTATCTCTGGGGACAATTGTTATCGAGGCGGGCAGCAATTCCGGTGCGCTTCATACCGCCAAATCGGCTCTCGAATATAATCGTGAAGTTATGGCCGTGCCGGGCAAAATCGATTCTCCGCTCAGCAGGGGCACCAATCAGTTGATTAAGCAGGGGGCCAAATTGATTGATTGCGTCGATGACATAATGGAGTCGCTTGGGTACATAGGCGATAAAATAAGGGGACACGTCAATCAGCAAGCCGATTTGCTTGCAGCAAAAGCCGAAATGCCTTTATTCGATATCACCCAGCTAAACCTCAGCCCCGGCGAAAAGTCAGTTTATGAATGTTTGCATAGCGAACCTGTTCATATTGAGCAGATTATCGAGGATTCGCAATTGCCCGCGGGCAGCGTAAACGCCTCGATTGTTTCGCTTCGGCTGAAAGGCCTGGTCAAGCAGCTGCCGGGCAGTATGTTCGTGCGAAAGTAAACAGTTTTTATTCCCATAGTCGTTGTGCTTAGCGGTTGACAGCCGCGAACTACATTAAAATATTTTTAATTTCGCGGTATATTTCTGTTGGCGCGGTAGCACAAATTTGATATTTGTATGCGCAGATTAAACAGCCGCGTTGGCTGAACGTATAACATTTATTGTTTTAGGAGGAGTTGATTATGAACAGAATTATTGTTTTGACAGTGGCAATGGCGATGGCTTTTGTCGCCGCGGTTAAGGGTGACGACCCCACAGTCGCCGAAGTTACTCACCAGCAGCTTCAGGTGGTTGACGGTGACGGCATAGGGACATACAGCGCCACCGACAAGGTTAGCGTTACGGGAATCATCCTGAATAATCCGGAAGAGATGCTCGACCCCAACACGAGCACATCCGGAATGGGTGGCCAATGGCAGGTTTACATCCAGGGCGAAGGCAGCGACCACGCAGGCACTGCCGTTTATATGGCGCAAAGATACGTTTATATGGGGGGCGGGGTCTATACGACTGACCAGTGGTACTCGGAAATGTTTCGTATGAACCATGGCCCCAATACCGGTTACACTTTCCACATAGGTGACAGGGTAAGAGTAACCGGCTGGTATATGTTCCACAACGGCAAGACGAACATCAATGAAAAGCATAAAACCGACGCGTTCTACGATGTTAATGTCGAGCTGGTTACACCGGCGGCAGGACTGCCTCAGCCGGAAACTATTACCCTCAATTTGGTCAAGGACGCCGACAACCAGTTTATCTTCGACCAGACCAGGGCAACCGGCGGCGAGTATTACCAGGCACGATTAGTCCGCGTTGACGACGTCAATATTACTGACCCCAACGACTGGGCTCCTAATGGTACCCTGACGGTTAAGGATAAAACCGGCCGGACTATCCCGCTGCTGCTCGGTTATGGCGACGGCTTCACGAGATACGCCTGCCCGACGGGCCAAATCAGCATCATCGCAATTTTCGACCAGGAAAGCTCCGCTAATACGGATGGATATCGGTTATGGGTTACCAACTACGACGGCAACGGCCTTGTATTGACCGACCGCGGGCACAAGAGAGGCAACCTGCCCGGGGATATTAATTCGGATTATATGGTTGATTTCACTGATTTCGCCGAGTTTGCGAACCACTGGCTCCAGCAGTCGCCGGGGCTGTGAGCAGATGAAGCAAGCTTTTACTTTAACTGAATTGGTGGTTGTTATCTCAATCATCGGGTTGCTGATGGGAATGCTGCTGCCTGCTGTTTCACGCGCAAGGGAGCAGGCCAAAGTTACCGTGGTTAATGCCGAGCTTCGCCAAATAGGTATTGCGCTGGATATGTATTTCGACGACAACCGCAAATTTCCTCCTACTCATGAGGATTGCGGGACAGGCAAATTGACGGACCATTTGTATCAGCTTCCCAGGGCGCTGATTACAAGCCATTATCTGCCGTCGACGCCGAAGGGCGAAGCGATGACAACGAATTTGGAAGACAGGTATCACCTCAACCATACCTATAAGTATCGGAGTGTCGGCGAAATAATTAAGAGTGTTAATAAGATTGAGAAATTTGACGGCGCTCAGTTGTGGATACCAAATAATTTTCCCGCAAGCAGCAGTATTAACACAGAGGAAGGCCGGTGGCGTCCTGATGAGAACGAATGCAATCCACAAGCGGGAAATGGTTGTCAGCGTTTCTTTCCTCTTGTTTCGCCGGTAAGCTGGGTAGTTTTCAGCTTGGGGCCTAATTTCAGCCAATACGGGCTCGATGAAAAACTCGGAGCAGATAATTCCAACAGATACCCCGTGCCTAAAGAATTGTGGTACACGCCGAAAGAACGCATGGGCTTCATTGTTAGAATGCGAATTAAAAACGGGTCGCAGATTGGTTCATTTGAAGGTAACTGATAAACGGAAGCAATTTAATTGTGTGTGAAAGGTGTTGACTATGAGCTGTATGCGAGTAAAAGGAACGGTTGTTGCTATGGTTTTTGTATGCTTTATAGGTTGCATATTTATTTCAGGATGCTCAATGGGAAATAATAATAAGGCCGAGATACCTTCAGGGAAAGCTTTGGTAATCGATTTGACAGATGCCCCCGAATATCAGCCGCTTTTGAAAGGTGTGCCGCAAACGTCAGGAATGCGCTCGGGCAGGGTATATTTGAAACCGGGGGAGGAGTGCGGCCAACACAGCACGAAAGCCCACGAAGAAACGCTTGTCTTTCTTTCGGGTAAAGGCGTGGCTCTTATCGGTGAAAACGAGACCTCCTTTAAGGTCGGCAGGGGCAAAATTTGCTACATACCGCCCAATACGCTTCATAACGTTAAGAACACCGGCGATTTGCCGCTTGTTTATATCTACTGCGTTGCACCAGTGAGTCCGGCTGTCGCAGACCATGCGGATGAGCATCAACACCAGCATTAAATAATCGCAACGTATTGATTGTTTTTACAGAGCATCTTTTACGTTGATAGGTTCATAATAATTTGTTATTCTTATGCGCTGGCTGTTTGCTCAAAATGTGAATTATGTAGGCGGACGCCAAAAGGGAAAACAAATTATGCATATGGCGAATGAATTATTGTCGGTGCCGGTGGCCACCGGAACATTGGTGATTGCGGCAGGGGGGCTGGGGCTGATTTGCAGAAAAGTCAGCAAAATTGTCAGTTCGGATAAATTGCCCCTGATGGGTATTCTTGGCGCGTTCATATTCGCAGCGCAAATGGTCAATTTTCAGCTTCCCGCGATGCCCGGTACAAGCGGCCATATGGTCGGAGCCGTCCTGCTGGCGATTATATTAGGTCCGCATCTGGCGGCGATTGTCATTTCATCGGTTATTATCATGCAGTGTCTCATCTTCCAGGACGGCGGTCTGCTTGCTCTCGGCTGTAACATTATCAATATGGGCCTTGTTCCGTCTTACGTCGGCTATTTTCTTTATAAAATGGTAACCACAGGCCAAAGCAACAGCTGGCGAACATACATCGGTGCGATGCTGGCTTGCCTGGTTGCCCTGGAAAGCGGAGCGGTTTTAGTTCCCGTCGAGGCGACTTTGTCCGGCGTGCTTGCGGTTCCATTTTCGACTTTTCTTATAACAATGATAGGCGTGCATTTTCTCGTTGGCTTGGTTGAGGGTTTGATTACCGTAGCTGTTCTGGGCTATATTCAGCAGGTCAGGCCTGATTTGGTTTTGGATTCATTGCCCGGCAAAATCCGGCTAAGCCGAAAAACGGTATTGGTTACATTGCTGGTTTTCGCGATGATTGCCGCCGCCGGGCTTTCATTGCTGGCGTCGAAAATGCCCGATGGTCTTGAATGGAGTTATCTCGAAAGACCCGACCAGCCGGATTTCAAGCCGGTTATCGCGAATGAAAATACAGCAATCAAGGCAGTTGACCGGTTGCAATCAAGATACACGCCTATGCCCGACTATACCCTGCGAGGCGCATCCGCCGAGACCTCAAAGGCATGGACAAGCTTTGCGGGTGTTTCGGGTTCACTACTGACTATGCTGGCGGTCTGGGCGGGTATGTCGCTGATGAGAAGAAAAGAAGCAAAGGCGATGAGTGGTTCGTAAATGCACCACGCGTACATAGACAAATTCGCTTACCAGGATTCGCCAATACATCGCCTTGACGCGAGGGTTAAGTTTATTATTACGATTGTTTTTACCGCCGTGGTGATTTCGCTGCCTCGCACTTCGGTCAGTATTTTATTCTGTTATGCGGTCGGGCCTTTTGTCGTTTTGGTTATGGGCGGTATACCGCTTCGTTTTGTGTTAAAGCATATCTTGTATGTCAGCCCGTTTGTGCTTGTGCTGGCATTTACCGGCCCCTGGTATGACAGGACAGTCGCAACGGTTGTTTTTGGCCCGTGGGTTTGGCACACGACCGTCGGCTGGCTTCGTTGCTGGGGTATCCTCAGTAAATTTGTAGTTACTATGCTGGCCCTGATTGCGCTGATTTCGACTACCCGTTTTGCGAATCTGCTTGCGGGCCTTCAGCGGCTCGGCATGCCCAGGCTGCTGGTTATCCAGATGGGATTTCTGTATCGATACATTTTTCTTTTGATTGACAGCGCCCATCATATCCTTCGCGCCCGTGCCGCACGCTCGGCGGGCGGAGTGGCTTTCGGTAGGGAAGTCAAAGTTGCCGCGGCTATGGTCGGCTCATTGTTTGTTCGCAGTATTGATGCCGCTGAGCATATAAACGCTGCTATGCAGGCACGCGGTTTCGACGGCAACTGGCGAACTATCAATCGTCTTGAAGTTCGCATCGCTGATTACGTCTTTATTGTTATCGCTGTTTGTTTTATTGTCGGGTTGTATTTTTTTGTCAAACCTGTTTTGGGATAGCCGGCTATGGTAAAAGCGATAGAGGTTGAAAATTTTTCTTACCGGTATCCCGACGGGACGGTTGCTCTCAATGACATCACGCTCAACGTTGAATACGGCGAGCGTCTTGCCCTGATAGGTCCTAACGGCGCAGGCAAATCCACGCTGCTTTTGGCGATTACCGGCTTTGTCAGGGGAACAGGCAGGGTGGTTGTTGACGGGCTGGAACTCACAAAAGGCAATCTAAAGCAGGTGCGTTCACGAATCGGCTGTTGTCTTGAAAACCCTGAAGACCAGCTTTTTATGCCGACGCTTTTTGATGACGTGGCGTTCGGCCCGTTGAATATGGGTCTTGATTCGCAGCAGGTCAAAGAGCGTGTTAATCTTGCCTTGTCTGAAGTTGGTCTTTCAGGAATGGCCGAGCGTGCGCCGCATCATCTCTCAGCCGGCCAGAAACGCGCCGCGGCCATAGCTACCGTGTTGTCAATGTCCCCGAAGATTATCACGCTCGATGAGCCGGATGGCTCGCTGGACCCGCGAAACCGCGATAGTCTTGTCAAGCTGCTCGCCGGGTTATCTCAGACGCTTGTTATAGCGACCTGCGATATGGATTTTGCCGCCGCTGTCGCGGATAAGGCGGCTGTGATTGACGGCGGAAGGGTTATTGCCGCCGGCCCTGCAAAAAAGATAATGTCTGATTCAAAACTTATGACGAGTCATGGGTTGGAAGTCCCAAGAAAATTTATAAATGGCTGGTCGCCAGCCTGATTATTTCGCGGTTAGAAAGTGATTCTGAAATCGGTGAGTTTAGGGTCTGGCGTCACATCCTCAATATCTATATGGCTTATAGTCCCTACGAAGGAATCCTGCAGGTCGCGGACGCAGTTATCTATCGTTTCCGCAGGCCCCTGGGCGAGCATTTCGACGTCGCCATCCGGAAGATTTCGCACATAGCCCATCAGACCGTATCGGTTGGCTACATTCAGGGCCGTAAATCGGAACCCTACCCCCTGAACACGTCCTGAAAAAACGATATGTTTTGCAATCACGTCCATTGATAGCGTCTTATCGCGAAAAACTAACTTTCTCAACATCCTATGCTAACTAAAAAACATATTATATGCAAGCGCGGGTTGATGACTAATTTGATGTTCACGGATGGCTTGACGTCGGGTATAATCGCCCGACTGTTTAATACGAAAAATGATTATTTTTTCCGCACAACTGTGTGGTTGTATCAGTATTTGTTGGCTATGCCTATAAGAACGAAAGAACAAATTGAACGAGATGAGCAGATATACCAGATAACGACGCTGGTAGCCGGTCGCTTTACGCTCCAGGAAGCGCTCGATAAGCTTGCCGAGGCCGCGGTAAAAATCACTGGCCTCAAGGCCTGCTCGATTCGCCTGCTTGACGAAGATGCCGGCGACCTGAAGATGCGCAGCACCTACGGGCTGAGCGAAGAATACCGCAACAAAGGCGTTGTCACCAAAGATGACCCCGTAATCAAGGCGGCCTTCGCGGGCGAAGCCGTTGTCCTCGATGATATGCGGGACGACGACAGGGTCTCATTCAGGGAATCCACGATAAAAGAAGGACTCGTCGGCCAGCTCACTGTCGCAATGAAATTCAGAGATAAGCCCATCGGCGTATTGCGGCTTTACAGCGGAAAACCAGTGCATTTTGAAGATGACGATATCGACCTTGCAAGAGCCATCGGTTCGCAGTGTGCTGTCGCTATCACCAATGCCAAGCTTTACGCCGAGGCCATTGAAGGAGCTCGAATTACCGAACAGATGCGCCTCGCGGGGCATATCCAGCGGCGAATGATTCCGGAAAAAGCGCCTCAGGTCTCAGGGCTTGATATAGCCGCTACGTATATACCCTGTTTCGATGTGGGCGGCGACTTTTACGATTTTCTGGAACTGGGCGACAACAAAATCGGTATCGTCATTGCCGATGTTATCGGTAAAGGTATCCCGGCTGCGATTATGACAAGCTCGTTCCGCGGTGCACTGCGGGCTTATTCAGAATGGACCGATGAGTTGCTCGAAACCGTTCGCCGGCTCAACAAGATGGCGTGCAAAGAATGCGCCGCCGGAGAATTTATCTCCCTGTTCTATGGCATTATCGACGCGGGAAAAAGGACAATCACCTATTGCAACTGCGGCCATGAACCGCCCGCTTTGTACAGGGACAAACATATCGTTGACCTGAACAAAGGCGGTCTTGTCCTCGGGGTTTTGCCGAATGCCGAGTACCAGTCGGAAACCGTCCAGTTAAACGAAAACGATTATCTGCTTTTTTATACCGATGGGCTGATTGACGCCGCCAATTTCGAGGGCGATACCTGGGGCAGGGACCTTCTCCTCAAAAGCTTCGGTAAGTGCCATATGAGCTCTGCTTCTCAGGTAATTAATAATATACTCGCATACCGAAGACGATTTGTCGGCCTGGCCAGACAGGTGGATGATACGAGTATGGTTGTTGTCAGGGTTGCAAAAACAGGGGGCCTGTCAATCTGAGCGGGTTTTTCTATGGCTCGATTTATTATTACTATTGATGGTCCTGCCGCCAGCGGCAAAAGCACCATTGCTCGTCTGCTTGCGGCGAAACTTAACGCTGTGTTTCTCGATACCGGCGCGATGTATCGGGCTGCCACTCTCGCCGCAATACTCGATGGCGCGGACCTGACCAATCAACAGCGCATACTCGAAGTTATTGACGAAACCGTATTCGAATTTAAAGCGACTCCGAACGGTATGCTCGTGCGAATCGACGGCGTGGATGCCACAGCGCAGATACGCGATCCGAAGGTTACCGCCAATGCCCGTTATATCGCCTGTCTTGCCCCCGCGCGCCAGCGTCTGGTTGATATGCAGAGGCGATTTGCCCAGGCGTATGAAAGGATTGTTACTGAAGGCAGGGATCAGGGAACGGTTGCGTTTCCTGACGCGAATGTAAAGTTTTACCTTACTGCCGACCTTAACGAGAGGGCACGCCGAAGACAGGTAGAGCTGAAAGCCAAAGCAATACAGCAAACCGAGGATGAAATCCGTCAGGCCATTCTTAAAAGAGACCAAAGTGACGAAAACAGAGCCGTCGGACCTTTGAAGCCGGCCGATGACGCGGTCATTGTTGATACCACCGGCTTGTCTATCGATGAGGTTGTCGGAAAACTGGCTGATTGCGTGAAACAGAAATGCTCAGCGAAACCTTAAAAAATCATTGGTCTTTGTTTGCACGGTGGTGCTGCAGGTTATTCTGCCGGCTGTGTTTCCGTATGCGTTTCGTCGGCCTTGAAAATGTCCCCCAGACGGGAGCATTCATTCTTGTCGTCAATCATCAGAGCGTTCTCGACCCGGTCTTGGCAGGCATCGCCCTCAAAAACCAGTTATGCTTTATGGCCAGGGACACCCTCTTCAAAAGCAAAATATTCGGCCCGCTTCTTAAATCGGTCAAAGCAATACCGGTCCGCAGGGGACAAGCCGACCTCGCGTCGATAAAAGCCATTATCGCCAGGTTGAAGCAGGGTGATGCCGTCTGTCTCTTTCCAGAAGCGACGCGAACCACTGATGGCAAAATATCTCCCTTCAAAGGCGGCTTCACGCTTTTATCACGCCGCGGCAACGCCCCTGTTGTTCCCGTTCTGATTGATGGCGCATTCGAATGCTGGCCCAGGCATCGAAAGTTATTCAAAATCGGCTCGAAGATTACCGTTACTTACGGCCAGCCGATATCGGTTGAAAAAATCACGGGTATGGAAGACGACGATTTCGCCGCTATGCTCACAAATACAATGAAACAAATGCAGTCCAAAACCAGAATCGCCGACGGCAAACAACCGTTTGACTATTGAATGTCCGCCGCAGGTGATACTGAACGCGCATCTGAAATCACAAATAGCCCTATGTTGCAACCATTTCCGCCACGCCGACCTTCTGCCTTGCTCCCACCTGCTCGACAAACGCCTCAAGACGAGTCGTCAGCGTCGCGTCCTCCTGGCCGTCGAAGCTGAGATTCAGAATAGGCATCTCATCGCAGTCGGTGCTCAATCGCCTTGTTTGTGTGCTCACTATCGTCGAGGGCATACAGGTAAAAGGCATTACGTTTACCACGCCGCCGAAGCCGTCTTTGTGGTATTCGACCATTTTGCCTATGCTCAGTATCGCTTCACCTTCAAATGATGCGTCGATATATGGTTTTGCTAAGTCGATTGTGTGTTTTACGGGGTGTTCGGCAAGCCGGCCAAATTTTTTCTCCATCGGCTCCGCAAGCGACCGTTCAATCCTGTGCTGGAAGAAATCCTGAACGGCGTTATTGAGCAGGTTTTTCCACTGACCTCTGCGATGCGCCATTTTGTGGCGTGTGAAATTCGTATAATAAATCCATTCCGCGAGCGGGGCGAGATCGCAGGCCGCCCCAAGTTCCTCAAGCCGACGAATGATATTGAGATTTGCGAACGGGTGGTTGCGGACGTATATCTCACCAACGATGCCAATCCTGGGCTTTTGCAGTTTATTGTTCAGTTTTACTTTCGTAAACTCTTCGGCAAACTGATTAAAAAGCCGAACCTTGTCTGAAAATCGGCTGCGCTTCTCCAGAAGCCGGGTCCATTGCTGAACGCAATTTTCATATACCTGCTGTGCCTGCCTGGTATCGACTGCGAACGGGCGCAACCGCAGAATCAATTTATACAGCAGGTCGATGCCGACGATTGATGTCCAGATGTCTTTCATAAAAGTCACCGGCCCCGCGCCGTCGAAATTCTTCACAAAATGACTGTAGAAGTTACTGTCCTGATTCGGCGAGAAGATAATTGCCTCATCAACGCCGGCATGTTTGAAGACAAGCCGATGTATACAGTGATACAGGCCGAATCTGCACGGGCCTGATGTGCCGGGCATAAAGAACGCCGCGTTCCGGGGCGAAACGCCATCTTGCTCCAGGACCTTAAGCATTTCCCCGCAGGTTATCGCGCAGGGCAGGCACTCTTTGCCTGTGGTATAAGCCCTGCCTCGCATAAGCGCCGCCTCATCCGCAATCGGCATAACCTCCGCCGGCTGCCCGTATGCCCGCAGACATGCCGCCATCCCGAATGATGTGTCACCAATGTAGGGTATGTAAAGAGTTCGTTTTTCGGTCTTCGGTTGCGTTTGACGTCCTATGTTTGACGAAACGAGCGGCGTAACCGCAACCGCTTCACGGGTTTTATAATTCTTCAAGCTTTCGAGGAACGCCTCAATTCGCGTTACTACCCCCGCATCCGCGGAGTGTTCGTCGATTTCCAGTTGCAGGCAGGGCTTATTTCCCATTATGTTTTTGAAGAAGGACATCAAAAACGAATCAGGCCCGCAACTGAAATTGGACAGATACACCGCGAAGAGGCGGTTGTCTCGTTTGATAATTTCCGCAGCACGCAGAATTTTTTGTCCGTATGACCAGTAAATTTCACTGTGCAGTTTTTCGTCGCTTAGCCGGGCTTCTTTGAGATCGAGCATCTCCATCGGCATCATTTCCACGCCGGCGTCGACGAATTTTCCGGGCAATTGCAAGCTCACGCCTTCGTCGCAGCCGTTGTATGGCCTGCTGACCAACACAAACAATTTCTCATTTGGCCCGATGTTGGCCAGAATCTCTTTGCCTTTGTCCAACAGCACCTGCTCAAATCCCTGTTGCGTCTCGAACCCTTTTTTCATCGCGTTGTGAATCAGCGAAGATGAGATATTTAATTTTTTGCCGAGTTCCGCGAATGTCTTTTGCGTAATACTGTCGCCCTCGCCGAGGCGCAACGGGGCAATTAATAACTTCGTTTCGCCAAGCTTATCGCCGAATGCGCTTCGCACCTGGTATGGAAACGACTGAACATACGGGCAAAAGTGATTGTGCTTGTTCTGTGGGAAGCTGCCCGCCACGGAAACTATGCTTGGCAGAAAGATATAATCTACGCCTTTTTCAATCAGTTCGACGATATGTCCATATGCCACTTTGACCGGAAAACAGGGCTGAGCCGTTACCGATTCCACACCTTTGCGAATCGTCTCTTTGTTTGTTCGACCCGACAAAACAACTTCAAAACCCAGTTCTCTGAAAAATTGTGAAAATGTGGGCAACAACTGCCAGAATGCAAGCGCCATAGGGATGCCAATTATTTTTGATTGTCGATTGCCGATTGCCGATTGTCGATTAAGCCCTGCGAATTCAAGCAGCTCTTTTTGGCGGTATTCGAATGCGCTGAATCGGCTTTTCTTTTTAACGGTTTTTTTGAGGTTATACCTGTCGCATCGTGACCCGTAATATAATGGTTCCGAGCCGGCCAATTTCACCTTCTTTATCTCGCAATGGTTCGAACAATGGTCGCAGGTGAACGACTCTACGGTATAATTGGCATTGACGAGATTTTCAAATCCCTTGAACTTGCTCTTTGGCCTGATGCCAGATTGTTTAGCGGCCTGTTTGATATTTTCGGCAGCAATTGCCGCCGCGCCGAGAGCGCCGGTAATTTCATGATGGTCAGGGACCATAATGGGTTTGCCGGTTACTTTTTCGAAAGCTGCCCAGACAGCCGTGTTAAAAGCCGTGCCGCCTTGGAAGCAGATGTTATCTCCGATTTTTCGTCGCCCGACGACACGGTTGAGGTAATTTGCGACAATGGAGTAAGCAAGACCCGCAACGAGGTCTTCAGTAATCGCTCCCTGCTGTTGATAACTCAGCAAATCCGATTCCATAAAAACCGTACATCGCTCGCCCAATTTGACAGGCGATTTGCTCGCGAAGGCAAGCCGGGCAAACTCTTCTTTAATACTTATACCCAATCGACTTGCCTGTTCTTCGATAAATGAACCTGTTCCCGCGGCGCAGGCGTGATTCATCTCGAAATCCACAACCACACCGTTGTTCAGCGAGATGTATTTGCTGTCCTGTCCGCCTATTTCGAAAATGGTATCCACTTTGGGATTTATGATAGCTGCCCCGGTGGCCTGGGCGGTGATTTCATTTATAACGACATCCGCACCGATAAAATCGCCCGTGAGGTATCGCCCGGAGCCGGTGCTGGCTGCGCCGATGATTTCGACTTTATCTTTAACCTGTTCGCCGATTGATTTCATCACATGATGTATCGCGTCTAAAGGCCTGCCAGCGGTCATAAGGTAGATTTTGGCGAGGATGCGTTTTTGTTTGTCCATAACAACGGCCTTTGTGCTCAATGAGCCGACGTCGATGCCGAGGTATGCCTCTATTGGTTCAGCAGCTTTTGTGAGCAGGTCATCGCGAACATTATTTTTCGGGGGAGGCAAAACTGGTGTTGTGAGTGGTTCCCTGCGAGGGGCGTTTTGAAGTGATGAACCCTGCTGACTGATATATTCGTCGATATTTTCAATCAGCGAGTTGGCAGGGATACTATGTTGTAATCCTTTGCTTTTTGCGGTGAGGACCGCGCCAATTGCGCCGGTAAAGAAATGGGCTTCAGGGACGATGAGTTGACCGTCTGTGATTTCAAAGACCTCTGAGATTGCCTTTACAACGCCGGCATTTGCGGCTACACCTCCTGTAAAGATGATTGGTTTTATAAACTCACGTCCGCAGCCGAGGTTGCTTTTGAGATTACGGGCAAGGGCTAAGCAAAGCCCCGCGAGGATATCGACCACCGGCGTTGCCTGCTGCTGGAGGTGAATCATATCGCTTTTGGCGAAGACGGAGCATCGACCCGCCATTCGCGGGACGTTTTTGCTTTCAATCGCCAGCCGGCCGAATTCTTCTTCTATATTTATACCTAAGCGGTCCGCCTGCTGGTCAAGAAATGAGCCGGTCCCCGCGGCGCATACGGTATTTAAGGCAAAATCTTTCACCCGTCCCGCGCCTGGCTCGTTGTGCAGGAAAATTAGTTTGCTGTCCTGGCCGCCCATTTCAATGACGGTAACGTTTTGAATATCCGGATACAGATATGATATCGCGGCGGCCTGCGCAGCCACTTCGTTGACAAAGGGAATTCCCAGTAATTTAGCGAGTAATCGTGCGGCGGAGCCGGTCACCGCGATTGTTTTGACGTTGGCGGGATTTATCTTTGCAAATATCTCCCGCAATTGCGTGCGGAATGTTTCTATAGGCCTGCCTTTTGTTCGCCTGTAGTCCGAAAGGATAATTCTGTTCTGGTTATCAAGAACTATGACGTCACTGCTGGTTGACCCGATGTCAATACCGAGAAAAAGAGTTTCTGTGCCTCTGAGAGGTTCGAGGCCGAGTCCTCTGGTTGTTTTTGATGAAATAATTTTCGGCTGTTCTTGCTCCATATTCGGCTTCCCGGTCCCCTGAATCTCGTAACCGTCAGGGACATATTACTATAACCGATTTTTAGCTGTTGACAAGTGGCGGGTTCCGGCATTTTGGACGTACCGCTTCGAGGTATGAAAAGGCGCTCTGGGGAATGTCCGCCCGTTACTGAGAACGTCTTGTGTTATGCGGCAGCTTCGTCTAAACTGTATGTGTAATTACAAAGGATAACCCAGAGGAAACAGCCGGAGCGATGGACGGATATTGGCAAACAAAACAAGGGCAGTTGGTAATTCTGATTGTGATTTTAATCGGCTCGGCGGTTCTTTTGCTGACTAATCTCGGCAATCAGTATCTATGGCAGGATGAGGCGCAGACGGCACTTATCAGCAAGACAATACTGACTGATGGCGTCCCGCGAGGGTATGACGGTAAAAATTACTTCTCGCAGGAAGAGGGGGCCGAATATGGGAAAAATTACATTTGGCGATGGCATACGTGGCTGCCGTTTTATGTTCTGGCCGGGTTTTACGAGGTGTTCGGCATAAGCACGTTTGTTTCGCGGCTGCCATTTGCGTTGTTTGGCATGGGCACGGTTGCTCTGCTGTATTTTTTCGCTAAGTTGCTTTGGCCTGGGACCCGGACACCAGCGATTGCGGCGTCATTGCTGGCGATATCTGTTCCGTTTCTGCTTTTATGCAGGCAGTGCCGGTATTACAGTATGGCGATGTTCTTTGCTTTGCTTTCGTTATACGCCTATGTTTTGCTGCTGGAGGGGAGAAAACGCGCTTTTGTATTGCTGTTCGCCGCGACTACACTGCTGTTTCACAGTCAGCATATTTATGTGGCGGTTTTTTTCCCGGTGGTTTTTCTGCACGCTGTGATTTTTCATCGCGACCGGCTCAAGATTCTGCTGGTGGTAACCGTCCTGACGACATTAGTCAATATCCCGTGGTTTATCTGGCTTTCAGGGGTGAAATACACGAGCCCATACAAGCAATTGGAACAATTGCAGGTGCTTAATATTTTTATCAAGAATTATGTTCATGACCTTGCCATTTATGTATTTCCAGTATGGCTTTTTGCGGTGCTGCCGGTCTGGTATATTATTGCTCGCATCAGAAAGGGCCGGTTTCCAAAACTGGGCCGGCAGGTGTGGGAGAGATTATCACTGCCGGTATTTTTTATTATATTCGTTATTATTGTAATCACGGTGACAAGCCCATATCCATTTTTCCGATACATGGCCCCGACGATACCACCGTTGATTCTTCTGACGGCTGTTATTATCAACGCGGCGTGGGAGGCGCATCTGCTTATCGCTGCGGCGACGGTGGTTTTGCTGGTTACTACCAGCCAGATGAAGGATTATCTTTACGAAATTACCCATGATTATGACGGGCCGGGGGAGGGTATCGCGAAATATCTTAACGAGCACGGTTCCCCTGAGGATATTGTGGCTGTTACAAATGGCGACATGGTACTGAAGTTTTACACCAAGATGAAAGTGGTAGGGGGGCTGACGGGTGAAGACCTTTCGCCGACGAAAAACGCCCGCTGGGTAATAATTCACAAGCATATAATCAATGACCAAGAGAAAAAGGTTGGAAAGTATCTGCTCGACAATAACTCGTTGAATACCTACCGCGCGATAACGATAAATTACCCGGACCTGGCGTTTGAAAACAGAGAAAACCCGGACGAGCACCGTTTTCGAACCGACACAAACGAGCGTAACGTTGTTATTTACGAGAGGATGAACTGATGGGGCAAACAAAGAGCAGGGATAATGAGGAAAAACAGGTAACGGTATGTTTATCCCGGATTTGGCCTTGGGTGGCGATTATTGCGGTGATAATCGCAGCGGCTGTTATTCGAAGTCGGCTGCTCTCTGTGCCATTCGAGCGGGACGAGGGTGAATATGCTTATATAGCGCAGCAAATGTTAAAGGGTGTTCCTCCTTATATCTCGGCGTATAGTATGAAACTGCCTGGGATTTATGTTGTCTATGCCCTTATAATGACCTTGTTTGGACAAACGCATACGGGTATTCACCTCGGTCTTCTAATCTTCAACGCCGCGACAATATTTGCGGTATTTTTGCTTGCCAAAAAATTATTCGGGTCGATTGCCGCGGTTGCCGCCGGCGGTGTCTATGCTGTATTATCCATAACTTCGGGAGTAACAGGGCTTTGGGCGAATGCGGAGCATTTTGTTATTCTGCCGGCGCTTGTTGGCTTATTACTCATTTGTAACAGTAACGGCAAAACAGGGTATGTCCGATTGCTGATTGCAGGGTTGCTTTTCGGTCTTGCTTTTATTATCAAGCAGCATGGCATTATGTTTGCCATTTTTGGCACGTTGTATCTGCTTTATTCCGGTTTGCGACAAAGGCCGATTCAATGGCTAAAAGTCATTATCTCTCAAATTATTTTTAACGCTATGGTTTTTCTGCCGTTTGTTATAGTATGTCTTTTTTACTGGTTTTACGGCACCTTTGATAAATTCTGGTTCTGGACGTTCACATACGCCCGCGAGTATGCGGCGGTCGTTTCTCTGGATGACGCATGGAGGCTTTTCGCACATCAGGCAAAGATGATGTTCTATGAAGGTTTTCCAATATGGTTTCTTTCTATTTTCGGCTTTTTCGCAGTTGTTGTTACGAAGAGATATCGTCAATTAGCGGCATTAACCGCCGGATTTTTTATTTTTTCATTTTTGGCCGTTTGTCCGGGTTTATATTTCCGCAACCATTATTTCATTTTTCTTTTACCCGCGGCGGCCATTTTGGCCGGAATTAGTATTGCTGTTATTGACGGGTTATACGCGGGAACGATGCCGATGCCGCTGCGGCTGGCCATAACCGGTACTATTGGTCTCATTGTCATCGGCTATACGTTGTATAACCAGCGGGAGTGTTTATTTGAGCTTTCACCGGAAGATGTTTGCCGGAAGGTTTATAGCGTCAACCCGTTCCCGGAATCGCTTCAGATAGCAAAATTTATCCGGGACAATTCGCGTCCCGATGCCCCAATAGCTGTTATTGGTTCCGAACCGCAAATTTGTTTCTATTCCGGCAGACGTTCGGCTACCAAATATATTTATACTTATCCGCTTATGGAGCCACAGCCACACGCCAGGCAGATGCAGGAAGAAATGATTGTTCAAGTTGAGACCGCCAACCCTCAATTTGTGGTTTTTGTAAATGTTTCCATGTCATGGCTGGCAAGACCAGATTCCGTTAAAAAGATATTTGAGTGGTTTGATTCATATTTGTTCGTACGGTACGAGGTGGTCGGTATCGCCGACATTCTTGTCAATGGGCCGACTATCTGGCGGTGGAACAATCAGGCAACCAATTATAAACCAGTATCGAGAGCATCGGTTATTGTTTTAAAAAGGAAACAATGATACCGGAGGCGGTTTTGTGCTACCGAGGATACAGGAGAACCGCTATAATGTCCTTATGTTCGCGAATAAAAAAGTAATTGTTGTGATGCCAGCTTATAATGCCGAGAAGACCATTCGCAAGACCTACGATGAGGTGATGGCGCAGGGAATTGTTGACCTTGTTGTCATCGTTGATGACGCAAGCAAAGACGGGACGGTTGAGGTGGCGTCAAAACTGCCTCATGCCGTTGTCCATACGCATCCGCAAAACCGCGGGTATGGCGCCAATCAGAAAACCTGCTATAAACTTGCTCTCGAAGACGGTGCCGATATCGTAATAATGGTGCATCCCGATTACCAGTACACGCCTTTGCTGATACCGGCGATGGCGTCTATGATTGCAAACGAGCTTTACCATTGTGTTCTCGGTTCACGAATCCTCGGCGGTCATGCGCTGGCGGGCAATATGCCTATTTACAAATACGCGTCGAACCGGTTTCTTACGATGGCAGAAAATATTCTTACGGGTGCGAAGCTGTCCGAGTATCACACTGGCTACCGCGCTTTTTCCAGGGAGTTGCTGGAGCGGCTGCCTCTGGACGGCAATTCCGACGATTTTGTTTTTGACAACCAGATGCTTGCCCAGATACTGTGGTTTGGGTACACGATAGCCGAGGTAAGCTGCCCGACGAAATACTTTCCTGAGGCATCATCAATTAACTTCGGTCGCAGCACCAAATACGGTTTCGGCTGTTTGTGGACGGGATTAAAGTTTCGCCTGGCGAAAATGAACCTCATAAAATCACCACTGTTTCCAAATAATCGATGCGTAAAATCACCCACAAGTCCCGTGCGCCCTGGATAATCGGAGCTGCCCTTGCGGTAATTACAATAGCCGTATTCTGCCGGGTGGTGACATTTGATTTTATAGTTTATGATGACCCTTCTTACGTTACCGCGAATCCGCAGGTCCAAGCGGGCCTTAGCACAAAAAATTTTGTCTGGGCGTTTACCTCTTCGCACGCCTATAACTGGCATCCGCTAACGTGGCTTTCGCTGATGCTTGATTGTCAGCTTTTCGGCTCTGACGCGGGCCGGCTTCACTTGGCAAATCTGTTTCTGCATACGGCTAATACTGTTTTGCTTTTTATTCTTCTGCTGCGAATTACGAGCGCCTTATGGCCCAGCGCATTTGTCGCCGCGGTCTTTGCGATTCACCCGCTTCATATCCAGTCGGTCGCGTGGGTGGCGGAACGCAAAGATGTGCTGAGCGCCTTGTTCTGGCTGCTGACGATGTTGTTTTATGTGCGTTATACCGAGCGTTCTTCCATAGGCAGGTATGTTCTCGCGCTTTTTGTTTTTGCTTTGGGCCTTATGGCCAAGCCGATGCTTGTTACGTTGCCTGTTATACTGCTGCTTCTTGATTACTGGCCGCTCAAACGTAAGGATTCGCTTACCAAATTACTTTTGGAAAAACTCCCGTTTGTTTTTCTTGCCGGGGTGTCAAGTGTAGTAACGCTTGTTGTTCAATCGCAAAGCGGGGCAGTGAGGGACATAGTCAAGTTTCCCTTCGACATTCGAGTCATAAACGCACTTGTCTCATACGTTAAATATGTTTTAAAAATGTTCTGGCCTGTGAATTTATCGGTGTTTTATTCTCACCCTGGCCGGTCGCTTCATTTTTCTGGCGCGGTTATTCCAACGCTGCTGCTTGTAGCGGTAACGGTTTTGGCGATTCGTTTTGCCAGGACACACGGCTATTTATTATTCGGCTGGTTGTGGTATCTCTGCTCGCTATTACCGGTAATAGGCCTGGTTCAGGTCGGTGACCAGGCGATGGCGGACCGATATACCTATATCCCGCTTATCGGGCTATTTATCATCATTGCCTGGGGATTGCCTGAATTGCTAGCTCGATACGCCTTTCGCAAAACCATTCTTGCAATAGCGGCAGCGGTTACTATTTCGGCTATGGCTGTCTCGACGTGTATGCAGCTTGGTTACTGGCAAAACAGTGTTACTATTCTCGAACGAGCCGTCGAGGTAAATCCGAATGATCGTTTTGCGCAGGCGAATCTGGGTGTTGCCTTCCTTCGCAAAAGCTCGTACGACGATGCGGCTGTTCACTTTGAAAAGGCGCTGCAAATCGACCCCTGCGATGCGATGTCGCACCTGAATATCGGGGTCGTATTGTTTCGTAAAAATAGAATTGACGAGGCGGTAAGTCACTTTGAAAAAGCGGCTGCAATTGATCCGTGTGACGTGCCGACACGCCTGAATCTCGCGACCGCACTGGCAAAACAAGGCAAAACGCAACGGGCGATAGAGCAATGTGATGAGATTCTTCGAATATCGCCTGGACGGACTGAGGCGATTGAATTGAGACGACAGATTCTTCAGCAGCAGCAACGCCAATGATAAAAACAATCCTGCTTGACAGTTAAGCCGTCTGCAAATAGAGTTTCCACTGATGTCCAGAAACCTTTATATAATCGATGGCCATGCGCACATTTACGCCGCGCATTTTGCGAAGATGGGAGGCAACCCGTTAACCAGTCCATCGGGCGAACCAACCCAGGCCACATACATATTTACATCTGCCATTCTTGGCCTGATTAAAAACAAAAAGCCCGATATGCTCGTTGTGGCGATGGACAGCAAGGGGCCAACGTTCAGAAATGAGATGTATTCGGAGTATAAGGCGCAGCGGCCTCCTATGCCTCCCGAGATGCCTGTGCAGATAAAGCGCATCGAGCAGATTCTTTCAGCGATGAATATCCCTATGTTGCGAATCAACGGATTTGAGGCGGACGATATAATCGGCACGCTTGCAAAAAAAGCATCGAAAGAGGGAATCGACGTTTATATATGCACAAAGGACAAGGATATTCTCCAGCTTATAGATGACCACGTTTTTGGATATGATATCAAAACGGGCGAAGTAACCGACGAGGCGTGGATAAAGTCGGAGATGAAAATTAAACCGGTGCAATTTATTGACGTTTTGGCTCTTCAGGGCGACGCTTCTGATAATGTCCCGGGCGTTGATGGTTTTGGAGAAATGACATCGTTGAAGTACATTCAAAAGTACGGTTCGCTCGATAATCTTTACGCTCACGCCGATGAAATCACTGGTAAGCTTGGTGAAAACCTTCGAAAATCCAAAGATTTGGCGTATCTTAGCCAAAAACTGGTAACAATTGACTGTGATGTCCCCGTGAAGATTGATTACGAGGCATTTGCGGTGAAGCCGGCTGATGAAGCGTTATTGACGCAGATATTCAATGAGCTTGGTTCTGCCCGGCTGCTGGCACAAATAGGGCATTCACCATCCGAACAGCAGGTTCAAACATATCAGTCACAAACAGCGCCGGCCGAGGGGCCTGTTTCGGCGGCGACAGCGGAACATAACTATCAACTCATCGATACTCCGGAAAAATTCGAGGAGTTTTTCGGGGAGCTGAAAAAGCAGAAATCATTTGCCGTTGATACAGAGACGACTTCTATTGTGCCAATGCGGGCGGATTTGGTGGGCATCAGTTTTTCCTGGCAGGCGAAAACCGGGTTTTATATCCCTGTTCGTGCCCCGATGGGGGCAAAACGTCTGCCTTTAGCTATGGTGCGGGAAAAACTCGCCCCTATATTTGCCGACAAGACAATAAAAAAAATCGGACAGAATATCAAATACGATATGCTGGTCTTGCGAAACGCGGGATTGCCTCTTGCGGGCGTATATTTCGATACGATGGTCGCATCGTATTGTCTCGATCCGCTGCGAAACAGTCATTCGCTTGATAATATGGCACTGGATTTCCTCGGTTATACGAGCATCCCGATATTAGCGCTCATCGGCAAGGGGAAAAATCAGCTCACTTTCGATATGGTCGATACGGCTGCGGTCTGCGAGTATTCCGCGGAGGATTCTGACCTGACGTGGCGGCTGTATCAGTATTTCACAGCGCAGTTAGAGCGACGGACACAGATACAGCCATTATTTTACGATGTTGAGATGCCTTTAGTAACCGTTCTTGCGGAAATGGAATATAACGGCGTATCACTCGATACTGAGATTCTTTCGGATATGTCGGAGGACATAACGGCATCGATTAACCGGCTGGTTGACGAGATTTACCAGACGGCGGGCGCTCCGTTTAATATCGATTCGCCAAAGCAGCTTGCCGAAGTGCTTTTTGGCCGGCTCGGATTAAAATCCGTGCGTTCGGGTAAAACAGGCCAAAGCACTGACGCGGGCGTGCTGGATGAGCTTGCCGAGGAACACCCGATTATCAATCTTATTCTCGAATACCGCACGCTGAGCAAGTTGAAAAACACTTATGTTGACAAGCTGGGCTACCTTGTAAACCGTCGAACAGGCAGGGTTCACGCGTCGTTCAACCAGACGATAACCGCGACGGGCCGATTAAGTTCAAGCGACCCGAATTTACAGAATATCCCGATTCGCACACCTTTGGGCGCTAAAATTCGCTCAGCGTTTGTCCCCAAAAACAAAACCGATTGTATCCTTAGCGCGGATTATTCGCAGATAGAGCTTCGCCTGCTGGCGCAATTTTCGGGCGATAAGGCGTTGCGTGAGGCATTTGTCGCGGATATGGATATTCACCGTTTTGTTGCTTCACAGATTTTTAATGTTCCTCTCGAAAAAGTTACGTCCGAGATGCGCTCGCGGTGCAAGGCGGTGAATTTTGGGATAATTTACGGGCAGGGTGCTCTCGGTCTGGCACACGGAACAGGACTGACTTTACAGGAGGCGAAAAAGTTCATCGACGATTATTTTGCCAGGTACAGTTCGATTCGCCAGTTTATGGACGGCGTCGTCGAACAGGCAACGCGAAACAGCTATGTCGAGACGATTTTGCACCGTCGGCGAAAGATTTTGAATCTCGAAAGCGGCAACCCCGGCAAGCGTGCGCAGGCACGGCGGTTAGCCGTAAATACGGTTATACAGGGTTCGGCGGCTGATTTGATTAAGGTTGCTATGGTCAATATCCAGCGAAAAATCGAGGCAGAAAATCTGCCCGTCAAGATGATTTTGCAGGTTCATGATGAGCTGGTATTCGAGCTGCCGACCGCCGAGGCCGAGAAGCACTCAAAGTGGATTGCCAATGAGATGGCAAATGCGATTAAATTAGACGTTCCTTTGAAAGTCGATATTACTTACGGCCCAAGCTGGCTTGCGGAAAAATGATTATGGCAAAATTAACACCTGTGCGACGTTTAATGAAGCTGATTCATCCGGAGGGGATACCGTGGCCAGGTTCGGTTTTCTATAACGCGATTAGTTCGTCGACGATATTTATGAAGCACTACGAGCTTGCGGCTGAAGACATAGTGAGTCATTGTTCGCAGGGGACGCTGCTTGATATCGGCACAGGTCCCGCTCGCCTCTTGTTAAAGCTGCATCAGCAATCGCCGAGTATGCGACTGGTCGGGATTGATTCGTCAGCAGCAATGATAAAACAGGCGAAACAAAACATTGCCCAGGCTGGCCTGTCGGAATTCATCGAGGTTAAAGAGGGCAGCGCAGGCCATATTCCGTTTCCTGACCAGTCCTTAGATATTGTCGTCAGCACCGTTTCGATGCACCACTGGAAGCAGCCCGAGGCCTGTCTCAATGAGATTTATCGCGTCCTGAAAGATAATAGTTACGCGCTTATATACGATATTGTGAGCGATACGCCCCAAAGCACGATGAGCGAAATAAAACGCGAATTCGGACGGCTCAAAGCTACGCTATTCTGGCTTCACAATTTCGAGGAGCCGTTTTATACCCGCCAGAATTTTGAGGCAATCGCCCAGTCGTCGCTTTTCGGGAAAGGGCGGACTCAATTTCTCGGTTTGTTTTGCTGCCTGATACTGAAAAAGTAATTCGTTTTGTTGACGTGGAATACGCCAAGCCCTAAAATCCATGCGCTAGTGAGATTTGAACAGAACTTTTTGTACGGCCAGACAGGAAAAAACAAGATGATAACGGTAAACGAGAATTTTTTGAAATTGCAGGCTGGATATTTATTCCCCGAAATAGGCAAACGCAGGCGTGCGTTTCAGCAGGCGCATCCTGAAGCTAAAATAATCAGTATGGGAATCGGCGACGTTACGCAGCCGATTGCCCCGGCGGTAATCGAGGCAATGCACAAGGCCGTCGATGAGATGGGCAAAAAAGAGACATTCCGTGGATACGACGACGGCGGCATCGGGTATCCTTTTCTCAGGGAAGCAATTGCCAAAAACGATTTCAAATCACGCGGCGTCAATATCGATATCGACGAGATTTTTGTCAGCGACGGCGCAAAATCCGATACCGCCAACATACAGGAGTTGTTTGGCCTCGATAACATAATAGCGGTGGTTGATCCGGTCTATCCTGTTTATGTCGATACCAACGTTATGGCGGGGCGGACGGGTGCGGTTGCGGGGCAGGGCACTTATTTGAAAATCGTATATATGCCCGCCACCGCGGACAATGATTTCGTCCCTGAGTTGCCTAAGGAAAAGGCGGATATGGTTTATCTGTGCTTTCCGAATAATCCGACCGGCGCGGTTGCGACAAAAGAAC
Organism: Sedimentisphaerales bacterium; assembly: GCA_049516395.1. Taxonomy (GTDB): domain Bacteria; phylum Planctomycetota; class Phycisphaerae; order Sedimentisphaerales; family Anaerobacaceae; genus Fen-1362. The sequence goes on along the minus strand of JBEKTD010000005.1, from coordinate 104,943 downwards.
AGTTGAAAAAATGGGTTGATTACGCGAAAGAAAATAGGGCCGTAATTCTTTTCGACGCCGCATACGAGGCGTATATAAGCGATTCGCAGATACCGCACTCGATATATGAAATCGAAGGAGCTAAAGATGTAGCGATTGAGTTTCGCAGCTTTTCCAAAACCGCCGGTTTTACGGGGCTTCGCTGCGCTTTTACCGTTGTGCCGAAAGAGCTTCGGGCGTTTACCAGGGCGGGGCAAAGCGTCGCTCTCGATCCGCTCTGGAACAGGCGACTCTGCACCAAGTTCAACGGCGTATCTTATGTTACGCAGTCAGCGGCTGCAGCGGTTTACACCGATGAGGGCAAAAAGCAGATTCGCAAAACGATTGATATTTATATGAACAACGCGAAGGTTATTCGTGAATCGCTCACCGCTTTGGGATATAAAGTGTATGGCGGCGTCAATGCTCCGTATATCTGGGTAAAAACTCCTGATGGCGTCGGCTCGTGGCAATTCTTTGACCTGTTGCTCAATAAGGCGCACGTCGTAACGACTCCCGGCGCAGGGTTCGGCCCGGCAGGGGAGGGATATGTGCGATTGACCGCTTTCGGCAATCCGCCTGATGTTGTCGAGGCGCTTGGTCGAATCAAGGCCATATCTAAATGAGCGACATAATCGCATACATCGGTTTGGGCGGCAATCTTGGCGACCGGGAAAAAAATATAGACAAGACCGTTCAATCGCTGCGTAAAACGCCGGATGTTTCGGTCGAGCGTGTTTCAGCCGTCGTCGAAACCAAACCTTTGAGCGACGCGGAACAGCCGAAGTATTTGAATTGCGTTGCGGAAATACGAACATCGCTTACAGCCGCAAAACTTCACCAGCAGCTCATTCGCATCGAAAATGCCCTTGGTCGCAAAAGAGGCAAAAAATGGGCGTCGAGAACCATTGATATTGATCTGCTGCTGTTCGGCAACGAAGTGATAAACAGCGATACGCTTACCATTCCTCATTCGCAAATGCACCTGCGTTCGTTTGTGTTAGCAGGCCTGTGCGAGTTGAATCCGAAGCTGTTGCATCCTGTTCTCAATGAGACAGTTGATATGCTTGCTGGCCGGCTGAACGGCTGCGATTTTGCTCTAAGACCCGACAGGCCGCAGCTTATAAGTATCGCGGGCAATATCGGCGCGGGCAAAACGACACTTACTAAAATACTTGCCGGTGCTTTTAATGGCCGTGCGATTTTCGAGGCATACGATACCAATCCGTTTTTGGCCAAAGTTTATGCTGGCAATCATGACCTTGCCCTCGATAGCCAGTTGTATTTTCTTTTTACGCGGTTAGAGCAGTTGAACCCGGCGTCGCTCGAAAAAGGAAAGCCCGTCGTTACCGATTACCTCTTTCAAAAAGAGCAGATATACGCGAAATTGCTTTTGAACGCCGAGCAATTGGCGTTGTATCAAAAATTTTATTCGATTGTGTCGCCCGCCGTGGCGGATCCCGTATTAGTGATACACCTGCAAAACCCGCCGAAACAATGTCTTGAGCGGATTCACAAACGGAGCAGGCCCTATGAGCAGCGAATTGAAAGCAGTTTTCTTGAGGCCGTCGGCGCCGGTTATGAGCAGGGTTTGCGCGACTGGACGGTTTGCCCCGTCATCCGGCTCCCCGATTTCGACTGCTTCGACAAAAAGGTGGTCGATTCGCTCGTCAGGCAGTTGAAATATTACCTTGCTTGCGGATAATAGGTTTGAAATGAAGGTTGCAAAGACAATTAAATCGGTCAGGGCAGCCATTAAAGCCGCCCGTAAATCAGGCAGGACAATAGGTCTTGTCCCGACGATGGGTGCGCTGCATCGCGGACACGTATCACTAATCGAACGTTCCGCAAAGCACGGCGATTTTGTCGTGGTCAGCATTTTTGTAAACCCGACGCAGTTCGGCCCCAAAGAAGACCTTGCCAAATACCCGAGGCCCTTACGTGAAGATTTGCGAATTTGTAAAGACCACGGTGTTGATGTTGTTTTTGTCCCCGACGCGAAGGAGATGTATCGACAGGAAGAGCTTGCCTGGGTCGATGTTGATAAGATTTCTGAGCCATTGTGCGGGCGTTTTAGGCCGGGGCATTTTCGGGGGGTTGCGACCGTATGCGCTAAACTTTTCAATATTGTGCAGCCCGACATTGCGTATTTCGGCCAAAAGGACGCCCAGCAGCTTGCTGTGATAAAGCGAATGGTTGCCGACCTCAATTTTCCTGTTAAAATCGTGGGTTGCCCGACTGTGCGTGAAGCCGACGGCCTTGCGCTTAGCAGCAGGAACCGGTATTTGTCGCCCCAGCAGAGAAAAGACGCGGCCTGTATATACCGCTCGCTAAAAATAGCTCGCGAAATGATTGAGTCAGGCCAGAGAAATCCCAAAACAATCGCCGCTAAAATTCGTAAGATAATTACCGCCGCAAAGTCGCTTAGCAGCATCGATTACATAAGCATCGTTGACGCCGAGACGCTTCAGGATGTCAGCCACATCACGGGAAAGGTACTGATTGCCATCGCGGCGAGATTCGGCTCGACCCGGCTGATTGATAACCTGACAGTGGACTGCCGGACAAGATGATGTATAATAAGCGTTTTTAATTTCATAAGAAGGCAGGCAAATAATAATGCTCTTAAAGATGTTAAAATCGAAACTGCATCGGGCACGCGTAACCGAGACCCGGCTTCACTACCCAGGCAGTATCCTAATCGACTCGGCACTGATGAAGGCGACGGGCATTCTGCCTTATGAGGGCGTTCTGATAGCCGACCTGACCAACGGCAACCGTGTCGAAACATACGCCGTGCCGGCCCCGGCAAACTCGGGCCAGATAGTTGTCCTCGGCGCAGCGGCACAACTGATGAATAAAAATGACATAGTAATAATCTTCAGTTTTGCCTATTGCACTCCGGCTGAGGCGAAAAAGCTTAAACCAAAGGTTATCCTCCTTGACGAACGCAACAAAATTCGAAAACCACTTAAACAATAAATAGGCAGTCAAAAGTTTATAGATGCATCCTGAACTATTCAGAATACCTTTCACGTCGTTGACGGTTAAGGGCTATGGCCTGATGCTGGTCATTGGTTTTCTCATGGCTGTGCATATCATCAGACGCCTCAGCAAAAACATCACGCCCGACCCGCAAATGATTACCAACGCATCATTGTATTGCCTTGTCGTGGGCGTAATCGGCGCTCGCATATTTTACGTTCTGCATCACTTCGACAATTTCAAATATAACCTGATGAGCGTGTTTGCTATATGGGAAGGCGGGCTTGAGCTTCTGGGCGGCGTTGTTGGCGCTATCGGGATAATTGTTCTCTACCTTCGATACCACAAGCTGCCCACACGCCAATATCTCGACATCCTCGTAATAGGGCTTATGTTTACGCTTTGCTTCGGAAGAATCGGCTGTTTCCTCAATGGCTGCTGTTACGGCAAACCATGTGATTTACCCTGGGCAGTCAGATTCCCCTACGGCTCATTTGCCTACACAAGCCAGGTCGAGCCAAACCCCGCTCGAAATCGCGCCTCGCCCCAACTACAGCTGCCCGACGACTTTTTTAATTCCGGCGTACTGAAACCCTATGACCAATTGACCACGCAGCAAAAAGAAATGGTTACAACTGGCCCATATCGCTGCTTAGCAGTTCACCCGACGGAATTGTATTCATCCGCAGACGCGGCTATTATCGCCAGTTTATTATACCTGTTCTGGAGAAGGGCACAAAACGCCCAAAAAGCCAAAAACTTCCTCAAACCACTCACAAAACCGGGCGGCACCTTCGCACTTATGTTTATCCTTTACAGTTGCGTCCGCTTTTTTGAAGAGTTTCTGCGTGACGATAACCCATTCGAATACGGCAGGTGGATGATTTACAAGGGCGGCACTATCTCCCAGAACCTCTCCATTTATATGCTCATCTTCGGCGTTGTCCTGATGCTCATTTTCCAGATGCTTCCTGCCGATAAACAATCATCCAAAACCCGCTGATTTTTCTGAATGATTGCCGGGCTTTTGATATAATAGTAACAACTGTTTTCTTAAGGATACTATGGGGCTTTACGAAAGAGATTACACCCAAGAACAAAATGATGCGCAGTCGCGCTATGCTCCGCAGATGCGCCTGGGCTTTCCGTCCATAACCCCCGTCGTAAAATGGCTGCTCATCGCCAACATTTCCGTTTTCTTAATTGATACCATTTTCTCGTCCCAGGAAGGGACGGGAATGACATTTCTTCAAACGTATTTTGCCCTGTACCCAATTTCATGGTTTAACATCGCCCAGATATGGCGGCTGATTACTTACCAGTTCCTTCATTCTGGTTTTAATCATATATTGTTCAATATGCTCAGCCTGTTTTTCTTAGGGCCGTCGCTTGAGCGCCAGTGGGGCAGCAAAAAGTTCCTTACCTTTTACCTTTCCTGCGGCGTGGCAGGGGGGCTTTTCTTTATCCTTCTGGTTATGACCGGATTTTTGTCTGCCGGCCTGATGGTAGGCGCATCAGGGGCAATTCTCGGCGTTCTTACCGCCTGCGCGATTCTCTTTCCGCATTTCGTTGTATTTATCATTATCTTCCCTGTGCCTATTCGCGTTGCCGCGGTCATCCTGATGGGTATCGCCTTTTATGCCGTTTTCTCCAAAGGCGCAAACGCCGGCGGCGAGGCGTGTCATTTCGCCGGTATTGCGGTGGGGGCGATATATGTCCTGTCGGATTCCTGGCGGACCGCCCTGAAATTACGCTTCAAGGCGTCACGATGGGAGAAATATATCGAATCCGAACGCCGGCTTCGCCTTGAGGTGGACCGTATCCTCAAGAAAGTTCACGATAACGGCATACAATCCTTAACCGCGTCGGAAAAGCGTATCCTTAAAAAAGCGACCCATTTCGAACAGGAACGCCTGCGTAAATAGCAAAAACAGCGAGGCCCTGCGAATAACTCGCAAGGCCTCGTTTAAATCCGCAATTCAAAATCTGCAATCTACAATCAGTTGTCCCATTCGAACTTTTCCTTCTCGTTAAGAAGCTCGGTAACACGCTCCTTAACCTTCTGGCTCTTGAAATCCTTGCCATTCCACTTCTCGACCTCGGCCTTTCGCTGGCTGACCTCTTTTTGCAGGTCCGCCAGTTTTTTAGTCAGGTCCTCATACGCCATTTGTTTGCGTTTGACAATCAGGTCGAACTGCTGACCGACAATCTGCTCCAATTCCGCAGTCAGTGTTTTTTTCTGTTTTTCATCCGTTGTCGCCCCGATTTGTTTGAGTAGTTCCGTCCGTTTGCCTTTAAGCTCCAGTTGCTGTTTCAACACTTTCGCAAGATTCGGGTCGTCTTTGGCCGCCTGGCAAATCGGGCCGTATTTCTTCCCGGCGAGCATCATCGCTCTCATATACTGTTCGGGGTTGTCCTTTTTAATCTGTTCCAGCTTTGTTGCTTCATCAGGATAATTTTCCTTGAGGCATTTCAAAAACTCGTCTGTTTTTTCCTGAATTTTTTCGCGCATAAATTCTGCGCCTGGCCCCTGCATCATAGGCATTTGTCCCTGCGGCTGTTGCCGCATATGCGACATAAACTGTTCTCGCATATGGTTTCGCAGCTCAGTTCTGAAAGCATTGGGGTCTTTTTCGCGTAACTTTGCCAGTTCGTTTGCCTCTTGAGGATTTTTTTCTTTTATCTCGGCCAATATATGGTTCATCTGCTCGGTTGTCGGCTCGAATTGCCCTTTGCTCATCATTGGCCCATCAGGTCCCGGCGGGGCAACGGCAATCTGCTCTTCCTGTGCGAGTTCTCCCGCTTTTGTCTGGCTTACGCCCGTCATTGCCAGTACGCAGCAGGCGATTAACACTGTTTTCCACACGTTGATTCTCATATCCTTATCCTTTCCACATATCGCCGTTAACTTCGATTAATTCTGTTTCTAAATCCCCGGCGGCTGAGTTTGTGCCGCCGGTGCTGACGGAGTCAGATTGAACCCCCGACAGCTCACTCTGTATATTTTCTATTTCCGCTTTCAGCACGGTTACATCCGCGTCATCTGCGCCTTCCCAGACCCGTGATGGTATTGATATTGACTTTGCGATTACTCTGGTTTGTTGGCTGTTTTGTGAGTTGCCATACCACATTAGCGCCAGGGCTGATACTAAAATTACCGCTGCCGCGACAGCCGCACCCAGAATCCTTCTCTGCAATACGACTGTCCGCCGTCGTCTTAGGGTGGCCACGACGGTTTTCTTCACCTCGGCGAGTACTCGTTCATCCGGCTGAGGTGATTGATTCGCCCCCAGAATTTCTTCACCCTTTTCCATGTCCTCAGTCGTCTGCCGGGCTGCCGCCTCATCCATAAAGCCGGCCAGCAGCTCTCTCAAATTTTCATTCGCTGAATTATTCATATATGGTTATCCCATCAACTCCCGCAATTTCTTTAATCCACGGTGCACCTTCGATAATATCGTTCCGATTGGTTCTCGCCTTGATTCCGCAATTTCCTTGAATGACATCTGCGAGTAAAATCTCATTATTATCAGTTCCCGCACGTCGCTGTCTAATTCCCCCAGCGACATTTGCAGTTTGTCGGCGTCGTGGTCTTTTCCGCTTGCTGCACCCGCCGATTGTGACATTATCCGTTTGCTGTGCTCATCCAGAAGTCGCGTCTGCCGCTGTTTGAACCGCAAATGGTCATGGAAGATGTTCGATGCCATTGTGAACACCCACCCGTCAAAGCTGCCGCCGCGGTAACTGCCTATCTTTTCCACTAACTTTGCAAATAGCTCGCTAAGCAATTCTTCGCTTAAATCCCTGTTGCCGGTCAAGCGGTAAAAATATCCGAAGCATCGCCTGCCATATATATCGACGAGTTGCGTAAAACATCCCTCGTCGCCTTTCTTGCATCCTATAATTACCCGCTCAATATCACGCTGCGCCATAATTGGCCATTTTTCACTTATTTAGACGCACCTGACCACCTGTTTATTGCATTTACACGCAGAACCGCTATACTTATATCTCGACTATGGCCATAACAGAAGTAAAACCTTCTTCAAAAAACACCTGGGCCGCTAAGTTCAAGCGGACTGTAACCGCCTTTTTGCCTGTCTCAAAAAAACGTCGGGGCCAGTGTCTTCGCTGTGGCGCCTGCTGCAAACTCCCCAATGTCTGCCCCTGGCTTAAATTTGACGCCCAAGGCAAGGCCGTTTGCAAAATATACTCCTTCCGCTCCATGAATTGCCGAAAATACCCAAGGACTGAATCTGAACACATCACACAAACCTCCTGCGGTATCCACTTCGAAAAATAACAAGCTGTTTGAGAATTTTAGAGCAGTCAAAAACTGCGATTTCTGCAAATGGCGGCGCAAAATCCGATACACAGCGTACACCGAGTTCTGTCAAAGACCCGTACTTGGTGCTTGTGGTCGGGTGCTGGCATAAAGAGATGAATCGCTTAACATGGTTTGGCATCAAAAAAGCTGCTTTTAAAAACTCACGCAATACGTTATTAAATATAAGAGCCAAATGACCAGCTTAAAAAGATTGTTAAGGGATATTTTGTGATTACTCGGCATATTGTTCAACAAATGGGTATGCGTGGCGCAACACGCGGGGCGAGGATTTTGGGGAAGGAGCTTTGGCTTGTTTTTCTTTGTCCGGTATTGTTTAGTTCCCTGTGTTTTGCGATTGGCCAGGAGCAATACGTGGATTCCAATTCCAGTAAGGGCGGTTTTTGCATTGCGCAAAAAAATGATGTCGCAGGCATATACGTTGATTCGAATGATTATCCCGGTGTTATTCGCGCTGGTAATGACCTGCAAGCGGATATCAATCGCGTTACAGGGCAAATAGCGAAAGTATTAAATACAGAAACCGATTTTGGGAAAAATACGATAATTGTCGGCACGATTGGTAAAAGCCCGGTTATCGACCGGCTGATTAAAGACGGCAAAATCGATGTTAATCAAGTCGCCGGCAAATGGGAATCGTTTCTCATCCAGGTTGTGCCGGAGCCATTGCCGGGTGTTGAAAATGCCCTTGTTATCGCGGGCAGTGACAAAAGAGGCACAATTTACGGCGTATATGACGTTTCGGAGCAGATAGGTGTATCGCCCTGGTATTGGTGGGCGGATGTGCCTGTGCAGCATAAAGATGCTCTTTTTGTAAAGGCGGGAAGATATGTTCAGGGGCCGCCTGCGGTCAAATATCGCGGCATTTTTCTCAATGACGAGGGCTGGGCGCTCACACCATGGGTTAAAGAAAAGCTCGGCGACTATAACAGTAAATTCTACACCAAAGTTTTCGAACTTTTACTTAGGTTAAAGGCCAACTATCTCTGGCCGGCGATGTGGAACAACGCCTTCGATGAGGATGACCCGAATAATCCCCGTCTTGCCGACGAATACGGCATAGTGATGGGAAACTCTCATCAGGAGCCGATGCTTCGTGCACAAAAGGAGTGGGACAGGCGATACAGCAAAAAATGGAACTATTATACCGACGCCAACACTCTCCAAAACTTCTGGCGGGAAGGCATCAGACGCAACAAGAATTATGAAAGCATCATCTCCATTGGGCTGCGCGGGGCTGATGACACGCCGATGATTCCAAATGGCACGGTGGCCGAGAGTATGACCTTGCTGGAAAAAATTGTGGCTGTTCAGCGAAAGATAATAGCAGAGGAGATTAATCCCGATGTGACCAAAGTCCCCCAGTTATGGTGTCCCTATAAGGAAGTTCAGGAGTATTACGAAAAGGGCTTGCGCGTTCCTGACGATGTAACGATACTGTGGTGCGACGACAATTGGGGCAATATCAGACGTCTGCCGACCGTGGAGGAACGCAAGAGAAGCGGCGGGGCGGGTGTCTATTATCACTTCGATTTTCACGGCGGGCCGCGCTCATACGAATGGCTCAATACCATTCAAATTACCAAAACCCAGGAGCAGATGAACCTCGCATATAATTATGGTGCCACTAAAATCTGGATAGTTAACGTCGGCGACCTCAAGCCGATGGAATTTCCCATGGAATTTTTTATGACCTTTGCCTGGGACCCGCAAAGATGGCCGAAGGAGAAAATATCGGAATTTACCCGGCTGTGGGCCCAGCGTGAATTTGGCCCACAATATGCCGACCAGATTGCCGATATCGTGTCTAAGTACACCAAATATAATGCCAGACGCAAGCCCGAACTTCTCGACCCCAACACGTTCAGCATCGTCAATTATCGTGAGGCAGACACTGTAGTTGCCGATTTTAACGCTATTGCGGCCAAAGCCGAACAAATCTATCAAAACCTGCCCGATAGCGCCAAAGATGCATTTTTCCAGCTTGTTCTCTATCCAACAAAGGCCTGCGCCCAGGTTACCGAGCTTTATGTCACCGCGGGCAAAAACAAATTGTACGCTGAACAAAAACGCGCAAGCGCCAATGACCTCGCCGCGAAGACCAGGGCTTTGTTTGAAGCCGATGCCGAGCTGTCCCAGTATTACAACCGTAAAATGGCCAACGGCAAATGGGACCATATGATGGACACGACACATATCGGTTATACATCCTGGAATCCGCCGCCAAAAAATAATATGCCCAAAGTCGAGGAAATCAACGTTCCAGCCGAGGCGGGGATGGGCATTGCAATCGAAGGTAAGAGTGCCTCTTGGGGGGCCGGCGGTTCCGATAAGCCCCCTATACTGCTATTCGACTTGTTCGGTGAGCAAAAACGTTATATAGACGTCTTTAATCTCGGTGCAACTCCTTTTGAATTCTCCGCCGAACCGAATGCCGACTGGATTATTCTCAGCGCAAGTAAAGAAAAAATAGAAAAGGGAAAACGCCTTTTCGTCAGTATCGACTGGACCAAAGTTCCTCTCGAAAATGCGCACGGCTCTATAACTATTACCGGCGCTGGTATGAAGGAAACCATTTTGATAAGCTCATTTAATCCATCGGAACCCAAAAAGGACTCATTAGAGGGATTTGTAGAGGCCGATGGCTATGTTTCCATTGAAGCGGAGCATTACACAAGGAAGATTGATGCCGGCTCGGTTCGCTGGGAGAAAATCGATGATTATGGGCGGACCGATTCTGCTATGACGATTTTCCCGGTTACAGCTCAAAGCGTTACGCTGCCGAAAGATTCTCCTTGTCTCGAATATAAAATGTTCCTGTTCCATTCCGGCAATATCGAAGTCGAGACGATTGTCGCTCCCACGTTAAATTTCGTCCCCGACAGGGACCTGCGTTACGCCGTATCGTTCGATGACCAGCCGCCGCAAATCATAAGCATTGTGCCGAAAAATTATATCGTTGCCTACTCAAATAATGACTGGCAGGAATCCGTGAGAAATAACGCTCGTATAGTCAGAAGCAATCACTTGCTGCCTGAAGCGGGTTATCATACACTGAAGGTGTGGATGGTTGACCCCGGTGTTGTGTTGGAGAAAATTATGGTTAATACAGGCGGCGTAAGGCCGAGTTATTTTGGCCCGCCCGAAAGCTATCGTAATATCTCAGGCAGCGAAAAATCAAAAGCTGCCGACAATAACGCGGATGGTTCCGGTGCCTTCGCGACGGGTAATTATCGTAACCTGTTTGTCGAAGCAGGCCATTCTCAGAAGGAAGTTACAGAAAAGGTCAACACTGTTTTCCAGCAATTGTTTCACGGGGACCCCTACACGCAGACGGTATATATTCCCGTCGGCAGCAACGCCAATGGGCCGCTCGCCTATATCTGGGACATAGGCAACAATGATGTGCGTTCCGAAGGTATGTCCTATGGGATGATGATTGCAGTTCAGTTGGATAAAAAGGCCGAGTTCGATGCCCTGTGGAATTGGGCAAAGACATATATGTACCGTGATTTGCCAGATCACCCCTCTTATGGTTTCTTTGCATGGTCGGCCAAAACCAATGGTGTGCCGAATGATGAGATGCCCGCGCCAGACGGCGAAGAATATTTTGTTACGTCGCTTTATTTTGCCGCGAATCGCTGGGGTAACGGCCAGGGTATTTATAATTACAAGGCCGAGGCCGACCGACTTTTAAGCAATATGAAAAACCGCGAGAATATCACAGGTCCAACGATAAAAGGCACAATGACAGCCGCTGGGCTTTTCGATGCTGAACACAAAATGGTCCGCTTCACTCCGGATATTGTAAACATCGAGCATACAGACCCATCTTATCATTTGCCCGCGTTCTATGAGCTTTGGGCAAGATGGGGACCTGAGGCAGACAGGGCTTTCTGGACGCAAGCCGCTTCAGCGAGCAGAGAGTTTTTCCAGAAGGCCACAAATCCCGTCACAGGTCTTGCTCCTGAGTATGCTAATTTTGACGGGACACCGTGGGCAAGTCCCTGGAACAGCAATTCCGCTAATTTTCAGTTTGACTCGTGGCGCACTGCGATGAACTGGTCGGTGGACTGGGCATGGTGGTGCAGGGATACACGCGAAAGACAGTTAAGTGACCGTCTTCAGGCGTTTTTTGAGTCAAAAGGGATATTTACCTACGGAAACCAGTTTACTCTTGATGGCAATCAGTTCGGCTCAGACCACTCTGTCGGATTAGTGGCGATGAATGCCGTAACCGGTCTTGCTGCTGCCAATCCGCGGGCAAAACAATTTGTCGAGGCGTTGTGGAATATGCCTGTCCCAACTGGGCAATGGCGTTACTATGACGGGATGCTTTATATGCTTGCAACGCTTCATTGCAGTGGTGAATTTCAAATCTGGCACCCCAAATAAGCACCCATAAAGGGCCATTTGGTTTCGCAAGCGATTTCTGAAAGCCCCAGATAGGCATAGGAATAGGAAGGAGGCCTTTTTACCTGCCAGAACCTTGTTTTTTACTTAATTTTGCGGGTCAGGAGTGTGATTTGCCTGAAAAACAAAGTTTTTTGAAAAAAAAGCAAAAAACTCTTGACTTACCTTTGCTCGAAGGGTATCTTATAAGTAAACGATTACTTAACGGCTTATAATAGCAAGAGAGTCCGGCGGATTCGCCGGATATTATAGGTCTTGTAATGGAGAAGGGTACGAAGGTGAGTTTACGAGAGAATAGAGCAATTCAGATGACATTCCAGAGGTATGCGCCAGATGCGGTCAGAGTTTGTACGCATATCGCACGGATACAAATATCTCGCAAGGTTCAATGGTTGAAAGTCAATAGTTAAAAATCAAATGTATTATGTAAGAAGAAGAGTTTGAATGTTAACCATTTTTTTGAAGGAGGAGTAGAGTATGAGTAATAAAATTGTTACTATTTTGCTTGCTGTTGCTCTGACATCTGTAAGTTATGCAGGTGTCGTTGGCAACTGGGAAAGTATGCCCACAAGTGGCGATGGCTGGATTGATTGGACTGCTGGTAATTCGGGTGCGGGTGTGAAAATTGAAACGTTACCTAATTTGTACAGTGCCAACACGAGCTGGCATACGCTCGGCAGCCAAAGTCTGCAACTCACTAACAATGGCTGGCGTCAGAGTCTTTCCATTAAGCTTGAGTATCTGGGCTTGAATTCCGAGTTTCTGAACCACACACAGCTGGAGTTTGACGTTGCGGTCCCGAACCTCGGCGGTGCTGGCGGCTGGGGTAAGATTGAAAATGTTTCGCTTAATGCATCGGGCTTTAGCTGGGCGGCCCTTCCAAATTCCACCTTTATGATTGGACTTTGGGCAGGTTCCGGCACTGTGGTGCAGCATGAAGTGATTGACTATTCCGCTGCGAAGGCGCTGGTGACAGCGACTGCGACAAGCGGCTACATAGAGCTTTGCTTCACAACCAACAACGATAGCGTGAATAATGAGATGCTTTTCGACAATATAAAGTTTACACCTGAGCCGGCAACAATGGCTCTGCTTGGACTCGGCGGTCTTGCTTTGATTCGCAGGAAACGCTAATTAATTGCTCGAATAAGTAGCAAGTAAACAGACAAAGCGCCCTCGTGATTCCGGCATAAGTCGGAAATACGAGGGTGCTTTTATTTGGGACTAAAAGTATGCGATGTCGAAGGCGACAAAAAAGACCTCGCAAAAGTGGGCTCTATAGTTCTTTATATTCGAAGAAATCGAAGTCCGCGTGTTTGTGAGCGCCGGACAGGTCCTGGCAACATAAGCCGACGAATGTGCCGGTAAAACAGCCATCTTTGCAGTATTCGTCGCTGAGTCGTGTTGCGTCAAGCAAAGGGCCTGCCTTTTCCCATTTCTTGCCATCAGGACTGTATGAGAACTGCAGTGAGCCGTTGTCATAATCGGCTCTTAAGAAGCATCGAGGCTGATTACCAAGCTGGATTTCGTATTTCCGCAACTCGCTGTAAGAACCGTTGTCGGAGGTAGTTATACCGAGATGTTTTCCCAGCTTTTCATCATTGCTTATTCGCAGGTAGAAGTAGTTTTGAATGTCATAAAACAGGATAAGCCCAGCCATTTGCTGAAAGTTCTCCGGCTCAAACTCGACAGATGTTGTTATCTGGCATTTAAACGATGTAACTCTTCTGGCGACCAAACTTTGCTCATGCGGGGACGCGAGCGATTCTCTGCCCTTGAGACGCAGATGACCTGGCCTGTCTTTCAAATTTAACCAGCTCGGGTCCGCTGGGATTCTCAGTGTGCTGAAATGGACACCAAGCACATCGGAATCAAAGTCGTTCCGGGTGGGTTCGGGTGGGAATTCTGCTGTCGGCAGGCCAGGCGGCTCGACCAGGACGGAAGGATTATTGCCGCCTTCGACTTTAAGCCAGCCGTCGTTTGTCCACTTGCATTTCTGAATACACGTTTCTCTTCCGAGCATACATCGCAGTTTCGGTTCGGTCTTGCTTTTAACCGGCCTGCCGCACAGGTGCGCCAAGAACCAATCGCCCTTTTGTGTTTCAACTAAACTGCCGTGTCCCGCTCTTTGTAATTCCAGTTCTGGCTTCCCGGCGGAAGTTAATAGCGGGTTGGATGGGTCTGCTTCATAAGGCCCAAAAAGGTTTTTTGACCTGGCCATTGTTACGGCGTGTTTGTAATATGTTCCGCCTTCAGCGGTCAGAAGATAGTAATAGCCGTTTCGCTTGTATATATGCGGGCCTTCGACAAGGCCGATTCTGGTCCCCTGGAATATATTTTTCACGGGACCGACAAGCTTTTTCGTTTTGGGGCAATACTCCTGGATTACTATGCCGGCGAAGCATCCTTTTATGGATTCGTGCTCGTCTTCATTGGCCCCGTCGTCATGGTTTGGTTCGACTAATTTTAGTTTGCGGTGGTCCCACAACATATTAACCAGCCATTTTTTCCCGTCGTCATCGTGAAACAGGGAGGGGTCGAAACCGCTGGAATTAAGAAGTATGGGTTCGGACCAGGGGCCTTCGATATTTTTCGCAGTTATCAGGAAGTTATAAACGTCCTTGAAAGGCCCTTTGTATGACCTGACGTTTGAATAAATCAGATAAAACATACCATCACGGTAGCTCAGGCAGGGGGCCCATACGCCGGAGGACGATACATTGCCTCTCATATCAAGCTGGCTGGTTCGGGTAACCGGATGCGTTAGTAATCGCCAGTTGATGAGGTCTTTTGAATGATGGATTTGGACGCCCGGAAACCACTCAAAGGTGCTGGTTGCGATGTAATAGTCATCGTTTACCCGGAGAATAGATGGGTCAGGATTAAAGCCGGGCAAAACAGGATTCCTTATTTTTTTCATATTAATCTCTTGCTTTGAATAATAAATGCCGGATTTTAGTTCGCGGTAGTTATTTTGCATTTTAGTTATAACTTAGTCAATAGGGTTATGCAAACGATTTCTGGGCATAATAGCATCTATTAAAGGGCTGGTTTTGTGCCCCCAAACAGGCACTATGGACATCGATTAGAATGTAGGTTATAGTGATTTTACCAGTTTGGAGTGCAACATGGGTCTTCCGGGTTATTGCACTGTCTCCAATAGAGTCCAAAGTCGGCAAAGTCGCGGAAATTAACCGTGCCGTCAGTCGGCGCAAAGTCCGCATTTTGACAATTACCCGGTGCGGTACAATCGGTATGCAGCCATTCGCTGGCAATTACTCCAAGGTCCAGCGAGTCAACATAACAATCGCCGTTAAGGTCTGAGCTGAGACGATAACCGTAGGCCTGAACGGAATTACAATCCCCAAACCCTGCCAGGTGAATTGTTGTTATTGACTGTTTGGGCAGGAACACCGGGGTCGATGTGCTGAATGTCCCGATATACGCGAAGTTCGCATTAGATTTAGATTGGTATATCCCGGAGTTTTGCGGCGTAAAACCGTTCAAAGCAAGCGTCAGATTCATATCGGTAGTGGTTGAAGTATTGATTATCACAATTGCCGCGTTTGGCTCACAGGGGTCTTTGTAGGCCGATATCCTCAAATTGGATGAGTCAGAGTTGGCATCCACACGCTGCCAGCCGGGGTCTGTAAATTTGGAATAATGCATCATAGCGTAATAAACAGGATTGATTGTATATCCTGTTGTCGAAACGCTCACCAGACCGCTGGGGGACACCCAGAACAATTCCCAGTACAAATATGCCGACACTTCCTCAACAGTCAGGGCATTGTGCATTAAAATTGCCAGGTTCAT
This sequence comes from Sedimentisphaerales bacterium, assembly GCA_049516395.1. GTDB lineage: Bacteria > Planctomycetota > Phycisphaerae > Sedimentisphaerales > Anaerobacaceae > Fen-1362. The sequence goes on along the minus strand of JBEKTD010000005.1, from coordinate 89,366 downwards.
TGCGTTTGCCCATTGGTCTGTTAAGCCCCCTCTGGAGAATTCCGTCTGCAGTAGGGGCTTACCGTCTCCGCCTATAGCCGCCTTGAGGGTGGCCATCGGGCCGATAAGGCCGTCTGGATTATTAGGGTCACCGTTATATAGATGATGTGAATAACCATAAACGTTGGATTTATCAGCGGCGGTTAGCGCGTTAACATAGCTTGGGGTGCTGGTTGTATCCTGACCTTCGGGGGCAAGAAGTATTGGCCGACTTGGTAACGAATTCAGCTTAGTGCATAAAGCGGCAAAGGCCTGTTCGTAACCTGCATAGGATGAGTCCTCGGTGGGGTCAAATTGGCAGGTGTCCCATTGCGAGCTTTGAAAACCAGGTTCGTTTTGCATATTTACATAATAGGAATCTACTCCTGCAGCAGACCATGCGGTCAAACTGTCAGCCCACCACTGGGCGAAATCGGCATACCTGTAATTACCATTGGCGTCTTTAGCGAGGGTTCCTTGGCTGGTGTTGCCGTTGCTTTTAAGAGAGGCCTCCGGTGACCAGGAGGTATTCATAACTCGTATCGGATGGCCCAATGAGTTATTAGCACCTTGGACGATTTTATTAGTGTCGCTAATATAGCCGCTATCGATGCCGTAAGTGTTGCGAATCCGGTATATATCAATGCCTAAGTCGCGGAAGAGTACATTATAAATTTCCGGATGAGAACTGCTGAGGGCGGTAACATCATTTTGGTACCATGCGCCCGCTGCGCCGAAACCATCGAGGGTTTGATGAGTAACGTTAAAATTAACCTGACCTGTTGCGTTTGGATTTGTTGGGCCGGGGACCTGGCCAAATACGTTCACGTCATCTAAATATATATTATAATAACTTGTTCCTGAAGTCGCACCTTCGACGTACAACAGCAGACCTGTAAGCGTGCCATTTACAGTAAGGGTATAACTTCCTGAGATATATGTCCATCCACTGCTGCTGGCTGTGCCACTGGCTCCCCAGGTATAAGTGGTTCCGTTGCCGTCGGTTTTCTGAAAACACAGGTCAACAGGGGTACTGGTGGCATTACTTGTTTTAATCCAGCCGGATACTTGGTAGGTTGCTCCCACCACCATTTTGCCCGTAACATCTTGTTGTATCCCCTCCCAACTCGCGTTCCTGCCGCTTGCCAGTCCGCTGTAAGAACCGCTATGCGCTTGGGTTGTAGTTCTTGCGAAAGTGCAACTTCGAGCTGCCCAGTTGCCGGTTGTGCTGCTTTCAAAGCCGGGATTGACCAGAATGTTGTTTACATCGCCATAGGATGTTCCCAATAGCAGGATTAAGCTAAAAAACACGTATGCGTAAAAGCGATATCCATTCATTTTGGGCTCCTCAACCGTTCTTAGGGGTAATTTCAGGCGATTAAACAAAGAATGACCTTCAGAACCCCCAAAGAATCCGGCTTTTTAACTTTTCATCACGTCCTATAAGTGCTTAATCACCCCTGCGGGGCCTCTGATAGCTGGCTAATTGCCCCTGCCCCGACTTTTGCCGCAGTCATAGTAAACGATTACTTAACTATAACCTAAATGTATTAGGTCAGTCAAGCTTATATTTATGTAAAAGAATAGTTCCTCGCAAAGTTTTTTATGCTTCACCTGAAATTGTCCGTTTCCGGCAAACGATATTGTGTTTTGGCCAGTAAATGCTATGTTTTTTGACATCTACCCCCTTTGAATCAGCAAAAAAACAGGTTTTTGCCCCTCAAATCGGGTTCTCTGCGAATGGTAACTCCGCATTTTTACGGGTTGATTTTGATAGGTTTGGGGGTAAAAGAAAATTTTTTCAAAAAAAAGCTGGACATAGCTAAATGACAATGCTAATGTATAAGTAAACGATTACTGGACGTTAAGAGGTACAACGCTCTTGGCAAATTTGAATATATGCAATCTTATGCGAAGCAAATCTTAATGCCTTTCAATAGATTAACAAAAAGCATAAGAAAAAGCAATATTATAGTGAATATAAACCTGTTAACGGTTTCAGGTTTTTAGATGTATGTAATTGGATTAAGGTGAAGAAGAAATGAGTACCCCTCGAAGCAACGGCGTACCGACCATCAGGGAAGTTGCTTCTCATTGCGGTGTAAGCCAGGCGACTGTTAGCCGGGTATTGAACGGAAATTTCAAGCATGGTTTTTCCGTCAGACGTGAAGTTCATCAACGTATCGTCGATATCGCAAATTCACTTGGGTATCGTCCCAATCTCGCGGCCAAAAATCTTGTCAGAAAACAAACCAGCGTAATCGCGATGCTCGGTTGTGACATTGCTTTGGGATTTCCGGGCAACATATATCAGGCCATTATCGAATCCTGCGTTCGCGAGCTGCACACGGGCAACTATGATGTTTGCATGTCCGTTCCCAATCTGGTAGATAGCCGCTGCGAACTGCCGCCGTGGAAGGTGGATGGGGCGATAGTCCTTCAGAAATGTTCGCAGGAAACCATCGAAGAGATGGAAAGAGCAAATCTTCCTTATGTGGTTATCAATGGTGTTGGCGGCCCCAGTTGCTCATCGGTCATTCCCGATGATATTGAAGCAACCAAGATGGCTGTGCGTCATTTGGTGGAACTTGGACACACACAGATAGCTTATGCGGGTCCCACCAGCGAACACTATAAGCACAGAAGTATTGGCGACCGTCACGATACATACGTTTCCGAGTTGGAAATGCGAGGGCTTGAGCCGATTAAAAATCATGACAAGGTTTTCAGTTCGGCATCTGCCTTTTTGGCTTCAGCGGTGATTAAGCATCACGCAACCGCGATTCTCGCGTACGACCATATTGAGGCGATGAGAATTCTCCACGGCGCTAATATGCTTGAAATTCAGATTCCCAAGCAGGTCAGTTTGCTTTGCTTTAACGATGAATACCTGTGCAGCATTGTCGCTCCGCCCCTTACAACGGTCGCGGTGCCGTCAAGACAGATGGGGCAGATAGCCGCGAATTTGCTGCTCAAGCATCTTCAGTCGCCTTTGGAATATCGCCCTGAGTGCGTAAAACTTTCGCAGGACCTTATAGTAAGGTCTTCGACGACGGCGCTGGTTAATAAATCGACAGGGATTGCGCTTTAGTTATCTGCCTGGTACTTGGGCAGTGGTGTATATAAAAGAGACGGGCCGGATATGCCGGCTGAATATAAAAACGTGAAGTTAGTAAAGGGCAAATAAGGGTGATGTATCGGAAATACATATAGGAGGCATTGAGATGATGAAAATGAAATTACTAACAACCGTATTAATTGTTCTGGTCGCTGTTGGGGTTGTAACGGCGGCAGAGGTCATCAATGTTGACATAAAGGGCTATAACGACAACACGCCTTATGTCGGCAACGGGGCATACGATGTAGGACCAAACACCGTATGGACCGTTTTCTATGGCGGCTATGGCGTGCCCGTAGGGTCGTCAAGAAGCGAAGGGCTTGCTACTGCGGACCAGGCAGGCTTTTGCAGCGTTTATGCTGCGCAGGTGTGGCTTGGCGACAACGGGCTGATACATGGCTATCAGTGGGGCGATGGCTCAAGTTTGATGAACGACGGGTTTACAGCGCAAGGACCGAATGAGCCGAATTTAGCCATTTTCGGCCAGGGCGCATTTCAGGGGGTTTATGATATCTATGTTTATGGCAGCGTCGCAAGCGGCGTAGGTACCTTTAGGCTTACTCAGTATGGCGTGGTGACTTCTCAAACAATAAGCGGAGACGCCAATGCCGGTGAGTTTAAACTTGGCCAGAATTACGTAGTTTTCTCCAATATAGATATCAACAATTCAAGTTCTGATGATTTATACCTGACCTATAAAAACGTAGTACTGAATGCTCTTCAGTTTGTTAAAAAGAAAGACCCTGTTGAAATAAATAGTAACGGGACAATCATACCAGCTGCAAATTGGGATGTTGCCGGTGAGCGAAACACCAGAGGGCCGGATTCCGAACCGCAGCAATTTGGACCGGACACTTTCGCCGGTACCGTCGGCTACATAGATACAGGTGAGTTTATGGGTTACGATATCAACGTCAGTGACGTTAATCAGGGACGATATCTTATATCCATTGATGTCAACACGGCGGGTCAATACAGAGCTATTCCTCTTAGAATTTACATCGATGACAAGGTCGTAGGCGACGTGTGTGATATGAACTACAGTCTCACCACGACAGGCAAGACAACGGATGTTGCTGTTAATCTTTTTAAGGGCAGCCATACAGTTAAATGGCATTTTCCTTTCCAAGGCACTGGCGGTTCTACAGGGTTCAATATTGTCGATGTGAATTTCACTCGTATCGGAAGCATTACTATGAAGGATTGCAACGAGGTTGATTTTTACAGCGTTAACTATCCGGCAGACCTGTCAGGTAACTGTACCGTCGCTCTCGAGGACTTTGCTTTAGCGGTGGAAAACTGGCTGATTTGCAATAACCCGGATCCAAACGGATGTTTTTGACGTTTTAAGCTCAATAGTGTGATGAAAAGGCCAAAAGAGCATAAAAATAAGGAGAAGGAAATATGAAATATAAATTTGAATTATCAGTTATGAGTGCGTTTGTTTTAGGGCTGTTGCTGACGGGTGTCGCTTCGGCAGACAGCGTTATAAAAACGCTATACGTGGATGGGGCAAAAGTGGGGACCTCAACCACTACCCAGGCGATTAGTTTCCCTTATCCGCGTCTGACAATCGGTGCGGAGGGAAGTCGCTACTATCGTTATAACGGGCTTGTCGGCGAGATTGACGAATTCGCGGTGTATGGTTACGTCTTAACAGACGCTAATGTCGCTGCGCATCACAGTGTGGGAACCGGCGGCTATAGGGCTTTGGTTAACGCGGACCATCCTTTGCTTTATCTGCAATTTGAAGATGCCAGCAGCAGCGAAGGCAGTAAAGCTGCGAACAGCGGCAGCGCAGCGGACATGAACAGCACGTATATCGGGTCTGTTGGTCAAGATGCCAGCGGTTATATAGGCAAGGCCGCAATTCTGCATGGCGCAACGGACGGAAACGGCGATTGTGTTGACGTTTGCGATTACAGTATGCAGTTGTCCGTTACAAATGTATCCGTTGAGTTCTGGCTCAAGACAACGCAGAGCAGCGACTACCCGAGGTTTTTCCAGCATAATGGCGGAAACACCGAGCAGCACAGTTATGGCGCGATGTATAACGCGGGAACCAACGCCGTCGGCCTTATCGGCGGCGGTAACACGGGTTACGTTAACAGCGTGCTGAATGATAACGCCTGGCACCACGTTGTGGTTACGTACAATTCGATAATACCGGGTCCATACGCGTCGGAAGTGATGGCAGATGACCCGTGTGTGTATCTGAAGTTTGACAATCAAATGCTGGTGGATTCTTCGAGTAACCACTGGTGGGTTGGGATGAACCAAGGAGCCCAGGTCCAAAAAACCGCGGGCGGAATGGGCTTATCTCTTTACGAGGATAATACAAGCCAAAACTATGCCGGAACAGGCCATGCGGTTGCGGAGGCCTTCACCTGGAACAACTGGTACTCGAACTCGGGCCACACCGTCAGAGGAGGCCCGCCATACGGCGGCAATGACAACCATTACGCCTTTGTTCCTGCTCCCGGTGATATATCGTTCGAGATATGGATAAAGAGCGTTTCCAATCTTACACCAGATACCTACGGAATGATTTTCCAACAGATTGGCCAATACACGAAAGAGCCAAATGGTCCGGCATTGGGTCTTTACAGTGATGCCGGTGTATCAAAACTGCGAGTTGCGGCCGGAAGTCAGTGGTTCTATCCTGGTACAGTTACTCCAATGGACGGACAGTGGCATCAATTGGTCGTTACATACGACCCAAATAATGACGGTCTCGGAAAGTCAATGGTAGTTCAATTGTATCTGGATGGTTCGCTTGCGGGGCAATCAACAATAACCGACCCCAACGGAAATGCTCGCCTGAAGAATGAGCAGTCCACTCTTGAGATTGGCTGCGAGGGTGACTGGGGATCCCCATACAATTGCTGGAGTGGTTACGTTGATGAATTTGCCATTTATCCGGGTGTTTTGAGCGCGGATAGAGTAGCGGCACATTATGCCGCGTGGCAGCCGAATAATTGCGCCGATGTCATAGCAAGAGGAATGACTCTGCCGGGCGATTTGAACGGCGACTGCCAGGTGGACCTCGACGATTTCGCTATTCTTGCTTCGCAATGGCACCTGTGCGATAACCCGGGCACCCCCGGTTGCCCGCCTAACTGGTAACAGTTTATTTGGAGGCCGAGAGCTATTGGCGGAATAATTGAAACTGGAACTTTCAGACGTTACAAAACGGCTCCCGTTTTTCAAGTGGGAGGATTGCTGTAAGTTAACTGGTTTTGTTGAACATTGTATTTTAAGGTTTTTTTGAGCAGTAGTATTATGAGAAAGCTAAAAGGATTTACGCTGGTTGAGCTTCTGGTTGTAATCTCAATTATCGCTTTGTTGATGGCGGTATTGCTGCCGGCCCTTAGCAAGGCGAGAGATTTAGCCAAGAGGATGGTATGCGCTAATAATTTGAAGTCGCTTATGACAGCCAATTTTGTTTATTCGCAATCGTGTGATGGGTGGTTTTGTCCCATTAATTATGCTTACTTCCCAGCATCCGGTCCCGCAAAGAATAAAACTCCCTGGATGACGAATACGCTTTTCAGGAAGATTCTGTTGATGAGCCACCGTCATAATGCGGAAGATGTACTTACTGCGAATCAGGCGGCAAGTGATTTTGTTGTGCAAAAAGAATATCTCTGCCCCAACGATGATATAAGCAAAAATATCAACAATGCCGTTTTTAACGGCAGCACGGTTTCAGTGAGCTATGGTTATAACAGCACGGAATTTGGGTATAAATATCAGGATATTACAGATCCTGGCTGGTGGACTACACAACCTGTGATAGGCCATATGTCTCAGTCGATAAAAAGGCCTTCTGAAAAACTCGCCTTTACCGACAGTATTGACTGGTGGGTTGCCTGGGAGGGTGCTGATTATACAGTAGGATGGGATGTTTACCACCAGGCGACTATCGCGCAATATAGACAACAAGACCCAGCGGTAACTCCACCACCCGGTAGTAAAAGTGTCTATGGTCCGGTGCTTTATCGACACAGTGAAGGCGCCAATGTCGTGTTCTACGACGGTCACGTCTCATATATGAAAAAGCAGGAAATTTTTGTCACAAAGGATTACAGTGCTCATCCCCCAAATCCTGGGATGTGGGTTGCGAATATGGGTCTTTATTGCGTAGGCCATTCTACTGATTGTCAGTAAAACACGACCGTTAAGGTCGACCTGTTGCAATCGCCGAGGCCAAAAAATAAATTAAATTTTGGTAAGAATTTCGTCTATTCCATTTGCAGCCAGGATAGTGCAACTTCCTGCAATTTGAGCAGTTCTTCCTGCGGTTTCGCGGCATTCTGATTAACGTTGTTGGCAGACGTTTGCATTATGGCAGAAGTATTATCCGTATTCAACAATTGGATCCCCTCGGGTAAACCCCGCCAAATCTGACCGGCGGGATTAACCTTACCGACAAAGTTTTACCCACCCCATACAGCAAAAATCCAAGTGGGCCTGAATGACGTATGTCCTTATGTGCAAAGGCGTTATAATGGTAAAAATATTTGATATTATGGTTGAAAAGCGGTGGTGTTTTGCTATTCTCTTCTTATATTAGTTTACTTTAGGTTTGTAAATCCAAAGACAGTAATTCAAGGGGACACAAATGCAGGATGCATCGAAGAAGCTCTCGTTTTTGGAAAAATCCGGATACAGTTGCGCCGACGCCGCCGCGAACTTCGTCTTTATGACGATGATTCTGTTCCAGACGAATTTTTACACGGATGTGTTCGGAATCACGGCCAGTGCCGCCGCAACCATTCTTCTTGTGGCACGGCTGTGGGACGCAGTCGCTGATCCAATTGTGGGAGTGCTCGCCGACCGCACCAATACGCGATGGGGCAAGTTCCGGCCCTGGGTACTGTTCTCGGCGCTGCCCTGGTGCGTCGTTATGATTCTCGCCTACTCCACCCCCAAGGGCTGGAGCATGGGCGCGATGATCGCGTACGCCGCCATCACCAATATCCTGCTCATGTCGATTTACTCAATGAACAACATGCCGTATTCTGCGCTAGGCGGCGTGATGACCGGCGATATCACTGAACGAGCGAAGCTTAATTCATTTCGTTTCGTTTCGGTGAATATCGCCCAGTTCATCGTCGGGGGGCTCACCCTGCCTCTGGTCACCAAATTTGCTGTCGGCCATGATGCCCAATACGGCTGGCGTATAGTCATGACCATCTGGGCCGTCCTTTGTTTCGTGTTGTTCCTGATTACATTTTTCACTACCAAAGAGCGCATTCAGCCGCCGCCGCAGCAAAAATCGGATTTCAAACAGGATTTTGCCGGCCTGATAAAAAACAGTCCGTGGATTGTGATGTTTGCGATGACGCTGGTCCATTTCTGCATCCTTTCGTTCCGCGGAGGCGCGCTTTACAACTACTATCACCACTATGCCGACAAAGCGGCTATGTTTGACTGGGTGCACAAGCTTGGCCTTACGGCTCCTCCGCTGGCACCCGGGGCTCCAAAACCCGGCGGTATTCTCGAGTGGCTTGGTTATATTGTGCATGGAGACAGGTCCAACCTGGCAAATTCCAGCGTCGCCGATGTCTTCAACAGCATCATCAACATGATTGGCACAGGCGTTACCATTATCGTCCTTCTAATGTCACCGGTACTTTCCCGGAAATTCGGCAAGAAAGCTGTCGCGGTCTGCGGTTTCGGATTGGCCGCATTGGGCACCTTCGCGTTTTATCTGCTCGGCCCGACCAACGTCAATGGTATGGTTTTACTGACGATTCTTATAGCGATATGCTATGCTCCAACCATTCCGCTTATCTGGGCCATCTACGCGGACGTGGCGGATTACTCCGAGTGGAAGACCGGACGCCGATTCACCGGCATTGTTTTCGCTACCATCTGCTTTGCGTTAAAATCAGGTTTGGCGCTCGGTTCGTCCTCATTCCTGTGGATTATGGCCGGATTTTTCGCCTACGATATCAAGTTGCCTGACGCGCCGGATGCTGTACATGGTTTCAGGGTTTGCAGCGGGATAGTGGTTGGTATGCTTTTTGCCATTTGCTGTGTTTTGCTCATGATATACAAGCTTAACAAACGCCTGACCCTCCAGATGGCCGACGAATTGGCACAACGACGCAAAGAATTCAAATACGCATAAACAGGAAAGGAAGATGTAATGAAAGCACTAATACCAACCTGTGTGGTATGTTTGATAATTGTTTTGACGGGTGCTATCAGGTGTTTTGCCGATGCGGATGTTCCGGCTCTCAAGGACGTGTTCGCGAAAGCGTTTTTAATCGGCGCCGCTGTCAACGATGACGTGGTTTCGGGAAAGGATTCACAGGCCGCCGCTATTGTTGAAAAGCACTGCAATACCATCACGCCTGAAAACGTTATGAAGTGGGCGATGATTCATCCGGAGCCGAACAGGTATGACTTCGCCGCGGCGGACCGTTTTGTGGACTTTGGCCAGAAGAACAAGATGTTCATTGTAGGCCATACCCTTGTCTGGCAAAACCAGATACCCGCCTGGGCGTTTAAGGACGATACCAACAACCTGCTGGGCCGGGATGCGATGCTTGCCCGGATGAAAGACCACATCTTTACCATCGTCGGTCGTTATAAAGGCCGGGTCAACGGCTGGGACGTTGTCAACGAGGCGCTCAGCGACGAAGGTCAGCTTCGCAAAACGAAGTGGTTCGAAACTGTCGGCGAGGATTTCATTGCAAAGGCATTTGAATACGCTCACGAGGCCGACCCGAATGCCGAATTGTATTACAATGAGTTTTCTAACGATAAGCCGGCTAAACGTGATGCCTGTGTTCGCCTGGTGAAAGACCTCAAGACCAAAGGTCTCCGCATCGACGGCGTCGGTATTCAGGGGCACTGGGGGATGGATTATCCCACAAGTGAAGACCTTGAGGCGTTTATCGATGTTATGGCTGCACTTGGCGTCAAGGTTATGGTTACAGAACTGGATATCGATGTGCTGCTAAGCGCCAATAACTATCGCGGGGCGGATATCAATGTCAGGGTTGAATTGCAGAAAGAGCTTAATCCTTATGTTAAAAGCCTTCCTGATGATGTGCAGAAAAAACTCGCTGACCGTTACGCGGAGCTTTTTGCGATTCTGCTCAAACATAAAGACACAATTGCCCGCGTTACTTTCTGGGGTGTTTACGACAAGACAAGCTGGCTTAATAACTGGCCCGTAAAGGGACGCACGAGCTATCCTCTGTTGTTTGACCGTGACTATAAGCCCAAGCCGGCTTTTGATGCCGTGATTAGAGTCGTCAATACAAAATGATTATACGTATGAGGTATTGGATTCCGCTTGTCTCGTCTTTGTTTCTGGTCTTCTGAACAAATTGGCGGCTTCACCGGCGTATATTTTGGTATGTGCCCGCAAATTAGCTATCAATAAAATCAGAGGTTTGTGGTTATGAAGTCAAATGTAAAAATATTTTGTTCGGTAGTATGCTGTTATATTCTGCTGATTCCCCAGGCGGCCTTTTGTCAGGTCAAACTTCCACTTTTGATAAGCGATGGTATGGTTCTGCAGAGAGACGCCGATGTCAAAATCTGGGGTTGGGCTGATAAAGGTGAAAAGGTAACAATTAACTTTAACGGCAAAACATATAATGCCACAACAGGGACAGATGGCAAGTGGGCGGTAATGCTTTCTGAATTAAAAGCAGGCGGTCCATATAGTATTGATATTAACGCCGGTAATCATATAACTTTAACGAATATCATGATAGGCGATGTATGGGTATGTTCAGGTCAGTCGAATATGGAACTGCCTATGGACAGGGTAAAATACCGCTATCCGGATGTAATCGCCCATGCCGACAATCCCAACATAAGGCAATTTGTTGTCCCGCACAGATATGATTTTCAGGAGCCGCAGGAAGATTTAAAGTCGGGCCGATGGGAGTCAGCAGATCCTGATAGTGTTCTTCACTTTTCAGCCGTGGGCTATTTTTTCGCGAAAGAGTTATTTGAAAAATACCATGTCCCCATAGGTTTAATAAACGCAAGTTTGGGCGGCTCGCCGGCACAGGCGTGGTTGAGTGAGGATGCCTTAAAAGCGTTTCCTGAATACGTGGAAACAGCGAAAAAATTTAAAGACAACGCTTATATTAACCAAATCGTCGAAAAAGATAAAGCTGTCAGCGACGCGTGGTACGGTCGTATCCAGCAGCTTGATAAAGGGCTGGAAAAAGGGCAAAAGCCCTGGTTTGACGTAAATTACGACGCTTCGCAATGGCCGGTAATGAATGTGCCCGGATACTGGGCTGACGGTAATCTGGGAAATGTGAACGGCGTTGTCTGGTTCAGAAAAGAGGTTAACGTTCCGGCTTCGATGACCGGCAAACCGGCAAAGCTTTGGCTGGGCAGGATTGTGGATGGTGATTTTACTTATGTTAATGGCAGCCTTGTGGGCTCTGTTTCATACCAGTACCCCCCGAGAATATATGATATTCCTTCAAATACGCTTACGGCAGGCAGGAATGTTATTGTTGTAAGAGTTATTAGTAACTCAGGCCGGGGCGGTTTTGTTCCGGATAAGCCATATCATCTCTCAGCAACAGGGCAGACAATCGACTTAAAGGGACAGTGGCAATACAAATTAGGCACAACAATGGAGCCGTTGCTTGGCAAAACTTTTATTGAGTGGCAGCCGGCAGGATTATACAACGGGATGATAGCCCCGTTATTAAACTATAAAATTAAAGGAGTGATTTGGTATCAGGGGGAATCCAACACAGGGAAACCGCGTGAATATCAAAAACTGTTTCCTGCGCTGATAGCTAACTGGAGAGAAAAATGGAATCAAGGGGATTTTCCCTTCTTGTATGTTCAACTGGCCAATTTTATGGAGGTTAAAGAAAATCCTTCCGAAAGCGGCTGGGCCGAGTTGAGGGAAGCGCAGTTTAAAACGCTTGCTGTTTCTAATACGGGAATGGCTGTTGCAATTGACCTCGGTGAATGGAACGACATTCATCCTTTAGACAAAGAGGATGTAGGCAAACGGCTTGCGCTTGCGGCTCAAAAGGTGGCTTATGGCGATGAAAATGCTATTTATTCAGGTCCTATTTACCAGTCAATGAAAGTCGAAGGAAATAAAATCGTTCTCACATTTACAAATACAGGCAGCGGATTAACGGCAAAAGGGGATGGAGAGCTAAAGTATTTTGCTGTTGCCGGCGCTGACAAAAAATTTGTCTGGGCAAAGGCAAAAATAGAGGATAATAAAATCGTGGTTTGGAATGACCAGTTGGCCAATCCTGTTGCTGTCCGGTATGCCTGGGCTGATAATCCTGAAGGAGCAAATTTGTATAATAAGGAAGGTTTGCCGGCGTCATCTTTTAGAACGGATGAATAATATTTACATAAGTAACTCCCAGCGGCAATAAAGCGTCTTTGCCCGCTGCTTTACCGATGTTTTTCAACAGCCGCAATAAATGCGTTGATATTAGTTGTCGATACCTCCGGCGGCATACCTCCGCCGCAGGACGCGATAATCCGGCTGTGGTTTTCAAGGCCAGCCAGCATTGTCTCCACGGCTTGCGCTACCTCAGCAGGTGTCCCCGCGGCCAAAACATCTCTCGGCGGGATATTGCCTAATAGCGTAACCTTATCCCCGGTTAGTTTCTTCATTTGTGCCAGTCCGTGGTCACTGCTGAAATTGAAAAGGTTCACGCCTATTTCGGCCAGGTGCGGCGCACAGACAAGGCCCGGCGCATCGTTGTGAAAGAATCGAACCTTCACGTCCCTGCAGGTGAAAATCTTCCGCAGCTTGGGTTTGGCGAATTTGACGAAGTCCTGCTCGCCGAGGAAGCCGACGATGTCATCGAGAATGAAAATACCTTCGATTGTCGGGAACGTTTCTATTTGCAGGCAAATCCAGTCAACGATGAAATCCGTAATCATATCGAGCAGCCGGCTGACCTCGTCCGGATTTGCGCGGACACCCATAAGAAACTCAGTCGTGCCGGCAAGGAACGAAGCGATATTAAGCGGCCCGCGCGAAACGGCGAATTTTATGGCGTGTCCTTCCCGCCCGATTTGCTTTTGCGTTAGTTTTAGCCGGTTCAAAACAAAAGGCAGCAAGCCGTCTTTTGAAGGGTCGGGCCTGTTTATGGAATCGACCTGTTCGAATGACGTGATAATCGGGCTTGCGAACGGCAAATCATTTGTCTGCCAGGAGCATTTCGAGCCGAACGCCGACGGTTCGGTGCACATACCGAACTCTGACCAGAAGCCGGGTAAAAACATCACCTGCGGAAAAGTTTTGATGGCCTTTAGATTGGCTTCGAGCCATATTTGTTCGCTGGAAAAATAATCCAGTATCGATATACCTGCCCACCCCGGCAGCCAAGGGCTGTCTATGATGAAGCCGATGGGCAACGTCTTGTCGACGTTACCATTGATTACGTTAAGCAGTGTCGTCCATTGTTTGTCTGTCATTTAGGCGCCACATATTTAATTCACAAAGCTACGGCTAAAAATTATCTGTGCCGGTAAAGCTCCCAGCCCATGTAATTGCCTATTGCCTCAGTGATTGCATCGGCCTTTTGTGACATATTCATCGCCACGTGATGCTCGAAGCCCATCCTGCATATAAACTGCAAAAGGTTCTGCAGGTTCGGTATCTTCATCACGCCGTAGCCCCCGAATGTGTCGAGCCGGTCATTTGTGAATTCGCCCTCGCCAACGTATGCGCTGATAACGCCCACCGCGTCGTCCGTGGAAGTCCTGCAGAATGTCGCGGCCCCCGGCGCGATTCTCCCGACCATTGTCCCGTATGTGTTCTCTTTGCCCACCGAGCCGGCGATGATTGCCTGGTAGTCCATCTCTGCGGATTTGAAAAAGCTCTTCGGCAGGTTACTGCAATGGAATAAAACGCATTTGTCCGGCTCGTCCGCGTAGTTATTGTTCCAGTCCAGTAACGCGCTGGGGTTTCCCGAAGCCAGTTGCAATATATACATCCCCAATAAGCCCGTGATATCGACCTCGCAGGCGCTCGGCATCAGTGACTCGCTCATCATGCTCATCAGCGTGCATGGTACTATCCCGAAAAATTCCTCTAAGCTCGTCCAGCACTGAATCGCCGTCCCGTTAAGGTCGTTGTCTTTTACCCACTGGTCAACCACGTACCCGAACTTCGCCATTTTCAAAAGCGATTCCGCCGGTATCGATTCCGTTGATGTGTATGCTTGTATTGCGCTAAGTTTCTTTTTCACGTTCTTGTCGTTATCTGCCAGCCGTGTGATTTTGCCGACGATTTCCGATAGGTCAATCGTCTCGACCGCTATGCCCGACAATTCCAGAATCTTTTCGCTGTATCGAACCGTATTGAATGCCCCTGTGCGTGCGCCGATTGCGCCGAAGCGGGCGTTCTTTAGCCCTTTGACAATCCTGCAAACCGACGCGAAATCATCCAGCTCCTGTTTGAATTCCGCCGAAGCGACTGGCATCGTATGTGTTTTAGTCAGGGTGTATGGTATGCCTGCCTGCTTGAGGTTATTGCATACGCTCATTTTCCCGCAGAACGAATCCCGTCTGCTGGTAATGCTCATTTCGCCCGGTGCGTCGGGTTCCGCCTGTATTAGAATCGGCACATCAAGCCCCGCGCGTTTTACCGATTCCGCCACGCCTTTCTCATCGCCGAAATTCGGCAGCGTTACTATGATGCCGTCGATTTTTCCGTTGTTTTGGGCGAAAAGTTGGGCGCATTTTTTCGCGTCCGCGAATGTCTCAACCGACCCGTATTTGGTATCTGTCATCGACAAGGCGATTGCCCCAAACCCTTGTCCTTTAAGGACTTCGAGGATATCTTTGCGTCCCTGTTTTGCCAGTATATCCGGGAAAAATCCCCTGTTTCCAACTATTACTCCAAACGTCGTCTTTTGCATTTTATGTCCTTTCCTGTCATATTATTTAAGGCGTGATTATAGCATACCAAATCGCTGAATTCCACAGCAACATTTCCATCCATATTGTTGTTTAGTATTGAAAAAGCGAGCGATAAG
Organism: Sedimentisphaerales bacterium; assembly: GCA_049516395.1. GTDB lineage: Bacteria > Planctomycetota > Phycisphaerae > Sedimentisphaerales > Anaerobacaceae > Fen-1362. The sequence goes on along the minus strand of JBEKTD010000005.1, from coordinate 74,210 downwards.
GAATAAACTCCGGCGTTAGCTTATTGAAAGGGCAGGTGCAAATATGAAGAGATATTCGATTGTCTTGGCAATTGCTTTAATTACACTATTCGGCTTAAATGCTTCGACTTCTTTCGCGGCTACCGAAACATCCTCAAACACCAAGAATGTCAATACGATTCTCATTCACGCGGATGGGAATAATGTAACAATCAGCCCGGAAATTTACGGGCATTTCGCTGAGCACCTCGGAAGGTGTGTTTATGAGGGATTCTGGGTAGGGCCGAATTCCACAATTCCTAATACCCGCGGGATTCGCAACGATGTTGTCGAGGCCCTGAAGAAGATTAACGTGCCTGTAATACGCTGGCCGGGCGGGTGCTTCGCGGATGAGTATCACTGGAAAGACGGCGTCGGCCCAGTCGAGCAAAGGCCTTCGTCGGTCAATACGTACTGGGGAATGGTTACGGAGACGAATCGCTTCGGCACGCACGAGTTTATGGATTTGTGCGAGATGCTGGGTTGTACCCCCTACATCAGCGGCAACGTCGGCTCAGGCACGCCGGAAGAGATGCAGGACTGGGTCGAGTATATGACGTATGCGGGCAAGAGCCAGATGGCGGATTTACGCCGGGCAAACGGAAGGGAAAAACCGTGGAAGGTCAAGTATTTCGCAGTCGGCAACGAAAACTGGGGCTGCGGCGGGCAAATGACGGCGGACTATTACGCGGATGTCTTCAAGCGTTATTCGAACTATGTCAAAAATTATCCGGGCAGCAATATAACAAAGATAGCGTGCGGGCCGAGCGGCGCGGATTACCACTGGCTTGAGGTGCTGCTGAACAAGGCGGCAGGGCAGATGGATGCGATAAGTATGCACTACTACGTGTTCGCGGGCAATGACTGGAATAAAAAGGGCAGCGCAACTAACTTCGATGAAACCGGCTGGTTCAAAGTTCTAAAGAATACGCTGGCGCTTGACGGGATACTTAAAAAGACCGCGGATGTGATGGCTAAGTATGATAAGCAGGGACGTATCGGGCTTTTTGTCGATGAGTGGGGGACGTGGTGGGATGTGGAAAAGGGCGAAAACCCGGGATTTTTGTATCAGCAGAATACGCTGCGGGATGCGGTCGTGGCGGGGTGCTTTTTGAATATCTTCAATCAGCATTGCGACAGGGTCAGGATGGCCAATATCGCCCAGACCAATAACGTCCTGCAGGCGATGATTCTGACCAAGGGCGAAAAAATGATTGTCACGCCGACGTATCATGTGTTTGAGATGTATAAGGTCCACCAAGGGGCGCAATTCCTGCCTTGCGATATTAACTGCAATCCGTATCAAAACGGCTCGGAATCTCTTGCTGGTCTTTCCGCCTCGGCATCGAAGGACAAATCCGGCAAAATCCACGTCTCGATTTGCAATCTAAATCCCCAATCGCCCGCCGAGCTTGAATGTGGCTTCGAAGGATTCAAGTCGCAAAAAGTAACAGGCCGTATTCTTACCGCTGAAGTAATGAACGCGCATAATACTTTTGAAAAACCCGATGCTGTCCGGCCTGTCGAGTTTAAGGGGATGGAAGTAAAGAATAACAAAATCATGGCGACTATTCCGCCAAAAGCGGTAGTTGTCTTGGAAGCCGAATAGCTCGCCTTATTTGCTTTTCTGGCCGTAATACGCCGCGTTGCCGTGTTTGCGAAGATAGTGTTTGTCTAAAAGTTCTTTGCTGATGGGACGCTGTCTTGGTTTTAACACCATTGTTCTCATTGCCATTGTCGCTATTTCTTCGAGGACAACCATTGCCTCGACCGCCTGGGCCGCGGTTTTTCCCCAGCTAAATGGCCCGTGGTTCGCGACAAGCGCCGCCTGCATTTGCATCGGGTCGATCTTGGCAAACCGTTTGACGATTGCCTTGCCGGTGTTCAGCTCGTAGTCGTTTTGTATTTCTTTTTTCGTCAGCGGCATGGTGACGGGCACATCGCCGTAAAAATAATCCGCGTGCGTTGTCCCTAAGCACGGTATTTCCCTGCACGCCTGCGCCCAGACCGTTGCGCTCATCGAGTGCGTGTGGCATATCCCGCCTATCGACTTGAAGTTTCGATAAAGCTCAAGATGCGTAAGTGTATCGGATGATGGTTTGAGATTGCCTTCGAGCACTTTCCCCGCCAAATCCACCAGCACAATCTTGTCGGCTGTCAGCTCCTCGTAAGATACGCCGCTGGGCTTTATCGCGACTATTCCCCCTGCACGGTCGATTCCGCTTACATTACCCCAGCTATATATAACAAGGTTTCGTTTTTGCAGCTCGATATTCGCATCACAAACAAGTTTTTTCAGTTCTTCGTGCATAGGTCTTTAATATTCAAAAGTTCCTTCATAACGTTCACCATCGTTCCCGAACCAAAAACATCATGAATCTGTTTATAAAGGGCGTAAACCCTTTTGTAAATGGCGTGGTTTTCCGCGACAGGTTTGTAAGTAACCTTTTTTATCCCGCACATCGCCGCTTGCGCCTCGGCAAAATTCTTATAACCGCCCGCCGTAACCGCCGCCGCGATTGCCGCTCCGAGAGCGCAGCTTTGTGCTGAGCGTGACACCTTCATTTCTCTTCCCGTAACATCCGCGTAAATCTGCATAACCAGCGGGCTTTTTTCCGCTATCCCGCCGCAGTTTATTATTTCCGAAACCTTCACTCCGTATTCCTCGAATCTGTTTATGATTGTCAACGCCCCGAACGCCGTTGCCTCAATCAGCGCTCGGTATATCTCTTCGGGCTTCGTATGCAGCGTCTGCCCCAAAAGCAACCCCGTCAGCCGCTGGTCAACTAAGATGGTGCGATTCCCGTTGTTCCAGTCCAGTGCCAGTAACCCTGATTGTCCGGGCTTTAATTTCGCTGCTTTTTTGGTTAGAGCGTCATGTGAACCCACCGCCTTGCCTCCCGGCTGGATATAATTCACAAACCAGTTAAATATGTCCCCAACCGCGGACTGTCCCGCCTCAAGCCCGATATACCCAGGCAATATCGACCCATCAACTATCCCGCATATTCCCGGTATGTCCGCCAACTGTTTGCCGGATTCGGTTACTAACGTATCGCAGGTGCTCGTCCCGATTATCTTGACCAATTTCCCTGTCCCGATACCCGAGCCAATCGCGCCAAGATGCGCATCAAATGCACCAACTGCGACCGATATCCCCGCCCTCAATCCCAATTTTTTCGCCCATCGCTGCGTGAGTTCCCCCGCCTCGGTTTCGACGGTATATGTCTTGTCATACAGCCGGCCGCGAAGCTCGCCAAGTTTGGGGTCCAGTTTCGCTAAAAAATCCTTCGCAGGCAGTCCGCCCCAGTCCGCGTTGAACATTGCCTTATGTCCCGCTGCGCATCTGCTTCGTTTCATCGCCTCCGGCTTTTCTGTCCCCGTCAGCACCGCGGGTATATAATCGCAGCACTCAACCCAGCTATACGCCGCGTCAAATACCTTCGGGTCGGCCCGCAGGCAATGAAATATCTTGCTGAAAAACCATTCCGATGAATATACCTGTCCGCATTTTGCCAGATATTCCGGATGCTCTTTTTTCGCCAGTTCCGTTATTTCCGTTGCCTCCGCGAAACCCGTATGGTCCTTCCACAGCCACGCCTGCGCGTTTTTATTCTTCTTAAGCTCAGCCAGGATTCCCAATGGCGTTCCATTTTTATCCACTGGCAGGGGGGTTGAGCCTGTCGTATCAACGCCGATTCCAACGATTTGGCCTGCGTCAAACTTTTTGACTGTTTTCTTTGTTTGTTGAATCGCCTTTTTGATTGTTACCTTGATACCTTTGACGTAATCCGCCGGATTTTGCCTCGCCAGGTTATGGTTGTTTTTGTCTAAAATGATACCTGCTTGTCCCGTCGGGTAATTATAAACCGCCGTGCCAACCTCACCGCCGTTCGCGATATCGACAATTACGCACCGGACCGAATTCGTCCCATAATCCAATCCTATTGTATATGCCATTTTATAATCCCGTAATTAGCTTTTTGCTTTTCGTCTGCCAAGAATCTGGTCGGTTATGACGCCGATTAAAATTACTGTCCCCATCACCGCGAAATTCAGCGAGCTTGGAATACCTAACAGATTGACAAGATTCTGCAAAACCTGCAGCAACGCGGCGCCGATGCAGATGCCGATGACCGAACCCTCGCCCCCGCGAAGTGAACACCCGCCAAGCACTGCCGCCGCGATTGCGTAAAGCTCGTAAAAATTACCGTGCGACGAAGGCGAAATCGAATTGGTATAAAACGCCAGTAGTATCGCCCCAATACCCGCCATTAACGCTGAAACAACATAAGAGCTTGCGATGACCAAAGATGTATTGATGCCGGAAAATCGCGCTGCCTCCTCATTTCTGCCCACCGCGAAAAGATATCGTCCATAAACCGAGCGATGCAGAACGACCCACATAATAAAACTGATGATAATCAAAAGAACAAATGGCATAGGTACGCCCAGCACCTCGCCAGTGGTTAATTTCTGCAATGTCTCGAAACCTGTGCAGTAACCAAAGCCAAGCGTCTGGTCTTCCGCGATATAACGCGCCAGTCCCCTGTAAAATAAAAGTCCGCACAAAGTAACAATGAAAGATTGCAAATTCATTTTGGTGACTAAGAAACCGTGAAAAACGCCTATCGCGATGGCAATCAGCAGGATGGCTCCGATAGCCAATGGCCACGGCCAGCCCCACCGCATCAGCATAAACGAAAGCAAAACTCCGAACAATGCGAAAAGCGACCCCACCGAAAGGTCAATACCGCCTGTGATAATTACCACGCCGACGCCTATGCTGAAAATGCCGAACATCCCGACTAATCGCGCGGTGTTCTGCAAATTCATAACGCTCAGAAACAGCGGATTTAGAATTGCCACCACAATGCATAAAACAACCAGCATCGCGAATATACCGAGTTCCTTTTTCATTCTGCTCCTTAGTTATCTTTATTGTCTGCCCAGCTCGTCTGCCCGACTGCCAATCGCATTACGGCCTCTTCCTCGAACTTGTCTCTCGTCAAAATCCCCGTGATTTGCCCTTCATGCATCACCGCGATGCGGTCGCTGACCCCGAGAATCTCTTCCATATCCGAACTTATCATTACAATCACAACCCCGCTGTCCGCCAGCTCACGCATAAGATGATAAATTTCCGCCTTGGAACCGACATCAATGCCGCGCGTCGGCTCATCAAAGATAACAACCTTCGGCTTTAGAGCGAGCCATTTCGCGAGCACTACTTTTTGCTGATTTCCGCCGCTGAGGTTTTTAACCAGTGTTTCAACCGACGTAATTTTCATTTTCAGCTTTTCGCATTGTTTCTCCGCGATTCCCGTTTCCCGCCTGCGTTGTATAAGGCCCAGAGTGGTATAGCTGTTCAAATCTGGCAGCGTGATGTTCTCGCGAAAAGTCATATCGGTTACAAGTCCCGATTTCCTGCGGTCCTCCGGTATCAGGTAAATCCCGTTTTCAATAGCGTCGCCCGCGCATCGTATCCGCAATTTCTCCCCGCCGATATTTACCGAGCCGCCTGTATTCGTATCAACCCCGAAAATCGCGTGCGCCATTTCAGTTCTGCCCGCGCCCACAAGCCCCGCGAACCCGAGTATCTCCCCGCGCGAGGCCTCGAATGTAATTTTATGGTTTGGATATCTCTGTGTCCTTAAATCGCTGACGCTAAAATAATTATCCTTGGCTTGCGCCTTCGGCGAGACAAAAAAATCTTCGAGTTTTCTGCCAATCATCAGCCGGACCATATTATCATGAGTTATCTTGTCCCGTTCGAGCGAGCCGACGTTTGCCCCGTCGCGCAATCCCACAACGCGGTCTGCACATTCCTTAACTTCGGACAATCGGTGCGATATGTAAATGATGCTTACGCCGCTGGAACGCAGTTGCCTTATCACCTCGAAAAGCTTTTTCGCTTCCGACAGCGTCAAGCTAGACGTCGGCTCATCCATTATCAACAGTCGCGCGTTTAACGACAGCGCCTTTGCCACCTCAACCATTTGTTGTTGTGCGATGGACATCTGGCTCAAAACCGTTTTCGCTGGCAGGTTGAGCCCGAGTTGTTTCAGGTATGGTTCCGTCTCCGCCCACATCCGCCTCCGGTTAATAATCCTCAAAGGCCCCAGCCGCGTCGGCTCTCTGCCCAAAAATATATTCCCCGCGATACTGAGATTATCCAGGATATTCAGCTCCTGGTGAATGAAGCCAATTCCCAGTTTGATTGCATCCGACACATTTTTAATAACGACTGGCTGCCCGCCGATTTTGATTGTTCCCGAGTCCTGCTCCAATACTCCGCCGAGTATGTTCATAAGCGTTGACTTGCCCGCACCGTTCTCGCCAATCAGCGCCACCACCTCGCCGGCATATACCGTCAGGTCAACCTTATCGAGTGCCTTCACGCCCGGAAAGCTCTTCTCGATTCCCTGCATCTCCAGCAATGGCTTATCAGCGGTCATAAATCAGTCAGCAATGAATCTGCGTTATCACTTTTTCAGGATTTCGTGGACCTTGTCCATAAACGGCACAACGTTGTCCTTTTTAATGATGACCGTCGGCACAATAATCATCCCGTCCGCCGGTATCTTCGCGTCATTGCCTTTTATTATATCAGCCAGAACCTTCATAGAACGGTATCCGAACTCGAATGGCTGCTGGACCACCGTCCCGTATATGTGTCCGTCGCGTACGCCGGTCAGCGTCTCCTCATTTTCATCGAAACATACGATTTTCACCTTCTCTAATTTCCCCGCATCCGTGATGGCATTGAGAATGGCAGGCCCGTTGTAATTCCAAAGCCCCACGCAGCACGCCAAATCCGGATATGTCACCAAAGCGTCCGCCACATTTGCCTTTGCGCGAACCTGGTCCACATCGTCCGTCTTCACGTCGATGATTTCAATTTTCGTCCCCGCGATTGCCTCCTTAATGCCCTGTATTCTTTCCTTTGCGTTCTGCGTGTCCTGTTTGCCCACAAACAGCATTATCTTCCCGCCGTTCGGCAAAACTTCTTTAATCATCTCGCCCGCCTGCCTGCCCGCCGCCACGTTGTCCGTCCCAATATAGCATTTCCGCTTGCTCCCTGGTATGTCGCTATCGCAGGTAATCACCGTGATTTTGCCCGCAAGCTCATCGATAAATGGCTTCTGGTTTAACGGGTCAACAGGCGATATCGCTATCCCCTTGACGCCCTTGGCTAACAAATCATCGATAATCCTCCGCTGTTCCGCGGGCGTCGCGTCCGATGTAATCCTGAAATCAACCTCGAAGTCAGGCGATTCGCTCGCCGCCTTCTCACATCCTCTTTTCGCGAATACCCAGAAATTTGCCGTATTGTTCGTTATGAAAGCTAATTTTGTTTTCCCCGATTTGCCGCCTTCCTTTTTGGAACACCCCGCCGTAAATACCCCCAAAGCCAGCGCACATACCATTAAACTGATGAAAACTGTTCTTCTCATTTTTGAATCCTTTCATATAAGGTTTTTCATAAGCAATAACGCTTGCTGAAGGGCTATTATATGTATTTGCCCGCTTTCATCAACACCCCTTATAATCTTCTTGTGGCAAAATCCGCCTCTAACGTTTAAAATGCCCGATTATTTGAAAGGGGCCAAAATGAAAAAAACAATCAACATCGTTTGCGTGTTAGTCATTATCGCGCTGTTCGCCGGCTGCGCAAAACAAACCTGCCAGAATAAACCCGCTGACGCCAAATCTAAACAAACGTTTACCGCCGATTGGGAATCCCTCAAAAAACGCAACCCTGCCCCCGAATGGTTCCGCGACGCGAAATTCGGAATATATTTTCACTGGGGCGTTTACTCCGTCCCCGCCTTCGGCAACGAATGGTATCCCCGCAATATGTATGACGTAAATTCCCCGGAATATAAGCATCACGTCAAGACCTGGGGCGAGCCGAATAAATTCGGCTATCCCGATTTTGTCCCGATGTTCAAAGCCGAAAAATTCAACGCCGACGAGTGGGCTGACCTCTTCAAAAAGACAGGCGCGCAATTTGCCGGCCCCGTAGCCGAACATCACGATGGTTTTTCAATGTGGGCGAGCAAACTCACTCCCTGGAATGCCAAAGATATGGGCCCTCACCGCGACATTGTAGGCGAGCTTGAAAAAGCAATCCGCAAACGAGGTATGCGATTCGTCACCACGTTTCACCACGAGCGCAACGGCCTATACGAAATCACAAAAAACGGCAAAACTTACTGGACAGGCCACTATGAATTCGTCAAACGCTATTTCCCCGACCTCCTCAACGACCCCTGTCGTGCGATTATGTATGGCTATATGCCCGCCGACAAATACTACCAGATGTGGGAAGACAAGCTTATCGAGGTCATCGACCATTATCATCCCGACCTGATGTATTTCGACGGTTGGCTCGATGAAATCCCCGACAAATACAAAATGCCCTACCTGGCGCATTATTTCAACGATGCTGCTAATCTTAGCAAAGAAGTCGTCGTAACATACAAAAATGACCAACTGCCTCGTGAGGTCGGCATCGAGGATTACGAAAAAGGCAGGGCGGACAAGCTCACCGATTTCGTCTGGCTCACCGATGATACTATTAGCAGAGGGTCCTGGTGCTATACGGAAAACCTCGGTATAAAAAGGTCGCTTGAGATCGTGCGGACTCTTGCGGATATCGTCAGCAAGAATGGTCAACTGATGCTCAATATTTCCCCCAAAGCCGATGGAACCATACCGGATAACCAGAAAAAAGTGCTTCTCGAAATCGGCGACTGGATGAAGCAATTCGGCGAGGCGATTTACGGCACAAGACCGTTTGTCGAATATGGCGAAGGCCCCGCGAAAATGGAATCAGGCGGCATGTTCGCCAGAATGAAGGGGGGCTATTCTGCCAAAGATATCCGCTATACCTGCAAAGGCAATACCGTTTATGCGATAGTCCTCGGCTGGCCGGGTGAAAATACCCAGGTCACCATGACCATGTTCGGCAAAGGCGGCAAAGCGGAGAATATAAAGGTCAAGGATGTTACGATGCCGGGCGTCTGGGGCAAAATCAAGTGGCAAAGAACTGACGCAGGACTCGTCGTTACTACCCCCGCCAAAAAAATCAGCGACCTTGCTATTGTCTTTAAACTGGCAACGGAAAAATGAATCTTTGGTTTTGTCCGTATCAGTGATATCGCCCACGCTATTCCTAGTAACTTTCTAATTTGTTGAATTACCCAAAGGCAGCAAGCCGCCACCACTTTGTGTTTTCTATGCTTTTCCTTGTAAATTTGGGAATTATATCTTCTCGCCAAGTGTCCCTCATATGTTCAGAACCTCAGGTTGAATCCCTTTGGATAATAGCCTATATCATCAATAATAGGTTTCACGGCTTTTACTTTGCCGCCAACCTCCCACCAAATATTGCCTTCTACTATAAATGGCCCATCATCTGTAATTGCAATATCCCATCCAACACTTCTAATTGGGAGAAAAACCTTACTGGCTTTTTTTACAAGTTTAACAACTTCATCCCAGCAGGGTAGCATAAATCCTTCGATACTTTTGCCAGTATCCGGATGCAGAGATATGTCTTTAATGGCCCCGTTTTCCGGACAAAAAATAAATCCCTTATCGACCCTTCCTGTTTGGTTATCTGCAAAGGAATAGAAGTTGTTTATCCTGCCGTGGCTGGTATTGTCTATAACATTGTCCCCAACAATGAACTTTGGAAGCGACCATATCAAAACTGGAAGTGAGTCTTTTTTGATAAAGGTTACTACTCGGACAGTTTGCAGAGCTTTAGGGCCTGTGATGCTCTCAAATGCCCGGTGATTGGTAAGCTTCTGCTGAATTATATAGCAATCACAATGGGGATATTCCATCATCTCAAGATAGAGTTGTTCAGCAGAATATCGTTTGTTGACAGAGTAAAATCCATCTTCGTGTCTGGCAATACACTTAAACCCTTTGCCTTCAGTGCCATAGGCAGGTTTCATTACAAACTCATTCGGAATTTGATTTTCAAGAAATTTTTCCCACTGCTGCTTTGATTCGATGATGTTGCCGGAACTATCATAGCCAGCGGTATTTTTGTTAAAAACTGCAAAAACCTCAGGATGTGGCAAATCGGCCAATTTGAGCATTTTGTAAAAAAGGGCCTTATTCTTCAGCGTCGGGGCGAAAATTTCAGGGTTAAGGGCTTCTTGAAGCTGGGTACCTTCTTTTCTGCTGAGAAATATCTGGAGGGCCTGATCTCTACTGTCTGGATTCAGTAAGCCCTTAACAAACATCTCCTTGGGCATAAAGTGTCTTTCATTATAGAGCTTTATAGCAAAAGGAACTGTACGCCAGCCGCATCTTAAAAAAAAGGATGTGCTCTTTGCACACAAATACAGGATATAGAGCTTATTTGTTATATCTCTAAAGAGCTTTTTCAAATTTTTCTCAGGCTTTCATGGTTTCATTATGTTCTAATAATTTTTATTACTATTCCACTATGCAAGGATAGAACAATGCAATGTATTATTCATGATATCCGACTCGGGCCAGCCAGTACATTTGCTCAGCATCGGCACAATCAGAATGGTATCTATAATATTCAGAGAGGTTAAAGATGCGATGCAAACATTTTCTTCGCTTATAAATAATATGAATTGTCCATCCTCGCTGACGGACAGTGCTTTTATAGCATTGTGCTCGAATTCAGGGTCGCCGATCAAACAGTCAATTTTGTCATTAGTGGATATGCAGCTTTGTCCCATATCTCTGGCACTTATTAAGTTCATCGATTCACCATCAATCAGGAACAGCCTGTTCGGGTAGCCGAATGTGCACAGGTAGTCTTTGCCATTTCTGTTAAACACGGCATGCGATGTAAATCGGAATCCTTTTGGATGTTGGAATTTGCCAATCACTTTTATGATATCCTTTTCTATTTTCAATTTTATTATTGCAGCAGGCCCCATAAAGTAATTTTTGCCGTTCATGAAAAACAAATTATGGCACGATAGATATATATATCCATTTTTGCTAATCTCGAAGTGGCCGGGATTGCTGTGCTCAATCTGCCAGAGGCGCTCTTGAGATTTTTCTAAAGAAAGAATGCGGATGTTTCCTGGCGAGAGTTTAAATCGATAGTCGTCCGAGTTTTGGCAAAACAGCACAAAGTCATCCCCGTACAACTGTATATACTTGTTGTTCGATTCTATAGAATTGCCATAGGGATTATTATGTGTTTCAAGCCATGTGGGCAATACTTTTGTTTTTTTTCTGGCGTCTTGGCTGACATAATCAAAGAGAGCATGGATCGTGTTAAATCGCTGGGCTGTTTTCAATAGCTGAAATTCATTCTTTTCGAAGTCTGAACTCAATAGCCAATCTTCATATCTTTTCGTCGCATGCGGGCAAACATCCTCTATGCTGCAATCTCTGCTGAATATCTCAGTGACTCTCTTGAGATTGAGCGAGGCTTTGAAATACTTGATCGAATATTTGTCAATACCATCGTTCGGTTTTAAGGTTTTAGCGGTGGTATAGAAAGCCTTATGCTCAATCGGGTCTTTTGCAAAAGTGTTGCCGAAAGATAGTATTTCGCCTGCTTGGCACTGTTTTGCGAATTCTTTGGCTGCTACTATTTGCATATACTGTTTTTTGTAGTTTACAAGATAGAAATATTTACACTCGGAAGTTCCATACATAAACGCATAAAAGCTTTCCCCTGGGACATAGCTAATTGCGGAATGTGGCTGAAAAAAACCATCGTCTGGTACAACGGATATTGAATTGTCATCGCAAAAACGGGAATTTTTTGATAACAAAGATTCGTTTTCTACTGAGTATGATGTAATAAATAATATTTGGCGCCGGCTAAAATCCACCATTGCAAAAGTAGGAAACGCGTTGTATTTATCTTTTTTGTGAGCAAGGTATAGTATTATTGGATTGGTAAATGATGAAGCGTAAGGATTATCTTGGATTGGGCAACAATGCACTTTAATCTTGAATTTCATTTTACAAATACCTTCCATTCGGACACATTACCAAAAATGAGCGATAACGCAAGGAATTGTCGCATGGAAACAGTAGGTCTGAGGAAAACAGCGATTCGTAATTGGTTAGCCCAATGGTTGAAAGAGTACAAAGTAATGCGGCTTGCCGGACATGCGAATTTCAGCACCACGCACAAGTTTTACCTTGATGTTGCTGACGACATAAGGGACCGTGCCAGGCAAGCAGCCGCTCGCGGTTTATGTCAAAAATTGGTGCAAATTTGTGCAACGGGTGCTTTGACAGCCAAAAGCTCTTGACAGCAGTGATAGCAAGTGGTTATGTTACAACAACTTAACGATTTTTGCGCCCGTAGCTCAGCTGGATAGAGCAACGGATTTCTAATCCGTAGGTCACAGGTTCGAATCCTGTCGGGCGTAGTGGACAAGCAGGGATATTTTGCTTTAGCGGAGAGGAGCGGCTTTTTACCCCAATATTGCTATTTTCAAAAATATCATAGCGATAAGCTAAATATTGGTCTTCCCAAATACAGCTTTGAAATGCCCAAATAGGCCAAAAAACACTAATAAATGATGCCGAAATCACAAAAAAATACAAATATGGTAATAAAACGGTAACGTTGCACGTTATAATAGGTACAGGATGTAATAAGGCAGGGGAGGCCCCGTAACACTGTTTTTAGCATGAGAGGAGTTGTTGTGAAGAAACGTAAAAAGTGGATTATTATTACCATAGTGGCGGTTTTGGTGCTGCTGGTGATTGGCGGGCTGGTGGCAAAAGGTAAAAAAGTAAAAGTTAAGGAGGATGTGGTTCGTATTGAGGAGGTCAAGCGGGGGGATTTGATGGAGCGCGTAAGCGCAACGGGCGAGATAGAGCCAAAGACGACCGTCCAGATAAGCGCGAAGGTGTCCGCGCGGATTATTGATATGCCCTACAATGAGGGCAATACCGTAACCTGCGGCGACCCGAACGCGAACCCGCCGATACCGGCTTCGTTGTTACTGAAGCTTGATGCAAAGGATTTGGAGAGCCAGTTGCGACTTGCCGAGGCCAGCAGGGCGGCAAAGGAGGCGGAAATAGAGGTTGAGAAATCAAGGATTGAGGGAAGCAAATCGAATTTAACGGCGCTGGCGGCGACACTGGAACAGGCCCAAAAAGACCTCGAAAGGAAAAAAGGATTATATGAGTCGAGGGACATAAGCAGGTCGGACTTTGACCTGGTAAAGTACAAGGTGGATGAGCTTACGGGGCAATACGATTCAGCAAGGTATAATCTGGAGGCGTCTAAAAAAAATCTTGTTGTGATGAAGCACAATTTAGACGCGGCGGAAGCAAGTATAGAAGCGGCGAAGGAAACGCTCAGCTACACAACGATAACGTCCCCAATCAACGGTGTTGTAACGCGGGTCAACGCCAAGGTTGGCGAAATGGTGATGACGGGGACGATGAATAACCCCGGCACGGTGATAATGGAGGTGTCGGACCTCTCGAAAATGCTGGTGGTGGCGCAGGTTGATGAAGCAGATATCGGGGGACTTGAGGTCGGGCAGAAAGCGGTTGTGAGCGTGCAGGCGTTTCCGGACATCAAGTTCAGAGGTGTAGTCGATGAGATTGCGCTAAAGCACAGGTTCAGCGATAACAAAACAAGATATTACCGCACGGAGGTACTGCTTGATAACGACCCGAATGTTTCAAAGCTTTATACGGGGCTTACGGCGGACGTCGATATCGAGACAAAGAAACATACCGATGTAATAAAAGTTCCCACCCAGGCGATTGTGGCAAGGGATGTTGACGGACTGCCTTTGGAGATTCGGGATAAATCGACCGAGCTGGACAAAGACAAAAAGTTTGCGCCGGTAGTATTCAGATATAACGGCGGCAAGGCGATAGTAACACCAGTTAAGACGGGGCAGTCCGATTTGACACATACGGTTGTTTTGTCGGGTCTGAAAGAAGGCGACAAGATAGTAGTGGGGCCTTACAAAGTTTTAGACAGCCTCACGCATGAGCAAAAATTGCGGGATGAGCGGGAAGTTAAGGCCGAGCAGAAGGCAAAGGAAACGAATCAAAAGGGAAAAGGAAAAAGCAAGAAGGACGCTAACGACATCAATGAATCGGCAGGAAAGTAATCTCAACGGGAAAGTAGTAATCCGGCTCAAGGAGCTTAAGCGATTCTATCGGGTCGGAGTGGAGGAGATACACGCTCTTGACGGAATAGACCTTGAGGTGCGGGAGAACGAATATATCGCGGTGATGGGACATTCTGGGTCCGGCAAAAGCACGCTGATGAACATTCTTGGATGCTTGGACAGAGCAAGCGAAGGAGTGTATGAGCTTGATGGGGACAATGTTACAGAGCTTGGGGATTCGGAATTAGCGAGAATACGCAACGAGCGAATTGGCTTTGTGTTTCAGTCGTTTGAGCTTTTGTCCCAGATGAACGCCCTGAAAAATGTTGAGGTGCCTCTGCTGTATGCCCGCAACGGGTGGTTTGGGCGGGCTGCCAAGGCAAAGATGGCCCTTGAGCGTGTCGGCCTAGGCGACAGGGTTAAACACAAGCCGAATCAGCTTTCAGGCGGCGAAAAACAGCGAGTGGCGATTGCCAGGGCTCTTGTGTGCAAGCCGAGCATACTGCTTGCCGATGAGCCGACGGGCAACCTTGATACCAAAACAAGCAACAGCATATTAGAGCTTTTCGACGAGCTTCACAGGCAGGGGCAGACGATAGTAATGGTAACACACGAATACGACGTCGCGCAGCACGCCAAAAGAATAATCAGAATGCGGGACGGTTACATTCACAGCGACAGGACGACGGAAGATGACAATACACACGAAGCCGACCAAAAAGCGGAGGAATCAGTATGAGGGGATTGCTTATAGTGCCGCTTATGTTCATCCGGCTTGTTTACCAGAGCGTGTATCTTGCTCTTGGGCAGATATGGGCCAACAAGACAAGGTCGATACTTACGACAATCGGGATAGTGATAGGTGTTGCGTCGGTTACGGCGGTGATAGCAGCTTTGACGGGATTGAAGATGAAGGTTCTCGGTGAGATGGAGTCATTTGGCAGCAACACGATATACGTCTATCCGTATCGGCCCAATACGGGACCAAAGAGCCGGCTTTCGTGGTGGCAAATCCGTTTCAAAGAGAAGGAATTGGAGCATATACTGGATTATTGTCCATCGGTGGAGCGATATTCTTAT
Organism: Sedimentisphaerales bacterium; assembly: GCA_049516395.1. Classification (GTDB taxonomy): domain Bacteria; phylum Planctomycetota; class Phycisphaerae; order Sedimentisphaerales; family Anaerobacaceae; genus Fen-1362. Next base: position 58,998 of record JBEKTD010000005.1, on the reverse strand, counting down.
ATATGTTGGGCAGGAGAGTACCAGGTCAAATACGGAGAGAACTCCGTTCAGAATGTATCGGTACAGGGAGTGGAGCCGGTGTGGCACACTATAGATAATCGGAGCATAGTGACCGGACGGGAGCTTTCGGATATGGACGAGGGGCAAGCTGTTTGTTTGATTGAGCCGCAGCTTCGTGACAAGCTGGGTCTGGACAAGGAATGTGAAGGGGAGTCGATTAGGATAGGGCCGAGAGTTTTTCGCGTTATCGGGGTAATAGAAAGACGCGAGTCAGCGTTCGGCGGCGGAGGGGGGGAGGAATACTATGAGATATACATTCCATTCAAAACAGGAATTAAACTCCGGCAGTGGCCGTGGATACAAGCCATAGCGGCTAGCAGGTCAACAGCGGTATCAGACGACGCGGTAGCGGAGCTGGAGTTTTTTCTGCGGCGCACGCGGAACATCAAGCCCGGTGAGCCGGATACGTTTAAAGTTGAGACAATACATAGTTATATTGAGAAATTCAATAACATAGCAATTATTGTTACATTGGTTGCCGGCGGAATAGTTGGTATTTCGCTGCTGGTCGGCGGAGTAGGCATTATGAATATAATGCTCGTCTCGATATCTGAACGGACAAAGGAAATAGGATTGCGAAAGGCAGTTGGGGCAAAGAGGTCCGCGATACTGACGCAATTTCTGGTAGAGGCGGTGATACTCTGTTTTGTCGGCGGGCTTGTCGGAGTAGGGGTGGGCAAACTCCTTACTTTAGCGATAGCGAGTATGAATCCAATGCTGTCACAAACATATATACCCGCGTGGGCGATAGCTTTGTCGTTTGGTTTTGCAGGAGTAGTTGGAATAGTTTTCGGAATGTTCCCGGCGATAAAAGCCGCCCGTCTTGACCCGATTGAATCGCTTAGACATGAGTAGGAGAGTGATTGTTGTGAAAAGTTTACTTTTGATGCTTGCGTTGGGTATGTCAATTGCTTTGGCCGGCTGCGAGGAGTTTACGAAAGAGGAAGATTTTCTTGATGTAAAGGTAAAACCGGAGCAGACCAGAGAGATTAAAACGCTGAAGCTGGAAGAAAACAAAGAGCCCAATGAAGGAATAGAAGTCAATAAGCCAGCGCAGGGCGAGATAAAACTTAGCATAGAACAGTGCCGGGCGATGACTTTGAAGAACAACCTTGATTTGAAGGTTCAATTGATAGAGCCGGCGATAGCGGCCAAACAGGTCAGCGAAGAAGAGGCAAAATTCGAATCGTCATTTTTCACGAATTTAACTTATGCCAACATAGACCAGCCGTCAGTTATAGTCGAGCAGGCACAACAATACAAAAGCCAGACAGCCGACCTTGGGGTTCAGGTCCCGTTGCAGACGGGCGGGACGGTGAAATTTGACCTTGCGGATAACCGCACCAACATTACCGGGAATATTTTTGACCAGAACGGCAGGTCCGTCGGGAAGTATAGCAGTATAACCTACACGCCGATGACCACGTTTTCGATAAGTCAGCCGTTGCTGCGCGGGGCGGGCAAACGTGTGAACACATATTCGATACGGGTTCTCGAATACCAGCGGCATATAACCGATGCGATGACAAAGCTGGAGGTGATACGCGTTTTGGCCAACGCCGACAGGGGGTACTGGCGTTTGTATGCGGCCAGAAAAGAGCTTGAGGTCCGACAGCAGGAATACGAAACCGCAAGGGCGCAGCTGGAGCAGACGCAGAGAATGGTGCTGCTTGGTGAAAAGGCGGAGGTGGAGGAAACGCGGTCGAAGGCCGGGGTTGCGGAACGATTGGATGGAATAATCAAGGCCAAAAAAGAGTTGGAGGACAGGCAGAGAGAGCTCAAACAGATAATGAACGAGGCGGGTTTGGGCATAGATTCGCCTGCCATTGTCGTGCCTATGACTGAGCCGGACCCAGTGCGATACGAGATAGATAAAGAACGACTGACGAAATCCGCGGTGGAGAACCGGATGGAGATGCTGGAAGTGGAGTTGCAGCTTGCGCAGGATTCGAGCACAGTGGATTATTACAAAAATCAGATGCTGCCTTTGGTTGCGCTGGATTACACATACAATATGAACGGCATCGGAACAATGAGAGGCGATGCTTATGATATGATGTTTGACAGAACTTCTGAAAGTTACACGGTTGGGATGAACCTGATTGTGCCCCTTGGTAATGAGGCGGCGAAGAACCGGCTTCTTGAGGCGCAATATCGCAAAAGGCAGCGATTATTCACTAAGGAGAATCGGCGGATACAGATTGAGACGGAGGTGCTTGGCGCTATCTCACAGCTGGAGGCGAACTGGCAAAGCATTCTCGCGGGCAGGCAAAATTCGATTTTGGCAGGCCAGTTATGTGAGGCGGAAAAGAGGCAGTTTGTGGCTGGGCTTCGAACGGCCACCGACGTGCTTGACGCGCAGGCAAAATTCGCCAATGCCCAGAGCACCGAGATTAGCGCGCTGACAGAATACCAGATAGCACAGGTTGACCTTGCATACGCGACGGGGACGCTTCTTGGTGCGGCCAAAATACAGTGGCAGCCGGCTGTACCGCAATGAGATGTTGTAGCGGGACAGTAAGGGAGGAGATGGTCGTTTAGTCGAACGAATTTTCGGCAGAGGGGTCTTGATTTTGGGCGTAAACTACGATATGATGACATCTTAGTCTTCGCATAGAAGAATGTGGTCTGGAAACGTTGCGTAATTGTATTGGCACTTCACGTGTGACAACTTATCATTTGTCAAAAATCGTGGGGCGATACATAATGATGCGTCTGTTACGCAAATTGTTGGGTGGTATTGCCGGGGAAGGAAGCATAAGCTCGCTATTCTTTGCCCTGTATTATCTGTATTTGTGGCTCGTGGTTGACCTTCGGCTCATCTACCACGGTGGGATGGAGATGAATTTCCCTGTTTTTTACCGCGGATGGCCGTTCTTCGAGAAGTTCATATCATATCCTGCTGGACCTGCTGAGTATATTGCGTCTTTCCTGTCGCAGCTTTTCCATATTGGCTGGTTAGGCGCCATTGTCGCGACGGTTCTGGCGTGGTCAATTTACGTATGCAGCGACTCGATTGTCAGAATGATAGGTGCTCCTCGCCTTCGCTGGGTGTGTTTCATTCCTCCGATTCTTTTTCTCGTTCTCTACATTCTTTACATACACCACCTCGTTATTACAGTGGCGTTGCTGACAGCGCTGCTTTTTACAAATCTGTACCTGAGAATAGTTCCAAAGAGCGGGTGGTACAGTTTGATTGTCTTTGTGGCTTTGTCTGCAATTTTGTATTATATTACGGGCGGGGTATATCTTGTTTTTGTCTCGTTTTGTGCGATTTACGAGCTGTTTTTTGCCCGCCGGCCGCGGACGGGGCTGCTATATCTGCTGTTGGCGGCGGTCATTCCATACGTCGAGGGCGTTTTATTGCTCGGTGTGAGTATTAACGAAACCTTCAGCAATTTACTGCCTTTCTCCTGGAAATTTAGTTTCTCCGGACTTTCATTACAACCGTTGATAATATTCTACATACTTTATCTTTTCCTGCCCCTGATGGTGCTCGGATGGGGCCTGCGGGCGGTATTTGTCGGGAGTTGGGCCGGGCAATCATCGGACCGGCCGGGGAGGGCTGATGGCGATTCCAGCGAAGCGAAAAAAACAACCGCAGAAGAATCAAGAAGTGGCATATTTTCAAGGGTGATTGAATCGCGGCTGCTGTTTGTGGTCATATTTTTTGCTGCCTTGTTTACTTATGATTGCCCGCTTAAGGCCGTTCTTGCGGTTGATTACTATGAGTATGAGAAGAAGTGGCCTGAGGTGCTTTCGGCTGTTGGCAACCACCCGGACAGCAATGTCGCGGCCTATAAAGCCAGCCACGCTCTATATCATGCGGGCCGGCTTGGCTACGATATGTTCCGATATCCACAGCGCCCCAACGACCCATTCCTGACCACGGACAGGTACATTCTCGCACACTGGCTGAGATTTGATACCTATATTGAGCTTGGTTATATAAACCTAGCCGAGCACGAGTTGATGAAATCTATGGAGGGAAATGGAGAGCGGCCCGCATTTTTGAAGCGGCTGGCCCTGATAAATATGGTAAAGGGCGAGAACGGTATGGCGCGTGTATTTCTCGGCGCGCTGAACAGGACGTTATTTGACGCGGGGTGGGCCAGGAACTATCTGGAAAAAATGGAGCGAGACCCAAACCTGTCAACAGATGAAGAGGTTCAGTACCTGCGCAGCTTGATGCCGAAAAGGGACCGACGCGGGAACATTTCGAAAACAAGCGTGAATATGTATTTGGACCTTCTCGACAGCAACAGGCATAATCGGATGGCCTTCGAGTATCTGATGGCTCATTACTTGCTGACAAGACAGCTCGACAAGTTTGTGGAGCAGATAGGCCGATTGAATGACTTTAACTATCCGGAGATTCCCCGGCTTTACGAGGAGGCGATACTGGTTTATACCTCGCGCACACACAAGTCAGTCGAGCTGTACGGTCGCCGGATAAGCCCTGAATCACGCCAGCGCGTTAAAGGATTTGAGGAGGTTTTAGGCCATTATATGGGAGATAAGGATGCGGCCTTTAACGAGCTGTCGAAAGATTATGGCGACAGCTACCTGTTTTATTTCGTTTATGGTTTCTCGGAGGTAAAGAAGTGAGGAAACAGATAATAATCGGCGGATGTGTGCTGTCAGGGATATTGCTGGCCGGCGTGCTGGCGTACGGTCTGCGCGGCGGCGCCGTTCGGATTGACAAATATAGTGTCAGTGGGCATTCGCCGAAGATATATCCCGACTATAGTTCAACGGTTATCCCGCCTAACATTGCACCGCTGAATTTTATGGTGCAGGAGGATGGCTCGTATTATTTTGTCAGAATCTATTGTGAGAAGGGCGAGGCGATAGAGGTTTCCAGCAAGTCGCCGAAAATCCTGATTCCCATGAGCCGCTGGCACGAGCTTCTTGATAAAAATAGGGGAGGGCAGCTTAACTTTGATATTTTTGTAAGGACAGACAAGCAAGAATGGGTCCGGTTTGACACAATCACCAACAAGATTGCCGGTGAGGGCATCGATGGTTACCTGGTATACAGGAGGATGCATCCTACCCACGTTCTGCTAAGAGGACATGTTGGGATTTATCAGCGGAACCTCGGGAACTTCGATGAAAAACTTGTGCTGGACACCCCCGGCAGGATAGACCGCAGTAGTATAATCAGGTGCGTGAATTGTCACACGTTTTGTATGAACCGGCCCGACAAGGTATTGATGGGCGTCCGCACCGAAGGGCAGAGCCAGTATACACTGCTGATAGAGGGCAATTCGGCCAGCAAGCTCGGTGCGAAGTTCGGCTATACGTCGTGGCATCCGAGCGGGAAACTGGCGGTATATTCCATCGTCGACCCGAAGCTGTTCTTTCGTACCGCCGCCAATGAGGTTCGCGACCTCGTCGACCCGAATTCGATGCTGGCTTATTTTCTTGTTGATTCAAAGACCATAAGGACATCGCCGGAAATTTCGGGAAAGGATCGACTGCAAAACTGGCCTGTGTGGTCCGCAGACGGGCGCTATCTGTATTTTTGCAGTGCGCCAAAGTTATATGCAGACCAGACAAAGTTCCCTCCGGACGGCTATGACAAAGTGAAATATGACCTTGTTCGTATAAACTACGACATTGAAAGTGATAAGTGGGGCAAGGTGGAAACGGTGATTTCGGCCAATGATACAGGGCTGAGTATCGCGATGCCGCGAACAAGTCCAGACGGTCGCTGGCTGACGTTTTGCATGTGTGAATACGGAACATTCACGCCCTGGCAGAAGAGCAGCGATATATATGTGGTCGATATGAAGGCGGCCCAGGAAACCGGCCGGTATGAATACCGTCGGCTGGAGCTCAACAGCGACAAGAGTGAGTCGTGGCACAGTTGGTCCAGTAACAGCCGCTGAATTGCTTTCAGTAGCAAAAGGGAGTATGGGACATTTACGAAGTCTTACATTAGCTATATTGATGATAGCGGCAGGGCATATAAGCCGCTGATAGTGCCCCAGCAAGACCCGGGGTACTATGGCTCCTGCATGGAGGCATTTACTACCCCCGAATTAATCACCGGGCCGATTCCGGTTACCGGCGAGAAATTGGCCAGCGTTGTGCGCGGTTTTGAGGAGGTTTCCGTGAGTATGCCTACGACGATGGCCACTCCAAAAGCGGCAGTGACGCCGCAGCAAGAAGCCGAGCCTTGGCATGAGTAGCTTCTTGCGTCTGTTATACTGTGCGGGTCGTGGCCGGGATTTACGTAAGTATTGCTTTCGCACGGACAATATGATAAAATTAAATTTTTTGTTAAATTCAGCAAAGTCCATGTTGCCGAGAAGGTAATAAACTGTGAATTTGGAGGTGGCAGAGCCGCGATGGCTATTAAGATAGAAACTCGCAATGTCCGCGGGCCGCTGGCGACTGAGATATATATCTCGGCGACTCTCGAGAATTGCGCACCGGCGAAAGACAAGCTTTTGGAGATGTTCGCGGGTATTCGTAAGATACTGACTGAGGAGCGAGCGAGCATCCTTGAGGAGCGAATATTTACCGTCGATGGGACATTGCCTATTGTTTCAGCGGCGAGGTCTGAGGCATATGGCGAAATAGACGATGGTGTTGTGCCGAGCATGTTGACGGGCAGGGAAAGCAAGCGAGGACATACCATTGGAGTGCAAGTTCACGCGTTGGCGCGAGTGAACAAGCCCGAAGTTGTCAGGATTGACGGCAAAGCGTACGGGCGAGTGATTAGAACGTCAGAAGGGGTATATTTAACGCTTTCGGGAATACCGGGAGGCAAATCGGGCGAATGTCTTGGACAAACGATAGCGATGTTCGAGAAGGCGGAATCCGCGTTGAAACAATACGGAAGTGATTTCAGAGCGGTATCACGAACATGGATGTGGCTTGGTGATATATTGTCTTTGTACGGCGAATTTAACAAGGCGAGGAATCAATTCTTCGAGAAGCTGGGCCTGATTGGCAAAGGTATCAGGCAGTCGATGCCCGCGAGCACAGGTATAGGACTGGGGCTTGGCGGGGACGGGCAATTCGGGATGGACATGACGGCTGTTCTTGAGCCGGCGGGTTCGATTGAGCTGTTGGCGGCGATTGGCTGGCAACAGTGCGCGTTTGATTATGGTTCGGCGTTTTCGCGTGCGTCGCGGGCTAGCAGCCCCGCGGGCAAAACGGTATTCATTTCTGGAACCGCTTCGATAGACGCTAAAGGAAATACTACGCATATCGGGGACGCGAAAGGACAAATCGCGACAACAATTGAAAACGTCAGAGCTGCGCTGCGTGATATGAATTGCCAGGATAGGGACGTCGTTCAGGTTGTCGCGTATTGCAAGACGGCTGAGGTAGAAGGCGCTTTCGAGGAGTTCAGGAGACAGCTCGACTGGCCGTGGATAACAACAATCGGCGACATCTGCCGGGACGATCTTTTATTTGAAATCGAGGCCGCGGCGATACCACAGGCAGGGCGATAGCAGCCAGAAGACGGTAAATCTCTCTCCGTTTCCCCTTGACTGTCCGGCTGTAAAGCGTATAATGAGAATCATCTTTGCAGGGTGGGGCAGAAGGCAAAGAGGAGAAGAAAAATGAAAACGAATCATAACCAACTTCGCATAGCGTTGTTCGCCGTGACCGTGCTGGGCTTGTTGGCCAGCGCCATCGCACGCGCAGATAATATTTACGTGTCGTGTTCCCACAACGGGACGATTAAGAAACTCAATTCGAGCGGGAACGGGACTGTCTTCGCCTCGGATTTGGACTACCCGTACTTTATCGCAACGCAGGTGCCCTGAACCCGCGACGCTCTTGCTTCTCGGCCTAGGCGCGGCAATGGTGAGAAAGAAACGCTAAGGGGAATTCCCTGTCAAGCTCCGAAAAAAGACAAATGCAGGACCGCGCAAGCAGGGCGCAAGCAAAACTCACCCCATCCCAAAAAGCGAGTTTTTGCAGTGGGCCGGGGAGGATTCGAACCTCCGTAGACTTTCGCCAGCGGATTTACAGTCCGCTCCCTTTAGCCGCTCGGGCACCGACCCATACGACAATTCTCAGGGTATTATTTACAATTTACGATTCCAGTCAAGGGATAAATCACAATCATCGATAATCAAAAAAATAAGACACGGAGATTGCTAAATGATGATTGATAAATGATAATTTGCCTATATGGGCTGGTATGTTTATATTGCCGGGGTACTAATAATTTCACAGTTGCTTTTTTCAACGCTGACGTTGAAAAATTACTTTTTCGCGCTGGCCAAGTACGATAAGAAGCACAAGCGTTACTCGCCTCGTGTTGCGCTGATAATTCCCTGCAAAAATCTCGATGAGAATTTTGAGCAGAATATCGCTTCGTTTTACAGGCAGGATTACGAAAATTACCTATTGTGGTTTGTAGTAGAGGATAAGGCCGACCCCGCATACGGGCAATTATGTAGGTTAAAGGATAAATTGGCCGGGAGCACAAAGGCAAGCGACGTTCAGATACTTGTTGCCGGGGTTGGGCAGGAGTGCAGCCAGAAAATCCATAATATTTTGTATGTTTATCGCCGGATTCCCGAAGATATTGAAGCGCTGGCCTTTGCGGATTCGGATATCTGCGTCAAGTTGACCTGGCTGCATCATCTGGTCTATCCTCTTCGGCATCCTGAATCAAAAGGGGCTGCAACCGGCTATCGATGGTTCGTTCCCAGAACAGGCAACCTTGCCACGCTTGCCTTATCAGCAGTAAACGCCAAGATTGCCCAGCTTATGGGCAATACGCCTTTCAATCACGCCTGGGGGGGTTCAATGGCGATTCAGGTGCAGACCTTCAGGGAATTGGGCATTGAAAAGCTCTGGCAAAAGGCTGTAAGCGATGATTATTCGCTGAGTTGTGCCGTGAAAGACGCTCATAAAAAAGTCGAGTTTGTCCCTGGCTGTCTTGTGGCCACCTCGGAATCGACCACCTGGGCAAAATTATTCGAGTTCGGTCGCAGGCAGTTCGTTATAACAAAGGTTTATGCGCCGCAAACATGGTCATTCGGATTGTTCAGCGCGATATATTCGGTTTTTGGGCTTTGGGGCGGGGCGGTTTTGGCGATTTACGCCGGAATCACGCAGAATCATTACATTTGGCTTTTTACCGCGGTGCCGGTTCTGTTTTTTATCGTGCAATTTACAAGGGCGATACTCAGGCAAAGTATGGCAAGCAAATTGCTCGCGGAGGACTGGCCAAGGTTGAAAATCGCTGCGATAGCCGATATTACGCTGTTCTGGCTATGGTCGCTGCTTATGCTTGTTTTGATATTGTCGTCGGTCTCTGGCAGAACAATTCGCTGGCGCGGCATCCGCTACAAACTCATCAGTAAAACCGAAACGATTGTTTTGGGGACGTAGGGCAGCTACTCGATTTTATCGATGTCGTTTTCGGGCTGGCCTACGAGGTAAATTCTGTTTTTGCCGCTGCGTTTCGCTTCGAGAAGTGCCTGGTCTGCCTTTTCGAAAAGCTCCTCGGTTGTCGAAGCATCCTTGTTCAAACTTGCCAATCCGCCGCTTATCGTCAGCACACCTCTGCCATCAGGACCTAAAAACCGAAGGTTGGTCTTTTCAATTTCTCTGCGGAATCGTTTGGCGATGAATATTACTTCTCCCGGATGGTCTGCTGTAAATGAACGTCTCTCACCGCCGTCTGTCGGCTGGGGGTTTTGCGGATCGTCCCAGAATACCACCGCGAATTCATCGCCGCCCAACCTTGCCACCATATCGTGCTTGCGGCAGCATCGCCTCATTAAAAGCGACGCCTGCTTTAGCACCTCATCGCCCGCTGCGTGGCCGTAAATGTCGTTATAATGCTTAAAATCGTCTATGTCGAATACGAGCACGGTTACTCGCCCGTTATCTTTCTTTGCCCGGGCGATTACCTGTTTTGCGAATTCCCACAGATACCTTCTGTTTTTCAGGCCCGTCAAATCGTCCTCGGTCGCAAGTTTTTCCAGCCGATTTATCTTTGCCAGAAGTGTCGCATCAGTAATGGCTGGCTCTTTTCCTGCCACAGCCATAAGCCGGCCGCGACAAGTAATATTGTAAAGCTGCTCTGTTTGAACCGGGCAAATCAGGTAATCGTCCGCTAAACTGACCCCGTTGCTGCCGACCAGTTTTATCGCCTCCGGTTCTTCATACATCCGCGCAAGCAGAAGAATTTTCGCATTTGTGTTTTCACGGAGCAGGGCAAGTCCGTCACGCAAATTGGCCGCTGTGCCTTTCATTACCACGGCGATTGCGGCAAAACCGGTTTTTCTCGCGGTTTCAATACCATCGTGTATATTGCCGCAGACCTGAATCGCGGGTTTGTCGGCTGGAATACCTCCCAAAACCGCCGATGCCGGATTGCCTATCAGCAGGATTCCGCCTGTGTCCATATTGCCCATTGCAGTTACCATCATTTATCACCCTTGACTCCGATAGGGTATTATAGCAGAATCCAGCGTAAAATCAAACCCGGCGTTTCCAGGATAAAGTTTACCCCTATAGCTTGCTAGAACTCAATTCCCTGTCTGGCGACGGTGCCTTTATCAAACGGGTGCTTGATACTCTTCATTTCGGTAACCAAATCGGCCAAGGCAATCAGTTCGGGTATTGCCCCTCGGCCGGTTAGGATAATCTCAACGTGCGGGTCCCTTCCCTCGATAACTTTTTTCAAGTCCTCGACACTCGCCAGTCCTTTTGAAACGCAGTAAACAATCTCGTCGAGAATCAGAACGTCAAATTCACGATTCATAGCTGATTTTGTGAGGTGTTCAAGGGATTCGTGAAGGGCTGTTTGCGCTGCCGATATCGCTTTTGGGTCTTTTAGCGATTTTCCCATATCCCACTGGATATCGAGCGACTCTATTTTTATTGATGGCAGCGATGATAGCGCGACGCGTTCGCCGGTATTTAAGCAGGGAGGTTTGAGGAACTGATAAATCAGGATTTTGTTGCCCTGGCCAGCCGCGCGTAGAGCAAGCCCAAGGGCCGCGGTTGTCTTGCCCTTGCCGTCTCCCGTATATATCTGCACAAGTCCTTTTACAAGCATAGCAACATCATACGCCCAAATATCGAAAGTGGGAAATCAAAAACGTGTTGAATTGGTTATCGCACCGCACCAACTTTGTGTCCTGTGCCTAATGAATACAGGCGTTTTTTGGGCTTTTTATTGATATGTGCGCAAACCACTTCTCCGAAAAAGGTAATATGGTCGCCAGTGGCAATCTGTTTAACCAATCGACATTCAAAATTTGCTACGGCGTCGGCCAGCAAAACCGAATCAATTTTTTTGGCAGGCGTGGTCTTGGTGTTAAACTGGGCAAATTTGTCGGTGTCCCTGCCCGAATGTTCGCCGAAGAACAGGGCCGCCTTGGCCATATCAACTGATGGGTAGACAAGCGTAAAGCACTTCGAATGGCGTATGCATTTGACGCTGTAATGGCCTTTATAGACGCCTATAGCCATCATCGCCGGCTCATACGAGGTAATCATCGTTTCCAGCCCAGGGTGACAGGATTGGCCTTGCCATTTTTATCCTTTGCCACTACAATGACAATCTGTTCGGGATACTTGGTTTTGTACGCTTTTTCGAAACTTACCTGCTTTTGCATTGTTTTTCTCCGCAAACGTGTTATTATTATGCGTTTGAGATTGTATGAGAGATTATAATTCGGGCCTTGGTTACAGCAAGGAGGAATTATGGACACAATTGGTTTTATCGGTGCGGGCAATATGGCGGAAGCCCTGATTAAGGGCATAATCAGCGCCAATATATGCAAGCCGAAGTATATTTTTATCAACGATATTCGGTCCGACCGGCTGGAGTATCTGACGAGGCAATACCACGTCCAGGCGATGTCTAACAGCACCGCACTGGCCGGGCAGGTGGATATCCTGATACTTAGCGTCAAGCCGCAGAATATGGCTAATGTTCTACTGGCTATTGAATCGACCGTCAGGCACAGCACGCTTGTTATTTCAATCGCGGCGGGCGTAAAAATCGACGAAATTGCCGCGGCGCTCAACGATAAGCCAATAATCCGCGTTATGCCCAATACCCCGGCGTTGATAGGTGAAGGGGCAAGCGCACTGTTTGCCAACAACAAAGCGCGTCCGATGATGGATAAGGCAATGCGGATATTTTCGGCTATCGGCAAGGCGGTAATCGTCGATAACGAGGACCTGATAGATGCTGTTACGGCCGTTAGCGGGTCAGGACCTGCGTATTTCTTCCTGATGATGGAAGAAATGATAAGGATTGCGGGTGAGATGGGGCTGCCTCCGGAAATAGCGAAAATCCTTGTGCTGCAAACCGCCAAAGGAGCTGCTCTGCTCGCCTCCGAGCGGGATAAATTCAGCGAAAGCCCCAGCGAGCTTCGCCGCAAGGTAACAAGCCCAGGTGGTACGACCGAGGCGGCGCTGAAGGTCTTCGCGGCGAAGAATTTCCCTCAATTACTCGCCGACGCGCTGACTGCTGCCCGCAACAAAAGCCGGGAGCTGTCATCCTGATTTATTCGACGACTATTGCCTCTACGGGGCATTCGTCCGCTGCCTGCTGCACCGCATCTTCGTATTCTGCCGGAAGAACATCCTCGACTTTTACCTCTGCCTTATCTGGTCCCATTTCGAAGACCTCCGGGCAGGTGTCGCAGCACAGCCCGCAGGCCGTGCAGGTATCCTCAATGCTTACCTTCATACCTGTCTCCCATATCCGGTTTTATTGATTCGATTCATAATATCCTAATTAGCTTTTCGGCGCAAATTGTTCAAGCGAAAATTATGGAAATTTTCGGCTGACTTGTTATACTGCAGGTGCCTGAATAGCAAATTGAAAATTAGAAAATCGTTTTTACCGGCCGGGTCCCATGCAGACCGACCCGTTAACCTGGTCAGGCGGGGAACCGAGCAGCCATACGCGGTGTTTGGCCGTGCCGTGGCAAACCCGGCCGATCTTTTTTATGGCATATACCGTCTTAGCACGCAAATACCGTTCGCAGACCTTTGACGACGTTGTCGGCCAGGAGCCGATTGCGCAGACGCTCAAAAACGCCATAAAAACCAACAGGGTTGCCCACGCCTACCTTTTCACGGGAACCAGAGGCGTAGGCAAGACCACGATGGCCCGAATCCTGGCGAAATCACTGAACTGCCTCAAGGCCGACGGGCCGACTGCTGAACCCTGCTGCAAATGCGATAGCTGCCTTGCCGTAAACCTCGGCGAGGACATAGACGTTATCGAAATCGACGGCGCCTCAAATAGGCGTATAGACGACATCCGCGACCTTATCAATAACGCGGTTTACCGGCCTGCCCGTGCACGCTTCAAAATCTACATCATCGACGAAGTGCATATGCTCACCACCGAGGCGTTCAACGCGCTTTTGAAACTCCTTGAAGAGCCGCCCAGCCACGTCAAGTTCATTTTCGCAACCACCGAACCAAATAAGGTGCTTCCCACGATTCAATCCCGCTGCCAGCGGTTCGATTTCAGAAACATTTCGCCCGCGTACATAAGCAAACAGCTAAAGGCCATCCTCGACCAGGAAAAAATCAAATACGAAGAAGACCTTATTCTCGCCCTTGCCAAGCTCGCCAACGGCTCGATGCGTGATGCCCTGAGTTTGCTTGACCGGCTAATCAGTACGGGTATTCAGCCGCTTTCGGCGAATTTGCTTGAGGAATACCTCGGCTGTCCTAACAGCGAAAAGGTTTGCGGTCTCGTTGCCGCCATAGGCGATTCAAATGCCGCAGACGCTCTTGCCGCGGCAGGGGAGCTGACCAACGCGGGCCTTACCGAAGTCCAGATTGCCGATGCCCTCGTCGAGTATATGCGGGACCTGATGGTCATAAAAGCCGCAGGAGCCAAAAGCGAACTTGTGATTCTTACCGAACAGCAGAAAAAACAGGCCCAGCAGCTCGCGGAAAAATTCGACATAGCCGGGCTGGTCTATAACATTACTACCCTCGAAAAACTTCGCTGGTCGCTGAAAAATACTGAGTCCGCAAAGCCGCTTCTGGAAGCGACCATACTTCGCCTTGCGTTAAGCGAGCATTTCCTCAATGTTGACTCGTTGTTTTCACAATCAAATCCCCCGCAGGATAAAAAAAAAGTAATTGCTAAGCAGGATGCTGTCCCCATTGCTGCCGCAAAACAGAAAATTCTGCCGCAAAATGACCGGCCCGTTGTCCAATCCGGCGACATTGAATCGATTAAAAATAACTGGCAGGGTATTATATTAGCGATGGCCAAACGCGTCGGGGGTGGAACCGCAGGGTTACTAACTTCTGCTCAGCCGATAAGTTTCCAGGATGGGATATTGGCTCTTGAATTTGACGCATCGTCTAAACAGATGTGTGAGAACAAAAGTAGAATAGAGCAGATAAATGCCGCCTTGACCGAAAAGTTTGGTATGCCGGTTTCCATTGAGCTTAGGTTTGCGGGAAAAACGGTAGACAGCCGGCTGTCGCAGGATAATGCCAAAACAAGAAGCCAGCGGCAAAATGAGATAATCAATGACCCAGCAGTAAAAACCGTCATTATGGGCCTCGACGCCACCATCACAAATATCGAGGATGCCCAATAATTTTGTGCCTGATTCTCAGTACTTCGAGACATTTACCTGCGGCATAGAACCGGTCGCGAGGAAAATAATTCTCTCACAGATATTGGTAACTCGGTCGGCGATTTGTTCAATATTATGCGTCGCCCAGATAAGAGGCGTTACCTTCGATATTATACTGGGGTCCTTAATCATCCGCATCAAAAGGTCATGATATGCCTCGTCGTAGTGCTTGTCAACCTCGTCATCCTCGTTGCAAATAGCGATTGCTATTTCGTCGTCCCTGTTGACAAGGGCCTGCATACTTCTTTTGAGCATACTATTTGCCTTTTACGCCATTTGGGGCAGAAAAATCAGCGGCCTGACAATCGCCTCAATGCTTCGGCTGGTAGCCATCGCTACCATTTCGCCCATCGCGACAAATTCTGCATTCAACCCTTTGATGTGTTCTTCAAAACTTTCACGCATTTTTTATCTCCCTTAATCAGCGGAAATGGACACTAAAATGGCAGGGTCAAAATCCTTTAAAAATATTGCATAATAATGTTCGACTGGTTACAATTTTGAAAAGATTGTGATATTACTGTAGAATTGGAAAGTATGGTTGTGTCGCCAAGCATTTAATACAGGAAATGCCAGATTAGATGAATTGTAAGCAACGGTCTGTTTGTGAATGCTTGTTTAAGCAGATAAAAATATCAATGCGTATTTCGTATCAGCAGCATTTAATTGGTCGGGTTGACTCAAGCTACATAATGGAGTGCAATTTTGTCGCTAAAGGAGATGTGAATGTTTTCTAAGTTTTTCCCAAAAGATTTCAACTTTTTTAAGTTGTTTGAAAAGCAAGTAAGTTGCGCTGTGGATGCGGCTCGTTTTTTCAGAGAAGTAGTGTCCCAGGGCTCTGTGAATGAGGACACACTGAGCAAGATGTCGGCGATTGAGCACCAGGCGGACGACGTGGCACACACGATTATCGAGCAGTTAAATAAGACGTTCATCACGCCGATTGACAGGGAAGACATCCATGCTCTTACGATGCAAATTGATGACATCGTTGATATGATAGATACCATTGTGAACCGGATGAGAATTTATAATATCACCGGCGTGAACAAGAACTTAGTGGAATTTGCCAAGGTAATTGAGGAGTCGGTACAGGCCGTGGCGCGGGCCATCGGGGGGTTGCGGGACATCAAAAACGTCAAGGTGGTTTTCGATGCCTGTGTGGAGGTCAATCGTCTGGAAAATGTCGGTGACACAATGCGAGACGAGATGCTGATGGAGCTTTTTGCTACTGTGAAGGACCCGATTGCGGTGATAAAATGGAAAGATATTTATCAGGACGCAGAAACCGTGCTGGACGTTTGCGAAGACGTAGCCCATGTTGTTGATTCCATTATGGTCAAACAGGCCTGACTATGACGTTGAGCATTTTATTTCTAATCCTTCTGGCGCTTGTCTTTGATTTTCTAAACGGCTTTCACGACTCGGCCAATTCTATTGCCACGATTGTCTCCACACGCGTTCTGCGGCCCAAATACGCCGTGCTTTGGGCGGCGTTTTTTAATTTTATCGCCTTTCTGTTTCTTGGCCTCCATGTTGCCAATACTATAGGCAAAGGTATCATCGATATTGCGATTGTGGACCAGAGGATTATTTTGGGGACGCTCGTTGGTGCCTGCAGTTGGAACGTGATTACGTGGTATTTAGGACTGCCGACCAGCTCCTCTCATGCCCTCATCGGCGGGCTGATAGGCGCGGCGCTCGTTAAGATAGGGCCGCAGGCCCTCGTCTGGCAGGGAATTATCAAAACGGTTGCATTCATAGTCGTCTCGCCGGTGGCGGGGCTTTTATTAGGATGGTTTCTCGGCAACATTGTTTACTGGGCCTGCCGAAAATCCTCACCTCAGAAGGTTGACCATTTTTTCCGAAAAGGTCAGCTTTTATCGGCCGCATTCTACAGCATCGGGCACGGCGGAAACGATGCGCAAAAAACTATGGGCATTATAGCCAGTTTGCTTTTCAGCGCCGGCCTGCTCGGCAAAACATTTTATATTCCTTTAGCCGTAGTCCTCCTCTGCTATGCCGCTATTGCTCTCGGCACTATGCTCGGCGGCTGGCGGATTGTCAAAACGATGGGGCAGAAAGTGGCAAAACTAAAACCGGTGGATGGCTTTTGCGCCGAATCCAGCGCCGCCTCGGCATTGCTGATTTCAACTGCCTTCGGCATTCCGGTTAGCACCACGCATACTATCACCGGAGCGATTATGGGAGTGGGGTCGCTGCGGCGGCTCAGCGCCGTCCACTGGGGCGTGGTCGGCCGGATTGTCTGGGCGTGGGTATTAACCATTCCGGCTTCCGCAGCGATGGCAGCGCTGACTTACAAATTAGCAGAACGGTTCTTTTGAATCTCACGTAGTGAATCACCTGATTAAGATTTCGGGTTCGGCTCACCAGCTTAATTATCAATCATAAATCATAAATGACTTTATGCCCTGATGTCTTCATGGTAAAATCTCCGTGGTGAAAACTTTTTGTGGGATTTTATGACGACTGGCTATACTGAAACCGTTAATAAACTGATTGAGGAACTGGCTCGCCTTCCGGGCATTGGCTTGAAGACCGCCGAACGGCTGGCCTTTTATATCCTCAAATCCAAACCTGCCGATGCCCTCGCCCTCGCTCAGGCCATTAGCGACGTCAAAACCAAAATCAAGCAGTGCAAAACCTGCTATAACTTCGCCGAAACCGATACCTGCCCAATCTGCTCCGACACTCGCCGCGATAAAAGCCTAATCTGCGTCGTTGAACAGCCCAAGGATGTTATCGTCCTCGAAAAAACAGGCCAGTGCAAATGGGTTTATCACGTTCTGGGTGGGCATATCGCACCCTTGGACGGCATTGAGCCCGCTGACCTCACCATTGATAAGCTCGTCGAACGTGTTAAAGCGGGGGGGGTGGAGGAGATTATTATGGCGACCAACCCCAATATGGTAGGCGACGGCACCGCCCTTTATATCAGTTCACTACTCAAGGGCACAGGCGTAAAAATCACCCGTCTCGCCCGCGGCCTCGCTACAGGCACTACTCTCGAATATGCCAATTCCCGTATGCTTTCAGATGCCATCACCGCTCGCCAGCCGCTGGAGTAACCTTCGACTACTCATATGGGTATTGCCGCAGATTGCACACTCATCAGGGCGGAAATGAGATTAAATCATAACCGGCCCAAAGGACGATGTAATCATACAGGGAAATACTATGCTGATGCTTCAACAAAAAAACAGATACAGCAATATCTCGGTTGATACTACGGGGATACCGCTTGAGAATCTGCTGGAAAAGGAGTGGTTTCTATCCAACAGTCGAGGGGGGTTTTCTTCTTCGACAATTATCGGGTGCAATACGAGGCGGTATCATGGTCTGCTGACGGGCACGCTTACGCCGCCGGCGAACAGAATAATGGCGCTATCCAGCTGTTTTGAGACGATATACTGGGGACCCGCGGTGTTTCATTTGGGCACAATGGAATTCCCGGACAAAATTTCACCGGACGGGTATATCCGGCTTAAGCGATTCAGCAGGGATATCGGCGCTCATTTTCATTACCGGCTCGGTGACCTGAAGCTGACAAAATCGGTGTACCTGCTGCGAGATGAAGATACGGTGGGGGTGGTTTATTCGTTCGATGAGGTTCCGAAGCCGGTTGATTTTACGGTTAGGCCGATTGTCGGGCTGCGTGATTTTCATTCGCTGCAGAAATCGGATGCGCACATTAAGACCCAATCGACGGCGGAGGGACTGCTGATTAGTAACGACGTGCCCGGTTCGTGCCAGTTGTTGATAAACTGCCGGGAAGCGGTTTTTGGAGAGGACCCGCAGTGGTGGTATAAATTCCTGTACAGGGCGGATAGGGAAAGGGGACAGGATTTTACCGAGGATTTGTTTACGCCTGGGTTTTTCAGGTATCGTATTGATGCGCCGATGAAACTGGTTTTATGGGCGAATCTCAGTGGGCCGGCAATGTCCGCTACGGCGAATAAATTTGTTTTGCCTGATACTGAACAGGTCATACGGCAGCTTTCCGGGCATTACAATGATACAATCCTGCCGGCGAAGAACGATAAAACACTTGAGACGCTTTATCTTGCGGCAGACCAGTTTGTTGCAAAACGCAACATTGGCGAGATGGCGATGTCAACGATATTGGCGGGTTTCCCGTGGTTTGCGGACTGGGGCAGGGACGCGTTCATATCATTGCCGGGTTTGCTGCTGGCGACGCGCAGATTAGAGGAAGCAAAATCCGTTCTTGTTACGTTTGCCAGGGCAGCTTCAAACGGTATGATACCGAGCCGATTCGATGACTATTCCAACACAGCTCACTTTAACAGCGTAGATGCGTCACTGTGGTTTATAAACGCGGCCTTTGCGTATTTTAATGCTTCGGGCGACCGCCGGACATTCCGTGAGGAGCTTTTGCCTGTTATTATTTCGATTATCAATTCTTATCAGCATGGGACGCAATTCGGAATTCGTGCCGACAGCGACGGCCTGATAACGGCAGGCGACGCGAGCACGCAACTCACGTGGATGGACGCTAAATACAACGGGATTGTGTTTACGCCGAGATACGGGAAACCCGTGGAAATCAATGCATTGTGGTATAACGCGCTTATGCTGCTTTCACGGTATTTGACAGACAGCAATGACAGTCAACTGCTCAATATGGTGCGGTCAAGGGCGGAAATAGTCAGGGAGAATTTCTGCAGGATGTTCTGGAACCAGTCGTGGGGCTGGCTGAACGACTGTATCCTTCCTGATGGGACGGCTGACGCGTCGCTCAGACCTAACCAGATATTCGCGGTGTCGCTGCCGTTTTCGCCGCTGCCCCTGTTACAGCAAAAAGGGGTGGTGCGTATCGTCGAGGAAAAGCTTTTGACCCCATTCGGCCTGCGAACATTGTCGCTGGACGACAAAAGGTATCAGGGACAATACACTGGGCCTCAGTCGCAGCGAGACAGCGCCTATCACCAGGGGACGGTATGGCCTTATCTTATAGGGTCGTTTGTAGAGGCATATCTGAAGGTGAACGGCTCCGGCATCGATACCAAAAAAAACGCGGCGAAGTTCATCAGACCATTGCTGACCAACCTGACCGGCGACGGCTGCATAGGCAGCATCTGCGAGATATTCGACGGCAACGAGCCACAAAGGCCAAAAGGGTGCTTTGCCCAGGCGTGGAGCATCGCGGAACTGATAAGGGCATACCTGCTGGTCACCGCTTAAAATATTTAGTCCTTAAGCTCAAAACTCGCCGGCCATTTGTTTTGCCTTTTCAATTGCGGCGTTTCGCTTTTGCTCGGCTGTTTCAGGCCCACCGGCAAGCGTCGGCTCAACCATAAGCGACCTTATATCGGTGAACCCCATAAATCGCAGTATCGACTCGACGTATTTGCTTTGCTGGTCGTATTGTTCCGCCGGCGTTCCTTTTGCATACTCGCCGCCGCGGGCGTAAACTACGAGGACAGGTTTTCCGGTCACTAATCCCTTGTAATTGCCCGTTGCATCGACGCTAAAGGTCTGCCCCGGCTGGACAATCACGTCGATATACTGCTTTAGCCGGTAGGGTATCGAGAAATTCCACATCGGGACAGCCAGAACATATTTATCGGCGTCCTTGAATTCAGCGATTGTCGCGACAACTTTATCCCACGCCTGCTTTTCTTCGGGGCTGTGGGGTTTGCCGCGCATTATCTTGTATTTGCCGGAGGCAGCAACAAAATCGAATTCAGGCAGCTTCGCTGAAAACAGGTCGATTGTTTTTACCTGGTCTTTGGGATGCGATTTCTTGTATGCCTCGACGAACGCATCCGCTACAGCCATCGAATAGGATAATTTACCCATAGGTGACGATTTGATGTAAAGTACCTTGCTCATAATGCCCTCCGTGCAATATTATCTTCAAATCTGGTTTTCTGACTATATGTTCAACATCATATTTTATTCCAGACTTATACCATTCGCCACGAAAAAAGTGCGAAAAATTTCTCTAAGTTCTCAAACAAATTCCATGATTGTTCTTTTGCTGTTATTGCCCTTAAGTGCTATAATGGATACCGGAGAAGATGAAGCACAATGGATTAATTATACCTTTGGACAGCATTACGGACTCCGACCAATCAATTGTTGGGGCAAAGGCGGCTGGTCTTGCCCGCCTGAAACGTCTTGGCTTGCCTGTCCCTGATGCTTTTTGTGTTGCCGCCAATGCTTATGAAACGCATATAAATTCTCCCTCACTGAAAGCCGTTATAGATGACACCAGTGTACCTTCCGGGAAGCCCGAAGGTTTCGACATTGCCGGGAACCTTGACACGATACGCCGGGTCATCGTTGATTCTAAAATGAATGATTCACTCGCCGCTGAAATTGAATCGCATTACAATACTCTCGCAGCCGGCCATTTGGCAGTTCGCTCATCGGCTACCGCAGAGGACCTGCCCGGTCATTCCTTCGCGGGCCTTTACGACACATATCTTGGAATTTCTAACCTTGAAGATTGCCTGATTGCCATAAAGAAGTGCTGGGCCTCGTTATGGACCGAGCGTGCATACAGCTACAGGCAAAAAAATGGCTTCGACCATTCGAAGGTCGAAATGGCTGTAATCGTCCAGTCCCTTATTCCTGCGGATGTTTCCGGTGTAATTTTCACTTCTGACCCTGTTACCGGCGATAATAATCGTGTTGTTATCGAGGCCTGCCTCGGTCTCGGCGATGCATTGGTTTCAGGCAAGGTCTCTCCTTACCGTGTTGTTATGGATAAGAAGGGACTAAAGGTTATTTCACGTTCGATAGTTGCCCCTTGTATAAACGACCAGACGGCCCAAAAGATTGTGAAACTTGCCATAAAAGCCGAGAGCGAATTCGGCTGCCCCCAGGACATCGAATGGGCCATTCACCAGGGCAAGATTTTTCTGCTTCAGTCCAGACCCATTACCACTATCCCGAAGACAAAATCCTGGGAAGACCGGCAAATCTGGACCAGTTTTGCTGCGAAGGAGGTAATACCGGATGTGGTGACGCCGGCCACATCATGGATGCTTGAGTCCTTTGTAGAGAACATCGTCGATTTTGCCTCTGACTCGCTGTGCATCGATATAAAAGATAACATCCCAATCTATGAACTTATTGCCGGCCGGGTGTACTTTAATGCCAGTTTCTGGGCCGTTGTCATAAGGCAATTCAGGACTACAAGAAACCTGGACTGGAGCGAATTTGCCGGAAGCGACCCGGAATTGGGCCAACTACTTGAAAAACTAAAGAATACACCAGCAGAAGACCTGCCCAAAATCAAGCACAACCGCGTGAGGTTCATTCTGAGATTGCCTTTGCTAATAGCCAGTGCGCTCTGTAATACACGCCGCAAATCTCAATCCACTCTCGCCAACGCGAGAAAGATGAACGAAAAATGGGCCTGTCTCGATATTTCCGGCTTGTCCGCCGAACGGCTGGCTGACTGCCTGATGGGAGCCGTTACCGAACTTAACGAGGAAATCATGAAAAAAGGTTTCAATTTACTTCACATGTTTTACTGGATGGCCTATTTTCCAATCCTCGAAGTTGTATGCAGGAGATGGTTTCCCGATGAGCAATCCTGTGCAGGAAGGTTGCTCGTTGGTCTGAGTAATATGGAAGACGCAGAAGCCGGTCTCGACCTTTGGCGGCTGGCTGTGAAAGTCAACGATAACCCTATCCTTAAGGAATTGATTCAATCGAATGCCAAGTGGGGCATTGTGCACGATGGGCTTACCAAAAGCTCCTCTGGTGAGGAGTTTCTAATTGACTGGAGCCGGTTTATGAAGGCCCATGGACACCACTGCCGCGGCGAGATTGAGCTTTATAACCGGCGGTGGTCCGAAACACCTGATTATATTCTTGGCCTTATTCGTAGTTACCTGGGTTCTATGGGCAGAACCAATCCGCTTGAAAACTATAAGCGACTTGCTGCTGAACGTGAACAGTTTGCGCAGAGCTGCCGTCGAAAACTCACCAACCCTGTCAAGCGGGCCGTTTTCAACCATCTGCTTGTTCGCGCTCAGTATGGTTCGGCATTTCGCGAGAACATTAAAAGCGAATTCATAAAATTTATGGCATCTGTTCGTTCGATGCTGCTTGAACTCGGCCGGAAGCTGGCAAACCGCTCTTTAATAGGGGACAGCGACGATGTCTTCTTCCTTAAGCTGGAGGAACTTGGTCAGTTGACACGGAATCAATCCAAAGTCGATATCAAAGATATTATCGCTGCCCGTCGCGCCGAATATAAGAAATGGCAGTCTATTACACCGCCCAATTTAATCATTGGCAAGTTCGACCCTGACAGGTATGTTCCTGAAGAAGTAAATGCCGATGTTCAACAGTTAAAGGGTTTGGCAGTAAGTCCCGGCGTTGTTAGCGGCAAGGCACGAGTGATACTGAGAGCCGACGACAACGAGCAGGTTCAAGCTGGCGAGATTCTTGTTGCTCCGTTCACTGACCCCGGCTGGACGCCGTACTTCATTCCTGCTGCCGGGATTGTTATGGACCAGGGCGGCCTGCTTTCTCACGGAGCCATTATTGCCCGTGAATATGGCATCCCTGCCGTGGTAAACGTCGGCAACGCGACAAAAATAATCAAAACCGGCCAGACCATACAGGTAGATGGTGACAGTGGTGTGGTCAGGATTCTGGAATAGCCGACTTTACCTTTCTTATAAACTTCGATGTTTCGCTTAAGCACTTTTTTTTATTCGTTTGGTTCGGGTGGTCTTTCTGTTTTTGTGAGAACCCAGTTTTTATATTTATTGAAAATATCTTCGTTCCGCCATATGCTTTTGTCCCAGTTGGAGCCGATTTGTACAAGCAAATTTTTCGCTTCGTCTTTGTCATCATAAGTGCAGGCCAGAAAGCATGATGCGTTAAGCAGATAATTATCTTTTGCGTCAGGATAACGTTTTATTAAATCTTGATAGGATTGTTTAAGCATTTGATAAGAGAAGCCGAGTTGCTTATATTGCGGGGGTTCATAGTTTTTTTTGCCAACCATCATCTGGGCAATTTTGGCATATAAAATTTGACCTTCATCCTGGTGGGTTAATTCCACGGCACGCCTAGCGAATGCCTCAAGCTCTCCCTGCCTGCCATGCCAGATAGGTGCAAGGTCAAATCCTATGGCAGTGTAAAGCGGCCAGTAGTTTCTTTCTACGGCGATACCTTTTTCGAACAACGCGTTCATGTCCTCATGGGTTTTATTCAATCCCATTCCGATTTCCACCCATGTTTCATATAACTCCGGGTCGTGTGCGTTGAGGTCTTCGGCCTCAGTAAGAATCTGCTGTGCTTTTAGAAGATTTTCCTTAAATGTTTCCCAGCCCTTTTCAGATACTTCATTCGCATAACCGCTGCCGCGGGCGTCCCATGCGAGCATTTTATACGCCTTGGCTAGGGCAATTCGTGGCGTTACGGAATCGGGTTGCTGTTTGATCCACTCCTCAAACTGGGGCTTGACCGTCGAAAAATCCCGTCGTCCTCTCCAGCCATCGCCTACGCCCTGATAGAAATTATGAAGCTGCCAGTTTCCATTTGTATATCTGCTTTTTTCAGTTCTGAGCCGGGATGCGATAGAATCCAGGATTGAATATTTTTTTTCATAAAGAAGGACAACCGCCTCACCATAGCTTATTTCGCCATTGTTATGAATATCATCATTTGCCCAAACCGTTGCCCTGAAGCTTTGGGTTAAATATAAACCGCATCTTTTGTTGTCGAAGCAGTTGTTTGCGGAAATATACGGTTTTGACCAGTCATCATCGACGCTTATCCCGTGGTATTTATTTTTACTGCATTTGTTATTTCTGGCCTCGCCGTCCGCCTTGTCGCCGAAATATATGCCGTTTGCATTGTTGTCACTGGCTACATTTTGTTCGAGGAACGCTGTTGTTCCGCTTCCAAAAATCGCAATTCCGCTATAACCGTTTGCCGTGCAGGTATTTTTAGAGATTCTGCCTTTTGCACCGGCATTGAAATAGATGCCATTAACCTTGTTTTCTTCGCAGGTATTATCTAAAAGAAAAGCATTGCAGTCGCTGTTGGCATATATGCCCTGGTAAATATTCCGGTTACAAATGTTGCCGAAAACCGTGCCGAGAACGGCCATGTGAAAATGGATACCGTCCCAGCCGTTTGACGAGCAATTATTTTTTCCGAGCACGACATTCCCGCACATAATGCTTATGCCATTATGATTGTTGTTGCAGATGTTACATTCCCATATCGTATTATTACCGCCTTTTATGGTAATACCATTTCCGCCGCTGTTTTGTATTTTGCACCGGGCTGCGATGATATTGCTTGAATCCAGAAGTAATACCGGGAACCTGCCGTCAAAATCAGCAGGCATTCTTTCTAACCCCGTGTGTTTCAAGGTCAGGTCGGATATTACCAAAGAATTACAATCCTCAGCCTTCATTACAGGGCCATCTACTACATCGCAATGGATGATAACTCCGTTTGCATCGAGCCCTTTAATGCTTACGCCGCTTTTAAGATTCAGCGATTCTGCGTAATCACCTGGTTTGACGTGAATAACAGTGTTCGTTTTAGCCGCATCGATAGCGGCCTGAATTGTGGGATAATCTCCGGGGACCACTATAACCTTCTTGGCGGGGGCCAACGGCTGCTTCGACAGAGTCGGCAGGTAAAGGTCAGTGGCGATTTTTTCGGTCGTCCTATCCAGCTTGATGTTCTCAGCAGCAGGTGTCGTTGTTTCTAATCCTTGCGCATTTTTATTGATACAGCACGATAATGCCAGCACAACAGCAAAGAGTAGATAACGGCTTTGCTTGAACATACATATTCCTCCTTGTGTAAATTTAATCATCAAACGGCTTTTCTTATTTTGAAAGCCGGTTTGATTATATTCACCAAGGAGATATTCTGCAATGGCAATGATGTATCAGCCGTCAGGTTCTGATAACCGCCGATTTGACGGCGGTTATGAACTTCGATATGACGTTAAGGCATTTCTTTTTGTTTTTCAGATTTTCCTCGATTATGCCGACAATTTTGGAGCCGATGATGACGCCGTCAGCGCCTGATTTGGCGACCTTTGCAGCATGTTCGGGGGTGCTGATGCCGAAGCCGACACATACAGGCACATCAGTTTCTTTTTTAATTCTGCTGATAAGGCCTTCGACTGAAGTCGATAATGTTTTCCGGCTGCCCGTTACGCCTAATAATGAAACGGCATAGATGAAGCCGGTGGTTTTTGAGGCAATTGATTTCAATCGCTCTTTTGAAGTGTTGGGCGTAACCATAAAGACGGTATCGAGGCCTGCTTTCTTTGCCGGGCCGATAATCTCTTTGGCGTCGTCGATGCTCAGGTCGGCGACGAGGACGCTGTTGACACCTGCCTTGTGGAAATCGCGGAAGAATTTTTCTGTGCCGTATTGGAAAATCAGGTTGTAATACATAAGCAAGCCAATAGGGATATCCTTGTACTTTTTGATTTCCGTGATAAATTTTAACGCCTTTTTGACGGTCATACCGTTTCTGAGCGAGCGGATGTCCGCCTTTTGAATAGTGGGGCCGTCGGCTATCGGGTCTGAGAACGGTATGCCCAGTTCGAGGATATCCGCGCCAGCATCGATGGCGGATTTTACAATTTTCAAACTCGTTTTGTAGTCCGGGTCGCCGATTACAAAAAATGGTATGACAGCCGCGTGTTTGAGTTCCGCAAAAATTTGTTTATAAGATTTCATTTTTCAATCCTTATTATCAATCCGCAATTGACGCCTTGCGTCATCCCCGGGTGTTGCTCCTTTGGCTTTGCAACAGGGGACCCATTTTACAATCAGTAATTCTTTAATCCTTCACTGGTCTGAATTTTTCAACGATACCAACGTCTTTATCGCCTCGGCCCGAGAGGTTTACGACCGCGATTGTTTTGGCGGATAGTTTGCCTTTCTGGCTGACTATGTAAGCAATCGCGTGTGTGCTTTCAAGAGCGGGTAAAATGCCCTCCATTCTGCACATCAGTCCAAATGTATCGAGGACGTCTTCGTCTTCTACCGCCACATAAGTGGCTCTGCCAATATCGCTGAGGTAGCAATGTTCCGGGCCAACCGATGGGTAATCCAGTCCTGCGCTGACGCTTTCGGTGTCGTTGACCTGGCCTTCGGCGTTCTGGAGAAGATACGCCTTTGCACCGTGCAGGACGCCTGGTTTGCCCGCTGATATTGACGCGGCATGTCTGCCGCTCGATAAGCTTCTGCCGCCCGCTTCGACGCCGATGAGGCGGACGTTTTTGTCGTTAAGGAAGCCGGAGAACATACCTATCGCGTTGCTTCCTCCGCCCACGCAGGCGAGGACCATATCGGGCAGCCGGCCCAGTTTGTGGAAACATTGCCGTCTTGTTTCTTTGCCGATGCAGCTTTGAAAATGTTTTACAATCGTCGGGTATGGATGTGGCCCTGCGGCTGTTCCGAAAAGGTAAAATGTGTCATTAACGTTGGCTGTCCAGTATCGCAGCGCGTCGTTAATCGCGTCTTTCAATGTGCTTGTGCCGCCTTTGACGGATATGACCTGGGCGCCGCAAAGTTTCATTTTGTGGACGTTGACGCTTTGGCGTTCGACATCGGTCGCGCCCATAAAAATTTTCGTTTCCATTCCGAATAACGCGCCAATCATCGCGGTAGCCAGACCATGCTGGCCTGCGCCGGTTTCGGCAATAAGTTTTGTTTTGCCCATATATTTGGCGAGAAGCCCCTGGCCCAGCGTGTTATTGACCTTGTGCGCGCCTCCGTGAAGCAGGTCCTCGCGTTTAAGATACACGTTGAAGCCGACGTACTCGCTGAGGCGTTTGGCGTGATACAGGGGGGTGGGCCTGCCTGCGTAGTCCGCCATCAGTTGCGACAGCTCACCAATAAAACCCTTGTCCTTGTAGAATCGGTAAAATGCCTTTTCAAGCTCTTCGAGCGCCGGTATCAAAACCTCAGGGACATAAAAACCGCCATAATCACCGAATCTGCCTTTGTATTTCATAGCTGTTATCTAACCTCTCAAGTTATGAATGATGTCGAAAAGTTTCCGCATTTTTACAGGGTCTTTTTTGCCTGGTTTGCTCTCGACGCCGCTGCAAACGTCGATGCCGTAGATGCCCAGCTCTACCGCCTTTGTTATGTTTTCTGCGTTGATGCCGCCCGCAAGGAATACGCGTTTACTTATATTTCCTATGATGTTCCAGTTGAAGACGAGTCCTGTGCCGCCGTACTTTTTGGGGTCAAAGGCGTCGAGCAAAATCGCGTCAGTATAATATTCCTCTGCGTGCTTGATGTCTTTTTCATCTTTGACGCGAATCGCCTTCATTGTCCGCACGTTGAGCGTTCCGAACTGCTCGCAGTATTTTGGCGTTTCGTCGCCATGAAACTGGACCCAGTCGAGACGACATTCGTCGATTACCTGTTCGATGTGTGTGAAGGTGTCGTTGACGAATAGTCCCACGATATCAACGAAGGCGGGGAGTCGGTCAACGATTTTCGATGCGTCGGCGGGCTTGATATATCGCGGACTTTTGGGGTAAAAGTTGAACCCGAGCATATCGGCACCCATATCCGCCGCCGCCGCCGCGTCGTCATAGTTTGTGAAGCCGCAAATCTTCACTTTGACCGCCACCATTCTCATTGGAATTCCTTTCTCAACCGTCCACCACAGTGGATAAATTTGAAACCCTGACTAATTTTTCAAGATGTCGTATTGCTTTGCCTGTCTCGATTGCCTTTTCGGCGATTTTTATCGCCGGGGCAAAGTCGTCCGCGAGTCCGCCTACAATTATCGCCGCCGCCGCGTTTAGCACAACAATATCTTTTTTAGCCCCTGTTTCTTTTCCGCTTATTATATTTTTTACTGTTTGGGCGTTGCTTTTGGCGTCGCCCCCTTTGAGGTCTTCCAGCGAGGCCTTTTTAATTCCATAATCGATAGGGTTAAGCATCGACTCGGTTATTTTACCTGCCTTGAGCTGCATAATATTTGTCGGCCTCATAGTGCTGATTTCGTCGAGACCGTCGCTGTGAACAATCATAGCGCTTTTGACGCCAAGTAAATGCAGCGCCTCGGCTACAATCGGCATAAGCCCCTGCTCTGGAACTCCCATCACCTGTCCCTGTGCGCCGGCGGGGTTTGCGAGGGGACCTAATATGTTGAATACCGTCCTGAAGCCCAGCGATTTGCGCACGGGCTGGACACATTTCATTGCGGGATGATATTTCGGTGCGAACATAAAACCTATTCCGGCTTCTTTTATGCACTTTGCCACGATATCCGGTCCCGCCTCGATATTTACGCCCAGTTCGGCAAAAACATCCGCTGAGCCGCATCTGCTTGTTATCGCGCGGTTGCCGTGTTTGGCGATGTGAACGCCCGCACCTGCGGCGACAATCGCCGAGGCGGTTGAAATGTT
Source organism: Sedimentisphaerales bacterium (assembly GCA_049516395.1). Classification (GTDB taxonomy): domain Bacteria; phylum Planctomycetota; class Phycisphaerae; order Sedimentisphaerales; family Anaerobacaceae; genus Fen-1362. The sequence goes on along the minus strand of JBEKTD010000005.1, from coordinate 29,889 downwards.
GAATGTTTTCACTGATGCGCCGCCTGTCCCGCAGGTATCGACGAGGTTATCAATGCTGGTATCAACTTTAACACAATGAGTCCGTAGCGATTTGGCAAGCCCGGCAAGCTCGGCAGAGGAAGCTGACTTACATCGCATCGCCGTCAAAAACGCTGCGATTTGCGTTTCAGGCACTTCGCCTTCAAAAATAATATCGAGGACCTTGCCCGCCTGCTCGAAGGTCAGGTGCTGGCCTCGAAGTAGTAGTTCTATATATTCGGCTATCGTTGTCATAATCAAACCCTTTGCTTGTTTGAGTGTTCTTCAGCTATTTTCAAAATGTTTTCGATAATTTTACCGCCTGCGGGCGTCAGGATGCTTTCGGGGTGAAACTGCACGCCGTATATAGGCAGTGTTTTGTGTTTGATACCCATATTCACGCTTTCAAAATGAGCGGTCGGCTCTAAGCAATCAGGCATCGTCAATGCGCACAAACTGTGATAACGTCCCGCCTGCAACGGGTTCTCAACGCCAGCGAATACGCCTTGGCCATTGTGTGTTACGCGTGATGGTTTGCCGTGTACCGGCTCAGGGGCGTGGCCCACTTTGCCGCCGAAATACTCGACTATCGACTGATGGCCGAGGCAAACTCCGAATATGGGGAGTTTGTCCTTGAAGTAATCAATCGCGGCAAGCGTTACGCCCGCGGTAGCAGGCGTTCCCGGTCCCGGCGAAATCACCAGTAAATCGGGCTTAAACTCATCAGCCACTTTTTTCAAGTCCTCGATTGACGTATCCGCCCTGTAAACCTTCGCGTCGCAGTCGCGTTTGCAAAAGTCATCGACAAGGTTATACGTGAACGAATCGAAATTGTCGATAAACAAAACTTTTCTTTTTTTATCGCTCATATTTTATCCTCGTTTATTTCTTCGTTAAAGCCCGCATACATGAGCCGGCTTTGTGCTCTGTTTCCTCGAATTCCGTTTTGGGAATGCTGTCGTGAACAATTCCGGCGCCGACGCGAACATAGGCGTTACGGTCTTTAATCTGCAAACTTCGTATCGTAATACAACTGTCAAACTGGCCGTCAACCGTCAGGTACATCACAGCGCCGCCATAGTAGCCGCGTTTGGTTTTTTCCAATTGCCTGATAATCTTCATCGCCTCGATTTTAGGGGCACCCGTCAGCGTTCCCATATTCATCGTCGCAAGGTATGCGATTAGGGCATCGAGATTGCCGGCTAATACTCCTTTGACGTTGCTGACCAAATGCTGCACCGATTCGTATTTTTCGACGGTCAGCAGTTCTGTTACAATTCTGCTTCCCGGTTGCGCCACACGGGCGATGTCGTTTCTGGCTAAATCGACCAGCATCATGTGCTCGGCTAATTCCTTGCGGTCGATTTTTAATTCCGCCTCATACCGGAAATCGATATCGGCGTCGAGTTTGCCGTTGACCTTACCTCTCGGCTTTGTTCCCGCTATCGGCCTGATTTCCACGCTGCGATTTTCCGTTCCGCTTACACGTAGATTCAATTCTGGGCTTGAGCCAAGCAGCGTCGTATTCGGCGTGTTTATGTAAAACATATAGGGCGACGGGTTCAGCTCACGCAATCGCTTATACACATCAAGCGGCTCATCGGTACACGGCTCAATCTTTGTCCTGCTCAGGACCACCTGGAATATGTCGCCGTCGAGTATGTGCTGTTTGGCATCTCGAACCATTTGCTCATATTGCTTTTGATTTGTATCGGTCGATTCCGTCGGCAGGAGGGCTTCGTATTTTTTGGCCTTAGGTGTCTCGAACCTCGCGATATTTTCGTAATAGTCGAAACACTCCTGCGCCTCGTTTATTACCTCTGCCCTGTTGCCGTTGGTGATTATCACATTAACAACCACATAGCCCTCATTTCGCTCGTGGTCCATCAGGAAGATATTGTCCGCGAAATACAATTCGTAATCGGGATTGCCTAAAAGGTCGGTTTCGTTGGCGGGCAGTTTCTCAAACTGGTCGATAAAGTCGTAGCTTAACGCGCCGAGCAATCCGCAGGTTACGCGGAACGGCTTGCTTGCCAGGCGAAATGAGAAAGCCACCGCACGCAGGACATCCATCTGGTTTGTGCTCGACAGTCGCGTCTGCTCATCCACTAATCCAGCAGGTTTCCTGATTATGCCTTTAATCCGTTCGGCGCTGAAATCCGTTGTTTCGCAAAAGCCGAACCTTTTCGGGTCGAACGTCAGGTACTTAATCATTCTTCTGCCGGTTTTAGTCAGCGCCCTGATTTCGAATTCCCTTCCTTTGCCCGTAAGATACAGCGCGGGTTTGGCTGTGCCGAAGCTCAACGCGCTTGAGCCGCGAATGTATTCTTTCGATTCGAGCAGGCAGCAGTTTTTTACCCGGCCGTAGTCGCTTATCTTCGCGAAAAAGTCCATAGGGTCCGACATCTCGATTCGTTTGACAATCGGGATTATCTCGCCCGGTTTCGCATTTTCTATTATCTGTTTGTAATCATCCATTTTTTGCGTCCTTATTATGAGTATCTGGGTTATGTCTGGCCATAAAAAAAGCGGCCTGTTGTTTTTAATCCAACAGGCCGCGTAAATAACTTTGTTTTATTGCTTTTTCTTAGTGCAGATTTCCCGCCTGCCCGTCGGATTGTCCAACAGGCCACCACCAACCAAACAAATTGCTTCGGTTAATCTGCATTATTTAATCATTCTACCACATTCTGTCTTTTTTGTCAATGACCAATTCCTGAAAAATTTACGAAATATGTGTTTTATTGTTTTGGTCTCATAATTTACCGTTCAGTAAGTGCACCAATGGCTGCGGGCGGTCAATGCCTTCGATAAATTTGGGTCTTGCTGCCCAGGGGGTAATACTCGAAACGCCGGTCAAGTCCATCCAGTATTGCAGTCGTGCCAGGGGCAAATTCCAGGTCATATGAAAATGATTAGCAGGGGCATACTGTTTGTATTCGAGCATACTGGCGAACCTAGGCACGACAAATGTATGAGGCCATGTAGGTGTTGTCAGATTGCACATCGCTTTGGCAAGGTCTGCCGGCACTTCCGTTGTTTGTGCCTGGTCCCAAATCAAGCTGAATAACCCGGTTGCGCCGCTGAAAGCCAGTCGTCCCGCGATGCCTTCGATGCCGGCAGGGGATATAAATGTTACCGAGTTGCCGCCACCGGGGAAATAGCCGGGGTCTGCCAGCGGCATACTGACACCCGACATAATATCTTTTACCGATGCGCCAGGGTTAGCCGACCAGTCAAAAGCCGCGCTTCCCGAATTGTCGCCATCGACAAGGCCCTTATTGAACCAGTCAGCGGTTTCATCGAGATTTGTCAGGCCAATTCTCCCGGCCAGCTCTTTAATTTCCCATGCCTCCCATACCTTTCTGAAGTCCATAAATAATGGCGGATTGCCTCCAGACAGGTATGTCATAAACAGCATTGTCAAAAGTCCCTGCACGTCGGCTTCGGTCGCATAAGGCAGGGGGGCTTTACGTCCCGTGTGGTCGAAGGTGCTGTTAAACAATGATTCCATCGCGTCGGCCACTGGCAGCGGAAGTCCTCGTTTGTCGCTTCCCCATTCGAGCTGGCTCATAAACCCGCCGCCGACGGCGTTGAGGTCCGCCATAATATCGCGGACAATAAGATACATCGCCAAACTGAGATTAAAACGGGTGCTGTCATTTTCATCTCGCAACTGTAGGCGGTCGCCGACGTATCGATTTATCCATCCTCGAAGCAATTTTAACTCTTTCTTGTCGTATGCCTCTTTGCGCAGCATATCCGCAAGAAGTTTCATATCTAATCGGGTAATCTCGATACCGAAGGTGTTCCTCGTCGGCAGTATATGAGCAAGGGCTGTTTCCATTCCCATCGAGTCGTGGCCGAAAATCACGACTCGTCTGCCGCGTAATCCCACTGCGGTCACGGCGGCATAGCACCAGTCGATAAGCCCTTTGGCTGTCTCTGCGCTCATTTTGGGATTGGCGCCGGTATCGGGCCAGTTGCCGACGTTGAGAGTGCATAATCGTCCGTATTGGCTGATTGCGCCGTTGAGAGCGTGCGCGTAAACGACGCCCGGCTTAGGCCCGCTGTTGCCGCAGGTGATGTTTATCGGCGTATTTGCGGGGAACTGCTGCAAAAGTGAAATGCCGGTCAGTTGCGGGAAAGCCCATGTATCAGGCGCGCAAACTAGTATATCGACGCCGGCTTTGCGAAATTGCTCGGCGACGATGTCCGCCTGCTTTTCGCCATCGACCAATATCGTGGAATAAACCACTGGCACCGGCTTTTTGTCCGGCAGGACCACCTTGCCGCTTATGGTGTCGGCTGTCATTTTTACGATATTCTGACATCGTTGTCGGCTTGCTTCGTCTATCCGTGGGTCGCCGGTCGCAAAAACTCCAATCACCGGAACTTTCGGCTCGCCCTTTGTCACCGGCAGTTTCGTTGCTTCGATTTTCTTTGTCATCGTCAAATCTCCCTGATAATTCAATCGAGGATTATAAAACGCCTTTTTTAAGGATTATATTCGCGTACAGGGCCTTCTCGCCGCTGGCGACGACCGCGTATGCCTTTTTGGCTTTCTCGTAAAATGCGAATCTTTCGACAAACTCAAAATCGGAGAATTTTTCGCCGCTCGCCTTGATTATTTTGCGGTATTCCTCCCAGATGGTCGGCTTTGTTTTGTCTCCCGGTACAACCGCCATCAGTGCGACGGGGCGTTCAACATACTGGTCGAGCGGGAAAAACTTCAGGACTGCTTCTAAAATCTCGCAGACGCCGTGTCCATCGCACCTGATAAGTCGTTGCGCGACGCTTGCGGCGGGGAAATTGCCGTCCGCCAAAACAATTTCGTCGCCGTGTCCCATCTCCATAAGAGTCTTCATCAAGTCCGGAGATATTATCGCAGGAATATTTTTAAGCATATTTTTTCAAGCCCCATAAAAATAAATGATTATCGCTGCTTTTTGGATGGCCGGTATTTAACGACGGAAATCAGCCCGATTACCAAAAGCAGAATTCCCCACCATAAGTCAGCGTGCATATTTGCCAGCTTCACCGGATGTTCGGGCAAATTTTTGATTTTACGGTTAATCTGCCTCATATCAAATAAATATCAAACCAAATTTGTGCAACTTTTCAAGCAAAAACAAAAAAAATTGAAAAGGAACATCCCAAAGTTAATGGGGGAAAGTACTTGACGTCGCTCAAAAGCAATTTTATATTCTATTGATTCTTATAACCCTTGTCCGTTACTATGCTCAAGAAAAAGTGGAAGATGTCTATTCAATTCCGTTTGGGCTCGGCACCAAACCGAGATTAAAAAGGTGATTAGGAAGATCTTATGGTTGCTTTTAAGATAGCCAGCGATGGTATCGACCCCAGCCGTATTCCCAAAAAAGTCCTGTCTATGGGAGCTAAAATTCCAGTTATCGGGCTAGGCACTTTTGGTTCAGACCATGTCACTCCTCAAAAGGTTGCCGAAGTGGTCAGAGGTGCTGTTGCTGCAGGTTATCGTCATATTGACTGTGCATCAGTCTATGGAAATGAACGGCAGATCGGCGAAGTATTAAGCAATATTCTTCAAAGCGGCGAAGTCGATCGTCAAGAACTGTGGATTACGTCGAAAGTATGGAACGATATGCATGATAAAGTGATTGAATCATGCAAAAAAACGCTTAAAGACCTTCAATTAGATTATTTAGACTTATATCTGGTTCATTGGCCTTTTCCGAATTACCACCCGCCGGGGTGTGATGTGGCTTCACGCAGCAAGGATGCCAAGCCGTACATTCACAAGAACTATATGAAAACATGGCGTCAGATGGAAGGGTTGGTGGAGATGGGGCTTGTCAAAAATATCGGAACATCAAATATGACCATTCCTAAGTTGGAACTGCTGTTGCGTGATGCCAAGATTAAGCCGGTGTGTAATGAAATGGAACTGCATCCGCATTTCCAGCAGCCGGAACTGTTCCAGTATTGCCTGGACAATAAAATTCAGCCCATAGGATACTCTCCTATCGGTTCACCCGGTCGCCCCCAGCGTGACAGGACTGAAGATGATACTGTGGACGTTGAAGACCCCGTAGTTATTAAAATCGCACAGAAGCATGGAATACGTCCGGCAATTGTGTGTATCAAATGGGCTATCCAACGCGGGCAAATTCCTATTCCATTTTCAGTTAATCATTACCAGGACAATTTGGAAGCTGTGGTCAGCGAACCCTTAACCCAGAAGGATATGGCTGAACTCGCGAAGATTGACAAGGGATGCCGGTTGATAAAGGGCCAGGTATTTTTATGGAAGGATAATCAAAGCTGGGAGGACCTCTGGGATATAAATGGAAAAATTACTCCCGCGTAAAGACAACATTTGGAAGATGATAATATCAGGAGCGCAAGAGAATATATGAATGGCAAAATGAAAGGTGCGGTCTTACCTGGTAACAGTACGGTTGAACTGAAGGCATTTGATATCCCGACGCCGGGACACGGTGAAGTGCTGGTCAAAATGAAGTCCTCAACTATCTGTGGCTCTGATATTCGCTGCATTTATCGCAAACATCTTGGAAAAGGTCCGGAGGGCTATCAGCCGGGCATGATCGCCGGTCATGAACCGTGCGGTCAGATTGTTGAAGTCGGGCCGGGATGTAGGCGTTTCAAACAAAATGACCGTGTGATTATTTATCACATCTCCGGCTGCGGTTTGTGTAATGATTGTCGTCGGGGTTATATGATTTCCTGCACGAGCCAGAAATACCGACGGGCATACGGCTGGCAGCGCGACGGCGGCATGGCTGAGTACATGCTTGCAGAGGAAAAAGACCTGGTTTTGCTGCCTGATGTATTGTCGTATTCTGACGGCGCCCAGGTGGCTTGTGGATTCGGGACAGTTTACGAAGGTCTGGAAAAAATCTGTATCTGCGGTGATGACTCAGTATTAGTAACGGGCCTTGGGCCGGTTGGCCTGGCAACAGCAATGCTGTGTAAAGCGATGGGAGCTCAAAAGATTATCGGCATCGAGGTCATAGACGAACGCATCAGGATAGCTCGGGATTTGGGATTGTTTTATGAAGTGCTCGAGACCGGGGCGGACAATGTCAGGCAGGTTAAAGATTTGACGGGTGGTATGGGCGTCGAGCGTTCGGTGGATTGTTCAGCCAACAACAAGGCGCGTCTGGTTTGTATCCAGGCCACCCGCAAATGGGGCAGGATAGTCTTCCTTGGTGAAGGCGGCACGTGTGAATTCCAGCCGTCGCCAGATATTATCCATGACCAGAAGACAATCTACGGTTCATGGGTAACCAATATCTGGCGGATGGAAGAACTGGTAGAGCGGCTTGTACGCTGGAATCTTCATCCGGACAAACTGATTACTCATCGTTTTCCGCTGGACAAGGTTAGCGAAGCTTATTCGCTCATGGCCAGCGGCAAATGCGGTAAAGTTGCCGTTGTTTTTGATGAAGAATTGAAGTGATGATTTTTCAACAGCAGGTTTATTTTGGGACCCAGTCTTGTGGTGTGTCGAGCATACTTCAAACGGTAAAGGTCTTGAAAAGAAAGCAAAAGCGATTCCTCCTCAGATTCTTACCGCACCAATTGCTCCAGAACAACGCATGGCTTACCCTTTGGACGGCCTGTACTTAATACTGTAAATCAGTCCAATTACCAAAAGCAGAATGCCCCACCAGATATCCGCGTGCAGATTTGCCAGCTTCACGGGATTCTCAGGCGGATAGATTACGTTGTATATGCCGCATCCGAGTATCAGAACGCCATATACCGTCAGTAGCAGGCCAATGAAGAACCATATAGGAATTTGATGTTCGTTATGCATATATTGCTCCTTACCAGAATATGATGTTTATGACTACCAGCGCGATGAACACGGCCGCTGCCCAGAGTTTCGGGCTGTGATACCACGGGCACGGTCCCTCATCCGGGATATCCGTCAGGCCCATCACCAGGTTCTTCAATTCCTCGACCGGTTTGGGTTTGGTGAAAATACTTACCCCAATCGTTACGCTAAGGCACACCAGCAGCGACCAGAACGCGCTATACATATTGACGGCCATCGGCTTGGCCTTTTCGGAGCGGGCCACGTATTTTGTGTACGCCGGGTTGAACGCCGCAGCGTCGAATTTTTTCGCGATATATGACGCTTGAATCGTCACGCCGGGCTTGAGCACCAGGGAAATACCCTCCACGCCGAACTTGGTGTGCTGTTTGGTGTCTGCCTCTACCGCGTCTGGGACGAGCACTCGCAGGTTCTTGGCGATAGAACCATCTTTCACCACGCCGGACAGCTCAATGCCTGTCTGCGGCGCCACATACTGACCCGACGTTACCGGCTCTTTGCCGGCTTCGAGCGGTATTGCGACGTTCGTGGTCCGGATTTGGCCGCTTTCGATTATCACCTGCGATATCTTGTCGCCGTCCTGTTTTACCACTGATACCACGGCATTATTGCTGATGACAACCGAGGGATGCGGCCTGGAACTTTCGGGGAACGTGTGAACGAAAACCCACATACTCATAGACACGATTATTGCAGCGAGAAATCCCCAGAAACCGCCCGCGGGTGTAGCTCGCTTCCACAACATCCCTAGGATGATCGTGCCGAACAGCGGTACGATGAAGAAGAACACAAGCACCTGCAGGAACTCAAGAATGTTCGAGAAATAAAACAGAGCGTAAGCGGTGGCAATAGATATCAGCACACCCAGTATCGAACACCATCGGCCCATACTCAGATAGTGCTTGTCGCTGCCTTTCCTGTTCAGCAACGGTTTATAAACGTCATAAGTCCATACCGTTGCAAATGCGCTGACGTTGCCTGCCATACCCGACATAAAGCCGGCAATCATCGCTGTTACCCCCAGTCCCAGAAGACCGGGACCGAGGTATTGGCCCATCAGCAGAGGCAGCACATCGTTGAATGTGCGACAAGTAATGTTGGCTCGCGGGTCGCTCTCCGGCACTAATATCATTGGAGTTCCGTTCGGATTGAGCAGCACTGCCAGCCCCAGCAGACCGGGGATGGTTACGATAATCGGCACAAGCATCTTGAGCATTGCCCCGATGACCGTGCCATTCTGGGCAGAACGCAGGTCCTTGGCAATGATGACTCGCTGAACCTGTAAGAAGTCCGTGCACCAGTAGCCGAAGCTCACGGCTAATCCTAAGCCGAAGACCATCCCGAACCAGTCGATGCCCATCGGGTTCGTATCGAATGACCCAAGGTTGCGCCATAAGCTGGTGAAGTCGGCGTTCTGTACCGTCGGGTGGATTATCGCCGCATTCTTCTGCGCGGTTTCCAGCATCTTGGTCCATCCGCCGGCGCTGATGATTCCAAGAATGGGAACCAAAATCGTTCCCAGCCATATTAAAAAGAATTGCAGCACCTCATTAAATACTGCCGACAGCAAGCCGCCTAAGAACACGTAGATGCCGACTGTTATCGACGATACCCAGATGCTCACGTTCATATTCCAGCCAAGCAGCAGGTTGAGGATTTTCGCCATTGCGAACATACTGGCGCCGCTGACCATCACTGTCAGGAACGTAAACGAGATGCCTGCCAGCGCCCTCGGACCTTCTCCGTATCGCAGCTTCAAATAACCGGGCACTGAGTGTGTTCTGCAAATATAATAAAACGGCATCATAACAATGGCTAAAAACAGTATCGCGGGTATCGCGCCTATCAGGTATGCGTGTGCGCCTAACATCCCGTACTGATACGCCATTGCCGACCAGCCCATCGTTTCCAGCGAGCTTAAATTGGCCGAGATGAAACTCAGACCGGCAATCCAGGCCGTCATTTTCCGGCCCGCCATAAAAAAGTCATCGCCCGTGCTGGTATATTTTTTCAGATAAAAACCTATCGCGAGCACTACCACAAAGTAAATCGCTATTATGACCATATCTATCGGAGACAGAGTAAGCAGATGGGATGCTGTGCCTCCGGTGGCGGCTGTTGCGGTTTTGAATGGCATCAAAAAAACAAACAAAAATGCCGCTATACATAGATTCTTCAGTAGCTTCATATCGGTTTGCTCTCCTGCTTTTTTAGTAATAGCTCTGACGAATGTTTATATACCTTCAAACCGTCGGCTATTTTCCATTTAATCGCCCGCTTGTAAAGTATTTTTCCTGTCCGCTCTTTCTTAAATATTATCGCAAATTTTTGATTTGCCTGTCTTGACATCAGCGGGTAATGCTGGTAATATACTGTAGCTGTAGTTTGGAAAAAAAACTACCGGCAATGCCAAAACCAAAAATCATAGTTTGTATTCCAGGCCGTTACGGGTCCACAAGGTTCCCAGCTAAAGTTCTCGCCAAAGATACCGGCAAATTTCTCATCCAGCACGTTTATGAGCAGGCCAAACTCGCCAAATTACCAAACAGGGTAATTATCGCCGCGGACGACAAACGAATCGCTGATGCCGCGAAAACCTTCGGCGCCGAATGTATTATGACTAACCCTGATTGCTCAAGCGGCACAGACCGTATAGCCGAGGCGATAAAAAAGTTAGCGGACAGCGGACAGCGGATAGCGGATAGAAAAGACAAAAAACTAAACGCCATACGCTATACGCTAAACGCTGACGACGTAGTCGTGAATTTACAGGGCGACGAACCCGAAATCGACCCCGCAAATATCGATACCGTCGCAAAACTTCTATTAGAAAATCTAAATTGTGAAATGGCAACGCTGGTTGCCGATTTCGAGACAAAAGAACAAGTTGCCGACCCCAACATAGTAAAGGTTGTTGTAGCGAGCAGCGTAGAGCGTATAGCGGATAGCAGTGAACTCAAAACTCAAAACTCAAAACTCAAAACTAATTGCGGCATCGCAATTTATTTCTCCCGTTCCGTCATACCATATGACCGTCAGCAGGGCGGAATAGGAGAGATAAAGAATTATTTGCGTCATATCGGTATATATGCTTATCGTAGGAATTTTTTGCTCAAAATTACAAAGCTGCCTCAGACGCCTTTGGAAAAATTAGAAAAACTCGAACAATTGCGTGCTATCGAAAACGGCTTTGATATACTTGTCGCAAAGGTAAAACACACCTGTGCCGGCATCGACACGCCTGAACAATATGCGGAATTTGTTAAACGGTACAAAGATAGTCACAAAGAGAACAGATAAAATAATTTACACTATCATTCCCGCAGAAGCGGAAATCCAGAAGTTTTTGTTGCAGATATCGCCCGCCAAAGGCGGACAGAGAATAAGGAAAAATAAAAAGGAAATCGTATGAAACGAATTCTGTTTTCGATAGTGTTCATTTCTCTTGTAAGAGCTTGTTTTGCTGGCGCGGACGTATCAGATAAAAACGCTCAACTGTTTCAAGCCGCAAAGGACGGCAATCTGCGGGCCGTTAAAACGGCTCTTGCCAATGGTGCAGACATAAATACGATGAGGGCAAAAGACGGCGTAACTGCTTTGATGATGGCCTCACAGAACGGCCATACGGATGTCGTTAAGTATCTCCTCGAAAAAGGCGCCGATGTAACTGCGAAAAGAACATCGGATGGTATAACCGCTTTGCTGGCAGCTTCGTGGAAAGGGCATACCGAGGTCGTCAAGCTTCTGCTGGATAAAGGCGCCGATGCAAATGCAAAAAGAACAACCGACAGCGTAACCGCTCTATGGATGGCGTCGCAGGAAGGCCACACAGAGATTGTAAGGCGTCTATTGGAAAAAGGTGCCGATGTGAATGTTAAAAAAAGCGACGACGGCACAGAGGCATTGTGGATTGCATCACAGAATGGCTGCGCAGAAGTCGTCAAACTCCTACTGCAAAGTGGTGCTGATGTAAACGCAAAGAGCAACAACGGTTTAACTGCTCTTTGGGTTGCGTCGTGGCAAGGCAGGACAGATATTGTCAAATTTCTGATGGAAAAAGGCGCCGATATCAGTGTGAAGAGAACTACCGACGGCGCAACCGCTTTGTGGATAGCATCGCAGGAAGGACATACTGATATCGTCAAGCTTCTACTGGATAAAGGCGCTGATGTGAATATTAAGAAAAACGACGACGGCACAAATGCCTTGTGGATTGCATCGCAAAATGGCCACGCAGAAATCATCAAACTCCTCCTGCAAAAAGGTGCTGATGTAAATGCAAAGGACAACATCGGTTTAACTGCTCTTTGGGTTGCGTCGTGGCAAGGCAGGACAGATATTGTTAAACTTCTGCTGGAAAAAGGCGCTGATGTAAATGTCAAGAAAACCAACAACGGCGTTACTCCGCTGTTTATAGCCTCTGTAGAAGGTCATACCGAAGTCGTCAAGCTGCTTCTGACGGCTAAGGCCGATGTCAATGTCAAGGTGAGCAATGAGGGAAAAGATTACACGCCTTTGAGCATAGCAAAAGAGAATGACCGTGAGGATATTGTGTTGCTTCTTGAAAAAGCTGGCGCAAAAAAATAAGAAGGGAAACCCTTTCGGGCAAATTTAGAATGTCTAACTTAAAAAAACATAGATTGATGCCGTTGATATCAAACACGGATTTACATGTTTATCATTCATTTCTCTATATTCTAAAAACAAGAGAAATTTCTGTGGCAAAAAGGTGAACTATGAAGGATAGCGAATTGTTAACATCGGTAAGTAAAACATCAACCGACAGCGAATTTTTCTCGCCTATGCCGCCCGGCTATAAGCCAGGCAAAACGAAATATCTCTTCGTGATGGGTACCGTGATGAGCGGCTTAGGCAAAGGGATATTCTCATCCTGCCTCGCAAAGCTTATGCAGGATAAGGGCCTTAAAATCGCCCCCATCAAACTCGAAGGTTATCTTAATATCGATTCAGGCACTCTTAACCCGTTCCGCCACGGCGAGGTTTTTGTCCTCGATGACGGTATGGAATGCGATATGGACCTCGGCACTTATGAGCGTATGCTCGACCAGGATTTGAGCAGGGCGAACTTCTGCACGTCGGGTCAGATTTTTAACGACGTCCTCAACAAGGAACGCCACGGCGATTATCTTGGCAGGGACGTCCAGATGATTCCGCACGTTACGGGCGAAGTCAAATTACGTCTGCGAAATCTCGCGATGAAAACAAACGCGGATATTGTATTCGTCGAAATAGGCGGCACGGTGGGCGACCTCGAAAACGCGTATTTCATCGAGGCGATGCGCGAGCTGGCTTACGAAGAAGGCCCGAACAGCGCCTGCTTTGTCGCGCTGACGTATATTCTTGAGCCGCAGACATTAGGCGAGCAGAAATCGAAGGCCGCACAACTGGGAATCAAGCAGTTGATGCAGCTTGGGGTGCAACCCGATATTATCGCCTGCCGGGCCACGAGTCCTGTAACCGATACCGTCCGCCAGAAAATCAGCGTTTATAGTAATGTTCCCTTCGAGCGAGTCATCTCTCTGCATGATTCCGCCAGCATTTACACGATACCGGCGATGCTGCGAGACAAGGGGCTTGATTTCGAGGTCGCCCGTCTCTTGAAAATCGAGGACCGCCTTAACCTTCGCCACGAACGTAAAAGCTGGGCGCAGTGGTGCGACTTCACCGACAGAATCGACGCCGCGCAAAAGCCCGTTACAATCGCAATCACCGGCAAGTATACTTCCGTCCGCGACAGCTACGCCTCAATCATCAACTCACTCGAGCACGCAGGTATTGCGCTGGGCGCAAAGGTGGATATAAAGTGGATTGAGACAACCGGCATCAGTGATACTAACGTGGCCCAGCATCTTGCCGATGTCGATGGCATAATCGTTCCCGGCGGTTTCGGCACACGCGGCGCGGAGGGCAAAATATGCTGTGTCAAACACGCACGCGAAAATAATTTCCCGTATCTCGGTATATGCTTCGGCTTCCAGATGGCCATAATCGAATTCGCTCGCAACGTCTGCGGATTAGCAGGCGCAAACAGCACCGAAATTGAAAAGGATTGCGAGAACCCCGTTATCGACTATCTCCCGGAGCAATTAAAAATCGAAGGACTTGGCGGAAATATGCGCCTCGGCGGCTTCGATATCGAGCTTAAACCGGATACCTTTGCCTGGCAGTTATTCGCGAAGGCACACACCGTCAGAATGCGTTTCAGGCACCGCTATGAAGTCTCGCCGCGATATATCGAGACACTCGAAAAAGCAGGCCTTGTTTTTTCGGGCAAAGCTCCCGGTCAACCCATTATGCAAATCCTCGAATTACCACAGCATCCCTATTTCGTCGGAACCCAGGCGCATCCATGCCTGACCTCTCGCCCGTTGCGTCCGCAGCCGATGTTTGTGGGGCTTGTCGCCGCAGCTATGCAAAAACGCTATCCGAAAAACGATTCCCCGGATTGTGTTACCGCTGTGCGAAACCTCTGCTCGTAAAGTCGTTGACCATTAAAAAACCCCCCGATAGGACGGGGGGCGGTGAGTAGGAAGAGCCGCAAGAGTGTGTTGGCGTGGACGCTTCTTCCAGTGTGCAACGGAAACCAAAATCGGCCAAATCCACATTAGATTCAAGGAATTTCCTGAGGGGTGTGACAACTGTATGGCACTGTAGAAGCATTTTTTCTACAAAAGACAGGGGAAATGAATAACCCCAGGTAAAAAACCAACTTATCTAAGGAATACCGAAAAGGGTAAAAGTAAGGCAGGGAAAAAACGCAAAAGCAAGCGGATAAGCGTTAAATAGTTGAATTTTGTTGTTGAAAAGGATGCGGTAATAGTGTAGAAAGGTGCTGGTTTTAGGCGGCGACTGCTATGGTACATAATACGAAGAAAAAGGCGTTGTACGAGGTTATTGGCAGGGCCGGGTCGAAATCGGGCTATGAGCAGTTGCATCCGAATGGCACGGCAGGTGAAAACCCTTCGACTAATCCGGAAACCTTACCCAATGTGGTGCGATGGGTGAGAAAGCCCGGTTTTGTTCAGTTTAACTCGGGCCGGATTGAATTTTCGATACCATACCAGGTTGGTATAGCGATTGCGCTTGGTATGCTGCTGGCGGCTGTATTGTTGTTTCGATTAGGCCAGCGGGTTGGCAACAGGTATCTTCCGGCGAATACGCCGGCGGCTGCGAAGCCCGTAACGCCTAAACCGGTAACGCAGGATACACCTGTTGTAAAACAGCCGACGGCGCAGGATACCTCCGCCGTAGCGGTGGTGGCTAATCAGCCGACATCGACGGGAAAAAACAGAATTGTATTAAAGATGTACCAGGTCAGGTCGCATTTAGAGCCGGCCAAAGAGTACTTTGACAAAATGGGCGTGGCAACTGAGATTATTGAAAAAGACAACTGGTATTATCTGGTAACAAAAAATAAATATGATAATCCCGGAAAGGCGGGGACCGACGGATACCTGGCCAAGCAGAAGATAATTGAGCTTGGCGCGGGTTATAAAGCGCCGGTCGGCTTCGAAACGTTCGGGCCTAATCCATTTAGTGACGCCTATGGGAAGAGGTTTGACGATTAAGTTTTAGGAGAAGATTTGATGTCGATTGACCGGTCGTTGAGATTAAAGGACGCACTTGTTAGGCACCGCAACGTGTTGACACGAGCGGAGCGCATAGAGAAATTACAGGACGAGGAAAAATGGGATGACGGTCGGTCTGTTCTCGGACTGCCCAAGGTTGGCCACAGAAAAGCCCGTACCAAGAAGGTGGCTAAAGAGAAAGAAGAAGGCGTGGAGGGCGCAGTGGCCGGTGCGGAAGGCGCACCAGTCGCAGCAGGAGCGGCCCCGGCAACGCCTGGCGCAAAAGCAGCCCCGGCAGCCAAAGCAGGAACGCCCGCTGCAAAGGCAGCAGTGCCAGCCGCTGGAAAACCGGCAAAAGAGGCAAAGAAAAAATAAGACAGATACCTGAACGATGCTTGAAAAGGCCGGTGAATCGCCGGCCTTTTTTATTGCGCCCGTTTGAGATTATTTATGCCTGCGGGTTTTCAGTATAAAAGGCGACGCCAGCGTCAGAAAAATTAAAGAAGCCGGTTCAGGAGTTGGCACCGGAATCTGGACAGAAAAACTGCCGGCTGTTGTTGTGCCGAGATAGCCAGTCCCCATTATTGAATCCGGAGCAAAATCGCTTGTGAAAAGCAGGACGACGGAATGATTGTTCACCGTTATTGCGTTGCGGATTCCGAAGTTGTACGTAATCGCATCCGGGGTAGTATCTGGAGTCAATGGAGTTGAGCCGCCTGATACACCTGAGCCGGAAGCAGTATCGTAATATGGATTATACGCGATTGAAGCGGTTCCCGTATCAATGGTTAAAGAGGCAATATTGCTTGTTGATGTTGAGTCATTGAAAAGCTGGTAGCAATAAACATACTCGTCTGGGAAAGAATAAGAGCCACTGTAATTACCGGGTGCGTAAACGGCATAATCGATATGCGAGAAGAATTTTGGAGAAGTTGTCTGGCTGATTGAAAATGAACCCTTAATTATCGCGGCGGAGTCATCGGCAATGCTGGCATTGGCGACAGAAGGCAGACCGGCAGAGATACAAATAACAGCCAATATCACAGATAATAATTTGGTTTTCATAAGCCGTGCAACCCGCACAAAAAACCGCTAAACAGGTTCTGCGAGGCATAAAACTCTCGCAAACACGCGCTCATTCTCGCTCTTGGATATTCTTCCCCGAAACTACAAAATTAAGTATATCCGAAATAAGACCCAAAGTCAAGCAAAAAGTGGGTAGCAGGGGGGTAAACTGCATTTTCTGCCGCAATAAGACATATAATGTTAACCGCGGATTGCAATGATTTCGCGGATTTTATCGGCCACAGAGGCCGATGGCATTTCCTGTTTATGATTTAAGAAGCGGACGGACGCGGCCTAAAGATGCAAAAGTTCGTCAAGATTTTGCGTTGGAGTCGGTTATCGACAGCCAAAAGTTGTTGATTTGTTTGGCCAAATCAATCAATTCGTGGAAGGTTGTCGGCTTGATGAGATAAAGGCGGCGATTGGGGTCGAGGCCGTGGAGGACATCGAGGTCGTCGTTTGAGGAGGTCAGGACAATAAGCGGTATCTGCATCAGGGCGGGGTCGGTCTTGATATCCTTTATGACCTCACGGCCGTTCTTTCTGGGCATATTCAGGTCTAAGATTATAAGCTGGGGCGGCAGTGCATGCGCATATCGGCCGCGATGGAAAAGGAAATCCGTCGCTTCAACGCCGTTGTCAACCACGTTAAGATGAGGGGCAAGGCCTGCCTGCTTGAAGGCCTCCTTAACAAGAAGGATATCGCCCAGGTTGTCTTCTGCCCATAGTATCCTGATAGCCGATTTGTTCATTCGAGTTCAATCCCGATTGTGCCTGTCATTCTCGCTTTATTACAATTTACAAAAATATGATTCTATCGGCAAACGCCGGTTTAGTCAACATCCATTGGTCGTTATTAGATTCCGCCTATGGCTATCCCGCAATGTCCTTTGGAGTGGTTTTTCAGTTGGCTTGGAGGGAAAAGGGGGGTATATTATACGGCCATGAAGAAAATACTCGCAGACAGGATGAAATACATCGATTCGAGCGGCATACGGAAGGTTTTTGCGCTTGCCGCACAAATGAAAGACCCTGTCAATTTTTCGATAGGTCAGCCGGATTTCGATACGCCCGAAGCAATTAAACGAGAGGCAATACAGGCAATAGAACGGGGCGTCAATAAGTATTCCCAGACGGCAGGCGATGAGGAGCTTCTCGCTAAAATAGGCGGAGGCCTGAAGGCGGAATTCGGGTGGGAAAAACAAAAGTTGATGATAACCAGCGGCGTCAGCGGCGGTATTTTGCTGGCGTTCCTGGCATTGATTAATCCCGGCGACGAGGTGATTATACCAGACCCGTATTTTGTGATGTATAAGCACTTGGTGAATATGCTGGGCGGCAAATGCGTATTTGTAGATTGCTATCCTGATTTCGGGCTTGACCCGGGCAAAATAGCCGATGCCATTACGCCAAAAACAAAGATGATAATAATCAACTCGCCCTGTAACCCGACGGGGGCGGTCTTCAAAGGCGGGCAGTTGAAAGAAATTGCAAATATTGCCTCTAATAATAATATTGTTGTATTGAGTGACGAAATATACGAAAAATTCAGCTATGACGGCTCCTGCGAAACAATCGTAAAATATTGCGACAGGGCAATACTGCTTCGCGGATTCGGAAAAACCTATGGCGTTACGGGCTGGCGGCTCGGTTACGCGGCGGCAGGGGGCGAAGTCGGCGAAGCAATAGACCAGATGATAAAAATACAGCAATACACCTTCGTATGCGCGCCTACGCCTTTCCAGAAGGCGGCAGCGGCGGCTATGGATTACGACACGACGGCTATCGTCAACGCGTACCGCAAAAAACGCGACTTGATTTACGAAGGGTTGAAGGATAAATTTGAGATAGTTAAGCCCGCGGGGGCATTCTACGCCTTCGTAAAAGCGCCCGATGGCAAAGCAGGCAAATTTGTCGAAAAAGCGATAGCTAACAACGTTCTTGTAATCCCGGGTAACGTATTCAGTGAAAAGGATACGCATTTTCGCATAAGCTACGCGACCAGCGACGACAAGATACGCAGGGGCGTCGAAATTCTGCGCAAAATGGCGTAAAATCAGTTTTGTGTCTTGGGCATCCCTTTGCCGTTGGGCGTCCCTTACGGGAACGGGAAGTGTTGAGTTAAATTAGGCGGGAGCGAGATTTTGAATATGAAGAAGTTAAGCCGGATAATGCTATTGGGGGCAGTGTTGGCGATAGGGGGGTTATCTGTCATTCGCGGAGAAGAAACCGCTGTGCCGGAAAAGAAAAAAATGGTGCAGGCGGCAGTTATCGTCTGCAAGGGGACAATCGACGATGGGCTTTATAAATCGATAAAGCGCAGAACCGAAATCGCGCTCAACGGCGGCGTCGATTACCTGATTTACCAGATAGAAACATACGGCGGAGAAGTTGCCGCGGCGGACGACATATCAAAGTATTTTATCCTCGATGTTGCCAAAAGAGCGCATACTGTTGCCTATGTGAATACCGAGGCAATCTCGGCAGGGGCGATGATTTCGGTGTCCTGCAAAGACATTATAATGCGCGAAAATACGACCATAGGCGATTGCGCCCCGATAACGCTTGGCGGTAAACTGGAAGGGGTTGAGAGGGAAAAAATCGAGTCGTTTGTGCGGGCAACGTTTGCAAGGGCTGGCGAGGCGAACAAATATCCGCAGGCATTGCTTAAGGCAATGGTTACGGTAGGGACAGAGGTGTACAGGGTAAAAAACACCAAGACAGGCCAATGGGAATATTTCGAGACGGAGCAACTGCCTAAAGATGCCCACGCCTACGACCTTAAGAATAAAGAACTTGTTGTAACCAATAAAGAGCTGCTGACACTTACGGCAAGCAAAGCACAGGAATATGGCATCGCCAGGGCGGTTGTTAAGGACGTCAATGGCGTAATGAGTTTCCTCGAAAAACGTGATGGCGTCGAATTCAGCGGGCCGCCTGCAGTGCTCAAGACAAACTGGTCGGAAGAAATGGTGCGATGGCTGAATTCGCCTGCGGTTATGGGGGTATTGGTAACGATTGCGCTGCTGGGCCTTTATATTGAGTTTCAGACGCCCGGGGTTTGGCTGCCGGGCTTAGCGGCGGTATTATGTTTTGTACTAATCGTAGGCAGTAAATATCTGACCGGTATGGCAAACTGGGTCGAAATAGCGATATTTATCACGGGTCTACTTTTGATTGCGGTCGAGGTTTTCATCCTGCCCGGTTTCGTCATTGCAGGCGTACTCGGTTTGCTTTGCGTATTTGCAGGCATGTTCGGCATGCTCATTAAAAATCCGCCCAATAAAATACCCTGGCCGGAAAGCCAGATTGATTGGCAGTTATTCAATAATGGCGTATTAGGCTTGTTCTCAGGTGTAGCAGGTTTTGTCGTTTTGGCTTGGCTGTTTTCAAAATATCTACATAAAATTCCTATCGCTAAAAAGCTGATATTGGCTTCGCCGGCGGAAACTGATGCGGTACAATATGGAATGTCATCTGAAAAACCGCTGGTCGAAATCGCACAGAAAGGCATTACCCTCAGCCAGCTAAGACCCTCTGGTATCGCTCAATTTGAACGAGAACGGGTGAATGTCGTTTCTCGTGGAGAGTTCATAGATGAGAATAAGGAAATTATTGTTGAATCTATTGAAGGAAACAATATAGTAGTAAAGGAAATATCTGGTGCCTAAAGTGTCTCTTAGTAAATGTTATTGAGGGGAGTGTTTTGACATACGCTATTTTATTACTGGTTGTTGGAATTCTGCTGGTGTTTCTTGAGGCGATTCTGCCTTCCGGCGGCATACTGAGTGTTCTTGCAATAGTATCTTTATTGGCAGCCGTAATACTTGGCTTTATATCCAGCGTATCAATGGGATTGGTTATCCTGTTTATTATTTTTATCAGTGTACCTGTGCTGGTTTTGCTTGGGGTCAAGCTTCTTCCGAAGATACCTTTTGGGCGTAGAATGATACTGGTGGAACATCAGGAAGAATTCGATGAAGCTCGCGGCGAGCCCGGAATCAGTGACGAAGATTTCAGCCACCTTAGAGATAAACGCGGGATAACTGTTACAGAGCTGCGCCCATCAGGTATTGCTGAAATAGGTGGCAAACGATACAGCGTCGTCTCCCAGGGTGGAATGCTCGAGGCGTCGGTCGAAATAATAGTTAAAGAAGTTGAAGGAAATAATATAGTTGTCACAAAAAAAAGTAATCTTTAGTAGAATAAACTAACACTTTATAAACGTATTAATTAATTAGGAGCATACAAGAATGGAAACGACTTTTTTATTGGCTGAAGCCAATGGCCTGGTAATAGCAGTAATTATAATTGGCGTAATCGCAATTATTCCCTTCCTTATCTTTATTTCGTTCATAAGGATTTGGATTATGGCCTTTTTTAGCGGGGCCCACGTCAGCCTTCTTGAGTTGATTGGAATGTATTTGCGTCGTGTTCCTCGTGAATATATTGTTCGCGCCAGGATTGCGGCTGTGCAGGCCGGCATTACTGATTTAACCACCCAGCAGCTCGAAAGCGTATGGTTGGTTGATAAAAATGAGTTTCGCTACAAGGACCTGCAGGAACGAGACAGTGATATGCAGCCTAACGAACCCTGGTTAAAAGAAAAAGCTGCGCAAAAAAAACGCTTTTTAGCATCGTACCAGGCACAGGGCGATGTCATGATTTGCGTCAATGCTTTGATTATTGCCCGTAAGGCCGACCTTCCGGTCACTTTCGCACAGTTGCAGGCGCATCATTTCGCGGGCGGCCATGTCATAGACGTAGTCCAGGCTATCATTGCAGCAAATCGGGCCAAGATTCCACTTTCCTTTGAGGTCGCCCGCGCAATCGACCTGGCGGGGCGGGACATACTCAGAGCGGTAGAAACCACTGTTACTCCGAAAATTATAGATTGTCCGCTGGATAGGACAACGTTGCTTGATGCCGTTGCCAAGGATGGCATCAGGTTATTGGTACGAGCCAGGGTTACCGTCCGGTCAAACATTAACCAGTTGGTACGAGGCGCTACCGATGAAACTATTATTGCCCGTGTCGGCCAGGGTATTGTCAGCGCAATTGGTTCGGCAGGAACTTATAAAGATGTTCTGGAACATCCAGACCGAATTTCGCGGAAAGTATTAGAAAGCGGTCTCGATGCTCAGACGGCATTCGAAATTGTCTCTATCGATATCGCTGACGTAAGCGTTGCCGGCGTAAGCACTAAAGACAGGGAGGTATCGAATGTCGGAGCCATGCTGGAAACCGAAAGAGCTGAAGCAGACAAGCGAATGCGCCAGGCTGAAGCGGAAGGTCGCCGCGCTATGGCCGTCGCCCGCGAGCAGGAAATGAGGGCGCTGGTGGTTGAGAATGAGGCGAAAGTCCCGCTCGCAATGGCCGAGGCGTTCATCAAGGGCAATCTCGGGATAATGGATTATTACAGGATGAAGAATATAAGCGCGGATACGTCGATGAGGGACTCGATTTCAAAGGTTGACAAGAAGTAAAAAAGATTAAGAGATGATAAGTTGTTGGTTAAAAAAATTATTGGGCAGCGACGAGACAGAAAATCTCGGCAAGCTTGTGCCGCTGATTATCTTTTTTGTGATATGGGTGGTTGGCGCCATCGCCAAGGCCGCGCAAAAAGGCAAAAAGGGTACGGAAGAAGCAGCCGAAGGGCAGGAAAAACGCAAACCCGGCTTTGACGATCTGGCAAAGAAAATCAGGGAGCGGTATGCCCAGGCCCAAAAAGAGGCCGGCAGGGAGGTTCAGCAGGAAGAAAATGAACAATTTTCCCCCCCTGTCAGGTCGTCCCAGCCGGAACCGTCGCCACCCCGCAGACCTGAGCCAAGACCAACCCGAAAACCGGCTTACCAGATGCAAAACGCACCTGAGCAGGAAGAACCTAAGCTTAGGGTCGTAAATATCCTCGAAAAGCCGGATGTGGGCACACCCTTACCAGTCGATAAGCCGGTTTCGCAAAAAGTCGAACCGGGTTTACAAAGGGTTGACGCACTCACACTTGAAAACGTAAAAGCTTCAGGTGAAGTGGAAATTCATCATCAGCATCCATATCTGGCGGAATTGGCGAAGCAATACGCCACACAGAATGGTTTACGTAAGGCGATTCTGAATTACGAGATACTCGGCCCGCCTTTGGCCTTACGTGACTAATTATTGTTATCACGCTTATTATAGCATTCACGAAAAATAAAGCCGTTTTAATAGAGCAAACCCGTGCCTGAACACACAATACTTAACGTCTCATAATATATGTTATGTTTCATTCAGGTTTTTAAGCAGGTTTGGGCGGATTTAGCGAGATTATGGTTATAACAGGCGTTTGCGGCGTTTACTCGGTTGTGGAGCTGGCCAGAGGTGCCAAATTATCCCATGTTGAGTAAACAGGGTCGAGAAGGCCAAGGTTTTGCAGGACAATCGAGATATTGACTACCGCGTCGGTTGAGGCGAGCGTTTCGTGCAACCATTGCTCAAGGTCGAGCAGACAGGATGCAAATTTAATTTTATCACAATAAAGCAGGGCAACGCGGTAATGCAGGTCGAGGGTATCGTGCTGAAGACAAATGGGCGGAATTAACGTTTCGAGGGCAAAGGCCGTTTCATCGGTCTCATACAGACATACGGTCAGCTTATTTCGGGCCGCGGCAAAGGTAGGATTAAGCGTCAATGCCCTTTTGAATAACTCCGTCGCCTCGCTAATACGGCCTATGCTCATCAGTAGTATGCCCAGCCGGTAATGCAATTCCGGGTTTTGCGGCCTCAGTTTAAGCATCTGCGTCTGGGCGTCCAATATAATATCGATTGGCCTTAATTCGGGGTCAGCAGACGATGAATTACACTGCAGGCAGGCGGCCTGCGCGAACAGCATCGGCCCGTTGGTATCAATTGTCGCGGCTAAAGAAAGCGAAGTCATCGCCTCAGATGTGCTATTGCTGAGTTTCTGAGCGGTCGCCATACCCATATAGGCGTCAACAAGACGGTCGTTAATAAGGGCGGCTTGCGTAAACTGAATCGCCGCAGAGGCAGGCTTGCCCATTCGCATATAATGAGAGCCAAGCTTGATATTGGCCTCAAGAAAGTGCGGGCAAACCGCTACGGTGTGGTTAAACTCGTCAAGTGCCTGCTCATCCTGCCCGAACAGGGCGAAGATGGAGGCACGCCTTAAAAGCAAATCTGGCCTGTCCGGGTATTCTTCGAGGGCCTTTTCAATCATATCAATCGCGTCGTTCAGCCCCCCCGCCTCGATAAGCGAATCAATTTCGTCGTTTTCAGGCGAGAAATTATCCGGCTGCATAAGAATCGCATTTGAGAATGTATCAATCGCCAGCTTGTACTGCGATACGGCTATATAAAGATGTGCCAGCGTAAGCAGTGTCGAGAGGTCATCAGGATATTCGGCGGCAAGCCGCTGGTACTCGGTAATGGTTTTTTCGATTTGCCCGTTTCTGAAATAAATCGCCGCCAGACGCTGACGCGGGAACTGGAGATGATTTTTGAACTTGAGACAATCCTGGTAAAAAGCAATCGCGTCTTCCTCGCGCCCCAGTCGTTCGCAGCAATGCCCCAGAGCATATAACGCGGTAACATTTCGCGGGCATTTGGAATATACCGATCTCAACAGCTCGAAGGCGTCATTTAGCCGGCTGTCTGCCAGGGCAATCGCAGCCGACGCAAGATTGACATAATGGCAACGAGGATGCATAACTCGGTATTCGTCGAGCCGATGACGAAGCAGCGACGCTTTTCTCGCGTCGGCCAGGTCAACGACCTTCTCAAGCATCTGCGCGTGTGCGGGGTCTGTTTTGGCGAGTGTTTCGGCGGACTGCCGAAGGCAATGCCATATCAGGTCCGCTATCTCAACCCCGATGCCGTTTCCTATTATCGATAGTAACTGGCCCATAAGTTGTCTGTTTCAATTGGGAAGCCATCCCCATCAATAAGCCCGGTCTTTTGTTTTTATAGACCAGATGGCTGGAACCTCCGTCCACAGGCATTATCGGCACAGGGATATTGACTGTTGAGCAGGGTTAAGGGAAATTGGCCGACAAGGGGACTTTTTATGCTCCAACGTGTCGGCTGTAACGACTATTCCATTTGCGGCGGAAAACCGGCTGATGAATTTTGGGACCTTACCCCCCTGCTGAGATAAGGTTTATCAAACGTGCGTTAATGTTGTTGCTTTGCTGTTGCTTTGCAACTATTTGCGTCCATATTTTGGCAATACAGGCAGCCATCATAATGTTGGATCACTTATTTGTGCCTGTTTCTCGACTTCGGCCAGATACGCCAGCGTGCGTTCGAGCTTGTCGGTCAGGTGCTTGAGCTTGAGCATAGTTTTCACGCGGGTCAGCATTTCGAGCTTGTTGACGGGCTTGGAAACGAAGTCATCGGTGCCGCAATCGACCGCCCGCTGCATATCGCCAAAATCACTGAGTGCGGTAACCATAATGATGGGAATATGGGCGGTCGTCGGGTCATTTTTTACCCTTCGGCAGACCTCAAAGCCGCTCATTTTCGGCATCATAATATCGAGAAGAATAAGGTCGGGCTTGTCTTTCTTAATGATTTCGAGGGCATCGGGGCCGTCGTAGGCGGCAATTGTCCTGCACTCGATATCCTCAAGATACGCCTCCAGCAATTCGAGGTTTTCACGGTTGTCGTCAACGATGAGAATGACGGGCGTTTTATTATTTGGCTGGTTATTGAGTTTTTTCTTTGTCATAGTAAGTAACTCCGCCGAATTAAAAGTTTATTTACCAATCGCTTTTAGTATCGCCGCGCAGAACGCCGGCAAATCATCCGGCTTTCTGGAGGTAATCAGGTTGCCATCGACGACACATTCCTCATCAACGTATTTTGCGCCCGCGTTTTTCACGTCATCGCGAAGCGCCATAAAGCACGTCGCTGTTTTGCCCTTGAGAATTTTGGTGCTGCACAAAAGCCACGGCCCGTGACATATAGCGGCTATTATCTTGCCAGCGTTCACCATATCGTTGGCGAACTTTATCATATCGTCGCTTCTTCTCATAAAATCAGGTGCGAACCCGCCCGGTACAATCATACAGATGTAATCGTCGATTTTTGCGTTTTTGGCGGCCACCGTTGACCTGCAAGGATACCCTTCTTTTGACGGATATTCCTTATTCGCCTCTGCTGCGACAAAATCGCAGTCGAACCCCGCTTCTTTCAGCCGGTAGTAAGGGTACCAGATTTCGGTGACCTGATACTGCTCAGCAACCATTATCGCGACTTTTCTGGATTTAGCCATTGTCATCATTCCTTAATCGATGACCCGTTCGACTCGATAAACTGGCGTATTTCCGGACGAAGATAAATGCTCTCGATATCAATGAGCTTCGCGACCGCTTCCGCGGCGGCGGACGCCACCTCAACCGACGATGCCTGCGTATCGAGAAAGAATATATGCCTGCCGCTGATGGTGCACAACCCCCCTGCCCCGCCCGCAAGCGGCTCACGACGAATCGCCACACCATTGCTCTCAAGAAGCATCACAAGCTCTTCAAGTATTCTCTGCTCGTTCATACGTTCGGGTTCAAGAAAGAACAAGAAAAAGGTCGATATATTTGTACGTTAACGCTTTAAATGCAATTTTACCCCAGGGCTTCGGCATTGACAAGTATTATCGCAAAACGCAGGGCAATTCACGGCCAATTGGCCCAGCAGCAGCGACGCAATGAGTCGCTCGAAAAGGATATGGTGCAGCTCGAAGCCCTGGCAAATCTCGGCTCCGCCACCGCGATGCTCGCCCACGAAATCAATAATCTCCTTACCCCCCTGACCAATTACGCGGAGTTATCGCTCAAACACATAGACGACAAAGAGCTTGCTGAACGCACCCTTCGCAGTACCGCCAAAAATTGCCGCCAGGCCGGAAAGGTAATGGAAAGCATCCTCTCGTTAGCCAAAGCCGGCTGCGGTGAAAAAATCGAAACCCCCCTGCTGCCGATGGTCAACTCGGTATTCGATTGCCTTTGCAGGGATTTCACAAAAGACGGGATAACAGTTGAGATATTAGTCAGCGATGGCTTGCAGGTTTACGCCTCGCCCGTCCAGTTGCAGCAGGCGATTATGAACCTCGTTCTGAACGCCCGCGAGGCGATGCTCCCCCACGGCGGAAAACTCACTATCTCCGCTCAGGCGGACAATGACAGTATTCTAATAAAAATCGGCGACACGGGCTGCGGCATAGAGCAATCGGAACTGAGCAGGGTATTCGATACGTTTTTCACCACGAAGCACAAAAAAATCACTGGGTCCGCCGGCGGTGAGCAAGGTCGAACCGGTACAGGCCTCGGCCTTTCGCTTTGCAAAAAAGTCATCGACGCTCACCACGGCTCAATCACCGTCGATTCCCACCCCGGCAAAGGAACAACATTTACGATTCATTTGCCATTAAAGTAGTTTGCTGCGAAAAGCCCGCCCTGAGCTTGTCGAAGGGGCGCAAGAAAACACAAAACATCTGGGGATTTTCTGCCGGGGACCTAGTAAATCCGCAATCGCAAATCATCAATTGCTTAATCACCCTGCCGAAAAAATAACAGTACCTTAAAATTACGCCGCTTTAAGAGCACAGCGGGTCAATAAAGAAACACACTCTAATTACTCCTTATTGTCAGGTTTAATGCGATTTAGAACATCATGAGCGGTTTGACCTGCTTTATCTTCGTTCTTAGCAAACTCCTCGAGAATTTGGCATACCTCTTCGTCCGGAAAATTTGCCAAAGAATTGATTGCCACAATTGTGGCGATTTCATTAAGACCACTTTTAGGATTCTGGATTGCGGTAAGCAGAGCAGACCTTGCCTCATCAGTCCTGACTTTTTCAATCGCTTCACTTGCTGCATACACCTTCTCTGGCGAATCACTGGAAAGTACCTGAAGCAGGAAATCCGTGGAATCACCTGAACCAATTCCTGCAAGTGCATTTAATGCCGCTTGCAGAAGAACACTGTCACCAACCGGTAACTCAGCTTGGGCTATTTCCTTCAAGCTCGGGGCGGCATCTGTGTTACGAATTGAGCCGATCAAATTGGCGATTCTTGATTTAGTTTCAGAATCTTCAGATGTTCCGTAGCTGGCCGAGAGATCCTGGATGATATTTTCCTCTGCAAGAGTACTAACTGCCTTTTGAGTACCTCTGAGCACGGCAGGATCTTCGCTAGTTAACGCAGCATCTCGGAGTACCGGCCAGCATTTATGGTTATCGACATTGCCGATTAGCTTTGAAAGTTCTTCTTTCAACTCGGCATCTTTAACATCCTCAGTACCGTGTATTAATTCCGATATGGCCGATGGTGTTCCGATTTCCGATAGAATGTCCGCAGCCGTAATTTGTACATTGGGATCAGAATTATTTACAAGCAGTTCTAACATTGCGGAAACGGATTCGTCCCCGCGCTGTACTAACTTTTCATAGTAATCATCTACTTTCCCCCCATCCCCGGACGCCATCGCTGAAATTATACCCTCAACAAGGATTTTAATAGAGGTTTTTTCAGGAAAAACTGGCTTGGGGGTATCAACTGAACTTTCCTGATTGGAATCTGTCTTGGCCAAAGAAATTTGCTTCTCGTCTGAGTTTACCCCAGGTATCGAAAAATTTTGATTTTGTGTGGAGCTGGCCACATTCGATTCTGAGAATTTTTGTTCGGGCTGAGACTGATAATAACGAAATATGGCCAGACCGTAAACACTAATAATTACCAGCAAACCCGCAAAAACCAACGGCCATTTTATTGTGCCCATATGAATACCATTAAGTTTTTTTAATTCGCTCCTCGCGTTGTTCTTTATTGAGCAATAAATTAAGTGTATGGGCAATTGCCGAAACATTCGCCCATATACCTTATGGGCACTATTTGACACTTCCTACAGAAGTAAAACTCGGACTTAGATAAAGCATGTTTGGCGTTGTATAGTCATAAAGCCTGTTCCTGGATAAGGTAGAAATACCCCACGATACCATTTTGGGCCACGGTGTCACCGAAACAGCCAGTGATGGATTTACATCATAATAAGCCCACGCGCACATTTCAGAGCAAATCATCTTCTTTTTTCCTCCCGCCGCAGTGTCGGCATTATTAAGTAGTCCGTTAAGATCTACAGGACACCTATCACTATTAATGCACGCAGCCACATCGAGCAGAACTTTTATTTGCTCAGTTGCGTATGGCACTGAATATGCTTGTGCTTTGTTTGCAACGATGGTTCCAAAGGTGCCAATACCTACAAGACGCTTAGCATCCACCTTTTCAGCCGAGTCAATAAAACTGCTTAAAGTATTTATTTTCTTACCATCAGATAACATTTCAGCAACATTGGAAATACCGTAAGAGTCTTTGCCAACATATATAGCAGCGTGAGAATATTTGGCAGTAGTTCCCAACTGCGAGATCTCGGCCAGCACAATTGCGATAGAAATTACGTCTGTTCCTTTCCTCAGAAGCAAATCGCCCTGTTCGAGTTTGAAATCACTCGCGCAAAGCGAAACATTCCAATAAGGATAATATGTCCTGAGCATAATATACCAATCGCCAGAGAGAGGATCTATTTTCGTTACTGTCTCCTCATTTCCAAGTGTACAAGATTTGTAATCATAAACTGAAATAGTAGGCCTTGAAGCACGTTTAACATACAAGTCACAATCGCCGATACCGCCAGAAACTTTTATTTTCAGCGTGGTCATATTGGCAGGGACATTAATTTTAAAGAACTTCTGACCTCCCAAAGTAGTATCTGCCAAACCTGTAACAACCAGACCATTCGTTAATATTGTTTCGGCAGGCGGCGTAACAGCAGATTCATAATGTGCAAGCAGAGACAAGCCAGAATAGGCGGCATAGCCGTAAAGCATAATATACCATGTCCCGGAGGCAGGATTATTGATGGTGATGGTTTCATTGTTGTTGCTCAGGCTGGATTTATAGTCATAAGTGCTCGTAGATGGCGTACCATTAAACTTTACATAGATATCGCAGTTGCCGCTACCACCGGAGGTCGTAATCGTCAGTTTCGTCTGGCCGGCAGGAACTGAAATTCTGTAATACGCTACACTATGGTTTGATCCTGAAATGTTTGTTACTGTCTGACCGTCATTCAGTGTTACATAAGATGCTGCCGCTTCATAATGTGCAAGGAGGGACAATCCTGAATAGGCGGTATAGCCGTAAAGCATAATATACCATGTCCCGGAGGCAGGATTATTGATGGTGATAGTTTCGTTGTTGCCGTTTAGGCTGGATTTATAATCATAAGTGCTCGTAGATGGCGTACCATTAAACTTCACATAGATATCGCAGTCGCCGCTACCACCGGAGGTCGTAATCGTCAGTTTCGTCTGACCGGCAGGAACTGA